>NZ_FOAR01000044.1 GCF_900109755.1 Pseudomonas agarici | reverse complement strand
AACAGCGCATTGCTTAGCCAGTCGCAGAACTGCTTCACCTCCTCGTCGGTGCCGGTCTGGTTCATGCCGACGCCGACCGCAATGCCCACCGCACTCCCGAGTACGAGGCAGCCCAGCCCACCGGTGGCGACGGTAAGGCCCGTTGCCGCGACAACCGCCGTGGTGGCCAGTGTGCCGACCGCGACAGAGGCGGCGATTTCCAGCACGCCGCCCAGGAGGTCGGCCATCGGCGCGGTGTGCAGCAAGGCATCGCCTTCGCGGGCGGCCCAGTAGGTGTCGGTCATGCCGGTGCGTTCCGTGCGAACAGGGACGCCCATCGGACCATGAACGAAGACCGGGAATTAAGAGGACGGCCTGACTACACGGCGTAGGAATGGTCTCTATAAGAGATTGAAATGGCTGACATTAAGGCGCGTGGAGCGGTCCGTGAAGTGAGAGGCGATGAGCAAACACGGCTCGCAATCCTGCTCGGCATCTTGAGTCGAGGCACCATTGTGCCGGGCGGTACCCGCCGCTATGTTTATCAGAGGCATTGGTATGCCTCGTCGGGATAATCGCAGGCACCTTACCGAGGTGTTAGTGGCCTGTGTGGTGAGTTCTATGAGTCAATTTCGGCGCCACCGGCCCCTGGCCGGCGTTGCTGTTTCTTGCCATAGCCAGGTTATGACTCGTCACCGCGCCTTGGCCATGAACGGGTGGCATCCGAACTTGAGCTAACGAACTCACCGTACAGGCCACTAAAGATGACCCCGCAATTACGCGGCTCTTGGAAAAACATCAACACAAACGTCATCAAACCGTGACTTTACGGTCATATCTCGTTCGCGGGATCGCAACACGCGCGCTTTAACGTCTGCTCATCTCAATGCAGCCATGGACGGCTTCTACCACCAGACAGAGAGCGACCATGACCGCAGCCATCCATGTCGATCGTTTGAACAAGACCTTTTCGCGCAAGACCGCCTTGGTCGATCTCGAACTGTCCATCCAGACCGGCGAGATGGTCGCGTTGATCGGCGCTTCCGGATCCGGCAAGTCGACTTTGTTGCGCCATCTCGCCGGCCTCGCTGTGTGCGATCGCGATAACGGAGGACGGGTTCAAGTGCTGGGTCGCGACGTTCAGTCCAGCGGCCGGCTCAATGGCGATGTGCGCCGCCTGCGGGCCGACATCGGCTATATTTTCCAACAGTTCAACCTTGTTAATCGGCTGAGTGTTCTAGACAACGTGCTGCTCGGTTGCCTAGGTCGCATGCCGCGTTTTCGCGGCAATTTCGCTCTATTCAACGCCGAGGAACGACATCGGGCCCACGAATCCCTGGAGCGTGTCGGCCTGCTCGACTTGGCCGGTCAGCGCGCCTCGACCCTGTCCGGCGGCCAGCAGCAACGTGTCGCCATCGCCCGCACCCTGACCCAGCGCGCGGACGTCATCCT
Organism: Pseudomonas agarici; assembly: GCF_900109755.1. Classification (GTDB taxonomy): domain Bacteria; phylum Pseudomonadota; class Gammaproteobacteria; order Pseudomonadales; family Pseudomonadaceae; genus Aquipseudomonas; species Aquipseudomonas agarici. Next base: position 13,868 of record NZ_FOAR01000044.1, on the reverse strand, counting down.
GGCCGACGAGCCGATTGCCTCCCTCGATCCGGAATCGGCGCGCAAGGTCATGGAGATCCTCGCCGACATCAATCGCCGCGACGGCAAGACCGTGGTGGTGACCCTGCATCAAGTGGATTACGCCGTTCGTTATTGCCCTCGCGCCGTGGCGCTCAAGGGCGGTCGGATCCACTACGACGGTGCGGCTTCAGAGCTGAACGGGCCTCTGCTCAACGGCCTGTACGGCGCCGACCTGGACACCAGCCTGATGTTTTCCGATCAGGCTCGGCGCATGGATAACGCGCCCCGGCTGGTCCTGGCCTAAATCCAGACAATCTTTCGAACCCTTAACGCACCTGCAGGAATCCATTTCATGTTGAACCGTATCGGTCGCGTCCTTGCGTCTGCCGCTTTGCTGGCCAGCTTTACCCTGGGCACCGCCCAGGCGGAAGAAAACGTCATCAACTTCGGTCTCATGTCCACCGAGTCCTCGCAGAACCTCAAGAGTGTCTGGCAGCCGTTTCTTGACGACATGTCGAAAAAGACCGGCCTGAAAGTCAACGCCATCTTTGCTTCCGACTATGCCGGCCTGATTCAGGGCATGCGCTTCAACAAGGTCGATGTGGCCTGGCTCGGCAACAAGGGGGCGATGGAGGCGGTGGACCGCTCCAACGGTCAAATCTTCGCCCAGACCGCCGCCGCCAACGGCAATCCCGGCTACTGGAGCGTGCTGATCGTGCGTAAGGACAGTCCGATCAACTCAGTCGAAGACATGCTCAAGAAGGCCAAGGACCTGACCTTCGGCAATGGTGACCCTAACTCCACTTCCGGCTACCTCGTACCCGGCTACTACGTGTTTGCCAAGAATCATGTCGACGCCGCCACCGCTTTCAAACGCACCCTGAACTCCAGCCACGAAGTGAACGCCCTGAGCGTCGCCAAGGGCCAGCTCGATGTCGCGACCTTCAACACCGAAAGCTGGGACCGCCTGAAAGTGACCCAACCGGAAAAGTCGGCGATGCTCAAGGAAATCTGGCGTTCGCCGCTGATCCCGGCCGACCCGATGGTCTGGAACAAGAACCTTTCGGACGCCAACAAAGCCAAGATCAGTGCGTTCTTCGCCAGCTACGGCGACACCCCACAAGAGAAGGCCGTGCTGGATAACATGCAGTTGGGCAAGTTCCTCAAATCCAGCGATGACCAGTTGCTGACCATTCGCCAACTTGAGTTGTTCAAGCAGCGCACCGAAGTCAGCGCCAGCACCACCCTGAGTGAGCAAGAGAAAGCCAGCAAGCTCAAGGGCCTCGATGCCGACCTGGCGAAGCTGCAAGAACGCATCACCGAGCTGGACAAGAAAACCGCCACCAACGCGGGTTGACTCACAGGGTTAAGCCACCTGGCCCCGAGGGGCCGGGTACCGCCTCATCCGTTGTCGAAGAGAGCTGCTCATGACCACTCACGCTGTATACGCCGACGCTGTTGGCAAACGCTCCTGGACCCGCTACATCGGCTGGGGTCTGTTCCTGGCGATGCTCGCCTGGGCCTGGCACGGCGCGGAAATGAACCCCCTGCAGCTGTACCGCGATTCAGGAAACATGGCCACCTTCACCGCTGACTTCTTCCCACCTGACTTCCACGAATGGCGCTCTTACCTCACGGAAATGATCGTCACCGTGCATATCGCCCTCTGGGGCACGCTGTTGGCGATTATCTGCTCGGTACCGTTGGGGATTCTCTGCGCCGACAACATCACCCCCTGGTGGATTCATCAGCCACTGCGCCGGGTCATGGACTCGTGCCGTTCGATCAACGAAATGGTGTTCGCCATGTTGTTTGTGGTGGCGGTTGGCCTGGGTCCGTTCGCCGGTGTCCTGGCGCTGTGGATCAGCACCACCGGGGTTCTCGCCAAGCTGTTCGCCGAAGCGGTCGAAGCGATTGATCCAGGGCCGGTGGAAGGTGTGCGTGCCACTGGCGCCAGTGCCTTGCAGGAAGTGATCTACGGGGTGATCCCACAGGTCATGCCGCTATGGATCTCCTACGCGCTGTACCGCTTCGAGTCCAACGTGCGCTCGGCGACGGTAGTGGGGATGGTCGGGGCCGGCGGGATTGGCGTAATTCTCTGGGAAAACATTCGCGCCTTCCAGTTCACCCAGACGTGCGCGGTGCTGCTGCTGATCATCTTCGTGGTGAGTGTGATCGACATCCTGTCGCAACGCCTGCGCAAACAATTCATCTGATCGGAGAGGGTGCCTGACGGCGCTTTTTTTAGCCATGGTATTGTCTAGACAAGTAGAGCCGATCTACCGCGAGCTGGCTGACACCCTGCGTCGCGAGTTGTCCGGCTATCGTGCGGGCGACTACCTGCCACCCGAAGTGCAGTTGGCCTCGCGCTTCTCGGTGAACCGCCACACCATCCGTCGCGCCATCGACGAACTGGTGGCCGAGGGCTGCTTGTTACGCCTGCAGGGTAAGGGCACTCAAGTGCTGGATCGCCCGCTGATCTACCCGATGGCGGCGGACAGCGCCTACAGCCAGTCGCTGTCGGCCCAGGGCGTCGGCGTCCAGGCGCTGCTGTTACGCCGCCGGCACTGCCCGGCGAGTCGTGAGGACGCCCGCCACTTGGACCTGCAAGAGCAGGCACCGTTGATCGAGCTGCAAACCCTGCGCCTGCTCGACGAGCAACCGGTGAGCCTGATTCGCCACCGCTACTGCGCCAGCCGCGCCCGCTGGCTGGCTCCCTACAACGGCGGTTCGCTGCGTCAGTTCTTCGCCGACCGCGATCTGCCCCTGACTCGCACCTTTAGCCTGATCGGCGCGCGCCTGCCCAGCCGCGACGAGGCTGGCCTATTGCTGATGCCCCGGCATATGCCGGTGCTGACGGTGCTGACCGTTTCCCGTGACCCCGCTGGACGACCGGTGGAGCTGGCGCTGTCTACCAGCCGTTCGGACCGCTTTCAGTACCAGGTCGTGACCTGATGGAGAACCTCAAGATGACTGCTCCCCAAACACATGCTGTACGGCAACGTTGGATTGGCGTGCTGGCCCGCGCCCAAGGCGTGGAGTTACACGCCCATGAAGCGGCCCTGCGCGACACCGATTACCAAGTGATTCGAGCCCCGGAAGTCGGCATGACCCTGGTGCGTGGCCGCATGGGCGGTACCGGTGCGCCATTCAATGTCGGCGAAATGACCGTCACCCGCTGCGTGGTACGCCTGGCCGATGGCCGAGTCGGTTACAGCTACCTGGCCGGACGCGACAAACAGCACGCCGAGCTGGCCGCGCTGGCCGATGCACACCTGCAAGGCAGCCAGCAGGCGCGCTGGCTCAGCGAACTGATCGAACCCCTGGCCCATGCCGAGGCCCTGCGTCGGGCCGCGAAAGAGGCCGACACCGCCGCGACCAAGGTCGAGTTTTTCACCCTGGTACGAGGAGAAAATTGATGAATGCAAGTCTTCTGCAAGGCGCCTTCGCCGACCCGGTGCTGGATGCCCAGCGCAGTTTCCGCGCGGCCCTCGATGCGTTGGCCAATCCTGGCGTGGCCCAGGCCCTGCCGATGCTGACGAGCCTGGACGGCCTGGCCCCGGCCACCTACGCCCTGTGCCTGGCGCTGCTCGACGGCGACACGCCGCTGTGGTTGGCGCCGTCCTTCGATACCCCGGCGATTCGCGCCAACCTGGCTTTTCACTGTGCCTGTCCGCTGACCACCCAGCGTGAAGGAGCACGCTTCGCGCTGCTCGCGGTCGAGGATCTGCATGACCTCGCCGGCTTCGACTTGGGCAACGAACGTTATCCGGATCAGTCTTGCACCTTGCTGGTTCAGTTGCCCCAGCTAGACAGCGGGCGCTCCGTGACTTGGCGCGGTCCGGGCATCCGCGACGACCAGCGGGTCAGCCTGCCGCTGGTCGAGGACTTCTGGCACCAGCGCGAGCGCCACGGTGCGTTTCCCCTTGGGTTGGATGTGTTTTTTCTGGCGGGCGGCAATGTGCTTGGCCTGCCGCGCAGTACCCGTGTCAGCCACCTGTCCGAGGAGCTTGCCTGATGTATGTAGCCGTCAAGGGTGGCGAGAAAGCCATCGACAATGCCCACCGCCTGCTGGCAAAAAAACGCCGTGGCGACACCGCCATCGCCGAGCTCGAGGTTGAACAGGTACGCCAGCAACTGCCGTTGGCGGTGGCGCGGGTGATGACCGAGGGTTCGCTCTACGATGAACAACTGGCCGCGCTGGCGATCAAGCAGGCGGCGGGGGACCTGGTGGAAGCGATCTTCCTGCTGCGGGCCTATCGCACGACGCTGCCGCGCTTCAACGACAGCCTGCCCATCGATACTTCGGACATGCAGCTCAACCGGCGGCTGTCGGCGACGTTCAAGGACGTGCCGGGCGGTCAGTTGCTGGGGCCGACCTTCGACTACACCCACCGTTTGTTGGACTTTACGCTGCTGGCCGAAGGCGAGCATCCGGGGCCGCAAGTGGAAGAGGGCGCCAGCGTGGCGCCGTGCCCACGGGTGCTGGAGCTGTTGGCGAAGGAAGGGTTGATCAAGTCCGAAAACGACCAGGGTGCCGCGGTCGACGATATCACCCGCGAACCTCTGGAGTACCCGGCCAGCCGGGCTCAGCGCCTACAGGCATTGGCCCGCGGCGACGAAGGTTTCCTGTTGGCTCTGGGCTATTCGACCCAACGCGGCTACGGGCGCAATCACCCCTTTGCCGGTGAGATCCGTATCGGTGAGGTCGAGGTTTGGATTGAACCGGAGGAGCTGGGCTTTGCCATCGCCATCGGCAGCATCGAAGTGACCGAGTGCGAAATGGTCAACCAGTTCGTCGGCTCGAAAACCGAGCCGGCACAGTTTACTCGCGGCTATGGCCTGGCCTTCGGCCACGCCGAACGCAAGGCGATGGGCATGGCCCTGGTGGACCGCTCGATGCGGGCCGAGGAATTCAACGAAGAAGTGCTTTCGCCGGCGCAGCAGGAGGAATTCGTGCTGGCCCACTGTGACAACGTCGAGGCCGCTGGTTTCGTCTCGCACCTCAAGCTACCGCACTACGTCGATTTCCAGTCCGAACTGGAACTGATCCGCAAATTGCGCCACCCCGAGGAGAACCGTTGATGAACGGCCAGACCCCGATCCGCGACGAAGCCTACAACTTCGCCTACCTTGACGAGCAGACCAAACGCATGATCCGTCGCGGCCTGCTCAAGGCCGTGGCAATTCCCGGTTACCAGGTGCCGTTCGGCGGCCGCGAAATGCCGCTGCCCTATGGCTGGGGCACCGGCGGCATGCAACTGACGGCGGCGATTCTCGGTGCCGAGGATGTGCTCAAGGTCATCGACCAGGGCGCCGACGACACCACCAATGCCGTCTCGATCCGCCGTTTCTTCGCCCGCACCGCCGGTGTCGCCACCACCGAACGCACGCCGCACGCCACGGTAATCCAGACCCGCCACCGGATTCCGGAAACACCGTTGCAGGCCGGCCAGATCATGGTCTACCAGGTGCCGATCCCCGAACCGCTGCGTTTTATCGAGCCCTCGGAAACCGAGACGCGGACCATGCACGCCCTCAACGACTACGGGGTCATGCACGTCAAGCTCTACGAGGACATCGCCACCTTTGGCCATATCGCCACCAGTTACGCTTACCCAGTGACGGTCGACGAGCGCTACGTGATGGACCCGTCGCCGATTCCCAAGTTCGACAACCCGAAACTCGACATGAGCCCAGCCCTGATGCTGTTCGGCGCCGGACGCGAGAAGCGCCTGTACGCGGTGCCGCCCTACACGCGGGTGAGCAGCCTCGATTTCGAAGATCACCCTTTCGAGATCCAGCGTTGGGAGCAGAGCTGCGCGATTTGTGCCAGCCACGATTCGTTTCTCGACGAGTTGATCGTCGACGATGCCGGCACCCAGCAGTTTGTCTGCTCAGACACCGATTACTGCGCCCAGCGCGTCAGCGAACAGGAGCAAGGTCAATGAATGCCGCTTTACTGAACCCGGCCCTCCAGACGCGTCAGGACGAACGCGCCAAGCCCTTGCTGCAGGTGCGTGGCCTGGGCAAATTATATGGTCCCGAGAAGGGCTGCCAGGACGTCAGCTTCGATCTCTATCCCGGCGAAGTGCTGGGTATCGTCGGCGAATCCGGTTCGGGCAAGTCGACCCTGCTGTCACTGCTCAGCGGACGTTGCCCGCCGGACAGCGGTGCAATTGCCTACCGTGATAAGTCTGACAACTGGCTGGATCTCTACAGTGCCAGTGAAGCCGAGCGCCGCACCCTGCTGCGCACCGAGTGGGGCTTTGTCGAACAGAACCCCCGCGATGGCCTGCGGATGGGCGTCTCCGCCGGGGCCAATATCGGCGAGCGGCTGATGGCCCAGGGCGTGCGCAACTATGGGCAACTGCGTGCCGCCGGGATCGATTGGCTGAGCCAGGTGGAGATCGACCCGCTGCGTATCGACGACCTGCCACGGACCTTCTCCGGCGGCATGCAACAGCGCCTGCAGATTGCCCGCAACCTGGTCTCGGGGCCGCGCCTGGTGTTTATGGACGAACCCACCGGCGGTCTCGACGTGTCGGTGCAGGCACGCCTGCTCGATCTGCTGCGCGGCCTGGTGCGCGAACTCGACCTGGCGGTGGTGATCGTCACCCATGACCTGGCCGTGGCGCGCCTGCTGGCGGACCGCTTGATGGTGATGCGCCGCTCGCGAGTGGTGGAGTCGGGGCTCACCGACCAAATCCTCGACGACCCCCAGGACGCCTACTCGCAACTGCTGGTGTCCTCCGTCCTGCAACCCTGATTCGCGCTTCGCTTGAGGTGTCTCCGATGACAACGCTGCTCGAGGTCCGCGACCTCTCGAAAACCTTCACCCTGCACCAGCAACACGGTGTGGTGCTCAATGTGCTGAACGGCCTGGCCTTCAGCGTCGACGCCGGCGAGTGCCTGGTGCTTCACGGCCAATCCGGTGCCGGCAAAAGTACCTTGCTGCGCACGCTGTATGGTAACTACCTGCCTGCGGGTGGCATCATCCGCATTCGCCATGTCGGTAACTGGCTGGAGCTGGTCAGTGCCGAGCCTCGGCAACTGTTGGCCGTGCGCCAGCGCACCTTGGGTTATGTCAGCCAGTTCCTGCGGGTGATCCCCCGGGTCGCCTGCCTGGATGTGGTGATGGAGCCAGCCCTGAGTCGGGGCTGGGACCGCGCCACCGCCCAGGCCCGCGCCGAGGCATTGCTGAGCCGCCTGAATATCCCGCAACGGCTCTGGCGACTGGCGCCGGGCACTTTCTCCGGCGGTGAGCAACAGCGGGTGAACATCGCCCGTGGCTTTATGGTGGATTGGCCGCTGATGCTGCTCGACGAGCCTACGGCGTCCCTCGACGATGCCAACCGCCAGGTGGTGCTGGAACTGATCGGCGAGGCGAAAGCCGCCGGCACCGCGCTGATCGGCATTTTCCATGATCGCGCCGCCCGCGAAGCGGTTGCCGATCGCCATCTCGATATGACCCCGACTGCCTCGCTGTCCAAGGAAGCCACGCCATGCTGAACGAGCAGATTCTCAGCAACGCCCGACTGGTGCTTGCCGACCAAGAGATTACCGGCACCCTGGTGTTGCGCGACGGCCTCATCGCCGAGATCAGCGAGGGCCGCAGCCAACTGCCCCAGGCCTTGGACCTGCAAGGCGATTACTTGCTACCGGGGTTGATCGAACTGCACACCGACAACCTGGAAAAACACATGACCCCGCGTCCGGGGGTGGACTGGCCCTCGGTGTCGGCGGTGCTCAGCCATGACGCGCAGATCATCGCGGCAGGCATCACCACCGTGTTCGACGCCTTGTCCATCGGCGACGTCAACCCCAAGGGCAAGCGCATGCAGCAATTGCCGGGCATGCTCGATGCCATCGCCACCGCCAGCGCCGCCGGGCTGACCCGCGCCGAGCACCGCCTGCACCTGCGTTGCGAGGTTTGCCATCCAGAGACACTGAATGTATTTCGCGACCTGGTGGAAAATCCGTTGGTACAACTGGTCTCGGTCATGGATCACTCGCCGGGCCAACGCCAATTCGCCTTGGAGTCCAAGTACCGCGAGTACTACATGGGCAAGTACCACCTGAGCAACGAGCAGATGGATGAATTCATCGTCCTGCAGATTGCCAACTCGGCGCAATATAGCAATCGCTATCGCGCGGCGATTGTCGAGCACTGCCTGGCCCGTGGCCTGTCGGTGGCCAGCCATGACGATGCGACCCTGGCCCATGTCGAGGAATCGGCGGCCTTCGGTATGAACATCGCCGAGTTCCCCACGACGATGGAGGCAGCCACTGCCTGCCATCGCCTGGGTATGGCGGTGCTGATGGGCGCGCCGAACGTGGTGCGCGGCGGTTCTCATTCGGGCAACGTAGCGGCGGCGGCCCTGGCGAAGGACGGTTTATTGGACATTCTGTCCAGCGACTATTATCCGGCCAGCCTGTTGCAGGCGGCGTTTCTGCTGGCGGCCCAGGATAATGCTTGCGACCTGCCGCGGGCAGTGGCCATGGTCAGCCGGGCACCCGCCCGGGCCGCGGGGCTCGATGATCGTGGGGAAATCGGTGTGGGCCTGCGTGCCGACCTGATCCATGCGCGCGACCAGGGCGGTTTGCCGGTGATCCAACAAGTCTGGCGACAAGCGAAGAGGGTGTTCTGATGGCGGGCAGGTTGATCTATCTCATCGGGCCTTCTGGCTCCGGCAAGGACAGCCTGCTCGATGCCGCCCGCGAACCTCTGGCACAACGCAACTGCCGCATCGTGCGGCGGGTCATCACTCGTTCCGCCGAGGCAGTCGGCGAAGCGGCCCATGGCGTCAGTGCCGAACAGTTCGCGGTGATGCAGGTGCAGGGCGCCTTTGCCTTGAGCTGGAAGGCCAACGGGCTGTGCTACGGGATTCCCCGGGAAATCGACCAGTGGCTGGCGGCGGGGCAGGATGTGCTGGTTAACGGTTCTCGCGGCTATCTGGCGCAGGCTCGCGAGCGTTACCCCGACCTGCGGGCGATCCTGCTGACGGTGGACCCGGCGGTATTGCGCGAGCGGTTGCTGGCGCGAGGGCGCGAGTCGTTGCCGCAGATCGAGGCGCGCCTGGCGCGCAACGCTGACCTTGGGGCCGGCGTGCTGGCGGCGGATGATCCGGCATTGATGCTGCTCGACAACTCCGGGCCGATCCACCAGACCGTGACCCGGTTGTTTGCCCTGATCGGCGAGGAGCGAACATGCGCTTGACCTTGCTCGGCACCGGCGATGCGCGCCAGGTGCCGGTGTATGGCTGTGACTGCCGGGCCTGCGTTGCGGCCCGCCGGCAGTCCGCATTACGGCGTCTGCCATGCAGTGCCCTGGTGGAGTGTGGCGACCAGCGCTGGCTGATCGACAGCGGCCTGCCGGATCTCTGCGAACGTTTTGCGCCGCACAGTTTCAGCGGTATCCTGCAAACCCATTATCATGCCGATCACGCCCAGGGCTTGCTGCACTTGCGCTGGGGCCAGGGATGGGTGATCCCGGTGCATGGTCCGGCCGATCCGCAAGGATTGGCGGATCTCTACAAACATCCGGGGATTCTCGACTTCAGCCAACCCTTCACGGCCTTCGAAACCCGCCGGCTGGGGGCGTTGAGCGTCACTGCCGTGCCGTTGCTACATTCCAAGCCGACCCTGGGGTATCTGCTGGAAGGCGAGGGCCGTTGTATCGCTTACCTGACCGATACCGTCGGGCTACCCGCCGACACCGAAACCTTCCTACGGGGGCGCTCGCTGGATCTGTTGGTGCTCGATTGCTCAATGCCGCCGCAACCCCAGGCGCCCCGCAATCACAACGACCTGAACCTGGCGCTGGCCATGATCGCCGCGCTGAAACCGACGCAGGCGGTACTCACCCATGTCGGTCACACGCTGGATGCCTGGCTGCTGGATCACGCCGGCTCCTTGCCAGCCTCGGTACAGGTCGCCAGGGATGGCATGACACTGTAGGTTTCAGCGGTAGCCACCATGGCGTGAGCGACCGGTATTGACGGGTCAAACCACCGGCATCACCGGCAAAGGTGCGAGAGATGCCGTGACCGCGTGCTCTTCTGGCGGAAAAACCGGATAATGTCGGCCAATTATTTAGCTCCTTATAGTGGTAATTCCCGCATGGAAATAAAGGTTAAGTTTCTCGACAACCTCCGTCTTGAAGCCAAGTTCGATGACTTCACGGTGGTGGCCGATCAACCTATCCGCTATAAGGGCGATGGCTCGGCGCCGGGGCCGTTCGACTATTTCCTGGCGTCGTCGGCGTTGTGCGCCGCCTATTTTGTGAAGTTGTACTGTCAGACACGCAATATCCCCACCGATAACATCCGTCTTTCGCAGAACAACATTGTCGATCCGCACAACCGCTACAAGCAGATCTTCAAGATCCAGGTCGAATTACCCAGCGATATTTCCACCAAGGATCGCCAGGGCATTCTGCGCTCCATCGACCGTTGCACGGTGAAAAAAGTGGTGCAAACGGGGCCGGACTTTGTGATCGAGGAGGTGGACAACCTCGATGCCGATGCCCAGGCGTTGTTGATGCTCAATTCGGATTGCGCAGCGCTCACTTACATCACCGGCAAGGACCTGCCGCTGGAGCAGACCATCGCCAATATGTCCGGCATTCTGGCGGACCTGGGCATGAAGATCGAAATCGCTTCGTGGCGCAATATCGTGCCTAACGTGTGGTCCCTGCATATCCGTGATGCCCACTCGCCGATGTGCTTTACCAATGGCAAGGGCTCGACCAAGGAAAGCGCACTGGCCTCGGCGCTGGGCGAGTTTATCGAGCGGCTCAACTGCAATTTTTTCTACAACGATCAGTTTTGGGGCGAAGACATCGCCAACGCGGCGTTTGTCCATTACCCCAACGAGCGCTGGTTCAAGCCAGGCCGTAAGGATGCGCTGCCGGTCGAGATCCTCGACGCGTACTGCCTGAAGCTCTACAACCCGGAGGGCGAGTTGCGTGGCTCGCATCTCTACGACACCAACTCCGGCAATGTCGAGCGTGGTATCTGTTCGCTGCCGTTTGTGCGCCAATCCGACGGCGAAGTGGTGTACTTCCCGTCCAACTTGATCGAAAACCTGTTCCTCAGCAATGGCATGAGTGCCGGTAACACGCTGGCCGAAGCGCAGGTGCAATGCCTGTCGGAAATCTTCGAGCGTGCGGTGAAACGCGAAATTATCGAAGGTGAAATGGCGCTGCCGGATGTGCCACCGCAAGTACTGGCGAAATACCCTGGTATCCTGGCCGGTATTCAGGGGCTCGAAGAGCAGGGCTTCCCAGTGCTGGTGAAGGATGCGTCGCTGGGCGGCGAATTCCCGGTGATGTGCGTGACCTTGATGAACCCGCGTACCGGCGGCGTGTTCGCCTCCTTCGGGGCGCACCCCAGCCTCGAGGTCGCGCTGGAGCGCAGCTTGACTGAACTGTTGCAGGGCCGCAGTTTCGAAGGCCTGAACGATCTGCCCCAGCCGACTTTCGAAGGCCATGCAGTGACCGAACCGAACAACTTCGTCGAGCACTTTATCGATTCCAGCGGCGTAGTGTCGTGGCGCTTTTTCAGTGCCAAGTCCGATTTCGAGTTTGTCGAGTGGGACTTTTCCGGCCAAGGTGAAAACGCCAATGCCGAGGAGGCGGCGACGCTATTCGGCATTCTCCAGGAACTGGGCAAGGAAGTGTACATGGCGGTGTACGACGACCTGGGTGCAACGGCCTGTCGTATCCTGGTGCCGGGCTACTCGGAAATCTATCCGGTGGATGATCTGATTTGGGACAATACCAATAAGGCACTGTTCTTTCGCGAAGATATCCTGAACCTGCACCGCCTGGACGATGCTGGCCTGAAAGCGCTGGTGGGGTTGCTGGAGGAGAGCGAGTTGGACGATTACACCGACATCACCACCCTGATCGGCATCGAGTTCGACGACAACACCGCATGGGGCCAGTTGACCCTCCTGGAACTGAAGCTGCTGATCCATCTCGCCTTGCGGCATTACGAGGAGGCGAAGGAGTTGGTGGAAACCTTCCTGCAGTACAACGACAACACCGTCGAGCGCGGGTTGTTTTACCAGGCTGTGAACGCGGTACTGGAAGTGCAACTGGACGACGATCTGGAGCTGGATGACTACGAAGTCAATTTCCGCCGGATGTTCGGCAACGAGCGGATGGATGCCGCGTTGGGCTCGGTGGACGCCAGCGTGCGCTTCCATGGCCTGACGCCGACGAGCATGCAACTCGAAGGGCTTGAGCGGCATCAGCGGCTGACCGACAGCTACAAGAAACTACACGCCGCGCGAGCCCGAGCAGCGGGCTTGGCGAGCTGATGGCGCTCAGATGGGAAACGTTGTGAATTGTTGTGAAGTCGGTGATAAGTGGCTATTGGCCCATGATACCGTCTGTGACGCAATATCGTCAGTGCGACGATATCAGTCATTCCATAGAGGGAGCAGCGCCGATGTCTACTACCGTATCACCCGCTGGTGGCGGGCCGAGCACTCAAAAACCCAACACTTCGTTTGACAGCACCCTGGACACGGCCAAGTCCAGCCAGGTCATTGCCGATTACATGCGCAAAAATGGCAAGTCGGCGATTACCAAGCAGGAGCTTTCTCAACTGGCCAGCGACACCTCGGGCAAAGTTCCAGCCGAGGTTGCCGATGCAGCCAAGTACATGGAGCGTCATCCTGATGTTTTCACCGCCATCGAAACTCACGATGTGGCTGGGGCCGATAACCTTTCCGGTGTCTGGAACTTCGATTGGGCAGCCGGCGGTGGACTGAAAGGTTCGGCGACCGACGACGCCATTGCCAAAATGCAGAACACCTTCGATATGGCAATCGCCAAGTCAGCGCAGATCACCGAACTCAGCACGATTAAAAAAGCCGAGTTGGATTCGACCAAACAACGACCCAGTAACTGAGTCCTGGTGCGTTTCTTACCAGGATAAACCATCAATATTGATCGGCACCGCCTGAGGCGACAGGGCTGGGTGGGGGCTCGCAGCGATGCGAACGATATTCCCGCCTTGCCCGCGACCGGCGCTTGCATCAGTCGCCCAGGCTTCCTTCAATGTGTCCGTGGCAATTGCTCGTGGCCCCGCGACGGATCCGCTTCAGAGTTGCGCTTGGATCTATCGGTCCGAATCCGCAACCCACTTGCCTTCAAGCAAATCGACTGATGCCTCATTGTATGCGTCTGGCGAAGTCATCTAGCAGGTAAATTTGTAGACGTCCGACGTGGGTATCCTGACTCTGCGTCGCACTGCCTGAACCACAGGGGAGCGGGAATCATCTAGCACAGGCCTTTCGACTGCCGCTGCATTCAAGGTTTGGATCTCTTGAGATCACTTTTGACAGAGCATGGCACAAAGCTTAACTTTCCCAATTCTCCCCCGAGCGCAGGAGCGATGAATGCCTCTATGGACAAGGATCCCCAGTTGGCTCGATATCGAGGCTTATGCCGAACGCCTATTTAGTAAGCGTGGCCTAGGGGCTACATTCGTGGGGTTTCCACCGCTTGGAACGGCCCTCGAGAGCGAACCGGTAATCCGTTGATTTCCTTTTCCGACGACAGCATGGCAGCACAACAAGGTGCGTGGGATATTGCACGCTCTCATGAGGCCGTAGTGATTCTCCTGCTAAGCGCAATCGTTGCTTATCTGACGCGAGGTCGTGGAAACGCAAGGGTGCTCGCAACCGAAATGCGAGGCAGCGAGCGAGGTGCAAAGCTTGGCCAGTGGATGCTCAAGCACGAAGAAGCATTGAAAAAACATCCTGACCTACAAGCGACAGAGCCTCGCAGAGGCGCACTTGGGCCGCAGGAACCACCACCACCGAACAGCCCATCTGGAAAAGACAAAGAGCCG
>NZ_FOAR01000015.1 GCF_900109755.1 Pseudomonas agarici | reverse complement strand
AGTGATTGCTCGCCAAGCGGCAGCTCAATGATCGCCGACGCTTCGGTCTTATGTTTTGGTTCAGCCGGCGCGACTTTCAAAGGAATGAAAGCTGGCAGCGCGACTGCCTGCTGATCACGGTAAAGCGGTATCCACCGGCGAACGACATTGGCATTAATCCCGTGACTCATCGCAATAGCTGCCACGGAAACACCGGGCTGCTCGCACTCTTGAACGACTTGGGTCTTGAAGGATTTCGGGTATGACTTACGTTGGCGCATGACGATCCTGGCATTAAGGGTAATTGCGTCCGCTTAAAAATACGCGGACACAATCGTCCTTATTGCTCGGGCTCGGAAGGTGTGTTCCCCGGCCCCTTACAATTCCATGCTCTCACCCTCAGGTTTAGCTCCGAGCGGGCGATATCCTGATTAGCGATATAAAACACCATCTGTACGCTGGTGGCCTGTACGTTTGCACGCAAAAGTAGCAGTGAGGCTGAGCCCGTTCTGGTGATTGCCCTCGGGCTTATCTTCTATTTCCCATGACAGGAATCTCGATGCTGGCGTATCACCAAAAAAGCTTTCTGATCGTCGACGATTTTTCCGATTTTCGCAGTTCAGTCAGGTCCATGCTGCGCGAGTTGGGTGTCAAGGAAGTGGACACCGCCGACACCGGGGAACAGGCGCTGCGCATGTGCGCGCAGAAGCGCTACGATTTTGTCCTGCATGATTACCATCTCGGTGATGGTAGGAAGAATGGTCAACAAGTGCTTGAAGACCTGATGGTCGATAAGCTGATCAGTCATGAAAGCGTATTTGTCATGGTGACCGCCGAAAGCAGCCAGGCCATGGTACTCAGTGCTTTGGAGCATGAGCCCGATGCCTACCTGACCAAGCCGTTTAACCGTGCCAGTCTCGCTCAGCGTCTGGAGAAGCTGGTCCAACGCAAGAACTTGCTCAAGCCGATTATGCAGGCACTCGACCGTGACAAACCGGCTGAAGTATTGGCCGCCTGTACCCGTCTGACCCAGCAGGACGCCCGTTTTGCGCCGTTGTGCCTACGCTATCGCGCCGACGCGATGCGCGCGCTCAACCAGAATGAGCCGCTGGAACGGTTTCTCAATGGCATCCTCAATGACCGCCCATTGCCATGGGCTTACGCGATGCTTGGGCAACTGCTCTACAAGCGCGGCCAGATCACTCAGGCCCGGGAGCTCTATGAAGCCGCGCTCAAGGCTTTTGCGATGATGCCGGCGCTGTACGACGGGTTTGCCGAGGTGCTGATGCAGCAAGGCGATACCAAGCGTGCCCAGAGCATATTGGAGGAGGCCGTGCGACTGTCCCCGCTGGCGGTACGCCGCCAATCGTTGCTGGGCAAGTTAGCCATGGCCAACGAAGACTTCGAAGGCGCATCGAAAGCCTATCGCCAAGCCGTGTCTCAGGGCGAGCAATCACGTTTCAAGGATCCAGAAAGCAATCTCGGCCTGGCCCATGCGTTGATCAGTAAGGGCAGCCAACGAGGCCTGGATACGCGTACACGGTTGGAGATCAATCAGACCCTCAGCGCGGTCGCCAAGGAAAATGCCAACGATCCGGGGCTGCAGGTACGTGCGCGGTTGATGAAGGCCACCAGTCTGCTGCTCAATGATGCCGAAACCGCCGACAAGCTCACCGAGCAAGCGATGGCGCGATTGGAGGGCATGGAGAATTTCATGAGTGCCGAGGCTGCCTTGCTGGTGGCCAAGCAACTGCAGCAGTTGGGCCAGGTTGAGGCCGGTGCCTCGATGCTCAAGAGCTGCGTGGAGATCTACGGTGATGACCCGGCAGTGATGAAAGGAATCGCCAAGCTGACCGACGATCCGCAAATTCTCGGCAGCGGCAAGGCTGCAATCGATCTTAACGTGCAGGGAGTGCGTAGTTACAAGGGCGGTAATCTGGAAGAAGCGCAGGATCTGTTCCGGCGGGCGCTGGCCCTGCAACCGAAAAATATCAGTATCGCCCTCAACGCCGCACAAGCCCTGTTGGTGACCGCGCAGAAGACGGCTGACGCAGCGATCCTCGAAGAGTGTCGTGCCTGCCTGAAAATGGTCGGCAAGATGCCCGACACTGATCCACGTTATGAGAGGTTTCAGAAATTGCGCATTCGAGCGTTTGGCCAATGAGGAACAATGACCAGGGACTGGATTTTTCCACGGTGATCGCCTCGACCGTACACGATATGAAAAACTCGCTGGCGATGCTGATGCAAGCCCATGGCCAGTGGCAAAGCCGTTTGCCCGAGGCGCAACGCGCGACTCCCGAGCAGGCGGTCATCGAGTACGAGTTCGCTCACCTCAACAGCATGCTGGTGCAACTGCTGGGCTTGTATAAGCTTGGGGTCAATCAATTACCTCTGCGCCCCAATTATCATGAAATGGACGATTTTATCGAGGCGCAACTGGCGTGCCGCCAGGAAGTCTTGAGTAGTCGCGGGATCGTCGCCAGCTACGAAGTCGATGCTTTCAGTCCGCTGGGGTTTTTCGATCGGGAACTGATCGGCTCGGTGGTCGGCAATATCATCACCAACGCTATTCGTTATGCCTGCCATGCCCTGCTGGTCAGTGTGCGTGAAGAGGGCGAACACTGGGTGCTGACGATCAATGACGATGGCCCCGGCTATCCGATGCAGATGCTCGAGCGGCAGGCGGACTATGTCCAGGGCATCAATTGCGCCACGGGAAGTACCGGCCTGGGGTTGTATTTCGCGGCACGCATTGCGGCCCTGCACGAGCGTAATGGTGTGTGTGGGCGCATCGAGATCAGCAACGGCGGCACCTTGGGAGGGGCCTTGTTCAGTCTCTATCTTCCTTGAGTCAGACTTTTTTCCTCGTTTCCCGCTTGAAGTCCCGAACAGG
This sequence comes from Pseudomonas agarici, assembly GCF_900109755.1. Lineage (GTDB taxonomy): Bacteria > Pseudomonadota > Gammaproteobacteria > Pseudomonadales > Pseudomonadaceae > Aquipseudomonas > Aquipseudomonas agarici. The sequence continues at coordinate 145,123 of NZ_FOAR01000015.1, read as the reverse complement.
TGGTGCGTATTTTGTACGAGACGCCGTTCTCGGCTTGTACAACAAGGATTGAGTCATGAGGACCGATGGCCAGAGTTCACTCGCACAGCGATTGACCGGCATTGATGAGGTTGAATGTGTCACGCCCGATCTCAATGGTGTACCGCGCGGCAAGGTAATGACTGCCGAAGGTTTTCTCGAAGGGCGGCGTTTGCAGATGGCCCGTGGAGTCCTGTTGCAGTGCATCATGGGCGGTTATCCGCCTGCGCGTTTTTACGGTGGCGATGATGGCGACCTGGTCCTCAATGCCGACCCACGGCAGGTCCATCGCCTGCCCTGGAGCCAACAGCCTCGTGCCCTGGCGATCTGCGACGCGAACGAACTGACGGGTGAAAGTTCGCGCTTGTCGACCCGTGGTCAGCTCAAGGCGGTGATCGCCCGTTATGCCGCGCGTGGACTGGCACCGGTGGTGGCGACCGAACTGGAGTTCTTTGTCTTCGCGCCCAATACCGACCCTAGCCAATCCTTCCTGCCGCCCATGGGCCTCGACGGTCGTCGCGAGGACGGTCATTCGGCCTTCAGCGTCAGCTCCAATAACGGTTTGCGGCCGTTCTTCAACGAAGTCTATGGCTGTATGGCGGCGCTTGGCCTGCCGCGCGACACCTTCATGCATGAAATGGGCGTCAGCCAGTTCGAGATCAACCTGTTGCACGGTGATCCGCTGTTGCTGGCCGACCAGACCTTCTTGTTCAAGCTCCTGCTCAAGGAAGTCGCCCTCAAGCATGGCCTGATCGTGGTCTGCATGGCCAAGCCCTTGGCAAAGACAGCGGGTAGCTCGATGCATATTCACCAGAGTCTGGTGAAGATCGGCAACGGGCGAAATGTCTTCAGCGATGCGGCGGGCGAGCCGACCGCAATGTTCCGCCACTTTATCGGTGGGTTGCAGGTGGGGATGGCCGACTTCACGGCTCTGTTTGCGCCGAACGTCAATTCCTACCAACGCCTGTGCCACCCGTTCGCTTCGCCGAACAATGCCTGCTGGTCTCACGACAACCGGGCAGCCGGTCTGCGTATTCCGGCCAGCTCGCCAGCAGCGCGGCGAGTGGAAAACCGTCTGCCGGGAGCCGACGCCAACCCTTACCTGGCAATCGCCGCCAGCCTGGCCGCCGGGCTACACGGTATTGAACAGCAGCTGGAACCGACGGCCGCAATCCAGGGCCAATTCGAAGTTCCGGATTCTTTGGCGCTGCCATGTACCTTGCATGCTGCTCTGGAGCGTCTGAAGCATAGCCAGTTGGCGAAGGATCTGTTTGGCGAGGAGTTCATCGAAGGCTATGGGGCTTCGAAGACCCTGGAACTGACCAGCTTCCTGGATGAAATTACGCCTTGGGAGCGCCGGATTTTAGCTGCTCAGGCTTAGACGCAACCCCCTATTCGGACTATCTTCTCGGGAGTCCGAAACCTCATTCAAGGAGCCGCTCGGAACGCCGATGCGCCATATCTGGAAATCCTTTCGAGCGCTTTATTTCGCCTCGCTGATGATGTTGATCGGCTCGGGCCTTCTCAGTACCTACCTGGCCTTGCGCCTGGCGGCCGACCATGTCGACGGCCTATGGGTGGGTGCGCTGATGGCTGCCAACTACTTCGGCCTGGTGCTGGGAGGCAAAATCGGCCATCGGCTGATTGCGCGGGTCGGGCATATCCGCGCTTATGCCACCTGTGCCGGGATCGTCAGTGCGGCGGTGTTGGGTCATGGGCTGATCAATTGGCTGCCCGCCTGGCTGTTCCTGCGGATGATCGTGGGCTTGGGCATGATGTGCCAGTACATGGTCATCGAGAGCTGGCTGAATGAGCAGGCGGAAGCCAAGCAGCGTGGCATCGTGTTCAGCGGTTATATGATCGCTTCCTACCTGGGCCTGGTGCTGGGGCAACTGATCCTGGTTATGCACCCGGCCCTTGGGCTGGAACTGCTGATGCTGGTCGCATTGTGCTTCGCGTTGTGTTTGGTGCCGGTGGCCATGACCCGGCGAATTCACCCGGCACCTCTGCATCCGGCCCCTCTGGAACCGCGCTTTTTCATGAAGCGCGTGCCGCAGTCACTGACCACGGTGATGGGCGCGGGGCTCATCGTTGGCTCCTTCTATGGCCTGGCGCCGCTCTATGCCTCCCAGCAGGGGCTCTCCACCGAACAGGTCGGTTTGTTCATGGGCTGCTGCATCTTTGCCGGTTTTTTGGTGCAGTGGCCGCTGGGCTGGCTCTCCGATCGCTATGATCGGGCCATGTTGATCCGCAGTGTCGCCTTCTTACTGGCATTGGCCTCTTTACCGCTGGCGATATTCTCCACGGCGCCGCTTGAGGTGCTGTTCATCTCCGGGTTTGTGGTGTCGCTGTTGCAGTTTTGCCTGTACCCGCTGGCGGTGGCGTTTTCCAACGACCATATCGAGGGCGATCGGCGGGTGTCGCTGACCGCCATGTTGCTGATGACCTATGGTATCGGCGCAAGTATGGGACCACTGGCGGCTGGCATCCTGATGAAGCTGTTCGGCAGCCATATGCTCTACGCGTTTTTCGGCTTCTTCGCCTTGATCCTGGTATGGCGCATCCGACCGAAGGCCGTGACTAATCTGCATCAGGTCGAGGATGCGCCGTTGCAGCACGTGGTCATGCCTGAAGCCATGTCGCCCTTGGGAGCGGCCCTCGATCCACGGGTCGACGAGCAGATCGTGCTGGATCAGATGTGCGACGGTGTGGCGTCCCCCGCGTCCGCGCCTGAGATGGTTGGCGAAGTGGATGAGTCAGACCCGGAGCCGGCGCACAAGTCGAGCAACTGATAGCGTGGGTAAAAAATGAGCCGCCTGATGAGGGCGGCCTATTTTTTGGAAAGCAAAAAGCGGCTGGTTCAGTAATCGTCGTCCTTGTCGAAACGCCGTGCCTCACGTTGCAACTGATAGACGAAACGTTCGACCTGACGTTGTACCAGGCCGCTCATGTTGTGGAAGCGCACGCCAGCGAAAGTGGTGTTGATCCTTTCTTCGAAATGCAGGTGACGCAGTTCCACCGGGGCGGTCATCGGCCCGAAGGGTAGTGCGGCGATAAAACGCTCATAGACCTGGCCCAACTGCAGACGGTCAGAGATATCGCCTTCGAAGCGCAGCTTGCTACCGCTCGCGGAGATATCCAGAAGTTTGCCGCTGACCGGGGCCTTGAGCTTTTCACCACTGAGTTCGACACTCACCAGGTCGGCCAGCTTCAAGGCCGCGCGGAACGCATTGCGGCGCTGGTGGTAGACCACTTCTTCGGGAATCCTACCGCGATAGCAGCCGTTGGTTTCGTCGATGCTCATTGGCTGGGATTGTTCCCAGGTAATGCGCACACCCTCGTGGAAGCCTTCGACGCGCAACGGTTCTCCCGCCGCCAGGAAGCGTTCGCCGTCGCGCGGTATCATTTCGTCCAAGGCCAGGGTGCCAGCCTCCCGGTCGACATCGATCACAAAACTCTGGAAGCGCTGGCTGCGCTCGTGGAACGTAATGATCAACGGGTCATGGCTTTCCTGCAGCATCCGCAGGTTAGCGGCAATTTCCAGAGGCGTGCTTAGCACCTTGGGTGGCTGCGGAGCATCGTCCGCGCTTGAGGCATTGGACACGGTTCATCAATCTCCAGACAAAATACGACTACATGCAAAGGCCATCATTTTGCCAGTATGTTGTGCGCCTTGGATAGAGCGCACACCAGTGCGGTTTTAAGCCTGACTAAGCGGTCGAGGCTTCGCAAGCCTGGCGGTTGAACCGCGAGCATCATAGAGCGTGGGAGGCTCGCCGCCGGTCAGGATCTTCAACTGGTTGGTGGTTGTCGCTTGCTGAACCTGGATGCTGCGTCCATTGAGTTCGTTGGCTGTCTGGCAATCGGCCAGGAGCTGAGTGAGCACCTCGCTTTGGCTCAGTAGTTCGTCGCCCACGCTCGACTGTGCGGCCAATTGTTCCAGGCCGACGCGATTTGCGGGCAGATTAAGGCTGGCGAGGATTTGGCTGCGTTTGCGGCCATGCTGTTCTAACAGAACGATCAGCGCCTGCTTGCGCGCCAGAATGTCTTCCAGCTCGAACATGTTACGCCCGTGGAGCGCTAGAGATTCGGCGCGAAGCAACTCAAGCAGGTCTTGAGCTGGAGCAAAATCTTCGGTGATCAATTGCAGTAACGTGGTGTCGTGCATGGCTGGCCTAGGGTTTTAAGCGTCCAAAAGCCTGGCGCTGGCGGAGCCTAGCGCTGGGCTTCGAAGTTGAGCAGTTTGCTGGCTACGCGGTTGCTGTCGACCTTGTAGCTGCCGTCGGCAATTGCCTGCTTCAACTCGGCCACACGAGCGCTGTTGACTACCGGCTGTTCCTGCAGCTTGTCAGTGATCTTTTGCAACTGTTGAGCCTCATTGCTGAGGTGTACCGATTCTCCGCTCTGGCTGACCGAGTTGGCCTGACTGTTCACGGAGGCAGACTTTCCGGCACTCTCGGTTTCCTTGTTGGCACTGATACGCGTACCGCCTGTCAGTGACAGGGCGTTATTCAAACGACTGAAATCGATGACCATAATAAAAAAACCTCTGGGTATTTGGACGCTTGCCTTGTTTTCGGCGATACCCGGAAAAACTTTAGGCTCATCTGCGAATGAGTCTGCACGTGCGGGCTGTGTTCCTGTCTGTCTGGGTCACAGTTTAGGAAATGCACTGACTTCGCGCCAGCTATCTACAAGGTCGCTTTTATTTACAAAGCGACCTCTACCTGCCCAGGCGCTGTGATGCGGGCTTTGATGATACGTTGCGAGTTGAGGTTCTTGATCCGGATCTGTTCGTTGAGGCCGCCATTGGACAGGGCCTCTCCTGGCATCTTCACGACGAGGCTACCGCTCGTCGCACTGATGACCACCTGATCGCCCTTGCGTACCACTTCGGCTTGTTCCAGATGAGCCAGGGTGATGACTTGGTCCATGACCATCGGTCGGACAATTTTTTGCCCGATAGCCTGGTCCGGAGAGGTCAGGAAGCCCTGGTTGATCAGGCTGATATCCCGTTCACGCAATACTACGTCGCCCGGTTCGATGATCCCAGTGCGCTTGAGCGGACGGGTGGTTACCAGCACATCGCGAAACAGTTTGACTTGGGCCGGTACGAACACGGTCCAGGGCGAGCTGCCCTCGCAGCGGATTTTCACGGTGACCCGGCCAATCGGGGTCGCGGGGCTCTCCAGGCTGGCTGTCAATTCCTTGTCGCAGGCGGCCATGCGCAAACGCGGATCCAGTTGATTGACCTGGATGTCATATCGACCTTCGGTTTGACTGGTCGCCAGATAGTCTTCTACGGTGAATTCAAGAAAGCCTTGGGTCACGCCGATAAGCTGATCAGGTAAGGTCACCGATTGCGCAAAGGCAGGAGTGCCAGGGCTCAGGCAGCATAAAGCCGACAAAGCCCAGGGCAATCTGCGGTACCGTGTCAGGCGTCGAAAAAATGTCGTTTGTGCTTTCATAACAACATAAAAAGCAAAGCTCGTGCCGTTTACGCTGGAATGCGTGTCGGATTTGAAGCTTGGGTGAGAGGGGGCTGGCATGGCGGGTGTGATGGATTCGGTGAACCAGCGTACACAACTGGTGGGGCAGAATCGCCTTGAACTGCTACTGTTTCGTCTCGACGGCCAGCAGTTGTATGGGATCAACGTCTTCAAGGTACGCGAGGTGCTGCAATGCCCTAAGCTGACCCTGATGCCCAGGTCCAATCCAGTCGTGTGCGGTGTGGCGAATATTCGTGGGGCAACCATCCCGATCCTCGACCTGGCGATGGCCACCGGCTCCGGGGGGCTCAAGGACCGGAGTAATCCGTTCGTGATCATTACGGAGTACAACACCAAGACCCAGGGGTTTCTGGTGACGTCGGTGGAGCGCATCGTCAACATGAACTGGGAGGAGATCCATCCGCCGCCCAAGGGCACTGGACGTGATCACTACCTGACCGCGGTGACGCGGATCGACAACCAGTTAGTGGAGATCATCGACGTCGAGAAGATCCTGGCCGAAGTTTCACCCACGCCCGAGTCGATTTCCCTCGGCGTGGTGGATGTCGAGACCCAACGTAAGGCGGTGTCGTTGCGAGTGCTCACGGTCGATGATTCGTCGGTGGCACGCAAACAGGTCACGCGCTGCCTGCAGACGGTGGGTGTCGAGGTGGTTGCGTTGAACGACGGTCGGCAGGCGCTGGATTACCTGCGCAAGCTGGTCGACGAGGGCAAGAAGCCGGAAGAAGAGTTCCTGATGATGATTTCCGACATCGAAATGCCCGAGATGGACGGCTATACCCTGACGGCGGAGATCCGCAACGATCCACGCATGCAAAAGCTGCATATCATCCTGCATACTTCCTTGTCGGGTGTCTTCAATCAGGCGATGGTGAAGAAGGTCGGTGCCGATGACTTCCTCGCCAAGTTCCGTCCTGATGACCTGGCATCCCGGGTGGTTGACCGGATCAAGGCTGCAGAATAACGGCTCGGGGATTCGTCCCCGGCGGTACTGGCGATTTAAGAGGCGGCATCATTGTCTACGGGTAATTTGGATTTTGAACAGTTCCGGGTCTTCCTGGAAAGGGCCTGTGGCATTCTGCTCGGTGAAAACAAGCAGTATCTGGTTTCCAGCCGCCTCAACAAACTGATGGAGCAGCAAGGCATCAAGTCCTTGGGCGAGTTGGTCCAGAAGATCCAGGCCCTGCCGCGCAGTGGTCTGCGTGAGCAGGTGGTGGATGCCATGACCACCAACGAAACGCTGTGGTTTCGTGACACCTATCCGTTTGAAGTGCTGAAGGGCAAGGTATTGCCGGAAGCGATCAAGGCCAGCCCTGGACAGCGCTTGCGCATCTGGTCGGCCGCCTGTTCATCGGGGCAGGAGCCCTATTCGATTTCGATGTCGATCGACGAGTTTGAGCGGACCAATATGGGCCTGTTGAAGGCGGGGGTGCAGGTCGTCGCCACCGATCTGTCGGGGCTGATGCTGACCAACTGCAAGACCGGGGAATACGACAGCCTGGCCATTGGCCGTGGTTTGTCGGCCGAGCGCCTGCAGCGTTACTTCGATCCGAAAGGACCCGGCCGCTGGGGGGTCAAGGCGCCGATCAAGAGCCGGGTCGAGTTCCGTTCGTTCAACCTGCTGGACAGCTACGCCAGCTTGGGCAAGTTCGACATCGTGTTCTGTCGTAACGTACTGATCTACTTCTCCGCCGAGGTGAAGAAGGACATCCTGATGCGCATTCGCGCAACCCTCAAGCCGGGGGGCTATCTGTTCCTCGGTGCCTCCGAGGCTTTGAACGGCTTGCCGGACCATTACCAGATGGTGCAGTGCAGCCCAGGGATCATCTACCAGGCCAAGTAGCCGCGCAGTACCGATCAGGCCTTGCGCTTGCGGGTGGCCTTGCAGTTGGCGCCGAGACATCCCGAAGGCACCTTCGATACGACCCCGGGCCATCGTTCATTTTCAGTGGCGGCGCCAATGCACGGGCGGGGCGTTGGCGTTCGGTTTTGATGCCTGTAGCGGAGCCTTTGAAGTCGTCATGCGGTTTGCAGGTTTTTTTGCCGCTTTACCGGCACTCGGCGGAAATGCCTTGCCGCTTTTCTGGCATTGCCGCCCTTTGCCCCCTCACAAAGCCTTGATTTACCGCCTTTGAGGAATTGGCATGAGGCTTGCTTTGGTTCTGCCAACGAAAAACCTGTTTCAACGATCAGGTCAACTCTTGAAGGTTTCCCGACATGAGCATCAGCTTCGATAAAGCGCTCGGTATCCATGAGAAAGCCCTGGGCTTCCGTGCCCAACGTGCCGAAGTGCTGGCCAACAACATCGCCAACGCTGACACGCCGAACTACAAGGCTCGGGACATGGACTTTTCCTCCGTGCTCGCCGAGCAGAGCGAAAAGGCCAAGAGCAGCACCTTCGCCCTCAATACCACCAACAGCCGTCATATCGAAGCCCAAGGTCTGGGCGACGGCGATGCGGCGTTGCGCTACCGCACGCCGATGCAGCCGTCGATCGACCAGAACACCGTGGATGCGCAGATCGAGCAATCGAACTATGCGCAGAACGCGGTCGACTTTCAGGCCAGCTTTACCCTGCTCAACAGTAAATTCAAAGGGCTGGTATCAGCCCTGCGCGGAGAGTAAGCCATGTCCCTTGCCAGCGTCTTCAACATTGCCGGTAGCGGCATGAGTGCCCAGACCACTCGCCTGAACACTGTCGCCAGTAACATCGCCAACGCCGAGACCGTCTCGTCGAGCATTGACAAGACCTACCGGGCGCGTCACCCGGTGTTCGCGACCCTGTTCCAGGGCGACCAGAGCGGCGGCAACTCGTTGTTCCAGAACCAGGATGCGGCCGGCCAGGGTGTTCAGGTGATGGCCGTGGTCGAGGACCAGAGCAATCTGGAAGCCCGCTATGAGCCCAATCATCCGGCGGCCGACGCCAAGGGTTATGTCTACTACCCAAACGTCAACGTGGTGGAGGAGATGGCCGACATGATTTCCGCCAGTCGCTCGTTCCAGACCAATGCGGAAATGATGAACACCGCCAAAACCATGATGCAGAAGGTTCTGACCCTGGGTCAGTGATAAAGGGCCACAGCCATGAGTGTTTCCGATTCCATCAGCGGTTTGAGCCTTAACGACATTATCAATGCCTCCAACAACAAGGTGGCCAGTAATAGCAATACCGATACACTGGGTAGCGCCATTGGGAGTGCCTCCGGTGGTCAGGCCTTGGGCAAGGATGCATTCCTGAAGTTGCTGGTGACCCAGCTCAAGAATCAGAACCCGCTGGACCCCCAGGGCAACAGTGCTTTCGTCGCTCAATTGGCCCAGTTCAGCAGCCTGGAAGGCATCACCACGCTCAACAGCAGCGTGAACAACATCGCTGGCGCCTTCCAGTCGTCCCAGGCGCTGCAGGCATCGTCGCTGGTCGGTCGCTCGGTCATTGTGCCGACCGACAGAGCCATGGTCGATACCAGCAAGCCATTTACCGGCACGGTGACGACCCCGGAATCCGTCGACAACCTGACCCTGAAGATCAGCGATTCGACGGGTAAGGTGGTCAAGACCATCGACATGGGTAGCCAGAAAGCCGGCAACGCCGCTTTCGCCTGGGATGGCAAGGACGATTCGGGCGCCTTGCTGGCCAACGGTACGTACACGTTCAGTGCCACTTCGCAGATCGACGGTAAGGCGACCGCTTTGGTTACCCAACTGCCGGCGACCGTCAGCAGCGTAAGCCTGGGGCAGAACGGCGGTGAAATGATGCTTAACCTGGCGGGCTTGGGCAGCATTGCTTTGTCCAAAGTCCAGACCATTGGCCTGTAAGAGCCGATCCACGCGAAACAAAGGAGTGAACCATGTCTTTTAATATCGGCTTGAGCGGTCTCAATGCGGCCCAGAAACAGCTCGACGTCACCGGCAACAACATTGCCAACGTCAACACCACCGGTTTCAAGTCGTCCCGTGCGGAGTTCGAGGACGTCTACTCGGCGACCAAGCTCGGTGTTGCCGCCAAAACCATCGGTAATGGTGTGAACCTGGCTAACGTTTCGCAGAACTTCGGCAATGGGGGTATGACCGCCACCGGTAACGCACTGGATATGGGAATTCAGGGTAACGGTTTCTTCACCCTGAGCGACAATGGTTCGCTGAGCTATACCCGTGCCGGTACCTTCAAGACCGACAAGGACGGCTACGTCACCAACTCCGATGGTACCGCTCGCGTGCAGGGTTTTGCCGCTGACGCCAAGGGCAATATCATCCCCGGCGTACTGACCGACCTACGCATCGACGTCTCGAACCTGCCGCCGCAGACCACCACCACGGTGGGTGCGACGATCAACTTCGATTCGAAGTCGCCGGTGATCAATCAGGCCACCACTCCGTTCGACCCGTCGAACCAGGCGAGCTACACCAAACCATTCAGCTCCGACATTTACGACACCCAGGGCAACAAGCACTCGCTGGACCAGTATGTGGTCAAGACCGCTGCCAACACCTGGAACGTCTATACGCTGATTGACGGGCGCAACCCCGATGGTACGGCGGCAACGGTGCCGACAGTGCCACCTACCGTACCGGCTGCCGCAACCGACCCGGTTCCTGTGCCAATGGCGTTTGACTCCTCCGGCAAGTTGACCAGTATCGGCGGAACAGCCGGCAACACCAGCATCACCGTCACTGGTTGGATTCCTGGCGTGGTGACCAATGGCGTGTGGGCGGCCAACGGCGCAGGTGCCAATCCTGCCGGCATCGCCACCGACTGGTCGAAGACCTCTCAGTTCAACGCCGACACTTCTCGTGCCAACATCATCAGCGACGGTTATGCCACAGGCCAGATCACCGATATCAATATCGATGGTTCTGGCGTCATCTTCGCCAACTTCAGCAACAACCAGCACAAGGCTATCGGCCAGGTAGCGGTAGCAAGTTTCACTAACGAACAGGGTCTACAGCCCAAAGGTGGTACCAGTTGGGTACAGACCTTCGCCTCGGGCCAGCCGGCTTACGACGGGGGAGCGGTCGGTACCAATGGTTCGATCGTTTCCGGCAACCTGGAAGGCTCCAACGTCGACCTGACCAGCGAGTTAGTGGACCTGATCAAGGGCCAGAGCTACTACCAGGCCAACGCCAAGACCATCTCCACCCAAAGCACCATCATGCAGACCATCATCCAGATGACTTGATGCTGTTTTTCTCGCACCGCAAAAGTCCGCTGCCCTTGGGTGGCGGATTTTTTTTGCCTGATGTTTGAGCTGACGCCAAGGTCGCGATTGTGGTTTTTCTGGTGGGCAAAAGAAAACCCCCGCCAGACCCAAGGTCCGGCGGGGGGTTTCAGGTTTGCGCTCGAAGACGCTGTCCCGCTCAGCTTATTGGCAAGCTTCGCAATCCGGCTCATCGATGGCACAGGCCTTTGGCACTGGCGCCGGACCGGCAGGTGCCGATACGCTCGGTGCGGCCAGGACCGAATCGTCGCCGTGGTTGCCACCACTGGAAACAGCATTCAGCTTGCCGGTGTTGATGGTTGACTTTTCGGTGCTGGTCGCAGCCAGGGCACGGAGGTAGTAGGTGGTCTTCAGGCCACGGTACCAGGCCATGCGATAGGTCACGTCGAGCTTTTTGCCCGAAGCCCCGGCGATGTACAGGTTCAGCGATTGCGCCTGGTCGATCCACTTCTGGCGACGGCTGGCGGCGTCGACGATCCATTTGGTTTCCACTTCGAATGCCGTCGCGTAGAGCTCCTTGAGTTCTTGCGGGATGCGTTCGATCTGCTGCACGGAGCCGTCGTAGTACTTCAGGTCGTTGATCATCACCGAGTCCCACAGGCCTCGAGCTTTCAGGTCGCGAACCAGATACGGGTTGATCACGGTGAATTCGCCCGACAGGTTCGATTTCACGTACAGGTTCTGGTAGGTCGGTTCGATCGACTGCGATACGCCGGTAATGTTGGCGATGGTTGCGGTCGGTGCGATAGCCATGATGTTGGAGTTACGAATACCTTTTTGCACACGGGCACGGACCGGTGCCCAGTCCAGGCTTTCGTTCAGGTCGACATCGATGTATTTCTGGCCGCGGGCTTGGATCAGGATCTGTTGCGAATCCAGCGGTAGGATGCCCTTGGACCAGAGCGAGCCCTGGAACGTCTCGTAAGCGCCACGCTCGTCGGCCAGGTCGCAGGAGGCCTGGATCGCGTAGTAGCTGACCGCTTCCATGGACTTGTCGGCGAACTCGACGGCCGCGTCGGAACCGTAAGGAATGTGCTGTAGATACAACGCGTCCTGGAAGCCCATGATGCCCAGGCCGACCGGGCGGTGCTTGAAGTTGGAGTTCTTCGCCTGTGGCACCGAGTAGTAGTTGATGTCGATCACGTTGTCGAGCATGCGCACGGCGGTGTTCACGGTGCGTTGTAGCTTGGCGGTGTCCAACTGGCCGTTGACGATGTGGTTCGGCAGGTTGATCGAACCCAGGTTGCAGACGGCGATTTCGTCCTTGTTGGTGTTCAGGGTGATTTCGGTGCACAGATTCGAGCTGTGGACCACGCCCACGTGTTGTTGTGGGCTGCGCAGGTTGCAGGGGTCCTTGAAGGTTAGCCATGGGTGGCCGGTCTCGAACAGCATGGACAGCATCTTGCGCCACAGGTCCTTGGCCTGGACGACCTTGAACAGTTTGATCTTGTTGTACTCGGTCAGGGCTTCGTAGTACTCATAACGCTCTTCGAAGGCCTTGCCGGTCAGGTCGTGCAGGTCCGGCACTTCCGAGGGCGAGAACAGGGTCCACTTGCCGTCATCGAAGACGCGCTTCATGAACAGGTCAGGGATCCAGTTGGCGGTGTTCATGTCGTGGGTACGGCGGCGGTCGTCACCGGTGTTCTTGCGCAGCTCGATGAACTCTTCGATGTCCATGTGCCAGGTTTCCAGGTAGGCACAGACTGCACCCTTGCGCTTGCCGCCCTGGTTGACCGCCACGGCGGTGTCGTTGACTACTTTCAGGAACGGCACGACGCCCTGGGATTTGCCGTTGGTGCCCTTGATGTATGAACCCAGTGCGCGCACCGGTGTCCAGTCGTTGCCCAGGCCACCGGCGAATTTCGACAGCATGGCGTTGTCGTGGATCGCGCCGTAGATGCCCGACAGGTCGTCCGGCACGGTGGTCAGGTAGCAGCTCGACAGTTGTGGACGCAGGGTGCCGGCGTTGAACAGGGTCGGGGTCGAGGCCATGTAGTCGAAGGAGGACAACAGATTGTAGAACTCAATGGCACGATCTTCACGCTGCTTTTCTTCGATCGCCAGGCCCATGGCTACGCGCATGAAGAAAATCTGCGGCAGTTCGAAGCGGATGCCGTCCTTGTGGATAAAGTAACGGTCGTAAAGCGTTTGCAGGCCCAGGTAGGTGAACTGTTGGTCGCGCTCGTGGTTGATTGCCTGGCCCAGTTTCTCCAGGTCGAACTCAGCCAGGACCGGGTTCAGCAGCTCGAACTCGATACCCTTGGCGACATAGGCCGGCAGAGCCTTGGCGTAGAGGTCGGCCATCTCGTGGTGAGTGGCGCTCTCGGCCACGGCCAGGAAGCTCAGGCCTTCGGCGCGCAGGGTGTCCATCAGTAGGCGTGCGGTCACGAACGAGTAGTTCGGCTCGCGTTCCACCAGGGTGCGGGCGGTCATCACCAAGGCCGTGTTGACGTCCTTCAGGGCCACGCCGTCGTAGAGGTTCTTCAAGGTTTCGCGCTGGATCAGATCGCCGTCGACTTCTTCCAGGCCTTCGCAGGCTTCGCTGACGATGGTGTTCAGGCGACCCATGTCCAGGGGCGCGACACTGCCGTCGGCGCGGGTGATACGGATCGATGGGTGCGCGTTGACCAGCTCCTCGGCTGGCGAACGAATAGCACGTTCCTTGGCGCGCGAGTCACGGTAGATCACGTAGTCGCGCGCGACTTTCTGTTCGCCAGCACGCATCAGGGCCAGTTCGACCTGGTCCTGGATTTCCTCGATATGGATGGTGCCGCCCGAAGGCATGCGTCGCTTGAAGGTCGCGGTAACCTGTTCGGTCAGGCGTGCAACGGTGTCGTGAATACGCGACGAGGCGGCGGCGGTACCGCCTTCAACTGCAAGAAACGCTTTGGTGATCGCGACGGTGATCTTGTCATCGGTATAAGGAACGACAGTGCCGTTACGCTTGATCACGCGCAGTTGGCCCGGCGCGGTAGCAGACAGATCCAGGTTCGAATCGGAAGTCTGCGGCACAGTGCCCTGCGGGTTCTCGCGAGTTGTGTCGGTTTGCATGGGTGTCTCCACGTTCTTTATGTTTGTTTGGGCACCACGAAGGTGTCCACCGTTCCGTCTTGAAGCACGACAACCGACGAGCGTCGTCGGCCATCACCACTTCAGGACAGCAGGAAGGGAGCTGTGGGCGCCGCTTCCTTGCCGAAATTTCAGCGGCACCGGGCTATGCCCGTTGCCGAGTTCCTGATGGGTGACAGTCGTGTACTGCAACACCCGTACCGTTTTCCCACGCAGCAGGGGGAAACGGTCGCCATCCGCACGCACGGTTGGGCTTTCTGAGAATCTGTTTAGTTCAACCCCGCGCAAGCAAGAAAGAGAGCTTGAACTTCTCGTTCGAAATGTGTTTGGTTTTTTTGACGGAAAACCCTATATCTAGGGGGGTTTCTGTCGTCATGCTACAAGATAATGCGTTTTTGGGGGCGATTGCAACGTGCTACCTGTGGATAAATCTGTGCGTAATTTGTGTATGAAAGCCTGAAAGTACGTGTGGGCCACAGCAGCACTGGAGTGGACCGTTTGTCACTGTTTTTTATCCAGCCCGAGCATGGCCTGGCCGGTTTTTTGCGGGCGCGCACCCTACCACAAAAAATGCGTGTCACCGAGTGCAAATCCCGCCGTGTGTGCTATTGCCGCACCGTTGTTATAATCGGCTGATCGCCTGTTTTCATTAGCTTCAGATGGCCACGGCACCAAGAAAATCAGGAACTGCACGAAATGTTTTCGCGTGAAGGCCAAGCCGGCTTTCAATGCCGCATGGGCGAGGGCAGATACATTTCGTACAGGGCCCAACGAGCGGCTATCAGGCCGGGAGGCTGACCAGGCTCAGCAAGTGTTCGTCCTGGAGGCCGAACTGCGCCTGTAGCTCGACGCCATAGTGCCATTCGTCGGACAGGTCGGTCAGCAGGCGCAGGCGCACATGGCCCTGCTCGTCCCACTCCAGCACTTCGGCGTGTTCGAAATAGAAACGTTTGCGCACCAACGGATAGAGGGCTTTGAACAGACTTTCCTTGACGGAAAAGGTCAGGGTCACCAGCAGCGCGATCTGCTCTATGGGACCTGCGGCCAGGCGCTGTTGTTCGTCAGGGACGAGGATTTCCCCGGCCAGGCGCCCGGCGCGCTCGTGGGACAGCAGGTTTTCCAGGTCCATCCCCAGACCGCGCCAGTGTCGCTTGTCGGCAACGATGGCTGCTGCGCGGCCGTTGCTGTGGGTAATCGAGCCGCAGACATGGCTGGGCCATACGGGGCCTCGGTCTTCGCCGATCGGTGGCACGCAGTCGGTGCCGTCCAGTTGCAGCAGGGCGGTGCGAGCGCAGAGCCGTCCGGCGAGAAATTCGGCCTGGCGCTTGGCGACCGAGCGCCGGATGCTCGCCGGCACTTCTATCCGGCTGCGCTGGAAGTCGTCCACGGCCAGTTGGCTCGGGTTGAAGTGGGTGGCGAGCAGCACGCTATGTGGCACGGCCTCGGGGAGCGGCCAATGCTTATCGAGCGGTGTGCAGCAAGCGGGGAGAGCGGGGAACGGATTCATACTGGGCATTTTGCCGGGTCGAGACCAGACTGGGTAGGGGCAGATCCGATTCAGTCTGTGTTCAGGGCCACTTGGGTACTCTATATCGATGATGATGCGCCGGGTCTGCAGCCGCTGGTTTGCCGTATCTTTTACGAAATACGTTGGCGGGACTGAGTGACCGTTATTGATGAAACGATGCCCGGGTCGTTGGAGAGCGTTATGAAGTTGCTGGTGGTAGAAGATGAGGCGCTGTTGCGCCATCACTTGCAAACCCGATTGACCGACAGCGGCCATGTGGTTGAGTCGGTCGGCAATGCCGAAGAGGCGGTGTACCAGACCGAACAGTTCAACCATGACCTGGCGGTAATCGACCTTGGGCTGCCGGGCATGGGTGGATTGGACCTGATCCGCAAGCTACGGGCGCAGGGCAAGGTATTTCCGATCCTGATCCTGACCGCTCGCGGCAACTGGCAGGACAAGGTCGAGGGCCTGGCCGCCGGCGCTGACGACTATGTGGTCAAGCCTTTCCAGTTCGAGGAGCTGGAAGCGCGGATGAATGCCCTGCTGCGTCGTTCCAGCGGTTTCACCCAGTCAACGATCACCGCCGGGCCGTTGCTGCTAGACCTCAATCGCAAGCAGGCGTCTCTCGAGGATCAGCCTCTGGCCCTGACCGCCTACGAATACCGGATCCTCGAATACCTGATGCGCTATCACCAACAGGTGATCGCCAAGGACCGCCTGATGGAGCAGTTGTACCCGGACGACGATGAGCGTGATCCGAACGTGATTGAGGTATTGGTTGGACGCCTGCGGCGCAAACTGGAGGGTACCGTGGGCTTCAAGCCGATCGATACCGTGCGCGGCCTGGGCTATCTGTTCAACGAGCGCTGTCGGTGATTCGTTCGCTACGGGTGCGGCTGATGCTGGCCGCCACGACCCTGGCGATTCTATTTATGCTGGCGCTGCTGCCAGCGATGCAAGGGGCTTTCAGCCTGGCGTTGCAGGACTCCATCGAGCAACGCCTGGCCTCGGACGTGACCACGCTGATTTCTGCGGCGCGGGTGGATAACAAGAAGCAGCTGCAAATGCCCGAGCTACTTCCCGATGAACAGTTCAATCTGCCGGATAGCCGCCTGCTCGGTTATATCTTCGACCGCGACGGCCGGCTGGTATGGCGTTCACGGGCCACCCAGGAAGAAAACATCAACTACAAGCCCCGTTATGATGGGCGTGGCAACGAGTTCGCGAAGATTCGCGAGGACAATGGTGGCGAATTCTTCGTCTACGACGTCGAGGTCAAGCTGCTCGGTGGCAGGAGTGCGGCCTACAGCTTTGTTGCCTTGCAACCGATGCGCGAATACAAGATGACCCTCGCCGGTTTGCGCGAGAAGCTCTACCTGGGCTTCGGTGCGGCGCTGTCGGTGCTGTTGGCGTTGCTTTGGCTCGGCCTGACCTGGGGCCTGCGGGCGCTGCGGCGCTTGAGCCAGGAACTGGACCAGATTGAAAGCGACGAACTGCAAAGCCTCAGTGAAGAACACCCGCGCGAATTGCTGCGCTTGACTGGCTCCCTCAACCGCTTGCTGCACAGCGAGCGCGAACAGCGCAGCCGCTACCGCGATTCCCTGGATGACCTGGCCCACAGCCTGAAGACCCCGCTGGCGGTCTTGCAGGGCGTCAGTGAAAGCATGGCCCAGCGCCCACGGGATCGCGACCAGGCGTGGATCCTGCAAAGCCAGATCGAACGCATGAACCAGCAGATCAGCTACCAGTTGCAGCGTGCGAGCTTGCGCAAGAGCGGTCTGGTTCGGCATCAGGTCGAGTTACGCCCGGTGCTCAAAAGTCTGTGCAACACCCTGGACAAGGTCTATCGCGACAAGCATGTCCGAGTGGTCATTGATGTGCCTGAGTTCAGCCATGTGCCGATCGAGCAGGGAGCCTTGCTGGAATTGCTCGGAAACTTGCTGGAGAACGCCTATCGGTTGTGCCTGAGCCAGATCCGTATCAGCCTGCGCCGCGGTTTGCAGGGTATCGAGGTGTATGTCGAGGATGACGGCCCAGGTGTTCCTCCAGACCAGCGCGCGCGGATTCTCAGGCGCGGCGAACGTCTGGACCGCCAGCACCCAGGGCAGGGCATCGGCCTGGCGGTGGTCAAGGACATCATCGAAAGCTACGATGCCGAACTGACCCTGGGCGACTCATCCCTGGGCGGCGCTTCGTTTCGTATCCACTTCCCGGCGCCTTGACGCTCGAGTCCTGGGCGCGATAAGTGCCCGGTTTCAGCTCCGTATATTTCTTGAACGTCCTGCACAACGCCAAGGATTCGCGGCCCTCAACTGGTCGGCAGCTCTGCTGCACTGACAGCTCGCGGCGTCCCAGGTGCCGGATGGCGATATCCCGCCGCAACTGATCCTTGGATTCACGGCTGTTTCCAGGTTACTGCAGGGGATCAGCGACTGGCACATCATGGCGAAGGTGCTACTCTGGCAACGGTTCTGGCCGAAGCTGGGGTATTCGTCGGCCAGTTCCAACCACAGGCCTTCGGTACGTTCAGCCGTTCGGGGAGACTGCCAGCCATTACAACAATCCCGAACAGCAATGGTCCCGCCGCCGGGCGCCATCCAGGGCAGCATGGGCGAGGTGGCTGGTAACGCGGCGTTTTCGCATTGGCAGTGCTCTGGCCCATTGAATGGTGGATCTTGGCCAGAGATATCCGCCATGAATACGGCGGATATCCGCCAAAATCGCTGGCTGTCAGGAGTGGAAGGGCGGAAAACCGCCATCTGGGCTAGGAAGGCAGGCTGACAGAAGGTCGGTGAAGGCCTGATGGCTAAAGGCTTTGTCGGAATCTTCCGAAAGTGGCGCGAGCTTTGCATGTAGGTCAGAGTCTGCCCCACGCAGTTCGACAAACAACAAATCCCTCCAGTGAAGGAGGGTTCGTGCTTCAGGTTGTGTATCTGTCAGTTGGATGACAGCTGTGTGATCTCTTGAGGAACTTTGCAATGACGACTCGTCAGCCACTGTACAAATCCCTGTATTTCCAGGTAGTCGTAGCGATCGCTATCGGCATCCTACTCGGTCATTTTTATCCCCAGACCGGCATGGCTCTCAAGCCACTGGGTGATGGTTTCATCAAGCTGATCAAAATGGTCATCGCCCCGATCATCTTCTGCACGGTGGTCAGCGGCATCGCTGGCATGCAAAGCATGAAATCGGTCGGCAAGACCGGCGGCTACGCGCTGCTGTACTTCGAAGTCGTCTCGACCATCGCCCTGCTGATCGGCCTGCTCGTGGTGAACGTAATCCAGCCGGGCAGCGGCATGAACATCGACGTCACTACCCTGGACGCCTCGAAAGTCGCTGCCTACGTTTCCGCCGGTGCCGACCAGAGCATCGTCGGCTTCATCATGAACGTGATCCCGAGCACCATCGTCGGTGCGTTTGCCAACGGCGACATCCTGCAAGTGTTGATGTTCTCGGTGATCTTCGGTTTCGCCCTGCATCGCCTGGGCGCCTACGGCAAGCCGGTGCTGGACTTCATCGATCGTTTCGCCCACGTGATGTTCAACATCATCAATATGATCATGAAGCTGGCGCCGTTGGGTGCGCTGGGTGCGATGGCTTTCACCATCGGGGCTTACGGTGTCGGTTCCCTGGTGCAACTGGGCCAATTGATGATCAGCTTCTACATCACCTGCATCCTGTTCGTGGTGGTGGTACTGGGCTCCATCTGCCGCGCCCATGGCTTTAGTGTACTGAAGCTGATTCGCTACATCCGTGAAGAGCTGCTGATCGTACTGGGCACTTCCTCTTCGGAATCGGCGTTGCCACGCATGCTGATCAAGATGGAGCGTCTGGGTGCGAAGAAGTCGGTTGTCGGCCTGGTGATTCCAACCGGTTACTCCTTCAACCTCGACGGTACCTCCATCTACCTGACCATGGCGGCGGTGTTTATCGCCCAGGCGACCAACGCCCACATGGACATTACCCACCAGATCACCCTGTTGTTGGTGCTGCTGCTGTCCTCCAAGGGCGCCGCGGGCGTGACCGGTAGTGGTTTCATCGTTCTGGCCGCTACCCTGTCCGCCGTCGGCCATTTGCCGGTTGCCGGCCTGGCGCTGATTCTGGGTATCGACCGCTTCATGTCCGAAGCCCGCGCACTGACTAACCTGGTCGGTAACGCCGTGGCTACCGTGGTCGTGGCCAAGTGGGTCAATGAACTGGATGAAGATAAGCTGCACGCGGAACTGGCTTCCGGTGGTCGTGGCATTGAAGACGAGCGTGTACTGGATGACCTGGACGTGGCCGAAGGTCAGGCCTCAAGCGTCAAGTAAGATCAGTGGCTGAACGATAAAGCCCATCTTCGGATGGGCTTTTTTCATGGTGCTCCCGGCAGGGCGCGGAGACTAAAGGATCATCGCTATTGTTCGGCGTTACGGCTATGCCGGTAATCGCTGACTGCCTCATACACCGCCTTGCGCAAGCGGTTGATCCCACCAATCGGTCGATGAGCCTCCAGGCCGTACCAGGGGTTGAACGACTGGTTGTCACAGGCGATATTCTGCGCTGGCGTATCGAAGTCCTGGGCCGGAAGGTGGACACGTGCGACAGTCTCGAACGGTGCATCGCTTTCCTTCCATTCGACGCTGGTGTCTTCGAGCGGCATGTATTTGTTGGCGTTCTGGAGCTGGATCTGCAGGACGAAGCAGGCCGGCATGCGGTCCGTGGATAGCTGCTGGACCAGGGCGCTGCGCAGGAAATTCGGCAGGTCCTGGTTCTGCTTGGGTAATGGGTATTGCGGACAACTCTGGGGATCGGGAGCCACCCGGAATTTAGCGTTGGCGCTGCCGAACTTGTACGGCGATACGGAAAAATAGGTCGTCCGGGTCGGGCTTTGCGGTGACGGCGCCAGGGTCGCCAGGGCGATGAACAGATGGCGGATCTGCCAGCCGCTGGGGTCCCAGCTCGGGAAAAACGCCAGGACCTTCTTACCATCGGCCTGGGCGCCGATATTCTGTTGATACTCGGCGACATCGCTGACAAAAAAGTTGGGGTGGCTGAACATCACGAAATCCTGTTCGTGGCGACCTTGTTGCCCCGTCAGCAACTGCTTGCCGGGGACATCCATCAACTTGATCGCCATGCCACGGGCATCGCGAATGCTGTCGAACTGCGGGTAGGCGTTGCCATTGGACAGGCGTATCAGCGCCTGCCAGGTCTTGCCTGGCTCGGCAAACACGCCCTGACGTAGATCGCTTCGCAGGTCATCGACTACTTGGACTTCGGCCTTCACGCAGCCATGGGCCTTGGCATGGGCATCGCGCAAATAACGCGTGCCTTCGCGGTGCTGGTCGACGATGCGCACGGCGGTCTGGATGATGTCCTGGGTCATGGCCGATTCACCGGCAGGAACCTGCTCTTCGGTCGATACCGGTCCACTGTGGCGCCAGGCGTACCAACCGGTCGACAGCCCCCAGCCGAGCAGCCCGAGGCCGGCCAGGACCAGCAGGGTCTTGCCGAGAAAGGTGCCAAGGCACAGCCAGAGTCGCTTCAACATGAGGACATCCTTTTAGTGTGATCGTGAGGGCGCAGGTTCATGGCAGTTGCTGCTCCAGTGGTCCGCCCAGCACTTTCAGGTATTCGAGCAGGGCCCAGCGCTCTTGCGGCTGCAGCAACCGGCCGATCACCCCATTACCGCGTTTGCCAGCGCGAAATTCATGGCCGCTGTTGTGGTTGCCGCTGATCTGGGTATCGAACAGGAAGCCGTTTTCGAAGGCCTCCTGGCGATAACCCAGGTGACGTGGATCGTATTCGAAGGTCCCTCTGTAAAAGGTGGTGGCGCGTTCATCCTGAGGGGAAAGCAACTGATAGAGGCTTGGCACCGAACCGTTGTGCAGGTAGGGCGGCGTGGCCCAGACGCCCGCCAGCGGTCGTGCCTTGTAGGCCCGTTGTTCGAGTACGCCGATGGGCAGGCCGAAGCCGTCTAGTCGCGGACGCTCGGCGGGGGTGACTTGAGCATCGCGATAGGCACGTTCTTCGACGAATGCAGTGACATAGGCCAGGCCTTTGGCGACTGACAGCTGTGCCATGTCCAGTGGCAGGTCTGGCTTGGGGTGCAGTTGCACGGGCAGTTTCGCCAGTTCCGCCGGGTCCCATTGCAGCGCGCTCAGGTCATAGCGCTGGTCGGCGATATTGTCGGCGGTGTTTGGGTCGGTGCCGATTGCCGCGACCGGAATCGTTTTCAGGTGCTGTACCGGCCGACCATGTTCCTTACTGATCGACGGTACATGGCAGCCGGCGCAGTTCTCGGCAAATAGCCCGCGACCCTGGGCAGCTCGTGCCAGATCAACCTTGCCGAACAGGTCCTCGGGCCATGTTGGCGGTTTGAGACGTTGCAGGGTTTCCTCGATCTTGTACAGGTCGCGCACCCGCACACTGGAGGGATAGCGGGCCGCGCCCTGCAGGGGTTGGCCGTTGGCATCGAAAAAACTCAGGGTGGCGCCGACGCCCAAGGCTTCGCCGATATTACGCGCCATGGGTTGCTGGGCCGAAGCAGTCCACTGGACCCAATCGAAGGTCCAGATATCCCACAGTTGCGGGTAGTCCACCGGAGCATCGGCCACCCGGTAATTCTTGTCGGAGATGGCATCGCCGAAGCTGGCATTGGCGATTCGGCCGAAGGCGTCCGTGCGTCCCGGGCCTTCGAGGGTCGGATACAGGCCGCGATGGGTATCGTTCCAGGCAACATGCAGGAAGGTGTCCAGGGACTGCTTGATGGCGGTACGCAGTTCGGCGTGGCGAGCCTCATAGGCGTCGCCAAGGACCTGACGGGCGAAACGCTCGAACTTCCACGGGTTGTAATAGGTAGCAGCGAGGCTGGCCACCAGCGCCTGACCAAAGCTGCCGCCGCGTAGGGTCGGTACGCTCGAAGGCAGGACGTGCTGTGCCGAACCGCCGTCGATCCGCAGCGCTTGCCCTTTATAGCGCAACTCGCCGGTGTGGCAGGCGGCGCAGGTGATATCCAGGTACTGGGCGTCGCTGCCGGGGTTCTGGTGACGGGTAAAACCTACCGGTAGGTTGCCGGGGTTGTCGGTAGTGGCCTGTTGCTTGGGGTCGATCAGGAAACCGAAACGCGCCAGGTATTGCGCAGTCGCGAAGCGCTGTTCGGAGAAAGGCAGTTCCAGGGCGGTGAACCATTCATAACGCAGGCCTTTCACCTGAGTGCCCTGGGGGGTGTAGTAGAAGGTCTGGCGGTCGACCGGGCTCCACTGCTCCAGGTAGCGGACCTGTTCCGCGGGTATGTATGTCGGCAGTTTCGGATTGGCGATGTAGTACAAAATCACCACGAGGCCTAGGCCCAGCAGGAGTATCAGAGCCAGTAACACACGGTAAAATATGCGCAAGATAACCATCCTTGTCGAGTTGTCCTGCTCTTATGCCTGAGCCATGGTCAGGCAGCAAGTGGCCGCGATGCTCGTCAATGCTGGCCCCTTGTCGGGAGAGGGTGGCGAGCCGGTACGTAAACTGAACGTCAGGGCGTTGAAAAAAGCCCGAAATGGCTGAACTTATTGACGCTTTACCCCTCTCATGCCCATAGCCATTGGTCGTGGCGGCCTGATAAGCTCGCGGCTTTACTCGATTGCCCTTTAGGCGCATGAACAAGGAAATAGCATGAAACAGCATCGGTTGGCGGCGGCGGTTGCCCTGGTAAGTCTGGTACTTGCGGGCTGCGATTCGCATTCCAGCGTAGAGCTCAAAACCCCGGCGCAAAAAGCTTCCTATGGTATCGGCCTGAACATGGGCAAGAGCTTGGCCCAGGAAGGCATGGATGATCTGGATTCCAAGGCCGTCGCCCAGGGCATCGAAGATGCCATCGGCAAGAAAGAGCAGAAGCTCAAGGACGACGAACTGGTCGAAGCCTTTGCCGCACTGCAGAAACGTGCTGAAGAGCGCATGGCCAAGCTGAGCGAGGAATCGGCAGCCAGCGGCAAGAAATTCCTCGAAGAAAACGCCAAGAAGCCAGGTATCGTGACTACGGCTTCCGGCCTGCAATATGAAGTCGTCAAGAAAGCCGACGGTCCTCAACCCAAGTCCACCGACGTGGTGACGGTGCACTACACCGGTAAGCTGACCAACGGCACCACCTTCGACAGCTCCGTTGATCGCGGCAGCCCGATCGACCTGCCAGTGAGCGGTGTGATTCCGGGATGGGTCGAAGGCCTGCAATTGATGCACGTTGGTGAGAAGTACAAGCTGTACATCCCAGCAGACCTGGCTTACGGTGCACAAAGCCCGAGCGCGGCAATTCCAGCCAACTCGGTGCTGGTATTTGACCTGGAACTGCTGGCGATCAAGGATCCGGCCAAGGCCGACGAAGCCGCCAAGTAATCTGGTCGTGCTTGTGCCAACGCCCCGTCTGACGGGGCGTTGTCGTTTCTGCGTCTTGATAAAGCGTGAGAAATCGAACGCAGACGAGTCAGCGTAGTCTTAATCTTGAGCTAATTGACTCGGTCGTAGACTCATGCCAAGTCAATGAAATTGTGGGTTTTTTTTGTGAGTAAAAAACGCCCGATCTGAGCCGGACCCTTGTATGACGGGGCTCTTAGCTAAAAAAAGTGGCTCTGTTCACAAGGTTATCCACAACTTGTGTGGATAACCTGATGCATCCGCCCGCTGGAGTGATAATGAAAGCACCCTGGAGTTTTGCGCGTTTCCTGCCATTGGCTCAACGCTTGTTAGTGCGTGGCCGTTTGCCGACGCTATTGTTCGCGGTGGCGAGCAAAAGTGCCCGGCAAGGTGGACAGTGGGGTAAGTTCAAGGAGGATCTAAAACTGCTCCAGGTACTGTGCTTGACCTACTGGCGCGGTGAATATCGAGCGATCAGTACCAAATCGATGATCACCGTCGTGGCTGGCCTGCTGTATTTTCTCAGCCCCATCGACGCCATACCGGACGTCATCCCGGTGTTCGGCATGCTCGATGATATCGCAGTGCTGGCTTGGGTGATGAATACCCTGGACCAGGAATTGAATGCTTTTCGGGCCTGGCGCCAGCGTCAGATGCCGGAACAATTGCAGGTCGCCGAGCGTTTGCCGGACACGCCAGAGCAATTGCAGCTTGAGCACAATAAAAAAAGTTAATCCAAATCCAGTTGTTCGATGAACAAGCACACTAGCGACCCTGGCGGCTGTTAATATTAAGCTACAGGAAAGCGCTGACTCGCTATGTGTAATCGTCCTACTGGGTGTAGTAATGGATCTTCAAATAATTACCCGTGATGGCGAACCGGAGTATGCGGTTCTCCCGTGGGCTCAGTATCAGGCCTTGCTTGAAGCGGCCGGTTCGCTCAGCCAACAATCTTCTCCAAAACCGTGCGCTACAGCTGTTGCCCCGACCCTGGCATTGCCGGCGTTCGAGCAGTTGCGCAGCCTGCGCGAAGCCAAGGGACTGACGATTGAACGTCTGGCCCGGACCGTCGGTATCAGCCCTTCGTACCTGGGGATGATCGAAAGCGGTGAGCGCGAGCCCGACGCCGCGATTCGCCGCAGTCTGGCCTGGGAGCTGGGCTTGGCCGGCTGGGAGGGTGCATCGTGAGCGTGCGAATCAGTCGCCAGCACTGGGATGGTTTGCTCGGTGAACTTGATCAGGCCCGTCGCCAGCGTCATTTATTGACCTATCGCGCGCTGCTCGAGCGCCTGCAATTGCCGAGCCCGGCAATGCAGACCCTGACGGCAGCCTTGGAGCACCTGGCGACACTCGATGCGAAAGCTGAACAGCCGTTGCGCAGTTCGTTGGTGATCAGCCAAGGCGCCAGTCGCCTGCCGCGCACCGGCTTTTTCGAGTGTGTCGAGCGCCTTGGACGTTTTTCCGGCCCGTCCGACGGCGTAGCGGCAGCGTCCTGGCATGCCTCGGAAGTGGTGCGGGTGTTCGAGTACGATTATCCAGAGTCTGCGAAGGCCTGAAGCGAGTGGCCTGTACGGTTAGTGGTCGATTGCTAGGGCAAGGCCCGGGCCGGTGTGGCGCTGTCGTTGGAGGGCTCATTGGCCGACAAGGGGCTCTGCGGTGCCACGGCGATCAGCTCCCGGCTATCGATCACATGGATGCTGTGGCCCGGCACGGTCTTGGCGTGGTGCTTGGCTTGGGAGGCGAGTTCCGCCAACTGGCTGGCATCCAGCAGGTCACAGGATTGCGGTTGCAGATGCACCACCCCAATGGACAGTGATAGCAATGCAAACTCCTGCCGTTGGCCCTGGCGATTGGAGGCGACAAAGCAGCCTGCATTCAGGTGTTCGGCGCGGTAGAAGCGCCGGCACTGGTTCTGGAAGTCTTCCAGTAGCTGATTCAGGCGCTTGCGCCAATCCTGCGACCCCAGCACTAGCATGAAATCATCGCCGCCGATATGACCGACGAAATCCCGACTCGGATCGACACGATCATTCAGGCATTGCGCCAGGCACAGCAATACTTCATCGCCCCGGCCATAGCCATAGATATCGTTGAAGGGCTTGAAGCTGTCGATGTCCACATAACAAATCACCGATTCGCACTGTTGCTGCAGCAAGCGCGTCAAGCACTGTTGGATCGGCACGTTGCCGGGCAGCAACGTCAGCGGGTTGGCGTAGCGGGCCTGCTGGATCTTCAGTTCGGTGATCAGTTTGAGGACATCGATGACCCGTCCCAGGCCCAGGTAGCAGCCATGGAGGGTGATGATGAAGTCTTCTTCGATGCGTTGTCGCGCACGACCGGTCAGCAACCGGCTGACTTGCTGCAGCGATTGGCTCAGCTCCACGGCGAGGAAGTCATCGCTCATCAGTCGGCTAATGGGCTTGCGGGCGAACAGGTCGGTGGCAAACGGCTTGAGCAGTGCATCCGATAGCGAGTATCGATGCACGATGCCGCGGGGCCGTTGCTGCTCGTCCAACACTGCCAGGGAGTTGAGGTTGGCCTGGCGACGAAAGGCTTCCAGCACGGTTGCAATAGGCGTGTTTTGGGTGACCGCCGGTTGCTCGATGAGCAACGCACTGAGGTCACTGCCTTCCTCGCTCAGGGCGATGGAGGTATTTTCCAGCTTCGGCAGCAACGCGCGGGCGTCCTGCGGTGGCTGTTCCTGGGGCCGACAAAGCAGATAGCCCTGGACCAGATCGACGCCCATGTCGGTGAGTACCGCCAGTTCTTCCGGTAACTCGATGCCTTCGGCGATCACCTGGGCCCGCGAGGCTTTGGCGATTTGCAGAATGGAGCCGACGAACTCGCGCTTGAGGCTGTCCCGATGGATACCGTCGATGAAGTGTCGGTCGATCTTCACGTAGTCCGGGCGCAGCTCCGACCACAAACGCAGGCTGGAATAACCGGCACCCAGGTCATCCAGGGCAATTGAGAAACCCATGGCACGATAGTGATGTAGGGCGTTGTGCAGTAACTGGAAATCGTCGGTCGGCGTTTGTTCGGTGAGTTCGATGACTACGTTGCTGGGATCGATACCGAAGTCCTGGAGTAGCGTGAGGGTTCGGCCCGGTTGGTGGGTCGGCTCCAGCAGAGATTCGGGCGAGACGTTGAGGAACAGCTTACCCGGCAGTTTTTGCTCGCTGAAGCGGCGGCAGGCGCTGAGCCGGCAGGCCATTTCCAGCTCGCTCAGGCGCCCGGCCTGGCGGGCCACGGCGAACAGGCTGATGGGCGAGTGCAGCGGACTGTTGGAAGGCCCGCGACTGAGGGCTTCATAACCGACGATACGTCTTTCGGACAACGAGATGATCGGCTGGAACAGGCTGTGTAGACCACTCTGAGCCAGGATTGAACTCAAGGCGTTCAGCTGTTCGGTCATGGTCATGGCAGTCTCTGATGATAAAAAAGGACGGGGCGCGGCTCTTGATCCAAGAGCCGCGCCCAATCCTTATTTCACGACAGAGTGATGACTGTTTGATGACGCTCCGAAGAGCGATCACATTAAATTGCCATTATCTATCAATGCTTGGCCACGGCGGTATTCAAGCGCAGGTAATCCAGCAGGATTCGTCCGGTTTCGCTCAAGTAGGCGTCGTCTTCCGGCTTGGCTTTCTTGTCTGGATCAGGCGGCAGCGCGTCTTCGTCCTCTTTCTTCAGTTCCTTGAGGGCGTCTTCGCCTTTGGCTTTGCGCCGGGCGTTTTCCATGGCCAACTGCTTGGCATCGATATCAGCGCGCTGGGCGCGACGGTCAGCCTCATTCAGGCTTACGGTCTTTTCCTTCATCAATTTCTCGGCCAGGGCTAGCTTGTCGCGAATGAAGATGAACTCCGCATCTTTCGACGCACGTGCATCGTGGTCGGATTTGAGCTGCGCCAGGAACGGCTTGAACGGATCCAGCGCCGGTTTGATCGACGGACGAATGGTGTCCCAGGGCATAGCCTCCGGCAGTGCGCTCTCGCCGATTTCCTTGGTATCGATGATCGATGGGAAATCGACGTCAGGCAGTACCCCCTGATGCTGGGTGCTTTGCCCGGAAACCCGGTAGAACTTGGCCAGGGTCAGTTTCAGCTCGCCATGGTTCAGTGGCTGGATGGTCTGCACGGTGCCTTTGCCGAAGGTCTGGCCACCGACGATCAGCGCCCGGTGATAGTCTTGCATGGCGCCAGCGAAAATCTCCGAGGCCGAGGCGGACAAGCGGTTGACCAGCAACGCCATTGGCCCTTTGTAGAAGGCGCCGGGGTTTTCGTCTTCAAGCACGTCGACCTTGCCATCGGCGTTACGTACCAGCACGGTCGGGCCTTTGTCGATAAACAGGCTGGTCAGCTCCGTAGCCTCCTGCAAGGAACCGCCGCCGTTGTTGCGCAAGTCGATGACCACGCCATCGACCCCTTCCTTCTGCAATTCGCCCAGCAGCTTCTTGACGTCGCGAGTGGTGCTCTTGTAGTCCGGGTCGCCGGCACGGAAAGCCTTGAAGTCCAGATAGAACGCGGGAATGTCGATGACGCCGAGTGTGTAGTCCTTGCCATCCTGCTTGAGGTGCAAGATCGATTTGTTTGCAGCCTGGTCTTCCAGTTTCACCGATTCACGGGTGATGGCGACAATCTTGCTGGTCTGGTCGCTCGGCGCGTTGCTCGCTGGAATCACTTCCAGGCGAACCACGGAGCCTTTCGGACCACGGATCAGCTTGACCACTTCGTCCAGGCGCCAGCCGACCACGTCGACCATTTCCTTGTTACCCTGGGCGACACCAATGATCTTGTCGGCCGGAGCGACCTGCTTGGTTTTGTCGGCCGGGCCCGAGGGGACAAGACGCACGATCTTGACCTGGTCGTTGTCGCTTTGCAGCACGGCACCGATCCCTTCGAGGGACAGGCTCATGTTGATGTCGAAGTTTTCCGCGCTATCGGGTGACAGATAGTTGGTGTGCGGGTCGTAGGACATTGCAAAGGTATTGATATAGGCCTGGAAGATATCTTCGGCCCGGGTCTGGTCCAGGCGCGTCAACTGGTTTTTGTAGCGCTTGACCAGCAGTTCCTGGATCGCCTTGGGTTCCTTGCCGGCGATCTTCAGGCGTAGCACCTCGTCCTTGACACGCTTGCGCCACAGGTCGTCGAGTTCGGCGGTGCTCTTGAGCCAGGGAGCATCCTTGCGATCGATCAGCAAGCTTTCCTGGGCGGTAAAGTCCAGCTTGTCCACGCCTTTGTTCAACTCGGCGAGGGCAAAGTCCAGACGGGCCTTGACCCGGTCCAGGTAACGCTTGTAGATGGTGAAGCCGGCTTTCAGGTCGCCACTCTTGAGGAAATCGTCAAACTGGGTTTTCCATTTGTCGAATTCACTGATATCGCTGGCGAGGAAGTAACTGCGCGATGGATCGAGCAGCTTGAGGTAGCTGTCGTAGATGATCGCCGAACGCGCATCATCGAGCGGCGGCTTGCTGTAGTGATGGCGCTTGAGCAACTCGACGACGTTCAGGCTGGCAATCACCTCGTCGCGGCCGGGTTGAAGATTGTCCCAGCTATTGGCTGCGAACGTATTGGCCGAGAACGCGCAAACGCCAAGGCCAATGAAAAGAGCCAGTGCGGTGCTGGGGAACAAATGCTTCATGCTGAGTCGACGCGGGGACAATTGATCACGCATATTAGGCCGTCTTTAAAGTCGCCGGTTCCGCGGGACGCGTACCAAAACTGCACTGGCAAGTTTTCGTACGACCCTCGGACCGGTCGCATAATGCAAAAAGCCCGGCGCTACAGCTCCGGGCTCAGTCCAGACTCACTATGGAGGCACCGTGAAAGCATTGCAAGGCGTTGAAGGTCAAGTGGTGTGGGTTGATGCGCCAAGTCCGGCTTGTGATGTCGGCCAAGTGCGGATTCGGGTGGCGGCCGCCGGCCTCAATCGAGCGGATTTATTACAGCGGGCCGGACTCTATCCTCCACCGCCGGGGGCTAGCGAAGTGTTGGGCCTGGAGTGCTCAGGGGTGATCAGTGAAGTGGGGGCGGGATCGTCCTGGCGAGTGGGTGATCGGGTTTGTGCACTGTTGGCCGGTGGCGGCATGGCCGAGGAAGTGGTGGTCGATGAACGTCATGTACTGCCGGTGCCGCAGGGCCTGAGTCTGTTCGAGGCGGCCGCGGTGCCTGAGGTCTATGCCACGGCATGGTTGAATCTGTTCCAGTTGGCCGGGCTCAAGCCGGGTGAAAAAGTTCTGTTGCATGCCGGTGCCAGTGGTGTCGGTTCGGCGGCCATTCAGTTGTGCAAGGCGTTCGGCAACCCCTGCTGGGTCAGTGTCGGTTCGGCGCAGCGACTGGTCTATTGCGAGGCGTTGGGAGCTCAAGGCGGGGTGGTACGCGATGACGATATCGAGGGGCTGAGCGATTTCGCGCCCTTTGATGTGATCCTCGACCCGGTCGGGGCCCACTACACCGAGCTGAATGTGAAACTTTTGTCAGTTGACGGGCGGTGGGTGTTGATCGGCTTGATGGGCGGACGGGAAACCCGGCTGGACCTGGCAAAGATCCTGGCCAAGCGTATCCAGTTGCTGGGTTCGACCTTGCGCGGTCGCGACGCGCTATTCAAGGCGGATCTGCTCGGCGACCTACGCCAGCACGTCTGGCCACTGTTCGCCGAGAAACGCCTCAGCCCGCAGTTGGCCAAGGTCTTCCCGATCCGAGATGCCGAACTGGCGTTCGCCGAGCTGGCCAGCAACCAGGTGGCGGGTAAGCTGGTACTGGTGATCGACGAAACGCTGGTGTGAATCCACCGTAGGCCTGTGGCAGCGGCGTTGCGCTTCGATAGGCACGAGGGGCTATTTCCAGTGATGGACAGGCCAGCCGGCTCCTTGTGCCTGTTCGCGTAAAACCGGGTCGGGGTTCACCGCGTGCGGATGGTCGACCTTCAGCAGCAATGGCAAGTCGTTGTGTGAGTCGGAATAGAAACTCGCGCCCTCGAGGTTTTCCTCTTCGGCGTCCAGCCACTCCAGCAGACGAGTGATCTTGCCTTCGCGGTAGGTCAGGGTGCCGGTGGTATGGCCGCTGTAGACACCGTGCATGATCTCCAGCTCGATGCCCAACACTTCATCGATGCCCAGGCGTTCGGCAATCGGTTTCACCAGGTGGGTGCCGGAGGCGGAAATCAGCAGGATCCGATCGCCCGCTGCCCGATGGGCCGCAATCGCCTTGCAGGCATCACTGTAGATCAACGGCTCGATCACCTCTTCGACCCAGGGTTCGACTAAATGCTCGATCTCTTGCGGGGTGCGTCCGGCCATGGGCTCCAGGCTGAACAGCATGTAGTCCTCCATGGCCAACTCGCCTGTATCGTAGGCGGCCATCAGTTCATTGTTGCGGCGCATGAAGGACTCCGGATCGACCCAGCCCAGGCGCCCCATCTGCTCGCTCCAGAGCGTCGCGCAGTCACCGTGGATCAGGGTTTCATCGAGATCAAAAATTGCCAGGGCCATCAACGACACTCTCTCTTCAAGAAGACGTTCTGCAAACGCGTCAATAACATCAGGCTACCTCACGCAGGGCCGTTGGATCGATAGACAGCGCCAGGCGCCGACCATCGGGGTGCAGATCGGCGGCTGAGCGGTTGAGCACATCGACCACCAGTTCCACGCCCCGCGCCTCTACCCGGTAGCGAATGACGTTGCCCAGCAGGCTATGGCTGCGGATCAGCGCATCCAACTCGCCGTCGATGCTCAGTTCGATGGCTTCCGGGCGAATGGCGATGCGCCCGTTGATCGGGCGCTGCAGCAGGCGGCTGGCGGCGTCGGCATCGAGCAGGTTGTAGTTGCCGATAAAACCGGCGGCAAACACGTCCACCGGCGCGGTGTAGAGCGATTCGGCGTCGCCGCTCTGGACGATCTTGCCCTGGTTCATCAGGAAGATCCGGTCGCTCATGGTCAGGGCTTCTTCCTGGTCGTGAGTGACGAAGAGGGTCGTCAGGCCCAGCTCACGCTGGATCGCCCGAATCTGCTCGCGCAGGTGCTTGCGGATCCGGGCATCGAGGGCCGACAGCGGCTCGTCGAGCAGCAATAGACGTGGACGGGTAACCAGCGAGCGAGCCAGGGCCACGCGCTGGCATTGACCGCCGGATAGCTGGTGCGGATAGCGAGCGGCTAAGTCGTGTAGCTCTACCAGCTTGAGGGCTTCGATCACTCGTTGGTGGCTCTCGTCGGCATTGACCTTCTGCATTTTCAGACCGAAAGCAACGTTCTGTGCCACGGTCATGTTGGGGAACAGCGCGTAGCTCTGGAACACCATGCCAATCGCGCGTTTCTGCGGGCTGAGGGGAACGATGTCCTGACCGTCGAGGCGGATCTTGCCGCTGTCCACCGCAGTCAGGCCGGCAATGCAGCGCAGCAGCGTGGACTTGCCGCAGCCGGACGGGCCGAGCAAGGTGATGAACTCACCCTTGGCGATGTCGCAGTCGATGTCGCTGAACACCGTGGTGCCGGCGTAGGTTTTCTTCAGGTTCTGGACACTGAGGAAGCTCATTGGCTTTTGTCCTTCTCTTTTGGTGAAGCGTTCAAATGATTGGCGACCCAGGTGAGCGCCAAAACAAAGAGGAAATAGGAGATCACCAGGGCGCTGGTGAAGTGGCCGCTGCTGTTACGCATGTTGTTCAGGTACACCTGCAGGGTTTCATAGCGAGTGCCCACCAGGATATTGGCGAATACGAATTCGCTGAACAGGAAGGAGAACGACAGGAGCAACGCGACCATCAGACCTTTACGCAAGTTGGGCAACACCACCAGGAGCGCGGCCTGCCAGGTGCTGGCGCCGAGCAGATGGGCGGCGTCCATCAGGTCGCGCAGGTTGATCGCCTGCAAGTTGTTGGTGATGGCCCGGTACATGAATGGCAAGGCTACGGTGAAGTAGCAGCCGATCAGGATCCACGGCGTACCGACCATGGCGAACGTCCCGGAACCGTACAGTTGCAACAGTCCCACCGAGGACACCACGGGCGGCACCGCGAAGGGCAGCAAGATCAGGATATTCATCAGCGCGTCGAGCTTGGGGAAGTGGTAGTGCACCACGAACAGCAGCGGTAGGATCAGCACCGTCGACAGCACCAGCGAGCCGACGCAGACGATCAGCGACTGGCCGAAGGCGCTGAGAAAGCGCGGGTCGCTCCACAGCTGCAGGTACCACTTGAAGGTGAAACCGCTGGGCAGGATGGTCGCTGACCAACTGCTGGCAATGGAATAGACCAGAGTGCCGGCCAGCGGCAGCAGCAGGATCAGGAACAACAGGTAGACCACTACGCGGTGGTACAAAGCGCCGGAGCCGGGTTCAACGCGCGACATGATAGTGCCTCTTCAACAGCCACTGGTGGATCACGGTCACGAAGGTCATCAGGCTCACCAACACCACCGCCAGCGCACTGGCCATGTTCGGGTCGAGACTGATGTCGCCGGAGACCATGGCGGCGATACGGATCGGCAACACGTTGAAGTTACCGGTGGTCAGGGCATAGACCGTGGCGTAGGCGCCGAGAGCGTTGGCCAGCAGGATCACGAAAGTGCCCAGCAGTGCCGGGGTCAGCACCGGCAGGCCGATGTGCCGCCAGAACTGCCAGCTATCGGCACCGAGCAGCGCCGCGGACTCGCGCCAGTCCTCGCGCAGGGCATCGAAGGCCGGGTAGAGCAGCAGCACGCCCAGGGGAATCTGGAAGTAGGTGTAGAGAATGATCAGGCCCGTCTTCGAGTACAGGTTGAAATCCTGGATGATCCCGGCTTGTTTGAGCATCAGGGTGAAGGTGCCGTTAAAGCCCAGCAAGATAATGAACGCGAAGGCCAGGGGCACGCCGGCGAAGTTGCTGGTCATGTTGGCGAAGGCGTTGACGAAATCGCGCAGGCGCGAGTCGACTCGGCGCAGCGAGTAGGCGCCGAGCACCGCGATAAACATGCCGAACACGCTCGACCAGAAGCTGATCTCCAAACTGAACTGGATCGCCTGTAGATAGAACTTCGAACGCAGGATTTTGCTGAAGTTAGCCAGGCCCCAGCCGCTTTCCTCCGATTGCAGGCTGTTGATCAACACCCATACCAGCGGTGCAATCTCGAACACAATAAAGAACAGGGCAAAGGGCACCAGGCAGAGCACGGCGAGTGATTTGCCACGTATGAGTGAGTTCACTTCAATAGCTCTCGGCAAACAGGCTTGTCATGGGGAACGCCCAGCAGCTCGCAGATCGTGCCGCAGAGCTGCGTCTGTTGGGGCGCGGCGTCGGGATTGAAACTGAAGGCAGCGCCGAGAACGAACAGCGGCACGGCGCGCTCTTCGGCCAGCAGGCCATTGTGGGAGCGGTCGTTGTTCATGCCGTGGTCGGCGGTCACCAGCACTTGGTAGCCAGCGTCGAGCCAGCCTTGCAGGTAGTCGGCCAGGATGATGTCGGCCGAACGCGCGCTGTTGCGGTATTGCGCGGTATCGAGACCGTGCTGGTGACCGGCATCGTCGATATTCATCGGGTGTACCAGTAGGAAGTTCGGCGCGTATTGCAGGCGCAGGCTTTCGGCATCGGCGAATAGATGGGAGTCGGGATAATGATCGACCCAGTAGAAGTGCCCATATTGGATCGGCAGACTGTCGTTGCGAGTATGGCGGTCGCGGGCCGCGACGAAAGGCGAGCGGTTGTACAGTTCGCTGATCCAGTGATAGGCCGCCGCGGCGGTGCTCAGGCCGGCGTCGCGGGCGTAATGAAACACGCTGCGCTGGTTGGACAGGCGTGAGACATGGTTATGCACAATGCCGCTCTGGATCGGAGCCACACCGGTGAGAATGCATTCGTAGAGCGGTCTTGACAGCGCAGGTAACTCGCATTCCAGTTTGTACAACGCTGCGCGTCCGGCGCCTGCGTAAGCCTGGAGATGGCCCATGGCGTGGCGGGCGACCTCGTGGTTCAGGCCATCGAGCACCACCAGGATAACGTTGTGCCGCATAAGCCGGACCTCGTGACAAGGGGGAGACCCCAACCCCTGTGGGAGCGGGCAAGCCCGCGCACAGGGAGGATGGTGTTATGGCATGTTGATGATGACTTCTTCCTGCCATTGCTGTGGCAGCGCCTTGGACGTCTTTTCCCAGGCATCGGCGTCTTTGATTGGTGTGACTTTCTGGTACTGCTCATTAGGCAGCAGCTTGGCTTTCACGTCTTCCGGCAGGGTCAGGTGCTCGGCACGGATGGGGCGTGCGTTGCCGCGAGCCAGGTTGGTCTGGCCGGCATCGCTGAAGATGTACTCGCGGGTCAGCTTGGCGGCGTTCGGGTGCTTGGCGTATTTGTTGATAAGGGTGGTGTAGCCGGAAATCACCGAACCGTCCGATGGGATCAGCACGACGTAGTCATCCGGATTAGTCATCTTGGCCTTGTAGCTCAGGCCGTTGAAGTCCCAGACCACGCCGACTTCGACTTCGCCTTTTTCCATGGTAGCGATGGTCGGATTGGCGAGCGACAGGCGGCCTTGCTTGGCGATTTCGGCAAACATCAGCAGCGCGGGCTGGATGTTCTTCTCGTCACCACCGTTGGCCAAGGCGGCGGCCAGTACGCCGTTGGCGGCCTGCGCGGCGGTGCTCACGTCACCGATGGAGACCTTGTATTTGCCGGTCTTGAGGTCCGCCCAGCTTTTCGGGGCAACGGAGCCATGCAGCAACTTCTTGTTGATGATGAAAGCAATGGTGCCGGTGTAGGCCAACGCCCAGTTGCCGTCCTTGTCCTTGGCCCAATCGGGGACCTGAGCCCACGTGCTCGGCTTGTACGGTTGGGTCACACCCTGCTTGACCGCGATGGGGCCGAATGCGGCCCCGACGTCGCCGATGTCGGCGCTGGCGTTGTCTTTTTCCGCCGCGAACTTGGCCACTTCCTGGGCCGAGCTCATGTCAGTGTCGATATGCTTGAGGCCGTACTTGTCGCTGAGGTCCTTCCAGGTACCCACCCAATTCGCCCAGTCATCGGGCATGCCAACGCTGTTGACGGCGCCTTCTTGCCTGGCGGCGGTTTCGAGTGCCTGCAAATCGGTGTCGGCGGCCATGGCATAGGTGCACAGGGCAATGGTCGAGCCTAACAATGATGCCAGGAAAAGCTGTTTCATCCGAAGCTCCTTTGGGCGTTTTCAACCCTGAGATTTTTATCGACGGTTTTTATAAAAATAGTGCGACGGCGCGGATTGTTTGGTCTAGGTCAGCAATACCTGAGCCAATTTAAGCTTGCCGGATGACACTTTGATGTCGGCATCAGTCCCAGGAAGTTTTTTCCGGTAGCGCTCATGGTTGCTGAACTCAGCGTAGACCATCTTTAATTTATTGAAATTTAAGTTAATTTTTTTCATAAAATAGTTGTTAAGGCGTACCGGTTCGTCGCTTTGTCACATATCAGTCATCTGTATTGCCTAGGCTGAGTACTAAAACCAGAGATCGCGATCTTGCGCAACTTTGCTCTCGAACGCTGCTGGACTAGTCCAGATGGGTAACATTGATGCGCGCAGAAACACCCAAAGCGGTGACAGCCATCGCTCAGGCGCTCCATGAGCAGATCGAACACGGGTTGTTGCCACCGGGAAGCAAGCTGTTGGCCGAGCGCAAGCTCAGCGAGTTGTTCAGCACCACTCGGATCACCGTGCGCGAGGCGTTGTTACAGCTGGAGGCCCGAGGGCTGATCTATCGGGAGGAACGCCGGGGCTGGTTTATTTCGCCGCCGCGACTGGCCTACAACCTTATGCAGCGTAGCCACTTTCACGCGATGGTCAGCGCCCAAGGGCGGGTGCCCTCCACCCAGGTAATATCCGCGCGCCTGCAACCGGCTTCGGCGGCGGTGTGCGACTGGTTGCAACTGCCGGCGTTGTCCAGCGTGATCCAGATCTGCCGGGCGCGACGGATCGACGAGCGGCTGGTGCTGTATGTCGAGCACTACCTCAATCCGCGGTATTTTCCGGGCATCCTGGAGTTCGACCTGAACCAGTCGATCACCGAGCTGTATGCCCGCCACTACGACCTGCATTACGGGCGGGTGCGCTTCGAAATCGTGCCGACCTCGTTGCAGGTGGAAGCGGCTGCGGCGTTACGGGTATCGGCGGGTAGCCCGGGCCTACGGATTGCCCGGGTCAACTACGACCAGCATGAACGGCTGATCGACTGTGACCTGGAGTTCTGGCGACATGATGCGATTCATGTTGGGGTGGATGTGGTGTAGCCCGCTCGCCGCCAATAACGCTCGGCTTCGATCGCCTTATTCTTTCTCCAGACCACCCCCGGCGGTCACCACCTGTACACTCAGGCGTGGGGTCGCCAAGTCCATGCCGGCCTCGTCCATGGTACGTTTGAGCGACAGGTTGAATGCCCGTGACACTTCCCATTGCTTGATCGGCGCGGTCTTGAAGCGGGCCCGCAGGATCGCGCTGCCGGACTCGAAGCTCTCGACGCCCTGGATCTCCAGTGGCGACCAGATGTTGCGCCGCTGCAGCGCATCGGTGCGCATCTTCTGGCCGACATCGCGCATCAGCTTGATCGCGTCGTCGATGGGCATGTTGTAGGGGATCGCCACCCGAAAGATCGCATAGCCGAACTCTCGCGAGTAGTTCTTGATGCTCTTGATTTCGCTGAAGGGAATGGTATGCACGATGCCGTCGATGTCCCGCAGCCGCACGGTGCGGATGGTCAGGCCCTCGACAGTGCCGAGGTGGCCGCCGACATCCACGTAGTCGTCGATGGCCAGGGAATCCTCGATAATGATGAACAGCCCGGTGATCAGGTCCGCCACCAGCGACTGCGCGCCAAAACCGATGGCCAGGCCGATCACACCGGCACCGGCCAGCAGTGGCGTGACGTTCATGCCCATGTTTGCCAGGGCGACGATCAGCGCGATGATGAAGATCGCCACGAACAACACGTTGCGGATCAGCGGCATCATGGTTTGCGCCCGGGCATTGGCCAGGCCCTTGCGCGAGCGGGTCAGGGCATGGTGCACGGCGGTGTCGCTGAGGATCCACACCAGCCAGGCGAAAATCAGTGTGCCGCCGAGGCTGAACAGCCGGACGCTGACTTCATGACCTTCGCCTTCGGTAAAGCGGATCAGCGACATGCCCCAAACCCGTAGGCCCAGCTCGATAAAGACCAGCCAGACAAACAGATGCACCAGGGTGTAGCAGAAACTCTTCAACCGCTCGGAATACAGCGCATGGCGCTTGTGCCCGCGCTGCGGCTTGAGGGCATGGCGTCGGACCAGGCCATTGATCACCATGCACAGCACCACCAGCACGGTGCAGATCAGCGACTGACGCAGGGCAGTGCTGGTATCGCCAGCGGAGACAAAGGTGGCGAACAGCGAGATTGCCACCAGGATCAGGGCCGGAACGAACCAGAAGGTGCCGAGAATCTCGATGGTATCGCTGAGGGCGCGACGGGTCAGGCGTCGCGACAGCGGCTGGTTGCGAATCAGGTGGGCGATGGGGCGTCGGAAACGCAGAATGAACAGTCCGGTGGACAGCGCCGCCATGACATTGGCGAAGGTCGCGGCGGTATGGGCCAGGTGGCTGCCGAGGGTGGCCACCAGGCGCGGATCGCCGAGGGCTTCGCCGAACGCGGCGAAACTGCCGATCAGCCACAATGGCCGAAAGGCCCTGTGGCGCAGGATATGCAGCGCCTGGTGGCGGTGTGGACCATCGAGCACGGAGAAGGCGATCACGCAGATCGCCGAGAAACAGGTCCCGACCACCAGCGCATAAGCGAGCACCATCGCCAGGTCCTTGCCCAGGGACGATGGCAGGGCATAGCTCAGGTACACGGTAATCAGCAGTGCAATCATCCAGGGACCGAGCTTGCGCAGGGCGAAGCGTAGCAGGTCGACCGTGCGCGGATGCTGAGGCAGTTCCTCGGTAAGGCCGAAGCGCAGGCGGACCCGGTGACTGAGCCAGATCATGGTCCAGGCGAGGAAGCTCCAGAGCAGCAGAATCAGCGCGAAGGCGAAGATGATCGGTAGCCATTCACTGAGCGGAAGCATCAGCGCGAGCATTTCTTCCTTGGCCTGATCGAGCTCCTGCGACCAGCGATTGAGCGGGCTGTCAGTGCCGGTGAACTGTTTTTCAAAGTTGGAAAGGGTACTGCCGATCAGGCCGAGCACACCCTCCTCGGTGACCGGCTGGGCCTTTTGAGTACTGTCCCGGAGTTTTTTCAGGTCGCTCAGCAGCTTGCTGCGCTGCTGGTCGTTCTCCAGGTTCTTGATCACTTCGTCCAGCGATTGGGCCAGGGGCTCGACCGGTTGCGGCTGGTTTTTTTCGGCGCTGCTTAACAGGCTGGGCAGGCCGATGGCCTGGGCGGGAGCCAACGGCATCAGCGTCAGTAAGCAGATAAACAGACAGATGGGCAGAGCGAAAAGACGGGCGAACACTAGGCAGTCAACCATACAAGATGCGGATTGATCGAGTGTACGCCAGCCTCAGGCGCCGCGCATTTATTCAGCTTCTGCCAATTTGGCGAGGATCTTGTACACCACGGTGCCGAGAATGCACAGCATCCCGAGCCAGATCAACACCGGACCGGCATTGCGCTCACGGAAATTGAAGCCGACGGCCAGCATCAGCATGCCTGCCAGGATCGGAATAAGCATGGAGTGAAACGCAAACTGGCTGATCATCGCGACGGCCTTGTCGAGGGAGGTACTGTGAGTCTAGGTCGCTTTGGCGCAACTGCTGTGGATGTGTATCAGGCGCAATATGGGAGGAAGGCAGCCTGGTGGCGAGCGAGCTTGTCCGCTCGCCACCAGGCTGGGTTGCCAGGCGGATGGCTACGGCAACTCGCGGCTGGCGAAGAAGGCGCTGAGCACTTTGACCAGGTGCGCCAGGTCATGGCTGCCCGCCAATTCGCGGATCGAGTGCATGGCGAAGGTCGGCAGGCCGATATCCACGGTGCGCACGCCCAAGTGGCTGGCGGTGATCGGCCCGATGGTCGAGCCGCAACCCATGTCGCTGCGGACCACGAAGCTTTGCACCGGGACTTCTTCGGCCATGCACAGGTGACGGAAGAAACCAGCGGTTTCGCTGTTGGTGGCATAGCGTTGGTTGCTGTTGACCTTGATCACCGGGCCGGCATTGAGTTTCGGGCCGTGATTGGCGTCGTGCTTGTCGGCGTAGTTCGGGTGTACGCCATGGGCATTGTCGGCCGAGACCAGCAGGGACTTCTGGATCGTGCGCACGAATTCGTCGCCTTCTGGCAGCAGGCGGCGCAGGGTTTGTTCGAGCATCGGGCCATCGGCGCCGCAGGCGGAGCAGGAACCGACTTCTTCATGGTCGTTGCAGACCAGTATGCAGGTTTCCTCGGTGTCGCTGGTGAGCAGTGCCCGCAGGCCGGCGTAGCAGGACAACAGGTTGTCCAGGCGGGCACCGGCGATAAAGTCGCCGTTCAGCCCGATCACGGCGGCGTTCTGGGTGTCGTAGAAGCTCAACTCGTAGTCGAGCACCACATCGGCGTTGAGGCCATGTTCGCGGGCCAGTTGCTCGGTGAGCACAGCGCGAAAATCCACCCGCACGTCACCCGCGAACTGCGCGAGGATCGGCGGCAGTTCGTTCTGGGCATTGATCGCCCAGCCCTGGTTGGCTTCACGGTTGAGATGAATCGCCAGGTTG
This sequence comes from Pseudomonas agarici, assembly GCF_900109755.1. Classification (GTDB taxonomy): domain Bacteria; phylum Pseudomonadota; class Gammaproteobacteria; order Pseudomonadales; family Pseudomonadaceae; genus Aquipseudomonas; species Aquipseudomonas agarici. The sequence goes on along the minus strand of NZ_FOAR01000015.1, from coordinate 104,779 downwards.
GGAATGATCGCGATGGGGGCCTTGAAGTCGATCAACTGGCTTTCGACCTTGCCGTCGCGGCGAAAGGTGACGCGCCCCGCCAGGGACAGGTCGCGGTCGAACCAGGGGGCGAGCAGGGTACCGCCGTAGACTTCGACACCCAGTTGCCAGAAGCCCTGGCGCTGTAGCTCGGGCTGTGGCTTGACCCGTAGGCACGGGCTATCGGTGTGGGCGCCGACCATGCGAATGCCGTCCAGCAGCGGCGAGGCTTGACCGAGCTTGATGGCGATGACGGAAGAGTCGTTGCGGGTGACATAGTAGCGACCGTTGGCTTCGGTGTTCCAGGTCTCGCGTTCGTCGAGGCGTTGATAACCCGCCGCTTCCAGGCGCTGGACCAGGCTGGCGGTGGCATGAAAAGGGGTGGGAGAGGCCTTGAGGAAATCGATCAGGCCTTGGTTCAACTCTTCGCGCATAAGTAGCTCCAGACAGCAGTGTCGGAAGTTTACCGTATTGCTGGGTAGTTTTGCCGAGGACTCAAGATTGAAGTCATTCTTTAGCGTCGGATGCACCACGGTGAGCGATTTTACGATGGCTTCGCCGAGCACGGCGGGTACGGTCGTCAGAACGGTGCCGGGCACTCGAAGCGCAGGCGTTCGCCACTCTGTGGATGGGTGAAGCTCAGCATGCTCGCATGCAGGCACAGGCGTGGCCAGGCCGCCAGGGCCTGCGGGTGCGCGTAAAGGCCGTCGCCGAGCAGTGGATGGCCAATGGAAAGCATATGCACCCGCAACTGATGCGAGCGTCCGGTAATCGGGGTCAACTCGACGCGACACCCCTCGCCACGGCGTTCCAGCACTTTCCAGAACGTCAGTGCGTGCTTGCCGAACTTGTGGTCGACCACATGCCGGGGCTTGGTCGGCGGGTCGTAGCGCAATGGCAGGTCGATGCTGCCGCTGTCCTGTTCCGGCTGGCCCCAGCAGAGCGCGGTGTAGGCTTTTTCGGTTTCCCGGTCGTGGAACTGTCGCGACAATTCACGATGGCTATCGGCATCGCGGGCCAGCAGGATGATACCCGAGGTTTCCCAATCCAGCCGATGCACGATGCGGGCTTCGGGGTAGCCGTTTTCCTGCAGGCGCGTAATCAGGCAGTCCTTGTTGTCATCGGCCCGGCCTGGAACGGAGAGCAGCAGGGTCGGTTTGTCCACCACCAGTACGGCGGCGTCCTGGTGGATGATGCGGAGAGTGGACAACGGCATTAAAACAGTCTCGTGACAAACGCCAACGGCGGCTCAATCGCCTCCATCCTGGAGTGAAGGCGATTGAGCCGCCGTGGCTGCAACCGGATCGATCAACGATCGGGCAGGGTGATATTGAGTTCCAGGATCGAGCAACTGCCCTGGTTTTCCAGGGCAACGTGCACGTCATCAGACCCGATATTGACGTACTTACGGATCACCTCCACCAACTCCTTTTGCAGGGCAGGCAAGTAGTCCGGGGTACTGCGTTGGCCGCGTTCGTGCGCCACGATGATCTGCAGACGCTCTTTCGCGACCGACGCGGTGCTTACTTTTTTGCTGGCACGAAAGAAGTCAAAAAGGTTCATTGCTTAATTGCCTCCAAACAGGCGCTCGAAGAATCCCTTCTTCTGTGCATCGAGGAAACGATGCTCGACGGTCTTGCCCAGCAGACGGTCAACTGCGTCGCTGTAAGCCTGGCCAGCATCGCTCTGGTCGTCGAGGATCACCGGTACACCCTGGTTGGAGGCCTTGAGCACCGCCTGGGATTCCGGGATCACTCCCAGCAAGGTCACCGCCAGGATTTCCTTGACGTCTTCGACACCGAGCATTTCACCCTTGCTCACGCGCTCCGGGTTGTAGCGGGTCAGCAGCAGGTGTTCCTTGATCGGCTCTTCGCCTTTCTCGGCACGACGCGACTTGCTGGCCAGCAAGCCGAGCATGCGATCGGAGTCACGTACCGAAGAAACTTCCGGGTTGGTCACGACAATCGCTTCGTCGGCGAAGTACATCGCCAGGTGCGCACCGGTCTCGATGCCAGCCGGGGAGTCGCAAACCACGAACTCGAAGGTTTCCTTGAGTTCCATCAGGACTTTTTCCACGCCTTCCTTGGTCAGTGCGTCCTTGTCACGGGTCTGGCTGGCCGCCAGCACGTACAGGTTTTCCAGGCGTTTGTCCTTGATCAGGGCTTGCTGCAGGTTGGCTTCGCCGTTGACGACATTGACGAAGTCATACACCACGCGGCGTTCGCAGCCCATGATGAGATCGAGGTTACGCAGGCCGACGTCGAAGTCGACGATGACTGTCTTGTGGCCGCGCAGCGCGAGGCCGGTGCCGATGGCGGCGCTGGTGGTGGTCTTACCCACACCACCCTTGCCGGATGTAACCACGAGAATCTTGGCCAAGGTGTTTCACCCCTAAGGAAAAAGGACTTTCCAGTCCCTGAAGAACGTCACTGAAAAACAACTGTAGTCGTGCAGCTTCAACTGGGAGGCGCCGAAATGTTCAAAGTGCCGTCGGTAAATGTTTACATTTCGTGTTTTCTTACGTCGTTGAAGCTATTTTCGCTACGAGAAGGCGACGTTTTGGAAATGGCGCCAAGTATCCGTTAAAGACGGATGATGTTCAACACGTCGCCGGACAAGCTGATCTGAACGCCTGCACCCCATAGCGGATCGCGGCGCAAATCCTCGGAAACCTTGTACTGGCCGGCAATCGAGATCAGTTCGGCACTCAACTGTTGGCAGAAAATCCGCGCCTGGGCGTCACCCTTGACGCCGGCCAGGGCGCGCCCCCGCATCGGTCCGTAAACATGGATGTTGCCATCGGCCAGAAGTTCCGCGCCGGGGCTGACGGAAGACACCACCACCAGGTCGCTGCCCTGGGCGTAGACCTGCTGGCCGCCACGGACCGGGGTGGTGATGATCTTGGTCGGTTTGAGCGTTGGTTCCGGCGGTTTTTCCGGTTTTTTCTTCACGGCGCCTTCCGTCGGACCGAGCGGCCGTTCGCGGGCACCGGACGGCGGCAGTACGGGCAGGTCGATGGCAATGGCGGCCGCGATATCTTCGATGCGGTTGGCGCGGATCGCCAGGGTCCGCAGGCCGTGCTGTCGGCAAACACGCATCAGGCCGGGCAGGTCGATGGCACCTTGGTCGGCGGGCAGCTGGTCCAGTGCCAGGACCAGCGGCGTGTTGCTGAAGAAGTTGGGGGCTTGGGCTACCTTGGCGGCCAGTTGGCGATCAAGCACATCGAGGTTGTTCTGCGACAGTTCCAATACTGTGATGGCGAGCATGCTGCCCTTTAGCTGGAACACGGGATCCTGGTCTAGCGGTTCGGTTTGGCTCATGGTCGGCATAACGCGGCTTTTCACTAAAAGTGCCGAGACTTATAACGAGAACGCCCGCGCCCCGCAAGCCGGGTCGAACCGTTGTAGAATGCGCGGCCCTGTGTCTGTCCGGAATCATTAATGGATCGCCCGCGTTTTCGAGCTGCTTTTTTTCACCCGCGCTACTGGTTGCTTTGGTTGGGTCTGGGGCTATTGTGGTTGATTGTTCAGTTGCCTTATGGCGCCCTGTTGTGCAGCGGTCGAATGCTGGGCGCGTTGATGTATCGGGTTGCCGGTGAACGCCGGCGGATCGCCGCGCGCAACCTGGAATTGTGCTTTGTGGAAAAGTCCGCCGCCGAGCGCACGCGACTGCTCAAGGAAAACTTCGCCTCCACCGGCATCGCCTTCTTCGAAATGGCCATGAGCTGGTGGTGGGCCAAGCCGCGCCTGGCGCGTCTGAGCCACATCGAGGGTCTCGAACATCTGAAGCAGGCTCAGCTCGAGGGCAAGGGGGTGATTCTCATGGCCCTGCATTTCACCACCCTGGAGATCGGTGCGGCCCTGCTCGGCCAGCAACACACCATCGATGGCATGTATCGCCAGCACAAGAGCGCGGTGTTCGACTTTATCCAGCGACGGGGGCGTGAGCGGCATAACCTCGATTCCCTTGCGGTCGAACGCGACGATGTTCGCGGCATGCTCAAGTTGCTGCGCGCTGGCCGGGCGATCTGGTACGCACCCGACCAGGACTACGGCATCAAGCAGAGTATCTTCGTGCCGCTGTTCGGGATTCAGGCGGCGACCGTTACTGCCACCAGCAAATTTGCCCGCCTGGGTAAAGCGCTGGTGGTGCCGTTCACCCAGGAGCGCCTGGCCGACGGCAGCGGTTACCGGCTGGTGGTTCATCCACCGCTGAAGGATTTCCCCGCCGAGTCCGAGGAGGCCGATTGCCTGCGGATCAATCGGTGGATTGAGGCATCGTTGCGTGAATGCCCCGAGCAGTACCTTTGGGCCCATCGCCGATTCAAGAGCCGACCGCCGGGCGAACCCAGGCTCTACGATAAAAAAGGCCGATAATCTGTCGTCGACGCTTGCTGGCGAGGAGGAGCCTGGTGTATCAGGTAACTACCTGATTGAAGGAGTGTCGCGATGAGCCTAAGTGAACCGGTGACTGGCTTGATTCTCTCGGGTGGGGGCGCACGAGCTGCGTATCAGGTAGGCGTGCTGGCGGCGATAGCCGAGCTGTTGCCGCCAGGGGCGGCTAATCCGTTTCCGGTGATCGTCGGCACTTCGGCGGGTGCGATCAATGCAGTCAGTCTCGCCAGTGGGGCGATGAATTTCACGGCGGCCATCGAGCGCCTGACTGCTTTTTGGCAGAGCTTTCGCAGCCACCGGGTATTGCGCAGCGACTGGCCGGGGGTGATTCGTCAGGCGACCCGTTTTATCGGTCACAGCCTTTTCGGCCTCGGCGCCCAGGTACCGGTAGCTCTGCTCAACAGCTCGCCACTGCGTGATCTGCTTAACGAAAAGATCGATCTGCCGGGGATCGAACAGGCCATCGAGCACCAACAATTGCGTGCCGTGGCGGTGACCGCCTTCGGTTATGAGTCGGGCCAGGCGGTGACTTTCTACCAGGGCAAGGGCACCATTGGTTCCTGGTTACGCCATCGGCGTATCGGCCAGCCGACACAATTGACCGTCGAGCATCTGTTGGCCAGCTCGGCCATTCCGTTGTTGTTCGAGCCGGTCAAGCTCGGCCAGGAGTATTTCGGCGACGGCGCTGTACGGCAATCGGCACCCATCAGTCCGGCGTTGCACCTGGGAGCCAATCGCGTGCTGGTAGTCGGGGTCAGCGGCAACCCGCGAGGTGTCGATACCCAGGCCGGCATCGAACGTATCTATAGCGGGCAGCAGCCGAGCCTGGCGCAGATCGGCGGGCATATGCTCAACAGTACCTTTATCGATAGCCTGGAAAGCGATATCGAATTGTTGCAGCGTCTGAACCAGTTCAGCCGGTTGTTGCCGTTGCAGTCGTGCAGCCTGGGCCTGGCGCCGGTGGAGGTGCTGGTGATCGCGCCGAGCCAGCCGATCGATGAGATTGCCGCGCGCCATCGTCATGAGCTGCCGTCGGCGTTACGCCTGTTCCTGCGCGGGCCGGGCGCCACCAAGACCAGTGGTGCCGGCGTACTCAGTTACCTGCTGTTCGAGGCCGGTTATTGCAGTGAATTGATCGAACTCGGCCGCCGCGATGCGATGGCCAAGCGCGATGAGTTATGCCGATTCCTCGGCCTGCCCCAACGGTCGCCGGCCTTGCAGGTAGCTTCAGTCAGCAGCTAGAGCAGATGCGCCGCCAAGTACCGGGCCACCGACTCGTCGGTGCAGGCACCGATTGTTTCGTGCTCGGGCAGCGCCTGCATCACCTTGTGGTGAGCGGTGCCCATGATCAGGCCCTTGCCGGCTACCGTGAGCATCTCCACATCGTTCATGCCGTCGCCGAAGGCGATACATTGGCTCATGGGCACATTGAGGAACGCGGCGAGCTTTTTCAGGGCATTGCCCTTGGACACCGTGCTGGCCATCATTTCCAGGCACCAGGGTGCTGAAAAGGTGCTATGCACGGCCTGACCGACCAAGGGCTTGAGTTGTTCGTCGAGTAGCACCAGCGCATCGTGGTCCTGGTCTCTGTGGATAAAGAACACTTTCTCGACGGCCTCGAGCGGAAACGCTTCGACATCCAGGACGGTTGGCTGGAAGTGGTGGTTATGGTTGAAGTCCTCCAGCAGCTGACTGTCGGCGTTGGTGATCCAGCGCGAATCGCAGTAAACGTTGGTCACCAGGTTCGGATCAGCCTTTGTCGCGTCGAGCAATGCCCGTACCACGGTTTCGGGCAGGTGCTCGCTGGCCGTCAGGGTTTTGCAAGCGCTGGTGATGCGGGCGCCGTTGGAGGTGATCAGGTGCACCGGCAACGGATAATCGCGCAGGATCGATTCGACATCGGATTGGCTGCGACCGGTGGCGATCACCACGTGCCTGCCGGATTCGACGAGCCTGTCCAGGACTGATCGGGAAAACTCACCGATGCGCTCGTCCGCAAGCAGCAGGGTTCCGTCCAGGTCGGAAGCGATGAGGCGGTACATGCTGTTGTCCTTAACCGTATGGAGTGTGCAGGAGTCTGCCCGGCGGGACTGTAGAGATCAATTGTGTTATTCGGTTGATAGTGGCCCGTCTCAGCTGAGGCGGGCCTTGGCGTTTATTCGGCGATCTGCAGCTTGCGCGCCTCGGTATACACGTAGCGTACCTTCTCGTATTCGAACGGCGAGTTCAACTGACCGTAGCGCAGGCTTGTGGTGTAGCGCTTGTCGATGGCCCGTAGGGCATAAATTTCCGGATGGTCGTCGCTGGCCTGGGAGACGTTGAGGAAGTTGATCTGCGATTCGGCGGTGAAGTCGAAGATCAGCCCGCCGGTGTCGCGCAGGTTCGATGGCCCGAAGAACGGCAGCATCAGGTAGGCGCCGCCCGGTACACCATAAAAGCCCAGGGTCTGGCCGAAGTCTTCGGTTTGGCGCGGTAGGCCCATCCTGGTCGCCGGGTCCCACAGGCCGGCGACACCGAGGGTAGTGTTGAGCAGCAGGCGTCCGGTGGTTTCCAGTGAACGCTTACCCTTGAGCTGGAACAGGCTGTTGAGCAGGTTGGAGATATCCCCCAGGTTGCTGAAGAAGTTGCTCACTCCCTCGCGCAGGAAGGTCGGCGTGACATAGCGGTAGCCGTCGACCAGTGGCAGGAACACCCACTCGTCGAAGCGATAGTTGAAGTGGTAGATGCGGCGGTTCCAAGACTCCAGTGGGTCATAGACGTTCAGTGCATTGAGCGTCGAGCGTTCGAATTCGCGCTGGTCCAGGCCTGGGTTGAACTTGAGCTGTTTCATCGGCTCGGTGAAGCCGTCCGGATCGGGCACCACCGGATCGTGGGCCTTGCTGTTGTCCGCCTGGGCGTAGCCTGCGCAGAGCCAGGCAGCGATAAGCATCAGATGTTTAGCCACGGAAAAACTCCAGCATGGCGTCTGCGTTGACGCGGTAATTGAGGTTGCCGCAGTGGCCGCCGTGGGGGTAAACGGTCAGGCGATCACCAAAGGTGCGGCGCAGAAAACCCAGGTCGCCCGGACCGAGGATGACATCGTCGGCGTTGTGCATCACGGCAATTTTCGGGCTGTCGCGCAGGTAGTCCTTGAGGGCATAGAGGCTGACCTGGTCCACCAGCTGCAGGAGGCTGCCGCCGTCGGTACGGGCGCGCCACATCGGGATCACCTGTTCGGTCAGATAGCAGTCGAAATCGCATTGCAAGGCGCGCTTGAGCATTGGGGTCAGGCTGGTACCTTCGGTGATCGGGTATTTTGGTGGAGTGATCAGTCCGCGACGGTTGATCAGGTCCGACGTAAAGGCGATGTCCGCGGCCGAGAAACGGAAGGAAGTACCGATCAGCATCGCCATCTGTTCATTGGTCAGGTGCTGCTTGGACTGTTGGAAGTCGTAGAGCAAGGCGTCGTTGAGGTCGATATAGCCTTTCTGCTGGAAGTAGCGGGTCAGCTTGGCCAGGACCAACTCATAGAAGGTCGTGGTGTCGTTGATGTCCTTGACCTCGGTCTGGACCATCTTGTCGAGGTTGGTGATAGAGGTATAGAGGTTGACCGGGGGGTTGAGCAGCAGGACTTTCTTGAAGTTGAAGCTGCGACGGGTCTCGTCCAGCTTACTGACAAAGGCTGCATCCAGCGCGCCCAGGCTGTAGCCGGTGAGGTAGTAGTCGGTCACCGGCAGTTTCGGGTTTTGCGCCCGCACGGCCTGCATCACCCGATACATGTCCTCGGCGTCTTCCTGGCTCACTCCAGGAGTGGCAAAGCGCGAAGCGGCGCTCATGAAGTCGAAGCTGGTGGGCGATGATAGCTGGACGACGTGATAGCCGGCCTTGTAATAGAGCTTTTTCAGGTACTCGTTGAGGCTGCTGTCATAGCGTGCACCGGTGCCGGCGATCAGGAAGATCAGTGGCGCGGCGTGGTCCTGCCTGGCGAGGCGGTAGGTGAGTTTCTTCACCGCCCAGAAGTTGTCCGGAAGGGTGAACTCGCGTTCCGGTCGTAGTTTCAACTGGTAGTCGGACTGATCGATGTCGTCATCGCTGGGCAATTGCGGGCGCAGTTCTGGCGGAGTCGTGGCGAGGGTCGCTTCGAACGGGTTGGTCAACGGATAGCCATAGCTGGCGGCGTCGACATCGACCGCCAGCGCAGACGCACTCAGAATGAGGCCGCCGATGAAAGCCGCGAGGCGCAGAAAACGGAACATGACTACATCCCTTTAAAGGAAAATGCCGAATGGATGGCGCGGGCTATGACCACTGGACTACTGTCAAGTGCCCTGTTTCATTGCATAAATAGTGCAATCGGAGCGCGTTCATCAGACCATAGCTTACAGACGATACACTTTGCCTCATTTTGCGGGCCCGCCGCGAGTGGTTAACGCTTGCATACGCCGTCCTGGCGACTATGCTGGGCGCCGTTTTCGCCTATCGGAGTTGTTCATGTCCCACCGTTTGCCGCTGATCCTGCTGCTTATCGTCCTGCCCCTGTGGCTGATCGCCAGTTACGGCGTGCGCTACGGGTTGATGGAGGATGGGCAGTGGGTTGGCATTTGCGTCGACGAGGCGCTGCGCTGGGAGTGTCAGGCGCGGTCGAATTTGGGTTGGTTGATTCATTTCCAGGTATTGGGCTGGGCCGCTTTGGGCGCGGCGGTGCTGGGGTTCCTGGTGCCGGGCCGGGCCGGTCGGGTACTGGCGGTGCTGACGTTGCTGATCGGCTTTCCGGCGTTGGCGTTGTACAACACCAGCCTGGCGGTGTTTGCGGTGGTGCTAGGCGGGTTGCGGTTGGTGAGGTCCTGAGGCTGTCTCCCTGGTTCGGCATGGGGTTGTGGCGAGCGGGATTGTCGGTACGCCGCACCGCCACGCTCTGCCTGATTCCCGATTTTTGCGGTTTTAGGGGGTTTCGCCCCCAGCGCGGGCAAGCCGGCTCGTCACCAGGCTACGCCATAGCGCGGCAACCATCAGCACGCTGACCGCCGCCCAGCCCCAGGCCTGTGGGTTTTCCAGGCCTTCGCGATACAACTGCGGGGCGATCCCGGCACCGATGATAAAGGCCAGCAGGGCGACTTCTCCACGCGGTGCCCGGACCGGACGAAACAGAAAGACCAGCGCCGGCAACAGCAGCGCCGCACTCGGGAAACTGCGGTAGCGCGGGTCCAGTACCAATTCCAGCATCATCACTGCACCAGCGAATCCGGCACCCGCCAGCAGCCAGCCGGCCCGTTGTTCCAGCCGGTTGAAGGCAGCCGCGCGCCATCCCGCCCGGCTGCCCAGGGTCAATGCGGCATAGATCAACACCAGCAGGTTCAGGACCAGCAACAAGGCTGCCCAAATCCATTCGCCGGCAAAGCGGCTGGTCACCCGTGCCAGCTCTCCCCAGGCGCCGATGGAACAAGCGGCCAGTGCACCGAGCAACGGCAGGGCCAGGGCGGTTCGAGTAGCGTGTACGCGCCCGCCGACCAGCAGGGTGCCGAGGAAAACCAGTCCGCCAACTGCCAGCCATTGTGGCCAGTACGGCAGGTTTGACACCGGCCCGGCGAGGATGCCTTTGTCCTGGCGGTCGGCGTCGAATAGCCCCCAGTAGCCGCCGACCGCACCTTCGCTGCCTCGCTTCCAAGGTTGGTCGAAGGCTTCGATCAGGTTGTAGTGCCAGCCGTTCTGCTCGGCCAGGGTGACAAAACCGCGAATGAAGCGGGCTTCGTTGACGCGGCTTGGCAGCGCGGTTTCCCGCTGACGACCTTCGCTCGGCCAACCGGTTTCGCCGATCAGGATATCCTTGGGAGCAAAGCGCTTACCGAAGGTCTGGCGGATCTGCGCCACATGGTCGATGGCTGCGTCGATTCCGGCTGGGTCATCTTCCCAGTAGGGGAGCAGGTGGATGGTCAGGAAGTCCACCGCCGGCGCGATTTGCGGATGGCTGAGCCAGAACTCCCAGACATCGGCGTAGGTCACTGGCTGTTTCACATGCTCCTTGACCTTGTGGATCAACCTGACCAGTTGCGGCGCCGTCACTTCCTTGCGTAATAGGGTTTCGTTGCCGACGATCACTGCCGTGACCACGTCGGCGTTGGCATTGGCCGAGGCGATCAGGGCATCGACTTCCTTTTCCGTGTCCACCGGATTGCTGTTGACCCAGGCACCGATTATCAGCTTCAGGCCGTGCTTGCGCGCCAGCTCAGGCAAGGCTTCAAGACCGGTCATGGAGTAGGTGCGAATGCACTCGAAGCGGCTGGCCAACAGGGCCAGGTCGGCATCCATGCGTTCCGGGCGAGGCTTGAAGGGTTGGTCGAGGGGCGACTGGTCCTTGTCGAACGGCGTGTAGGACGCGCATTGAAGCTTGTGTGTCGGCGTCGCGGCGTCCGGCAGGATTACCGGCTGGCCGAGACCATACCAAAAACCACAAAGGGCAAAGATGCCCAGCAGGCAGGCGAACAGATAGGGCAGGAGCGGGAAGCGGGTGGTGGCGGGCATGGTCAGGCCGTCTGGGAACAAAGCTGCGCATATTACCCGGAATCATCCTGGTCTTGGGCCTGCGCAGTATTTTGTCATGCAAAGTTCGGGCGCAATAAATGAGCCGCTGTCTCGAAGCCCTGATTGCTGGCGTTCTGATGTCGTTTCTCGCTGCCTTGAGGTCGCTGCCAGAGCAGGTCGATTGGCGGGCCGGGTTGATGATCAGGGCGTCAGTACTCCGCTGATGATCGAACGGGTTTTGACCCTGGGGCGTGAAGGGGGCGCCGTGCACCCTAACTATCATGTTGATGTTGCTCGACAGCCGTCGGGCGCAGCACTTTCGGGGAAGTAACGATGAAGATACGACGACTCTTAGGCGTAGGTGCCGCTCTGGTGTTTGCGGTCAGTTCCAGCTTGGCCGGTGCCGATGCAAAGACGGTGACCATTGGTTATGTCGATGGCTGGTCCGATAGTGTTGCCACCACCCATGTGGCTGCTGAAGTGATCAAACAGAAGTTGGGTTACGACGTGAAGTTGCAGGCCGTGGCCACCGGGATCATGTGGCAGGGCGTTGCCACCGGCAAGCTCGATGCCATGCTTTCGGCCTGGCTGCCAGTGACCCATGGCGAGTACTGGGCCAAGAACAAGGACAAAGTGGTCGACTACGGCCCCAACTTCAAGGATGCCAAGATCGGGCTGATCGTGCCGGAGTACGTCAAGGCCAAATCCATCGCCGACCTCAAGGACGACGCGACCTTCAAGAACAAGATCGTGGGTATCGATGCCGGCTCGGGCGTGATGCTCAAGACCGAGCAGGCCATCAAGGACTACGGTCTCGATACCTACAAGCTGCAAGCTAGCTCGGGGGCGGCGATGATTGCGGAACTGACCCGTGCGCACGAGAAGAACGAATCCATCGCCGTGACTGGCTGGGTACCGCACTGGATGTTCGCCAAGTGGAAACTGCGTTTCCTCGACGATCCGAAGAGCGTGTATGGCGCGGCTGAAACGGTGAACAGCATCGGCAGTAAGGGCCTGAATAAGAAAGCGCCGGAAGTGGCGGCTTTTCTGAAGAAATTCCAGTGGGCTTCGAAAGACGAAATCGGCGAAGTCATGCTAGCGATCCAGGACGGCGCCAAGCCTGAAGCGGCGGCCAAGGAATGGGTAGGCAAGCATCCCGATCGCGTCGCCGAGTGGACCCAGTAATACTTCGAAGGCCTCAGGCGAAGGCGGCCTGGCCGTTCTGCCCGGTGGCCTTCGTGTTGCCGTCTGTTGAAGATTTGCCTCATTGCCCACCGCTGTTCCGAATCTGGACTAGTGTCGTTCTAATACTAAGGTCGTCTGGTTTCGCTTCCCCAGCCGCCTAAAGTAAAAAATGTTTCATCTCATCTGTGCTGCGAGGATAAAAACAATGAACGACAGCATTTACCTCTCGATTCAGAACAGCCCGCGCTTCAAGGAGCTGGTCAGGAAAAGGGAACGATTCGCCTGGATTCTTTCGGCGATCATGCTTGGGTTGTATTCGGGCTTCATTCTTTTGATTGCATACGGGCCGCAAGTGCTGGGTGCCAAGCTCAGTCCGACGTCTTCGGTTACCTGGGGAATACCGATTGGCGTCGGGCTGATTGTCTCGGCTTTTATTCTCACTGCAATCTACGTGCGTCGCGCCAATGGTGAATTCGACGACCTTAACAATGCGATTCTCAAGGAGGCTCAGCAATGATCCGGCATCTTCTAGCAGCCTTGGGCCTCATGGCCTTCGCTTCCACCTTGTGGGCCGCCGATGCGTTGACGGGCGAAGTGCACAAACAACCCCTTAACGTCTCAGCAATCGTGATGTTCATCGCGTTTGTCGGCGCTACCCTGTGCATCACTTATTGGGCTTCCAAGCGCAACAAATCGGCCGCTGACTATTACGCGGCGGGCGGCAAGATCACCGGCTTTCAGAACGGCCTGGCAATTGCCGGCGACTACATGTCGGCGGCGTCCTTCCTGGGGATTTCCGCGCTGGTGTTCGCTTCGGGCTACGATGGCCTGATCTACTCCATCGGTTTCCTGGTGGGCTGGCCGATCATCCTGTTCCTGATCGCCGAGCGCCTGCGCAACCTGGGCAAGTACACCTTTGCCGACGTGGCATCCTACCGCCTCGGACAAACCCAGATCCGCTCGCTGTCGGCCTGCGGTTCGCTGGTGGTGGTGGCGTTCTACCTGATTGCCCAGATGGTCGGTGCCGGCAAGCTGATCCAGCTACTGTTCGGCCTCGACTACCATGTCGCGGTGATCCTGGTGGGTATCCTGATGTGTCTCTATGTGTTGTTCGGCGGCATGCTGGCAACCACCTGGGTACAGATTATCAAGGCGGTACTGCTGTTGTCGGGCGCCTCGTTCATGGCGCTGATGGTGATGAAGCACGTCAACTTCGACTTCAACACGCTGTTCGCCGAAGCGATCAAGGTTCACCCCAAGGGTGAAGCGATCATGAGTCCGGGCGGGCTGGTGAAAGATCCGATCTCAGCGTTTTCCCTCGGCCTGGCACTGATGTTCGGTACCGCCGGCCTGCCACATATCCTGATGCGCTTCTTCACCGTGAGCGACGCCAAGGAAGCGCGCAAGAGCGTGCTGTATGCCACTGGTTTCATCGGCTACTTCTATATCCTGACCTTTATCATCGGTTTTGGCGCGATCCTGTTGGTCAGCACCAACCCGGCGTTCAAGGATGCCGCAGGAGCCTTGCTCGGCGGTAACAACATGGCCGCGGTGCACCTGGCCGACGCAGTGGGCGGTAGCGTGTTCCTCGGCTTCATTTCGGCGGTGGCGTTTGCGACCATCCTCGCGGTAGTAGCGGGCCTGACCTTGGCCGGTGCGTCGGCGGTGTCCCATGATCTGTATGCCAGTGTGATCAAGAAGGGCAAGGTCAACGAGAAAGATGAGATCCGTGTCTCGAAGATTACCACCGTCGCTCTCGGCGTGCTGGCGATCGGCCTGGGTATCTTGTTCGAAAGCCAGAACATCGCGTTCATGGTCGGCCTGGCGTTTTCCATTGCCGCCAGTTGCAACTTCCCGGTGCTGTTGCTCTCCATGTACTGGAAGAAGCTGACCACCCGTGGCGCGATGATCGGCGGCTGGATGGGGCTGCTCAGCGCAGTGGGGCTGATGATCCTCGGCCCGACCATCTGGGTGCAGATCATGCATCATGAAAAGGCGATTTTCCCTTACGAGTATCCGGCACTGTTCTCGATGGTCATTGCGTTCATCGGGATCTGGTTCTTCTCCATCACCGATAAGTCGGCGGCGGCCGAGAACGAGCGGGCGTTGTTCCTCCCGCAGTTCGTGCGTTCGCAGACCGGCCTGGGGGCGAGCGGGGCGGTTTCTCACTAAGGGGTACAGGCGTCTATATAGGCGATGCCGAAACGAAATGCCCTGATATGAGATCGGGGCATTTTTTTGCCGTCATGGTGTCCGCGAAGATGGCAGAGCAGGCTCGGCAGGGCTAGAAAGAGCGCCACAAACAGAAACGGCCCCTATCAAGGGGCCGTTTTCGATGCAGCTAAAGTCTCAGCGCCAGACTTTACTTGCGGTCTTCCAGTCGGCTGATGTCACGCGACTCGTAGCCGGTGTACAACTGGCGTGGGCGGCCAATCTTGTACGGGCTGGAGAGCATTTCCTTCCAGTGGGAGATCCAGCCCACGGTCCGCGCCAGGGCGAAGATCACGGTGAACATACTGGTTGGAATGCCGATTGCCTTGAGGATGATCCCCGAATAGAAGTCGACGTTCGGGTACAGCGAGCGCTCGATGAAGTAGGGGTCGGTCAGGGCAATCTCTTCGAGACGCATGGCCAGTTCCAGCTGTGGATCGTTGGTGATGCCCAGCTCTTTGAGTACTTCGTCGCAGGTCTGCTTCATCACGGTGGCGCGTGGGTCGCGGTTCTTGTAGACCCGGTGGCCGAAGCCCATCAGCTTGAACGGATCGTTCTTGTCCTTGGCCTTGGCAATGAACTTGTCGATGTTCGAGACATCGCCAATTTCATCGAGCATGGTCAGGACCGCTTCGTTGGCACCGCCGTGGGCGGGGCCCCACAGTGCCGCGATGCCGGCGGCGATGCAGGCGAACGGGTTGGCCCCCGAGGAGCCTGCCAGACGAACGGTAGAGGTCGATGCGTTCTGCTCGTGGTCGGCATGGAGGATGAAGATGCGGTCCATGGCCTTGGCGAGCACCGGGCTGATCGGTTTGATCTCGCACGGGGTGTTGAACATCATGTGCAGGAAGTTTTCCGCGTAGGACAGGTCGTTGCGCGGGTACATCATGGGTTGCCCCATGGAGTACTTGTACACCATGGCTGCCAGGGTCGGCATCTTGGCCACCAGGCGGACCGCGGAGATTTCGCGGTGTTGGGGGTTATTGATATCCAGGGAGTCGTGGTAGAAGGCTGACAGGGCGCCGACCACGCCGCACATGACGGCCATCGGATGGGCGTCGCGGCGAAAGCCGTTGAAGAAGGTCTTCAACTGCTCGTGCACCATGGTGTGGTTCTTCACGGTGCTGACGAACTTGGCTTTCTGCTCTGCGGTCGGCAGTTCGCCGTTGAGCAGCAGGTAGCAGGTTTCCAGGTAGTCGGATTTCTCGGCCAGTTGCTCGATCGGGTAGCCACGATGCAGCAAAGTGCCGTTATCGCCGTCGATATAGGTGATTTTCGACTCGCAGGACGCAGTCGACATGAAGCCAGGGTCGAAGGTGAACCGACCCGTGGCCGTCAGGCCCCGCACGTCGATTACGTCAGGACCCACGGTGCCGGTTAAAATGGGCAGCTCGACGGGGGCTGCGCCCTCGATGATCAACTGCGCTTTTTTGTCAGCCATATGGCCTCCTATTTATGCTTGAAATCATCAGACAGGCCCCCCACGCAGGGCCCGCACCACTATAGTGAGATAAATTCGAAAGTCAATTTGCCAAAAGTCATGTGCCAGAGCGCTTGGAGTGCTATTTTTCCTCGAAATTGACCGCTATTTACGCCTTTTATCCCACTAATGCAATGCACCACTGGAGGTAGTCCTTTGCGTTGTCATTAGTAGCCTAACTGTCTATACTCGGCGTCCGACCGCCAGAGGCTTTTGGGCCTGTTTTTATTGGGGGTCGTCACTCCCTGGGTGGTGGGTACCTGACCAGTGCACTTGCCCAACAACTTTGCCCTGATTGTTAGGGGCTCTTCAGTGTGAAAAAAAGCCGTGAAAAGCCAACGACCTGTAAACCTAGACCTAAGGACCATCAAACTCCCAGTCACTGCTTACACGTCCATTCTTCACCGTATTTCCGGTGTCGTCCTCTTTGTCAGTCTGGCCATCATGCTCTATGCATTGGACAAGTCGCTGAGCTCCGAGGAAGGCTTCGGTCAGGTGAAAGCGTGTCTGACCAGTCCGCTAGCCAAGCTAGTGATTTGGGGCATCCTATCCGCCTTGTTGTATCACCTGGTTGCCGGCGTGCGCCATCTGATCATGGACACGGGCATCGGCGATACGCTTGAAGGCGGCAAGCTGGGCTCGAAAATCGTTATCGCTGTTTCCGTAGTGGTAATCGTTCTGGCAGGAGTCTGGATATGGTAACTAACGTCACGAACCTCTCGCGTTCGGGCCTCTATGACTGGATGGCACAGCGCGTGTCGGCGGTCGTTCTCGCGGCTTACTTCCTGTTTCTGATCGGATACCTCATCGCGAACCCGGGCCTGGGCTACGCCCAATGGCACGAGCTGTTCTCTCACGGTTGGATGCGCATCTTCAGTCTGCTGTCGCTGGTGGCCCTGGGCGCTCACGCCTGGGTTGGCATGTGGACCATCGCGACCGACTACCTGACGCCGATGGCGCTCGGCAAGTCCGCGACTGTAGTGCGTTTTCTTTTCCAGGTGGTATGCGGCATTGCGATGTTCGCGTACTTCGTCTGGGGTGTGCAGATTCTCTGGGGTATCTGATTCATGGCTAACATTCCAACGATCTCTTTTGACGCCATCATCATTGGCGGCGGCGGCGCAGGCATGCGTGCCGCACTGCAGTTGGCTCAGGGCGGCCACAGGACGGCCGTGATCACCAAGGTGTTCCCGACCCGTTCACACACTGTATCGGCTCAGGGCGGCATCACCTGCGCCATTGCTTCGGCCGACCCGAACGACGATTGGCGCTGGCACATGTACGATACCGTCAAGGGGTCCGACTATATCGGCGACCAGGACGCTATCGAGTACATGTGTCAGGAAGGCCCTGCCGCGGTGTTCGAGCTGGATCATATGGGCTTGCCGTTCTCCCGCACTGAATCCGGTCGTATCTACCAGCGCCCATTCGGCGGCCAGTCCAAGGACTTCGGCAAGGGCGGCCAGGCGGCACGTACCTGCGCGGCGTCCGACCGCACCGGTCACGCCCTGCTGCACACGCTTTACCAAGGTAACCTGAAAGCCGGCACCACCTTCCTGAACGAGTACTATGCCGTTGATCTGGTGAAGAACCAGGACGGTGCGTTCGTCGGGGTGATCGCCATCTGCATCGAAACCGGTGAAACCAGCTATATCCGTGCCAAGGCCACTGTCCTGGCTACCGGCGGTGCCGGTCGTATCTACTCGTCCACCACCAATGCCCTGATCAACACCGGCGACGGCGTCGGCATGGCCCTGCGCGCTGGCGTACCGGTGCAAGACATCGAAATGTGGCAGTTCCATCCGACCGGTATCGCCGGCGCCGGCGTGTTGGTGACCGAAGGTTGCCGTGGTGAAGGTGGTTATCTGATCAACAAGCACGGCGAGCGTTTCATGGAGCGTTATGCGCCGAACGCGAAAGACCTGGCCGGTCGCGACGTGGTTGCCCGTTCGATGGTGAAGGAAATCATCGCCGGCAACGGTTGCGGTCCGAATGGCGACTACGTGATGCTCAAGCTCGACCACCTTGGCGAGGAAGTGCTGCACAGCCGCCTGCCAGGTATCTGCGAGCTGTCCAAGACGTTTGCGCATGTTGACCCGGTGACTGCTCCGGTCCCGGTTGTGCCAACCTGCCACTATATGATGGGCGGCGTTGCCACCAACATTCATGGCCAGGCCATCACCCAGAACGCCGAAGGCGTCGACACCATTATCCCTGGCCTGTTCGCGGTGGGAGAAGTGGCGTGCGTATCGGTTCACGGCGCCAACCGCCTGGGCGGTAACTCGCTGCTCGACCTGGTGGTATTCGGTCGTGCGGCCGGCCTGCACCTGGAAAAGGCCCTGACCGACGGTATCGAATACCGTGACGCCAGCGACACCGACGTCGAAGTTGCCCTGAACCGCCTGGCCAAGCTCAACGAGCGTACCGACGGTGAAGACGTGGCTACCCTGCGTCGCGAGTTGCAAAGCTGCATGCAGAACTACTTCGGTGTATTCCGCACCGGTGAATACATGCAGAAGGGTATCGCCCAGTTGGCTGGCCTGCGCGAGCGTATTGCCAACGTCAAGATCAACGACAAATCGCAGGCATTCAACACCGCACGTATCGAAGCCCTGGAGCTGCAGAACCTGCTGGAAGTGGCCGAAGCCACAGCCATCGCTGCAGAAGTGCGTAAAGAGTCCCGCGGTGCCCACGCCCGTGAAGACTTCGAAGACCGCGACGACGAAAACTGGCTGTGCCACACCCTGTACTTCCCGGGTGAGAAACGCGTTGCGAAACGTGCCGTGAACTTCTCGCCGAAGACCGTTCCGACTTTCGAACCTAAAGTCCGGACTTATTAAGGGTGACCGCTATGTTGCAAGTCGAAGTTTATCGTTACAACCCCGACACCGACTCGGCACCGAAAACCCAGGTTTTCCAGGTCGATACCGGCGGCAAGGACCTCATGGTGCTGGACGTGCTGGCGCTGATCAAGGAGCAGGACGAGGGATTCTCCTATCGTCGCTCCTGCCGTGAAGGCGTTTGCGGTTCCGATGGCATGAATATCAATGGCAAGAACGGCCTGGCGTGCATCACGCCGCTGTCCGCCGTGGTCAAGGGCAACAAGCTGGTTGTTCGTCCGTTGCCTGGTTTGCCGGTTATTCGTGACCTGGTCGTCGATATGAGCATCTTCTACAAGCAATATGAGAAGGTTAAGCCATTCCTGCAGAACGATACGCCGGCTCCGGCCATCGAGCGTCTGCAGTCTCCGGAAGAGCGTGAAAAGCTCGACGGCTTGTACGAGTGCATCTTGTGCGCTTGCTGCTCGACGTCTTGCCCGTCCTTCTGGTGGAACCCAGACAAATTCCTGGGCCCGGCCGCTCTGCTGCAAGCCTACCGCTTCCTGTCAGACAGCCGCGACACCAAGACTGTCGAGCGTCTGGCTTCGCTGGATGACCCGTTCAGCGTATTCCGCTGCCGTGGGATCATGAACTGCGTCAACGTATGTCCGAAAGGCCTGAACCCGACTAAGGCCATCGGTCACATCCGTCTCATGCTGCTGCAAAGCGGCGTGTGATTGGATTGCTGTAATCCGGTTGTTGTAAATGCAGTACCGCTGTACCTGTAGAGAGCTGCGGCGCGGGCTTCAACCGGCGCCGTAGTTTTAACCTGAGCGACGGCTCATAAAGCTGTGGCTCTTATTTTGAAGAAATGAGACCAGCAGGGGCATCCGGGCTGGTACCCGGACTATCAGCGTGATCCTAAGTGACTTGTTCAAGTCGCGGCATTCGGACTTTTGCAAGCTTGCTCGGTGTTTTCGCCGATGGTGTCCCCTAACCGAGGGTGACCAAGCATGCAAGAAAGCGTGATGCAGCGCATGTGGAATAGCGGCTATCTTTCAGGTGGTAACGCTGCCTATGTGGAAGAGCTCTATGAGCTCTACCTGCACGACCCTAACGCTGTGCCAGAAGAGTGGCGCACCAAATTTCAGACGTTGCCCGCTGACGGCAACGCTGCCACCGATGTATCGCATTCTACAATCCGCGAGCATTTCGTGTTGCTGGCAAAGAACCAGCGCCGCGCCCAACCGGTTTCCGCCGGTAGCGTGAGCAGCGAGCACGAGAAGAAGCAGGTTGAGGTGCTGCGACTGATTCAGGCCTACCGGATGCGTGGCCACCAGGCAGCCCAGCTCGACCCGCTGGGACTGTGGCAGCGTCCTGCACCCGCGGATCTGTCGATCAATCATTACGGCTTGACCAATGCCGATCTTGATACAACCTTCCGTGCCGGCGACCTGTTCATCGGCAAAGAAGAGGCGAGCTTAAGCGAAATTCACGAAGCGTTGCAGCAGACCTATTGCCGCACCATCGGTGCCGAGTTCACCCATATCGTCGACTCCGAGCAACGCCACTGGTTCCAGCAGCGTCTGGAAAGCGTGCGCGGTCGCCCGACCTTCTCCCCGGACGTCAAGAGCCACCTGCTCGAGCGCGTCACCGCCGCTGAAGGTCTGGAAAAATACCTGGGTACTAAATACCCAGGCACCAAGCGTTTCGGTCTGGAAGGTGGTGAGAGCCTGATTCCGATGCTGGATGAGATGATCCAGCGCTCAGGCTCCTACGGTACCAAGGAAATTGTTATCGGCATGGCCCACCGTGGCCGTCTGAACGTGTTGGTCAACACCTTCGGCAAGAACCCACGCGAGCTGTTCGACGAGTTCGAAGGCAAGAAGAAGGTCGAGCTGGGCTCCGGTGACGTGAAATACCACCAGGGCTTCTCATCCAACGTGATGACCACAGGTGGCGAAGTGCACCTGGCCATGGCGTTCAACCCGTCCCACCTGGAAATCGTTTCCCCGGTGGTCGAAGGTTCGGTTCGTGCCCGCCAGGATCGTCGCAACGATGTGACCGGTGACAAGGTGCTGCCGATTTCCCTCCACGGCGATGCTGCATTTGCAGGTCAAGGCGTGGTCATGGAAACCTTCCAGATGTCGCAAACTCGCGGCTTCAAGACGGGCGGCACGATCCACATCGTGATCAACAACCAGGTCGGTTTCACCATCAGCAACCCGCTGGACTCGCGCTCCACCGAGTACGCCACCGACGTCGCGAAGATGATCCAGGCTCCGATCCTCCATGTGAATGGTGACGATCCGGAAGCCGTGCTGTTCGTCACTCAACTGGCGGTCGACTACCGCATGCAGTACAAGCGCGACGTAGTGATCGACCTGGTCTGCTACCGTCGTCGTGGCCACAACGAGGCTGACGAGCCAAGTGGCACTCAGCCGCTGATGTATCAACAGATCACCAAGCAGCGTACTACCCGCGAGCTGTACGCCGAGCGCCTGGTCCAGGCCAAGGTGCTGGACGAGGCACGTGTTCAGGCGAAAGTCGACGAATACCGCAACGCCCTGGACAACGGCCTGCACGTGGTGAAGAGCCTGGTCAAGGAGCCGAACAAGGAGTTGTTCGTCGACTGGCGTCCTTACCTGGGGCACGCATGGACTGCCCGTCACGACACCCGCTTCGATCTCAAGACCCTACAGGAGTTGTCCGCCAAGCTGCTGGAAACCCCAGAAGGCTTCGTGGTCCAGCGCCAGGTCGCGAAAATCTACGAAGACCGCCAGAAGATGCAAGCCGGCGGCCTGCCGATCAACTGGGGTTATGCCGAAACCATGGCCTACGCGACCCTGGCGTTCGAAGGTCACCCGATTCGCATGACCGGACAGGACATCGGTCGCGGTACGTTCTCACACCGTCATGCCGTGCTGCACAACCAGAAAGACGCGGGCACCTACATCCCGTTGCAGAATCTGTATGAAGGTCAACCACGTTTCGACTTGTACGACTCCTTCCTTTCGGAAGAAGCGGTGCTGGCGTTCGAGTACGGCTACTCGACCACCACACCGAACGCCCTGGTTATCTGGGAAGCCCAGTTCGGTGATTTCGCCAACGGTGCCCAGGTGGTGGTCGACCAGTTCATTACCAGTGGCGAGCACAAGTGGGGCCGTTTGTGTGGCCTGACCATGCTGCTGCCGCACGGTTATGAAGGTCAGGGGCCGGAACACTCTTCGGCCCGTTTGGAACGCTACCTGCAACTGTGCGCCGAGCACAACGTTCAGGTCTGCGTGCCGACCACCCCGGCGCAGATCTACCACCTGCTGCGCCGTCAGGTTATCCGTCCATTGCGCAAGCCACTGATTGTGCTGACGCCGAAGTCGCTGCTGCGTCACAAACTGGCAATCTCTACCCTGGAAGATCTGGCCGAAGGTTCGTTCCAGACCGTTATCCCGGAAATCGACGCCCAGGATCCGAAAAAGGTCCAGCGCCTGGTTCTGTGCAGCGGCAAGGTCTACTACGACCTGCTGGAAAAACGCCGTGCCGAAGAGCGTGACGATATCGCCATCGTGCGTATCGAGCAGTTGTACCCATTCCCCGAGGACGACCTGATCGAAGTCCTGGCACCGTACAAAAACCTGAAACACGTCGTCTGGTGTCAGGAAGAGCCGATGAACCAGGGCGCCTGGTACAGCAGCCAGCACCACATGCGTCGCATCATTAGCTGCCACGACAAGTCGCTCATACTCGAGTACGCCGGTCGTGACGCTTCTGCTGCTCCTGCTTGTGGTTATGCATCGATGCACGCTGAGCAGCAGGAAAAACTGCTGCAAGATGCCTTTACTGTTTAACGCCTCGCGCACCTGAAACCGAATTTAAGGAACCACAGATAATGGCTATCGAGATCAAAGCCCCCACTTTCCCGGAATCGGTTGCCGATGGCACCGTTGCTACTTGGCACAAAAAGCCGGGCGAGGCAGTCAAGCGTGACGAACTGATCGTCGACATCGAAACCGACAAGGTGGTCCTGGAAGTCCTGGCCACTGCCGACGGCGTGGTGGGCCCTATCGTCAAGAACGAGGGTGACACCGTTCTGTCCGACGAAGTACTGGGCTCCATTGTCGACGGCGATGCCGTTTCTGCTCCGGCTGCTGCGCCTGCCGCCGCTCCATCTGCTGCCCCAGCCGCCGCTGACGGTGAAGATGATCCGGTCGCTGCTCCGGCCGCGCGCAAGCTGGCTGAAGAAAACGGCATCGCCATCGCTTCCGTTGCCGGCACCGGCAAAGGCGGTCGTGTGACCAAGGAAGACGTGGTGGCTGCCGTTGCCGCGAAGAAGGCCGCTCCGGCGGCGGCTCCGGCCAAAGCTGCCGCCCCGGCTGCCGCTGCTCCGGTATTCGCTGCTGGCGACCGTACCGAGAAGCGTGTACCGATGACCCGGGTACGTGCCACCGTGGCCAAACGTCTGGTCGAAGCCCAGTCGAACATGGCGATGCTGACCACGTTCAACGAAGTCGACATGACCGAAGTCATGGCCCTGCGTTCGAAGTACAAGGATCTGTTCGAGAAATCCCACAATGGCGTGCGCCTGGGTTTCATGTCGTTCTTCGTGAAGGCAGCCACCGAGGCGCTGAAGCGCTTCCCGGCGGTCAACGCCTCGATCGACGGTGCCGACATCGTCTACCACGGCTACGCCGACATCGGTGTGGCTGTTTCCAGCGATCGTGGCCTGGTGGTACCGGTACTGCGTAACGCCGAGCTAATGAGCCTGGCCGAAATCGAAGGCGGTATCGCCACTTTTGGCAAGAAAGCCCGTGACGGCAAGCTGTCCATTGACGAAATGACCGGCGGTACGTTCACCATCACCAACGGTGGTACATTCGGTTCGATGATGTCGACCCCGATTGTCAACCCGCCACAAGCGGCGATTCTGGGGATGCACAACATCATCCAGCGTCCGATGGCAATCAATGGTCAGGTTGTGATCCGTCCGATGATGTACCTGGCTCTGTCCTACGATCACCGTTTGATTGACGGTAAAGAGGCTGTGACCTTCCTGGTTACCATCAAGAACCTGCTGGAAGACCCGGCTCGTTTGCTGCTGGATATCTGACTTTACCCAGGGCGGGCGCCTGGCGCCTTGCCCTCGGTGTAAATGACCAGCTTCGTCCCACGACGGTCGCGTAAAGGCGACCGTCCGGTTTGATTCGATAAAGGAATGACACATGACTCAAAAATTCGACGTGGTAGTGATCGGCGCGGGTCCTGGCGGCTATGTCGCTGCCATCAAGGCCGCGCAACTTGGTCTCAAGACCGCCTGCATCGAGAAGTACCAGGACAAAGAAGGCAAGCTGGCCCTCGGTGGTACTTGTCTGAACGTTGGCTGCATTCCTTCCAAGTCGCTGCTGGACAGCTCCTGGAAGTATCATGAAGCCACTGAGGCTTTCGCCGTTCACGGCATCACCACGGGGGACGTGAAGGTAAGCGTTCCGACGATGATCGGTCGTAAGGACAACATCGTCAAGAACTTGATCGGCGGTGTTGCTACCCTGTTCAAGGCCAATGGGGTGACTTCCATTCAGGGTCACGGCAAGCTGTTGGCCGGCAAGAAAGTTGAAGTAGTCGGTCCCGATGGCGTTGTACAAATCATTGAAGCCGAGAACGTGATTCTGGCTCCGGGCTCGCGTCCGATCGATATCCCGCCAGCTCCGGTTGACCAGAACGTGATTGTCGATTCGACCGGTGCCCTGGAATTCCAGGCCGTGCCGAAGCGTCTGGGTGTGATCGGTGCGGGCGTGATCGGCCTGGAGCTGGGTTCTGTCTGGTCCCGTCTGGGGGCTCAGGTGACCGTCCTGGAAGCCCTGGACACCTTCCTGATGGCTGCCGACACCGCCGTTTCCAAGGAAGCCCTGAAAATCCTCACCAAGCAGGGCCTGGACATCAAGCTGGGTGCTCGCGTGACCGGTTCCCAGGTCAATGGCGAAGAGGTTGTGGTGACTTACACCGACGCCAACGGCGAACAGACCCTTACCTTTGACAAGCTGATCGTGGCCGTTGGCCGTCGCCCGGTGACGACCGATCTGCTGGCCGCCGATTGCGGCGTGACCCTCGACGAGCGTGGTTTCGTGCATGTCGACGATCAGTGCGCAACCACCGTACCGGGCGTCTACGCCATCGGCGACGTGGTTCGCGGCATGATGCTGGCGCACAAGGCTTCCGAAGAAGGCATCATGGTTGTCGAGCGCATCAAGGGCCACAAGGCCCAGATCAACTACGACCTGATTCCATCGGTTATCTACACCCACCCGGAAATCGCGTGGGTCGGTAAAACCGAACAGACCTTGAAAGCTGAAGGCGTTGAAGTTAACGTCGGCACCTTCCCGTTCGCCGCCAGTGGTCGTGCCATGGCAGCCAACGATACCGGTGGTTTCGTCAAGGTTATCGCTGATGCCAAGACCGACCGCGTCCTGGGCGTCCACGTGATTGGCCCGAGTGCGGCCGAGCTGGTACAGCAAGGCGCAATCGGTATGGAATTCGGCACCAGTGCCGAGGACTTGGGCATGATGGTCTTCTCCCATCCGACCCTGTCCGAAGTGTTGCACGAAGCGGCCTTGGCGGTGAATGGCGGCGCCATCCACATTGCCAACAAGAAAAAACGCTAAAGGATTGCGTGAAAAGCTAACGAGCAAAAGACGAGGTAAAAACAGGTGAGAAGGCGCCGTTGATATTAGTCAATGCGCATTTCGAATCTGCTTTTACGTCGTATTTTTGAGCGCGGCAGTTTTCACGCTGTTCGTCGGATAATAAGAAACCACGGCGGTTTGCCCGTCGTGAGCCTTGCGCGCAAGACTCACCGCGGAACTTCCGCCGGACGCAGTCTTGCGTTGTATCGTCGGGCGACCGGATAACGACGCAAGCGGCAGTCACAGGTGGTGCGGCATTGCAATCAGTGCAGCACCGAACGCGCAGTACCTAACGAAGACGGTAAAAAGCATGAATCTTCACGAGTATCAGGGTAAGCAGCTGTTCGCTGAATACGGCCTGCCAGTATCCAAAGGTTACGCGGTAGACACCCCGGAAGAAGCAGCAGAAGCTTGCGACAAGATCGGTGGTTCCGAGTGGGTGGTAAAAGCTCAGGTTCACGCCGGTGGTCGCGGTAAAGCGGGCGGCGTCAAGCTGGTTCGCAGCAAAGAAGACGCTAAAGCGTTCGCACAGCAGTGGCTGGGCAAGCGTCTGGTGACCTATCAGACTGACGCCAATGGCCAGCCTGTCACCAAGATCCTGGTTGAATCGTGCACTGATATCGCTAAAGAGCTGTACCTGGGCGCTGTCGTTGACCGTTCGAGCCGCCGCATCGTGTTCATGGCTTCCACCGAAGGTGGCGTGGACATCGAAAAAATCGCTCACGACACCCCTGAGAAAATTCTCAAGGCAACCATCGACCCACTGGTGGGTGCTCAGCCATTCCAGGGTCGCGAGCTGGCATTCCAGTTGGGTCTGGAAGGCAAGCAAGTTGCCCAATTCGCCAAGATTTTCGTAGGCCTGGCCAAGCTGTTCAAGGATCACGACCTGGCGCTGCTGGAAGTCAACCCACTGGTGATCAAGGCCGACGGCGACCTGCATTGCCTCGATGCCAAGATCAACATCGACGCCAACGCGATGTACCGCCAGCCTAAGCTGAAAACTTTCCACGATCCGTCCCAGGACGATCCGCGCGAAGCGCACGCTGCTAAGTTCGAACTGAACTACGTCGCTCTGGAAGGCAACATCGGCTGTATGGTCAACGGTGCTGGCCTGGCCATGGGTACCATGGACATCGTCAACCTGCATGGCGGTAAGCCAGCCAACTTCCTCGACGTAGGCGGTGGTGCTACCAAGGAACGCGTCACCGAGGCGTTCAAGATCATCCTGTCCGACACCAACGTCGCTGCAGTACTGGTCAACATCTTCGGCGGTATCGTTCGTTGCGACATGATTGCCGAAGGCATCATCGGCGCTGTGAAAGAAGTCGGCGTGAAAATCCCGGTGGTTGTACGCCTTGAAGGCAACAACGCTGAACTGGGCGCTAAAGTATTGGCAGAAAGCGGCTTGAACATCATCGCCGCTACCAGCCTGACCGACGCTGCTCAACAAGTTGTCAAAGCTGCGGAGGGCAAATAATGAGCGTCCTGATCGATAAAGACACGAAGGTTATCTGCCAGGGTATTACCGGTTCGCAAGGTAGTTTCCACACCCAGCAAGCCCTCGAATACGGCACCCAAATGGTCGGTGGCGTAACGCCGGGCAAAGGCGGCACCGAGCACCTGGGCCTGCCAGTGTTCAACACCGTGAAAGACGCCGTGGCAGCCACTGGCGCCACCGCCAGCGTGATCTACGTTCCAGCTCCGTTCTGCAAAGACTCGATCCTGGAAGCGGCATTCGGCGGCATCAAGCTGATCGTCTGCATCACCGAAGGCATTCCTACCCTGGACATGCTGGACGCCAAGGTCAAGTGCGACGAACTGGGCGTGATCCTGATCGGCCCTAACTGCCCAGGCGTGATCACGCCAGGCGAATGCAAGATCGGCATCATGCCAGGTCACATTCATTTGCCAGGCAAGGTCGGCATCGTTTCCCGTTCCGGCACCCTGACCTACGAAGCCGTGAAGCAGACCACCGATGCCGGTTTCGGTCAGTCGACTTGCGTCGGCATCGGCGGCGACCCGATTCCAGGTTCCAACTTCATCGACATCCTGAAGCTGTTCCAGGAAGACCCGAAGACCGAAGCGATCGTCATGATCGGCGAGATCGGCGGTTCGGCTGAAGAGGAAGCGGCTGCCTACATCAAGGCCCACGTGACCAAGCCGGTGGTTTCCTACATCGCTGGTGTGACTGCTCCTCCGGGCAAGCGCATGGGCCATGCCGGCGCAATCATTTCTGGCGGCAAAGGCACTGCGGACGAGAAGTTCGCCGCGCTGCAAGACGCCGGCGTGAAAACCGTGCGTTCGCTGGCGGACATCGGCAAGGCCCTGGCCGAGCTGACCGGTTGGACGGTCAAGTAAGCCTCGCGCTTAGCTGACGCTTCACCGGCAAAGGCCACCTTCGGGTGGCCTTTGTGCTTTCCGGGGTTTCTTTTTCATATGAAAACACGACGCAAAGATGTCGCTTATCGGACAATATGCCCTCTAATAGTGCGTTGCTCGCCCAAATTCGTTAGGCTGGCGAACATTTTTGCGTTTGTTCCCCAAAAAAGGGATCGACGCGCTAAACGGGTCAACCTCAAACGGGTCGACAGCATTTCCCTCACCCCATGGGAAGTCACTCTCTAAATTCCGATTCAGCAGTGTGGTATTTCCTTAAATGAAAGTGTTGAAAGGCCAGGACATACTGGCACTTGGTTTTATGACGTTTGCCCTGTTTGTCGGGGCCGGCAACATCATCTTTCCACCGATCGTCGGCCTACAGTCCGGCCCCCATGTTTGGATGGCGGCATTGGGTTTCCTGATTACCGCGGTCGGCCTGCCGGTCATTACCGTCGTTGCCCTGGCCAAGGTCGGCGGCGCGATGGACGCCTTGAGCAGTCCGATCGGTAAGCTTGCCGGCGGCTTGCTGGCGGCGGTCTGCTATTTGGCAGTCGGCCCACTGTTCGCCACGCCGCGAACCGCGACGGTGTCTTTTGAAGTCGGCCTGGCGCCGTTGACCGGCGACAGCCCGTTGGCGCTGTTCATCTACAGTCTGGTGTATTTCCTGTTGGTGTTCTTCATCTCCTTGTACCCAGGGCGCCTGCTGGATACTGTCGGGCGCTTTCTCGCCCCGTTGAAGATTATTGCCCTGGCGGTGCTGGGCATCGCGGCATTTGCCTTGCCGGCGGGAGATATCGGTACCGCCCTGCCTGAATACGTGGTCGCGCCGTTTTCCCAGGGCTTCATCAATGGTTACCTGACCATGGATACCCTCGGTGCTCTGGTGTTTGGCATCGTCATTGTCAATGCCATCCGGTCGCGCGGAGTCGAGTCACCGCAACTGATCACCCGCTATGCGATCATCGCCGGGCTGATTGCCGGCGTTGGGCTGGCGCTGGTGTATATCAGCCTGTTTCGCCTGGGGTCGAGCAGTCATGAAGTGGCTGTCGGGGCCACCAACGGTGCGGTGGTGTTGCATGGCTACGTGCAACATACCTTCGGCTCCTTGGGTAGCGGGTTCCTGGCGGTGCTGATTTCCTTGGCTTGCCTGGTGACGGCGGTCGGCCTGACCTGTGCCTGCGCTGAGTACTTCAGCCGTGTGCTGGCGCTATCGTACAAGACTCTGGTGGTCATCCTGGCGGTGTTTTCGCTGTTGGTGTCGAACCTGGGGCTGACCAAGCTGATCGCGTTCTCGATTCCGGTGCTGACGGCGATCTATCCGCCCTGTATCGCCTTGGTGGCCCTAAGCTTTTGCAAGGAGTTCTGGCACTCCCAGGGGCGTATCGTGGGCCCGGTAATGCTGGTGTCGTTGTTGTTCGGCATGGTCGATGCGCTCAAGGGCGCCGGCCTGGCGGACTGGATGCCTGCGCAGCTATCCCACCTGCCATTGAGCGAGCAGGGGCTGGCCTGGTTGGTGCCTTCGGTGGTGATGCTGGCGATTGCGGTAGCGATCGACCGCCTGCTCGGCAAGCCTGGCGAGGCCCTGGCCTGATCACCGGTCCGGCACCAGGCAGAAAAAATAAAACCCGCACCAGGCGGGTTTTATTTTACGGGAGGTTTTTGCCGTGAGGGTCTTTGCAAGAACCTCCAGGGCCATCAGGAACCGGTGGCTGGCTCGGCGCCTTCTTCGGCGGCCGCTTTGTTCGATTCAGCCTGAGCTTTAGCGGCTTCAGTGTTTTCCTTGGCGGCCTCGTTCACCTTATCCTGAGCCTCGTTCATTTTTTGCTGAGCTTGCTCGGCGTGTTGGTTTGCGTCTTGAGCTTTGTCCTCTGATTTTTTATCGCAGGCAGCGAGACCCAGAGAAGCGGTCAGCATCAAGGCAATAGCTAAAGTTTTACGCATGGGTGTTGCTCCTTTGTGAAAATAGTGATTGCTGGCCTTTTGAACCCGATTTCGCGGGTTAAGTTCCTTGATTTGCCAAGATATATAGCTCTTTCAGGTTGGGAACTTTCGCCAATTGTGCAGATTCTCTCGCCGCCGGTATTGATATGAGACATGTCATCTCATGAGCCAAACCCTCGTTTTTGAGCGCACCACGCTTTTTTTTCGGCGCGCTCAGGCGTGGCTCGATCAGCGTGGAACTCAGTTCAAGAGCGAAGAAACACCCCAGGGCACTTGAAATCCCCACTCTAGCCCCCAACTTTCATCACAACCTACCGCCAACCCTCAAGGGGAGCGGTCACTGCCATCCAATTGGAGTTTGATGACCATGAGTGTGGAAACTCAAAAGGAAACCCTGGGCTTCCAGACCGAGGTGAAGCAACTGCTGCACCTCATGATCCATTCGCTGTATTCCAACAAGGAAATCTTCCTTCGCGAATTGATCTCCAACGCTTCCGACGCTGTCGACAAATTACGTTTCGAAGCCCTGTCCAAGCCTGAGTTGCTGGAAGGTGGCGCCGAGCTGAAAATCCGTGTGAGCTTCGACAAAGACGCCAAGACCGTCACTCTTGAAGACAACGGTATTGGTATGAGCCGCGACGATGTGATTACCCACCTGGGCACCATCGCCAAATCGGGCACCGCCGATTTCATGAAGAACCTCTCGGGCGACCAAAAGAAAGATTCGCACCTGATCGGCCAGTTCGGCGTAGGTTTCTACTCGGCCTTTATCGTCGCCGACCAGGTGGAAGTGTTCAGTCGCCGTGCCGGCCTGTCGGCCAGCGAAGGTGTGCACTGGTCCTCCAAGGGCGAGGGCGAGTTCGAAGTCGCCACCGTCGAGAAGGCTGATCGCGGTACCCGCATTGTCCTGCACCTGAAGTCTGGTGAAGACGAGTTCGCCGACGGCTGGCGCCTGCGCAACATCATCAAGAAGTACTCCGATCATATCGCTCTGCCGATCGAATTGCCCAAAGAGGTCGCAGCCACCGAAGGTGAGGAGAAGTCCGAGCCGGAATGGGAAACCGTCAACCGCGCCAGTGCCCTGTGGACTCGCCCGCGCACCGAGGTGAAGGACGAGGAATACCAGGAGTTCTACAAGCACACCGCCCATGACTACGAGAACCCGCTGAGCTGGAGCCATAACAAGGTCGAAGGCAAGCTGGAATACAGCTCGCTGCTCTATGTGCCGGCCCGTGCGCCGTTCGACCTGTACCAGCGCGAAGCGCCAAAAGGCCTCAAGCTTTACGTCCAGCGCGTGTTTGTCATGGATCAGGCCGAGTCCTTCCTGCCGCTGTACCTGCGCTTCATCAAGGGTGTGGTCGACTCCAATGATCTGTCCCTGAACGTGTCGCGGGAAATCCTGCAGAAGGATCCGATCATCGACTCGATGAAGTCGGCGCTGACCAAGCGCGTGCTCGACATGCTGGAAAAACTGGCGAAGAACGAGCCTGAGCAATACAAGGGCTTTTGGAAGAACTTCGGCCAGGTCATGAAAGAAGGCCCGGCCGAGGACTTCGCCAACAAGGAGAAAATCGCCGGCTTGCTGCGCTTCGCCTCCACCCAGGGCGAAGAGGGCGAGCAGGTAGTGTCCTTGACCGAATACCTGGCACGCGCCAAAGAAGGCCAGGATAAGATCTACTACCTGACCGGCGAAACCTACGCCCAGGTCAAGAACAGCCCGCATCTGGAAGTCTTCCGCAAGAAAGGCATCGAAGTGCTGCTGTTGACCGATCGTATCGACGAGTGGCTGATGAGCTATCTCAACGAATTCGACGGCAAGAGCTTTGTCGACGTGGCACGGGGTGACTTGGACCTGGGCAATCTGGACTCGGAAGAGGACAAGAAGGCTGCCGAGGAAGTCGCCAAGAGCAAGGAAGGCCTGGTTGAGCGCCTCAAGACCGCTCTGGGCGAGGCTGTCAGCGAAGTGCGGGTTTCCCACCGCTTGACCGACTCGCCGGCGATTCTGGCCATCGGTGAGCAGGACCTGGGCCTGCAAATGCGCCAGATCCTTGAAGCCAGTGGGCAGAAGGTGCCGGGTTCCAAGCCGATCTTCGAATTCAACCCGAGCCACCCACTGATCGAGAAGCTCGATGCCGAGCCGGATGAAGATCGTTTCGCCGACCTGTCCCATATCCTGCTTGATCAGGCGGCCCTGGCGGCCGGTGACAGCTTGAAGGACCCGGCGACCTATGTGCGTCGACTGAACAAGTTGCTGGTTGAACTGTCGGTTTGATCAGACTGTAGAAAAAGCCCGCTTCGGCGGGTTTTTTAATTTCCAGGTGTCCTTAGGGAGTATGCAATGAGCCAAATCACTGTGAGTTCTGTGATCTATCAGATTGATGGCCGGTCCTACGAGGGTCGCCTAGCTTTCGACGCCAGCCACCCGGGTGCGCGCCCGGGGCTGTTGATGGCACCCAACTGGATGGGCATCGGCGCCGGGGCGCAAAAGATTGCCGAGTCCGTGGCAGCCAAAGGTTATGTGGTGCTGATCGCCGACCTCTATGGTCAGTCGGTTCGCCCGTGCAACGGTGACGAAGCGGGAGCGGCGATGATGCCGTTGAAGAACGATCGGGTCGAGCTGCGCAAGCGCATGCAGGCTGCGTTCGAGGCGTTGCAGGGGCAGGGCCTGGCAGCGGTCGATGCGTCGAAGCTGGCGACCTTCGGTTTCTGCTTCGGCGGTTGCTGCTCGCTAGAGCTGGCTCGTACCGGTGCGCCGTTGAGAGCCGCCATATCATTTCATGGCACCCTGGATACGCCAAATCCGGCGGACGCGCAGAACATCAAAGGCTCGGTCCTGGTGCTGCACGGCGCTTGCGACCCGTTGGTGCCCAAAGAGCAACTACCGGCGTTCGAGGACGAGATGAACGCTGCCGGTGTCGATTGGCAGTTGCTTAGCTACGGCGGTGCGGTGCATTCGTTCACCGATCCGCATGCCGATGTACCGGGCAAGATGATGTACGACGCGAAGATTTCCAACCGCGCCTTTGCATCGATGCATAGTTTGCTCGACGAAGTGTTCAGCGTCTGAGCCTTCCCGTGCTCTTCTCACCGGGGCGACATAAAGGAGCATAACGCTATCGGTAAGGTGCAGCCCCGGCAAAAAAAACGCCTCGACAATGCGAGGCGTTTTTCATATGACCAGCAGCCTGGACTACTTGCCTTGCCAGCGCTTCAGGACCAGGGTAGCGTTGGTGCCACCGAAACCGAAGCTGTTGCTCATCACGTTGTTCAGCTCGACGTTTTCGCGCGTCTTGGTCAGCACTGGGAGGTCGGCGACTTCCGGGTCCAACTCGTCGATGTTGGCGGAACCGGCAATGAACTTGCCTTCCATCATCAACAGGCAGTAGATCGCTTCGTGAACGCCGGCGGCGCCCAGTGAGTGACCGGACAGGCTTTTGGTCGAACTGATGAACGGGGCCTTGTCGCCAAACACTTCACGCACGCCTTTCATTTCCGCGACGTCGCCGACCGGAGTCGAGGTGCCGTGAGTGTTCAGGTAGTCGATCGGACCGTCAACAGTGGCCATCGCCATCCGCATACAGCGCACGGCGCCTTCGCCGCTGGGCGCAACCATGTCGTAGCCGTCTGAAGTCGCCCCGTAGCCAACGATTTCGGCGTAGATTTTCGCGCCACGGGCCAGGGCGTGTTCCAGTTCCTCGACCACTACCATACCGCCGCCGCCGGCAATGACAAAACCGTCACGCTTGGCGTCATAGGCGCGGGAGGCCTTTTGCGGTGTGTCGTTGTACTGGGTGGACAGCGCGCCCATGGCGTCGAACAGGAACGACTGGCTCCAGTGCTCTTCTTCACCGCCACCGGCGAAGACGATGTCCTGCTTGCCCATCTGGATCTGTTCCAGCGCGGTACCGATGCAGTGAGCACTGGTGGCGCAGGCAGAGGAGATCGAGTAGTTCAGGCCCTTGATCTTGAACGGCGTGGCCAGGCACGCGGAAACGGTGCTGCCCATGGTGCGGGTCACGCGGTAGGGACCGACGCGCTTCACACCTTTTTCGCGCAGGATATCCAGCGCTTCCATCTGGTTCAGGGTCGATGCACCGCCGGAGCCAGCCACCAGGCCGGTACGCGGGTTGGAAACCTGCTCGTCGGTCAGGCCTGAGTCGGCGACCGCGTCCTTCATGGCCAGATAGGCGTAAGCCGCCGCGTGGCCGACGAAGCGATAGACCTTGCGATCGATCAGTTCTTCGAGGTTGAGGTCGATGGAGCCGGAAACCTGGCTACGCAGACCCATTTCGGCATATTCCGGGTTGAAGCGGATGCCAGGGCGGCTTGCACGCAGGTTAGCGGAGACGGTCTCTTTGTCATTGCCCAGGCATGAAACGATGCCCAGACCAGTGATAACGACGCGGCGCATGCGGATAACCCTTAGAAGTTGTCAGTGGAGGTGAAAACGCCGACCCGGAGGCCTTCGGCGGTGTAGATCTCGCGGCCGTCGACCGCCACCGAACCATCGGCGATGGCCAGGTTCAGCTTGCCTTTGAGGACGCGCTTGATCTGAATGTTATAAGTGACCTTTTTGGCGGTCGGCAGGACTTGGCCGAAAAATTTCACTTCGCCCGA
Organism: Pseudomonas agarici; assembly: GCF_900109755.1. Classification (GTDB taxonomy): domain Bacteria; phylum Pseudomonadota; class Gammaproteobacteria; order Pseudomonadales; family Pseudomonadaceae; genus Aquipseudomonas; species Aquipseudomonas agarici. The sequence goes on along the minus strand of NZ_FOAR01000015.1, from coordinate 70,563 downwards.
ACCTAGTGCGCGGCCACGGCCCGGAAGACCTTGCCAGCCGAGGAAAAAACCGACCAATTGCCACATGGCATCCAAGCCCAGGCAGCCCGGCATGACCGGATCACCTTCGAAGTGACAGGCGAAGAACCACAGGTCCGGGGTGATATCCAGCTCGGCGACCAATTCACCTTTGCCGTACTTGCCACCCTCTTCGCTGATATGGGTGATGCGATCCACCATTAGCATGTTCGGGGCGGGCAGTTGCGCGTTACCTGGGCCGAACAGCTCACCGCGACTGCAGCGAAGCAGATCTTCCCGGGTAAAGGCGTTTTGTTTGGTCATGCGAGCTCCTCAATAATCCCATGCGGCAGGGGTGGGGCAAATCTTCCCGATCGATCGAAGCCTTCATGCCTCGAATCGACAGCCTATCCATAGACTATTGCGTTGTAGTGAAAGTCACAGCACAAGGGACATGAATGTACACTTGTGCACTGAAATTATTATTCAAGCCGGTTTCACAGCTCGTTTGGGTGCCTAAGACTGCCGCACTTTCGCCTTTCACGCCAGTCGCACATTGTATTCAGGGTACCCAACGCCGCAGAATTTGCTGGAGATCAGTGCGTTTGAAGGGCTTGGCCAGATAATCGTTCATGCCGGCCAACAAGCACTGTTCGCGGTCGCCCTGCAAGGCGTTGGCGGTCAGGGCGATGATTGGCAACTGCGCGCCGTCTGGCAGTTGGCGGATCTGCCGGGTAGCTTCGTAGCCGTCGACGAGCGGCAGCCGGCAATCCATCAGAATCGCCGCGAAGTCGCCGTTTTTTACCTGTTCGACGGCGCCGATGCCGTCGTGAGCCAAGCTGACCTCGAAGCCCAGGCTGCGCAACATGGCTTCGATCACTGTCTGGTTCACCGGATTGTCTTCCACCAGCAGGACCTTGCGCCCTTCGCCGTGGCCAGCCGACGGTTGCGGCAAATCCTCGGGCTCGACCTGGCGGTACATGGCCAGTGGGATTTCCAGGGTAAACACCGAGCCCTGACCCTCTTCGCTACGCGCGTAGAGGGTGCCGCCCATGCGCTCGGCCAGGGTTCGTGCAATCGGCAGGCCGAGGCCGGTGCCGCCATAACGCCGGGAGATCGAGCTGTCGGCCTGCTGGAACGCATCGAACATCAGTTCCAGCCGTTCGGCGGAAATACCGATGCCGGTGTCGCGCACCGTGCAACTGAACCAGATCACCTCATCATCCAGGCCCTGCCAGGCCGGTTCGATGCTGACGCTGCCGTGTTCGGTGAATTTCAGCGCATTGCCGATCAAGTTAACCAGAATCTGCCGGATCCGTGTCGGGTCGCCCTTGACCTGCAGGCTGTGCAGGCCCGCCGGGAGCTGCAGATTCAATTGCAGCTTACGTTGCACGGCGCTGTGCTGGAAGGCTTGTGCGCAGCTGGTGATCAATTCGCCGAGGCCGAACGGAATATGTTCCAGTTCCAGGGCCGAACGCTCTATCCGAGAGAAATCGAGGATGTCGTTGATCACCTTGAGCAGGTGTTCGGTGGACTCCGAGGCGAGAGTCGCGTACTCGGCCTGTTCGTCGGTCATTTGCGTGGTTTCGAGCAGTTGCAGCATGCCCAAGACACCGTTCATCGGGGTGCGAAGTTCATGGCTCATCATTGCCAGGAAGTCGGACTTAGCGTTGTTTGCGCGTTCCGCCTCCTCGCGAGTCTGGATCAGTTGTGCAATGGCTTGGTGCTGCTCGCGGCTGGCTTGTTCAAGACCGGTCGCGAGGTTGTTGATATGCCGCGCCAGATCGCCGAGCTCGGTGTCATCCGGCACCGGCAACGGGGTCTTGTAATCGCCCTGCTGGATGGCCTTGACGGCGTGGCCCATGGCGCTGATCGGCTGTGACAGATTGGCCGCCAGGCGGCGGGCCAGCAGGAAGGTGAAGAGCAGGGCAAACAGCGCCAGGATCCCGGCCTTGAGCAGGATCTCCTGCTGGCGCTGGTTGAAGGCGTCGTTGGACATGCCCACGACCACCCGCCCCAGGTAATCCTCGCCCGCCGCCATACCGGCACCGTTGGTGCCTTGCAGGAAGTCGCTGTCGAGCTGGATGCGTTGCAGGCGCACGGGGGCCTGGAACACTTCGACTTGCTGGGCACGGCTGTGACCTTCAGGGGGTTGCTCGACGTACACCAGAATGTTGTTGCTGCGGTCTTGGACTTCGAGGAAACGCACGTGCGGAGTGGTCAGGCTGGCCCTCATCAGGCTTTCGAGCACTTCATTGTTACCGGATATGACCCCGTATTCGGTGGCCGGTGCCAACTGGTTGGCGATCAACTGGCCGGTGTGATTGAGTTCCTGACGCAGGTCCTGGATTCGCACGAAGGTGAAGAAGCTGATCAGCAACAGAGTCAGCAGCAGGGCCGGGCCGAGGCTGATCATTTGGGTGCGGGCGTTGATGCCCCAATGTCGGCGCGGGGTCATGGACGGGATTCTCCTTCGGCCAACCGGGTGGCGACCGAGACTTCGTCGATCGGCTCCAGGCTCAGCGAGCGGGCAACCTGCGGATTGCTCAGTATTTTGAAACGCGGCGGGTAGAGCGTGCGCGGCCAACTGGCAGGGGGCTGGTCGAGCAGCTTGTCGAGAATTGCCAGCCAATCGTTCTGGTCGCTATAGCTGCTGGCCAGGCTGCCGGCCTTGACGAAGCCGGCGTTCGGCCCGATTAGCGCCAACTGCCGGGCATAGCTGCTGAGCAGCAGGTTTTTCGCGGTCTTGGGGTTATACAGTGTCGGATCGTCGACCCCCAGTAACACATCGCTGCCGCGCAGCAGGATTTGCAGGGGACGGCTGTCGGCGGTGTTATCCCAGCGTTGGGGGACGATTTCCAGCCCCAGTGGCTGGGCTGCCTGACGTAGTTCGGCCAAGAGGAATTCGCTGTCATCGTCATACAGCACCCCGACCCGCCGTGCTTGCGGCAGCACCGCGTTGATCAGGTGCAATTGCCGTGAGGGTGGCGGGTCGCTCCAGAGCAGGCTGAGCTGGTTCGGCAACTGTTCCCCGAGGCGCCGGTGAGCTTGTAGGCGGCTGATGCGCAATACCAGGGTGGCCGGGCCCTGGCGGTCTGCCAGGCGCCATTCGAGGCTGGGTAGGTCGAGTAGGATCAAGCGTATGCCTGGTGGCAGTTGGCTCGGTGGCGGCAGTTGCCCAAAGGGAACAAAACGTACCCGGTCGTCGGGACGTTGATGTGCCAGGGCGTTAGTAAAGGCCTGCACGCCAGAGCTGTCTTCGGCACCGGTGACCAATACCTCAGCGGCTCGGGCCTGGACAATCATCAGCAGCAGCAATAGCAGACCGCCTGCCAGCTTGCCGAGCCCGCTGCCGCGGGCCGATGTCATCCTTGACTGACGGTCGTCCATGCTCAGAATTCCAGCTCGGCACTGAAGTAGAATACCTGGCGCTGGTCGTAGTTGTTATCGGGCCAGGTAATGGGTTGGTGATCCAGGCGCTGCTGCATGACCCCGGACAGTTCCAGGCTGGCCTTGTGCAAAGGGATGCGCTTGGCGACCCGCAGGTCGACCCGTTCGAAACGGTAGGTGTTGATCGCGTCGTCGCCGTAATAGAACAACGCGCTCGACCAGCCCGCACCCCAATCGCGCATCCAGCCGGCGGAGCCGCTGTTGCGGGCGGTGAACTGTTCGTCGGTGGGGTTGCTGGCCTGAGTGTCGACATAGGCGTAGGTCAGGCGCAGCCGGTCGGCGTCGCTCAGGTGCCAATCGAGCTGGGTTTCGCTGCCGCTAAAGCGCGCGCTGTTGGCATTGCTGGCGATGTACTGGTTGTTGCGCAGCGGCGAGCTGACCATCGAAGTGATTTCGTCGTAGAACAATTTTACGTCGAGGTTCAGCCCGATATCCGCGAAGAAACCGTTATAGCCTAGTTCCCGCGAGCGCATCCGCTCCTTGTCGAGGTTACCCGGGCCGCGTGTCTTGACGAAATACTGGCCGCTGGTCTGGCCGTAGGTCGGCGAATCGAAGTTGGTGACCCGGTAGCTCCAATTGACGTTGTTCTCGAACATGTCCGGCGAGCGGATGGCCTCGGAATACACGGCGCGCAAACCGTGTCGCGGATTGATCAGGTAGTTGACGGCAAACCTCGGAGTCAGTGAGTCGCCGGTCAGTTGCGCGTTTTCATACATGGCGCCACCCTGGAGCAACCAGTGTTCGCTGGCGCGCCACTCGAGCTGGCCGAACAGGCGCCACGTGTTGTCGTCGAGGGTGCCATTGAAGTAGGTCTCGGAATCTGCGCGGTCATAACGGTAGTTCATGCCGCTGACCAGGCGCAGGTTGTCCGACAGACTTAGGGTGTCCTGCAATTCCAGGTCGTAGCGGGTCTCGCGGGTACTCTGGTCGAGATCGCCGCAGACCGGTTGGTTGGCCCCGTGATTGTACCATTGGTCCAGAACCTGTCTGGCCAGTGTCTGCTCCGAGGCGCCACCGGGAGGCGGGCTGCCCACGGTGTATCGATTCATGTTGCGCGCCAGATTTTCGGCATAATTGGGATTTAACTGCCACAACTGCGTCAGTTCCGGGCTGAACGACACTTTCGCGTCACATGCGCGCCAGACCTGCTGGCGATCCCAGTGCTGGGCCGAGCCCTGGATGTAGAGGCTGTGTTGCGGGCTGATATCCAGGTTCCAGCGCAGGGAACCGGCGTAGTCCTTGGCGACTACATCGGAGTTGTCGCCTGCGGCCTGGATGTCGGGAAATACCGCCTGATAGGTATACGGGCGCTGGTTGGTGCCTTCCTTAGCGTTCAACTGCCAGTCGATACTCTGGCTCTCGTCAAGCATCTGGCTGACTGACAGGTTGAAGCGATTCAAGCGTCGGCTGTCGTGATAGTTGGCACCGACACGATCGCTGTCGAAACCATCGTCCTGTTGGCCGGACATCGACAGGCGCAGGTCGCCGGTTTCCCAGTCGATGCCTTCGCTCGCGTACCAGTCATTGATGCCGCGTTCGCCGCGGGTGATCTTGATGCGCGAGCCGTGAGTGCTGCCGGGTGACTTGGTCAGAATGTTGACCACCGCCATGAGTGCGTTCGCGCCGTAGCTGACGGTGTTCGGGCCACGGAAGACTTCGATGCGCTCGATATCCTCCATGGCCACGGGGATATCGTTCCAGTCCACCGTCGCCAGCCCGGCCCGATAGACCGAACGACCGTCGATCAAAACCTGCATGCGCCGGGCGTTGGCGGCATCGGTCCCGTGGTAGTTGATCGCCGCCTGATTACCGTTGGTGTAGCCGACCATCATGCCCGGCACCAGGCGCAACAGCTCGGCGATATCCCGCGCACCGCTGGCCTTGATCAGTTCGTTATCGATCACGGTCATGCTGCCGGGCACCGAGGCCGGGGATTGTTTCAGGCGTGTCGCGGTCAAAACCTCGGGCAGCGGCTGGCTTTCCAGGAACAGGTCGTCGGCCAGCAGCTGGCCGCTGAACGACAGCGTCAGGAGCACGAAGGAACGTATGGTGGGATGGCCAAAGTACACGGCTCAGCCTTGATGACGGGTAATAGCTGTGCATGTTAACCGAGCCAAGCGAGTTTGCCATGGCACCGGGCCTGTATTCTGTCCGCAAAATGGACAAATCCTAGTGCCAGGGTCCCTGGCGCTGACGGCGTTTGGGGCTGGCTGCTGGCGGGCGGCTCCGTATAATGCGGCCATCGCCATTGCTATAAACGGATTGCATATGACTGAACAGCACCCTATCGCGGTCCTGGGAGGCGGGAGTTTTGGAACCGCTGTGGCCAATCTGCTGGCCGAGAACGGGCATCGGGTACGTCAATGGATGCGCGATCCTGAACAGGCCGAGGCCATTCGCGTCAATCGCGAGAATCCGCGTTACCTCAAGGGCATCAAGATTCATCCGGCGGTCGAGCCGGTCACCCACCTGCCCGCGACCCTCGAAAGCTGCGAGCTGTTCTTTGTCGCCCTGCCGTCCGGTGCCCTGCGCAGTGTACTGGCACCCCATGCCGGGCAACTGAACGGCAAGTTGCTGGTGAGCCTGACCAAAGGCATCGAGGCACAGACGTTCAAACTGATGAGCGAAATCCTCGAAGACATTGCCCCACGGGCGCGGATCGGCGTGTTATCGGGGCCGAACCTGGCCCGCGAAGTGGCTGAGCATGCGTTGACCGCCACCGTGGTCGCCAGCGCAGACGAAGAACTCTGCACGCGGGTCCAGGCCGCGCTGCACGGGAAGACCTTTCGCGTCTATGCCAGTGCCGATCGGTTTGGCGTCGAATTAGGCGGAGCGCTGAAAAATGTCTACGCAATCATCGCTGGCATGGCGGTGGCCTTGGGCATGGGCGAGAACACCAAGAGCATGTTGATTACCCGGGCCCTGGCGGAAATGACCCGATTTGCCGTGAGCCAGGGCGCCAACCCGATGACCTTCCTTGGCCTGGCCGGGGTCGGTGACCTGATCGTTACCTGCTCCTCGCCCAAGAGCCGCAACTATCAGGTCGGCTTTGCCCTGGGCCAGGGCTTGAGCCTGGAAGACGCGGTGACCCGCCTGGGGGAAGTGGCCGAAGGGGTCAATACTCTCAAGGTGCTCAAGGCCAAGGCCGAGGAATTGGGCGTCTACATGCCGTTAGTGGCTGGATTGCATGCGATTCTGTTCGAAGGGCGCACGCTCGATCAGGTGATCGCCTTACTGATGCGCGGCGAGCCGAAGACCGATGTCGATTTCATTTCCACCAGCGGCTTCAACTAACCCAGGCGACAGGAGTAAGACATGAACCAAGTCAAGTACGAATCCATAGTGTTACGCATGGTGTGGATGCTGCTGTTCCTGCTGGTCTGGCAGGTCGCGCAGTTGCTCCTCGGCGCCTTGGTGCTGGTGCAACTGATCTACCGGCTGATCTATGGGGCGCCGAGCGCCAACCTGATGAACTTCGGTGATAGCCTCAGCCAGTTTCTGGCCCAGATCGGTCGTTTTGGCAGTTTCCACAGTGACCAGAAGCCCTGGCCATTCGCCGACTGGCCGACGCCCCGCGCGCCCGAGGGCGAAGCACCTCACAGCGTGTCGCCGGCCCCGTACCCGCCCCATGACGAGGAACCCAAGCTATGAAGTTGTGGGTGCTGCGCCATGGTGAAGCCGAACCTCGATCGCGCAGCGACGCCGAGCGCAACCTGACCGCCCATGGACGCAAGGACGTGTTGCGCAGTGCCGCACACCTGATCGGCCAGCCTTTGACTGCGATCTACGCCAGTCCCTATGTTCGAGCCCAGCAGACCGCGCAGTTGGTGTGCGAGGCGCTGAGGTTCGAGCCGGAGATCATCAGCGTGCCGTGGCTGACGCCCGAGTTCCATCCGCTCAAGGTACTGGAGCACCTCGACAGCACCGACAACCTGCTGCTGGTCAGCCATCAGCCTTTGGTGGGTAGCCTGATCAGTCTGTTGCAGCACGGCCACCTGCATGCGCCGCAGCCGATGAGTACCGCCGATCTGGCGGAGCTGGAAGGGGACTGGCCCCTGGCCGGTGGTATGCGGCTCAACGGCGTTCGTCAGCCCTGACCGGCTCGCTGACGGCAACCGGCCTGGCGGCTGTCGGTTTGTGGGGTGGAGGTTTTGTAGGGCGGCGAGGTGGCCGGTAGCCGTGATTTCGGGAAATTTAACTGGATTTCGGATGTGAGCTACAAGTGGTCAGGATGTTTTCTGATTTTTTAACCTGAAGTGCCATCAACCCTTAGGGAGCGCAGGTTGGGGGCCGCTCCCTCGGTGGTTCATGGGGTGAGTATCGCCCCGATCAGTTCGGTCCTGGCCTGCTTCAAGGTCACCGTGTCGACCTTGGCGCCTTTGAAGGTGCAGTGCTCGAAGTACCCCGAGAACATGGCGTGGCGCAGGTCGCAATGATTGAAGTTGTTGCCCTTGAAGCCGCTCGACAACAGGGCGCCTTTGAGATTGGCGGCCATGAAATTCGCCCCGTGATACTGGCCGAAAAACCGCACCCCTGCCAGGTCGCCACCACTCAGGTCGACTCCAATCATGTTGACGTTGGTCACTTGCAGCGTGCGCAGCGCCTGGCAGATGGCGTCCTTGCGCCAGTTCCTGAACGGCAGCCGGGCATCGACGTCATGGAAGGGCAGCGAGTCCACGGCGTCCACCGCATATCTGCCTGCCGCCGCGATATTCAAGGCACACAGCTTCATCGCCCGGGTCAGCGACGGCGACAACGTGGACGGCACCCGCAAGTCGAACAGTTTTTTTTCCACATGCAGGGACACCCGTCCACCACCTTCCAGCGGCACCCCATCCCAGCTTTGCAAGATGCCGGGAAAACGCCAGGTGCAGGCCACCATCAATTCGAGCAACCCACCCAGGGGATAAGGGCGCAGATCGGGAACGGCAGCGAGGAAAGCTTGCGCCGACGACAAGCGATCCTTGAGTCCCAATACGGCCATGTGTTGTTCGATGGTTGAAAAGCCCGGTGCTGGAACGGCTTCTGACAATGGCTGCCGAGGCGGATTTGTCGGTGGCGCGGGTGTTACCGGCTTATGTGCCTGCTTTGTTCGTGGGTTGCAGACAGGGATCAAGCTTCGAAAAAGGCTGCCTATCGTTGACATGAACGTCTCGTAAAGGGGCTGGGAAGCCGGAAATTCGACGCGATCCATCGTGGACCGGCTATCAGATTCCACTCTTTTTCTTCGCGGGAAACTTAATCACTGGGCCTGCGGGAGGTCCGCCAGGGGCCTCGACAACCATCAGCGCTTGCGTGCGCTGGTGGTGGTGAAAGATAGTGGGACGGTTAAACGGCGTTCTGCCGTCGGCCCGAAGCTTAAGCGCGCTGCTCGAACCGTGCCACGGCGCGCGGTTTCAGGTGTGGAGCAAGCAGGGCCTGCCGGTGTTATGGTAGGAATCACAAATAGAAACCGAGGAGTGCAAGATGGCCTTGTGGCGTACCGTTCCGAATATCGACCAACTCAATGCCTCGGCAAAGAACACTATCTGCCAAGTACTGGATATCCGCGTTGAAGCCTTTGACGACGAGTCGCTGACCGCCAGCATGGTGGTCGACCATCGTACACACCAGCCGTTCGGCCTGCTGCATGGCGGCGCCTCGGTGGTGTTGGCGGAAACCGTCGGCTCCATGGCCAGCTACCTGTGTGTCGATACCAGCCAGTACTACTGCGTCGGCGTGGAAATCAATGCCAGTCATCTGCGCGGTGTGCGCAGCGGACGGGTGACGGCGGTGGCGACCCCGATCCATATCGGTCGCACCACCCATGTCTGGGATATTCGCCTGAGCAGCGATGAGGGCAAGATCAATTGTGTTTCGCGCCTGACCATGGCGGTGGTACCGCTGGGACAAACGCCGCCGAGCCGCTGACAGACGGTGATGGCCGGACTGTCATCATTCCTGGCCATTACGGTCATTGCCGATGGCGAATGTGCTGTCGACAATGAACACCTGTTTTCCATGAAGTGGTTCCGGTATGCCGCAGCACGTGTTCTTCGCCCATGCCAACGGGTTTCCTTCGGGCACCTATGGCAAGTTGTTCACCGCCCTGGCGCCCGAATATGAGGTTGCGCATTTGCAACAGCATGCCCATGACCCGCGTTTCCCGGTAAACGACAACTGGCGCAACCTGGTCGACGAACTGATTCATCACCTCGAACAACAGCCCGAACCGGTCTGGGGCGTTGGGCATTCCCTGGGCGGCGTTCTGCACCTGCACGCGGCCTTGCGCTGTCCGCAACTCTACAAAGGCCTGGTGATGCTCGATTCGCCGGTGCTGACCCGCCTCGACCAGTGGCTGATCCGTGCGGCCAAGCGCTTGGGCTTCATTGACCGCCTGACCCCCGCCGGGCGTACTCTGGGGCGGCGCGAAGAGTTTGCCGACCGGGAGGCGGCTCGCCACTATTTTGCTGGCAAGGCGCTGTTTCGTGGCTTCGACCCGGAGTGCTTCGATGCCTACCTGCAATATGGCTTGCGCCCCGAAGGCGATCGATTGCGGCTGAGCTTTGACCCGGCTACCGAAATCAGTATCTATCGCGGCGTGCCCCATACCAGTCCAGGTTTGGCCCGGCACCTGCAGGTGCCGCTGGCGGTGGTGCGTGGCCGGTCGAGTCGTGTGGTAATGCGCCATCAAAGCCGTTCCGTGGGGCGTTTTCCTCATGGCGAATCCCTGAGCATGCCTGGAGGTCACATGTTTCCATTGGAATACCCGCTGGACACCGCCGAGCTGCTCAAGGCCATTTTCAGCCGCTGGCAGCGGCGTGCCGCCGAGGAACGCCCGGCATGAGCACGGCGGTCGAGGAAGTGCGCCTGAGTCTGCCGCATATCGAGCTGGCCGCCCAGCTGTTCGGCCCCGAAGACGGCTTGCCGGTGATTGCCCTGCATGGCTGGCTGGACAACGCCAACAGCTTTGCGCGCCTGGCGCCGAAGCTCGAAGGCCTGCGTATCGTCGCCCTGGACCTGGCCGGTCACGGGCATTCCGGGCACCGTCCGGTGGGTGCCGGCTACGCGCTCTGGGACTATGCCCATGACGTGTTGCAGGTGGCGCAACAGCTCGGCTGGAATCGTTTCGGTTTACTCGGGCATTCGCTCGGAGCGATTATCTCGGTGGTGTTGGCCGGCGCACTGCCCGAGCGGGTCACGCACCTGGCACTGATCGACGGGCTGATCCCGCAGACCGCCCAGGGTGAGAGTGCCGCCGAGCACTTGGGCATGGCCCTGCAGGCGCAACTGAAACTGCAGGACAAGCGCAAGCCGTTGCACAAGACCCTCGACCTGGCTGTCGAGGCACGCATGAAGGGCCGGGTAGCGGTCAGTCGCGAAGCCGCCGAGTTGCTGGCCCAGCGCGGGCTGGTGCCAGTGTCCGGCGGCTATACCTGGCGCAGCGATAGTCGCCTGACCCTGGCCTCGCCGCTGCGCCTGACCGAAGAACAGGCCCTGGCCTTTGTCCACCGGGTGGCCTGCCCAGCCCAATTGGTGGTGGCCGAACAAGGCATGTTGGCCCAGCGCCGGAGTCTGCTGGAGCAGCTACCCTTCAACCGGCAAGTGCTGCCTGGCGGGCATCATCTGCACCTGAACGACGAGGCCGGAGCGGTCCTTGTTGCAGACTGTTTCAATCGCTTCTTCGCCATGCCTTGACTTGCGCTCGGCAACTGTCGAGGCTTGGCGGGTTGAAAGGGAGACAACCATGCCAGATCTCGACACCACCGCGACCTTTTGTCACCACCTTCCGGCATCAGTGCCCAGCATTCAGGCGCCGCCGATTTGATCAAATTATCCACAGTCCTTGCCAGCGCCCTGGGCCTGGCGTGTTTCAGTTCCGCGCTGTTGGCCGCCGACGTACCGGGCAGCCATGACCTGCCGTCCGTGCCGCGTGTGCCCGACGCACAGATCGTCGACTACCGTGCGCCGACGGACCTGGAGCGGATTTATCCACAGAGCTCGATCCGCAAGATCAGCAACCGCTTGCGTAGCGACGGGCAGGTCAATGTTCGTGGGCCGATGACCTCGGTGACCTACGAGTTGCCGCCGGAACGTAGCGCCAACGAAGCCTTCACGGTGGCCCGCGAAGCCTTGCAGAAGGAGGGCGCACAATTGCTGTTCTGGTGTCAGGCACGCGATTGCGGCGAAAACAGCTTGTGGGCCAATGAGGTCTTCGGCAATTCGCTGCTGTCCGGGGCGGACGATCAACAGGCCTACTTACTGTTGCGCCTGGCTGCGCCACAGGATAATTCGCTGGTGGCGCTGTACAGCATTACCCGGGGTAACCGGCGGGCGTATCTGCACGTCGAGCAATTGACCGCGAATGCACCGTTGGGCGAACTGCTGCCGACTTCGGCGACTTTGTTGCGAGAGTTGCGTGACACCGGCAAGCTCGATTTGCCACAACTCGCCGGGGTTCCGCAGGCTAGCTGGGTCACCCTGATTTCCCGTGGCCTGAACCTGGATGCCACTTTGCGGGTCAGCCTGTCCGGAGCCTCCGCCGAAGCCTGGCGCCAGGCTCTGGTGGCCGCCGGGGTCAGGGCTGCGCGGCTGGAGTCGGGCGCCCGCGACACCGGTGGCCTGCACCTCGAACTGTTGCGGTAGCGGCAGGAGCGGCGAACACACACACGTGTGTTCGCCTAGACTTTCCTTTCTGATCTCTTTCGTGGAATCCCCATGCTCAATAATGATCGGCTGTTGGTGCAGATACTGCTCCTGGTGCTGTTCGGCGCCAGTCTGTGGGTGATGGCGCCGTTCTGGTCGGCGCTGTTCTGGGGCGCTGTGCTGGCCTTTGCCAGTTGGCCACTGATGCGTCTACTGACACGCCTGCTCGGTGGCCGCGAGTCGCTGGCCGCCGGTTTGCTGACCCTGGGCTGGATGTTGCTGGTGGCCGCACCCTTGGTGTGGCTAGGGTTCAACCTGGCGGACCATGTGCGCGATACGGTGGCTTTTATCAAGGACGTCCAGGTCGACGGCCTGCCGCAAGCTCCGACCTGGTTGGCGTCGGTACCGATTATCGGGGAGTGGCTGGTGGGCGTCTTGAACACCATCGATCAACAGGGCGCGGCGCTGATGCTGGCGATCAAGCCTTACCTGGGGCAGGTCGGCAACTGGTTGCTGGCTCGCAGCGCGCAGATCGGTGGCGGGATTCTCGAGCTGACCCTGAGTATTCTCTTCGTATTCTTCTTCTATCGCGATGGTCCGCGCCTGGCGGAGTTTGTCCATGGCCTACTGGAACGGCTGATCGGCGAGCGCGCCGATTATTACCAAGAACTCGTGGCCGGGACGGTGCAGCGGGTGGTCAACGGCGTGATCGGTACGGCGGCGGCTCAGGCTGTGCTGGCGCTGATCGGCTTTCTGATTGCCGGAGTGCCCGGCGCGTTGGTGCTGGGGATTGCCACTTTCCTGCTGAGTCTGATTCCTATGGGCCCACCGCTGGTATGGATTCCGGCCACCGCCTGGCTGGCCTGGAAAGGCGAGTACGGCATGGCGATATTCCTGGGGATCTGGGGCACATTCATCATCAGCGGCGTGGACAACGTGCTCAAGCCTTACCTGATCAGCCGTGGCGGCAACCTGCCGCTGGTGATCGTGCTGTTAGGGGTATTCGGCGGGTTGCTCGCCTTCGGCTTTATCGGGTTGTTTATCGGCCCGACCCTGCTGGCAGTGGCGTACAGCCTGCTGCTCGATTGGAGTGCGAGTCAGAAGCGGCGGGAGGAGAAGAGCTGAGCATACAGACCTTTTGAGGACGCTGCATCGACGGGTGCCGATGCCCAACGGCAGGTGTCGAGGGTATGCAGGCTTTGTATCGACTGATGTACACACCCATCAGGCACGAGGCAGGCTGACCACGGCGGTTAACCCACTGCCAAGGGTTTGCTCCAGGGTCAAGTCGCCACCCAGACGCTGGGCGGCCTCCCGTGCGATGGTCATGCCCAGGCCGACCCCGCCTGAGTTACGGTTGCGCGACGCTTCCAGGCGATAGAACGGTTCGAACACCGCTTCGCGTTTTTCGGCGGCGATGCCGGGGCCGTGGTCGATCACGCGGATAATCAACTGCCGCCGGCTGTCTTCCAGCGTGATCAGTGCATCGCCGGCATAGCGCAGGGCATTGTCCAGTAGATTGTTCAGGCATGAACGCAGGGCCATCGGTTGGACCAACAATGGCGCACAGTAGCCGCTGGCGCGGACGCGGGCACCCTGGTCCTGGGCGTTTTCACTGATCGATTCCACCAGGGCCTGAACGTCCATCCACTGCATGGCTTCACTGGTGCGTTGCTCATGCAGGTAGCTCAGGGTAGCGTCGAGCATGCCAATCATATCGTTCAGATCCTGGCGCATCTGGCCTTGCAGTTTCGCATCCTCGATTTGCTCCAGGCGCAGCTTGAGGCGCGACAGTGGCGTGCGCAAGTCATGGGACACGGCGCCGAGCATTCGCCCACGCTGCTGTACCTGCTCGCGGATACGCTGTTGCATCAGGTTGAACGTCGCGGCTGCCTGCCGGGCTTCCCGTGGGCCGGTCTCCTCCAGCGGCGGGCTGTTGAGGTCTTCGCTCAGACGCTCGGCCGCATCGCTCAGGCGCTGAATCGGCCGGGCGAGCAACTTGGCACCGTACCAGGCGGCAATCACCAAGGCGATCAACTGAAACGTAAGCGGGATTACCGGCCTGCCAAACCATGGGCGAGACGGGCGATGAACCGGCATGGGTAGCGCTGGCAAACGCGATTCGACATTTTCCGACCTGTTCGCGAAACAGGCTGGAGGCGATAACGCAGAACCGCCGCCATAATGACGAAACCAGAGAAAGGCCAACAGGTGAGCCAGGACAATAGCCAGCAGCAGCACGCCGAACAAGCGACCGAACAGCGTGTTGAGGCGTAGGCGCATCAGCCGATGTCTCTCGCGTCGAACAGATAGCCTTCACCGCGCACGGTCTTGATCAACTGCGGCGATTTTGAATCGTCACCGAGCTTGTGCCGCAGGCGCGAGACCAGCAGGTCGATACTGCGGTCGAAGGCTTCGATAGAGCGGCCTCGAGCGGCGTCGAGCAACTGCTCGCGACTGAGCACTCGACGTGGGCGTTCGATAAAGACCCAGAGCAGCCGAAATTCGGCATTCGACAGCGGCACCACCAGGCCATCGTCGGCGATCAGTTGGCGCAGCACGCTGTTCAGGCGCCAGTTGTCGAAGCGGATATTGGCCCGTTGTTCGGTACGGTCATCGCGCACCCGACGCAGGATGGTCTGGATCCGGGCCACCAGCTCGCGCGGCTCGAAGGGCTTGGCCATGTAGTCGTCGGCACCCAATTCCAGTCCGATGATCCGGTCGGTGGGCTCGCAGCGGGCGGTCAGCATCAGGATTGGGATATCCGATTCAGCACGCAGCCAGCGACACAACGACAAGCCGTCTTCGCCCGGAAGCATCAAGTCCAGGACCACCACGTCAAAGGTTTCCACCTGCAGCGCCTGGCGCATTGCGACACCGTCGGTGACACCGATGGCCTGGATACTGAAGCGGGCCAGATAGTCGATCAGCAGTTCACGGATCGGGATATCGTCGTCGACGATCAGCGCGCGGACATGCCAGCGCTTGTCATCGCCCGGTGAGAGCGATTTGTGGGTGTCAGCCTGAGGAGCGGGAGTGTTCTGCATGCGTGTGGTTATCTGCCGGTAAAGCCGCGAAGCACAAAAAAGCCCCCACGAGAGGGTCGCACGATATAGAGATTCGAGCCCCCAGGCGCGGAGCCCATTTCAAATATAGCTGCGCCAGAAGCTACAGGCGCCGCATGTTGGCCGGTTGTCGGTTGTGTATCAGTCTCGATACACAATCATGACCGCCCGACCCCTCTCGGTAGCGGGGCACGGTTACCCGTCCGCGGATTCTAGGGCGTAACGCTTACGTAAACCCACTCTTTACGCCTTCTTTACGCATTGCCCCGGGTGTCGCTCTCGTTCCTTTACAGCCTTCCTTCCGACAATGGCTCCACACACGGCAATCGCTGTGCCACGGAGAAATCCCATGAGCATTCTGGACGGCGTGTCACTGCTGCTGGCGGTGGCACTGTTCATTTATCTACTGGTTGCGCTGTTGCGCGCAGATCGGAACTAGGAGCGGCGGTTATGCACAGTTATGACTATTTGCTGATCCTGGCGTTCCTGGCGCTGGTGTTGGTCCCAGCCCCTTTTCTCGGGCGGTTCTACTACAAAGTGATGGAAGGCCAGCGCACCTGGCTGAGCCCGTTGCTCGGGCCGCTGGAGCGGGTTTGCTATCGCCTGTCCGGGGTTGATGAAAAGGCCGAGCAGAGCTGGCAGAAGTACGCCCTGGCCGTGCTCGCCTTCAATCTGGCGGGTTTCTCACTGCTGTTCGTGATCCTGCAGCTCCAGCAATACCTGCCGCTCAACCCGCAGAACCTGCAGGGTCTGGCGTGGACCTTGTCGTTCAACACCGCCGTCAGCTTCATGACCAATACCAACTGGCAGAGCTACAGCGGCGAAGCGTCCCTGAGCTACTTGAGTCAGATGGTCGGCCTGACCGTGCAGAACTTCGTCAGTGCCGCTACCGGCCTGGCCGTGCTGGTCGCCTTGTGCCGTGGTATCGGCCGGCGTTCGGCGGCGACTCTGGGCAACTTCTGGGTCGACATGACCCGAGCCACCCTCTACGGCCTGCTGCCATTGTGCCTGGTGCTGGCGCTGTTCCTGGTCTGGCAGGGTGTACCGCAGACCTTTGCCCATTACATTAATGCCGTGACCCTGCAGGGCGCTGACCAGGTGATCCCACTCGGCCCGGCAGCCAGTCAGATCGCAATCAAGCAACTGGGTACCAACGGCGGTGGTTTTTTCGGGGTCAACTCGGCGCATCCGTTCGAGAATCCGACGGCCTGGAGCGATCTGTTCGAACTGGCATCGATCATCCTGATTCCGGCGGCGCTGGTGTTCACTTTTGGTCATTACGTCAAGGACCTGCGTCAGAGCCGAGCGATCATGGCTTGTATAATGGCCCTGCTGCTGACCGGCGGTGCCACCTCGCTGTATGCCGAGTATCAGCCGAATCCGACCCTGGACAGCCCGGTGGTGGAACAGACCGCACCGATGGAAGGCAAGGAAACCCGTTTCGGCACCACCGCCAGCGTGCTCTGGGCGGTGACTACCACGGCGGCGTCCAACGGTTCGGTCAATGCCATGCACGACAGCCTCAATCCGCTGAGCGGGATGGTCGCACTGGTCAACATGATGGTTGGCGAGGTGATCTTCGGCGGTGTCGGTGCCGGCCTCTACGGCATGCTGCTGAATGTGTTGATTGCGGTGTTCCTTGCGGGCCTGATGATCGGTCGTACCCCGGAATACCTGGGCAAGAAGCTCCAAGCCAGGGAAGTGCAACTGCTGGTGCTGACTTTGCTGGTGATGCCGGTGGGCGTGTTGGTGCTCGGTGCAATTGCCGCGACGCTGCCAGGGCCTGCGAGTGCCGTCAGCAATCCTGGCCCCCATGGTTTTAGCCAGTTGCTCTACGCCTACACCTCGGCCAGTGCCAACAACGGTTCGGGGTTCGGCGGTTTCAGTGCCAACACGCCGTTCCACAACCTGATGCTGAGCTTGAGCATGTTGCTCGGGCGCTTCGGCTACATCCTCCCGGTACTCGCCCTGGCCGGTAGCCTGGCGGCGAAGAAGGCTGCGCCGATCGGCCAGAACAGCTTCCCGACCCATGGTCCGCTGTTTGTCACCTTGTTGACCGTAACCATCTTGCTGGTGGGCGGCCTGACGTTCCTGCCGACCCTGGCCCTTGGGCCGATTGCCGAACATTTGCGCATGGCTGCCCTTGGGTTCAAGGGCTGAGGATTTAGATGATGAATAGGCCTTTTCCCGCAACAAAAACCGCTGTGCTCGAACAACCCAGGACTGCGATCACCGAGCTGTGGCGTCCGGCGCTGGTACAAGCCTTCGTCAAGCTCGACCCGCGCCAGTTGCAACGTGCGCCAGTCATGCTAGTGGTGGAGTTGACCGCGATCCTGACCACGATCCTCTGTCTCGTGCCCGATACGGCCGTGCCGACCTACGTGTCCGCGCAGATTGCCCTCTGGTTGTGGTTCACCGTGCTCTTCGCCAACTTCGCCGAGGCCCTCGCCGAAGGTCGCGGCAAGGCTCGCGCCGACAGCCTCAAGGCCGGCAGCGAAGGCCTCAGTGCCCGTCGGCGCACAGCCGATGGCAGCTATCAGGTGGTTTCTGCCACCGGCCTGCGCAACGGCGACGTGGTACGTGTCGAAGCCGGGGAGATGATTCCCGGTGACGGTGAGGTGATCGAAGGCATTGCGGCGGTCAACGAGGCGGCGATTACCGGTGAATCGGCGCCGGTGATCCGCGAGTCCGGTGGTGACCGTTCAGCCGTGACCGGCAACACCCGGCTGGTTTCCGACTGGTTGCTGGTGCGCATCACTGCCAACCCCGGTGAGTCGACCGTGGACCGCATGATCGCCTTGGTGGAAGGTGCCAAGCGCCAGAAGACCCCCAATGAAGTTGCGTTGGACATTCTGTTGATCGGTCTGACGCTGATCTTTCTGTTGGTGGTGGTGACCCTGCAGCCGTTCGCCCACTTCGCCGGCGGCAAGCTGCCGCTGGTGTTCCTGGTGGCGCTGCTGGTGACCTTGATCCCGACCACCATCGGTGGCCTGCTGTCGGCTATCGGTATCGCCGGGATGGATCGCCTGGTGCGCCTGAACGTGATCGCCAAGTCCGGTCGAGCGGTGGAAGCCGCCGGTGACGTGCATGTGCTGCTGCTGGACAAGACGGGCACCATCACCTTCGGTAACCGTCGTTGCGCCGCGATTCACCCCGCGCACGGCGTGCATGTCCGTGAGCTGGCCGAGGGGGCTTTGTTGGCCTCGCTGGCCGACGACACCGCTGAAGGTAAGTCGATCGTCGAATACCTGCGTGACCTTTATCCACAACAGGAACCCGCCTCCACGGAACTGACCGCCGTGCCGTTCAGTGCCGAGACACGGTTGTCGGGTGTCGACCATCAAGGCCAGGTCTATCGCAAGGGCGCGGTGGATTCGCTGTTGAGCTTCATCGGCCAGAAGCGCGGCGACTTGCAAGCGGCGCTGTCTCAGGAGATCGACAAGATCGCCCAGAGCGGCGGTACGCCATTATTGGTTTGTGCCAATGACAAGCTGCTCGGTGCCATCCACCTCAAGGACGTGGTCAAACCAGGGATTCGTGCGCGTTTTGCCGAGCTACGCCAACTGGGGATTCGCACCGTCATGGTGACCGGCGACAACCCGCTGACGGCGGCGGCGATTGCCGCGGAAGCCGGGGTCGACGATGTGCTGGCCGAAGCCACGCCGGAGAAGAAACTGGCGCGCATCCGCTTGGAACAGAACGACGGTCGCTTGGTCGCAATGTGCGGTGACGGTGTCAACGACGCTCCGGCGCTGGCCCAGGCCGACGTGGGCATGGCGATGAACGACGGCACCCAGGCCGCGCGGGAAGCGGCGAACATGGTCGACCTCGACAGCGATCCGACCAAGTTGCTGGACGTGGTGCAGATCGGTAAGGAACTGTTGGTAACCCGTGGTGCGCTGACCACTTTCTCGATTGCCAACGACGTGGCCAAGTATTTCGCGATCCTGCCAGCCTTGTTCGCGGCAATTTATCCACAGCTCGGGGTGCTCAACATCATGCACCTGGCCAGTCCCCAGAGTGCGATTCTTTCGGCGATCGTGTTCAACGCTCTGATCATTGTGGTGCTGATCCCGCTGGCGCTGCGCGGTGTGCGGGTGCAGGCGGCGAGCGCGGCACACCTGCTGCGGCGCAACCTGCTGATCTACGGTCTGGGTGGGATTGTGGTGCCGTTCGTGGGCATCAAGGCCATCGACCTGCTGTTGACGGCGTTGCGGCTGGCGTAGTGCGTTTCCCCCGCTGGGTGTCGGCAGGCCGGCACTCGCAGGGGGTGTACCTCCCCTGAATTCGAGGAATTGAACATGTCTAGTGTGTGGCGCCCGGCCTTGAGCCTGTTGCTGTTGATGACCCTGATGACCGGTGTCGCCTATCCCCTGGCGGTGACTGGCGTGGCCCAGATAGTTTTCCCGAGCCAGGCCAATGGCAGCCTGGTACGCGATGCCGATGGCAAGGTGCGCGGTTCGGCCCTGATCGCCCAGGATTTCAGCGGCGATGGCTGGTTTCACCCGCGTCCCTCGGCGGTGGCCTTCGCGACCGTGGCCAGTGGTGCGAGCAACCTGTCGCCGAGCAACCCGGCGCTGGCCACGCGGATTTTCGCTGATGCGACCACGCAGGCCGTGCCCGGCCAAGGGCCGGTGCCGCTGGCATCGCTGACCACTTCCGGCAGTGGCCTCGATCCGCACTTGCCACCGGCGGCGGTTCGCTATCAACTGGCGCGGGTAGCGCAGGCGCGCAATCTGCCGGCGGCGACCCTCGAGGAACTGCTGGAGGCGCAGATCGAACAGCCGTTGGTTGGCCCGCCGGTGGTCAACGTGCTTGCATTGAATGCGGCGCTGGTCGATATCTCCAAGTGAGTTGTTCATTGTTCCCACGCGGAACGGGGAACAATGAAGACAATTGATGATGGGAACCCCGAGATGAGTGATTCCGGTCGCGCCGACGCGCTGTTAGCAGAACTGCCCCGCGACGGTCGTGGCCGGCTCAAGGTGTTTCTCGGTGCCGCTCCTGGCGTGGGCAAGACCTATGCGATGCTGCTGGCCGCCCACAGTCAGTTGCGTCAGGGTGTGCAATTGATCGCCGGGGTGGTGGAAACCCATGGGCGGGCCGAGACCGAGGCACTGCTCGGCGGCTTGGTGCAACAACCCCTGCTGCGGTCCGAATACCGTGGCGTGGTGCTCGAGGAACTAGACCTTGACGGTCTGCTCAAGGCCAGGCCGAAACTGGTGTTGGTCGATGAACTGGCCCACAGCAACGCCCCCGACAGCCGCCACGTCAAACGCTGGCAGGATGTCCAGGAGCTGATGGCGGCCGGTATCGACGTCTTCACCACGGTCAATGTCCAGCACCTGGAAAGCCTCAATGACCAGGTGCGCGGCATCACCGGGGTGCAGGTGCGTGAGACCGTGCCCGACTGGGTCCTGCAGGAAGCCGATGAATTACTGCTGATCGACCTGCCACCACGGGAGTTGCTGGAGCGCCTGCGCGACGGCAAGGTTTATGTGCCGGAGTTGGCGCGGGCGGCGATCGATGCGTTCTTCACCCAGACCAACCTCACTGCCCTGCGTGAGCTGGCCATGCAGACAGCCGCGGCCCAGATCGACAACGATTTGGCCCAGGGCTACCGGACCCGCGGCGAGGCCGCGCCGGCCATCCGTGGGCGGCTGCTGGTGGGGGTGGATGGCGATGCTCAGGCCGAGCGCTTAGTTCGCCATGCCAGCCGGGTCGCTCAGCGCCGACACCTGCCTTGGAGCCTGGTGCATGTGGATAACGGCAGGGCGCGTGACGAGCCGTCGCGCCTGCGCCTGCAAAGTGCTCAGCAACTGGCGGAACGGCTGGGCGGCGAGGTGGTGCAACTGCGGGCCGGTGAAGTGGCCAGGACGCTGATCCAGCATGCAACTGAACGCCGTGCCAGCCTGGTGCTGGTCGGGCAGTCGCGCCAGCGCCTGCGTCGTCGCCTGTTCGGCGGTGGCCTGGCGGCGCGGCTGTTGCGCAATGCCCCGGGCTTGGAAATCAACGTCTTGGGCAGCCAGGAAGAACAACGTCAGCCGCGTGTGCGAGAGCCGCAGAGCGTGGTCTGGCTCGACTACCTGTTGGCGCTGTTGGCGACGGTCTTGGCCAGTACCCTGGCCTGGGCCGTGGCCGGTGTGTTGCCGTTGCCGAATATCTCGCTGGTATTTCTTGCCGCCGTATTGCTGGTGGCGGTTCGCAGCAGCCTCGGCCCGTCCCTGGCTTGTGCGGTGCTGTCATTCCTGACCTATGACTTCCTGTTTATTCCGCCGAATTTTTCCTTTGCGATTCAGCGTGAAGAGGATGTGCTGACGCTGCTGTTCTTCCTGATGATGGCGGCGCTCACCGGTAACCTGGCGGCGCGTCAGCGGCGGCAGTTGCAAGCCCTGCGCGATACCCAGGAAGAAACCAGCGAGCTGCTCGACTTGTCGCGCAAGCTGACGGCTGCCACCGACCGTCAGGCGGTGATCAGCGCCGCGTCGCAACACCTCAGCGGCTGGGAAGAGCTGGAACTGTGCCTGCTCAATCGCGACGGCCAGAGTGGCTGGAAGGTCGAGACCGGCGGACCGCTACGGTTTTCCGAGCCCGAGCGCGCGGCGGCCGACTGGGCCTGGCAGCACAATCAGCCGGCCGGGATGGGCACGAGTACTTTGCCCTCCGGTAGCTGGTGGTGGTGGCCATTGTCGGTGGAAGAGGGGCCGCTGGCGCTGCTCGGTGTTCGTCCGCGAGAAGGCCAGCCGCTCACGGGCCAGCGCCGTCGCCTGCTGGCCGCCCTCAGCCAGCCGTTGGCCCAGGCACTGGCGCGGGCACAATTGGCCGACGATCTTGAGGCGGCGCGCTTGCACGGAGAAACCGAGCAGTTGCGTAGTGCCTTGCTGGCATCGGTGTCCCACGACCTGCGCACCCCGTTGACCTCAATGCGCGGCAGTATCGACAGTCTGTTGGCGTTGGGCGAAGCGATTCCCCTGGAGGACCGCCGGGAACTGCTGGAGGGCACCCGCGACGAGGCCGAGCGGCTGGACCGGTATATCCAGAACCTGCTGGACATGACGCGCCTGGGCCATGGCGCGCTGAAACTGGCCCGGGACTGGGTATCGCCTGCGGACATCGTCGCCAGTGCGCTGAACCGGTTGCGGACGGTCCTCGCGCCGTTGCAGGTGAGCACCGAGGTACCGGCCGAGTTGCCGTTGCTCTACGTGCATGCGGCGCTGATCGAACAGGCACTGATCAATGTCATGGAAAACGCCGCGCGCTTTTCTGTGCAGCATGGCCGCCTGCAGGTGCGTGCCGGGGTGATCGGCGGCGAGCTGTTCTTTGCCGTCAGCGACGAAGGTCCGGGAATCCCGGAGGATGAGCGGGCGAAGATTTTCGACATGTTCTACACCGCTGCCCGTGGCGATCGTGGCGGCCAGGGCACAGGCCTGGGGCTGGCAATCTGCCTGGGCATGGTCGGCGCCCACGGCGGGCATATCGAGGTGGATGACGGTATCGCCGGCCGTGGCACCTGTGTGACGTTATTCCTTCCGCTGCGGGAGCAACCGGGATTTGAAAGTGAGGCCTGATATGCTGTGGCGAACCCTCGCCACGATGTTGCAATTATGAGCCAGAGCTCGACCATCCTGGTCATCGACGACGAACCGCAGATTCGCAAGTTCCTGCGTATCAGCCTCGCCTCCCAAGGTTACAAGATACTGGAGGCCGGAACGGGCGCCGAAGGCCTGGCCCATGCGGCGCTGAACAAGCCCGACTTGTTGGTGCTCGACCTCGGCCTGCCGGACATGGACGGTCAGCAGGTGCTGCGCGAGTTTCGCCAATGGTCCACGGCGCCGGTGCTGGTGCTGTCGGTGCGGGCCAGCGAAGGGCAAAAAGTCCAGGCTCTGGACGGTGGTGCCAATGACTATGTGACCAAGCCCTTCGGCATCCAGGAGTTCCTGGCGCGGATCCGTGCACTGTTACGCCAGGCGCCCAACGGGGAAACCCAGGAAGCCGCCTTGAAGTTCGGCCCGTTGACCGTTGACCTGGCCTATCGGCGAGTGCTGCTGGACGGCGCGCAGGTGGCGTTGACGCGCAAGGAGTACGCGGTGCTGGCCCAGTTGGCACGGCATTGCGGGCGAGTGATCACCCAACAGCAACTGCTCAAGGATATCTGGGGACCGACCCATACCGACGACAGTCATTACCTGCGGATCGTAGTGGGCCATCTGCGCCAGAAACTGGCGGACGATCCGACCCGGCCACGCTTTATCGTCACCGAGGCGGGCGTCGGCTATCGCCTGCTCGATAACCAGGACGGAGTGCATCCCGCTGTTTGATCGTGGCCACGCTTTAGTGTGGAGACGGATCAAAATCCAGTCAGCGCCGCTCCTGCTCATAACGATCCATGGTGTCGCGGGCGATCTCGCGACCCAGGGCGATCAGTTCCGGTGCCTTGTAGAACTCGAAGAGCCGGCACACGCGCTTGGGCACGTTGATCAGGATATCCGGCGGATATCCGGCGATCTTGTATTGCGCCAGCGAGGTTTGCATCACCTCGAAACTCTGGTTGATCAGGTCCAGCAGCGAAGCCGGGCCGACGTTGTCGATGATAAATGAACCGGTGGCCGATTTCGGCGCACCCGCAGTTTGAGGGGCCGCCGCAGGTTGCTGGGCATCGGGCTCTGCCGGTTCAAGCCAGGGGTTGGCAATATCCGCGGAGTCGGCGGCGAAGGTCTGCTGTTCGATGCGCAACAGCTCTTCGGCCTGCTTGCGCCGGAAGGGCAGGCGCGAACCCATGGAGCTGAGCAGGTTGTTAAAACGGCTCTTGAAGGCAGGCGGACGCTGGATCACCGGCAGTTGATAGTGCTTCTGGTTGGTCGAGTTGAGGTTGACGGCGATGATCAGGTCGCAGTGGCTGGAAACCACCGGCACAATCGGCAGCGGATTGAGAATGCCACCGTCGACCAACATGCGATTGCCCTGCATCACCGGCGTGAACAGGCTTGGGATCGCCGCCGAAGCGCGCATGGCCTGATGCAGACAACCTTCCTGGAACCAGATCTCCTGCTGGTTGGTCAGGTCGGTGGCGACGGCTGTGTAAGGGATGCGCAGGTCTTCGATATTGATCTCGCCGACGATCTTGCGGATCTGGCCGAAGACCTTTTCGCCACGGATCGCCCCGAGCCGAAAACTCACATCCACCAGGCGCAACACATCGAGATAGTCCAGGCTTTCGATCCACTTGCGGTACTCCTCCAGCTTGCCGGCAGCATAGATGCCACCGACCACCGCGCCCATGGAACAACCGGCGATGCAGGTAATTTCATAACCGCGCCGTTCGATTTCCTCGATCACCCCGATATGGGTATAACCCCGGGCTCCACCTGAGCCCAACACCAATGCGACACGCTTTTTCATCATGGATTCCTTGAACGGTCGGTTACTAACAATGCGCCCATAGGCTGTTGTGGCACAATCGCGAGTGGTCTGCGAACTTAAGCTAACGAACTCACCGTACCGGCCACTGGTTCTGTTGGCCGAGTTCGGCGGGTCGGACGCCTATTGTTCATATTGACTGGCTAAGCTTGTAGAGTAGAGCAAGGCACTTTTTGCCTGGCACACCGTCATAACCTGCACGATTGTTTTTTCTTGAGGTGTCATCGATGAAAGCCTGGATCTGTGTGCCATTGATTGCGTTGGTGTTGGCCGGTTGCGCGGGCAAGACTGCCTATCGCGAGAGCTGCGGTAGCCAGTTGGATGCTGCCTGGCGCGAGCTTGACCTGGCCAAGGCCGAAGGCTTTGCCGGCACCGTCAGTTACTCCAAGGCCCTGTCGTTGTTGACTGGGGCCAAAACCCAGCAACAGTTCGAAGCCTACGAAGGCTGTTCGTCCAAGGCCGAGAAGGCACGCTTCTACATCCGCGAGTCGCGCGCCGGGCGTTGAGCCTCGGGGGATCGTTCCGGCGCTTTGCGTGGGAACGATCAAAAAACCTGTAACATCTGCGGCGTCTCCCCGCGTTTGGATGCCTGCCTATGCGCAGTAAGCTGCAAGCCTGCTTGCAGGCTGTCAACCAAGTGGTATTAGGCAAGGATGCACAGGTTCGCCTGGCCCTCGGCTGTCTTCTGGCCGACGGCCATCTGCTCATCGAAGACCTGCCCGGCATGGGCAAGACGACCCTCAGTCACACCCTGGCCAAGGTCCTCGGCCTGAGCTTCCAGCGTATCCAGTTCACTTCCGATCTGCTGCCCAGCGATATCCTTGGCACTTCGGTATTCGACAAGGACAATGGTTGCTTCGTATTCCACCCCGGGCCGATCTTCGCAGAGCTGGTGCTGGCCGATGAAATCAACCGGGCCACGCCCAAGAGTCAGAGCGCGTTGCTTGAGGCCATGGAAGAAGGGCAGGTGACCATTGAAGGTGCCACCCGCCCGCTGCCTTCGCCGTTCTTTGTGATCGCCACACAAAACCCCACGAGCCAGGGCGGTACCTTTGCCTTGCCCGAGTCGCAGTTGGACCGCTTCCTGATGCGCGTATCCCTCGGCTACCCGTCCAGAGCGGCGGAAAAGGCCCTGTTGCTTGGCGACTCGCGACGAGATTTGTTGCCACGATTGCAGCCTATCCTCAGCCATCACGAACTGGCGGCCTTGCAGCAGGAGGTCAAGCAGGTCCGGGCCAGCGATGCGCTGGTCGACTATGTGCTGCGCTTGGTCGGCGCGACCCGTGGTGACGCGCGGTTTGCCTGGGGACTCTCGCCGAGGGCGAGCCTGGCGATCCTCGCCGCAGCCCGGGCCTGGGCCTTGCTGGCCGGGCGTGATTATGTGATTCCGGAAGATGTCCAGGCCGTGTTGCCGTCTGTGGTCAGTCATCGCCTGCGCGAGCGCGCCGACCCGGCCGGGCAGGGCGGCGGTGTGCTGGCGCAGTGGTTGTTGCGCGAGGTGCCGGTACTTTGATTGGCCAACTGTGGGCCTCCTGGCAGGCCTGGCTGAGCCGGCGCTTGCCGCCCTCGACGCGGATCGAACTGACCCAGCGACGGATCTTCATCATGCCCAACCGCGCCGGCGGTGTATTCGTCGCGTTGCTGTTGCTGATCTTGCTGGTGGCGATCAATTACCAGAACAGCCTGGCCTACGGCTTGTGTTTCCTGCTGTTGTCGGTGTTCGTCGTGGCAATCCTGCACACCTATCGCAACCTGCGGGGCCTGGTGTTGAGCGCCGGCGTCGGGCCGACCGTGTTTGTCGGTGAACAGGCGCGTTTTGTCGTGCGCCTGGAGAGCGCCGGGAAAAGCCACCAGGCGATCCAGTTGGGCTGGTCGAACCCCGCGATGCAGACCGTGGATGTGCTGCCGGGGGGATTTTGCGAAGTGCAATTGACGCGCCCGACACAGGCACGCGGCTGGTTGTCGGCGCCGCGCATCGACGTGTGCAGCAGCTTCCCCCTGGGTATCTTGCAGGCTTGGAGTTGGGTCGATCTTGGCCAGCAGGCCATGGTTTATCCACAGCCTCTGGAAGGCGAATTACCGATCCTGCCTGGTGTGTCCGACGATGAACAGGATGAAGGCACGCGGGCTTACGGGCCAGGTGTCGACGATTACCAGGGTTTGAAGTCCTATCAGCCCGGCGATTCCTGGCGACGGCTGCACTGGAAGGCCTATTCTCGTGGACAGGGGCTGCTGATCAAGGACTTTGCCCGCCTTGAGGGGCAGGAGTTCTGCCTGGATTTCCTGGCGCTGGATGGGGATGTCGAACAGCGTCTGTCGCGCCTGTGCTATTGGGTGTTGGAGTTGTCTCGGCGGCAGGAGCCGTTCGCCTTGAAATTGCCCGGTCAACGACTGGCCATGGACTGCGGCGCGGCCCACTGTGAGTTATGCCTGCGAGCCCTTGCCTTGTTCGGGAACGGTTCATGAGCCGTGCGCCGCCGATTTCCCGGGCCAGTCTGGTCTGGCTGCTGGTGGCCCAGGCCCTGGTGATGTTGCCGTTCTGGCTACACGTGCCACTGTGGATGGTCGCGTTCTGGCTCGGCTGCACGCTCTGGCGCATCCAGGTTTACCGCATGCGGGCGCGGTTTCCTGGCAAGGTAGTGGACGTCCTGCTGCTGGTCGCGACCATCGCGGGCATCTGGCTTTCGCGCAAGAGCCTGATCGGCCTGGATGCTGGCGCGGTGCTGTTGGTGGCGATGTTTATCCTCAAACTGGTGGAGACCCGGACCCGCCGCGATGCGCTGGTGCTGATCTTCCTTGGGTTGTTTTGCGTGGCGGTGGCCTATCTGTTCGAGGACGGCCTGCCATGGGCGATCTATAGCCTGTTGTCGATCGGCACCTTGCTGGCGGCCCTGATCGGTTTGCAGCAAGGCCCAGGCACCCGGCCGGCGGCCACCTTGAAGCTGGCCGCGACCCTGCTGGCGCAGGCCTTGCCATTGATGCTTCTGTTGTTCCTGCTGTTCCCGCGCATGGCCCCGTTGTGGTCCTTGCCACTGCCGGGCGACAAGGGCGTGACCGGGCTTTCGGAAAGTATGTCCCCCGGAGAGGTGGCCGAGCTTGGGCGTTCCGCCGAACTGGCATTGCGTGCGAGTTTCGATGGTCCGCTACCGCCGCGCCAGGAGTTGTACTGGCGGGCTCTGACCCTGGAGCAGTTCGACGGCCAGCGTTGGAGTCAATCGCCAGGAGTGTCCTCCAGTCCGGCGCCGAAATGGCAAGCCAGTGGCGCATCCTGGCGCTACAGCGTGATCCTGCAACCGAGTGGCAAGCCCTGGCTGCCGACGCTGGATGTGGCCAGCAGCGATCAGGAGGATGTGCGTCAACTGGCGGACTACCGCCTGCAGCGCCAGCGCCCGGTGCAGCAGGCACTGATGTATCGGGCCAGCTCCTGGCCGCAGGTGCTACGCGATCCCCAGCTCAACGAGCGGGCTCGCCGTCAGGCCCTGCAGTTGCCTGCCCAGGGTGATCCGCGGACCCGTCAGTGGGCCGCCGAACTGCGCCAGCGTTATCCACAGCCCGCGGCATTGGTGGCAAGGCTACTCCAACATTTTCGCGACGAACCGTATCGCTACACCCTCAAACCGCCGATCCTGGGCACAAACAGCATCGATGACTTCCTGTTCGACAGTCGCCAGGGTTTCTGCGCGCACTTTGCCGGCGCCATGACCTACGTGCTGCGCGCTGCGGGAATCCCGGCGCGAGTGGTAGCCGGTTACCAGGGCGGCGAGTTGAACCCGGCGGGCAATTTCCTCACAGTACGCCAGTACGACGCCCATGCCTGGGTGGAATACTGGCAGGTCGGGCAGGGGTGGCGCCGTGTCGATCCGACCTACGCCGTGGCGCCAGAGCGGATCGATCAGGGTCTGGAGCAAGCCCTGGCGGCGAATGAGGGCGTATCCGAGGCTTCGGTATTCTCGCCGTTGCGTTACCGCCAGGTGATCTGGTTCAACGAGTTGCGCTTGGGCTGGGATAATCTCAACTATGGCTGGCAGCGCTGGGTCCTGGGGTATCAGGGCGAGCAGCAGTTCAAACTCATGGGGCGCCTGTTCGGCGATCTCGCCGGGCTGATATTGCCGATCGGCTTGGTGCTGGTTCTCGCGCTGCTGTCGTTATGGCTGTTGCGGCCCTGGCGGGCCGAGGCCGACCCGCCGCTACGGCTGTTCGCCGCCTTTGAGAAACTGCTGGCACGCCATGGCCTGGTGCGCGAGCCGGGTGAGGGGCCTGCTGCGTTCGCCGAGCGCGCGGCCCGGCAGTTGCCGCGTCAGGCCGACCTTATTCGCGAGTTCGCTCAGCTGTTCATCAGGCAGCGCTATGCTGAACAGATCCCGTCGATGGATGCATTGCAACAAGCGTTGCGATCATTGCGTCGCAGTCTTGGAAGTTCGATTGGGGAGTGAGTGTCGATGTCGGTCCTGGTAGATCGCTTGGTGGCTCGGGTGCTGGGCCTGGAAGTACGGTTGTTGGCCTGTCATGCGCGGGTAGATGCGCTGACCGATAACGAGGGGCTGCATGACCTGCGCATCACTGTCCGGCGGCTGCGCAGCCTGTTGCGGCCATTGCGCGGATGGCCGGGGGTCGAGCAACTGGAACAGGCGGCGGCCGAGGTGGGACGATTGACCACGCCGATTCGCGACCGTGAGGTGCTGGCGGCTTATCTGCATGGGCAGGGCCGTCATATCGCCGCTGCACGACGTACCGCGCAATTGTCCGAGGACTACTGGAAAGTGGCCGGCAGCGATGAGCTGAAGAAGCTCTTTGGCATGCTCGATGCTTTCCCCCGTTTTTTGCGCGCTTCTCAGTACCAGGGGTTGCTCAAGGGCGTGCGCAAACGCATCGAAAAGCGTCTGGCGAAACAGTGGGATGCCCTCGACAAAGCCTTGCATGACCCAATGCACAATCGCCATCGTCTGCGCCTGCTGATCAAGCGGGTGCGTTACGCCGCCGAGGCCTACCCGGAGCTGGATCGCCTGCCGGCGCCGGCATTGAAGCACCTCAAGACGGCTCAGCAGGCTCTTGGCGATTGGCATGATTGCTGGCAGTGGCTGTTGCAGGCCGAGCAACAGCAGGATCTGCAACCTAGCGTGGCGGGTTGGCGCAGCGCTATGGCGCGGGCTGAAAGCAAGGCCGATCGAGTGCTTGATCGCCTGAGCGAAAGCTGTTTCGACTGACCTGTGTGGCAAGCTGGTCGGCCGGTATGGATGCTACGTCCCGAGAGTCGAGTGGTAGAGGTTTATCACCGCCCTGGTTTCGATCAGCGAAGCTCATGACGCTCGAAATCGTCAAGGATGCCTGCACGGGCCAAGTGAGCCGCTACAAAAAGACTCAGGCCTGGAGTGTATGCCCCTTCTGCTTGAGGCTATAGGCCGCCGCCAGGCCGATCACGCCGATGGCGACAGTGGTCGGATCTTCGCTGAACACGCCCGAAGCGACCAGCAGAAAGGCCAGCGCAAAGAGAATCATCGAGAGCAGCCGCATGCCTTCGCGGGTGCCGTCGTTCGACGTATTCGGCGCCACACGCCATTGCCAGGCAGGCAGATTGGGATGAGGTTTGCCCATGGCTATGCTCCTTGGTAGATGCTTTCGATAAACCAAAGATAGGCCGAACAAACCCTGGCGGCGAA
Source organism: Pseudomonas agarici (assembly GCF_900109755.1). Lineage (GTDB taxonomy): Bacteria > Pseudomonadota > Gammaproteobacteria > Pseudomonadales > Pseudomonadaceae > Aquipseudomonas > Aquipseudomonas agarici. The sequence goes on along the minus strand of NZ_FOAR01000015.1, from coordinate 40,352 downwards.
TCAACTTTTGCTATCGATTCTATAGCTTGAGCGGGTCGATGATTTTGCTCAATTCAACGGTCAGAGTCACCCGTTTATTGTGAGTGGTGGCCGAGTCCGGTGCCTGTTGCGCATGACATGAATCACACAATCGAAGGTAAGCCGAAGAAGCTCCGGGCGCAGGCGGTGCTATGGGCGGCCAGCTCGGTTTCGCTTACACCGCAATGCAGCGCCACTTCCCGCAGCACTTCGGTCAGGTAGGCCGGTTCGTTGCGGCCGTTTTTCGGTTTCGGTCGCAGGCTGCGGGGTAACAGGTACGGTGCGTCGCTTTCGAGCATCAGGCGTTCGCGGGGGATTTCCTTCACCAGCCGATGCAGATGAGTGCCACGGCGCTCGTCGCAGATCCAACCGGTGATGCCGATATGCAGGTCCAGGTCGAGGTAGCTGAACAAGGCCTGTTGTTCGCCCGTGAAACAATGCACCACGGCGGCGGGGAGGTGGTCGCGGTAGTCACGCAGAATCTCCAGAAGGCGCGGGTTGGCGTCGCGCTCATGGAGGAACACCGGCAACTGCAACTCCACCGCCAGAGCCAGGTGTTCCTCGAGGACTTTTTCCTGCTGCGGGCGTGGGGAAAAATCCCGGTTGAAATCCAGCCCGCACTCACCGACCGCACAAACGTTGGGCTCCTTGAGCAGAGCTTTCAGACGAGTGGCGCTGTCAGTTGTCCAGTCACTGGCGCAATGGGGGTGGATACCGGCGGTGGTAAACAGCCGGCGACCGCTTTCGTCCAGTGTCCGGCATAGCTCCAGGGCCTGCTCGGAGCCCTCGATGCTGGTGCCGGTCAGGATCAACTGACAGACCCCGGCGGCATAGGCGCGATCCAGTATTTCCTGGTGTTTTCCGGCAAAACTGGGGTTGGTCAAGTTGACGCCGATATCAATGAGTTGCATGGTGCTACCTCAGGCCACAGGCCGCAAAGCATATCAGAGCGGTAGATTTATAATAAAAACCAAGAACTACAACGAGTTGTGACTGTCCTTTTAAGCTTGAAGAAAGCATCGATTGGTTTCGCGTTCGTCGCTGTGCCAGTCTTTCGCACTTTTTCGCGTTCATAAAGACACTCGATTTCTGTCGCTCCTTATTCAAGTCATGACGCTTGAGGTGAGACGGTATTCTTTCCGGAGAACGGATGAAGCAACCTTCGCTATTGCTCCTGCTGTGCCTGTTCTGGCTGCTACCGTCGCCTGCGCTTGCGCGTCTGACCGGACCATTGGAAATCGGCCAGCCGAGCCAGGTTCGCGACCTGGCGCAGATTCGCGATAGCCGGGTCTTGCGGGTGCTGGTCAACCAGAGTCGTAACAGTTCCGGGGAAGTCGAGGGCGAAGCGATCGGGGTCGAGTACCATCGGCTGCGTGCGTTTGAGCTGTATCTCAACGGATATGCCCGCGACCAGCGGGAAATCACCCTCAAGATCATTCCCAAGGCCAAGGACCAATTGCTCGGGGCGTTGCAGCGCGGGGAAGGGGACCTGGTCGCTCCCGGTGAGTTGCTCGAAGCGCAGCCCAGGCAGGTGGTGAGTGCCAGCAAGCCAATCGGTAATCCAGTGCCCTTGCGGCTGGTGGGACTCAAGGGCGAAAAGCGTTTTACCCGGTTCGAACAACTTTCCGGTCGAACCCTGGCCCTGACCGCTGGCAGCGCCGCTGCTGACGCGGTGAACCAGATCAACCAGAAGCTGGCGCTACGCAAGCTGGCGCCGGTGAAGATCGAATGGGTCGATCCGAGCCTTGCCGTGGAAGATGTACTGGAGATGGTCCAGGGCGGTATCTTCCACCTGACCGTCGTCGAACAGCCAATTGCCGAGCGTTGGGCCAAGATCATGCCCAAATTGCGTTTTGACAAACAGGTGCTGGTCGGCGAGGCGGGGCAGATGCACTGGTTCGTGCGGCCTGATGCGCCGATGCTGCTGGCCAGCGTCGACCGCTTTTTCAAGACTTATCAATCCCCTTCCGACCAGGACGCGGCTTTCCTGCGGGTCTACCGACGTCTGTACCAAGTGCATTATCCCCTGGCTAAGTCGGATCGGCAAAAGCTCGAAAAGCTGCGACCGGTGTTGCAGCGCCACGCCCGGGCCCAGGGTATCGACTGGTTGGACCTGGCGGCACTGGCGTTCAAGGAGTCGACACTGGACCCCAATGCCGATGGCGCAAGCGGTGCCACCGGACTGTTACAGATCACTCCGTCGGCGGCGCAGCGGGTGGGCGTCGGCAATATCCAGAATGTCGATAACAACGTACAGGCCGGGGCCAAGTACCTGGCGATGATCCGCCGCCAGTTCTTCTCCAGCCCCAAGCTCAACGAACGCGAACGCATGGCCTTTGTCCTGGCGGCGTACAACATGGGACCGGAGCGGGTCCAAGCCATGCGTGCCGAAGCCCGCCGACGTGGCCTGAACGCCAACCAATGGTTCTTCCAGGTCGAACGTGTAGCGATGGAACAGATGGGAATGGCCTCGGTCAACTATGTGAACAGCGTGAACAAGTACTACCTGGCGTTCGACCGCGAGCGCCAATCCCTGGAAGGCCATGCGCTGGAAAGCAATGAGCAGAAAGGTGCCTCGCGCAAGTAATGGACCAATTCGATTGCCATGCAGCGGGTTTTTTTTCGTTGGGCACGATTCTTGACAGCGGCCCGCGGGGTTCTCTAGGATATTGATTATGCGCCGATTTAAACAGCTACTTGCGGGGCGCCAGGAGAGTCGCACGCTCTCCGACAGAAGCTTGATCCAAGCTTCGAAATACCGCTAAAGCGCTGGTTCGGTGTTGCCTCACACCTGCCCGGCAGATCGTTGAGGCGGAGACACGCACGTTGAACAACCCGCGCCCCGTTGTATGCCTTACGCCGATTACGGCCAGTCTTCCCGATCGCAACCCGAAAATCCTCCTCGGTGGCAAACATCAGCCGACGCTGCTGCGTTATCTCGATGGCTGGCCGCGACGCAAAGGGCGCGCCTCGGCCTTCCTGATCCAGTTCGTCGAGGACGGTGATCCGCTGGAGGGTTTTGCCGATAACAGTTTCGACCTGGCGGTGATCCAGTCGCCTATGGCCGAACAAGCCGACGCGCTCATCCGGCAGTTGATCCGGGTGGCGCGCCAGGGCCTGATTACCCGGCGCTGAGTTTCAGGGAGAACTGATGGCGGTGCTGCACACCCACTCCACCTGGCTTGTTCAAATACGCTCGCACCTATTTTTACGAGAGGTGTCTGTTACGTTGTGAGTCCCGTTAAATTTTAAAACTCTCCAGCGACGCAGGATGGAATAGCTCCTCTGGCTGCAGTAAGCGAGACGACAGTCCTTCGCCATAGTGACGTTCCAGGAAGCGACTGAGTACATGGCGGTTGGCGGCGAAACCATAGGACCAAAAATCTTCGCCCAGCAGCTGGCGCGCCGCTCTTATCTGATCCTCGATGAACGGCAACGTGACCTTGGTCGCGGAGGTGTCGCTTAGTTTTTGCAAGGCGACGGACTTGGACTTCTCGAAGGCTTTGGCAACGGCCCCAGGTAACCAGGGATGCTGTTCAGCCAACGTGCGCCGGATCCCCAACACGTGCATGATCGGGAACAACTGAGTGCGGCGATACCAGTCTGAAGCAGCTCCCTGAGGATCACGGTAGAGATAGCCCACCTGAGGATGGCCCTGAGTAAAACACGAAGGGGCACGTGGGCCGATCACGGCGTCCAGTTCACCGGAGGCGAGCATGCCGGAGAGGGTTTGGGTCTCGGGCGCATTCTCGACGATGACATCCGTCGGCAATTTCAGGACAATTTTTTCCAGCCGTCCAGGTTCCTCATACCCCCCACGAATCCAGGTGACATCGGAGGCTTTGAGACCGTGATCTTCTTCCAAGAAAAGCCGCACCCAGACGTTAGCCGTCAACTGGTACTCTGGCACGCCGATGCGTTTGCCCTTGAGATCCGCCGCGGACTCGATGCCGCGGTCGTTACGGATATAGATCGAGGTGTGACGAAACGCCCGAGACGGGAAGATAGGCACGGCAATATAGGGACTGGTGCCCGCAGCGGTCTTAACGCTGTAGCTACTCAACGACAACTCACAGATGTCGTAGTCGGCATGGCGAAAAGCGCGGAAGAAGATTTCTTCGGGATCTTGCAACATAAAGATTGGATCAACTCCGTCAATCTGTACTTCGCCGTCCACCAATGGCCGGATGCGATCGTAATTGCCCACAGCGACGGATAGATTCAATTTGTTCATGAAGGGGTCTCGCAAGATTGAGTGGTTGCAACATTCACACCCAGTGTGATGTCACGTTGTTCATCGCTGGATTGCAGCATGGCAAGGCAGATTTCCAAGGTGTCGCGAGCCCATTGGCCGTCATGCAATGGCGCGACTCCGCAAAACCGTGCCAGATACAATTCGTCTATGACCTCGGATCGCGGTACCGTGGGTGGCTCCAGCCGCAGACGGTCACGGCTATCGGGCCGGTAAATCATGACGGCATCAGCCATCGGCTTCAGATCGCCACCTTCGCACGACACGATAATCGGGCCGAAATGCTGGAAGGCTGTCGCGTTGTCAGGAGAGGCGGCGATGTAGTGCTTGCCGCCGTAAGTGGACTCAGCTTTGAGTCGCGCCTCTTCCTCCGCCGATTGCACCTGTTGCAACAAACGACGGGCCTTTCCATAAGCCTCGGGGGTTTTGGGCTTGCCCATTTCGCCGACCCATCCCATCCATTCATCGGAGTCGAAGTAGCCGTAGCCGTTGTAGGTAATGGATGCGAACGCGCCGTTCTCGAACCAAAGCGTGGCGGTGTAGGCGCCTTCGGTTGGCCGCGCAGGGTCCCAATTACCTACGGCCGCTCGGACTCGGATAGCGCGACTACCCGCCAGCAAACGAACCACATCGACTTGGTGCGCGGCTTGACTGAATACCGCTCCGCCCCCTTCAGCGGTCGAGAGTTCTTCTGGGCGGCGAGGACGCTGCAGGTAGTCGGTGTAGTTCAGCGCCTGAATCATCTTGACGGCGCCGAATTCGCCGCTGCCTATCAGCTCCCGAGTACGCAGGTACGGGGTATCGAAGCTGTGGCAGTGCCCAACGATCATGTTCACGCCGGCCTGCGCGCAATCGGCGATCATCCGGTCGCACTCGTTCAACGATAGCGCCATGGGTTTTTCGACCAGGACGTGTTTGCGATGAGTGGCCGCTATACGGGTGTGCTCAGCGTGAAACTGATGCGGGCTGGCGATGTATAAGGCGTCGACATTGCTGTCTGCCGCCAAGGCTTCGATGGTCTCGAAGGCAGGCGCGGCAAAATCCCTTTCGAATTGCTCGCGTGCTGATGCACGCGGATCGCACGCGCCCACCAATTGAACGCGTCGGTCGGCCAGGAAGGTTGGCAGCATAAGTGTGAATGCCCGACCCAGACCGACTACACCTAGGCGCAAGCGGGGTGGAGACTCTGCGTGGCTGGGCATCACGCTCGAACCTCGTAATCGGGTTCGGCAACCCTATGGGCATTGTCACCGGCCCATACGTAATGACTTTTATACTCACGCCAGTCGATGTCCTTGGGCACGATTGCCTGGAACGAGCAGATACTGGAAGGAATCGCTTTCTCGCCGGTACCGATAGCCGTATCGCCTGCTTGGAATGCTGCCAATGCATCGAGCATCACTCGGCGGAACTCCACGACCGCGACGTCACTGGCGCCCAGGCGTTCATCGGAGCGGTTGGCGATAGGCCCCATGGTCACCCACATGGCAATATCTTGATTGGGGAAGCCTTTGATACCGGTAAAATTACCGTTTTTCATGGCTTCGCGATCCTGCCAGAAACGGTTCTCGTTGTTGCGCAGCGGACGGTAGCCGTCGTCCAGATCGATGCCGGTTTGCTGGCCGAGAAACTTGCGCCAGGTTTCGGTTTCCGGAGTGTGATCGGGATTTCCCCAGGCCATGAAATAGAAGGCCGTGTGGGTATCGTCGATGGGCACATTGATATTCGCCACGTTATACAAGTTATTCGGCGGAATCAGCGCGGTTGCGGGCGCTACAAACACGGTAGATCGCACATACTCGTTGGTGGCGGCGTTCTGAAGGGGGCGGCGCAGCGCGGCATAACGAAAGCCATAGCTGGTGCGGTCAACTTGCATGCGTGGCGCTTTGTCCGTAGAAGGTCGCAGCCAGTTTTTTGCGGTGGCCTCGGCGCTTGCGACCCGTGCGGGAACGAAATCAGAGGAGTGCAGGCTTGAGCTGTGTGCCGAGTCGATAGCGCCTTCCAGAATTTGCGCCCAGTTGCAAGGAATAATCGCCTTTGCGATGCTCACCCGAACCTTCTCATGGGGCGCCCAGGCCGGTGGCACGAATTCAGGAATCGCGTCTTGTGGCCCCATGTACGCCCAGACAAAACCGCCCCATTCGCAGGTTTTGTAGGCAGTGTGCTTGACCTTCTGGCACAGGCTGCTGGAGGCGGGTTCGGAGACCATTTCCAGCACATTGCCGTCCACGTCCATCTTCCAACCGTGATACAAACAGCGTAATCCTGAGTTTTCATTGCGCCCGTAGATCAGCGAGACACGGCGATGGGGACAATATTCATCCATGACGCCCACGCGACCGTCACTGTCGCGAAAAACTACCAAATCCTCACCGAAAAGACGGGCCCTGATTGGCGTGCCATCAGGTTCGCTGACTTCTTCGATCAAACACACCGGGGTCCAGTGACGGCGCATCATCTGACCCATCGGCGCATCGCCTTCGACACGACACAGCAACAGGTTTTCTTCAGGGGTCAACATAAACTCTCTCCAGCTATCACTCATCGTCTGTAAAAAAGGTCCTGTCGAGCTACACAGGCCACTAGAGGTCGAGCACCAGCACGGCATTTCTGGATCGGGAAACGCAGATCATGATCTGGTCGTGGTGTTCGTCCTCTCGCAGCACCCTGTCGCGATGCTCTGCGTCACCTGCGATCAGATGGGTACGGCACGAGCCACAGGTACCACTCTCACAAGAACTCGAAACCCGGATGCCGTTGTCGCGCAACACCTCCAGAATCGAGCGATCAGCGGGAACTTCGAGATGGTTTCCGCTCCGCTTGAGCGTCACCGAGAAGGGGCGGTTTTCTGTGAAGCAGCTTTGGTCCACGCCGAAGTTTTCGAAATGAACGGTGCCGGGTGGCCAATGCCCCGTCATATCCAGCACGCTGTCCATCAATGGCCGGGGACCACAGCAGTACACATGGGTGCCATTGCTTGGCTTGTCGAAAATTGGCCAGAAATCGTAGGCATCCGCAGGGTTGCCGAAATCATGATGAATGATCACCGTGTTGGAAAACTCGGCCCCTGAAAGCTCATTCAGGAAGGCGGTGAGTTCCGGATTACGGGTGCAGTAATAAAGTTTGAAGGGGGTATCGGTGCTGGCCTTGAGATGGCGCATCATCGACAGGATTGGGGTGATACCGATACCTCCGGCGACGAATATGAACTGCCGGGCATGCTCGGTGAGTTCGAACTCGTTTTGTGGGGCCGTCACCGGTAACAGGTCGCCGACCTCGACACCATCAACCATGCTCAGCGAACCACCTCGGCCATTGGCATCACGTTTGACCGCAATGACATAACGATCTCGCTCTTGGGGGGCGTTGCTCAGGGAGTAATTGCGAATGCTGCCGTTGGGCACTCTGACTCGCAGGTGCGCTCCGGCGGTGAACTCGGGTAGGAGCGCACCCGTTGGATGGGTCAATTGGAAGCAAAAAATGCCGTGGGCAATTTCGGTTTTGGCGACCACCCTTAGCGCTGTGAACCCATCATCGAGCCTTTCGGAACTACTCATCGCTGTCTCCTTGTCTCATTCGGTCGCAGGACCAACAGCTCCGCGACTCGGGTGTTTCATAGATATCTAATGTTTTCTAGGCGTAGTGCTGCCATTCAAGACTGCTGGTCCCTAATCGTCGATCAGTGGTTTTTCACTCAGGGTGTTAGCCGGTACGGCAATTAGCACCGCTAGACCACCTGCCAGGACCAGCGCACCGATAGCCGTCAGTCCGATGGCGAGGCTGCCGCTCACCGTGTTGATCCAGCCTAGCCCGACCGGCGCGCAGAAAGCGCCGACTTGGCCAAGGGAACTGATTGCCGAAATCCCCCCTGCGGCGGACTCGTCATTAAGGTAAGCCGGTGGAATGGACCAGATGATTGCTGCCGCGCCGAAGTACGACACGGCGATCATGGCCAGGCAAGCAATCGAAATAATGGCTGAGTCCAGGACATGGGGCAGCAAGCAGGCGCCCGAGGCGCCGAAGGCGACGCTGAAGAAGAAGTGCCAGCGGCGTTCCAGGCAAATATCGGAGCTGCGTGCGATGAGAATCATCGCGACTGCGCCCACGATGTAGGGCAGGGTGGATAGCAAACCGACCTGCAATACATCGTTAATGCCGGTCTGGCGAATGATGGTGGGTGTCCAGTAGTTAAGGATCGTGCCGCATAGCGGCACGGTGGCCCAGCCAGCCGCAAGAACATATACACGCGGATCTTTAAGGGCAGCCAGCAAAGCATGCCGCTTATCCGTAACGGGGTGCTTACCGGCACGGTCGGCAGCCAAGGCGTCGAGAATAATTGCTTTTTCCTCGTCGTCGAGCCACCGCGCCTGTTCGGGTTTGTCTACCAGGTAAAAGTAGGCCATCACCCCCATTGCGACCGCTGGCAGGCCTTCTAGGATGAACATCCATTGCCAGCTTTTCATTCCCATGACGTCGATGAAATTCACCAGGATCCCGCCAGATAGCGGGCCGCCAATAATTCCTGCAGCGGCAATAGCCAGCAAAAAACGTGAGGTTATGCGAGCTCGCCTGGCGCCGGGATACCAGTAGGTCAGATAGAGAATAATTCCTGGCCAGAAGCCTGCCTCGGCCGCCCCTAATAGTGCTCGGGCTATATAGAAATGAACGGGAGAAGTCATAAATGCCATGGAGGCTGAAATGATGCCCCACAGCAGCATGATCCGAGTAATGGTCAACCGGGCGCCGATCTTTTGCAGATAAAGAGTGCTGGGGATCTCCAGGGCGATATAGCCGATAAAAAACAAGCTGACGCCAAGGCCATACGCTGCGTCGCTCATGCCCAAATCATGCTTCAAGTGAATTTGCGCGAAGCTGATGTTCACCCGATCAAGATAATTGAGTACCCAAGCCACGAAAATAAATGACATCAATCGTAGCGTGACTTTTCTGTAAACCCTGTCAATGCGTTCGCTGCTGCGCTGAAGAGGGGTGGGCACGGCGTCTACGGTTACTGTTCTTGTCATTATGTGCGCCTCGGTCTTTTGTGTAGCACTCCGAAACCCTGCAGGGTTGAGGTGGCTTTATTATTAGGTCTCTAAGAATATTAGGAGGTAATTTTTGGATAAGCAATAAAAAAAGCAATGAATGGAGATTTTTCTGGCGCGCAAGGCAGTTTGAAGGGCAACGCGTTATGCTTACGCAAGTAATGAGATTGGATCTTGATATGACCGCGCGAAAACCTTTGGGCCAGGAACGGCCCGAGACTCAGGAAATACTCAGGCACTGGCACGACGTGGTGCCCAATGATCGATTAGCTCACTTGGTCAAGGATGCGACCCGTGCTCTGATCAGAGCGCTTCAGATGCGCTTGACCGAACACGATGTATCCTTTGGACATTGGGCTTTTCTGCGGATTCTCTGGGAGACAGATGGATTGACACAAAAACAACTCAGCACCCAGGCTGGGCTGATGGAGCCTACAACGTTCGCGGCGGTAAAGGCGATGGAGAAACTGGGATACGTCGTCCGGCAGCAACTGCCGGAAAACAAGAAAAATGTTCACGTCTTTCTGACCGAGGAAGGGCGTCGTCTGAAGGGGGTGCTGATTCCTTTGGCTGTGGAGGTCAACGAGGTGAGTGTTCGCGGGCTCAAGGATGAAGAGGTCGAGATCGCTCGACGGGTTTTGTTGACGGTGATCGAGAATCTTGCAAACGCTGAAGCGAGCTCCATCAATCCTTCCCATCGGATGCCATCAACGCGGGAAGTCGGACGCATGATCAACGAGCGCGGCGAGTCGACGGACACCGATTAAACAAAAAAGCAGACGCATAGGTTCATTTACAGCCGGTCTCCACAGGATGCAGCATGGGAGCCTCGCCGAACTCGGCGCACTGTATCTTCAGATGAGCAAGGAAATCCTCCAGCAATCTCGACCTCGGGGCATCGTGATGACGAAGTATCAGCGTTCTAACTTCGATACATGGATTGAAAGGTCGGGCCACCAGCCCCGGAATACCCATCACTGACAAGAGAAAGGGCTCCACCAGCGCGATCCCCGCGCCAAATTTGGCGAGCATCATCCCCGATAGCGACAGGCTGACCTGCGAGCGGATATTGGGGAACACACCCGCCTCGCTTAGGGCGCGATCAACATATGAGCGCATGGGCGACTGATTCAGATACGTAATAACAGGGTAGGGCATCAGGTCACTGATCTTAATGGCTGATCGTGTCGCCAGCGGGTGATCGTCTGGCATGACGCAGGCAATACTTGAACTGAATAGCAACTCCGTTTCAACTTCGTTGTGCACGATAGGGCCGTAGGCGATGCCCACATCTACCTCTCTGTTGGCGACCTGCTGAAGCACCACCGGTGATGAGCCGGAGTACAGCGCGATGCGTGTTTCCGGGCGCTCAGCCATAAAAGACGCGGCAGCTTGTGCCAAGACCCCATTGGTAACGGGAAAGCTGCCTGCCAGGGTGAGCGTACCCTGTATGCCGCCATTCAAGTCACGGATCAGTCGGTCAACGGCCGCCAGTCGATCAAAGATTCCCGCGACGTCAGGGAGAATCGCCTGGGCTTCCGGTGTCGGGATCAGTCGTGCACCCGTTCTTAGGAATAACGGCATGCCCAGTTGGCTTTCGCAATGGCGAAGCACTGCGCTGATCGCGGGCTGGCTGACATTCAATTGACGTGCCGCCGCCGTCACCGACCCGGTGCGCATGATGGCGTGGAATACCTCGAGCTGTCGCAGGTTCATGGCAAAACCCATAATTCTGTCTTATAGGTTTCGATGGTAATGTGATTGGAACGTTATAGGCAATCCTCCCAGAATGAACGGGCTTAGTAGGAGCCCGTTATGAACACCACCCTTTTGTCCAACGCGCCGGATGCGCCATCGAATTCCCTCACGCCTTTATCGGATGCGGTTACCGGTGCCAGCATCACTCCCCCCGGCGCCTGGCTGCCCAGAGGTGCCTGGGATTGCCACGTTCATGTGTTTGATTCGAGATTTCCCTTTAGTCCCCACCGCACGTTCACTCCGGCGAATGCATCGTTGCCGGCATTGCGGGAAATGCGTCAGCGGTTGCGGCTTGATCACTCGGTGATCGTACAGGCCAGCGCGTATGGTTCGGACAACAGCCTGTTGATCGAATGCCTGGAGCACGCGGAAGGACTCCTTCGCGGCGTGGCCGTGATTGATCAAGCTGTGACGGATGACCAGTTGCAGCGAATGAATGAGGCGGGAGTGCGGGGGGTGCGTCTTAATCTAGAGACTTTCGGCGTGACTGACCCCGAGAAAGCCAGTGCGCATCTGCATGCGTTGGCCGAGCGAATTCAACGTTTCGGTTGGCACATCCAGATCTATAGTCGGCTGGCCGTGTTCGTGGCGCTGAAAGCTGTCCTGGCGAACCTTTCTTGCCGAGTTGTGATAGATCACTTCGGCGGCGTGCAAGCGGCCGGGGGTATCGATCAGCCTGACTTCGCTGAGTTTTTAGCGCTGCTGGCGGGCGGAAACGTCTATCTGAAGCTTTCAGCCCCATCGCGTATCTCGCGCCTGACCTCCCAGGAGGATATTCAACCGATCATCGAGGCGCTTCTCAAAGTACGTCCTGACCGCTTGCTGTGGGGATCGGACTGGCCACATACCGGAGGTCTGCCGGGCCAAATCCGTCAGCGCGACGCCATCGAGCCTTTCGTGGCAATCGATGACGGGGCCAACCTCAACCAGTTAGCGAGCTGGATTAGCGATCCCTCTCAACGAGTAGACATCTGGCAAGCCAATCCCGCAGCACTTTATGGCTGACCGCTTACCTGGCGGTGCCCTCACAATAACAAAACTAAGGGTGAATATTATGGATGCGCCTCAGGTGCAATCTCTCGAGCGAATGACTATGCGTCAGATAACGTGGCGGCTACTGCCGTTTCTGATGCTGTGTTATTTCGTTTCTTATATCGACCGTATCAATGTCGGTTTTGCCGCGCTACAAATGCGGGGTGAACTGAAACTCACGGCTCAGCATTTTGGCCTCGGTGCCAGTCTGTTCCTGATTACCTATTGCCTCTTTGCAGTACCGGCCAACACCGCGCTTCGACGTTTCGGCCCACGCCGCTGGATTGCTTCGATGATGGTGGTATGGGGTTCGCTTGCCATGGGTATGGCCCTGATTGAAGGGCCTTACTCTTTCTATGGTTTTCGCTTGCTCTTGGGGGCTGCCGAAGCAGGATTTTTGCCTGGGGTGATTTACTACATCGCCCGGTGGTTCCCGAAGGAATATCGGGCGGGAATATCGGCATTGTTCCTGGTGGCTATCCCAGCGTCGAGTTTCGTCGGGGCTCCTTTGTCCGGGACATTGATGCAGCTCCATGGCTGGCACGGCTTGAGTGGCTGGCAGTGGTTATTTCTGCTCGAAGGGCTTCCTGCCGTTTTGCTTGCCGGATGCTGTCTGCGGGTATTGCCTGACACACCGGCTGAAGCTCATTGGCTTTCAGTGGGCGGACGCGATTGGCTCATTGCACGCCTGGAGCATGAGTCACGAGATCATAAGGCGGTAGGGCGTATGAGTGTCTGGCAAACACTTAGGAGTGGGCCTGTATTAACGCTTTGCCTGATTTATTCGGGTGTTATTTCCGTCGGTATCAGCTTATCGCTGTGGCAACCCCAGATCATCAACGGTTTTGGTTTGAATACCTTGCAAAATGGCTTGCTCAGCTCCGTGCCATTTGGCTTGGCGACCGTGGCAATGGTTATCTGGGGACGTCGCTCGGACAAGCACAACGAAAGGACTTGGCATACCGCCATTCCGCTGGCGTTATCCGGAATGGCGCTGGCTGCTTCTCCGTTTGTCGATTCGCTGGCTGGCACCATCCTCATTTTGAGCTTGGCCTTAATTGGCACTTATGCCGCTAAGGGGCCGTTCTGGGCAATGGTTACTCAATGGTTGCCCGCCGAGAGAGCCGCCACCGGGATTGCCGTAGTGAGTGCCATGGGCGGGCTATCGGCTTCTATCACAACATATTTGCTCGGTGCCATCAGCGCGTCGACAGGCAGCTTTACCTTGGCACTGATGCCTTTGGTGGTGCTAGCGGCTTTAGGAACAGCGGCGCTTTTCCTGGCCAATGCTGGAAAGTCCACGTGCAGCCTCAAGGCCTGCGAAGCGGGAAAGTCGAAATGTTGAGTTGCCGCCGTTTGCTTTGTTCCTTGGACATTGTCGCCGCTAGCGTTCCTGCGTGGCCTGAAGCCGGCGTCGCAGCCGTTGCAAGTGCGCGTGGATAACTCAGTTCGCCTTGACTGGGCCGTTTGATCGCGCCCACCTACATAATAAGCAGGTAATGATATGGAACTGACACGTGCGCTGGCTTCGCACATCGTGGGCCTTACTTCGGCTGATTTATCAGCCAAGGCGATACATAATGCGAAGGTTGTCATACTGGATACTTTAGGCTGCGCGCTAGCGGGCGCGTATGAGCCTGTCGTTGAGACGCTACTGAAAACTCCAGGTTTGAACGTTATCGGTCATGCGATTTTATTCGGCCGTAACGAGCGCCTCGAACCGCTGTGTGCTGCTCTGGTCAATGGCGCCGCCGCCCATGCATTAGACTTTGACGACGTTAATATGGCCATGGGCGGTCACCCGTCCGCACCGATTTTACCGGCGTTGTTTGCCTTGGCGCAAAACCATGTGTGCTCGGGTGAAGAGTTGTTGTTAGCGTTTATCGCAGGCTTCGAAACTGAAACAAGATTGGCGCGTAGCGTAAACTTCGTTCATTACGACAAGGGCTGGCATCCGACCGCAACGCTGGGAGTATTCGGCGCGGCGGCTGCCTGTGCCAAGTTGTTGAACCTGACCGAAGAACAAACCGCGACGGCGTTGGCTTTGTGCGTATCGCTGTCATCGGGGGTCAAGGCCAATTTCGGCACCATGACCAAGCCTTACCATGTAGGACATTGTGCGCGTAATGGGTTGATGGCCGCGTTGCTGGTGGAGCAGGGAATGACCGCGAGCCTGGATGCCTTCGAGCATGTCCAGGGGTTCTTCAACGTCTTCAACGGTCCGGGCAACTTTGATCGTGAACGTGCGCTCAGTGGATGGGGTTCTCCCATGGACATTGAGGCGCCGGGCATCGGTATTAAACTCTACCCGTGCTGTGACAGCACGCACGTGGCGTTGGATGCTCTGTTTGCCTTGCAACGGGAACACAGATTTAGTGCCGATGATATCAAACGCATTGACGTACAGATTCATCCTTTGCGCTTGACCCATGTGAATCGGCCGATCCTGCGTAACGCATTGGATGCGAAGTTCAGTGTGCAGTATTGCTTGGCTCGGGGTCTGTTGGATGGCCGCATTGTTCTCGACAGCTTTATCGAGGCCGCGTATTCAGCCCCGGAAGCGCATGCACTCATGCAAAAAGTAAAAGCTGGGCCCCATACGAATCTTTCACTGGCTAGCGAAGGTAATTACCTCACCTTACTACAGATAGCCTTGGCGGACGGTCGAGAGCTGTCTTTGCAACTTGACCGGCCCGATGGCCGAACGGCAGAACAGCCAGCGCCCTTTGAACTCATTGTCGAGAAGTATTTGAGTTGTGCAGGCAAAGTGCTTAATGCTGAAGCAGCACAAACACTACAACAGAAAGTTATGTCACTGGAAACACTGCCTACGCTGAAAGAGATTACTCAGCTACTGGCAGTATGAGTCTGTAATTCGATACAGCAGACCTTAAGAAGTCTTAATAAAAAATACTCGCGGCGCACCATCCATAAGAAAAAGATCAGCCAAAGGAGTAGCACGTGTTTAAGATAAATTTTTGCCGGGCATCTATTGTCGCAGCAGGTTTTGCGGCGGGTGTCATAGGGGCACAGTCGGCCAGTGCGGATTTCCTGAAAGATTCTAAAGCTAGTATAAATTCTCGGACTTTGTATCTTGAGGCCGATAATCGTGAGCAAGATGCTGACCAGCGCCAAACGGCCACCGGCCTCAAGTTTGATTATCTGTCTGGCTATACCGAAGGGACGTTAGGGGTTGGCCTGGACCTGCAAGGCATCATGGGCATAAATCTGGGCGGCGGAATTGACAACCACGGAACTTCGACAGCTAACAACTTCACGCCTGTTGACACTGACGGGACACCGGTGGCCGAGTGGTCAAGCCTTCGTGGCGCGGTAAAGATAAAGCTTTCCAAGACGGAGGCAAAAGCGGGTAATGCCCTGGCACCGAACCTCCCCATTCTAGTGAGCAACGACGGTCGCCTCCTACCGGCCTCCTACCAGGGGGCAATGGTGACCTCCAAAGACATCGACAACGTTGTCATTACCGCTGGCCGATTAAATCGCGAGATTGCCCGAGCCTCATCCAATTGGGCCGGTATTGCCGCCAATGGTGGCACTCATGGTTCGAATGGCTTCTGGTTCGGTGGCGCGGATTGGAAGGTTCGGAATAACCTGACCTTGCAGTATTACTATGCCACGCTCGAGGATTATTATCGGCAGAACTTCTTCGGTCTTATTCACACCTGGCAGATGACACCCAATCAAAGCTTTAAAACCGATTTGCGATACTTTAACAGTCGATCAGACGGCCGTAATGGAAACTCGGGGTATCTGTTTAATAACAATAGTGGTTTCGCCAAGCATGCCGGTGAAGTAAACAACGACACCTGGTCGGCGTTTTTTACTTATACTCTCGCGGGACATGCCTTTCTGCTGGGACACCAACAGGTAGGTGACGACGGGGGGATGGTTGTTGTCAATAACGGCAGTGTGGCTGATGGACGAGGGCGTCCGGAGGGCGAGATTGGCACCAGTTATTATCTTTTTACCGATTCGATGGCCAACCCTTTTGTCCGTGCAGGTGAAAATACCACGTTTGGACAGTATAGCTTTGATTTTGCGAGTATTGGCGTCCCTGGATTGAAAGCCGCTGTCGCTTACCTGCATGCCACGGGGATCAAAGATGCTAAAGGTTTAAATGAAACTTACAGAGAGTGGGAGCGCGACTTGCGCGTTGATTATGTTATCCAGTCCGGGCCCGCTAAAGGGCTCGGATTTACTCTGCGGCGTGCGAATTATCGAACAGGCGTGCCAGACGGGCAGGGAGGCTACGATATAGATCAAACCCGCTTATACCTGAATTATACCTATACCTTCATGTAAGGCTGGCGGGCGAGGGAACGGATAGAGGCATTTTCGCCCACATTCAACCCTGCTGCCCGCAGAGCTCGCCAGATACAGGCGGCCAGTAGCACGTCGATAACCGCATCAGTTCGCTTGATCTTTAGCTTCCGGCAGCTTCTTCAAGCGGTAGGCCAGCGCTGGTCGAGTCATGCCCAGTAGTCGCGCAGCTTCCGAGACGTTCTGATTGGCGCGATCCATGGCACCCTGTAAAAGTTGATCTTCCAAATCATTCAGACTCACCCCAAGATCGAGCAGCTTATCCACCCAGTCATCCGCGGGCTGAAGTGCCTGGCTGATCAAGTTACCGTCGCTCGACAGCCCTATGCTCAGGGCCTCTACTGACATGTGCGGGAAGAGTGCCTCCACCGATATACTTTTATTATTGTCAGTGATGATCACGCCACGCTCTATCAGGTTTTCAAGTTCACGAATGTTGCCAGGCCAGTCGTAGCGCAGGCATGCCTCGCTGGCACGGTCGGACAAACCGAGGGTCTTTTTCTCGTAGCTTCGGTGGAGCTTTTCCAGGAAATGCTCAATCAACAACGGAATATCTTCGCGACGGTCACGCAGTGCGGGAATGCGCACAGGATAGACATTCAAGCGGTAGTAGAGGTCGGCTCGAAATCTTCCTTCTTGCACGGCCTGGCCGAGTTCTTCGTGTGTGGCACCGATGATACGAACATCGACTCGGCGGGTCTGGCTATCGCCCACCCGCTCGAGTTCTCCCTCCTGCAACACGCGCAATAAAGTTGCCTGCGCACGCGGACTGAGTTCGATTATCTCATCGAGAAAGAGAGTGCCCCCGTGTGCCCGTTCGAAACGGCCCATACGAGACTGTTGAGCGCCGGTATAGGCGCCTCTTTCGACACCAAACAGCTCAGCTTCAATCAAGTCCGGGCTGATCGCCGCACAGTTCAGTGCAATGAACGGACCGCCGGCGCGCTCACTGCGCAAATGCACGCTACGGGCGATGACCTCCTTGCCAACTCCGGTCTCACCTAGCAGTAGCACGGAT
The DNA here is from genome assembly GCF_900109755.1 of Pseudomonas agarici. Classification (GTDB taxonomy): domain Bacteria; phylum Pseudomonadota; class Gammaproteobacteria; order Pseudomonadales; family Pseudomonadaceae; genus Aquipseudomonas; species Aquipseudomonas agarici. The sequence continues at coordinate 22,888 of NZ_FOAR01000015.1, read as the reverse complement.
GCTTTTCCTGGGGCGACCTTGTCAATCAGATCACAGGTCTTTCGATAACTGGCCGACCGACCGATCCCGTAGAACTGACCCGCATGCAGTTGGAGGCATTGGTTCATGCTATCGATCTGAAGCTGCAGGGTGCGCAGTTCATCGATGATGGGATCGCTCTGGAAGTAGCGCATGAATGTATCGGCATCCTCCCACTCCTCGGCGGGCTTACCGATGATGCGACATAACTGGTCCCCGCAGCCACGGCAACTGACTTCCTTGTAGATGATCTGGCGACCAATGAAGAATGATGAATAGCTGATCGCGTATCCGAGCAGCATCCAGCAAATCGGTTGCTCGGAATGCAGTTGTTCGCTCCGGTGGTTTTCGACCTCAAACGAGTCAACCCACTCGATATCGGCGTAGAAGGTGCCTGCCTCGATATCGATGTCCATGACCAGTGGAATGACTTTGACCATGCCCTTGAGCGAGTGCAACTGAGGGCCTATCAGGAACATGTCGATGTCACTGCCGTTAGGCCTCAATTTGCGGGCCAATTCGGCATCCTTGAGTCCGGACTGATAACCCAGGCGTAGGAAAAAGCCCTTGGCGCGTTCTTCGCCAATCATCTCGATCAGCTCTCTGCGAAAGGACGCCATCGCGGCAACCTGCATCAACAACATCCGCTGCTCATCAAGCCAAATCTTTCCTTCGCTACCGAGGAAGTGAATGCGATCGGTCAGGTCCTTGAGCAGCGCAGAGTGCTCGGAAGCTCGGTATTTCATGGTCATGCAAACGCACCCCTCTGTCTTTTTGTTTGTGGGGAACTCTTGGCTCCTGATGCCTGGGGCTGGAGCATGTGGCGTTCTGGGTCAACGTTCCGGCAGCGGCCGGAGCGCCTGAAACGCTTGTCCAAACGTCCCGAGGGCTGGAGAAAATCAGCTCTCAACGCCTTTTCATTGTAGGGTTGATGATATCCCTCCTTTTTTATCGAGGCATAAAAGATACGACACTTGATAGGGAAAAAGGGAGCCAATATGAACGATTAAAACGAGTCCACGTTCATCGAATGGCAACTGGCCATGAGCCGGGCTCGATGGTGCGAAAGAGGCACTATTGCTGATCGTGCGTAGGCTCGCCCACGACATGCGGATGCTGATTGCCGCACGTTGTCCGTGCATGAGTTACGAGGATTGCGGTGCGCCGGTCAGGCCGCCGAAGTGTGGGGGAGATCGACCGGTCATGCGTTTCAGCGCTGGCACGGTGCAATCCGGTCGATGAAATGGCGCGTGTCTGGCCTTTTGCCTGTATCCCCTTTCCATTACACAATTTTCTTCTGTATGGTTTGTAGGGTTTCGTGTCATACAATCATATTGACTTGCGGCATCAACGCTGGCCGTTGGGCAGGGTTGCCCAGGGCGCTCGGGAATTCAGTTCCCGGCGAGAGACCGCCTACTCGCATCATTACTACTATTAAGGTTTTGGGAATACATTATGAAAGTTCACCGCCAGGCGGCTTCATTGCGGCATCAGGTGCAGGATGCCCTACGCAACGAAATCATTTCCGGTCGGTTCAAGCCAGGCGATCGCCTTGTGGAACAACAACTCTACACGGCCCTGGATGTCAGTCGGACCTCGTTGCGCGAGGCGCTGCGGCAATTGGAAGCAGAAGGCCTGGTGGAGCAAGTCCCGCATCGTGGGGCGTATGTCGCTTCGGTAAATGCCAAGGATGCGATCCAGATATACGACGTGCGCGGGGCTCTGGAGGTGCTGGCGGTGCGCAATTTCGTGCGCCATGCCAGTGACGAAGACGTTGCCGAATTGGCTACAGTCTTTGACGAATTCGTTCAGCAATCCCATATCGCTCGGCGCGACGGCACGGCGTTGCTGGATATCAAGCAGCGTTTCTATCACGTGCTGCTCGACATTGAGCAGAGCGCCGTCGTCGGCGGCATGCTCGAACAACTCAACAATCGCGTCAGTCTGTTGCGCGCGCTGTCCCTGGGGCGCGAGGGGCGCATGGTGCATACCCTGGCAGAACTCAAGGAAATCGTGCGGCTGGTTCAACTTCGCGATGAAGCCGGCGCGTGCGCGGCAGCGTTGCGGCATGTGGAAAATGCCTCGCAAAATGTTTTGGAGTTGCTGGAGCAACGCCACGCCACCCCAGTCGCCTGAAGAACATTGATCCCGTAGGAGTCGGGCCGCCGCTGACGAACGTCAGTGGGCGGCTGACCCTGCTTGCCTTAACGCAGTGCCGAATACGCGGTGGGCGCCAGAAACTGGTTCTCGATCCGTTCGACGATAATGCCCTGTGCTTCGCTTTGCGAGCGTTTGGCGATCCGGGATCTGCCTGGAACGCATTCCATTTCGCTTCGCGCTCGGCAAGGCTTGCCCATTTGAGCAGATAGCTCAGCGCCTGATTCGTCGGGCCGGCCAGGGTCGTCCAGAAGCCCACCTGCTCGATGCCATACTTCTCGAAGAACCCCAACGTCGTCTTGGTAAAGCGCTCGTGCAACGCAGGAAGGCGCCCCGGTGCGCAGTGGTAGATACGCCATTCAACAATCATTTGAATCTCCTGAGGAAGGTATCGGTCAAAAAATAGGCTGATTATCCTATTGACCGATTGTATGACAGTCATATAGTTTTAGTCCAATCACTGGTAGGCCTCGAAACAGCCACTGTGCTGACGAGAGCCGCCAAGGCATGACCCGACAAAAAACAACAGGGCTTGGAAATGACTCAATCGCAACGAATCGGCTTCATCGGGCTGGGCATGATGGGGGGGCCGATGACGACCTGCCTGTCAGAAGCCGGTTATGAGCTGTTCCTCGCCGACGCGGATGCAGGGCGTCTGACGCAGACACTGTCCCAACTTAAGGCGACAGCCCTCGATGCCGGCAATGCCCGATCCCTTGATGTGCTGATCACCATGTTGCCGAACTCCGCCATCGTCGAAAGCGTGTTGCTGGGCAGTGCCGGCACGCAGGGGTGGGCGGCGTCGTTGCGAGCGGGCGCGGTGGTGATCGATATGAGCTCCTCGGAGCCGGCGCGCTCGCGTGATCTCGCACTGAAATTGAAGGCCCTGGAACTCGATTACCTTGATGCACCGGTTTCCGGCGGCGTCAAACGGGCGGTAGAGGGCACGCTGGCCATCCTGGTCGGCGGCGATGGGGGGGTGATGGCGCGCTGTCAGCCGGTGCTCGCCGCCATGGGCAAGAACATTCTGCACATCGGCACCGCCGGTTCTGGCCATGCGGCCAAGGCCTTGAATAACTACGTCTCGGCGGCTGGGTTGATGGCCACCGTCGAAGCCCTGCACGTGGCCGAGCGGTTTGGTATCAACCCGGATGTGATGGTCGATGTGCTCAATGCCTCCAGCGGGCGCAGCAACACCTCGGAAAACAAGGCCCGGCAATTCATGCTCAGCGGCTCGTTCGGTTCCGGCTTCTCGATGCAGTTGATGAACAAGGATCTGAAGATTGCCCAGGGCCTGGCCGACGCGCTCGGCTACCCCATGCGCCTGGGGAAAACCGCCACCGCGCTCTGGGACGATGTGTCGAAGCAGGCGACAGTCACCACCGACCACACCGAAATGTACAGACTGCTGGTCGACAACGACGGCGAATGAGTGCTCGTCCGGGTTTTTTGCCAGCAGCAATCCATCATTCAGTAACGGAGTGAATCGAATGTCTCGCGCAGCCAGTTTCTATATCGGCGGACAATGGGTGGCGCCAGCTTCTGCCAAATGGTTCGAGGTCATCGACCCTGCAACCGAAACCGTTGTCGACCGATTGGCAATGGGCAACGCCACTGACGTCGATCGCGCCGTCGCGGCAGCCCGTGGCGCATTACCCGATTATGCCGAACGCAGCGTTGCCGAGCGCATCGCCTTGCTTGAGCGCATCGTGGCCATTTATGAGCGTCGCGAGGCAGACTTCGCCGAAGCGATGCGCGTGGAAATGGGCTCACCGATCACCTTCGCTCGCAAAGGTCAGGTACCGCGTGGCCCGTTGCACCTCAATCAACTGATCGAAGTGCTCAAGCGCCTTGCGTTCGAACAGCCTCAAGGCAGTACCTTGTTGCGCTTCGAACCGATCGGGGTCTGCGGGCTGATCACGCCGTGGAACTGGCCCATCAATCAGATCGTGGTGAAAATCGCCCCGGCGCTGGCGGCCGGTTGCACCATGGTGCTCAAACCGAGCGAGTATTCCCCGCTCAGTGCGCTGCTGTTTGCCGAGGTACTGGATGAGGCCGGTGTGCCACCCGGTGTGTTTAATCTGGTCAACGGTGACGGGCCTGGTGTGGGAGCAGCCATCGCGGCGCATCCGGGCATCGATATGCTGTCATTCACCGGATCGACGCGGGCGGGCGTGCTGGTGGCGAAAGCCGCCGCCGAAACGGTCAAGCGAGTGGCCCAGGAGTTGGGCGGGAAGTCTGCCAACATCCTACTCGACGACGTTGATCTGGACGATGCCGTGACCCGGGGTGTCGCCGCCTGTTTTACCAACAGTGGCCAGTCCTGCTCGATCCCCACCCGGATGCTGATTCCCCGTCCATTGATGGCCGCCGCGATACAGATTGCCAGACGTGCGGCGCAAGCCTTCAGCGTCGGTCCCACTGACCAAGCCTCGACTCAATTAGGGCCGGTGGTCAATCAGGCGCAATTCAACCGCGTACAGGCGCTGATTCAGACCGGCATCGAGGAGGGCGCGCAACTGGTGATTGGCGGGACGGGTCTGCCGGAAGGCATCTTTCGCGGTTATTACGTCAAGCCTACCGTGTTTGCCGGGGTCACGCCGGCAATGACTATCGCGCAAGAGGAAATTTTCGGACCCGTGCTCTCGATGATGGCATACGACAGCGAAGCCGAAGCCATCGAGATCGCCAATGGAACGAACTACGGTCTGGCGGCCTATGTGCAATCTGCCGACCTGAAACGCGCACGTCAGGTGGCGCGCGCCCTGCGGGCCGGTAGCGTGCATTTGAATTATCCTCCCGCCGATTTCGCGGCACCGTTCGGTGGCTACAAGCAGTCCGGTAACGGTCGGGAATGGGGCGAGTATGGGTTGCGCGAATACCTTGAGGTCAAATCCATGGTCGGCTACGCCGGCAGTTAGGTTTCATGGCGATAATTTTTGGGGAGGTGAGGCATCTCACGCCCAAAAAAATTTAACCGTTTTGATTGTATGACAATAACTCGATACTACGATATGCCTACTGGAGAGAGACAATGGAAGACAACGAGCGCTTCGTCAAAGGCTTCGAAAATCGCAAGGAGGTCTTAGGCGAAAGCCATGTCGAGAAATCCTGGGCAGCAGCCGACGACTTCAACCGCCCCATGCAAAAGCTCGTCACCGAATACTGCTGGGGAGAGATTTGGGGTGATTCCACACTCGCGTTCAAGACGCGCAGCATCATCAATCTGGCACTGCTAACGGCCATGAGCCAGCACCATGAACTCGCTGTTCATGTGAAAGGAGCACTCAAGAATGGGGTTTCCAAAGAGGAAATTCGCGCGGTACTGACACAGGCGTCGGTGTATTGCGGTGTTCCGGTGGGGCTTGCCGCGTTTCGGGTCGCCTCTGAAGCGATCAAGGCTTATGAAGCGCAGGCTGATCAGCACTGACCCCAAGCCTATTCGATACCACGCTTAACGTCTCAACAATAATTATAAGGATACGTCATGGCTACCTATGCATCCGTCCGACAGATTGAATCGGACCAGTCGATTGAAAAAAAGAGGAAAAATGCCATCAAGGGGGCATTTTTCTCCGAGTACATCGACATGTTCGATATCTACCTGCCGGTGGTGGTTCTGGCCCCGGTGCTGTTCTATTTTCAGCCAACCAATCTGTCGACCGGCATGGAAGCCATTCTCGCCTCGTTGGTGTTTATCACCACGCTGTTGGGACGACCTATCGGTGCCCTCTTGTTCGGCATGATCGCCGATACCACGGGGCGACGGATGGCATCGATCTATTCGGTGACGGGCTTTGGCGTGGTGACATTATTGATCGCGCTGTTGCCGGGGTATGACAGCATCGGCATCTGGTCTTACCTGTTGTTGGTGTTGCTACGGTTCATCGATGGAGTTTTTCTCGGCGGCGGCTACACCGGGGCCATGCCGTTGGCCATCGAGTATTCGAAAAAGCACCAGCGTGGTTTTGTCGGCGGGCTGATCATCGCCGGATTCCCGCTTGCCTACGTCAGCATCAACCTGGTCGCGATGTTGATGTTCGCACTCTTCCCCCTGGCCGGTGCCGACTCGCCCTATGTGCAATGGGGCTGGCGCATTCCGTTCGTGGTCGGCGCGCTGCTGGCCGGGGTGTTGGCCTTGTACTACGTGTTCGCGGTGTCTGAATCGGAAATCTGGGAAGTCGACGCCAGCAAACCGAAGGACAAGCTGCCGCTGACCGATCTTCTGCGCGGCAAAAGCGGCCGTAACCTGCTGCAGGTGCTGGTGATGATGACCGGTTTCTGGCTGACGCAAAACATCATCACGATTTTCCTGCCGACCGGATTGTTGGTGAAAACCCTGCACCTGTCCGGATTTGAAGTCACAGCCACGCTGCTGATTTCCTACACCGTGCTGTTCTTCAGCTACATCGCCTCGGGCATGTTGGGACAGAAAATCGGCCGGCGCCGCTTCTTCCTGATTCTGGGGCCAACCATTGCGATCCTGGGCGCGGCAATCATGTACGTACTGGCCAATGTGCCGGGGCTGTCGCTGGCGCTGATCATGTTCCTGGTCTGCGTGTTGTCGGTGGTGGTGACTGCGCCCTGGGGCGTGATCGTGACCTATATCAATGAACGTTTTGTCACGGATGTGCGGGCAACGGGCTTCGGTGTTGGCTTCAGCCTGTCAGTGATCATTCCTTCTTTTTACGCCTTTTACATGAACTGGCTTGGCCTGGTCATGCCGTTTACCGTCACGCCTGCGGTCCTGCTGTTGATGGGTGGAATCATCGGCACGCTGGGCGCGTTCATGGGGCCGGAAACCAAAGACGTGGACTTCTGACGGGGCCACAACCCGTCGTTTTGAACATCAGGAGAACTGCCGTGAACAACAGAACAATAGGCTTTGTCGGACTCGGCAACATGGGCGGCCGGATGACCCGCTGCCTGGTCGACTCGGGTTTGACGGTACTCGGTTACGACACCGACCCGCAGCGAGTGCGTGTTGCCGGTGCGCAACTGGCAGGCTCCATCCACGAGGTGGCGGACAAGGCCGACATCATCCTGTTGTCGTTGCCGGACAGCAAAGTGGTTGAGGCGGTCGTGGAGGGCATCGACGGCCTTCTGCGGCATTGCCGTAAAGGGCAGACGATCGTCGACCTGAGTACCGCTGCCGCCAGTTCGACCATCCGCTTGAATGGCCTGTTCGCCAAACGCGGCGTGCAGTACATCGATGCCGGTATTTCCGGTGGCGCCGCTGCCGCGCAAAAAGGCACGTTGACGCTGATGGTGGGCGGTGACGTTGCGACAATCGAGTCGCTGGGCTGGGTGTTCGAACCCATTGCCAGCCAGGTGTTCAACATGGGCGAAAGCGGCGCCGGGCACACCACCAAGCTGCTCAACAACTTCCTCAATGCGGTCAGCCTGGCAGCCACCGCCGAGGTGATGATCGCGGGTAAGAAAGCCGGGCTTGACCTTCACCGCCTGCTGGATGTGCTCAACAGCAGCAGCGGTGTCAACTTCGCCACCCAGAGCCGCTTTCCCTACATCGTCGATGGCAACTACCTGGAAGGCGGGCTTACCGGCAAGTTGATGAGCAAGGACGTCGTGCTCTACATCGAACGCGCCCGTGAACTCGGCGTCGCGTCACTCAACGCGTCCGGGCCGCTGGCCAGCTTCGGCCTGCAGGTGGCCCTGGGTTACGGCGATCAAATCAGCAACAAAGTCGTGGATGCCATTGGCGACATGTCCGGTGGCATCCGGCTTCACGAACCATCATCAGGAGGCAAGGCATGAAGGTTATTCACGGTAACGCCCATGGCGCGGTTTCAGAGCAACGCTCGTCGACATTCACCGGGGTGGTCTGGGCCGATCCGGTGATGCCCACCACCGATGGCGTGACGATCAACAACGTGTCGTTCACCCCGGGTGCGCGCACGTTCTGGCACAGCCATGAGCAGGGCCAGGTGCTCTACGTCAGCGCCGGCAGCGGCTGGATCTGCGTCGAAGGCCGCGAGCCGGAAGTCATTCGCCAGGGCGACACGGTGTGGATCGGTCCGCACGAGCGCCATTGGCACGGCGCCGACACCAGCCACTTCATGGTTCATCTGGCGACCTCGATCGGCAAAACCGTCTGGCAGGAAGCCGTCTCGGACGAGGACTATTTGCAGGCAGCACGGTGATCGGTCAATAGCCCGGTATCCCGGCGGGCAGTGCCGTTCGCCAGGATACCTTGATGAAGGAGGGACGATGATGCTTACGCAAAAACAGCAGCAGGTAAAACAGGCTTTCATTGAGGCGGGCGGTATTTGGAGCCCGGCCTGGGAGAGCATTTTGCGTCTGGATGCCGGTTTTCTCGAAGCGTACTCGGGGTTTGCCGCTGTCCCGTGGAGAAAAAATCATCTGGAGAACAAGGTCAAGTCCTTCATTGCCATTGCGGCCAGTGCCAATGCTACCCATCTGTATGCGCCGGGCGTTCAGGAACATCTGCGCGCGGCGATCAAACATGGCGCCAGCGCTGAGGAGTTGATGGAGGTGCTGGAGTTGATCAGCACCGTCGGTATCCATGCTTCGAACGTCGGCGTGCCGGTGCTGTTGGAGGTGCTGGCGGAGGAAGGGCTGCGTAATGGCCCGGCGGTGCTGGATGCCCGGCGTGAAGCGCTCAAGGACAGTTTCGTGAAAAACCGTGGCTATTGGCATTCGTCCTGGGAAGGTTTGCTGGAACTCGATCCAGAGCTGTTCGAAGCCTACGTCGAATTTTCCTCGGTGCCCTGGCGCACCGGTGTGCTGCCAGCAAAAATCAAGGAGCTGATCTACTGCGCCTTCGATGCGGCTGCCACGCACTTGTATGTGCCGGGCCTCAAGTTGCACATGCGAAACGCGTTGCGCTATGGCGCGACGACCGAGGAAATCATGGAGATGCTGGAGATCGTCAGTGTCATCGGCATTCACGGTGCGCTGCTGGCGGCGCCGATGCTTGAGCAGGCGCTGGGTGATGCGCGCTAGCAACCCCTACGCCCCCTTATAAAAATAAAAGCACAGTGCCCTGGTGTCATGGCTTGACCCACGCACTTGCATTCTTGTCTTGAGGAGTCAGATATGAACACCCCATCAGCGGTGGCCGTGAAACCCGACTGGATCAATCCTGAAGTGATCATCGTGCGTTACGGCACTCGGCAAACGACCAAGAGCGAGTGCTATTACAACTTCCGCGCCTACAGAGAGCCGGATAGCGAAATCACCATGGATTACTTCTTCTGGATCTTTCGCAACGCCGAACAGACCATTGTCATCGACACCGGCTTCAGCCCCGAAGCCGCCATCGCCCGGCGCCGTCAACCGCTGGTCGCACCGGCCGATGCCTTGGCTCGCCTGGGGATCGACCCGGCAGAGGTCAAGCTGTTGGTGTTGACCCACGCGCACTACGATCACGCCGGCAATCTGGGCCTGTACCCCAACGCGAAAATCGTCATGTCGCGCAATGAGTTCGACTTCTGGGCGTCGGACATGAGCCAGCGCCCTCAGTACGCTCACCATATCGACCCGCTGGATATCCAGCGCATCCAGGCACTGGCCGACGCGGGCCGGATCACCTTGCTCGACGGGCCTCGCAACACCTTGATCCCAGGGATCGAGCTCTACGAAGTCGGCGGTCATACTCCAGGCCAACTGGCCGTTGTGGTGCAGATGCCCGAAGGGCCGGTGATCCTCGCCTCGGACGCCATTCACTACTACGAAGAACTGGAGCAGGACCGTCCTTTCGCCGTGCTCGATAGCCTGGCCGCCATGTATCAAGGTTATGCACAAATCCGCCAATGGCAAAAGGAACAACCCGACGCCGTGGTTATCCCCGGCCATGACCCGGACGTTATGCATCGCTTTGCCCCGGTGGATCCGAGCGACCCTTCATTCGCGGTCCGTATCGGCTCACCCAGGATGTCGGCATGAAAGGTAAAACGGCGCTGATCACCGGTTCATCGAGTGGGCTCGGCCTGGCGATGGCCCAGGGCTTGGCCGGTGCCGGTTGCAACCTGGTGCTGCACGGTCTGGAGTCGCCGCAGAACATGACGCCGACCTGCCAGGCCTTGGCACAAGCGCATGGCGTAGCGGCTTGTTACGTCTCTGCCGACCTGACGGAATCCGGCGCCATCGAGGCGCTGATAAACACCGCGCAGACGCAGATGGGAGGCATTGACGTGTTGATCAATAACGCCGTGGTCCGGCACTTTTCGCCCCTTGAGGATTTTCCGGGCGAACGTTGGGATCAGGCGCTGGCAGTCAATCTCACCGCCGCCTTTCGCGCCATCCAGTTGTGCTTGCCGGGCATGCGTGCTCAGGGCTGGGGGCGGATTTTCAATATGTCATCCGCCTATGGCTCACGCGCCATCGCCAACCGTATCGATTACGTCACCACCAAAACGGCCTTGCTCGGCCTGACCCGCGCGGTGGCGGTGGAAACCCAGGGACAGGGCATTACCTGCAACGCGGTGTGCCCGGGTTCGGTACTGACAGACAACATTGAAAGCCGTCTCACGGCATTGATGGCGCACCAGCAACTGGACCGCGACACGGCGACCCGCGAGTTCCTACGGGGCAAACAGGGCACCGGGCGGTTTATCGATGCTGCGCATGTGGCGGACCTGGTGGTGTTTCTGTGCAGCGCCTCGGGCACCCACATCACCGGTGCCACCTTGCCGGTGGACGACGGCTGGCTGGCCAGTTGAGTTCCACGAAAACAGCGAAAAGCCGGGACACCATTGAAGGAGACAAGCATGACCAGAGGCGACGTTCGCCCCGACATTGATCGCGCCATACCGACGCCACCGTTGACGCGACAACTGGCCGGCTTCATCGAGCGTACTCGGTGGAAGGATATTCCACCAGCCGTGCAATATGAGGCCAAGCGGGCGCTGGTGAATTATTTTGCGGTCTGTCTGGCGGGGTGCGGCGACCCTGATGTCGCCAAGGCAATCTCGCTGTTCCAGCGCTTTTCCTCGGGACAGCAAGCGCAGTTGGTCGGGCGCACCGAGCGGATGGACCTGCTCAATGCCGCCTCGTTGAATGCGATGAGCGCGAATGTCTACGATTTCGACGACACCCATATTCCGACGATCATTCACCCGACCGCACCGGTGGCGGCAGCGCTGTTCGCATTGGCCGGGACGTCGCGGTTCAGCGGTGAACAACTGCTGTTGGCGTTTGTGCTGGGGGTCGAAGTTGCATGTCGATTGGGCATGGCGATTTTTCCGGATCACTACCGGCGTGGTTGGCACATCACCTCCACCTGCGGTGTTTTCGGCGCGGCGGCGGCGTCGGCAAAACTGCTTGGCCTGAACGCGCAGCAACACCTATGGGCCTTGGGGAATGCCAGTGCGCAGTCGTCAGGTTTGGTGGAAACCCTGGGCAGTGCCTCAAAAAGCCTCGGCGTGGGTAACGCCGCACGTAACGGCTTGTTGTCCGCGCTGCTGGCCCAGACGGGTTTTGCCGGTCCCGAGCACCCGATCGAAGGTGAGCGCGGCTTTCTGCGGGTGATGGGCGAACGCCCGGATTTTCTGCAGATCAGCGAGGGTTTGGGCGCGCGCTGGGCATTGTTGGCCAACACCTACAAACCTTACCCCTGCGGTGTGGTGTTGAACCCGGTGATCGAGGCCTGTCTGGGGCTTTATCAAGACCGGGCATGGACGATGGACGAAGTGGTGCGCGTCGAGCTGACCGGCCACCCGCTGCTGCGCCAACGCACTGACCGTCCAGACATCCGCAGTGGGCGTGAATCACAGGTCAGTGCCCAGCATGCGGTCGCCGTTGTCTTGTCGACGGGGGCGGCGAGCCTCGCGCAATTTGGCGATACGGCGGTGGCCGAGCCAGCACTGCGAGCACTGTATCCCAAGCTGGTGTTTATCGATGATGCCGACTATGCGGTGGAGGCGGCGCAGGTGCGGATCTTTCTGCAATCGGGCCAGACCCGCTGTCGCCAAGTCTCCGTTTGCCGGGGCAGCCTGGCCGCGCCGCTCAGCGACCTGGACCTGGAACGCAAACTGCGCGAACTCGCCGACTACGGTCGTTCAGGCTGTGCGGCCCAGCCACTGATCGATGCGTTGTGGTCATTGGATCAGGCGGCCGATGCGAGTGTCGTGATGCAACTCGCCGCCGCCGGCGATGCGGCGTAACGGTTTCCAATTTTCAGGAGCTGACATGACGAACGACAGATTACTTGGATTTATTGGCGTAGGTGTCATGGGCCGGCCAATGGCGCGACGTTTGATCGAGCAGGGCCATCAGTTGGTGATCTTCGACACCGATGCCAAAGCACTGGATGAATTGGCGGCGCTGGGCGCACGGGTTGCCCACAGCGTCCGGGAGGTCGCCGACAGCGCTGAAATCATCTTCACCAGTTTGCCCAATCCGGCGATTTTCAAAGCCGTGGCCCTAGGCGCCAACGGTATCGTCGACGGCGCTGCGGTGCGGATTCTGATCGACCTGTCGACGGTCGGCTCTCGCGCTGAACAGGAAGTCGCGGCAGGCCTTTGCGCCCGAGGTATCGAAACCGTCGATGCACCGGTCAGCGGCGGCGCCGCCGGAGCACAGAAAGGCACGCTGGCGATGATGGTCGCGGGCAAGCCTGGCGTCATCGCCGAGGTGCGCGAGCTGTTCGATGTGTTCGGCAAGGTGTTCGTGGTGGGCGAGCAGGCTGGACAAGGGCAGCTACTCAAACTGCTCAACAACATGCTCTCGACCACTGCGTTCGCGATCACCGCCGAGGCTTTCGTCGCCGGGGTGAAAGGTGGGCTCGATCCGCAAGTGATGATGTCGGTGATTAATGCCGGCAGCGGCAAGAACGGTGCGACTCTGGATAAATTCCCCAAACACGTACTGCCGCGCACCTTCGATTTTGGTTTTCCCATTGGCAGTGTCTGCAAGGACATCGGCCTGGCGGTCGATGAGTGTCAGGCGCTGGGTGTGCCGATGTGGGTAGGCAGCAGCCTGCGCCAGATGTGGAATGTCGCGGCGCTGCAAGACGGCGGCCAACGCGATCTGACCGAGCTGGTGCTCGACATCGAGGCGTGGGCGGGGCTGTAGAAAAAAACATCAGCAAATCCGTAACATCATGACGGCGGCACACGTGTCGCCGATCGGGATCAGCCCCGGTTGATCCTCAACTACACCTATAGCTTCATGTAGTGCCATGCTCGATTCGACGAAGCACTGCGGGACGATGGTGGGGCATTGCACCAAAATCCCGGAGTGCCTGATTCGAAACCTTCCTTCGCCGAACAATATCAATTAGTTGAGTGTCGTCGGTGATCTGCATCGACGCCAGCTTGGCACTCCTTTCGAACGTTTCCTGAACTCATCCTTCTATTCTCGACCTGACAGAACTCGGCACTACGAGCGCCGCTTGTCTATTTGCTCGAATCGAGGCGATTGACATTGACCAAATGATAAATTCGACACTATCGGTCTCCCTTCGAGGATAACCCTTGGCATTGAGGGTGGCTTATCAGTGTTTCGCTATTGCTATGTTTATTAAGGCTTTTATTTTTTATTTAGCACTCCCCCGGGGGGCTGGCATCGTTGTTGCTCCGTACTCCTTCATAACAATAGGGAGTGCCTGAGCATGAACCAACCTGGTAGCACCTTCGATCAAATGCCGCGCTACGTGCGTGTGCGCAGCAAGCCGGAAGATGCCTTTGTCGAATTCGACTTTGCCATCGGCTACCCGGAGTTGTTTGTCGAGCTGGTGCTTCCGCATCACGCGTTCAAGCAGTTTTGCGAGAGCAACCATGTGCAACACATGGACGCGCAAATGTCCGACGCCCTAGACGCCGATGCAAAAAAGTGGCGTTACGGCGAAAGCCGCGACGCTGAATAAGCCGTCCTTCCCTGCATAAAACAACAACTACAGGAGATCACTCCATGAGTGTCGAGATCAAGACGACGACCGTCGAGACGATCCGCAACACGTTCAGCCACACTCGCCGCCGGTTTGGCGACAAAGTTGCCAGCCGTTATCAGGAAGCCAGCTTCGATATCGAATCAGCGACCAACTTCCATTATCGGCCGCTCTGGCAGCCCGACAAATTGCTTAACGATGCCACGCGTACCGCCGTGGTCATGGCCGACTGGTACGCGGTCAGCGATCCACGTCAGTATTACTACGGCGCCTATGTCCAGGCACGAGCCAAGATGCAGGAGAACGCCGAGCACGATTACTCTTTCTGTGAGAAGCGCGACATGCTCGGTGGCTTGTCGGCTGAAAATATCCAGTTGATCAGTACGCTGTTGCTGCCTCTTCGTCATGCGGAGTTGGGTGCGAACATGAACAACAGCAATATTGCCGCCGACGGCTTCGGCACCAGCGTCACTCAGATGCACATGTTCCAAGCCATGGACCGGCTAGGCATTGCTCAATATCTCTCGCGCATAGGGCTGATGCTCGATGGCGGCGATGTGCAGATTCTCGCTCAAGCCAAGCAGCTGTGGCTGAACGATTCTGCCTGGCAGGGAATGCGTCGCTACGTCGAAGACACCTTGGTCATACGTGACTGGTTCGAATTGACCGTGGCGCAAAATGTGGTCAGCGATGGCCTGGTGTATCCGCTGTTGTTCAACAAACTCGACGAGCAACTGAGCGCTAACGGCGCCGGTCAGGTCGGCATGCTGACTGAGTTCATGCGCCTGTGGTTCGCCGAGAGCCAACGTTGGGTCGATGCGCTGCTCAAGACAGTGATCAACGAGAGCGCCGCAAACAAGGCCCTGGTGGAAAGCTGGATCGACCGCTGGAGCCAGCGTTCCGTCGAGGCGTTGCGCCCACTGGCCGGTCTTGGCCTGAATGAGTCCGCGTTGGATGCGGTGTGCGGCGAGTTCGCCACCCGACTGAAAAAAATCGGCTTGACCGGAGTGAACCCATGACCTCCCTCGTTTACATCAACCTGCAAGACACTGATTACGCGCGTTCAATCGTCGAAGCCATCAGGACAGACAATCCACACGCCGACATCCAGCATCAGCCTTCGATGATTCGCATCGAGGCGCCGGGACGCCTGGACATTCGTCGCGAAACCGTGGAACAGATCACCGGCAGCCCGTGGGACATCCAGGAAATGCTGATGTACGTGATCACCCTGGGCGGCAACGTCGAGGAAGAAGACGACAGTTTTTCCCTGCACTGGAACAGCTGAGCGCCATCAGCCTGCCGTGCGCGTTTGATCGATAACAAGAATTCCGGAGAATCATCATGGCCGTGAAAAAACGCCTCAATGCCAAAGAAAAGTATCGCTGCATGACTCGTGACCTGGACTGGGAGCCGAGCTACCAGACCCACGAGGACATCTATCCACACGAGCGTTTCGAAGGGATCAAGATTACTGACTGGGACAAGTGGGAAGACCCGTTTCGTCTGACCATGGATACCTATTGGAAATACCAGGCTGAAAAAGAGAAAAAGCTCTACGCGATATTCGATGCATTCTCGCAAAACAACGGCCATACCACCCTCTCGGACGCCCGTTATGTCAACGCGCTGAAGCTGTTCCTGTCGGGCGTAACGC
Organism: Pseudomonas agarici; assembly: GCF_900109755.1. Lineage (GTDB taxonomy): Bacteria > Pseudomonadota > Gammaproteobacteria > Pseudomonadales > Pseudomonadaceae > Aquipseudomonas > Aquipseudomonas agarici. The sequence continues at coordinate 7,187 of NZ_FOAR01000015.1, read as the reverse complement.
CATTGGAATACCAGGCCTATCAAGGTTTCGCCCGGGTCGGGAGGCAATTCAGCGGCGCCGGTGCGCGCATCGCTTGTCAGATGCAGGCTATCGACGAACTGCGTCACGTGCAGACGCAGATTCATGCCATGAGTCACTACAACAAACACTTCAATGGCTTGCATGATTTTGCCCATATGCATGACCGTGTCTGGTTCCTCTCGGTGCCCAAGTCGTTCTTCGAAGACGCGCGCACGGCCGGCCCGTTCGAGTTCCTCACAGCGATTTCGTTCTCCTTCGAATACGTGCTGACCAACCTGTTGTTCGTACCCTTCATGTCGGGTGCTGCGTTCAACGGCGACATGGCCACGGTCACCTTCGGTTTCTCGGCACAGTCCGACGAAGCCCGCCATATGACCCTCGGTCTTGAAGTGATCAAGTTCTTGCTGGAACAGCATGAGGACAACGTGCCGATCATCCAGCGGTGGATCGACAAGTGGTTCTGGCGCGGTTACCGCCTGTTGACCCTGGTCGGCATGATGATGGACTACATGCTGCCCAACAAAGTCATGTCTTGGTCCGAAGCTTGGGGTGTGTACTTCGAAGAGGCCGGCGGTGCGCTGTTCAAGGATCTGGAGCGTTATGGCATCCGTCCGCCAAAGCATGTCGAAGAAGCCAACATTGGTAAGGATCACATCAGCCATCAGGCGTGGTCGATCTTCTACCAGTACAGCCAGGCCACCAACTTCCACACCTGGATGCCGACCGACGAGGAGTTGGATTGGTTGTCTTCCAAGTATCCAGACACCTTCGACAAAATCTACCGGCCACGCTTCGAACACTGGCGTGCGCTGCAAGAAAAGGGTGAGCGTTTCTACAACCCGACGCTGCCGATGCTCTGCCAGATCTGTCAGATCCCGCTGTCGTTCACTGAGCCCGACGAGTCGACAACCTTGAGTCATCGCAGCGCTGAGCACGAGGGCGAGCGTTATCACTTCTGCTCTCAGGGGTGCTGCGACATTTTTGAGTACGAACCCACGAAGTACATCCAGGCCTGGCTGCCCGTGCACCAGATTCTCCAGGGCAACTGCGGCGGTGCGGATGTCGAGACGATTGTCAGTGAGTACTACAACATCGAGCCGGGCCAAGACAACTTCGAATACCTGGGCTCCACCGAGCATCGGCGTTGGCAGGACTGGCACCCGAATGATCGCAACAGCGCGCCGGCTACGCCGGCTGACCCGACGCTGCGCAAGACCGGTTGAGGTCAGAGGCTGAACGAAGAAGCGGGTGTCCGCGCCCGCTTGCAAATTATCTGACAAGAAAAAGGACAAAATCATGCCCGTGACTGCCATTGGTACCTATAGCGCCCAACCTCTGGATAGCCAGAGCAACTTCAATGGCCTGCAACTCGTCTACCTGTGCTGGGAAAAGCACCTGATGTTTTGCGCGCCCTTTACCTTTCCGCTACCACCGAGCATGCCATTCGGAGCGTTCGTCGACCAGGTTGTAAAAGCGTCTATTTCGCAACATCCGGACGCCTCTCGCGTCGACTTTAGCCAAGTGCTGTGGCGATTGAACGATCAGCCCTTCACCCCGGACTACGCGGCCAGCCTGATCGATAACGGCATAGACCATAAAAGTCTGTTGCATATGAATACACCAGGCTTGAACGGCATTGCCGGCACTTTCAACTGAGGAACCGGTAATGAGCTACCAAGTAACCATCGAGCCCACCGGCGAGCAAATCGAGGTAGAGGAGGGCCAGACCATCCTGCAGGCGGCATTGCGCCAGGGTGTTTGGCTGCCATTCGCCTGTGGCCACGGTACCTGCGCCACCTGTAAGGTTCAGGTGCTCGAAGGTGATGCGGATGTGGGGGCGGCTTCGTCATTCGCCTTGATGGATATGGAGAGGGATGAAGGCAAGATTCTCGCCTGTTGTGCAATGCCTCTGAGCGATATGGTGATCGAAGCGGATATCGACGCTGATCCGGACTTTCTCGGGCACCCTGTCGAGGACTATCAAGCTGTTGTCACCCAGCTTGTCGACCTGTCGCCCACCATCAAAGGCGTCCACCTGAAGCTCGACCGACCCATGGCATTTCAGGCCGGTCAGTACATCAACCTGCAACTACCGGGAATTGAAGGGACGCGAGCATTTTCCCTGGCCAACACGCCCAGCCGTGCGGATGAAGTGGAACTGCATGTGCGCCGTGTAGACGGTGGCCTGGCCACGACCATGATTCATGATGAACTTCAAGTGGGCGACGCGGTGGAATTGTCCGGTCCCTACGGCCAGTTTTTTGTGCGTACCTCACAAAGCGGCGATTTGATTTTCATCGCCGGCGGCTCGGGTTTGTCGAGTCCTCAGTCGATGATTCTCGATCTTTTGGAGTCCGGTGACAGTCGCCAGATTGTGCTGTTCCAAGGCGCGCGCAATCGAGCTGAGCTCTATAACCGCGAGCTGTTTGAGGCGTTGGCGCGTGCCCATGACAACTTCATCTATGTGCCTGCTCTGAGCCAGGCAGCGGATGATCCGGAGTGGCAAGGATTCAAGGGGTATGTGCATGACGCCGCGAAGCAGTATTTCGAAGGCCGTTTCAGCAGCCGCAAGGCTTATCTGTGCGGACCGCCTGTGATGATTGATTCGGCCATCACCTGCCTGATGCAGGGGCGGTTGTTCGAGCGGGACATTTTCATGGAGCGTTTCTATAGCGCGGCGGATGGCGCTAGCGAAAGTACAAGGTCGGCGCTGTTCAAAAAAATCTGATTTCACCGTAGTAAAGATGCCCACTTTGCTGATCTCACAACGATCAGCAAGTGCTCGGCTGACTATAAAAACAACAAAAGATCATCGACTATGAAAGCGTTAACAAAATCAGCTCACGTTCGTCATCTGTATAATGCCGTTTTGAGCTTGTTAGCTGCCACCAGCATTGGGGTAGAGGCCACCGAGACCGGCGGATCCTCCTACCCCATGGGCTCTGAAAACTATATGTCAGGGGCGTTACCGCCGCCGGGCATCTATTCGCAGTTTTTCGCCAATCACTACGAGGCTGACTCACTGCGAGACAACCGTGGTAATAAGGTGCCGATTGATTTCAACGTGCGGGCCAATGTCATTGCGCTGCGGATGATCTGGGTAACCGAGCAGCAAGTGTTCGGAGGGAACCTGGCTTTTCACACGATCATTCCGGCGGCTGATTTGAAAGTAAAGATCAATGGCCAATCACAAACCAAACAAGGTTTGGCCGATGTGTTCTTTGGTCCCGCACTTGGTTTCCATCACAGTGAAAAACTGCACAGCATTCTGGCCTTGGACTTTATCGCCCCCACGGGTGAATACGACAAGAATGATTTGGCCAACATCGGGCGTAATTATTGGGTGATCGAACCTGTTCTAGCGGTGTCTTACGTCGACCCGAACGGACTGAACATAGATGCCAAAACGATGTATGACTTCAACCTGCGCAATAAAGATACCGATTATCGCTCGGGCCAGGAATTGCACACAGACTATGCGGTAGGTTGGGGGCTCGGTAATGGTTGGGTGGTGGGTGTAGGCGGTTACATTTATCATCAAACCACGGACGATCGGCAGCATGGTGATCGTATAAAAGACAATAAGGGCAGGGCATTCGCAATCGGTCCTTCCGTGAAATACATGAGTAATAAAGGATGGTTTCTGACAGCCAAATGGCAGAAAGAATCTCAAGTGCGAAATAGGGCGGAAGGCGATGCCTATTGGTTGAAATTGTCAATTCCTTTTTAAAGAGTCGTTCGATTGATAAGGGCGCTCGCTGGCGGAATGCGCTGTTAGTGCCCTTGTTATTATCATCTGCATTGGTGTGAGAAATCTCTAAAAAGTTTTTTTCCAAGAGTGCCTAGCCAAATCGGATAGGGAAGCTTATACGGTGGGATATTCAGAGTTTTCAACTCTTACAGGTACCCGACTGTATAAAAGGAAGCATGACCTGATAGGGGGCATATTCTATATTGGAGTCATTGGTTGTCGACACTTGAATAATTATAAGTCTGGGTATTCGGGTACAAGGGTATTCATTCCTGCTCGCAATCTATCTTTATCGCCGAGCAAGACTGACCTTAAGCGCGGTACAACGAAGTCAAAAAAGCTGCGAGTTTTTACCGGTAATGGTATTTGACCGGCGTGAACTAAATGAACGGGTATAGGCGTGGGTTCGAATTCACGAAGGACTAAGCGCAATTTTTGTTGTTCGACCGCATGGGAAATCTGATATGACAAAACATGAGTTAGCCCCACATTCGCAATGGCAGCATCAATAGCGGCTTCAGCGGTGTTGACTGAAAGGCGAGGTTTCACCATTACAGTCAGTATATTTGCCGGCGTTGCAGCAGGCGCGAAAGTCCACAAAGCACCTGAAGGCAATCCTTCGAAATTGACGCATGAATGCTCTATGAGATCATTAGGATGCGTGGGCTTTCCGTGGCTGGCCAGGTATTCCGGGCTCGCGCAAACCACCCGACAGACAGTTCCAACCTGGGTGGCCATCATGCCGCTATCCGGTAATCTACCGACTCGTACAGCGGCGTCGATATGATCATCCACAAGATGCATCGTCTTGTCGGATAATATCAATCGGATATTAATTTGCGGAAACGAGGCCAAGAAATCGTTAATGATGGGTAGGAGATGAAGGCGTCCAAAGACGACAGGTGCAGTTACAACCAACTCACCTCGAGGTGTCGTGTATTCACCGGAGGCAGAGCGCTCTGCTTCGGTCACCTGATCGAGAATTTGCTTACAAGATTGAAGATAGGTCAATCCTGCTTCAGTCAGCGTCAAGCTACGAGTAGAACGCATCAATAGCCGAACCCCCAAATGCTCCTCTAAAGCCGCGAGTTTTCGACTGACGGTTGGCAGCGGAACGGAGAGCTTGCGACTTGCAGCAGAAAAGCTCCCGGCTTCCACTGTAGCTACCAGGATGGCCATCGCTTCAAGACGATCCATTTTGTTAATCCTCTCAGAAAAGCACGCATTTTGGCACTGATTGATAACCTACCAGTCACTTTTGCGCAGGTAAAGGTGTGGTTCCGGCTATGCAAAATACGGGATAATCATGTGTCTTGATTCAGGCATTTTTGAGGGTTTTCTTTGTTTAATTATACGGTTGATTTTTAGCGTGAATGGTGGTGCCTGGCTGCTATGGTGCGTGGTACACGTCACTCTCGTCAATTGACTTCTGTTCTCATTTTTTGAAATGGTTCTTCTTGAAATTTTCTGGTTATCACTGCGCTCTCAAGTCGATAGACTGAACCGACAATACATATCTCTTACAGGTGGAAAAACATGTCACGCGTCGAAATTCCGAGCCGGGAAAACACACCGCCAGAAACGCACGCAGCCTTGGATGCGATAGGAAAGCGCCTTGGTTTTTTCCCCAATCTGTATCGGCTCACTGCAATGAGTCCGAAAACCCTCGCGGCGTTGGTGGGAATGCAAACTCCGTTGATGAAAGCATTGGATTTGAAGACACGTGAGCGAATCGCACTTGTTGTTTCAGAGGTCAACAGGTGTCATTACTGTGTAGCTGCTCATACCTTTGTTGGACTAAACCTGGCGAAAGACAGTCCGGAAGAAATGGCGCTTGCACGAAAGGGGCAATCGAGCAATCCGAAAATTCAGACTATTATTCAGTTCGCTGCAAAAGTTGCGGAAATGCGCGGTCACGTCAGTGAGGACGAGATTGATCGTGTACGAAAGGCAGGATACTCCGATGCGGAAATTATCGAAGTCATTGGCCTGGTAATACAATTCAGCTTTACTAATTACATCAATAACGTATTCGATACCGACATTGATTTTCCGACGGATACGTTGGCCTAAGCGTTTTATGAATCATTTAAGGCGTAGCTGCGATAGTGTCAGTACACCGCTCTTGAACCGTTACTGCCAAACATCCTATTGAGGTGCAGTCATGACCCGCACTATAATTCCCACACGAGACAGCGCCAAGGAGGAAGTGCGTCCTACGTTTGATACTGTTTACAAAAAACTGGGGTTTGTACCTAATGTATTGCGTTTGACATCACTCTCACCCAGCACGCTTACAGCCTTGGACAAAATGCAGCAGTCGCTGGACGACAGCTTCGATGCGAGGCTTCGCGCCCATGTAGCGCTCGCGGTGTCTGAGGTAAATACATGCCTGTATTGCCTGGCGACACATACCTATATGGGTATGAATTTTGGAAAAATGTACCCGAGTGATTTATTGCTTGCCCGACGAGGTATGTCCAACGACCGAAAAATGGCGGCAGTGGGGCGGTTTGTCAAACAACTTGTCACCACGCGTGGGCACGTTACCGAAGCAGAACTCATACTCATTCGCGAAGCAGGCTTCAGCGATGAGGAAATATTGAATATTATCGGTTTAAGTGTTCAATATATGTTTACCAACTACATCAATAATGTCTTCGATACAAAGATTGATTTTCCCAAGGTGGATGTGTTGGGCCCGAACTGACACGAGTCGGAATTAGCTCAATCTAACTATCTCATGTACATAGATGAAATTTATCATCTGTGAAGATCCGATCAAGCTTATTTGAGCCGGCCTCAAGGCGCGCAACGCTCGGCAGGCTTCCCTCCGCTCCTGCGTAGCGCTTACGGGCGACAATCCCAGAATGCTTCCAGCCAGCCTTGTTGAGAGACTTTGGGGAACATTCCGAATTGTTTTTGGGATGGATCTTACAGTCATTCCTTTTCTGCTTTGTTAGCGTCTACCTCAATTTAAATTTGCCTGACTCGGCATGGCGCGGATTTATTGCGCTTTGAGTTGCCCTGCCAGCGCGCCCAAGCCTGCCTTAGTCGGGCAAAAAACAACAATAAAAATTTCGTCTTCGGCAACCTACGCCGAGACACCCAGAACAAGGAAGTAGGCCCATGGCACAAACTTCATTCGCATATTTCAACGTCTTCAATCCCGGTAAATCCAGACACCGGGCATCACGCCTCAAATGGCGGGCGCCGACCCAGGTCGATGGCGATAAGCAAGATATTACTTTCTTGGCTTCTCACTGACCCCTTCGCCCTGGAGGCCTGAACATGCTCAACCCACCGCGCCCGATCTTCGACCATAGCCGGCACACACTCAGCGTTTACGGGGTTGACGCCTTGCTCGACGTCCTCACCTTTCAGGGCACCGAGGGCCTGAGCCAACCGTTCAACT
>NZ_FOAR01000065.1 GCF_900109755.1 Pseudomonas agarici | reverse complement strand
CCATGGTAGCCGCGCAGAAAGAACGATCGGCAAAGACTGCGGCAAAGAGAAAAAGTCTCGGCGAGCAAGAGTTGCGACACCGCGTGCGAGCTGGCGAGAAGAAGATGCTTGCCGAGCTGATGACCTGGACTGAAGACACTGAGCAAGCGTCGGTGATCGCCGGGTGTCTGCGATACCTGCACTCGCTCGGACCCGCTGGAGCATCTGAAGCGCTTCGTTCGCGCCACAAAATAGAAGTTCACGAAAACGTGGCGGCAGAACTATACCTTCTCGGTCAACGCAAAGCGTCACGGCTCGACGCCGAAGAAGCATAACCCATCACACTTAAACGAATCACGCCAGACGGCGAGGCGAAGCCATGGCCGCTTACTACAACGAAATTGACCCCTACGCCGCTCAGTGGCTGAGAAATCTCATAGAGGCCGGACACATAGCGCCAGGCATTGTAGATGAAAGGAGTATTGAAGATGTCCATCCAAGCGACCTGCGCGAATTCACGCAGTGCCACTTCTTCGCCGGAGTCGGTGTTTGGTCCCTCGCCCTTCGGCGCGCCGGCTGGGCAGATGATCGATCTGTTTGGACCGGTTCCTGTCCTTGCCAGCCTTTCAGCGCGGCAGGCGCTGGAGCTGGGTTTGCGGACCCAAGACACCTTTGGCCAAGCTTCGCCTGGCTCATCAGCCAGTGCAAACCTGCAGTCATCTTTGGAGAGCAGGTTGCGAGCAAGGCTATCGAGCCTTGGGTCGACCTTGTACAGGCTGACCTGGAAGCCTTGGAATACGCCTTCGGGGCCGTCCCGTTTCCGTCTGCGGGCGTCGGTGCGCCGCACATCCGAGACCGACTCTACTGGGTGGCCGACGCCGAAAGCATGCGACGGGAAAGGGGGGACATACGAGCAAGCGGAGAACTGTCGAAGATCGGAACTCAGGATTGCAGTGGCATTAGCGGGGTGGCCTACCTGCACGGCGGCAGATGCGCATCGAGGCTTCAAGGACGCTCGCCCATGGGATACGGGCCGCCCTCTGAACCAGATAGTGGCCCTTGCGGGCTGGCCAACGCCGATGGCAGGAACGCCGGCGCAGAACGGCAACAATGCGGCTGGCAACACGGACAGCAGCCGGAAAACAGTTGGCCTTTTGTCGCAACTGACGTGCCCGGCCCGGTTAACGGTTTCTGGCGTGCTGCTGACTGGCTCGGATGCAGGGACCATCTCTGGCGCCCCGTTGAACCCGGCACATTCCCGATGGCAAATGGGCTTACCGGCAGAGTGGGACGACTGCGCGCCTACGGAAACGCTATCAACGCTGAAGCGGCGACGCAATTTATAGCAGCCTACCTCGAAACATAATCCCCCACTCCGCCGCCCGGGCATGGCCCGGCATAGGACGCCCCATGCCCACAGAAAACAGAAATCACCCTGATGACCATGCCGCGATTGAGCGGCTGCACCAGCAGTACGTCGGCAAGATCGAGCGCTTCTCTGATGAGTTGATGGTGTTTCAGGACGCCGCCTACGCGATGGGCCTGGATCGCGG
>NZ_FOAR01000043.1 GCF_900109755.1 Pseudomonas agarici | reverse complement strand
CGTGCCGGCGAGAACTGCGGTGTGCTGCTGCGTGGTACCAAGCGTGACGACGTGGAGCGTGGCCAGGTTCTGGTCAAGCCAGGTTCGGTCAAGCCGCACACCAAGTTCACTGCAGAAGTCTATGTTCTGAGCAAGGAAGAAGGCGGTCGTCACACGCCGTTCTTCAAAGGTTACCGTCCACAGTTCTACTTCCGTACAACTGACGTGACCGGTAACTGCGAACTGCCAGAAGGCGTTGAAATGGTGATGCCAGGTGACAATATTCAGATGACTGTCACGCTGATCAAGACCATCGCGATGGAAGACGGCCTGCGTTTCGCTATTCGTGAAGGCGGTCGTACCGTCGGCGCTGGCGTCGTAGCAAAAGTAATCGAATAAGTAGTTGAAATACCTCTCTCGAGCCGACATAATGGTCGGCCTGATTCAAGTTTTAGGTCAGTAGCTCAATTGGCAGAGCGACGGTCTCCAAAACCGTAGGTTGGGGGTTCGATTCCCTCCTGACCTGCCAGATTCACTCGGTGTGTCTGGCTTTCTTTTCACAGGATTCTCTTAGATGACCTCCAACACTGAAGTCCAAGGCTCTCGCTTCGATCTTCTCAAGTGGCTCGTTGTAGTCGCACTGGTGGTGATTGGTGTCGTTGGCAACCAGTATTACGCTGGCTCGCCGGTCCTGTACCGCGTACTTGCTCTGCTTGTCATTGCTGCTGTAGCTGCCTTTGTAGGCCTGCAAACTGCTAAAGGCAAGTCGTTCTTTGTACTGGCCAAGGAAGCTCGCACCGAAATCCGTAAAGTCGTATGGCCGACTCGCCAAGAAACCACGCAGACCACGTTGATTGTCGTGGCTGTGGTATTGGTTATGGCGTTGCTGTTGTGGGGGCTTGATTCCCTGCTCGGTTGGCTTGTTTCCTTGATTGTTGGCTAAGGGTGTCCCGTGGCTAAGCGTTGGTACGTTGTGCATGCTTACTCGGGTTACGAGAAGCATGTCATGCGCTCGTTGATCGAGCGAGTAAAGCTGGCAGGCATGGAAGATGGCTTCGGCGAAATTCTGGTCCCTACTGAAGAAGTAGTAGAGATGCGTAACGGCCAGAAACGCAAAAGCGAACGCAAGTTTTTTCCTGGCTATGTGCTGGTGCAGATGGATATGAACGAGGGTACTTGGCATTTGGTCAAGGATACTCCTCGGGTAATGGGCTTCATTGGCGGTACCGCCGACAAGCCTGCACCGATCACCGACAAAGAAGCTGAGGCTATTTTGCGTCGTGTCGCTGACGGTAGCGACAAACCGAAGCCGAAGACACTGTTCGAGCCGGGCGAAGTGGTGCGTGTCACCGATGGTCCGTTCGCAGATTTCAACGGTACGGTTGAAGAAGTTAACTACGAAAAGAGCCGGATTCAGGTCGCAGTGCTTATTTTCGGTCGCTCTACTCCGGTGGAGTTGGAGTTCAGTCAGGTCGAAAAGGTCTAGCTGGGCAAGCATCCCAACCCCGCAGCCCTAGGCTGTGGGGTTTTGTCGTCACTGGGATAAACGCGCAAGTAACCGGGGAGCCTTTCGAGGCGTTCGAACCCGTAATTGGAGTGCCTCATGGCCAAGAAGATTACCGCTTACATCAAGCTACAAGTGAAGGCCGCCCAGGCCAACCCTAGCCCACCCGTCGGTCCAGCACTGGGTCAGCACGGCGTGAATATCATGGAATTCTGCAAGGCCTTCAATGCCCGTACTCAGGGTCTTGAGCCAGGTCTGCCGACTCCGGTGATTATCACTGTCTACAGCGACCGCAGCTTTACTTTCGAAACCAAGTCGACCCCGGCTTCGGTTCTGTTGAAGAAAGCGGCCGGCCTGACCAGCGGTTCCGCTCGTCCTAATACCGTTAAGGTTGGCACCGTGACTCGTGCTCAGCTGGAAGAAATCGCGAAAACCAAAAACGCGGATCTGACTGCAGCTGATATGGATGCAGCCGTGCGTACCATCGCCGGTTCTGCTCGTAGCATGGGCCTTAACGTGGAGGGTGTGTAATGGCTAAGCTGACCAAGCGCCAAAAGGCTATCGCCGGCAAAATCGAAGCAGGCAAGGCCTATAATTTCGTAGACGCCGCCGCTTTGCTGACCGAGCTGTCGACTGTCAAGTTCAGCGAGTCCGTTGACGTTGCCGTAAATCTGGGCGTTGACCCACGTAAATCCGACCAGGTCGTGCGTAGCGCTACCGTGCTGCCACATGGCACCGGCAAGACCGTTCGTGTTGCCGTGTTCACCCAGGGGCCAGCGGCTGAAGCTGCCCTGGCTGCTGGCGCCGATCGCGTTGGCATGGACGACCTGGCTGCCGAAATGAAGGGCGGCGACCTGAACTATGACGTGGTCATTGCCTCCCCGGACGCAATGCGTGTTGTCGGCCAACTGGGTCAGATCCTCGGTCCACGTGGCCTGATGCCTAACCCTAAAGTTGGCACCGTCACCCCGGATGTCGCCAACGCGGTCAAGAACGCCAAGGCTGGTCAGGTTCGTTATCGCACCGACAAAAACGGCATTATCCACACTTCCGTTGGCAAGGTCGGCTTTGACGCCGTCAAGCTGAAGGAAAACGTTGAGGCCCTGATCGCCGATCTGAAGCGTATCAAGCCAGCCTCCTCGAAAGGCATCTACGTCAAGCGCGTTACCCTGAGCACCACCATGGGCCCAGGCCTGGTTATCGATCAGAGCTCGCTGGACGCATAAAACACAAGTGAGTGCAAGCAATTGCACCCACTGAAAGATTGGGGTCCCTGCCTGGCGGGGGCTATCCAAGACCGTAGGCGACGCAAGTCTTAAACCACAAGCCTACGCAGATGGTGCTCCCGGTTCCTTACCGAATCAGACACCAAAACGACATCCGGCTTCGGCCAGATGAAACGGTAACAAGCAGGAGTTGAACCCGTGGCAATTAATCTCGAAGACAAGAAGGCCATCGTCGCTGAAGTCAACGAGGCTGCCAAAGTCGCTCTGTCCGCTGTCGTGGCTGATGCCCGTGGCGTAACAGTAGGCGCAATGACCGGACTCCGTAAAGAGGCTCGTGAAGCTGGCGTATACGTGCGTGTCGTGCGTAACACCCTGCTCAAGCGCGCTGTTGCTGATACTGAATACAGTGTCCTCAACGACGTGTTCACCGGCCCTACCTTGATTGCGTTCTCTAAGGAACATCCGGGTGCTGCAGCCCGTATTTTCAAAGAGTTCGCCAAGGGTCAGGACAAGTTCGAGATCAAGGCAGCTGCGTTCGAGGGCAAGTTCCTCGCAGCGAACCAGATCGACGTGCTGGCAAGCCTGCCAACCCGTGACGAAGCCATTTCCCAGCTGATGAGCGTGATTCAAGGCGCTACCAGCAAACTGGCGCGTACTCTGGCGGCAATCCGCGATCAAAAAGAAGCCGCCGCAGCCTGAGGCTGAGCGTTTCTTTACTCGCGTATTTTGTTTATTTCGATGGCCGTACAGGCTGTCCCCCAATTCAGGAATTGAGTCATGTCTCTGACTAACGAACAAATCATCGAAGCAATTGGCCAGAAAACCGTTCTGGAAGTTGTTGAGCTGATCAAAGCTATGGAAGAAACCTTCGGTGTTACCGCTGCTGCCGCTTCGGCTGGCCCAGCCGCGGCTGCCGCTGTTGTTGAAGAACAAACCGAGTTCAACGTTATCCTTAAGGGCGCTGGCGAGAAGAAAGTCAACGTCATCAAGGCCGTGCGTGAACTGACCGGTCTGGGTCTGAAAGAAGCCAAAGAGAAAGTTGATACCGCTCCTCAGGTCATCGCTGAAGGCGTTTCGAAAGAAGCGGCCGAAGATGCCAAGAAGAAGCTGGAAGAAGCTGGCGCTGAAGTCGAAGTCAAGTAATCTCCGACCTTGCGTCTCCAGCCCAAGCGTTAAGCGACAGGCTGATGGCTGGTGGCTCTTGCCACCGGCCTTTTTCCGTTATTGGCAACCGGCGCGGTCGGTGCCTTTAACGTGCTTCAACCACCCGATGCGGTGGCGCAAACCATGGGGTTTGCACGATTTTCTGGCTGCTCCCGTCGGGAGAGGCCAAACAAGCAGGTGACCAAGCTGGGGAACGCTGATGGCTTACTCATATACTGAGAAAAAACGTATCCGCAAGGACTTTAGCAAGTTGCCGGACGTCATGGACGTACCGTACCTCTTGGCTATCCAGCTGGATTCGTATCGCGAATTCTTGCAGGCGGGCGCGACCAAGGACCAGTTCCGTGACGTCGGTCTGCATGCGGCCTTCAAATCCGTTTTCCCGATCATCAGCTACTCCGGTAACGCTGCTCTGGAGTACGTTGGCTATCGTTTGGGCGAACCGGCCTTCGACGTCAAGGAATGCGTATTGCGCGGCGTGACCTATGCGGTTCCGCTGCGGGTGAAAGTGCGCCTGATCATTTTCGACAAAGAGTCGTCGAACAAAGCGATCAAGGACATCAAAGAGCAAGAAGTCTACATGGGTGAAATCCCCCTGATGACTGAGAACGGTACCTTCGTAATCAACGGTACCGAGCGCGTGATCGTTTCCCAGCTGCACCGTTCCCCGGGCGTGTTCTTCGATCACGATCGCGGCAAGACGCACAGCTCCGGCAAACTGCTGTATTCGGCACGGATCATTCCGTACCGCGGTTCGTGGTTGGACTTCGAGTTCGATCCGAAAGACTGTGTGTTCGTGCGTATCGACCGTCGTCGTAAGCTGCCGGCTTCCGTGCTGCTGCGCGCGCTGGGCTACGGCACCGAAGAGGTGCTGGACGCGTTCTACACCACCAACGTCTTCCACGTTAAGGGCGAAACCCTGAGCCTGGAACTGGTGCCTCAGCGCCTGCGCGGCGAGATCGCGGTCCTGGATATCCAGGATGACAAAGGCAAGGTGATTGTCGAGCAGGGTCGTCGTATCACCGCTCGTCACATCAACCAGCTGGAAAAAGCCGGAATCAAAGAGTTGGAAGTGCCGCTGGACTACGTCCTGGGCCGCACTACCGCCAAGGTCATCGTGCATCCGGCAACCGGCGAAATCCTGGCAGAGTGCAACACCGAGCTGAACACCGAGATCCTGGCGAAAATCGCCAAGGCCCAGGTTGTTCGCATCGAAACGCTGTACACCAACGATATCGACTGCGGTCCGTTCATCTCCGACACGCTGAAGATCGACTCCACCAGTAACCAACTGGAAGCGCTGGTCGAAATCTATCGCATGATGCGTCCCGGTGAGCCACCGACCAAGGATGCCGCCGAGACCCTGTTCAACAACCTGTTCTTCAGCCCTGAGCGCTATGACCTGTCTGCGGTCGGCCGGATGAAGTTCAACCGTCGTATCGGTCGTACCGAGATCGAAGGTTCGGGCGTACTGAACAAGGACGATATCGTCGCGGTTCTCAAGACCCTGGTCGACATCCGTAACGGCAAAGGCATCGTCGACGACATCGACCACCTGGGTAACCGCCGGGTTCGTTGCGTCGGCGAAATGGCCGAGAACCAGTTCCGTGTCGGCCTGGTGCGCGTTGAGCGCGCGGTCAAGGAACGTCTGTCGATGGCTGAAAGCGAAGGCCTGATGCCGCAAGACCTGATCAACGCCAAGCCAGTGGCTGCGGCGGTGAAGGAGTTCTTCGGTTCGAGCCAGCTGTCGCAGTTCATGGACCAGAACAACCCGTTGTCCGAGATCACTCACAAGCGTCGCGTCTCCGCGCTTGGCCCGGGCGGTCTGACCCGTGAGCGCGCAGGCTTCGAAGTGCGTGACGTACACCCGACGCACTACGGTCGCGTGTGTCCGATCGAAACGCCTGAAGGTCCGAACATCGGTCTGATCAACTCCCTGGCCGCCTATGCGCGCACCAACCAGTACGGTTTCCTTGAAAGCCCGTACCGTGTGGTGAAAGACGCTCTGGTGACCGACGAGATCGTGTTCCTGTCCGCCATCGAGGAAGCCGATCACGTGATCGCCCAGGCTTCGGCCACGATGAACGACAAGAAGATCCTCACTGACGAGCTGGTGGCGGTTCGTCACCTGAACGAGTTCACCGTCAAGGCGCCGGAAGACGTCACCCTGATGGACGTATCGCCCAAGCAGGTTGTTTCGGTCGCCGCGTCGCTGATCCCGTTCCTCGAGCACGACGACGCCAACCGTGCGTTGATGGGTTCGAACATGCAGCGCCAGGCTGTACCGACCCTGCGAGCCGACAAGCCGCTGGTGGGTACCGGCATGGAGCGCAACGTTGCCCGTGACTCCGGCGTGTGCGTCGTGGCTCGCCGTGGCGGGGTGATCGATTCGGTCGATGCCAGTCGTATCGTGGTTCGCGTTGCCGATGACGAAGTTGAGCCGGGCGAAGCCGGTGTCGACATCTATAACCTGACCAAATACACCCGTTCGAACCAGAACACCTGCATCAACCAGCGTCCGCTGGTGAGCAAGGGTGATCGCGTTCAGCGCAGCGACATCATGGCCGACGGCCCGTCCACCGACATGGGTGAGCTGGCGCTGGGTCAGAACATGCGCATCGCCTTCATGGCGTGGAACGGCTTCAACTTCGAAGACTCCATCTGCCTGTCGGAACGCGTTGTCCAGGAAGATCGCTTCACCACGATCCACATTCAGGAACTGACCTGTGTGGCCCGTGACACCAAGCTTGGCCCAGAGGAAATCACCGCGGACATCCCGAACGTGGGTGAAGCCGCGCTGAACAAGCTGGACGAAGCCGGTATCGTCTATGTCGGCGCCGAAGTGGGCGCTGGTGACATCCTGGTCGGCAAGGTCACTCCGAAAGGCGAGACACAGCTAACTCCGGAAGAAAAACTGCTGCGCGCGATCTTCGGTGAGAAGGCCAGCGACGTCAAAGACACCTCCCTGCGCGTGCCGACCGGCACCAAGGGTACCGTCATCGACGTGCAGGTCTTCACCCGTGATGGCGTTGAGCGTGATAGCCGCGCCCTGTCCATCGAGAAGAGCCAGCTCGACGAGATCCGCAAGGATCTCAACGAAGAGTTCCGTATCGTTGAAGGTGCGACTTTCGAACGTCTGCGTTCCGCCCTGGTCGGTCACACTGCCGAAGGCGGTGCCGGCCTGAAGAAAGGTCAGGAGATCACTAACGAGATCCTTGACGGTCTTGAGCATGGTCAGTGGTTCAAGCTGCGTATGGCTGAAGACGCGCTGAACGAGCAGCTCGAGAAGGCCCAAGCCTACATCGTCGATCGCCGCCGTCTGCTGGACGACAAGTTCGAAGACAAGAAGCGTAAGCTGCAGCAAGGCGATGACCTGGCTCCGGGCGTCCTGAAGATCGTCAAGGTCTACCTGGCAATCCGTCGTCGCATCCAGCCGGGCGACAAGATGGCCGGTCGTCACGGTAACAAGGGTGTGGTCTCCGTGATCATGCCGGTTGAAGACATGCCGCACGATGCCAATGGCACTCCGGTCGATGTCGTCCTCAACCCGCTGGGCGTACCCTCGCGTATGAACGTCGGTCAGATCCTCGAAACCCACCTGGGCCTCGCGGCCAAAGGTCTGGGCGAGAAGATCAACCGCATGATCGAGGAACAGCGCAAGGTTGCTGACCTGCGCAAATTCCTGCACGAGATCTACAACGAGATCGGCGGTCGCAACGAAGAGCTGGACACCTTCTCCGACCAGGAAATCCTGGATCTGGCGAAGAACCTGCGAGCGGGCGTGCCAATGGCTACTCCGGTATTCGACGGTGCCAAGGAAGTCGAAATCAAGGCCATGCTGAAACTGGCAGACTTGCCGGAAAGCGGCCAGATGCAACTGTTCGATGGCCGTACCGGCAATAAATTCGAGCGTCCGGTTACCGTCGGCTACATGTACATGCTGAAGCTGAACCACTTGGTAGACGATAAGATGCACGCTCGTTCTACCGGTTCTTACAGCCTGGTTACCCAGCAGCCGCTGGGTGGTAAGGCACAGTTCGGTGGTCAGCGTTTCGGGGAGATGGAGGTTTGGGCACTGGAAGCTTACGGTGCTGCATACACTCTGCAAGAAATGCTCACAGTGAAGTCGGACGATGTGAACGGTCGGACCAAGATGTACAAGAACATCGTGGACGGCGATCACCGTATGGAGCCGGGCATGCCCGAGTCCTTCAACGTGTTGATCAAAGAAATTCGTTCCCTCGGCATCGATATCGATCTGGAAACCGAATAACACGTGACGCGAATCGAGAGCGGGGCAGGACTGCCCGCTCTCTGCTCCGCCAGGAGGAAAGGCCTTGAAAGACCTACTGAATTTGCTGAAAAACCAGGGTCAAGTCGAAGAGTTCGACGCCATCCGTATTGGATTGGCCTCGCCTGAGATGATCCGTTCGTGGTCGTTCGGTGAAGTTAAAAAGCCGGAAACCATCAACTACCGGACGTTCAAACCAGAACGTGACGGGCTGTTCTGCGCCAAGATCTTTGGCCCGGTAAAAGACTATGAGTGCCTGTGCGGTAAGTACAAGCGCTTGAAACACCGTGGCGTGATCTGCGAGAAGTGCGGCGTTGAAGTCGCGCTGGCCAAGGTTCGTCGTGAGCGCATGGCGCACATCGAGCTGGCGTCGCCGGTTGCCCACATTTGGTTCCTGAAGTCCTTGCCAAGCCGTATCGGCCTGCTGATGGATATGACCCTGCGCGATATCGAGCGCGTTCTCTATTTCGAGAGCTATGTCGTTATCGACCCGGGCATGACCACGCTTGAGAAAGGCCAGTTGCTCAACGACGAGCAGTACTTCGAAGCCCTCGAAGAATTCGGTGACGACTTCGACGCCCGCATGGGTGCCGAGGCTGTCCGCGAACTGCTGCACGCGATCGACCTGGAGCACGAGATTGGCCGTCTGCGCGAAGAAATTCCGCAAACCAACTCGGAAACCAAGATCAAGAAGCTGTCCAAGCGCCTGAAGTTGATGGAAGCCTTCCAGGGCTCCGGCAACCTGCCTGAGTGGATGGTGTTGACCGTTCTGCCGGTGCTGCCGCCAGACCTGCGTCCACTGGTTCCACTGGATGGCGGTCGCTTCGCCACTTCCGACCTCAACGATCTGTATCGTCGGGTGATCAACCGTAACAACCGCTTGAAGCGTTTGCTCGATCTGTCCGCTCCGGACATCATCGTGCGCAACGAAAAGCGTATGTTGCAGGAAGCCGTCGATGCCCTGTTGGACAACGGTCGTCGCGGTCGTGCCATCACCGGTTCGAACAAGCGCCCTCTGAAATCCCTGGCCGACATGATCAAGGGTAAGCAAGGTCGTTTCCGTCAGAACCTGCTCGGTAAGCGCGTGGACTACTCCGGTCGTTCGGTTATTACCGTTGGCCCGACCCTGCGTCTGCACCAGTGCGGCCTGCCGAAGAAGATGGCTCTGGAGCTGTTCAAACCGTTCATTTTCGGCAAGCTGGAAATGCGCGGTCTGGCGACCACCATCAAGGCCGCCAAGAAGATGGTCGAGCGCGAGCTGCCGGAGGTTTGGGACGTTCTCGCTGAAGTCATCCGCGAACACCCGGTGCTCCTCAACCGTGCACCGACCCTTCACCGTCTGGGTATCCAGGCGTTTGAACCGGTCTTGATCGAAGGCAAGGCTATCCAGCTGCACCCTCTGGTCTGTGCGGCGTACAACGCTGACTTCGACGGCGACCAAATGGCCGTGCACGTACCGCTGACCCTGGAAGCCCAGCTCGAAGCGCGTGCGTTGATGATGTCGACCAACAACATCCTGTCGCCCGCCAACGGCGAGCCGATCATCGTTCCGTCGCAGGACGTTGTACTGGGTCTGTATTACATGACCCGCGAGGCTATCAACGCCAAGGGCGAAGGTCGTATCTTTGCGGACCTGCAGGAAGTCGACCGCGTATTCCGCGCCGGCGAGGCGGCCTTGCACGCCAAGATCAAGGTTCGTATCACCGAAACCGTGAACGACCGTGATGGCGGCAGCGTCAAGAACACCCGTATCGTCGACACTACTGTCGGTCGTGCGCTGTTGTTCCAGGTGGTTCCAGCCGGCCTGTCATACGACGTCGTCAACCTGCCGATGAAGAAGAAGGCGATCTCCAAACTGATCAACCAGTGCTACCGCGTGGTGGGGCTGAAAGAGACGGTGATCTTCGCTGACCAGTTGATGTACACCGGCTTTGCCTATTCGACCATTTCTGGCGTGTCCATCGGTGTTAACGACTTCGTTATTCCGGATGAAAAGGCTCGCATTATCGGTGCTGCTACCGAAGAAGTAAAAGAGATCGAAAGTCAGTACGCCTCCGGCCTGGTAACCCAGGGCGAGAAGTACAACAAGGTGATCGACCTCTGGTCCAAGGCGAACGACGAAGTTTCCAAAGCGATGATGGCCAACCTCTCGAAAGAGAAAGTCGTCGACCGTCATGGTGTCGAAGTCGATCAGGAATCTTTCAACTCGATGTACATGATGGCCGACTCGGGTGCGCGGGGTTCTGCCGCGCAGATCCGTCAGCTCGCCGGTATGCGTGGTCTGATGGCCAAGCCGGACGGTTCCATCATCGAAACGCCGATTACCGCCAACTTCCGTGAAGGCCTGAGCGTACTCCAGTACTTCATCTCGACTCACGGTGCTCGTAAAGGTCTGGCGGATACCGCGTTGAAAACCGCGAACTCCGGCTACCTGACGCGTCGTCTGGTGGACGTTGCACAAGATCTGGTGGTCACCGAGATCGATTGCGGCACCGAGCATGGCCTGCTCATGACGCCGCACATCGAAGGCGGCGATGTCGTAGAGCCGTTGGGTGAGCGCGTTCTGGGTCGAGTGATCGCCCGTGACGTATTCAAACCAGGTACCGAGGACGTCATTGTTCCTGCTGGCACGCTGGTTGACGAGAAGTGGGTTGAGTTCATCGAGCTGAACAGCATCGACGAAGTCATCGTGCGCTCGCCAATCAGTTGCGAAACCCGTTATGGCATTTGCGCCAAGTGCTATGGCCGTGACTTGGCTCGTGGTCATCAGGTGAACATCGGTGAAGCGGTCGGCGTTATCGCCGCTCAATCGATCGGTGAGCCGGGTACCCAGTTGACCATGCGCACGTTCCACATCGGTGGTGCGGCAAGCCGGACCTCGGCGGCCGACAGCGTTCAGGTGAAGAATGGCGGTACTGTCCGTCTGCATAACCTCAAGCACGTCGAGCGTGTCGACGGGCACCTGGTGGCGGTGTCCCGTTCCGGCGAGCTGGCAATTGCCGACGACTACGGTCGCGAGCGCGAGCGCTATAAGTTGCCGTATGGCGCGGTGATTTCGGTTAAAGAGGGTGACAAGGTCGACGCTGGCGCCATCGTGGCCAAGTGGGATCCGCACACTCACCCGATCGTTACCGAAATGAAAGGTACCGTGACCTACGTGGGCATGGAAGAAGGCATCACGATCAAGCGTCAAACCGACGAATTGACCGGTATGACCAACATTGAAGTCCTCGACGCCAAAGACCGTCCAGCTGCCGGTAAAGATATCCGTCCAGCCGTGAAGATGGTCGATGACAACGGCAAGGATCTGTTGCTGCCAGGCACTGACGTAATCGCTCAGTACTTCCTGCCGGCCAACGCCCTGGTCGGCGTGGCGGATGGCGCGAAAATCGCGATCGGTGATGTTATCGCGCGTATTCCGCAAGAGACGTCGAAGACCCGCGACATCACCGGTGGTCTGCCGCGTGTTGCCGACTTGTTCGAAGCGCGTCGTCCGAAAGAAGCCTCGATTCTGGCTGAAGTCAGCGGCACCATCGCCTTCGGTAAAGAGACCAAGGGCAAGCGCCGTCTGGTCATTACTCCGAACGACGGTAGTGATCCGTATGAGGAGCTGATTCCGAAGTGGCGTCACCTGAACGTCTTCGAGGGCGAACAGGTGAACCGTGGCGAAGTCATCTCCGACGGTCCAAGCGACCCGCATGACATCCTGCGTCTGTTGGGTGTGAGTGCGCTGGCCAAGTACATCGTCAACGAGATCCAGGACGTTTACCGCCTGCAAGGCGTGAAGATCAACGATAAGCACATCGAGACCATCCTGCGTCAGATGCTGCGTAAAGTTGAAATCGCTGAATCCGGCGATTCCACCTTCATCAAGGGCGACCAGATGGAGCTGACTCACGTGTTGGTGGAAAACGAGCGTCTGGCGACCGAAGACAAGTTCGTGTCCAAGTTCACTCGTGTGTTGCTGGGCATCACCAAGGCGTCGTTGTCGACCGAATCGTTCATCTCCGCGGCCTCTTTCCAAGAGACCACCCGCGTACTGACCGAGGCGGCCGTCACCGGCAAGCGCGATTACCTGCGCGGCCTGAAAGAAAACGTAGTCGTGGGTCGTCTGATCCCGGCGGGTACCGGCCTGGCCTACCACAGCGAGCGCAAGCGCCGCCGTGAGCTGGACAAGCCGGCGCGCGTCAGCGCCAGTGAAGTGGAAGCTGCACTGACCGAAGCGCTAAACTCAAGCGGTAACTGAGTCCTGCTGCAGTGAAAGCATGGCCCTGGTAGCTTTTTTTCGATCATCGCGACTTTTTTGTTGCGATGGACGGAGAGGGGAGGCCGGGGCCTTGTCTTGACTGGAGAGAAGATCCTCTTTAGACTCTTGTACCCCTAAATTTGGCGGGGACTCGTTCCTGCCATTTTGCTTTTCTTGCAAGACAATAGCGTCGCAAGACAACAGTGGAGCTAGTAGATGGCAACTATCAACCAGCTGGTACGTCAGCCGCGTAAGCGTATCGTCGAGAAATCCGACGTGCCTGCGCTGCAGAACTGCCCGCAACGTCGTGGCGTATGCACCCGTGTGTACACCACTACGCCGAAAAAACCTAACTCGGCACTGCGTAAAGTATGCCGTGTGCGCCTGACCAACGGTTTCGAGGTTTCCTCGTACATCGGTGGTGAAGGTCACAACCTGCAAGAGCACAGCGTAGTGCTGATCCGTGGCGGTCGTGTAAAAGACTTGCCAGGTGTTCGTTACCACACCGTTCGCGGCTCTCTGGATACTTCGGGCGTTAAAGGCCGGAACCAGGGTCGTTCGAAGTACGGTACCAAGAAGCCTAAGTAGTCGTGGCTTTTGGTAGCAAACAACCGATTTTTATTTTTCTGAGTCGATAAGAGTAAGGTCGGGCGTGCATTTTTTGGATGCAGTGGTCCCGAGCTAACCTGAAGACCGATTGAGGGCTTATCCATGCCAAGAAGACGCGTAGCAGCCAAGCGCGAAGTGCTTGACGATCCAAAATACGGCAGCCAAATCCTGGCCAAGTTCATGAACCACGTGATGGAAAGCGGCAAGAAAGCCGTTGCCGAGCGTATTGTTTATGGCGCGCTGGAAAAGGTTAAAGAGCGTAAAGCCGGCACTGATCCCCTGGAACTCTTCGAGAAAGCACTCGACGCCATCGCTCCGCTGGTCGAAGTGAAGTCGCGCCGCGTAGGCGGTGCTACTTACCAGGTTCCGGTTGAAGTTCGTCCGTCCCGTCGTAATGCTCTGGCAATGCGCTGGTTGGTAGACTTCGCCCGTAAGCGCGGCGAGAAGTCTATGGCTCTGCGTTTGGCTGGCGAACTGCTGGACGCCGCCGAAGGTAAAGGTGCTGCAGTTAAGAAGCGTGAAGACGTGCACCGTATGGCTGAGGCCAACAAGGCTTTCTCGCACTACCGCTTCTAATTTTAGCGTCACTCATTTTGCGAGGGCTTTATGGCTCGTACAACACCGATTAATCGCTACCGTAACATTGGTATCGTTGCTCACGTGGATGCTGGTAAAACCACCACCACCGAGCGCGTCCTTTTTTACACTGGCAAAAGTCACAAGATGGGCGAGGTGCATGACGGCGCCGCGACCACCGACTGGATGGTGCAGGAGCAGGAGCGTGGTATTACCATCACTTCCGCTGCCATTACCGCCTTCTGGCAGGGTTCCGAGAAGCAGCACAAAGATCAGTACCGCTTCAACGTCATCGATACTCCTGGCCACGTTGACTTCACTATTGAAGTTGAGCGTTCCCTGCGCGTTCTCGACGGCGCGGTCGTGGTTTTCTGCGGCACCTCGGGTGTTGAGCCGCAGTCGGAAACCGTATGGCGTCAGGCCAACAAGTACGGTGTCCCGCGTCTTGTTTACGTCAACAAGATGGACCGTGCCGGCGCCAACTTCCTGCGCGTGATCGGTCAGATCAAACAGCGCCTGGGTCACACTCCGGTGCCAATCCAGTTGGCTATCGGTTCCGAAGACAACTTCCAGGGTCAGATCGATCTGATCAACATGCAAGCTGTCTACTGGAATGACTCCGACAAGGGTATGGTTCCTGTTCGCAAGGACATCCCTGCCGAGTTGCTTGAAGAAGCCGAGAAGTGGCGTGGCAACATGGTAGAGGCTGCGGCCGAAGCCAACGAAGAGCTGATGAACAAGTACCTCGAAGGTGAAGAGCTCACCAACGTGGAAATCAAGGCTGCTCTGCGTCAGCGTACTATTGCGGGTGAGATCGTCCTGGCTGTTTGCGGGTCTTCGTTCAAGAACAAAGGGGTTCCCCTGGTTCTCGACGCCGTTATCGACTTCTTGCCGGCTCCCACCGACATTCCTGCCATCAAGGGTACCGACCCGGATGACGAGACTCGGGAGATGGAGCGTCACGCAGACGACAGCGAGCCGTTCTCGGCCTTGGCGTTCAAGATCGCTACCGACCCATTCGTGGGTACCTTGACCTTCGTTCGGGTTTACTCGGGCGTGTTGGCCTCCGGCGACGGCGTGATCAACTCGGTTAAGGGCAAGAAAGAGCGCGTGGGTCGTATGGTGCAAATGCACGCAAACGCCCGCGAAGAAATCAAGGAAGTACGCGCTGGCGACATCGCGGCCTTGATCGGCATGAAGGACGTCACCACGGGTGAGACTTTGTGCAACGCTGACAAGCCAATCATCCTGGTTCGTATGGACTTCCCGGAGCCGGTTATTTCGGTTGCCGTAGAGCCTAAGACCAAGGATGACCAGGAAAAAATGGGTATCGCTCTGGGCAAGCTTGCTCAGGAAGACCCGTCTTTCCGCGTCAAGACTGATGAAGAGACCGGTCAAACGATCATCTCTGGCATGGGCGAGTTGCACCTGGACATCCTGGTTGACCGGATGCGCCGCGAGTTCAACGTCGAAGCCAACATCGGTAAGCCTCAAGTTTCGTACCGTGAGCGCATCACCAAGAGCTGCGAGATTGAAGGCAAGTTCGTTCGTCAGTCCGGCGGTCGTGGCCAATTCGGTCATTGCTGGATCCGTTTTGCTCCTGCTGACGAAGGTCAGGAAGGTCTGCAATTCTTGAACGAAGTCGTGGGCGGTGTGGTTCCTAAGGAATACATCCCGGCGATCCAGAAGGGTATCGAAGAGCAGATGAAGAACGGTGTTGTCGCCGGCTATCCGCTGATCGGCCTGAAAGCTACCGTGTTTGATGGTTCCTACCACGACGTCGACTCCAACGAGATGGCGTTTAAGGTGGCTGCTTCCATGGCAACCAAGCAACTGGCCCAGAAGGGCGGTGGTGAGTTGCTTGAGCCGATCATGGCGGTAGAAGTTGTTACGCCTGAAGACTATATGGGTGACGTGATGGGCGACCTTAACCGTCGTCGCGGCATGATCCTGGGGATGGAAGACACGGTGTCCGGCAAAGTAATTCGTGCCGAGGTTCCGTTGGGTGAGATGTTCGGTTACGCGACCGACGTTCGCTCCATGTCCCAAGGTCGCGCAAGCTACTCTATGGAATTCAAAAAATACAATACAGCTCCGTCGCATATCGTCGAAACTGTTACCAAAAAACAAGGCTGATTCAGTCCTTTAGGCAAGGAGTTAATTGTCGTGGCTAAAGAAAAATTTGATCGTTCCCTACCGCACGTCAACGTTGGCACCATCGGTCACGTTGACCATGGTAAAACTACTCTGACTGCTGCTCTGACTCGCGTTTGCTCCGAAGTTTTCGGTTCTGCGGTCGTTGAATTCGATAAGATCGACAGCGCCCCGGAAGAGAAAGCTCGCGGTATCACCATCAACACCGCGCACGTCGAGTACAACTCGAAGATTCGTCACTACGCTCACGTTGACTGCCCAGGTCACGCCGACTACGTGAAGAACATGATCACCGGTGCTGCGCAGATGGACGGCGCGATCCTGGTTTGCTCGGCCGCCGATGGTCCGATGCCGCAAACCCGTGAGCACATCCTGCTGTCCCGTCAGGTAGGCGTTCCGTACATCGTGGTTTTCCTGAACAAGGCTGACCTGGTAGACGATGCAGAGCTGCTGGAACTGGTTGAGATGGAAGTTCGCGACCTGCTGAGCACCTACGACTTCCCAGGTGACGACACTCCGATCATCATCGGTTCGGCCCGTATGGCGCTGGAAGGTAAAGA
>NZ_FOAR01000051.1 GCF_900109755.1 Pseudomonas agarici | reverse complement strand
GGAGCAGGAGGCGGTACGCGAGGCCATTGTGCTGGCGGTGCCGGGCAGCAGTGGCCTGCAACTGTCGGCCTATGTGGTGCCGACGCAACGCTCGGTGAGTCAGGCCGGGCCGGCGGAGCAGGCGGCTGTGCGCGAGCGGATGCGTGCCCGGCTCAAGGGCAGCCTGCCGGACTATATGGTACCGACGCACGTGCTGTTCCTTGAGGGATTGCCGTTGAGCCCGAATGGCAAGCTGGACCGCAAGGCCCTGCCACTGCCGGATGCTAGCCAGGCGCAACAGGCTTTTGTCGCTCCGGTCACGGCGCTGGAACAGCAGATCGCGGCGATCTGGCAGGCGGTGCTGAAGGTCGAGCGGGTCGGGCTGAACGACAACTTCTTCGAGCTGGGCGGCGACTCGATCATCTCGATCCAGGTCGTCAGTCGGGCGCGCCAGGCAGGTGTGCGTTTCACTCCTCGGGACCTGTTCCTGCACCAGACCGTCCAGGGTCTGGCCGGCATCGCCAGGCAAGGCGAAAGTCGCGAGCACATCGATCAGGGGCTGGTGTCGGGCGCCTCGCCGTTGTTGCCCATCCAGCGGGCTTTTTTTGAGGCGCCAATCACTGCGCGCGAGCATTGGAACCAGGCGGTTTTGCTCAAGCCGCAACAGCCGGTGCAGGCATCCTCGCTGCAACAGGCGCTCGAAGCATTGTGGCTGCATCACGATGGACTGCGCAGCGTCTTCCGCGAAACCCCCAGCGGGTGGAAGGCCGAACTGCCCAGCACCCGGACGCTGCCCGAAGATCTCTTATGGTCGGTACAAGGCCTGCGAGCCGACGAGCTGGTGCCTCTCTATGACCAGGCCCAGGCCAGCCTGAATCTGGAGCAGGGGCCATTGCTGCGAGGTGTGCTGGCGACATTGGTGGACGGCAGCCAACGACTGTTACTGATTATCCATCACCTGGTGGTGGATGGGGTGTCCTGGCGTATCCTGCTGGAAGACTTGCAGTCTGCCTTGCAGCAAATCACTCAGGGCCAGAGCGTGAGCCTGCCGGGCAAGACCCATTCGTTCAAGGTCTGGGCCGAGCGCTTGCAGGCCTATGCACAGGGCGAGGTGCTGCAAACTGAGTTGCCTTACTGGCGTCGGCAGTTGGACGAGGGCGCGCGCGAGCTGCCCTGCGAGCGTCCACGAGGCAGTCTCCAGAGCCGTTACGCCGTGGTAGTGCGTTCTCGCCTGGATACCTCGCTGACTCGCCGGTTGTTGCAGGATGCGCCTGCTGCCTACCGTACCCAGGTCAATGACCTGCTACTGACGGCACTGGCCCGAGTGCTGGAACGCTGGACCGGCCAGCCAGATCACCTGATCCAGCTCGAAGGCCATGGTCGCGAGGAGCTGTTCGACGATCTCGATCTGTCCCGTACCGTGGGCTGGTTCACCAGCCAGTTTCCGCTCCGGCTGGTTTCGGCGCCGAACCAGGCGGTCGCCATCAAGCAGATCAAGGAACAGTTGCGGGCCATTCCCAAGCGGGGGATTGGCTTTGGTCTCCTGCGTTACCTGGCGAGTGCCACGATCCAGGCAGAACTTGCCGCGCTAGCGCTGCCCCGTATCACCTTCAACTACCTGGGGCAGTTCGACGGCAGTTTCGATGCCGAGGAGGGCGCGTGGTTCAAGCCGACCGGCGAACCGGCCGGCGCCGAACAGAATCCCGAGGCGTCGCTGGACAATTGGCTGAGCCTTGAGGGACAGGTTTACCAAGGCGAGTTCGAGCTGCGCTGGACCTTCAGCCGGGAGATGTTCGACGAAGCCACCGTGCAGCAACTGGCCGACCATTTCGCGCTGGAGCTGGCCGCGCTGGTGGAGCACTGTTGCCAGATCGAGCAGGGCGGCGTGACACCGTCAGATTTCCCGTTGGCGGCACTTGGACAGGCGGCCCTGGACGAACTGGCGTTGCCGGCCCGGCAGATCGAAGACCTGTATCCATTGTCCCCGATGCAGCAGGGTATGTTGTTCCATACCTTGCATGAATCGGGCAAGGGTACCTATATCAATCAACTGTGCGTGGATGTCGAGGGCCTGGATGTCGAACGTTTTCGAGCCGCTTGGCAAGCCACGCTGGACACCCACGATATCCTGCGCAGCGGTTTCCTCTGGCAGAGCCCGCTACAGACTCCACTGCAGATCGTCCGGCGTCAGGTGCCGTTGTCATTCAGCGCACTGGACTGGCGCGAAGAAGCAGGACTGCCTGGCATGCTGGAGGCTTTCGCCGAGCGCGAGCGCGCCCGTGGTTTCGATCTCGATCAGCCGGGGCTGCTGCGCCTGAGTCTGATCCGCACCGCTGCGCGACGTCATCACCTGATCTTGACCCACCACCATATCCTCATGGATGGCTGGAGCAGTTCGCAGTTGTTGGGCGAGGTCTTGCAGCGCTATGGCGGACAAGCCCCGAGCTATCCGGCCGGGCGTTTCCGTGATTATATCGACTGGTTGCAACGCCAGGATGCCGCAGGTACGCAGGCGTTCTGGGCGGAGCAGTTGCGCCCGCTGCAGGATCCGACCCGGCTCGGCCAATGCATCGCCCGTGCCCCGGCGGCGGTGCATGAGCACGGATATGGCGCGCACCATCACCCGCTCGACGCCCTGGCTACGGCCCGGCTAGGGGCGTTCGCCCGACAACAGAAAGTCACGCTCAACACCCTGCTCCAGGCCGCCTGGTTGTTGCTGTTGCAGCGTTATACCGGGCGCGACACGGTAGTCTTCGGCACCACTGTCTCGGGACGCCCCGCGGAACTGGCCGGCATCGAGCATCAGTTGGGGCTGTTTATCAACACCTTGCCACTGGTGGCGACCCCTCGGCCTCAGGACACCGTCGGGCAATGGTTGCAAGCCTTGCAGGCCCTGAATCTGGCGCTGCGCGATCATGAGCATACGCCGCTGTTCGAGGTGCAGCGTTGGGCTGGCCGGACGGGCGAGGCGCTCTTCGACAATATCCTCGTGTTCGAGAACTTCCCGATCTCCGAGGCGCTGGAGCAAGGTGCTGCGCACGGCCTGCATTTCGGCGAGGTGATCAACCACGACCAGACCAGTTTTCCGTTGACCCTGGGCGTCACCCTGGGGCAGACATTGGCCCTGCATTATAACTTTGCCCATGAACACTATGACCGGGCGACCATCGAACGGCTCAATGGGCATTTGCTGGCGTTGCTCGATGGCTTGAGCCAGGACGCGCAACGGACCCTGGGCGAGGTCGCATTACTACAGGCCGACGAACAGCAGGCGGTGGTCGAGGGATGGAATACGACGCAGACGCTCTACCCACTGGAGCGTTGCGTGCATGAGCTGATCGAGGATCAGGTCGAGCGTACTCCCCAGGCTCCGGCCCTGGTATTTGGCGAGACGCAACTGACTTACCGCCAGCTCGACGAGCGTGCCAACCGCCTGGCCCATGAACTGATCGCATTGGGTGTCGGCCCCGAGGTGCTGGTAGGCATCGCCGCCGAGCGCAGCCTAGAGATGGTGATCGGCCTGCTGGCGATTCTCAAGGCCGGTGGCGCCTATGTCCCGCTGGACCCGGATTATCCTGCTGATAGGCTGGCCTACCTGATCGACGATAGCGCTATCGCACTGTTGTTGACCCAGCAGGCGCTGCTTGCCCGCCTACCAGTCCCGTCAGGGCTGCGGACACTGTGCCTGGATGATGCCTTGCCGCAAGGTGGGTCGGCGTACCGTCCAGGTCTGGTTCTGGACCCGGAAAACCTGGCTTATGTGATCTACACCTCGGGCTCCACCGGCAAGCCCAAGGGCGCGGGCAATCGTCATCGGGCCTTGACCAACCGCCTGTGCTGGATGCAGCAGGCCTACGGGCTGGATGCCACGGATAGCGTATTGCAGAAGACGCCGTTCGGTTTCGATGTCTCGGTCTGGGAGTTTTTCTGGCCACTGATGACGGGAGCGCGCCTGATCGTCGCGGCCCCCGGCGATCATCGCGATCCGGCCCGGCTGGTTGCCCTGATCAATGCCCGGCGGGTCACGACACTGCACTTCGTGCCGTCGATGCTGCAGGTCTTCTTGCAGCATCCGGGGGTGGCTGGGTGTGGCGGGTTGCGACGGATCATCTGTAGTGGCGAAGCCCTGTCCACGGCTGCCCAGCGCCAAGTGTTCGAGCAACTGCCGACGGTGGGCCTGTTCAACCTGTACGGTCCTACCGAGGCGGCAATCGACGTTACCCATTGGACCTGTCGTGAAGAGGGCCACGACAGCGTGCCCATCGGCCAACCGATTGCCAACCTGAGCACCTACCTCCTCAGCCATGACCTGCAACCCTTGCCGACCGGAGTCGTGGGGGAACTGTATCTGGGTGGCGAAGGCCTTGCCCGTGGTTATCGGCGCCGGGCGGGCTTGACCGCCGAGCGGTTCGTGGCCAGCCCGTTCGGCGCGGGTCAACGCCTCTACCGTACAGGTGACCTGGCGCGCTATCGCGAGGACGGGGTGATCGAGTACGCCGGCCGAATCGACCATCAGGTGAAGATCCGTGGCCTGCGCATCGAACTGGGTGAAATCGAAGCCCGCCTGCTGGAGCAGGCCAGTGTCCGCGAGGCGGTGGTGCTGGCAGTCGAGGCGGCGGCGGGGCTGCAACTGGTGGGGTATGTCGTGCCGAGCAACAACGACCTGGCGGTCGAGGCCCAGCCGGCGCTGCGCGAGGCACTCAAGTCGGCCCTGCTGGAAAAACTGCCCGAGTACATGGTGCCTGTCCATCTGCTGTTCCTCGACCACTTGCCATTGAGCCCCAATGGCAAGCTGGAGCGCCGTGCCCTGCCGGCGCCTGAAGTGCAGGGGCGTGCCGGGTTCCGGGCTCCACAAAGTGAGCTCGAACGAGTATTGGCCGGTATCTGGAAAGACGTACTGCAACTCGAACGTATTGGTCTGGACGACGATTTCTTCGAGCTGGGCGGTCATTCGCTGCAACTGGTGATGATGCTGGCAAGGGTGCGCGATGCCCTGGGCGTCGAGTTGCCGATAAAGGATTTCTATGCGTTGCGGGTACTCCAGGCATTGGCCGCGCACCTGGCGGCGGTGATGGCCGCTGAGGCGCCGGGCGATGAGCTCGACCTGATCTTCGGCGCTCTTGATGAATTGGAGGAAGACCATGCTTAATCAACATCCAGCGCGTACCCAGGAACTGATCGAACGGATCAGGGGGCTGGATGGCGACAAGCGCCGACAACTGTTTGGCAAGTTGCAGCAGGCCGGGGTCAATGTCGCTCGCCTGCCCATTGTGCCGGTCAGCGAATCAGGGCCGTTGCCCTTGTCCTATGCGCAGCAGCGGCAATGGTTCCTCTGGCAGTTGGACCCGCAAGGCAGTGCCTACAACATCTGCAGTGCACTGCGCCTGCACGGCTCGCTGGACCGAGTAGCGCTGGACCGCAGCTTCGCGCAATTGATTGCCCGGCATGCCAGCCTGCGCACGCGGTTTGTCGAAGCCCAGACACAGACCTGCCAGGTGGTCCTGCCCGTGGAGTCGGTCGAGTTGCGGATCGGCGACACGCCCTTACCGATCGACGATGAGGCGCTGGCGATCAAGGCGTGCCTGGAAGCCGAGGCCGCCACCGCGTTCGATCTGCTCAACGGGCCGCTGATGCGCGTGCGCCTGCTGCCGTTGAACCGCGACCAGCATCTGCTGGTGGTGACCTTGCACCACATCATCAGCGATGGTTGGTCCATGGGGATCATGGTCGAGGAACTGCTGGAGTTCTATGCGGCGTCGAGCGCGGGTGTGCCGCCGCGTCTGGCGCCGTTGCCGGTGGATTACGTTGACTATGCGCAGTGGCAGCGTCAATGGCTGGAGTCCGGAGAGGGCGAGCGCCAGCTTGCCTACTGGCAGGCGCAACTGGGCGGTGAACAGCCAATACTGGCATTGGCGCTCGATCATCCACGGCCCTCGGTCCAGAGTTACCGTGGGTCAAGCCTGTCGGTTGTTTTGCCCGCCGCCCTGGCTCAGGCTCTCAAGCGTCTGGCCCACGAGCAGGACACGTCGCTGTTCACTCTTGTGCTCGGGACGTTTCAGGCACTGTTGCAGCGTTATTCCGGGCAGTCGGATATCCGGGTCGGCGTACCGATTGCCAACCGCAACCGGGTTGAGACCGAGCGTCTGATCGGCTTTTTTGTCAACACCCAGGTGTTGAAGGCGACCGTGGACCCCCAGGCAACCTTCCTCAGTCTGCTGCAACAGGTCAAACAGGCGGCACAGCAGGCGCAGGCCCACCAGGACCTGCCTTTCGAACAACTGGTCGAGGCCCTGCACCCCGAGCGCAGTCTGAGCTATAGCCCGCTGTTCCAAGTGATGTACAACCACCAGGTCACGAGCCCCAACCAGACCCGGCAACTGGCTACCTTGCAGGCTGAAACCCTGGACAGTGAAGAGCTTTCGGCGCAATTCGACCTGACGCTGGACACCTACGAGACCGCCGCTGGCCTGACGGCCACCTGGTCCTATGCGACCGATCTGTTCGAGTCCTCGACTATCGAGCGTCTGGCACGGCACTGGCAGAATCTGTTGCGAGCGGTCATTGCCGATCCAACGCAGCGTATCGGCGAACTGGCGTTGCTGGACATGGACGAACAACGGCTGCTGACCCATGACTGGGGCCGCCGCGACCGCGAGTATCCGAGCAACCTGTGCGTTCACGAATTGATCCAGCAGCAAGCCCAACGGGTGCCGGACAAGATCGCGCTGATCTGCGCCGGCCAGAGCCTGAGCTACCGCCAGCTCAATTGCCAGGCCAATCGCCTGGCCCACCACCTGAAAACGCTGGGCATCGGCCCCGAAGTGCTGGTGGGGATTGCCGTCGAGCGTGGCTTGGACATGGTGGTGGGGTTGCTGGCGGTGCTCAAGGCTGGCGGCGCGTATGTGCCGCTGGACCCGCAGTATCCAGCGGAGCGCCTGCGGTGCATGATCGAAGACAGCGGCAGCCGCCTGTTGCTGACCCAGACCGCGCTGCTCGAACGCCTGCCGATTCCCGAGGGCGTGCGCAGCCTGTGCCTCGACCAGGCGATGGCGTGGAGCGAGGAGGACGACGGCGATCTGCCCAACCGCGCCGACCCGGACAACCTGGCGTATGTGATGTTCACCTCGGGCTCGACCGGTCGGCCCAAAGGCGTGGGCATCAGCCACGCTTGCCTGACCCGGCATGCCTATGTATCGCTCCAGTTCTTCGGCCTGAGCGAGGCCGACCGCATGTTGCAGTTCGCCACCTTCAACTTCGACGGATTTGTCGAGCAGTTGTATCCGCCGCTGCTCTGCGGCGCCTCGGTGGTGCTGCGGGGTGGCGAGATTTGGGACAGCGAGACGTTCTACCAACACCTGATCACCCAGCGGATCAGCGTGGTCGATCTGACGACGGCCT
>NZ_FOAR01000073.1 GCF_900109755.1 Pseudomonas agarici | reverse complement strand
TTGGAGTGGCAGTATAACGGCGTGGATTTCGATGGATTTTGGCGGCAGAAGTGTACGGTCGTGGATGCGAAAGGCAAGTATGCGAAGCATATTGATCCGGAGACAGGGGAGCCTAGAAAAGGATTTCCAAAAGAGATTATGTTTCCAGCATTTCAGAAAGAAATGAAGCGACAACAAGCCGCCATTTCCAATGCAGCGCCACAGGCAAAGCTAGAATGGCACTTCATGGAAAAGCAAACTCATGAAATGTCAATAAAAACATTAAGGTTCAGGCCAGAGATCAGCAAGTATACCCCGCTTCCCACGAAGGTAATCCCTCTATGATCACAGTGAAAATTATAGCCGACATCCCGCATGAGCCACTCTCTCCAGAACAAAGTTATGCTCGGGTTGAAAATATAATTAATGATGTTAAAAAAATCCACCCTGACTTTGTTTTTTGGTATGGTGGATTAAATAAAATTGGCGACAAATTCGTAAAGTTCGAGGATAAAAATAAATTTATCGAACGTTTGAGACTTAGCATTGATGAAGGTTATGAATATGAAGGTGTTAGCGTGCGGGTCACCACTGATGAAGGACTTAGCGGCCCAGAAGAGAAGGGGAGCGCAAGTATTTGGTTTTCCCCTGAAAGTGAGTTTCTAAGGTTTGATATTTTCAAACCTGTAGAAGCATTTGGTGAAATCGAAACATTCAACATTTGTCGTGCAATTTTTTTGTCCTTGGCGAAAATTGAACCCATGACTTTTGCCTTTGTGAATATCACTGACAAACTTCCCGGGAAAGAATTTATAGATACCTACGAAACCGATTTTTGCACTTTCCCACATCGAAAATGTGTTGGTTGGATGGCCTTTGTTCCACGCGCCGTAACGTCAGAACAACTACCCCTGGCGGCGGAAATCATCGACATTCCTGGAAAGGGTACTGTCATAGTGACTGTGAAGGAGCCCTTCGAGCTAACCAATATGGCCCATATCCGCCGTGCCAATGAGATAGAAATGGATATGGTGGACTTGGATTTGTTGCCGTTAACCGATCCAAGTTTCCTTTGAATCGGAATTGAAATCCCCCACACCGCCAATGCGGTGTGGGGATCGTACCCTTGAGCGCCTGATCGAGGGGCGCAGCCCATGTCGCGGGTGGCAGCCAGCTGCTCCGGGACATGAATATTGACCAGCGTCTGCGCCAAGCCAACAACCCCAA
>NZ_FOAR01000042.1 GCF_900109755.1 Pseudomonas agarici | reverse complement strand
TCGTAGCGGGCTTCATCGACGGAGCCGGACAGGCGCTTGAAGCCGGTGATCACCCCGTGCAAGGTGCGTAACGGCTTGACCGGCGGTACGCTCAGGCCCAGGTACGGCCACTTACGCGGCGCGCTATGCAGGCTGAAAGTGGCGCTGCGGCCGAGCATTTTTTCGACGTCGATATCGCAGTCGGTGCAGGTGAATTCCACGCAGTAGTTGAACGGTTGGCTCAGGCCCTCGGTGCCCTGAAAGGTGAGGACGTCGAGCAAGGCGTCAACCCCGTAAACGCTGAGTTTGTGCCGGCTATGGTCGAAGATCGGGCGCGGTGGGTTGAGCATGTTCAGGCATCCAGGGCATCGATGAAGTTCAGGACAATGCCTTCCTCATCGCTGTAGCCGAGGGTTACGCCGAGGGTTTTCTGCTGGGCAGCCTGGCGTTGTAGTAATTGCCGGCTGAGCACCGGCAGGATCTGCTGGTTGAGCAAGCTGTCGATGTTGCGCGCTCCGGTGTCGGGCTGCAGGCAGGCGGCAACCAGGGCCTCGTTGAGGGCAGCGTCGATCTGGCAGTCCAGCCCGTAGTGACGCTGCAAGCGCCTGGCAACCTGGGCGAGCTTGATTGCGACGATGCGTTTGAGGGCGTCGGCTTGTAGTGGGCGATAAATCAACGTCTGGAAGCGGGCCAGCAAGGCCGGCTGAAAGTGTTCCCGCAGGATGGGAAGCAGCAATGCGTGCAGGGTGCTGTCCGGCGTGTCGGGGAACTCTTGCAAGCAGCCTTGCAGTTCATCGCTACCCAGGTTGGAAGTCATGAGAATGACGGTGTTGCGAAAGTCGATTTCCCGCCCTTCGCCATCGCGCATGCAGCCGTGGTCGAAGACTTGGTAAAACAGGTTGAGGACGTCGCGGTGCGCTTTTTCTACTTCGTCGAGCAGCACCACGCTGTAGGGTCGTTGGCGCACGGCTTCGGTGAGCACGCCGCCCTGGCCATAACCGACGTAGCCCGGCGGCGAGCCCTTGAGTTGGCTGACGGTATGAGCTTCCTGGTATTGCGAGAGGTTGATGGTGATCAGCGATTTTTCGCCACCGAACAGCCTGTCGGCCAGGGCCCGCGCGGTTTCGGTCTTGCCGACGCCACTGGTGCCTACCAGCAGGAACACGCCCAGTGGCGCTTTTTCATCCGTCAGGCCGGTCTTGGCCGCGCGCAAACGTTGGGCCAGGGCACCGAGGGCAGGGTTCTGGCCGATCACCTGTTCGGCCAATTGTTGCTCCAACTCCAGCAGGTTGGCTTGTTCGTCCTTGAGCAGACTGCCCAGGGGTATCCCTGTCCAGTCGGCGATCACTTCGGCCACGCTACGCGCATTGACGTCAAGGGACAGCAATGGCTGGTTGCCCTGGGCGTTGCTCAGTCGTTGTTGCAGTTGCAGGCAAGCGTCCATCCGTTGGGGTTCGGCCTGGCGGGCGTCGAGCAATTGTTGAGTGAGGTCGAGTTCGTGGCGGTATTGCACCTCGAACTCAAGTTGCTGACGGTGCAAGTCGGCAGATTGCGCGGCGATTATCGCCAGACGCTCGCTGGCAGGGCAGCCGCCCAGTTGCAGGTCTTCTTCCAGGGCTTGGCGCTCCAACTTCAGGGCGCCTTGCCGGGCCTTGAGGCGGACCAGAACCTGGGGTTCGCAGTCCAGGCTCATACGCACCCGTGCGCTGGCGGTGTCGAGCAGGTCGACGGCTTTGTCCGGCAGTTGGCGACCGCTCAGGTAGCGCCGCGAGAGGCTGACCGCAGCTTGTACCGCCGCGTCCTGAATATGCACGCCGTGGTGACGGGCATAACGCGCCTTGAGGCCGCGCAGCATCAGGCTGGCGTTGGCGTCGTCCGGCTCGTCGACCCTGACCATCTGGAAACGGCGCTCCAGGGCGGCATCGCGCTCAAAATACTGCTTGTATTCGCTCCAGGTAGTCGCAGCGATGGTGCGCAACTCGCCGCGTGCGAGGGCGGGCTTGAGCAAGTTGGCGGCGTCCGCGCCGCCGGCCTGGTTACCGGCGCCGATCAGGGTGTGGGCTTCGTCGATAAACAACAGCACCGGGTAAGGCGATTGCTGCACCGCCTTGATGACGTTTTGCAGGCGTTGTTCGAATTCGCCTTTGACTCCGGCGCCAGCTTGTAACAGGCCCAAATCCAGGGTGAGCACGCTGACCGGTTTGAGATTGTCGGGGGCATTGCCCTCGGCGATGCGCAATGCCAAACCTTCAACCAGAGCGGTCTTGCCCACTCCAGGCTCACCCACCAGGATCGGGTTGTTCTTGCGTCGCCGGCTGAGGATATCGATGACTTGCCTGATTTCATCGTCACGACCAAACACCGGGTCGATCTGCCCTGCCCTGGCTTTGGCGGTGAGGTCCTGGGTAAATTTATCCAAGATGACTTGCAACGCGCCCGACGTATCGGTGCCGGATGAAACTGACACCCCGGTACGCTCCAGCGCGGCTTCTCGCTGTACTTGTGGGCGCTCTTCGGAGTGCTGGTCGAGCAGCACAAACAAACGCTGCAGCTGGCTATCGCTGATACTGAACAGCGGCCAGGCGGCTTCACAGGCGAGCAAGCCGGGCGTCTCCAGCAGCGCGCCGAGCAGGTGGGCCGAGCGCAGGGTGTCGTTATCGCCGTCCAGGGATGCCTGCAACCAAGCGCTCTTGATCAGTTGTTGCAGCTTGGCGCATAGCTGCGGCTTGTCCTGCACACTGCGCGGCAAGGTGTCGAGGTGATCGAGCAGGCCACGCCAGATCGCATCCGTGTCCCATTCGTAGCGCCGGGCGATAAGGGTCAGGTCGCCCTCACCCTGTTCCAGCAACTTGAGCAACCAGTGCTCAATACTGATCAGTCCGTGGGCGCGGCTCTGGCACAAGGAGGCCGCCGCGCTCAGTGCCTGAGCGCAATAGGGGTTGAGACGACGCAGCAGACGGGTGGAACTCTGGGCCATGGGGTGCATCCTTGTTCTTTATTTTCGATGTGTCGACACAGGCAGTTCGCTGTATTTGGCTGAGCGCCCGCGAACGGACGCTCAACCCTGCACACCGCGAACCGGCAGGCGAAAATCCGCCTGCCCGTCCTCTCGCATCAGGCACTCTGGCGTTCGCTCCAGGAATCGGAGTGAATGATGTTGCCGTCCTTGTAGGTCCAGGTGACTTTCTCGTAGCGCAGCTCAACCTGCTCCAAGTGGTTGTGCTTTTCCTTGGTCGGGTCTTTGACGTCATGCATTTTTGGCGCGACTTTTACGATCTTGACGTTCTCCAGCTTGGTGATGAAGTACTCGACTTCCTGGCCGGCGTCATCGATGCGGTACCACTTGAATTCGGCGCTCTTGAGGGTCTGGCCGGTGGTCACCGCCTTGTACAGGTAAGGACTGGAGGCATCGATCTCCTTGGAAAACTGGAACGGGGTATGAACTCGAGCACCGGTCAGCTTGCCGGTGTTGTCAT
The DNA here is from genome assembly GCF_900109755.1 of Pseudomonas agarici. Taxonomy (GTDB): domain Bacteria; phylum Pseudomonadota; class Gammaproteobacteria; order Pseudomonadales; family Pseudomonadaceae; genus Aquipseudomonas; species Aquipseudomonas agarici. The sequence continues at coordinate 13,129 of NZ_FOAR01000042.1, read as the reverse complement.
CGGCGGGGAGGTACAGGCTGTGGTCCTGGGCGATCACCTCGATGCTGCCTTCGCGTTTTTGAACGTCTACCGACCCTTTGATTTGAGCGCCGCCGTCATCTTGCAACCAGAGGTAGATGGGAATTGCCATGTGAAGCTCCTTTCTCTCAAAATTTGAATGCCGCTTGATGCGACAGGGGGTGTCTATCCAGCACCGCAGTGGGCAGCGCGCAGGCCCCCACTTCCGGTACCAGACGGATATCGACGCGACGGTTGGCCGCACGCCCAGCCTGGGTGTCATTGCTGGCTACCGGCTGGTTGGCACCTACGCCCTGCACAGCAAAACAACCTTCGGGGATATCGCCCATGCGTCGCATCCAGTCGCGCACCGAGGCGGCCCGAGCGCGGGACAGCGCAAGGTTTTGCTCGGCGCTGCCGGTGACATCGGTATGCCCGGTGATGACGATCAGCCAGCCCGGCTGGGCCTTGATGTTGACCAGGGCGTTGATCAGGATCTTCGTCGAGCCCGGTTTGAGTTCGGCGCGTCCGGTGTCGAACAGCGACAGGCTGTCCAGCCGCACCGGAGTGGGGATCTTCACGGGCATGGGGAGTGGTGGTTGTCGATGGCTGGCGATGGTCTCCAGCAGAGGCATCCGCAGCACTTCGCCGCGATACAAGCCCAGGCCCAGCGCCAGCGGCTCGCCGTGTCGGTAGTAGTGACTCAGGCGCCTGGCGTCCTGGCGCAGGATTGCCACAGCATTCTCGCGCAAGGCGAATTGGGGCTGGTCACGCCGGTCGGCGGGGGCAATGGAAGTGTAATGCCGCAGGTCTTCACTGACCTGGCGCAACAGCAACTTGTTCTGCCAGGCCGAGCTAGCCAGGGCCACGAGCGCGGCGCCCGCGAACAACCACAACGCCAGGATACTCGCTCGCAGGGCCGGGGAGCGCCGGGTGTGGAGCGGCAGCAGGTCCAGCAAGGGATCAGGAAACGGTAAGCCTGCGTTCGTCCCCGGCGGCGGTGACCCTGCATCCTTCAAGCCGACCTTGTCATGCAACCATTGGTGCCACAGATTGCCGGCGACCCTCTGGGGCAGAACCGGCACCAGAGTAAAGGCACAGGCGATTGGATAGCGGGCGTCAGGTGCCGCGAAGTGCGGGAGTATCGTTTCCTTAAGCCAGGTCGCCGCGCTGCTGATCTGAACGCTACTGCACAAACGTGTGGCGTGGGTGGCGCTGTCGGCGGCCTGCCGCTGCCAGTCGGGCAGGTTGATGCAGGCACCAGCCTCGCGCACGAGAGGGTTGGGCTGACAGGCGTCCCAGCTGAACCAGGCCCCGTGGCCTTTTGCAGCTTGCAGATAGCTCACCAATATCAGCGGTAGCGCAATGCCGCGCTTGCGTGCCAGGGCGAGCTGATTGCAAAAGGCACGCACCTGGCCAACCAGCTCTGAGGCGTCGTCGTGCTCGCCCGGGTTGGCGACAAACATTACGCTCAGTTGCCCACGCCAATCCGGGCGCAAGGCCTGGATGCCCGTGGTGATCGGTAATAATTGCTCAAGGGTGGACACGCGCACATAACACCCTCGCGAGGTGGTACGCAGCGTTAATTGCTCGGCAGCCACCGTGCCAAACAAGCCGCTCAGACCATCGCCACAGACCAACACCACCGGCTGACGGTAGGCAATCGGTGGCAGGGAGGTATCGCCGGCTGGCAGCAACTGCTGGCCCCACCGGGCAAAACGCTGCCCCGCTCGCATCCAAGCCCAGGACACCGCAATCACAACGACCAAGGCGGTCGCGGCACGTGTCCAGCCCGCAAACGGCATGATCATCAAAAGCACCAGGGCCAGCGTGCCGGCCCATAGCCACAGGCCTCGTGTCAGCTTGAGTGTCATCACGTCCTCACACCTGACCAGGCACAAACGTGGCGATCAGACTGCCCAGCCAATGGTCCAGCCCCCACCAGACACCGACCAGCAACCCGCCTGCCGCCAGGATATGAATCAATGGTGAGCGCACCCCGTACCGAGGGTTTATTGGATGGCCAGCATCTTGTGTGGTTAATGCCTGGTTGAGCTCCAGAGGCGCCACTCGTGCATTCAAGGCCGTCAGCAACTGCTCACGTTCAGCGTCGTCCGCAGCGTGGTATCGACCTCGAAATCCGAGCATCAAGACCCGCTGGAATGCTGTTAGCACCAGCACATCAGGTGATGGTTGGCGAAGTGATTCGCGCATATCCTCATACAAAAACTCACCTGCCTGGTGACTGCCGAAAAACCGCGTCTGCAAGGGCTGGCTTGCCCACTGGGCATGGGCATCATCCTTGGCGCAGCCGAGCGCGGTCTCGTCCAGCAACGCGCATTGCGCATGGCTGATCAATTCGACGCAGCGTTTGTTCACCCCGGCTTCATTGAGACTCTGTCGAACCTGTTCGACCTGCTTCTCGCAGCGTTGCCACAGGCCCGAGCTATCTTGCACCGAGGCACCTTGGCGCAGTTCCACCACCAGCAGGTAGCTGTCTTGCAGCAGCGCGTCGAGGTTCTGTGCCGTAAGGGGATGTTTTTTCGAGGGAGTCAGGTTCATGTGCGCAGTACCGCAAACAGTTCAAGCTTGATATCGAGCAAGGTGCTCGGTACATAGAAAGCGCAGGTTCCTTCAGCCAGCATCGCTTGCCCCTTGGCATGGCCAAGATCAAGGGCGAAATACTGGTTTTCCAAGCGCAGCGGAATAGCCGCCGGCACATGGCTAAGTGGCTGTAACGGAACACCGTCAAGCGCCACGTTAACCAAGTGATCAACATCGTCCGGCGTCCCCACTTTGCACAGGCGCGGGAACTGGCTGAGTAACTGCGCCGCCGGCAGGCGGCAACGCACCGACAGGTAGAAGTCGGCACCGCCCGGCTCACGCAGGCGGGCATCGTTGAGCGTGACTTGCCAGCGGTTGGTCCCGACTTCTTCCAGCATCAGGGCAATAACCCGCGATGGCAGGCTGGCCTCCAGTAAGGTGGAGAGGGTGCGCATCAAGGGCGGGAATACGCTTTCCAGGTGTTCATGCCGATAGGCAGGAATCTTGTCGATATCGTGTTCCAGCGAAAAGGTCAGCAAGCTGCCGGCCAGCTTGATCAATTCCAGGTACACCTGTTCGGGATGCCGCGCGGGGTGAGCCTTGAGATCTGCCAATACCGGTTGATAGGTGTTCAACGCGTTGAGCAGCCAGAACAACGACACGTCGGCTACGGCAAAGTCGGCCATGCGCTGATTACTCTCGCGGCGCATACCCATCAGCCGTTGACGCTTGGCGGACAATTGGGTCAATAGGTTATCCAGTTGGTTCAGCAGCCCCGGATGGGCTGCGAAACTGAGCAACGGCGGCACATAATCAGGATCGAAACTCCAAGCCCCCTGCCCGTCGCGCAGCAGACGCAGGATCGGGCAGGTCAGATAATCTGCGTTCTCATCGTCAGCCAAACGCAAGGTCAAGGCGTACTCCAGCACGCTCATCGATTGCATTTCGTCTGCGTAAATATCCTGCACTTGCCGCCAATCCTGGCGATAACGCGTCGGTCGGTCGGCTCTCGTGCCTTCGAACACACAATTGTTGCCATTGGCTTGCTCCAGCGGCAACGCCAACAGCACCGTGGCGGTCTGGGCGTCATCGGGTAGCAGGCTGGCCAGCTCCAAGGCAGGTGGCAACCGGTCCACATAGTCAGTATCAAGCAACGTGCCGTCAGGCATGCGTACTCGTAGTTGGGTGGCCTTGAGCTTACCCAGCCGCAACGCCTGCAGGTCGAATGCCACACCGAGGACGCCCCAAGGGTGTACAAGGGACAGATGAGCCAGGCTCTCGTTGGCCCACGCCTCCCAGCGCGCTTGCTGCTGGAATTGTTGTGGAGACAATAAGACCCCCGCAGCCCATAGAGGGCGGTCAATCTTCATGACGTCGTTTCCCCACGAAGCGGCTTAGGATTTTGCCTTGGGCATCTGCGAAACCAGCGACAAGTTGACGTCCATACCTTCCACTTGGAAGTGCGGTACGGCGTACAACTTGACGCGAAAGAAACCGGGGTTGTCGTCGATGTCCTCCACCGTCACCTTCGCATCGCGTAGCGGGTGGGAGGCTTGCAGGTCGTCGCCCGGGTCGGTCATTTCGGTGACCAGACCACCGATCCACTTGTTCAGCTCCAGTTCAAGCAAACGGCGGTCCTTGGTGGTCCCGATGTTTTCGCGCTGGATCAGCTTCAGGTAATGGGCGATGCGCGACAGCAAAAAGATGTATGGCAGGCGCGCGTTGATCCGGCTGTTGGCGGTCGCGTCGGCGGTGTCATACAGCCCTGGTTTCTGGGCCGAGTTGGCCGAGAAGAAACACGCATAGTCGCGGTTTTTGTAATACGACAGCGGGATGAAACCGAGGTTGGCGAATTCAAATTCGCGGGTCTCCGAAATCATCACTTCGGAAGGAATCTTCACCTGGTTACCCGTGCCCAGATCGTAGAGGTGAATCGGCAGCTCGGTGACTGCGCCACCCGATTGCGGCCCACGAATCTGTACACACCAGCCGTTGGTGATGAAGCTTTTCACCATGTTGGCCGCGAAGGCGAACGAAGCGTTGGTCCACAGGTATTTCTGGTGATCCGGGCCCTTGACGCTTTCGATATAGTTGAAGCTGCGAACCGGAACGGTGTCCGGGCCATAAGGTAGGCGAGCCAACACCCGAGGCATGAGCAAACCGATGTAACGGGAATCATCGCTGCCACGGAACGCCTTCCACTTAATGTATTCAGCGCGATCAAAGTAGTTGCCGATATCTTTGATGGCGGCCACTTCCTCCATCGACTGTTTGCCAAAGAACGCCGGTCCGACAGAACCAATAAATGGCATATGAGCGGCAGCCGCTACTTTGGAAATATTGCGCAGCAGGGCAATATCCTGCGGGCTGCGGTTAAATTCATAGTTGGAAATAGCCGCGGCTATCGGCTCGCCACCCGGCGTGTCGTATTCCTGGGTGTAGGTATGTAGATACAATCCGCTTTGGGCAATCTCGGGAGCGTCTTCGAAATCTTGGACCAGATGATCCTTGCTGATATCCAGCAGTTCGATACGCACATTCTGGCGAAAATCAGTCTGATCAATCAGCGACTTTACGCCGCGCCAGGTCGACTCGATACATTGGAACTCAGGGTGATGCATGACTGCGTCGAGTTGACGGCTGATCTGTCCGTCCAGCAACGCAATGTGTTCATCCAGCAGGGTTTTGTCCAGGCGTTCGACTTTATGCGACGACTGTTTGAGCAGGTCCAAGAATACACTGACTGCCGCCGTTACCCGTTCATCGGCAGAGACCTCGGAGAGAGCCTCGGTGTGTTGAAAAGCGTCGATGCCATTCAACGCCGCAACCGGACTGAGATTGATCTTGGCGAACAAGGCACTATAGATGCCCTGGCCGCTGTCTGCGTTGCGGGGTTTGGTCGGCTGCGAGGGTACGGATGATTGTTCTATGGACATATGAAAAATTTCCTTATTAACGTGCCGACGGCAATGAACGATCTTCTTGCGGGGCCAGAGCGGCCAGTTCGGCTCGCAGTTCCTCACTCAGCGCATCGTCCTTGAGGATGCGCTCCAGCTCATGGCGAAAGGTGGCGTTATCCAGCAGGTTGGACTTGAGGTCGCGCAGCAGATTGCGCATCGCCAGCAGCACTCGCAGTTGCGGAATCTGTCGCGCTACCTGCTCAGGCTCAAAATCTTTCATACGTTGGAAATTCAGCGCGACTGCGGTGTCAACATCGCCATCGGCCAGGGTGTTCTCCACTGCCAACTTCAGGCTCGGAGAAAACTCGGCCAGCACACTGTCGAAATTGTTTTTATTAATTTCAGTTTTGTTTCTTTCAGATAACGGGCGCTGCTCCTTGCCATTGCTGTAATCGCCCATCACCATCAGCTTAAGCGGTAGTTCGATTTTCTTTTGCGCGCCACCGGTGTGCAAATCGAGCTTAATATTGATCCGCGCCTTGGGCACCTCATTTTGAAAGCTGCTTGAAGCCATAAATCCTCCAGCGAAGCAGAAAAGTTACATCATGAAAACCAGGCAGTCCGAAACGACAGGTGGTACTTGGCGCACTGCAGGGTAGGAAATTTTCCCAAGAGAATTCTAATCAGCTCCTAAATTTAAAAACAACCACTAAATAATCAAAAATTACAAACTATCGTTAATTATTTTTTGTATGTAGGATTGATCCTAAAGACATATAATCCCTTTCCAATATTGATGTGCACAGTAAATTACACACAACACTCAAAGCGCTTTGCAGTCGAGGCAACAGCCGCCCTATTACAGGCCGAACATGAAATCGCAAAAATAAAAATCAGCCTGACGGAAGCTCGTATTATTCATTAAATCAGCGGAAAATCAGGCTATTCACACCCATTACTCGACGGAAGCCTCATTGAAAAATAGCAAGCAAAAATCTTCTTGAGTGGATTGAAATTCATATAACCCTAGAAAACCATGAAGAAATATAATATTACACTTTGCACAACGGCTTTTAAGTAGCGAACTTCAAATATCGCTGAATACCGGCATCACGGAGCAAGGTTCAGCGCACGCACTTGAGAGCAGCAACTGCATCGGCGTCGCTCGGCAGATGGATCTTGGTCGTCAGTTCCCACGGTGGCGGTAAAACGCATGGTCATCAAGCCGCCTTTTCTCACGATACGCGACGAAGCTCGGGTTGCGCGTGCGGCAGTCGAATCGATCATCCACGGTTGCAAATCGATCAGACCCTGTTCATTCAGCCTGAGATGTAAGCGCCTGAGCATTTTGTCGAACGTTCCTCGGTTGCGCCAATCTCGAAACCGTTGATAAACCGTTGACCAGGGGCCGAAATGCTCAGGCATATCCCGCCAGGCTGCCCCGGAGCCGAGGATCCAGAGAACACCGTCGAGCATTAGCCGATCATCGACACGAGGCCGACCTCTGTGAGGCCCCTCTGTGAAAAGATCAGCGACCAGATCCCAGGCCTTATCAGAAAGTTCATAATGCTTTGGCATCACAGGATTCCTTTCCTTGAATAGTAGCCAACTCTACAAAATATCCATGCCAGAGTGGGCGTGGAGCGGTTTCCTCCCATTTCGTACAGCGCTAAAAAGAGTGTGGATAAAATCAAGCCGTCAGTCGGCGGGCGGTCATATGTACCTCGGCCAGCTATACCTAGTGGCCTGTACGGCTAATTCGTTAGCTCAAGGTCGGATACAAGAAGCCCATGGCCAAGGCGCTGTGACGAGTCATGACCCGCTATGGCGAGGAGGAACAACGCCGGTCAGAAGCTTAGAGCGCCGAAATTGACTAACAGAACTAGCCACACAAGCCACTAGACATCACTCACAGAGACCAACTGGGCGTGATCCATGATCAATCGTCGCAGCCATTTCATTCCAGGCCGACGAGGTTCAGGTGACGTAGCTTATGCATGCAATCCCCGCCAGTTTCAAGGCTTTTACAAACGCGTCGGGATGGAGGAAATCGGGGACAAATAACGATAACGATAAAAATCATATCTGTTCCTGAATATGCTCCATCGGCAAACAATAAAGCTGTGCAAAAGCCCCAATATACTATAGAGCTCAAAAAGAGAGGCTTCTTGGCATTCTCAAAAGCATAACCAGAGGCGGTACACTACTTATAAAAAATATCGCGATATTTTTTTCAGGCGTTGCTCTAGTAGCTGTTTTTCCTGTTTAAACACAAAAACCCAAGTATGGTTATCAGTTGTTGGGGCGACTCACTGACATCAGGCACAACAAATAGCTTTTCAATGCCATACCTTAAAGCGCTTCAAGCTAATGCGCTTAGGAACCAGGATCCCAAGATGGTCACCAGCAACGGTATAGATGAGATGACATCCGCTCAAATAGCTTCAAAATTCGGCGTAAAACCAATCATAGGATCAATCATATCGATATCAGGCGAAGTAGCTATCGAATCTACCAGATATTCCAATCGATCAGACTAAACGATACAAAGCTCAAATATGACGGACCTCTTGCTGGGGCTCCTAGAACTCTTTCCGTTGGATTTGATAAGAAAACTCCTGAACTTTCTGGAGATACTACATTCAGTCATCAAGAGCCAGGCGATTCGGTTTCCATCTGGCGGGTTGGCGAAAAACACGGCCCAACTGATCACGCTGTTTGTCCTGTCGAATCTGTGAGTGATACGAAAACGGTTGTTGAACGCCGGGGAAGTGCAACTGTAATACGGATCGTTCGCTTTGAAACAGCCCAGTCAGAGGAAAGGACTGTGAGTTAAAGACAGGATAAACCTGCTGTTCGACCTACTCAGAATTTTTTGAGCCTCAGGCAATGAAGGCGCCAAAAATCGGTTGATATTTCAGACCATTTCTAACAATGCAAACCTGTATTGCCGCACCCCGACTACCTTTCCAAGTAGATACGAGTCAGGTGTCCAGGTGTTGTGGAACCCTCAACAATTCCCAAGCATCGTCATAACGACAGATTAAACGATGGCGCGTGAGGTGCGGGGAATGTGCGGAATCAGAGGCATCAGTTGATAGATGCCTTTAGGTATGTAGGTCGACTAAATAACAGAAATTGGTCCTGGCAGACCGATCTCTATTTCTGGCGAATGTTATAAATGGGAGATTATCAGCCAACCGTTGATAAATTTCAATTTTTTGAGTAGCCTAATCACTCAGCTGGAAAAACATAAATTAACTCAAGGCATTCCCAAGAAATTTTTAATGCCCCAAGGAGCGGTAGGCGTGTCAAAGAATATTGTTAAAAAATTTATAAATCGAGTGTATCCACTAAGGCATTTTGCATTTTTTAGCCAACGTTTATTGACCAATCCACGGCATAGAGAGTTGGCTTCAAAAATTGCTTGCAGAAGATTGCCGCAGAGCAATTTATCTTCTAAAAATTATAGTCACGATGTGGAACTCTTACAAGATAACGGTTACCTTATTTTGGAGAATCTTGTTCTCCCCAGTGAAATAGTGGAAATGACGGACTGGTTCTCAAAAAAATTAACCATGGATCGTTATAATGCGGCGGCCGGTTATTTTGAACCGACGACCCCTCCTCCAAGTTGCCACACCGCGTCCTTTTCTACCGAAGACATTCTACGGTCTCCATTTGCTCTAAAGTGGGCAAATAACGAAAAGATTCTGAGCATTGTTGAAAGTACGCTAGGTGCAAAAGCAACACTTTCCAATGTCAGTGTTTGGTGGTCATACCCAGGCCACGATACCCCACAAGAAGCTGAGAACTTCCATCGCGACGTTGATGATCTGAGATTCATAAAGCTATTTATATATCTTACAGATGTTGACACAGAATCCGGCCCTCATGCATTTGTTCCAAAAAGCCAGCGACATATGGGTTACAGGAAAATTCGTAGGTACTCTGATCAGGAGATCACAAGTGAATTTGGGGAAAATAGCATAAAGTACTTTACAGGAGGTAAAGGCACGGCATTTCTCGAAAACACGTTCGGATTACATAAGGGGCAACTGCCATCGAAAAAGCGCCGACTACTATTTCAAGCCCAATATTCGTTACACCCGATTGGCATATCTACATATAAAGCAATCAGTCTTACAAATAGCGGACCGGAAGAGTTTGATAAATACACAAATCGGCTTTATATTAAATAAAAGAAGAATAAGGCGGAGTTGGCGAATTCTTCCACGCTAAGACCGCTCACAGACAAATCCGGCCCGAGGACTTGCTGTCAGCACTGACGCCAGCTCTCCCGCGTATCCATCAGCTTCTGATCGCAGATCGGCGAGCAGATCGGCGAGGCGGAAATAGAGAGCGGCGCGATCGACAGGAAGCTTTCGGGTCTGGTCGCGTAGGCGATCATTGTCAGCACGTTGCTGAGAATAAGAACATCATCTTTCTGTTTCTGATTGGCTGCATCAGTGCGCACTTGGTCAATGTCTAGTTGGCGTTGCTATCCGATTTCACGGGCTTGCTCGCTGGCTTTATGAGCGGCAGTCGCAATGCCTGATTTGCAGTCTGCATATTCAGTGCGGACATCAGAGAGTTGAAGGACTTGATAGCTAAGGCTGATCGATAGCGCAATAACCAGCTCGATCCCGCCCCATGCTCAGATCGGGAACATCTTCACGGCGGCGATCAGCTTATACCCGTGAAGCTATTTTTTAGCTGTTCCGCTCTCGCAGAATTGACTTTGCTATATCTTGCTCTTTCGTGGTCGCGGACAAGCTACTTTTTACGATCCTTTGAAGTTCATGGTCATCTTTATCTTCGAATCGCTCCCGTATTTCCTCTCGACGGATCTGGCCTTTTTCTATAATCTCGGGCAGATTTTTAATAATTGCTATGCCTAACCTTCCTGCATAAAGTCCAGTATTGAAGAGTACTTTTCCTAGAAGCTTTGTTGTCGCTGCTACTTTGTCTTGACTCGACCCCGAGGAAAAATCCGATTTCACCTCTCTCCATGCCTCATCAAGATCATAATAACTCTCAGTATTTGGCTTTTCTTCATCCTCGACCATATTACATATCCTTATTACGAATTATCTCTGCAAAAAATGAAAAGGCCACCAAGGTGGCTTTAAGTATAAATCAAGACTACCAGAGCGTTAGCCTCTCTTAGCTTGGTTCTCTTTCATTTTCTCAATTGTTTCAGGCAGCTTTTGGATGAATTTAACCCCCAAAAACAAATCCCCCTTTCCAAGCAACTTTGCTGTCGAGGCGGTTTATCCAGTGTGCTGCCATGGGAAAAGTCGCCTTTAACTTCTACCCAAGCATCACCCATCATTTTATTCAAGGCAGAATTAAAAGTTGGCTTTGATCCGTTGCTCATAATTTTAGTCCTTGCCAGTGCCGTCACATGAGGGGCAAGGATCTAGTTTTTGAGAGCCCCCACAAGATGGGCAGCTTTCAGGATGACGCCCACCATACTCCAGTGGGCACGACGCTATACCCTTGCCTTCACACATGTAGCATTGATCTTCATCGTCATCATCATCATAGCGAGCCATAACAGCTTTTTTCTGCATTTGGTCAGTAGTGGCGAAGAAATATCACTTACCTACCACGGATGTAAACTCAAAGCACAGGCCCCCAATCAGGAGGATTCGGAGCCGCCACCCGCTTGGCGACCTCGATCAACGTGAAGCAGGAAAACAGATCAGCCCCGCTATCAAGCGTATTTTGCACCACACCCACGACAGGCATTATTGAAGACTTTCAGCTCACTGCAGTTTGAGCATTTACGGCCCCGACCACCTTTTCCGCCGTTTGCAGGCAACGTCATTGTGTGGTGACACTTTGTACATTCCCGACCAGCTGACGTTTCAAAAAAGGTCTGCTCTTCACAGTCAGGGCACTTTTTACCTGCCATTGCAAACTTCGCATGTATGTATATATGTGTGTGTGCTTCGAAGATATCCGCATTGGTGGCTATAAGAAATCATATAGCCACTACATTTCACCATTGGATTTTTTGGCCCCGCTCCTTTGGTAACCTCAATCCAGAATCAAGCAAGAGGACAACCCAGAGGCTTACCAGAGGCACGAGAACATGAGCAGATCGGCGTAGACAGGCTAGAAGGCCAAAGACGCTCAGAACGAGCAAAGGGAGGTCAAACGACAGACATAAAAAAACGGCAATTTTCAGGCTTGGCTCATAAACAAAATTCGCTACAAATTTTGCTACAAAACACTGCTACAAATCGCCGCTTTTACAACCTCGCAAATCATTGATTCATAAGGCTTTTTTCAATATGGCGGAGAGATAGGGATTCGAACCCTAGGTACCGGTGAAGGTACAACGGATTTCGAATCCGTTTTCAGGTCAAACAAACATTGGGCGCCACTCTCCAGGACCCCTTGAGGGCCTGGCTTTCAACATGGACCAACACAACACCATTCCACATCATTTGGGGGAATAGCTCCCCCATTTTTCCCCCGTCATTTACCAAGGGCATCAAATGCCTGCTCGCACGTCACTCCGCGGCCCCGGCTTTGATCAGCATATCCCGCCAGGTCTCCCGCTCTCTGGTCAGCGCGCTTGAGCACGTCGGCAAACACCAGGGCTGCGCGGGTAGCTGCTTGGCTTGCGGCGGCAGTGCAGGAATTGCCGCCGGGCGCACGCTTGAGACGTCCGGCGAGGTCGTCGACTGCCCGCTGCAGGCTGTCAGCAGTAGACCGAGCATCAGCAGCATCAGCAGTTGCTTGATCGATTTTCCGTTGTCCATCTTGAATGGCCTTGTTGATTGAGAGTTGTCGGGCTTGCTCAAGTGTTCGCTCTTTTGCTTCGTTGACAGCCTTCGCTGAAGCGTCTCGCGTGTCGCGCTCGTTCCAGCGCGCCTGCCACTGCGAATCTGCAACGCTGGCGCCATGTCGGTAGGCGCCGAACAGAGCCAGCCCAGCGATCAGCAGGCCTGCAAGGTACGGGGCAACTCTCCAGAAAAACGTCATGCCAGCACCCCCATGGCTCTCTCATACATTGCCTGCCGATCCTCGGCGCCGTTCTGCCCGCCGTTGATTCTGCTCGTTATCTTTGTGAATTGGCCGGCGTCGGCAAGGGCGTTGAGCCCACGAACCGCCCAGAACCAACCGGCAGACATACAGGCAGGCCCAGACTGCTCCAGCAGTTCCGGCGCGGCGATCAGGTCAAGGCCCAGGGCTTTGCCGCACGACTCATAATTTGCACGCCCGGTAATTTGAATCAGTCCGCGCCCACGGTATTTCGAGCCGTCTCCAGGCTGTGTGTTGCCAAGGTCTTTTCGCCCCTCGTAGCCAGCCTGGGTTGGGGTCGGCCCCCAGATTTCGCGCAACCAGCGCAACTGGCCCGACTCATGCCCGACCTGTGCAATGAATGCAGCTACGCGAAGTCGGCCAGCAATTCCGTATTTATCCATCGCTGCGTTTAGTGCAGGCAAAAAAATGCCGGCTCTAGGGCCGGCGCTGGAGAGTATCTGCAGCAGTTGCTGCTCTGTGATCGGCATGCGTTTCTCCAGACTAAAAAACCGCACTCGGCGGCCATTTGCTTTCAGGGAATTGGGGCTGGATCTGGTGGAGATGGCCAATCAATAGAAGCTGGAAAACCAGGCTGTTGTGTAACTCGCCCGAGGTAAATCACATATTTCTCCCACGACACCAGTTGG
>NZ_FOAR01000041.1 GCF_900109755.1 Pseudomonas agarici | reverse complement strand
TGCTGCTCTGTGATCGGCATGCGTTTCTCCAGACTAAAAAACCGCACTCGGCGGCCATTTGCTTTCAGGGAATTGGGGCTGGATCTGGTGGAGATGGCCAATCAATAGAAGCTGGAAAACCAGGCTGTTGTGTAACTCGCCCGAGGTAAATCACATATTTCTCCCACGACACCAGTTGGTCTTCCCGCACGGGAAGCTCTGCAACTTCTGCGGCCTCCGCAATGTCCAGGCGAATGGCGCTTTTGATGGTTGCTACGCGATTTGTCAGCGCCGTTCGCTGTGCGATAGCTTCGCCGGTGAGATTGGAAAGCAGTTTGGAGTTGTGTTCCAAAAGTTCGGCGTTCGTTAGCACTACAGGCAGCCACGCCTCATTTACAAAGTCCCACTTTTGACGAGAGTCTGGTGGCGTGGACGGAGCGATAATCCAATCTACGGCAGGATCGCCGCCGCAAAACATGCCCAGGTACGATCCGTCTGGTGTCATGCAAAGCTTGCAGAACGGCGTTTCTTGGTTTTCATTAATTTCGGTCATTTTTTAACCCTCAGACGAATTTGGAAGTTTGCTCCCGCTCCTGTGACGACAGATACTCCGCTGGTTGGATTGGCGATAATCATCGGGCTGGCCGCGCCCATCCGCGCAGTGACCTGCGTAGTCGTCCAATAGACGCCAGTCGGTGAGCTTGTAGAGCTAGATCCGCCATCAGCGCTGCCATGCATAGAAACTGGAAACTCCTGGCCCACGGCGTACCCGTTGCTCGCCACAATGCACTTCATTTCCAAGGTCGCCAGCTGCGGGATAACCCCCCATGGGTGATTGACCACAATCTGTCCGCCAATGCTTATATTCGTCCAGTCGGAAACCACCGTTTCATACGCATCCTTCTGCGCAAGCTTAAGCGAGGTGACAGCATCCATGTCGTTCAGTCCTGCGTTGACTAGGACCTGGGTTGCGATTTTAACGCTGCCGAGCACAGTCTCAGTAGCCTGTGAGTTTCCCGGTAACGCATCAAGCATGACGAAATCAGTTCCGTCATATACAACATCCGTCAACTGCCCCTGAATCACTGCCGAGATTTTGTTGCCACTGGAATCGTACTGCTTGAGATTCTTCGCCCCCAAGCCGGAAACGTTGATCGTGTCAGACCCTGCGCCACCTGCATGAAACTTCACCTGGAACCGCTGGTTCGCTGCATACGCAGTGATAGCAGGAGAAGGTGTTAGCGTGAATGATGGGGCGGTTCCGGCGGTGGTGAATGCGGTGCCGGTCTGTCTCTGCCTGAGTTGATTAAGGGCGTCAAAAAACTGAGAGCTTCCAACTTTGTCAACGCTCCCGTTTGGCTCCATTCCCACGGAATTCAAAAGAGATTGAAAGAAACCCTCTTTGTCGTTAGCCCAATCCTGCTCTAGGTATGAACCGTCTTTTGCGTTCGGCGCAGTTCTGTTTTTGAATGACCCCAGCGGATAATCAACGGAAGGATTATTGAATCTACCCGGATAACGCTCATTAAGCTTAAGCGACATTATGCACTCCTATAAATCCTGCAAATTCTGCATCATCGTCACCGAACTCGGAATCTATATCTCCGAACTCGACCATATTGAATCCTTCAAGAAATCCATTGAATCTAACCGCTTGAGGTTTTGGAACAAGGCCGACGCTCAATAATGCGAATCTCTCAAGGTTCGTTATCTGTCCATAGAACTCGATACTGAACGACATATCCTCGCCGTCCGTAACTCGAAGAACATCAGCCTTCGGAAGAAGAAAGTTCATCCCATCGAGTATATTTTCTATCGTTGCATCGCCGTTATTTTTTACTATTTTTGCTTTTATGACTAAGCGATAGAATTCGTCCGATAGCTGGCCGTCTTGATCAATTGTTAGCGCGCTGAACATCGCCTCATCGTTACCGAACTCATCGCCGTCTGTCAGATCGAACAGTCCTGGGTTCATCGGCATAGAGCCGACAAAGCTTCTAGGTGCTACAACTATTCGGCCTATCACGTTTAGTTGCTCTTCTACCGCCGTGTCGATGTCATAACTCTTTCGAACAGCTTCGGCGGCTGCCTCTATGCTTCCTCCAAGCTTTCTGGCTATTTCATACCAAGACACGGCCTTTGGCTTGTCTCTGTATTGCGCATAGATCCTGTCTGGAATATTCATCACGTTATCACTACGGTGATGTTGCTCTCCGTCCACCGGGACATCTCGTTATAAGCAATGACTACGTTCGCTTGTCCGCCATTCAGGCTGGAAGAAGGAATGTCGACGTAGCTGTCTCCGTATGAGCCAATAACCTTGTTGACTGGCGTGAAGATCGTGCTGAACGGCACAATCTCGCCGATATCAAAGCCGTCGATCTTGAAGCCGACGTCCGCAGGGATCAGATCGCCGGCGGCGTACTCCATCATCGCCTCCTTGATCAACTGGTCAGCATTAGGTGGCAAAGTCCCGTCATTGACCACATGGATTACGGGCAGCATGTCGACGTAAATTGGCCTGCTAGCCCTGATAATCTTTTTGTTCGACGGGTACTTCGGCGAGGTGACCTCTACCTCAAAAGGGGTCCCGGCCTGGTACAGAGGAGGCCCGGGGTTCTTCTTTAGATAGATCGCCATGGCGATATCTTCATCAGTCCCGCCGTCCGCAATAACTGCGTATGAGTGGGCTGGCAGGCCGTGAGGGTTGTCTACTGATACAGCTGCGCTTCCGGTGTCATTCTCATAGATCTTGACGCGGCGCACGCCTGGCACTGCGTACAACTCACCATAAGTTGAATCGATCTGGTTGTTGCCAGGACGCCCCACCGCCGTTGCGCGGGTTACACGCAGCTGCTCGTCCCGCGGCGCGTCTTCACCTGGTGTTGCCGGGCCTGTGTTGGTGACCGAGGCAAGGCCTGCCACGACGTCAACGATACGAGTGATGGTGTCCTCGTCGGCCTGGGTCGGCCCTACGACCGCGCAGGTTGCATTTACCGTCGCTACGCCAAGTGAGTCCGCCGTGACGGTCTGATCGGTTGTCCAGCGGCTGCCGGTGGTGATCGACTCAAAGCGGTTGCCCTTCAGAATTTCGGTGCCTGGAGTCGCCGTCAGCGTCAATTCAACACTTGATGGCGAGCCCTTTGAGCGAATGGTGCCGGTCAACGAGCAGACGATATCCAGGTCAGCGCCCTTGGCCTTGTTCGGATCTTTCGAGTTGTAGGCGCGCTGCAGAGTCTCGTCCAGGGCGTAGAAGATTTCGGAGTCATGAGCCATCTTCAAGCCATCAGGAGTAGATGGGTCAAGATTCCACAGCGGATCGATATCTACGTAGAACTGCCGCTCTTGGGCGAACCACTCGTTTTGCGTCTGTAGCACGTAGCCGGTCGAAGTCAGGCTAGCCATTCAGTGTTACCTCTTCCAGGCCGAACTCAGTGAGAATCCCAGCGGTTACGCTGTAACTGCGTGTGTTGATGTCAAAGTCAGCGGAGAAGCTGGTGAGCCTGATCACGCCAGGGGTATTGGCGATTCGCGCCCTGAGTGCGGCCTCAGCCGTCGAGAGGCTGGTGAACTTGCCCAGGATCTGCTCGTACCACGGCGTGCCATCGGTGATATCTCGGAAGTACTCGCCCAGGAACAGGCGCAGCCGGGTAAGCACGGTCTGGGCGACCTCGGACTGGCCGGAGATGAACTGCTGCCCGCGCGTCACGATGTCGCCCGTTTCTTCGTCGAGTCTGCGCGCGGTCATGGAACTGGCACTCCGCTTGTCCCTGATCCGGGTGTTACACCGCCATGGCGATGCGTATTGAGATTTATGCCGGCGGCGGTGATGACGTTGCCGTCTGGCGTGATCTTCAGTCCGTTAATCAAGAAGGTGCCGTCGGCCTGCAACTGAAAGCTGCCGGCGCCGTTCTGCATCAGGGTTGTGCCGTCGGCCAGCACGTTGAACCTGGCTACCCCGTTATCCATGGAGATGCTGTTGTCGTTCTTCAGCCAGACGAACTGGGTGCCTGCCCGGTTGCGCATACGGACGCCATTGTTCTGGAACTCCGGTAGCGCGTTCGGCTGCGAGCGGAAGCCAGGAAGGAACATGGCGTCCTGCATGCTGTGAAATCGCCCTCTCGGGTTGGTGGCTACCCCGCCGCTCTGCACCCACCCGTCAATGCAGCGCTGGGAGAACAGGATGTCGCCCTCGCAGCCTGCGTCGATCTGGTATTCGATTGCGAAGTCACCGCCAGGGAAATAGACGGGGACCTCGACGATTGGCTTCAGTGCGAAGGTAGCGTCGTTGACATCCACTCTGAGGATTCCGACCTGCACCTGTGCGCGCTGAGTCAAAGGATTGAACGTCAGAACATGCCCAGGAATTGAGGTGCACACATCCTTCATCAGCTCGCCGAAAGCATTTCGGATCAGCTTCTCGCTGCGAGCCCGGCCTTCTGTCTCGATCATTGTGTTACCTCGCTGTTTTCAGCGGTCCAGAAACAACGAAGCCCGCACTGGGCGGGCTCTTCGTCGGGGCGGATCGGTTACGCGGCGTCGAGGCCGAGAACCATCTGCAAGCGGTCGCGCATCTCGTCTACACGACTTTCAAGCGCTGGCTTCTTGCACTTCCAGTCGGCGAGGCCTTTGCCGTGCAGGCTGGCCAATTGGCGGCCATCCTCAAGCTGCTTGCAGGCCTGGTCGAAAGCCTGCCTCTCGCTCAACTCGCCCCGCAGCAAAGCATCAATGTGCAGGTCGCACCAGACGGCGAAGTCTGGAGAAATCCATCGAGCGAAAGAAACGGCCAGCTTTGGATGCAGCCAGGTTCCACCGTTTCGCCCGCGCTGGGACGAGATTAAATCCCCCTTTTTCGGGGTATTTAGATGGCGACCAAGGGCGCTTATGTATTCCTGGGTTTCTTGAGTTGCCAGCCATTTGTCCAGACGCCTGCTCTCGCGCTTGGCAATCTCAGTCGCATTGACCCACCCATCGCTGTTGAAGCGAACGGCCTGACCTTGATAGTGAAACGGAATGACGTTGCTTGCGTTCATCTGTACACCTCGCTCACCGATCAAATAGAAACGCAGCCGGGGCGGAAGGATGAGCGAACATCCGCCGTTCGGCTGTACAGGCCTAGGCTGCGTGTTGGTTTGCCTTGCGGCGGAAACAGTTTTTAGTTACCGATACTTTTTCGCGGGCATTAAAAAACCCGCCGAGGCGGGCTTGATGATTGTTTGTTTTTTAGAGCTTGCCCTTCATAACCATCTGATCGCAGACGCTGCCGCGATATTTGGCCATCGTATCAAGAGGATAGCGGCTGCTGAGGTTGCTGCGGGCAAAGTTAAAAGCATTGGTTATTCTTTTTGTTTTCGGCGCATCGCCTTCATAGAGGCCCAGTAAATCCTTGTACCTTTTGGCTTGCTCTTCTCTCGGAATCCATTTGTCATCGCTGTCCAGGCTTCCGGTGTAGCAGGCTAGAAGCACTGAAGTAAGTATGTCCTCTCTGGTTGCGACAAAACCACCAAACTCAACCTTTTCTGTAGATTCGCGACCTTTATTACCTTCAGCTCTGGCGTTCCGCCGCCTTATTTCTTCTTCTATTTTTGCCATGGATGAGGCTTTATTTTCGGCAATATACCTCTCCGCTTCCGACCTGATAATTTCGTAATTTATATCACACCGAATAAATCTTGGGCCAAAGTCATGAGTTAAGTAAACAACCTCATCCTCATGGTCATAATACATTTCGGAAGCAATAATTTTACTTGGGTTAAACTGAGCATTAACAGATACGCAGTTGCTGACATATTTAGCACCACTAGACCTAAAGCCTTCTAGGTAAGGCCCGTCCCATCTCTGGATTTCTGCTATAGGCCTGTATACAACATAGCCTTTTTTGGGGTTGTCATATGGCCGTCCCTGCGGAACATCTCTATGTGCTGCACAGCCAGTGATGACCAATGAAACGAATAGCGCTAAAAGTTTTTTCACTTGACCATCCAGGTAGCGTGGAGTCCGCGAGTTTCACAAAATGTAGCAGAAGGCCAGTGCCAAGCCAATCATGTGGCGAACTTTCGAACAGCTACCTGGCAACCTTATTCCCCTCTACGAACATCTCGTTCACGCGCGAAACTGCATCCCCTCGCGTGATGTATCCCTTCTTCTCTCTGTCTAGACCTGAATTTGCTGCGTACTCGCGCTGATAAGGGCCGGAATCTCGCTCCCACATTACATAGGTGTCGAGACGGCCAATCCCTGCGGGCCAAAGGACTGCCATATAGGTGTCCCCAAGGTTGCGCAAGCGCCCCGAATAAGGCTTGTAATATTTCTCGACCCACCCCATCTGCTCTACTGCGGACATCGTAGCTAGTCGCGCAGTGGTCGTTCCGAGGCCTATGGCGGTTTTTTCAACGAATTGAATCAGGCCCGTGGCCGTACTGCCTTTGTCGCGGTTTCTAGCGGAAGGGCTTAAAGTTTTTTTCGTCTCCCAGGCCATTACCGCCATGAGCCAGTTCGGGTCGAGGGATAGTCCTTTCGCGATAGAAATCACTTTAGCCTTGAACGGCTCATACGGATCCTCGACGCGCGCGCCCCAGATCAGCTTGCCATTCTCTGGTGTCGATATAGATCTGAGGTCCGGCTTCGTGCCCCACCGTATCCCGTCTATGTCTACCTTCCATGTGTCGCTATGCGAGTCACCCGAATACCGCAAGGCGAAGACGTTGTACTCTCCCACCGGCACCGCCTCGGGCTGCACCTTAGACAGGTACAGATTCCCCGTGTTGTAGGTGGCAAACTCGGCCTTCAGGTCGATTACGCTGCTGACCATGATCGATGGGTTGAGCTGGGCCGATACGGACACCCCTAGACCGTAGGGGCCGCGAGTTATCTCTGGTATGCCGATCATGCCGGTGAGCTGATTGATCTTGATCGCCGTCGAATTTCGCTTCATCTCCGGCTTGGTGACGTACATACGCCCCATGTGCTGGAGCCAATCGAACTTGTAGTCACGAGCCAGGTTATCCATCGCTGTAGGGATGTCGCCATCCGCCCAATACCCGCGAGCCATTGGCTGGTCGTCGGCGAACTGCTCGTTGTCGATATCGATAGGAATAGGCCATTCCCTGGCAAGTGCCCGGATGGCTTCCTCTACCCTAGCGCCCGGGCCGAGGGATACCTGGGCCGAACCACGATCAACTGCTGCCGATCCTGAGCGACAGATAAGTCGTGTGATGATTTCCGGGGCGCCCGGCTCGCGTTCGCGCAAGACGTTGGTAACGGTACCTGTGAAGATTGCATCAATGTTGTCGGTGTAGCCGGTCTTCAAGATGATGCTGGCTCCGTTTGCGATCCCCGACACCTTGTTAAGATTGTAGAGTCGAATGTCGGCATAGGACACAGAGCTGCCGGGCGACACGTCAATATTGAACTGGATTCGGAGCTGCGTGGAGCCGGATTGCAGGCTGATGTAGGGGGCGCCGTTGATATCGACAGACCAGGCTCTTGATCTCATATTTCCACCACCGGGGGAATCCAGACAAGGAAGTTATCGACGCCCAGGTTGTCCAGCGTCACGTCTTTACCGGTGAAGACCAGTTGACCGATACCGGCCTGATAGCTCTGGATAACATCGCTACCAGGCTCTAGCATAACGCCAGACGCGAGCGTCACGCCGCCCCGGATCAGGTTCATGGACCAGGCCGGCGCGTCTAGGTATGAGACGAAATCAACTTGAAAGGAAATCAGGTTGTCGCCGAGCTGAACGCTGAATCGCTGGTGAGCGTTATCCACACCAGAAGCTAAAGGGATTGTGACCATCAGACTATTCCATCAAGTATTCCGTTAACAGCATTGGTCACACTGGCGCTCGCCTCCTTGGCAATCATCTGACCCTTATTGACGGCCCTTGTGAGCGCGCTCTGAGATGGATCGTCATTTCTCAGTTGATACGACCACCTCTCGTCACCAGCAGCAATCCTGTGCAGCTCAATGACCTCCTGCATCTCCACAACGAACTCAAGACCGCCCTCGTTGCGAGGCTCCTTTGTTCTGGAGATTCGCGTGATAGCCATGTTCTTCAGCAGGATGTCGCCGGCGTCGATGTCGAACGGGTCATACGAACTCATCAGCCAGATGAGAAAGTCCAGGGTGGTGCTTGCTCGCGTCTCGTCACTACCTGCCAGCCAGCCAGCCGAGAGGCCGGCCACCGTGGACACGATGGGGTTGTCGGTCAGATTGGAAAGCGCGCCGCCCAGGAAGTCCGTCAGCTGAACCTTGACCGGGTTATTGCTGATTGCCCCGGTCATGGTCCACTTGAACGGGTTGAAGATGCGGTGATCAGCTACCCGTACCCCGCTCTCAATCGGGAATGTCGTGATGGAAACGCTGGCTTCAAACGTGTCCTCAAGCACGGCGTCAAACGCATACCCGGCAATCGTCGGGGCCTTCCTGGTGAATATGTTGATGATGCTCAAGGCTAGCGCTCCGTGGTTGGCTTGAAGTCCTCGGAGGCCTCGTAGTTCTGGCGCTCGTTGACTTGGACGATCCGCGCATCAAGCTTTTGCCCGTCGAGTTCGAAGGTGAAATTCTGGGTATTGCTGACCTTGAATTTCGCCTCCTGCATCGCCCTGACCAGGGCATCGATGTTTTGAGATGGCACTTCCTTGTAACCGTCAGATACGCCGGCCTGTGGTGGAAGGCTGTCAGCAGCAGATCTTCCGCCGGTGGATGGGGTATCGGGCCGCGACTCTTTGTTGAACACCAAGTCCGAAAAATCAACCAGAGAGCCAAGCCCGATGCTTCTCGCCCCGCGGTCGACAGAGTCGCTAAAGCCCCTATACCCTTCGTAGCTTTCAAGCTTGTCGAAAACGGAGTCAGTAGCCATATACGACCCGGAAGCTATAAGTCCAGGCATGCCCGCCTTTGTCGCAACCGAGCCTACGCTGCCAAGCCCAAGGTATGAGAGAACCGATCCAAGGGTGATAGCGGCCGCGCTTGCACCAAAGGCACCTGCTGCTGGGTTTTCAGCCGCGTAATCAATTGTCTTGCTGATCTCTTCGCGGTGCTCTTCGAGAAACTTTCCCATCCACTCACTTGCGCCGATTAGCCTAGGAAGAAACTTTTCAGTCAGCTCGCTGTTCATTTTCCCGAACTGAAGGCCTAGAGCTGCGTTGCTATCAGCAAGCCTGCGGGCGCTATCACTCATCTGATCTATGGAACCGGCCAACTTATCAGCTCTCTCCATCGTGGCATCAAGCTTTTCCGTTCCTTCTATAAGTGTCCGGAATGAATAATCATCGGCTCCGATAGAGCTCTGAGCGGTGGCGCGCTCACCCTCGCTTCGCCCTGGTAACTGGCGCGAAATCTCCCTCAGAAGATCCATGCCTGTTCCGCCGTTTTGGGCGTCGTGGAATATTTTTCGCGTGTCAAAATGCGCTAAATTCAGACGCTCCATAGAGCCATCTGTGCCGGTCTGCTTGATGTTGTTCTGTATTTCTTCGGCCCTTTTTAGAAGGTCGATACCCTCCTGAGCCTCGCCCCCCATCAGCTTTACTGCATTGCCGAAGTTGAACCGAGTGGCGAATGAGGTTCTCAGGTTTTGTCCAGATGCCGCCAACCGATCAATCTGGTTGGCAGTGCTGGTGATTGCTGCGGCGCCAGCACCAAATGCGCCGATGATCGCGCCAATGCCCAGCGCGCTCGACTTAACACCTTGCAGGCTGGACTGGATCTTTTTGTCGCCCGCCTCAAGAGCCCTAGTGTCCCAGCCGATGCCGATCAGGAACGACTTCAGTACTTTGCTAGCCATTCTTTGCAGCCTCGTATTGGTCCCACAGTTCGTCCATGGCCTGGTTAAAGCGCTCGACGCTGGCTAGGGAGTGGGTTCCGTCTTCAAGTTGCGCCCAGGTGCACAGCGGAGGGCACACACCAACAATCCCGACACATGGGCGCATCAGGAACCAATTTACTGCGCTGCGCTTACCGCCTCGTCCTGCCGAGCGCCTTTTTCGCCGCTTGGCAGCCAGTCGAAAAAATCGGAGAGATTCCAGCGCAGAAGTTCGGCCAGTAGCTGATTGTACTGCACCATCCTGCCGCCGAAGTCAGCGACAGTTACCGGGCGGTCTGTGCCATTGATGAGCACCTTGCTCATCAGTACTTGCGCGACTTGGCCCTTCACATCCTGGCGCATCGACATGAACATCGAGCAAAGCACCTGGTCATCGACCTCAATGCCGGCCTGCGCCGCCGTGGCGAATCGCTCCAGCACAGCACCGGACAGAAGGGACATCAGGCGGTCTTGATCGACGGCGCTGGCCATGGCGGCGTTGTACTGCACGCCGCCAATGGTGAATGGTTTCACGCTCATCTATCAGCCCCTTGTCGCTTCCCAGACATTGAAGTGCATCGTGAACTGATCGTCCGTGATGGTTGAGCCGGCCCGGCCGCGCTGGCCGTCGTTCGCAATCACGCCTTCAGAGCCCAGGGCTGTTTCAAGCGTGCCTATTTGGGTGTAGGTCAGCGTGATATTGGCTTTCGAGTTGTACAGTCCCTGCACGTATGCGGAGTCCGACGAGCCCGGGTTGAGGTAGATGTTCACCTCGCGTCCCGGGTTTTGGCGATCGAGGCGGCATGCGTTGCCGCCTTGCCCGCGACGAAGCTGGGTTGCGGCATCGATCGGCGCATCCGTGTATGGGGTAGCAGTTTCGCCCCAATCCTGGATCTGTCGGCCGTTGATGGTGACGACTGTCTTGTTGTTCGAGAAATCACTCAGGCTCATGGGTCACCTATCAATAAACGTCGAGGTCAACGTCAACAATGTGGATGGCGCCGGCGCGGAACAGGCGGATGCGCAGTGGCGCGGATTTGCGGGCATCGCGATCGGCGTCTGACAAGTCGAGGATGTCCTCGGGCTTGGTCAGAATCTCGAAGCCAGTGGTGTACTTCTCGAGACCGTCGTCCGGATCGATGTAGTTGCGCGGCCCAAGGTAGCCGTTGTTGATGAACTGCTGCATGGTCGCCCGGGCAGTGCCAATCAGCACCGCCTGGCCAACGGGCGTCTGCGCCAACTTGGTTGTCTGGTTCGCGGTCACGTTGTAGAGCGAAGTGGTCAGGAAGTTCACGCACGCGTCGAGGTTGACCACATCATCGATGAACTCCCCGTATGTACTGTGCGTCAGGGTGTTCAGCCAACGACCGGAGTCGGTCGAACCCTGGTTGTCCACCACGGTGTAGAAGACAGCCTTTTTCTTGTCGCTCTGCATCGCGGTATAAGCAGTGCCGGTCAGCGATTCCGCAGGGACGCCCGGCGACTTCTTGAATTCACCGGTGATCGTCGATCGGTCGGCGCTGTAGTTCACCGCGGCGAAGTGCTTGGCCAGGGCCGAGCCGGAGTATGGGTCAGTCGCGTGCGCAGCCGTGTACACGTGACGGAAGCCAGAGGCGGTCAACTGAGTGGCGATATCGTCAACGTCCGCCGGGTCTCGAATCTCTGTAGCCGATGCGCCGGTCTGGTTGTCGATGAACATGCTTGTGTTGTCTTCGCACCACTGTGCGATAGCCAGCACATCCGCCTTTACGGCCAGAATCGGAGCGGTCCACATGGTCCAGTACCACCAGAGGATATTGCGGGCCTTATTGAGAGTCGCGGCGCGAGTCAGGTCGGCATCAGCAACGCCCCACACCTTCAGCTCGCGAGTAGCTGGAGTGCCGCCAAGCCAGCGCTGGGCTGCCTTATAGGTCTCGGTGGTGTCCGCAAAGTCTTCAGACAGCGCCACCAGGGAGAAGTAGGTCCGATACGTGTCCACGGCAAAGCCGACGGGCAGTTCGTCTTCAGGGGCGAACAGCATGGCGCTGGCAAAGTTCGCATTGCCCAGGCCTGCCGGGCTGATCCGGGCATTAATCCGGATGATGTTGGTAGCTGGATAGCTCACTGTGCTAGCTCCAATTGGTTATGAGGGGTCGACTTCGACGGTGAAGGTCTGGAGGACCTGCGCTTTTTCGTTCTCGAGCGCCACTTCCACGCTCAGGATGTTGTTGATCTCGGAAATGCTGATCGCCTCGTACATCAGGCGAAGGGTGATCTGTGATCGCTGCTCGAAGTTGGCCGATTGCAGGCTGGTGAGATTGTTTACGCCGTCGGCACTGTTCCAGCCGATTTTGGCCTTGAACAGCATGATGCTGATGTCGGGCCGCTTGTTGGCCTGCTTCAGCCGCTCGGCGTACATCAGGGCCTCGCCGCGGTAAAAGTTGATGCTTGCCGAACACATGATCTGTGCGCGCACTTCGGTTTCAACCAAATCGCCAAGGATGTCCCTAGTAGTGACGTTGGCCTGGCCGCGCTCACCGATGTACTGCCGCGGCGTGATCGTCGCGTATGCGCCCTTCGGCGCTGGCATGCTGTCAGGGCCGGCTTGGTCGGCCAGGATGCACTCAGGAACCCCAGTCGCCAGCATCACGATCGGTCTCAGCTTTGCGAAGAATTCTTGATTGGTCATGCCGGGCCGCCTGACTGGTCGTCAATGCGCATGACTAGGACCTTGCAGTAGTCGCGCCAGTAGCGGTTGTCGCACTTGACGGCCTTCCACTGCTGGCCGAGAAACGTCCATGTGCCAGTCTGGTCGATCAACTGCATCTCGCCGTCATTGATGTAGATGCGGCGCACATCGGTAATTCGCTCGCCGCCCTGACGGATGAAATCCACTTCGCGGTCGCTGGCCTGCTGGATGTTGACGGTGTAGTTCTTGGTATCGGTCGCGCCTGGAACCCAGATGCCCTCAACCCACTGCCCAGCGACGGCGACAGTGCGCGATGCCGGAACACTGACGAACGTATCGTCTACGTGACCGGCCATGCTCAGCGTGCTGCTCATTCCAGGCCCTCCGTTACTGGTCCGACTGAGACCTTGTGCGTGACCGACTGGCGCAAATGACCATCTGCGATAAGCGGGTTGGAACTACCTTTCTTACGGATGGTTGAGGCCGCGTTGGGCGGGCTCTTCAGTTCGGTCATGTAGACCTTCACCGCGGCCGCCGCCACGACGCCGACAGCCTCAAGGATTTGATCCATCGACTGGCCGGCCTCCATGCCTTCTTGGATGGTCAGCAGCACCTCAGGCGTGGCGCTCGCGACACCGGGCTCAAGCCATGGCCGAGCCGGGATATCGATCGTGTGCGCCTGCGTTACACCCAACTGCATGTAGCCACTGCCAGTTTTGAGGAAGCGAACCTCATCGCGATCGGCTGCGGCCTTGCTGGCGTATCCGTACGACGTGCCGCCCGGGTGCTTGACCTCGGCACCGAACTCATGTGTAGCGCCCAGGCCGGCCATGGTGATGTCGCCCGACTCGACGTTGCCGGCTTCCTCATGGATGCCGACGGTGACCACCTTGTCCGACCTCAGCACCGCCAACTCCTTGGACAGCTCGTCTTGCAGTTCCTGGAAGCCCTGGATGTCGAGGGTGATCATGATTGAATCGCTCCAGCAACCAAGCCAAACCCCATTGCCATGGCGAAAATCACTGCTACCACGAGCAAAACATTGAGCCACTCTGCCCATATGTTTTTCCTTCCCCTGTAGCCTGGGTGACGCCTGTTAGATCCCATATCAAACCGCCTTGGCACCCATGCCCACGCGACGGCGCAGTCGCAGGAACTGAACGCCGTAGTTGGTGAGAGACAACCAGTCGTTTTCGGTTTCCTGAATGGCGCCGACCCGGTATGTCACTGACTCATCGCCAATCGACTTGGCAGCCACGTTGAGGCGTGCGGTCGACGGGATATTTGTCGGGTCAGTGGCGCCAAGACCGGTCGGGTACGTGACCGACAGCCAGTGCGCAGCGAAGTAGTACAGCCCGCGGCGCTTGAGGTTGTGGCATTCATCCTCGTAGGCGCCCCAGCGGCTGCTCCCGGTTTCGCAGTCAGCCTCGCACAGGGACTCCTGCACCACGGCGTCTGGCCACTTTGTCGTGTCCGTGAACGCGAGCTGAACCGCCCGGAACGAGTCGACAATTTCCGGTGTAATTTGCATGCGTTCACCTTGAATGAGTGGGCGCCAGGCGCCCGGGTGTTACAAGGCAGGCTGAGCCTTGGCGATTTCTTTGCGCAGGCGAGCCTCTTTCCACACTGGGTTCACCTCGATGCCGAGGGAGACAGCCTCTTCGCGCAACTGAGTGATGACTTCGTCGCTGCCGTCATCTTCGCTGTCCAGCTCATCCTCACCGACGCGACGCAGGTCGCCGTTCTTCAGCAGCGCCTTGACGAAATCGATCTTCGCCACGGAGTCCGGAACCTCGACCGCTGGATTTTCCCCCGGCAGGATCGGGTAGCTGGTCTCTTTCTCGCCAACCAGGTGGTTGATGGTGATCAGTCGTGCCGCTTCGTTTTTCAGGAACATGTCGAATCCTCGCCCGGAATAACTGACCGCCGCCCCGGGCAAGGCGGAGGCGATCAGATATCGGCTGGTTAGAACTGGTCGCGGTACGCGCCAGAGAACGGATAGCGGAATTCAACGCCGCTGATCTTGTACTCACACGGCACGTTGACCTTGAGGTTCCACATCTGCGGAGCCAGGGAGCGCCACGGGATCGGCACCTGCATGCCCAGGTTCTCGTCGTTCAGCTCGTAAGCGACGATACGGTCCTTGTTGCCGTTGGACACGCCGGCAGCGGCCAGCTGGGCAGCGGACAGTTGCAGGCGGCTGAAGATGTTGATCGGGCGACCGGTCAGCGCGGTGTACTGGTTGTTGGTGCGGAAGTACTCGAGCATCGTCTTATCGGTGATGGTGCCCATCCGCTTGTTCGAAATGAATGCGAAGCGGGCGGCATCCAGGATGATCGTGTCGAACAGGTGAACAGTTGCCGAGTTGAGGTAACCATCAACCAGGATCTTGTTCAGGTCGGCGACGATCTGGTCACCGGTGGTGGCTGCGTTGTACCAGTCCAGGGTGGAGTTCGACAGCGCCAGGTTTGGGTTGTTGAACAGGCCGGTCATGCCGCGCGCGGCGTCGCCGAAGTAAGCCACACGTTGGGTGTGCTCCTGGGCGCCACGGAAGGCCAGTTTCGCCTTGGTGGTGTCCAGCGGGATGCGCAGCTGTTGCGATTTGCGCAGCTCGTCCAGGCTGTAGCTGTACTTGTTGCCAGCGTAGCCGATCGGCACGGTCGACTTGTTGGCGTTCAGCGTCACATCCGGCAGGTCGTCAGCGCTGGCGCCGATGAACTTGCCGAGGGTCACGCCGTCGTAGCTGATGTAGTCCCACTGATCGACCCACTCCGGCAGAGAGGTATCGACCGGGATCAGCTCCATGTAGTTGATCGCGGCGTACTTGGCCTCGTAGATACGAGATTCAAGGCTCGCCAGTTGGCTGATGTAGAAGGCCAGGCCGTCATCGAGGGTCGGCAGACCGTCGTTGAAGGTCACTTGGTACGCATCGCGGCCGATCTGGTGCGCGATAGCGGCATCGATGGCTACGACGATTTTATTAAGCTGAGTCATGTCGATTAGCCCCCGACCTTCAGAGAAATTTTAGCCAGTGCGCCGGCGCCGGCAGTACTGACCCATTTGGCGTTCGGGATCAGCACTGCCAGAGTGGCGGCAGCGCCGACCACGTTGGAGAACTGGCCCTGGTTGGTGCCGGTGCCGTCGCCGACCACCAGGTAAACCGGGTCATCCTTGACGACTGCTACGCGGGCGGTTACCCAGATAGGCGCCATGGTCTCGACGGTCATGTCGCGCTTGGCGACCGCGCCGAATACGTCGGTAGTGGTGTAGGCGCGGTTCAGTTCGCGCTTCACGACGCCGATGAATTGGGCGGCGGTCGAAGCGGCTACCGGCAGCTTGGCGCCGTCGTCACCGTCAGTGACCACACCCAGGCCGTAGGCGATGTTGACGGTGCCCTTGTTGACCTTGGAGACGCCGTTGGACACTTCGCCATCAGCGACCATGCCCGCGTACGCGACGCCGTGGTTGATTGCGTTACCACCTTGAACTGGCATGGTTAGGCTCCTTTCTGTTTGTGGGCGGACGACAAGCTTTTCTTGTGCGCCTGGTACGGGGTCGGTGCGGCATCAGCGGTAGCGGCCGTGGTCGCGCCGTCCTTGGCCAGCTGGAGGAACTGAGTGAACAGCGCGGAGGTGTCAGCGGTCGGCGGCTTGGGCTTTTTATTGCCCTTCTCGTCCTTGTCGTCTTCTTCGTCATCATCCTTCTCGGACTCAGTGTCGAAGGCTGCTTCAACGTAGCCGGAGGACTTGTCCGACCAGTCACGCTTCGGCAAGGCAACGGCCAGGGCGGCGCGCTTGATCTCGATCACGTCGAGGCTGTCGCAGGTGAACTCATCGCCGGCGACCTTTCGGGCCAGGGCATGAGCGCTGGAGATAGCGGTGACGCGAGCCTTGATAGCCTCGTCGCTCGAAGCCTTGACCGCCTCGCCGAGCTTCTCGGTGGCAGAGTCAGCGGCAGCCTGGGCCTTATCAGCCTTGGTTTCCGCATCAGTGGCACGCTTCAGCAATCGGTCGAACGAGTCGGCGACCACTTGGGCGTTCGCAGGATCAGCAACATCAACGCTGCGCCCGCTATCGGTGGTGATAAGTACAGGCATTGTGTTGCCTCCTGGGTTTTGATCGAAAATACGGGCAATTGAGCCCGCCCTTGCTCTTTCTACAATCGCGACGTGGTTGATTTTGATGTCGCGCTGGATGTAGTCGTATGCCTGGCCATCATCAGTAACCCCTGGGGTTTCGTCGTAGATGGCGGTGTAGCCGGCGGATAGCTCGCACTTGCCGCCCAAGATTTCATCGATGGTCTTCTGGTCTTTGACGATCAGGTCGCAGACAACAAAGTCGCCATCTCGACGCCCGGGGCCGCGCACCACTCCAACCGCCACGCCCTTGTAGGTAAGCGCCGTGACCAACAAGGGCGGATGGGGACTTGTGATGTCGGAGGCGTCGTAGGTATTGAGTGAGGCTTCGTTGAACACCTCTTCCTCGGGGCGATACACGCGAACAACCCTCATTGGGTCGCCATCGAGGCCAAGCTCGCGAGCCAGGTACTCCTGAATCCCGGTACGGGCTACCCGGCCCGGCACCTTGAGAAACCCCTCGTCGGTGTACTCTCGCTGGGTGATGCGATACCCAGCCCGGTCGAAAACCGTGCACTTCATGTTGCGGCCTCGCGGATTGGATGAATTAGCGGTAGACGCCCGGCGCCGTGCGGCCTGCGTCTTGGTTTGCCTTGACCTCGCGGGCGCTCACCGGTCTGGGTATGCAGCGGCACCCATAATCCGATCCCGGCTTTATGGGCGTGCCTTTCGGGCCTAGCGGCAGGTTGTCCCAGCGATACACGCCCACGCCATAAGCAGTAACCCTCGTGGCAAGCTCGTGATGCCAGTGCCTGACTCGCTCATCATCTGAGTCTTGCCAGCCGAAATATTCGAAGCCAGCGCCTCTCTGTTGCTTTTCGGCCAGATCACCTTGAATCTTTCCTGCCTGATCCCTGGCAATAAATCTAGCGCGGCGCTGGGTAACGCCGAACTGCTCCTGCAACGCCTTCTCGATATATCCAGGCCGCATGCCGGAGCGCATGTTCGCCATCACCAGCGTCTGCACCTCTTCCAGGTACTTGGAGGGGATGGATTTGATCAACTGGGCGTTCTGCTGTGCCGAGGCGTGCAGGTAGTCTTGAAGCTTGGTGTTGCCGCTGTACACGTCGATGCCGGCTGACTTCTTCAGGTCGCGCTCGGACTTCTTGAGCGATGCCTGAACGAACTCACCAGCAATGCGTGCGCCAGCAGCCTGCACCGTCGGCGACGACCAGCGGCTCACCAGCGTGGATATCGCGTTGAGGATCAGGTCAGACCAGGCATCAGTGGTGACCACCGCGTCCTGCGTGTACTCCGGCGCAAGTTGGCGAACCAGCGGCATGACCTCCTTGCTGATCGACGCCTTGACCTGCTTCACCAGCCGCTGCAGCTTGGCGTTGTACTGGATGCCGATCATGTCCATGGTTATTCAACCTTGTCGTCGTCATCCACCGGATCATTGAACATGGTCAGGTCCTCATCAGCCTCCAGCGCTTCGATCTTCTCGTCGTCGAACTGGTAGAGCTCTTCGGCCTGCAGGCGGCGCTGGATCTGGCTTGTGGTGACGATGGCGGCGTCCTTGTACAGGATGTCGGTCTCGGCCTTGGCCTTGTTCGCCGTGGCGATCTCTACCGCGTCAGGCTGCTGGAATGGGTTCCAGGCGTAGTTAAAGTCATCCAGCCACTGGCCCGTTGCCGAGCGAACCAGCACCTCGTCTAGCTGACGAAGGCCCGGATCAATCTGCGTCAACCGCTTTGAGGAAAGCGAGTTGAAGTAGTTGTTCATGTCGCCCGCGCCAGTATCGCCAAGCCCTTTTGATGCAGTGCCGAACAGTCTGGTGAGCGGGATGTCCGCCGCACCACTGATCCACGTCATGAGCAGGTCAAGCACAGGCGCTACCCCGGACAGGTCCAGGGTCTTGCGGTCATAGGTCTCTTGACCATCCAGCAATGCAAGGTTGATCGATGATTTCATCATGCTGAACAAGGCGTACCGCGCCGTGATGGCGTCATCCTGATCGCTTGCCAACTCATCAGAGAGGCCTTCGCGCTTGATGATGTCGACGTTTGCTTCCTGCATCAGCTCGGCGATGCCGTCCTTGCTGGCTACGATGTCCATCACGTCGTCGAGGCACTTGCGTAGCTCTGAGTCACCCCAGCCCTGCGTCTGTGCGCGCTGGCGGCGCGGAAGCTTGGCTCCAGCGAACCGGGCGAAGTGCGTCCAGTGAATCTGCTGGGCGCCAGCGGAAATGGTGTAGAAGTCTGGCTGCAAGTAGTTGGCGGCCAGGATGTTGGTCTGGTTGAGATTCATCGCCGTCATGTCGAATCGATCGATGACCAACAGGCGGTACAGGTCGCCCTTCTTGATCTTCTCCGGCTTGAGCGGCTTGGTCAGGTCCTGGTTGGTCAGCATGAGGATGCCAGCGCCACCGTAAAGTCGCGCCCAGCTTGTCGCCTCACTCACCATGGCCGGCAGTTGCAGGCGGTCTTCCTCGGCCCGGATCACGTCCGCGTCATCGCATTTGAGGGTGCGCCACTCGCGAGTCATGTCCTCGGCTGGGTAGTCCACGATTGCACGCGCAAGCCAGCTCGTTTGATAGGCCGCGTCAAGCTGCTGGAAGTCGTTCAGGAATCCGTACTGGAACTGGTTGTGTGAGCGCTTAGCCTTCTGCGTGCCCAGGCCGGACACGACGTTCACCAGGCCATCAGTCGAAGACTTGATCTGCGCCTCGTACTTCTGAGCGGCCCGCACAAGGGCCTTGCCCAGCTTTTTGTCTGCTGGCACTAAGCCCTTCTTGCTCATGGGGTCACCGATTTGTTTAGAGGAGGTCGCGGATTGGTCTCGAATTGGCTACCAGGTGCGGACATGCGCCCATCACGAACGCATCAGCCAGGTTGGGGGACGCGACACTGCGTCGGGCCAGCTCATCCTTGGTCTCGACCATATCCAGCCCGCGCTTGCTATAGCGCTTACGTGGCGTGGACAGCTCGAGCTTGAGTTGCTCGATCTTTCGCAGATCGCCGGAAATGCTGATCAGGTCGGACGCTTTGAACTTTTGTCCCTTGGTGACCGCGTTGAACGTGTTACGCATGCGGTCGGCCACGTCCTGCCAGGCTTGGGCCTTTAGGTTCTCGAACTTGTCCTTGTTCTTGATCTTCGGCGCGTATTCCTTTTCAGGATTGACGATAGCGCCAGCGGCGTTGAACTTGAAGTACCCGCCATGAATACGTGCTGCCTTCAGGGTGGAACCCACGTGAGCACCGTTGCCAATGCTGTCGTAGATCAGTCGCCCGCCGCGCACGTGAGACCACGCACGCATGGCTGACTCGTTCAGCTCGTCTTCGCCAGCCTTCCAGTCGTCCATTTCAAAGCAGATCGCCCCGTCAAACAGGGCGCAGGCGTTGCTGTCATCACCACTGTCCGCTACGTCATAACCAACCGCCTTCGCCCCGGACAAGCTCATACCCAGCTTCAGGTGTGCGTTAACGCATGCCTCCACCCAGGAGAACTTAATTACCGCCGCATCGTCGTTGGTGCGGGGCTGGCCGAGGTAGATGTGGTTGTACGACTCCTCATCCGCCTCCTTGAGTCGCTCAGCCTTGGAGCGCGCAGTGTCGGAGAGGAACGGGTTGTCGGCGTAGTTGATGTGCTTGATGACGCAATCGTCGCCCAGCAGTTTTGGTAGCTTGGCCTGAACGAAATCCGTCATCAGGTCCGGGTTCCACAGAATCCAGATCTCTGAACCCTGCTTCCGTATCGTCGGGTCGATGACTTTCCACTGATCTTCGGTGAGGCCTTCGCCTTCCTCGATCCAGCAGATGTCAACGCCTTCCGTACCCTTGATGTCGTTCAGGTTGCGGGCGATGCCGTAGAACAGGAACTCCGAGCCGGTCTTGCGGTGCTTGATCGACGACACGCCGATGTCAAACTCGTCCGACCAACCTGCTTGCTCAATCTTTTCCTTGATGACCGTATACACCGAGTCGGCGATTCGGTTCTGGAACTGGCGAATGCAGAGAAACTTCACCGTATAGTTGCGAGCCAGGAAGGCAGCCATGCCGCCCGCGTCTTGGGTCTTTGATGAGAACCGCCCACCCTTCAGAAGCTTGTACGGCTTCCTGATCCGCCAGAACTCACGAAGGTTCGGGTTAAGCTGGTACATCGCCGGTGTAGAAGTCGTCCAGCGACTTCCCTTTGGGGCTCATGCTGCCGTCGCTGCTGGTGTGGTCGTGCTTCTGTGCCGACTCCCAGCCTTGCATCCTGGCTAGCTGCTGAATCGCGCTCAGGCGGTCATACATCTCGATCTTTGGCCCGAACTTGGTCATGGTCACCGACTTGATGGTGGCCGATGCCATGTCGTGGATCTCGTCGCTATCCTTCATCCGCCAGATGGTTTCACTGATGGGTCCGTCAGGACCATCAACCTCATGCTGGTCAAACTCAAGGATATCGGTAATAGATGTCTCGGCAATCAGGCTGAGACGCTCCAGGGCTCTCTGGCGGGTCATAACCGAATCAGTGACAGCCGACTGATTGAGCTCTGCAAGCCTTA
The DNA here is from genome assembly GCF_900109755.1 of Pseudomonas agarici. Lineage (GTDB taxonomy): Bacteria > Pseudomonadota > Gammaproteobacteria > Pseudomonadales > Pseudomonadaceae > Aquipseudomonas > Aquipseudomonas agarici. The sequence continues at coordinate 3,495 of NZ_FOAR01000041.1, read as the reverse complement.
CCGTCAACTTACCGTTGGAGAGCAATTCGCTCGCCTTCACGTTGATGGTGGCCGGCTTCATGTTCTTGGCAGCGTATACCTGCCTGTAGGCCTCACTGGCGTTACCCGTCTTCAGGTAGGCCAGGCAGAAGGCCTCCTGCTTCGGGGTCAATGCCATTTTCTTTAGTCCTGCGTAGCTGGCTTGGTGATCAGGTAATCGAACTCGGCGAAGATGGCTACATTCTGGCCGTCGGCATCTTCGATATGCAGCACGCCACAATCGACATATGCACGCACCCCTTTCACCGTTTCAACTCGGTTACCGCCATCTACCGAAACTTCAAAAACCTTTTCCATGCTGAATCTCCGTGCCACATTTTTCGAATGCGCCAAATCGTGGCGCGGTTATTACTGATCGCGACTCGGCAGCTTGAGATCAGTAACCCTGTCAGCGATGTTGCGGATCTTCTCTACGCCGAGGAAGCCCACCCAGCCGCCAGCGAATGTAGCCATGCTCTGGGGTAGGCCGAAGAAGTCCAGACCGCTGATGATTGTCAGCGTTAGACCACCGCAGATCGCACCCTCTACGATCATCTGGCGTCGAGTGCCGCCACCATAGGTGATGCGCAGAACTGCCATTGCACACGACAATGCTGCTGCGTATAGCACTGGCGAGTGCTGGCTTAACCACGCAAGCAGGATGGCCCAGGTGTCTGGTTTGTCTGGCATGTTGGACATCTCGGTTCCTCCCCGTCAGGGAGTTGAGGTATTTAAAAGGGCCTCAATAGGGCGAGGCCAAGATGCAGCAAGGAGCATCTGGATATGGTTGCGAGGGATGGATTCGAACCACCGACCTCCGGGTTATGAGCCCGACGAGCTGACCGCTGCTCTACCACGCAAAATCAAGAAATAAAAACCCGGAGCAGTCTCCGGGTTCAGGGTTTCGTGTGCGTTTCGCGTTACTTGTGCACTATGAGAAATTTACCTCAAAAAACCCAACATGGCAATAACTTTATGCCGCATGATCTTCTTTTTCTGCGTGAATGACCTGCCACACTGGTTGCTGTACACGGACATCCACTTCTTCAATTGCATCCCGCAGGAAATTCCACGCCTCTTTCCAGTCCCGATCCCAGACCTTTGGCTCTATGCGGACGCCGTATAGTTTGAGCATGCCATCAGCAATACGAGCAGGCCCCCACTGCGCGCCATCATGAGCCTCGATCTTGTAGGACTGTAGAGCCATTGTTACGAGGCAATGCACTTTCGCTTCCTTGGCTTCAGTTAGCGATGAAAAATCCACGCTACCCCAAATCAGCTTTTCTGCATTCAATACGTGGGACAGGGTCATGCACGGATGATAGAGATAGTGCCCGAATTGTTGTTCCTGGAAAGGAAGCGTGTCGATAGCGCGCAGCACTTTGCCGATCATTGCTAGATGCGCAGCCCTGGCGGTTGATCGACCTGGCGACGTGCGTCGAGTTTCGCTGATGCTGATGCGTTGCCCTGGCACTGAGAAGCTTGCGGCCTCTTCGCCCTTTTCACTGCCAAGCGCGGGGAACCTAGCGTCGCGCTTACCTATGCGGCCTCCCGTCTTTACCGGAGCCGATTCCGCCCGGTCAATTGCCGCAGCACTGATAGACGCGTTCGATTCGTGCTGAGCTTCGGTCCACACCTGCCTTGCGTTGATCAGTTTCATGCTGCCTGCCCCTTCTTCAATTCTCTGGTCTTTGCCCGGTATTCGGCTTTGATGGCCTTGATCTGCTCGACTGTGTACTTGCGCACGCTCTGGTCAGCTTCCAGTGCGTCGACGGCCTCCTGGCCGATTCGCGCAATCAGGCCGATCCGGTAATCCACGGCATTTCCCGAAAGGAAACGGTTGTCCTGCTTGCTCTGTGCGTGACAGTTGCGCTCATCGAAGCGCAGGTGCGGTGCGGAGCCAACGCTGCGGTAGTGGCCCGCATCTACTGCGTTTCCGCTCCAGTCCAACGGCTTGCCGCTGGAGATGCAGGAGTGTCCAGCCGCACGGTCCCGTGTGCGGATGTACTCGTTGAACACTTGCTGGGCCTCGCGCAGGTGGTCAGCCCTGCTCTTCAGCTTCTCCTTGCGGACCTTGATTTCCTTGCGCCCGATATCTGCCAGCGCTTTATTTGCCCTCGGCGCGTGCCGTGGGGCATCAATGATTGCGCAGGCCGGACTGCATACCGCCTGCCCGATGCGCGCCGGGACAAACAGAACCGCGCATGCCGCATTACGGCAGCGCTTCTGCTTCCTTTTTCCGAGACTCATCAGGCCCTCCTCCGCAACTTGGTTTCAGTGCGTCCATGACTATCTGCGTATCCGTACTGAATCTCTTTGGATTTCCTCCAGGCAACCGCGTCCAGGAAACTTGAAAAATTCTTTCTCGTTTTGCGCCCATCAGACTGTCGAATAGTTGCCACCCACCTGCTCATCGAAGCGTCCCAATGGACACCGTGAACACCGGTCCGATTGTCCTGCCTCAAAGCTGTGTTTCTAAGGTTTGTTGACTGGCTGCAGGCCCTGAGATTGGCCCAGCGGTTATCAGCAGGGTCTCCGTTTATGTGGTCAACCACACCAGCAGGACGCGATCCGGTCATCAGCACGAAAGCCAGGATGTGTGCTTTGAATTGTCTTGACCCAATCTTTATGCGCGAGTAGCCGTAGCTATCAGATGAGCCGGCGACTGACCCTTTTTGCATCCGTCCAGCGCTAGTTTTCCTGATGAATACGCCGGTTTCAGGGTCGTACGAGACGGCGGCCTGGATACCCGCGATATCCACAGTTGACGGGATCGTCATAAAGCCTCCTTGGCTTTCTGCAGCTCATGGGCGAAGTCGCCGCGAAGTGGCATCAACCACTTTTCCCAAACGATGGCCTTATCGTCACTCACGACCCACACAGGATCGCCGCCATCCTGCTCATAGACGCCAGGGTCCATTGGGTCTTTTCGGTCAACCGGCCCCACAAGGTGACGACTTACCAGCTCTACGCATGTGCCGATCACTGGAGGAAAGGTGTGATTTATCACCAGCGCCAGATCGCCCGGCTTGAAGTTATGATTCATGCGTAGCTCCCGATCTGATCAGCAGCACTCAATGCCGCCTCTTCCGATTCAAAGTGGGCAGACAGGACCAGCCGCCAGCAAGCGTTGAACACGTCTCGATAAAGAGGCTCGAAAGCGGTGTCATCCATCGCAGACCAACTAATCGACTTGGCCTCCTTGCGCACGCCGTCGGGAGTGCGCACCAGGTGGAAGTGCCCAGCCTCGATAGTCACCCACTCGCGAAATGCCTCGCGGGACTTGTCTACCGCAGGAAATCGCTCGGCTCGAGCCGACTCAAGACCTTCGATGTATGCAGCAACGGCGTTCGAGAGCTGTCCCGGCTTTCCGCTCTGCGCCTCGAAGAACTTAGCTAGGCCTTGAATGCCGCGCATTTCCTGGCGCGGCACCAACCCGCCGACCGGCTCCCAGTACTCCCAGGCCAGATCCAACAT
>NZ_FOAR01000010.1 GCF_900109755.1 Pseudomonas agarici | reverse complement strand
CTGAGCTTCGAACTCCAAGGCAAGCCGGTACGCGATGTGGTGCAAACCACGTTCACCCTCGATGGCGTGCGACATCAGTACTTCAACCAGAAAGAGTTCTGGCAGCGTTTCAGTTGGCCGGGAGTCGGTGATCGTCCGGGCGCGAGCCTGACCTGGACCAGCGTGCATACCGGCGAGCGTCTGTTGGGTGACTATCAGGGCACCTGGGGTCTGATTCGGTTGTTGGAAAAGGCCCGGTTCACGGCCCTGGACGACGGCGACAGCCGCTACCGCATGGTCCTCAAGGCCCCCGATGGCCTGAACCTGACGTGGAACCTGCGCACTGAATTGGACGCGGGGCCTTTGGCCTTGCTCAAGTTGCGTCACTTCACGCTGCCCCGGCAGATTTTCCTCAGCGAGGGCGCCGCTCCCGTGCCCTATGCGCAGAGCGGGAGCTTTGAATGACCCGGCGGATATTGATCGACGGTAAGTCAGAACTCTCAAGGGCCGCATTCACCCCTCAGCGTGGCGAACGACTGGGAAACATTATTACTTGGCTTTGGATACAAAGGATACGCAATGCAAAAGATTAAAAATTATCTCCGGCACCATGGTCACGCACCGTTCATATTGGGCGAGGGGCGTATCAGTGGTTACATTTCCGCCGCGCTGGGGCTGTTGAGTCTGCTGGCGGTACTTTGTTTCTTATTTCCTGAGTGGCTGACCACCAGCGAACTGCGCAAGGTTTACGATGAGCAGTTCGCCCGTACCCTGCTACTTTTCGGATTACTCCTGTCATTCAGCCTGGGCACTCTAAACATATTACTCAACGGCCATAAGCGTTTGGGCATTACCGGAATTATCGCCTCCGGTTTGGCGGTGTTCCTGGGGGGCACCGACATACAGGTCGATGCCATCGGCGAAACACCGTATTCCCTGGGCCTGGATTGGTTTGTGCTGGCGCTGCTTATTTCTGCCGCGGTCTTTATCCCGCTGGAGAAATTGTATGCCAAGGATGCGCAACAGAATATCCTACGGCCACACTGGCGCACTGATCTGACCTATTTTTTTGTCAGTCATATGCTGGTGCAATTCATCTTGATCTTCATTACCGCCTCTTCAACCTTTATGGCGGGTTGGGCGGTTTCTACCGACCTTCAAGAGACGGTGCAAAGCCTGCCAATAGCCGTGCAGTTTCTTCTTGCGGTGTTAGTGGCGGATCTGGGGCAGTACTGGCTTCATCGCTTGTACCATGTGGTGCCTTGGCTATGGCGTTTTCATGCTGTTCACCATTCGAGTACAGCCATGGATTGGTTGGCAGGTTCGCGTGTCCACTTTGTTGAGGTGCTATTAACCCGTACCGGCGTGCTAGTGCCGCTCATGCTACTGGGCTTTGCCCCGCAGGCATTGAATGCCTATGTGATTCTGGTCGGTATTCAAGCCGTGCTGGCGCATGCCAACGTGCGCATCAATGGCGGTTGGTTGGACTATGTATTGGTGCTTCCGCGCTATCACCATTGGCACCATGCTCGTCACCCGGATTACATCTACAAGAACTATGCGATTCACCTGCCGCTGGTGGATATGTTGTTTGGAACCTTCAAACTACCCGCGAAGGAGTGGCCAAGCCGCTACGGAGTGTTTGGCAAACCCTTGCCAGACGGCATTCTGCGTCAGCATGTGTATCCATTCAAACCATGACCTCCTGATCATCACCCGTGGCCAGGCTGCATGGTGCTGTTTGGAGGAACGCAAAGCCGGCTACGGGTACTGCCTTGAGGAGGCTGTATCCGCGATGCGACCAGCATTTGAAACATCAGCGCCGGGCCAAAGTCCAGCGGGTCCGGGTTGAGCTTTGGAATAGCGAGTCGAATCTACGGCTGACCGGGCTACCGGTTATCGCGAGCGGGGATGTAGCCGGCGGTCGCGGCTGCCAAACCAAAGCTTTCGCCAGCGCGGATCCGCGCTTCCACGCACTCGTCAATCGCCATAATGCGTTCTGCGATAACCAGCGCCGCTTGCACATGGGCGCGAGGTATGACGACGATGGCCGTATCGTCACCGGCAACCAGATCGCCTTGTGACACGCAAACTCCACCGACAACGATGTCGCCTCCTAGCGGCAATACCTTGACGCGAGTCTTACCCGTCGTGGGGACTACCCAACGACTTGAAACCCACAATTGCGTGGCTCGAATCTCGTCTATGTCACGGCAGCCACCATCGATGACGATACCTGTCGCGTGTTGGTTGCTCGCCCCCAATGCCGCCAATCCACCCATGGCTGAAATGCGTGCTCCCCCCATGTCAACCATCAACATCTTACCGGGGCCGGTGGCTGCTATCAGTTGGCCCACCGCGAAGTCGGATTTTTTAAAATCTCCCAATTTTCCGGTCAAGGCTCGCGCTGTTACGGCAAAGCCAATTGCCAGGCCTGCACCGCTTTGACGCGGAATATCTAAAACAGTCCCCGCAACGCCCAGTTCGTCGAGTGCATCTGACCAGGTACTGGTATCTATCGCCGCGCCACGTTTGAGGACGTCCTGCTCATTGATTAGCATTTGTTTGTCTCCTCGAAGTCTTATTTTTTTAGCCGATGCCCAAGGCCGTGGCTGGAATCAAACTGTTCACTCGACTGAACTACCGACACTGCTGTTGCTGTCAAGGCCATCAATAAACCATTGTTTCTACAATGGGGGTGTTGTTTCTGATGCGTCCGTAGCCGAGCTCGGACAAATCAATGGTCTGGAATTGACCATGGGTAATAAGTTCAGCCACGCCTCTGCCCGTTGCCGGGGAGTGCATCACGCCATGGCCGGAGAATCCGGTGGCGAAAATCAAGTTTTTGAACTCGTCATGGGGCCCGACCACGCCGTTATGGTCAAACACGTTCATTTCGTAATGACCTGCCCATGCTCGCTGCAGCTTTAAACTTTCCATGGCTGGAATCCGGTGTGCGAGCAGCGGCCAGAGTTTTTCCTCCAGCAGGTAGTGGTCGGGCTCGAAGTCACCATCGGCACGAGGATCTCTGTCTGCGTCGGGAGCAATGCCGGCGATGAAACCGTCGCCTTCGGGTCGCAGCCAGAATCCTGAGGTATCCAGGATGACGGGGAAGTCACCGCTGGCAATTGGCGATTTGAAATGGAATACGGTTCTTTTGCGCGCCTCAACCGGCAAATCGATATCCAGCCACTTTGCTACTCGGCCACCGGCGGCACCCGCAGCATTAACACACCAATCGCATGCGCGTGTAGTGCCGTCTGCCAGATCAACTGCCGTTACCTTTGAACCATTAGTACGAATGCCTACGGCTCGTCCGTCGATGTACTGAACACCCAGGGATTTTGCACTTCGCTTCACTAGCTGAAGAAGTGCCCAGGCATCGAACCAGCCTTCATTCGAGGCGCCGAAGAATCCATAGGCAACATCGTCATGGTGAATCCACGGGTATTTTTCTGCTAGTGCCGCCTGATCAAGTTTTACCACGTCGGCTCCATTGGCAACCTGCATTTTGGCGTTCTGGTACATGACTTCCGCATATTCAGGGGCCGCCAGAGTCAGGTAACCCCTTTCCCTAAACTCGATGTCCGCCTCGGGGCCAAACCATGCCTTGGGGTCGCGGCAGATCTGTGCCGCGAACAAACTCATATGAATGCTGAATGGATATGTGAGCTGTGTCCTGATCGAAGCCGCCGACAGCGCAGTCGACGAGAGGCTATAGGTGCTGTCTTGCTCGATTATTTGGATGGAGCCGGTAAAACCTTCCCGGCGCAGAAAGTACCCTGTGAAACTCCCCATGACGGCGCCACCGATGATCACAACCCTTTCATTCGACCGGCTCATAGTCATCCTCCCAGAATTTCGTAACGCCATAATTATGACCAGGCAGTTGCAAAACGCTTGATTGGATATGAAAAAATTGTGCGGAAATCTGCATAACCGATCAATCCAATTGAGTTTTTCGAACTCGACGGGCTCGTTAAAGGCGGCAGGCTTGCTGCACCGGGTTCCCTGCTGTAGATTCAAGAGGAGGGCACTACTTAGTGCCGTATCATCCATATGCTAAAGTGCGGCCACACCATCATTCCTTATACTCCTGAACGATTGGCGACTTATGCTCCAAGTTGATTTCAAAGAAATTCTTGACGGAAGTGAGCACAATATGTCGCTCCTTGAGTTTATTTTTGGTCGCCTACCGGGGGTTCTTTTCTACGTTAAGGATGAGCAAGCACGGTTTCGGATGTTCAACCAGGCGTTGATTAGCCAAGCCGGATTTACCCGGAAAGATCAAGTTTATGGCCGAACTGCCGCTGAGCTTTTTTCAGTGAGTGGGCCGTCCATTTTGGCTCAGGATCTGAGTGTGATTCATGATGGCAAGCAGATGCTGGACATGCTTCGTCTCTACTTCACGGCGGACGGCTCCAGGCAGTGGTGCCTGAGCACGAAAGTGAGAATACAAAACGATCAGGGTAGATTTATCGGTCTTGTTGGCGTATCACGAATTTTGCCAAAGCCTGATGAACGGCACACCAGCTATAAGCGTCTTTTGGACTTTATATCCATTATAGAAACTCGCTTTGGTGAGAAGTTATTGATTCCGGAAGTTGCCGCTGAAGTCAATCTTTCGGCAGATACCCTGGAGCGGCTCACAAGGGAGGTGTTTCATCTGACTCCCAAGCAGATACTTTTGCAGGTACGTATTGATAAGGCTTGCGAGCTGCTTGAGAAAAGCCAAAAGCTGATTACCGACATTGCTTTCGAATGCGGGTACGCAGATCACAGCGCCTTCTCCAGACAGTTCAAGGCGGCAACACATTATACTCCTCATCAATTCCGTGACATTAAAACCCGACGTATCTCCTTGTGATTATCCAGGTCACCGATTGCCGCTCAGTCGGGACGATTGGGAGATGCCTCTGTGCAGAGCCCGGTTATGTGGTGACTGATCCGCAGAGGTACCTATGAGAGGGTGCGGGCCTCTGCCGCCGCACACTGGAAAAGACATCAGCGACTCGGTCGCAGCTCAGAGCGGGCGGTTGGGAAGGCGGTAGGCAATGAGCTTGCAGGCTGCCAGAAAGAATCTGGAGCGATTCAAGCGAGCATCACAACAAAATCATGTTGCGAATTTTTGTGAAATGTTGTCGTTCTGCGGCGTCATCGGATGCGTATTGTCATACGCTAGCAGCAGCTGGCACGTACCCAGATGGTTACGCATTGCTCAGATCCAATAAGACCTCGAGGCGCAGACGATGGCGAAAATTCAAGACGGTATGCCCCCTTCTTCCGAAACTCCCAAAGCAGGCTCGCGTTTCGAGGAGATACTAAAGAATGCCAGGATATCTAATTCGGGTAATCCCAACGCGCCTGCGCCTAAAGAAGCAAAAGCCGATGAGTCTGCCCCGAAGCTGTTCGACTACAAGAGCATTGAGCCTCCAGAAAAACATGGCAAAGACACTATTCGCTACACCACCAACGACGGTAAAGAAGTTGTCGTAAATCGCGCCACTGCGCCAAAACTTTACGAACAAGTACTCAAGGACCAACTCACGCTGCAAGCCCGGGCGGATGGCTACACCTTGTCAGTGGATAATGAGGACAGTCTCGGCTATGCCGACCACATCAGCGAAATCGATACCAGCCATGCCGACGAAGGCGTTATCACTTACAAGTTCGGCGCTAACCAGATGGTGGTCAACAATACGCTGACCCCGGACACCTTCAATCGGCTGATGCATGCAAAGGATGCATTGAAGTTCAAGCAGGACGGTTATGAGCTGGTGGGTGACACGCAGAAACTGCCGGCCAGCAGCACTGAGTACAAAAGCATCGAACACAAGGACAATGGCCTGACTCTGGTGGAAACCAAGGACGGCAAACGCTACGTGATATCCGAAGATCTCAACCCCGAGCTATCTAAACAATTGGGGTATCAGGGCGAAGTGCAGAAAGTGCTCGATAAAGGTAAAGCTGATGGCTACGAACGGGCGTCGTCGCTGCCCAGTGACTATGACATCAGCAAACTGAACGTCGAATCCATCGACGAAAAAAGCGGCGTCATTAAGTTTCAATACGACGGCAAGAAGTACTTGCTGCCACCGGGTGATGCCAGCGAAACCGAATCCACTTTGCCCCCGGATATTCGCATTGGCCGGGCGGGTAGCAATGACAAATCGCCGAGCCTGGAACTACGAGGTACACGCCTTTATGGGCTTCTGACGGCACTCAAGCAGACCGAAGGCACCGTCGCCCATGATGCCTTGGTCAATGCCATCAAGAATAAGGACTACCTGGCCGAGGACAACGAGACGCCAGCCTCTTTGGCCGATATCGACAATATTCACGCCTACAGCGAAGGTGGTGTAGAGGTCGTCACCCTGAAAAACGGCAAGACCATCACTGTTATCGAGGCGCTGGCACCGGACTCGTTCCAGGCTTATGGCGAAACCGGCAAGACCCTGGATGGAATCGCTCGCGCCCAGGGCGAGGGCTATCGCCTGGCGGGCGAGGATGAATACCTGCCTTCCACCGAGGACATTTCCGGCGTGGGCGCTGTGGACGAATATGGTCCCGGTCTGATTACGTATACCTACCAAAAACCCGGAGGCCAACAAGAGAAGGTCGTGGTTAGTGAGGAAATCAACCCGGAGCTTTTTGCTCAGGTTGCGGGGCACCGTGACGAGATTACCACGCAGGTCAACGATGTCGATGAACTGCGCAAGGAATATGGTTTACCACCCTCCAGCGAGTTGAATATCAATGAATTGCCGACTACCGAAAAGGACGAAGACGGCAACCCGCTGGGCATCCAGGACCTGACGCTGCAAAACCTGGTCAAGGAATATCGCGAGGGTGTCGAGAATGGCAGTATTGGTGAGGACGACTCACGTGCCAAGTTCCTGCGGGCGCTGGAAGCCAAAAGCATGACAGACAACGGTATGACCGTTATTCCTGAACATGGCCGTGGCTACAAATCCGATGCCACCGATCCGATCGAGGTTACCGGTCGGGATGTGCGTGAAGATATTTTCGACGTAAAGGCTATTGATAAGCGCTTGGCCGAATTGAGCAGTGACGAGAAGATCATGGCGGACATGGAGCGTATTAATAAGGACTCCAAAAGCAAGGTAGTCGGCGGAGAAGGGAAAATCGCCGAAGTCGAAGAAAAGCTCAAGACCAGCGCCAACTCCGAAAGCTTTCGTAAGTACATCAAGGCCCTGGAAGACAGCGGCAAGACAGAACTGGCCCAGCAGGAAATCCAGCAGACCTACCTAGGCTTGGCGCAGATCGATCCGAAGATGGCCGAACAGTTCAAAGGCGACCTCAGTCGAGACACCATGATCATGGACCTTGATGCGATCATCGGCGATCCGAGCAAGATCAGCGAAGACAACAGCGCGCTAGCGGCTATCGACACGACCAAATACTGGTTACGCGCTGCGCGGGGGATAACCGATATTCCTTCGCACTTGATCAGCGCCTGGGAAACCACCGTCGAGAAGTTCATCAAGAACAAGGATGACGCAGTTTCATTCGGTAAAGTATATGCGGCGCTGGGTGACAAGTACATGCGTAATGGTACCCTCACCGAGGCCGACATAAAAGATGCCCTTGCCGCCGAGAAAAATGCCTTCAAATCACTATCGTCGACAGAGAAAGACAACCTCACCAAGATGTTTGCGACGATGAGGGAGACCGGCACCCTGGGGTCCATGTCCGGGCTGTTCGGCTTGGCACGGGGTATCTATCAGTTGCACGGCGATCCAGGAAAAATTGCCTCTACATCGGAAGGTCGCCTGGGCATCGCAGCCGACTTCTTGACCTTCGCCAGCTTCTCGAACGGTTTCCTGACCCTGGGCGCAAAAACCGCCGACTTGATCTTGAAAACCAAGATTTACGACAACCTGGGCCTGAGCAAAACCATTCCAGACATGTGGCGCAAGCCTGGCACGGTACCGCCTATCGAGATCGAGTCGGACCTGTCCAAGCACCTTGCCGGCCAGGGTTTCTTGCCCGACAAGCCGGACACCTATATTCCAGATGGCAAGGGCGGGTTTCGAGTTGAGCAGGGCGGCGTCAATAGCGGCGGCTCCTGGATTACCGATGAGAAAGGCGGAGGGGCAGTGCGCAATACCCCGACCGGCGATCCGGCCAACTACCCTCACTACGATGCCGACGCGTTCAAGGCTGGTTACTTGGATGGCAACTACAACACCAAATACCGCATCGCCGGTGCTAGCACTGCGCACCGGATCGCCGGCTCGGTTTCTAAGTTCTTCGGCTCTTCTGGTGACCTGGCGGGTGGGGTGACCGGCATCGTCCTGAGCGCCTTTGGCATTCGTGACGGGCTGAAGAATCATGACCCGCTGCAGACCGCGTCCGGTTTCCTGGGAGTCTTCGGCGGCGCTGGCGGTGTGATCGCAGGTGTCGCTAGCGTGAACGGCGCGTGGGGCTTGATCGGCGGCACCGCCGGTCGAGTGATCGGCGCCCTCGGCCCTGTTGGGTTTGTGGCGGGTGCTGTCCTAGGTTTTGTCGGTGCGATTCTCAGCACCATCAAATCCAAAAAGCTGCATAAGATATCCGGCCAGAAGTGGGATCAACTCAAGCAATTCGAGAAGGATGGCCTGCTGCAACCCAAGGGTGCGGAGAACTATGTATCGCTGCAAACCTATCTGGCCAATTATCTCCAGCGCGACGCTCCCGAGAACAAAAGTATCTTTGACTTCCGCGAGAAGGAGCTCAAGGGCGAGGACGAGACCCATAACGACTACATCGGCGATGGCTTGAACGAGATAAACAAAGGCTATGCCTGGGCCTCGGGGTACGATGAAACCTTTATTGATGATGAAGGCAAAGAGCACACTTACGTCAGCGGCTATGGTTCCTACAGGCCGGAAGAAGATGGCTTGCCTAAGTTATCGGTCAACTAGGTGTTTTAGGACCGGCTGGATTTCACTGGGCCTGCTGCCTTTTTATCGCGTAGTGGAGCTAGTGGCCTGTACGGTGAGTTCGTTAGCTCAAGTTCGGATGCCACCAGTCCATGGCCAAGGCGCTGTGACGAGTCATAGCCGGGCTATGGCGAGGAACAGCAACGCAGGCCAGGGGCTGGTGGCAGCCGAAATTGACTAATAGAACTAATCACACAGACGACTAGGGTAAGATAGCGGTGATTCCAATCACCGCGTCCCCCATCAGCAGTCGACGATAACAGCATGATCGAAGTAACCGAGGTTTCCATTGCGCAATTGCGCGAGGCGCTCGAATCCGGCCAGACAACGGCGGTTGAGCTGGTTCAGGCCTATTTCGCCAGGATCGATGCCTATGACGGCCCGCAGACACCTACCGCCCTCAATGCGCTGGTGGTGCGCAACCCCGCTGCGCTCGAAGAGGCTCGGGCGTCCGATGCCCGTCGAGCCAAAGGCGAGTCTCTGGGGCCGCTCGATGGCATCCCCTATACCGCCAAGGACAGTTATCTGGTCAAGGGCCTGACTGCCGCTTGCGGCAGCCCGGCCTTCGCCAACCTGATCGCCTATCGCGATGCCTTCACTGTCGAACGGTTGCGTGCCGCCGGAGCGATCTGTCTGGGCAAGACCAATATGCCGCCCATGGCCAATGGCGGCATGCAGCGCGGGCTCTATGGTCGAGCGCAAAGCCCGTACAACGCCGACTACCTCACGGCGCCCTTTGCCTCGGGCTCATCGAACGGCGCCGGGACCGCGACCGCCGCCAGCTTCGCAGCCTTCGGCCTGGCTGAAGAGACCTGGTCGAGCGGGCGCGGGCCGGCCTCGAACAATGGCCTGTGTGCCTACACCCCGTCGCGCGGGGTGATTTCGGTACGTGGCAACTGGCCGCTGACGCCGACCATGGATGTGGTGGTGCCCTATGCCCGGACCATGGCCGATCTGCTCGAAGTGCTCGACGTAGTGGTCGCGGAAGACAGCGACAGCCGTGGCGACCTGTGGCGCCTGCAACCCTGGGTGCCGATCCCGAGTGTGGCTTCGGTACGGCCCCAATCCTATGGCTCGCTTGCCGTGGGGGCCGAGGCCCTGGCCGGCAAGCGCCTGGGGGTGCCGCGCATGTTTATCAACGCCGATCCCGCGGCGGGCACCAGCGAGCAACCCGGTATCGGTGGCCCGACCGGGCAGCGGATCAACACCCGTGCTTCGGTGATCGATCTCTGGCAAGCGGCGCGCCAGGCTCTCGAAGCGGCTGGCGCCGAGGTGGTCGAGGTCGACTTCCCGTTGGTATCCAATTGCGAAGGGGATCGTCCCGGCGCGCCAACCGTGTTTAACCGTGGCCTGGTGTCCAAGGAATTCCTGCACCATGAACTGTGGGACCTGACCGCCTGGGCCTTCGACGATTTTCTCCAGGCCAACGGCGACCCCAAGTTGAACCGTTTGGTGGATGTCGAGGGTTCGCTGATTTTTCCCCATGATCCGGGCACCCTGCCGAACCGTGAGGGCGACCTGGCCGCCGGCATGGACGAGTATGTACGGATGGCGGAGCGCGGCCTTACGGCGTGGAACCAGATCAGCAGTGTGCCGGACGGCTTGCGCGGGCTTGAAGAGACGCGGCGCATCGACCTCGAAGAGTGGATGCAGCGCCTGGGCCTCGATGCGGTGCTGTTCCCGACGGTGGCCGATGTCGGCCCGGCCAATGCCGATGTCGATCCGGCGGCGGCGGATATTGCCTGGAGCAACGGTGTCTGGGTGGCCAACGGCAATCTGGCGATCCGCCACCTGGGGGTGCCCACGGTCACGGTGCCGATGGGCGTCATGGCTGATATCGGCATGCCGGTCGGCCTGACCTTCGCTGGCCGTGCCTATGACGATTCGGCGCTGCTGCGTCTGGCCTCGGCGTTCGAGGCCACCGGTAACCGGCGCTTGATTGCCCCCCGTACACCGGCACTGACCCGCCAATAGCCGAGACCGGTCGGGTTCGACCATCGTCCGGCGAGCCCGCCAAGTTTATATTCTAACGGGGCGGTATTGGAGGGGGAGGGTGGATGGGATCACCCGAGCGCAGCCGCTATTGCATGCCCCCTCGTCGTGTCCTTACAGGGTGAATTTGCCCACCAGCATCTGCAATTGATTGCCCAGGCGCGCGAGTTCGATGCTTGAGGAGGCGGTTTCTTCACTGGCCGCCGAGGTCTGTTCGCCGATATCGCGGACATTGATCACGCTGCGGTTGATTTCCTCAGCCACCGCGCTTTGCTGTTCGGCTGCCGTGGCGATCTGCTGGTTCATCGATTCGATCGCCAGTACCGACTGAGTGATGCCGTTCAGTGAGTTGCCGGCGCGACGGGTCAGGTCGACGCTGCTGTCGGTCAGTATGCGGCTGCTCTCCAGGCTGATGGCGACCTTTTCGGTGCCGCCTTGCAGGCCGGTGATCAGTTGCTCGATTTCCTCGGTCGAGGTCTGGGTACGTTGTGCCAGGCTGCGCACTTCGTCGGCCACCACGGCAAAGCCGCGACCCGCTTCGCCAGCCCGCGCCGCTTCGATGGCGGCATTCAGCGCCAGCAGGTTGGTCTGTTGTGCCACGGACTTGATGACGTCGAGGACGCTGCCGATCTTGTCGCTTTCCTGCTTGAGGTCGCTCATCGCTACCGTGGAATGGTTCACTTCGCTGGCGAGCTTTTCAATCTGCGTCATGGCTTGGGCCAGCACCTGGTCGCCCTCACGGGACTCCTGGGTGGCATTGACCGCCGCACTCGAGGCCTGCTCGGCATTGCGCGCCACGTCCTGGACGGTCGCGACCATTTCGCTCATGGCGGTGGCGACTTGATCGGTCTCCAGTTTCTGGCTGCCGACCCCGCTACGGGTTTGTTGAGTGACCGCCGACAGCTCCTCGGCGACACTGGCTATCTGCACCACGCCGTCGCGCAAACCACCGATCAGTTCGCGCAGGTTCTGGGTCATGCGCTGCATGCTCAATTGCAGCATACCCAGCTCGTCGCGGCGCGAAATCACGGCACTGTCTGTCAGGTTGCCCGCCGCCACGCGTTCGGCGCCGTTCAAGGTTTCCATCAGCGGGCCGACAATCAGTCGGGTGATTACCCGACCGGCAATGATGCTCAGCAGCAGCGCGGCCAGCACGGCGCCGCCGAGCAGGTTGCGAGCATCCAAAACGTCTTCGAGGCGTTGCGCAATCTGGTTTTGCGAGAGTTGCTGGCTCGCCGTGAGCAGATTCTTGATGTCGCCGTCAAGCTGCGCTCGCGCACTATCGGCCTTGGCTTGAGCCTCGCTGAATTGGTCGGTGGTCGTGCGATAGCCGGTCATTGCAAGTTGCAGGCGCCGCACGTTTTCGTGCAAGGAGGCGGGCACCAGCTTGTCGAGTGTCGTGAGATAGGTGACGGCCTGGTCGATTGCGTCCTTGGCCGGCTTTTGCAGTTCGGACTTGAGGCTGCCGCTATAACTCCGCAGTTGGAAGCGCGCTTCTTGGACCACCGTTTGTGCCTGCACCAGAGCCTCGATCTGGGCGGGGTCGCCGGTCGGAGAGACGACAACCTCCATGAGCTTTTTCAGTTCTGTCACGGCGGCGTTGGAATTGCTGGCAAATAGCAATCGCGTAGTATCACGCGCGTCTATAGCCTGGATAAATTCGTTGAAGTGCGCGCGATAGTTCTTGGCGGCAGCGTTGGCGGCTTGAAGGTCCGGGATGTTGATCGCCGAGTCGAAGACCTTCTGGTCGTGGGCCAGGTGGTTGTCGAGATTGTCCAGCAGCTTGATCACCGCTCCGGAGTGCTCCTTGTCGGGATTGGCGGTGTAGCCCAGGCTTGCCGTGCGGATGTCTCGGGCCAGTTCGTTGAGCCTGGCGATATCGAGGACCCGGTCGCCACGCTCGCTCAGCGACTTGATGCCTAGCCAACCGGTTGTCGCAATCAACAGAGTCAGCAGCATGACGATACCGAAGCCCAGGGCGAGCTTGGCTCTGACGCTTATGTTCTCCAACATTCTGTTAATTGGCGCAAGCATTGAACAATCTCCGCTGATACGAGCTGCTGGTAGGAGGGCGCCTGGCCCCAGAAGGATTAGGTCACAGCAGAGGTATCGGTCAGGGAAACTGAAACTTTATATCTCTAAACGGGTAGTGGCAGATTTGTGTCGGAAATAATACGTAAGCTTGGGAGCTTGCCATGTTCGCCTTCCCTTGCGATCAGCGAGATCGGCCTGATGGTCGGCAGTGCATTGGTGGCGGGTTCGCTGCTTAGTTGTAGTGGCTCGCGTTTGAAAACACTCGGACTCGCATTTATCCCGTTCTTCGGCTCAGATTATCTGCAACTAACGAAGCCCATGGGCTCACATTAATTGCAAGTGGGCTTGCATTCCACGGCACTGGCTCGCATTCCACCGCGATGGGCTCACGTTATCTGCAAATGATGAGTGGTAGTTCCTTGGCGCGTCCGTAATCGCTTTTGTGTTGCTGGATTTGCGTCTGGATATCGCTGATCTGGCCGCGCAGGGCGTTCAGGCTCGCATACAGCACCTGCAATTGATCGACGATCAGGTCGTCGGCCGCGTCGGGCGCGTCGTTGGCCATGTCGATCAATTGCCCGATGCCGCGTTTTTTCAACTGATCGGTGATGCTGCGAGCCCGCTGGAAGTGCGGGTCTTCGTTGCACGCATAGGTCGCGAGTTGTTGTTGCAGGCCGTTGGCCTGGCGCTTGACGGTATCAACGTCGGCTGCCCGGGCTTGGGCATCGGCGATCCACGCGTTGACGCCCAGACGCTCCCGCGCTTGCAGCAATTGCGCGTCGACCGTTTCGCTCAGTGTGCGGATGAGGGTTTCACGTTCGGCCTGCAAGGCTTCGTTGCGTTCACCCATTGCCCACAGGTCCAGCTAGGTAACGGACTTTGCTTGCCAGCCACCTGTCCATCCAGCGGTTGAAGCGGTTGCGCCGATATCCATAACAATCGTAGAGCACGAGACAGGTTAATTTATGGAAGCGTTTTCCGGGCGGCATCGACGCGTTGTCGCCGTTTTTTTAAAATCTAGATCTGATGGAACCTTTGTTGTGACGTTGACCACTCACTACTTTCATTCCTGAAAGTTAAAAGGCGAATTAAAATGGTGAGAGTGCCTCCCTCAACAGGTTATTACAATACTCCGGTAAATTCAGACGCACAGGAAGGTAGCAGTTCGCATGCGGGTGAGTCTCTTGAGTCAAAGGCCAGAGCAGTGTATGAAAATGAAAGGCGCTTTCATGGCACTGACGCCCACTCTGCCAGCAGCATAAAAAACGATGGCTTTAAATCGGGTAAGAAAACGGCCTACACCGATGCAGACGCCACCCCCCATCATTTTATTACTGGCGACAAAAATGTAGCCCGTAGCTTTGCCTCTACGCACGGGTTACAAGCAGCTCTAATAAGGACATTAGGGGCTCATACTAATAAGCATGCGAAGTTTGAGCGTGATCCGTTTATGAGGGACCCAACGACGCTAAGAACCAAATATGATATTAAGCCTAAACATGTTCTTGGCGGAAAAGGAAGAGCGTCTGGTGACAACGCCGAGGTGTTTAGGAAGAGGCTCGATGATGCGGGTATTAAGGTAGGTAAGTCTGAAGCTAAAAGACTGCTCAATGAGGTGGAGTCTGACTCCGATAATGACTTTTAAAGAAGCTTCCAATTAGCCGGATATTTTCCGGCTATTGCATCGACAGCCCTTCCACACACAACCGGCTCGTTGAGCACTGGTCGCATCACGTCGCGCCGCACGATCTGTTCAGCCTGCTGCGCCAGTTGTGGCAGGAAACTAGCCGCCCACGATTGGTAGCCGAACGACTTAGCGATCCGACCCCGCTGGTTGTAGTGCTCATGCTCGGTGATCGCCTTGTGCTCGAACGCCTCGCCGTGGAAATAGCGACTCAGCACGAAGGCGCAATCGTCCTCGACCTCGTGCCAATCGAAGCGGAAGAAGGCATGCTTGGCCTTGAAGTAGCCGATCTGCAAGACGCAAGAGACTTTAGCATGCAGGCTAGGCCGGCTGCTGGCGAACGTCAGTTCAGATTCGGTCAACGCCAGGTACTCCAGCCGCTGAGCATCATCGAAGTCCGGCAGACCATACAAGGCTTTTTGCTCGGCATCCGAAAGGACGGCCAGCCGCTCGCTTTTGGTGATCATCGTGACGATGCTCCACGTGAGCCCGTCCAGCCGACCCGCGTCAGAGGCTCGATCCTCAAACAGGTGACGCGGATCGACGCTGGCGGCGAGCAGCGCGTCGCGCTGCAAGTCCGTGTTCTGGCGGTCGTCGTCAGACGACACGCGCATGTAGCCAACCAACATAGACGTGTATAACGATAGGGTTTTCCGTGCATTTTTTAAGGATGTTGCTTTGGTCGCACGGTGGTGGTTGATAGCCTGTCCCAACTTCGACTATGGGCTTAGATACGGCCCACAGGCGCTACAGATTCGACTATGTTCCAACGCGAACACGACGCCTGGGCACAGAGGTCCGGGCGGATGGACGTGCCACTCGCGTGGTAAGGCGAGCCCTGATTCGGCTCTGTATGAAAAGTCGCTTTGCCCTGTCAGACGGCGTTAGAGCAGGCTTAGAATGCTCATTTACCCCAAAAAACTCCGCATTCTCATCTGTTTTCGCCTTGCCTGATCTCCGCTCGCCGACTTTTCGTACAGAGCCTAGGATTGCATAACGTTGGTCGAGAGGAACTACCTAGCGTAAATGACCACTCATTGGCGATGAGTAGGAGACTTCAATGAGTATCGGACAACTTACAAAGCTAAATGTCAGTGGCTTGTTAACTGCAAGTACTCAGGCTCTGGCCAAGCTGCCCATCCCTAAGTCATCGCGCCAAATCAATGCGGACTCGCTTAAATGGCTCGACAAGCTGGGTTCTTCGATTGGAAATCGGATTACTGCCAGCATCCAAAATGGTTCACTGTTCGAGTTGGCCTCGTTGGGTGCGAATATCTTCGGTATGCCCGCCTTCAGCGAGCGTGGCGAGACGCACCGCCCGGTCTTGAATTTCCAACCTGGGCAAGACCAGGATCTGAACCTGGCTAGCGTTGACATGCAAAGCCCCGATGGAAAGCTGCAACGGTGGGCTTCGGCGCCTGGGGTCGGATCTCCCGACTCGCCACCTGCTTCGCCTAATCGTCCCCAAGGTAACAGCACCTCACCACTATTGCCTCCACGGCCCGGCGCCAAGGCTACGCTTACTTCCATGGGGGTAGCGCTGGGTAACGCTCATCACGTGAAGATAAACGGCCAGGTTCATGGCACACCTCCGCCTTTGCCTGGACGGCATTCAGCAGTCAAGCCACCTCCTCCGCCCTCCACACCTCCGAGCATGCCCTCTCAGCAGCCCGTCGACAAAGAAAATCTCGATGAGGCTCCCGACATGCCATTGGATGATATCGAAAAGTTCATGGTCGGCCCGTCGTTTGGAGCACTGGGCGGCGCACCATTGCAACGCCGCAAGGCACTTCGCCGGGCATCCGAACCGGCCATACCATCCTTGTCGCCCAAGCTCATGGAGCAAGCACAGCGGGCCCTCTCCTTTCCCGGAGGGCAGCCCACAAAGCCCGTCACGCCAAGTATCCAGCCTGGTAACGCAGGGGCTGGTATGGAGATACCCGATTCATTACGGCCGGGCTTGGGCCGACGCGTTCAATCCAATCCTGTGGCTGACAACTTCAGTGCCTTGCAGGACATTCCGGATGCATTGCGCCCTGGTGCGAATCGTAGGCGCCAGAGCGAACCGGCGAACGCCATAGAGGCCCGTAGCCGTATCGCGGCGGCTAATGCATTGTCGGCTGCGCAGCGGCCAATGGCAGTGCAAGCTTCAAGCAGCGCACCGGTGCGGTTCACCAACATGCAGCCCATGCAGCAAATCTACAAAGGCGAGGAAGCTGGGCAGGTTTTCGGGACGAAGGTCAAGTACCTGAATGCCCAAGAACGAGCGGCATTCAAGGTAACGATCAAAGATGGGAAAGTGTATGATGCGTCAGGCAAGTTGTTTGACACGCGCCAAGCATCAACCGCGTTCGCGCAAAACAAAGGACGTGCGATCTTTGTTATGGATGCACACGGTTCGATGTATATTTCCAACGAACAGACTCGCGGCAAATTCCACCACTCCAGTTTCTTTGGCGGTGCGTCGGTCGCTGCCGCAGGCGACGTGCGCATCGAGAATGGGGTAATGACCGCCATTTCGCGTAAAAGCGGCCACTACCGACCTAGTTCTGCGCAGTTAAATCAAGCGGTCAATCATCTGAAGAGTCAAGGCGTGGCAGGAGTGTTTATTGATGAAGACCTTAGTTAATCTCAACTTTTTACGTATACCGATGAACCTGCTGTATGACCTTGATGAGGTCGAAAGTTTCACGGGATTGACCCCCAAGCAGGTAGCGCTGCTGACGCAGGAATATTCTGTCGAAGAACTGAAGGGTATTCGTCAGGCCCTGGCATACGCAATCCAGCATCCCGAACACGATTTTAAGGCGATGTTGCCGGATTTGCCCCAGTCGAACGCTGAGATCGCTAAGGTGCTAAAGCAGATCTGTTTATCTATGCCCGAATGAGTCTGCCACCTGTCGCTGGTTCCCAGTCTCGCTGATAGGCAAGCGGGCAGATCCAATTGATACCCTGAAGACACATCCTGCTGAACGGACTTACACCTACCGAACCGGCTGCAAGCTGATCAACCCGATACACAATGTCACGGATCGGACTGACGGAAATTTCGGCGGTTTCGGCTTATAACCCCATAACGGGTCTATCGTTGCGGCCATGTCGTGAATGGCGTCGGTTATCCGCTCCAGCCCTGCAGCGTGTTGCTCGCCGGGTAGACGGGCGATGCCGTAATTGAACAGTCCTTTGACAAGTTCAATCGCTTTGCCCGGATCGGTTTCGGCGACACTCGCTAGGTTTTGTACGAAAAGTATTGCCGCATACAGCGCAGACTGCAGGCCAGCGTGACTATGGCCGAAAAGCTTCTCGCCAGCTTGTCGTAACGAGTGCCTATTCTGCGGTTCTCTTTTAGCCAGCCAAACATCCGCTCAACGATGTTGCGCTGGCGATACTTTGGACGATCAAAGAGTCGGGGCAAGCCAGGTCGAGGTTTACGTGACATGGCCCGTAGCGGGATCACAGGCTGTATTCGGTAACGGTCGCAGTAGTGACGCAGGTGTTCTGCGTCAGGGGAGCCTACAGAATTCGGAAAAAATTGTACGCTAAGGTTTTCCGATCAGTCGTAGGCCCGCCAGTTGATGTGTTCCGTCCCTCTATCGGTCTTCGCGGGTGTGCCACAGGCGCAGCAGGTGGATAGTTAAATCCGCTATCTCGTAACGCATCTCGTATTGGCCGATCTGAATTCGGCGCACGTCCTTTGGCTCGAACTCCTCTAGACGTTCGCCAATGCGCGGGTTAGTCAGCAGCGTGGTAGGTGCTGTGGTGAGTTGCTGCACTGCTGGTGCTGCGGCAGGTTGATTCGCCAAGGCCATAAACTCGTATAGCCGGGTAATGTCGGAAAGCGCCTTGCTTGTCCACTTCAACTCCATCAGCGCGGCACCGGCAACGGAGTGTCGGTGCTAAGGCTGTCAGCCCAGGCCTGGACGGCTTGGTGGTCAATAACACGTCCAGCGTCAACATCAGCCAAGGCCTCACGAGTCAGGCGACTACGCTCTTCTTCCTGGTCTATCCAAGCAGACAGGGCTTGCTTGACGATCCAGTTCTTAGAGCGCTCCAGACGCTCAGCCATCAAATCGACTTTTTCCGCCAGTTGCACCGGAACGTGAGCTGTGACGGATCGGGTTTTGGCGGTAGTTACCATTTGTGGTCAATCCTGATTCAATTCGAATAACCTATAATCATAGTGAATAACAACGTGTCGTCAAGCGTGCTGTCAGGTTGGGCTATACCCTTAATCGACAGTCAAACATTCCGAGGAAAGGCGTAAAATTAGGGTCATTATTTGCATTAGTTGACATCTCAGACCAGGGTCTAAGATGTCAACCTGACAAAGTGTGAGGCGCAAGAAAAATGCAAGGGCAACGCGTCGGTTACATTCGGGTCAGTACGTTGGAACAAAACACTCAGCGTCAGCTGGAGCATGTCCAGGTTGATCGTACTTTCATCGACAGGGCATCGGGCAAGGATATTCAACGGCTGCAACTCGATGCATTGCTCGCATTTGTCCGCGAAGGCGATACCGTAGTCGTGCACAGCATGGACCGTTTGGCGCGTAACCTTGACGACTTACGCGGTATTGTCAATGCGAGCCCACGTGTTTTCAAACGCGAGCCGCTACACTTAGTGTCTATGGCGGCTACCTGACGGACAGGGGCTCCAGCTTTGGCCTGATACTGGCTTTCACCGGGCTGTTCGTGCTCGGTTTTATCGGCATGTGCATCAGCCAGCGGCTCTGGCTGTTCTTCGTGTTCCTGGTGTTGTTCAACTTTGCCTATGCGGTGATCGATGTGGTGGTCAAGGCGACCCTGGGCCGAATCCTGCCGGAAGAGGAGCAAGCCGGTGTGTTCTCGGTGCGCTACACGCTGATCAATATCGGCTATGCGGTTGGACCATTTGTTGGTGCGGGATTGGCCCACCTCGATATGCGCTTGCCCTTTGTGATGTCTGCCTTGCTGGGGGTGGTGTCTTTCCTGGCCTACTACAACCTCGGTGACCGGCACCTGCGTCCGGTCGACCGGGCCAGGACGACGATGTCCTTTATCGGTGTGAGCCGGATCCTGCTTCGGGATAAGCGCCTGGTCTGCTTCACCTTGGGTGGCTTGCTCAGCGCCGTAGTGTTCGGCCAGTTCACTGCTTATCTGTCGCAGTACCTGGTGACCACCGCTACGCCGGAGTTCACCTACCAGGTCATCAGTTCGGTGGTGGCGGTGAACGCGCTGGTGGTCATCGGCCTGCAGTTCCTGGTGGGCAGGCATATCACCCAGCGGCACCTGAACCTGTGGCTGACGATGGGCTTCAGCCTGTTCCTGCTTGGGGTCGCGGGGTTTGCATTATCGAGCACGGTGTTGCATTGGGCATTGGCCATGGCGGTGTTCACTTTGGGAGAGATCATCGTGTTTCCCGCCGAGTATATGTTTATCGATCGCATCGCTCCCCGGCACCTGCGCGGCATGTATTACGGGGCGCAGAACCTGTCGACCCTGGGCGGTGCGCTGGGCCCCGTGCTCTGTGGTTTTGCCCTGGCCTGGTGGGCGCCGCATTTCATGTTCTACATGCTGGCCGGCTTCATTATCGCTGGCGGTTGCTTCTACCTGATCGGCGCTGCCTATGCGCGACAGCACGATGCCAGCGAGGCGAACAGCCGCCTGAGGTGAGTCAATTCCCATAGCCGTGGTGGCTCAACCGCCTTGGGGGAGAGTGGTAGCGGCCATCTGCTGTGGCTTGCAATTGAGGTAGGGCGAAGACTTCAGCCAGTGCCGGTCGGGGTACCAGGAAAACATGAACTGGCCGTCCTTGAGCTTGTCGACCACTTGTCGCGCCACCTGCGGGCGCACGGCTGGGCAGCCCTGGCTGCGACCGATGCGGCCTTCGCGCTGGCTCCACAAAGGGCTCACGTAGTCAGCGGCGTGAATGACGATGTCACGGTCGCGGGCGCGATCGTTGAAGCCCGGTTCCAGGCCGTCCATGCGCAGCGAGTAGCCATGGCTGCCCTCATAGCTTTCTTGGGTGCGAAACAGCCCCAGGCTGGATTGGTAGCTGCCCAGGCGGTTGGAAAATTGAGTGGCGAAGTTCTCTCCGGATTTCTGCCCATGGGCGACCAGGTCGCGCAGCACCAGGGTTTTCTGGCGCAGGTCGAAGATCCACAGGCGCCGCGCTGTCGAAGGCTGTGAGTAGTCGATCACGGCCAGGCGTTCGGATTGCCCATGACCTTGATTGATCGCACATTGCATGGCGCTCAGGGCGCTTTTCAGTACCAGGGGGTTGAGTTCTGGCGCGGCGTGGGCGAGGCTGCCATACAGCGTCGATTTCGCCTTGCTGGCGGCCAGGACAGAACCGCCGGACACAGCCAGGGTCATAATGAACAGGCCCAAAATGCTCAGGCAGATTCGATGGCAAGGTATCAGCATGTAGGGAGCGTCTCCGCCGTGGGTGCAGGCCTGCGCATCCCGTGGGATGACCGTGGATGGGAGCCAAGCCTTTGTTCAGAAAACACGCATATTACTTGAGCATGTGCCTGCTCGTGGCACCACTGGTCGCGACGGCGCAGGATCTGCCGGTCGAGCCGCCCACCGCCTTGCAATCGGCGCTGGCGCAGTTGCCGAGCGACTGCCCGGCGCTGGCCGTGCAACTGGATGGACCGACGCGCTTGCGCCTGCAGGCGTTCTACTTGCAGCACGACAACGTTGCACTTTGGTCCGGCAATGATCGGTTGGCGGCCTTGCAGGCCCAATTGCCATTACTGGCCGATGATGGCCTGGACCCGGCGAGCTACTCCTTGCCCTTGGATCCCGGTGCGGGCAATGCGCTGTGTACCGATATCGAGATCAGCCGACAGTACCTGCGAGCTTTGCAGGATTTGCATTTCGGTCGTCTGTCTCAAGCCCGTTTCGAGCCGCTCTGGCACGCTCAGCCAGGGGCACAGGATCCAGACACCCGATTGCTGACGCTGGCCGCGACCGGATTACAGGATATGGCCCTGGGGTTCGATCAGGCGCGGCCGAATGTCGAGTTGTACCGTCGCCTTCGGCACCTGTACGCCCTGCAACGCCGGCTGCCGCTGGCGGATTGGCCGGTGGTGGCCGGCGGCCCCTTGCTGCGACCAGGCATGGAGGACGCACGGGTGCCGGTATTGGCTGCGCGATTGCTGGCCGAGGGCTATCTGGAAGGCCGGCCCGGCGGTCCTGAAAAGAGCTACGGCAGAGAACTGGCCGATGCGGTCAAGCATTTCCAGTTGCAACATTCGCTGCAATCCGACGGGGTCATCGGGTCGGGCACTCTGACCGAGCTGAATATCCCTGCGGCGCAGCGCCGCGAGCAGTTGCGCATCAACCTCGAACGCTTTCGCTGGTTGGCACCGGATCTGGAGCCCGAGGGCGTGCTGGTGAATGTCGCGGCGGCGCAGTTGAGCGTCTACCACGACGGCGCCCCTATCTGGCAGACCCGCCTTCAGGTCGGCCGTGCCGAGCGGCAGACGCCGCTGCTGAAGTCGCAAGTCACCCGTCTGACCTTGAATCCGACCTGGACCGTGCCGCCGACCATCTTGCGCGAAGACATGCTGCCGGCCATCCGCCTGGACCCGACGGCGTACCTGGCCCAGCATAATCTGCAAGTGCTCGACCGCGAAGGGCATCCATTGGCGGCAGATAGCATCGATTGGGAGCGGCCGGGCAATATCCTCCTACGCCAGGGGGCCGGTGCGCGTAACCCGCTGGGCAAGATCGTCCTGCGCTTTCCCAATCCGTTCTCGGTGTACCTGCACGACACGCCCAGCCAGCCGCTCTTCGCCAAGGGGCCTCGGGCCTTCAGCTCAGGCTGCGTGCGGGTCGAGCAACCGCTGCAGTTGCGCGACCTGTTGCTGACCTCGGCCGAGCAGGCCAGGACCGACGAGTTGCTCGCCAGTGGCGACACCCACGAATTCCGCGTGGCGGCACCGGTGCCGATTCTGCTCGGTTACTGGACGGTTCAGGTCGACAGCGATGGCACGTTGCTCTATGCACCGGATATCTATGGGCGTGATCCGCTGCTGCTGAAGGCTCTGGGAAGCTCGTCCTGATGCTGGTGGCAGAGCCGGCCTTCGGCTCACATCAGGTGGAGTGGACATTTATAGGGAGCGCTGATTAACGCGGCGGGAGAGTGCCTCGGCGCTTTCCTTGCGTTCTGAATAGCGATCCACCAGGTAGTGCTCCCGACCGCGCAGCAGGAGAGTGAACTTCATCAGTTCTTCCATCACGTCGATAACGCGGTCGTAGTAGGCGGAAGGTTTCATTCGCCCGGTCTCGTCGAATTCGAGGAAGGCTTTGGGTACCGACGATTGGTCGGGGATGGTGACCATGCGCATCCAGCGTCCGAGCACCCGCAGTTGGTTCACGGTGTTGAACGACTGCGATCCGCCGCACACCTGCATCACCGCCAGTGTCTTGCCTTGGGTGGGACGGACCGCACCGAGTGCCAGGGGAATCCAGTCGATCTGTGCCTTGAACACCGCCGACAGGGCACCGTGGCGTTCCGGGGAACACCAGACCTGTCCTTCGGACCACATCACCAGGTCGCGTAGCTCCTGCACTTTCGGATGATCGATGGGCACGGAGTCGGGCAGGGGTAGGCCACGGGGGTCGAAGATCGCCGTTTCGGCGCCCATGTGTTCGAGCAGGCGTGCCGCTTCTTCGGTCAACAACCGACTGAAAGAGCATTCGCGGGTCGAGCCATATAACAACAGAATGCGCGGTGGGTGTTCCGGATGCGTGCGCTGCGCGAGTTTCTCCGGCGTCGGCAGGTCGAATAAGGACAGATCCAGGCCCGGCAGATCGACAGGGAAATCAGTGTTCAAATCGCTCATCAGAGTGCTCCGATACGGTCCAGTGCTTGCTTGAGTGCTGTCGGGTCGAGGGTCGACAGGTCGAGGCGGAACAAGGCGGCAAAGCGCAGGCGAATCTTTGCCACTGTGGCATCGAAGGCTGCCTGGATCTCTGCGTCGGTGCCCTGTACATCAGACGGATCGACCAGTCCCCAGTGGCTCTTGATGGCGGGGCCAAAATACACCGGGCAGGGTTCGCTCCCAGCTTTGTCGCAGACGGTGATGACCAGGTCCGGTGGGGTGTCGGCGAAGCTTTCCGAGCCTTTGCTGTAGAGCCCCGAGGTGTCCACCCCGAGCGCTTGCAGGGTGCTGATCGCACGCGGGTTGAGGCGCCCGCTGGGGGCGCTGCCGGAGCTAACCGCCCTCATGTTTTCGGGCGCCGTGTGATTGAACAGGCCTTCGCAGAGCACGCTTCGGCAACTGTTGGCAGTGCACATGAACAGGACTTTCATGGTTTTCTCCTGGGAGTGAATACTCGCTGGCACGACCTGCGCGGCAAGAGCACTAGCAGCTCGGCGGTGCGGTCAAGATCAGCAGCAGGTGGACTGGCGAATGGGGCGATCTGCCATTGACACGAGCCGCTCGGTGCCGCTGTTGATCCAGGCCTGATTGGCCTTGAGGGTCACCTGAAGCACCTCATAGCCCCATTCCGGTAGCTGCGGGTGAAGGCGGTAATAGATCCACTGGCCTTGGCGACGATCCTCAAGCAGCCCACAGGCGCGCAATTGTGCGAGATGACGGGAGACCTTCGGCTGGCTATCGTCCAGTGCCCAGATAAGCTCGCAGACGCACAGTTCACCCTGGGCACAGAGCATGAGCATGATGCGGGTACGGGTCTCGTCGCCGAGACAGCGGAAGAAGGTGGCTGGGGACAGGTGCATGGCAATGCCTTTGTGTATATTTGAATATCTGTATATTCGAATATACATATGTATTGCCTTTGTCGATAGCAGTCAGGCGAATCGGCCGACTTTCGCTCAGTGGGTCAGGTGCGAGCGCGCCAGCCGAACCCACCAGCGTGCTCCGTGAGGCGCGGCGTTCCCGTACAGGGCGATGGGTGATCCTGCAGACATTCAATAGGGAGAATGGCAGGGGCGGCTGGATTCGAACCAACGCATGGCAGGATCAAAACCTGCTGCCTTACCGCTTGGCGACGCCCCTGTAGCTGTTGCGACGAGTGCCTGGCACTCGACTCCCGCTATTGTCAGTCCCGTAAGGGCCAGCGCGGGAGTGGGCGGGAATTTATCAATTTTCGCCGCGCCTGGAAAGCTCTTTGTAAAACAAATTTGTTTTAAAACAGCTACTTAATTATCCAGCAGAGTGGCTCGGCAGTCTATCCGGTGGATGTGAGCCATTCGGTAGCGTTGGTTTTGTGGTCACCGCCAAATGGTGGTGATCCTGCTCGATAGAGAAAAACGGCGTGGCGAGAGAGGGGCTGGCATCTGGAGCAGGTTCGTCTACCATGATTTTAAAGAAAATGATGTCACTCTTTTGTCAAAATAAAGTAGGAATTAGACGCTTTTTTTGACGGACTTGCGTGTCCTGTGGACAATGGCATTTCGGCCACCATTGATGCTGAGCAGTCTCTACGCTTTTCCCCGCGCGAGATTGCAGCCCAGGCCAGGCATTTCGCGACCCTGCGGTCGCGCATTGGCCTGTTCGTTGGGTGGTGCCGAGTCTGATGGCGGCAATGCCGTCCCTGTGCGCAACCACGCACCAACAGAATGCATGTCACTCAAGTCAGCTGAAGCCAACAACGATAAGAAGTCAGCGCAGGAGCGACATAAAAAGTGAGGCCGATGCCAGTGATGGCGGCCTTGTGTGCCCATTCTCCAGTTCTTTCGAGTGTGCGAATCCAGGTGTCCGTGCGCTTGGTATGTCTCACGAGCAAGGCTGGAGGAACGGATGGCGATCTATCGTAGGTATGACTATATGTTGAAAAAAGTGAACAAGGTGCTGTTGGGCGTGGCCTTGTCGATAGGGGTCACGTCCTCGTTCGCGGCCGAGGCCAAGAAGGTTGATGTGCTGCTGATCGGCGGCGGGATCATGAGTTCGACTCTGGGCATCTGGCTCAATGAGCTGCAGCCTGACTGGTCGATGGAAATGGTCGAGCGCCTGGATGGCGTGGCCGAAGAAAGCTCCAATGGCTGGAACAACGCCGGTACCGGTCACTCGGCCTTGGCCGAGTCGAACTACACGCCGTATGGCAAAGACGGCAAGATCGACATTTCCAAGGCGATCGAGATCAACGAATCGTTCCAGATCACCCGCCAGTTCCTGTCCTGGCAGGTGCGTCAGGGGGTGCTGAAGAACCCGCACTCGTTCATTAACTCGACGCCCCACATGAGCTTCATGTGGGGCGATGACAACGTCAAGTTCCTCAAGGATCGCTACGCGGCCTTGCAGACCAGCCCACTGTTCAGCGGTATGCAATACACCGAAGATCAGGAACAGATCAAGAAGTGGGTTCCGCTGATGATGCAGGGGCGTGATCCGAAGCAGAAGATCGCCGCCACCTGGACGCCGATCGGCACCGACGTGAACTTCGGCGAGATCACTCGCCAATACGTCGCGTACTTGCAACAGCAGCCAACCTTCAAGCTCAATCTGTCCAGCGAAGTGCGGGACATCAAGCGCAACGAAGACGGCAGTTGGCGCGTGGTCTACAAGAACCTGAAAGACGGTACTGAAACCCAGACCGACGCCAAGTTCGTGTTTATCGGTGCCGGTGGCGCCGCACTGCACCTGCTGCAGAAGTCCGGTATCCCTGAAGCCAACGACTACGGGGCCTTCCCGGTCGGTGGGTCGTTCCTGGTTACCGATAACCAGGACATCGCCCTCAAGCACATGGCCAAGGCCTATGGTATTGCGTCGACCGGCGCGCCGCCCATGTCGGTTCCACACTTGGACACCCGCGTGCTGGACGGCAAGCGCGTGATCCTGTTCGGGCCATTCGCGACCTTTTCCACCAAGTTCCTGAAGAACGGCTCGTACTTTGACCTGCTGACCAGCACCACCACCCACAACATCTGGCCGATGACCCGCGTGGGCATCGATCAGTTCGATCTGGTCCAGTACCTGGGCGGTCAACTGATGATGTCCGACGATGATCGCTTCAACGCCCTGAAGGAGTACTTCCCCGAGGCGAAGAAGGAAGACTGGCGCCTGTGGCAAGCCGGTCAACGCGTGCAGATCATCAAGCGTGACGAAGAGAAGGGCGGCGTCCTGAAACTCGGCACCGAAGTGGTCACTGCCAAGGACAACAGCATCGCCGGCTTGCTGGGCGCATCGCCAGGTGCTTCCACCGCGGCGCCGATCATGTTGAGTGTGCTGGAAAAAGTCTTCAAGGACAAAGTGGCAACCCCAGCCTGGCAGGAAAAACTGCACCAGATCGTGCCAAGCTACGGCACCAAGCTGAACGGCAACCCTGAAGCGGTGCAGAAAGAGTGGAACTACACCGCTGAAGTCCTGCAATTGACCACCCCTCCGGTGATCGATCAGAGCGCGCTGGTACCGGCCGCTCCTGCCGCCGCCGACAAGCCCAAGACCGAAGACAATCCGAAGGCTGACATGGCGCTGTAAGCCGCGCCTGCGTCAACGCAGCAAGCGCCATGGAAACGCCACTCAATCGAGTGGCGTTTTTGTCTTCGGCATGGCTCGCCAGAAGGTGTTGTGCTCACCTCCAGGGCACCGATCACGACAACTACCTGCGCCACATTCTGGCATTGTTTGGCGATGAGCGATTATTGCGTATATCGAAGCTGCTTGAGCAGCTGTAGTCGGTGGCAGGGGCGGAGGCGCTGCTCTGGTCAGGAAATAAACAGCAGGAACTCTCGGATCAAGAGCAGTTCAACACCACCACTTGATAGATCAAAAGAGCTACCAACTTTTCGGGTATTTGAGCGGTTCTTGCTCACGTAGCAGGAAAGCCAGTTTTTGTATTGTTTCAGTATTGAAAACCGCGACATCCGTAGAGCCATCTGCTCGAGGAAATGAAAGCTGTGGGCCAAGGTTGGCAACCATGCGTTTATATTCTTCTATCGCGTTTGCTGGAGCGCCCACTATGCTGAGTGGGTTTTCGGCGTTGCTATAAGCATTACGGCCCGTCAGTGAAATCGGCTCTTGAATGCCTATGTGATATTCGCCGCCAGCATTTGCGATAGTTGATTTACCTTGAGCAGGGTGAGTGGTCGAATGCAATAAGTCTAAGTGGTGATTGAAGCCAAATACAAAAGGCCCAAAGGCGCTGACGTCAGGTTTGGTTGATAGCCACGCACCTTGAGCCCCTGTACCTGTGCGAGGTGTCTGAACATTCACTCGAGGGTTGGATGATGACAACATTTCGTCAAATCCCTGTTCCTTTGTACAGTGATAATAATCGGGTAAAGAAACGGGATGACCTGCGGCTGCTTGTGATTGTAAATGCTGTAAGAATTCGGAAAGTCGCACTTCATCGGGGTTATATCGATCAAGTGATGCGATAACACCGTCTATCGCCGTAATAGCTGAAACAGGTTGAGAGGTGGCGCTGTAATAAGTGGCAGCATGTGCGTCAAGCTTCGCTTCGCCTTTTCCATGCAGCGCTTGACGGACCTGTGTTGCATATGCGCTGTAGGGGCGTTGAGATAATGGCAGACCAATGTGCTGCAGCGAGATGGAGGCGGAGTTGTTAGTCGCCACTTGAGCTACAATTGATGAACTGGAGCCAGGTACGGGATTGCCATGGCGGTCACAGGGCTGGCCGTTGTGTAGTTTGTAGCCTGTCGGAGATGATCGGCTAGTTTTGACGCCGTCTGCTCTTCGCTTGATGTGGCGCATGCCACCGCGGAGTTTGGCTTCGCTGAGATCCACCAAAACTTTTCTAGGAACTTGGCCACTAGCTGGACCGTCTATAATCTTTAATTGCCCTACAGGCTTATGATTTTTGCTATTATAAACGACGAAGTTATTACTCTCGGATCCCTTCAGGCCGATGACCATCAAAGGCTCTTCGCCAGATTTCATGTATTGCATGACCTGATAGCGTTCACCTCCCGGATGCCTTGGTGCGAGGCCACCATCAGATAGTGCTCCAGCGGGGATTACTAGAGGGGTGGAACTATATTGGTGGGCGTTATGCGAAAAACCTCTAATCGCGGAGGTGTGATCAAACTCTACATGGAAACTGCTCTGATCATTATTGTGATTTTTTAATGTGATTTTGTTGAGATTATCATTTTTATCTGCGCTCAGCGACACCGATACGCTTTCATATTTACCTTGTGGGCTTTTCAGGCTGGTCTCATAAGTTAGACCAAGGTCAGCGTTTTGTTTGATAGCTGAGGCTGCTCCAAGATCAGTGGCATCCAGGAGTTGCCTCATTTTATTTGAGTCAATCGAACCTTTTAGCGCGCCAACTTTGAAGTTTTTTCCATTGAATGAAATGTGTTTTGGTAATGCCAGAGATGAATGAGCTTGTGAGGTTGATTGGCCGTTATCTGGGGTGGAGATTGTCGTGGTCTGCTCTTTTTGCGCCTGGCCGGAGGCGGGTGTCGATGTAGCTTCAAGCCGATGAATACCAGCTTGCATTTTGGATACGGGCAACATAGCTTTATCCTCTCTATAGACACTGATCCGCCCAAAGACACGCGCTGCTGTTATGCATTGGCAAGTCATTAGCGACTGTAACGGATTGAGTGGTTTGAAAGTTTTGAGTGGTTCCATCGAGATGCACGTAAATATTTGTTCGCTGGTCAGGTCTACACTGCTGAGGGCGGATGTTGAAGTCTTGGAGTGAAGAATTTGATGGGGCCGGAGAGCTTGGCTTGCCTCTACAAATCCGAGCACCAATTTCCGTTAAATTGGTGCTACTGCCAAGCGCTCGAACTCTCTCGGCGAGCGATATTTCAAGCACTAATTACCAGGTGGGACTCATGACCCAGCCGGTGGCCTCGCGATCACAGCAGTCCAGGGCAAATGTCACGCTCAGTTTTGTGCCGTCCTCGCAATGAAACGAGCACCCATCGCGTGTCGCTGGTTTTCACCGCAATACGATCTTCGTGCCGACGCCGCACATTGAGCTGTTTGATTCGGTGCCCAATCAGTTAGTTGTGATCACGCATCACCCGGTAAACTCGTTTTACGTTGATCGATGGCAGCAACTGGGTCTCACGGGCGCGACGCAGCCATCTCCAGACACGGCGAACTCGTTGATTTGTTGCTGGATTTGCAACACCAATGCGGTATCGTCCACATGTCTGTTTCGCCGTACTTTGAGCGATACAGATTGCTTGATTCGAATTGCTAATTGCGAGCGCGCCATACCGAGACATTCGCTGACCAGCGTCAAGGGTCGTCCCCCAACAACAGTGGGTGTGCAAAAGGGTCAGGGTCCACAGATCCATGGCGGCGTGCTCTGGGATCGGGAGGTAGCGAAGCCCGACAGTAACACCAAGTATTAACTCGACGCCAGACTGCCGAGGCCTTTCCTCATCTGTATCTGAAACTTGTGGCGCAGGTGAACGGTTCGACGCTACTAGATACTGACCTGGTTCATTTCTGGCAAAGCGGTTGCTCGCGCAGGCATCGAGCTGCCTTAGTCGCGCAGCATGCTCGCACCGTATTCACTGAAACTGCGACCCAGGTTGTTGCTCATCGAGCCGCTTGGCTGGCTGGAGCGTGCGCTGCTGTTGTAATGCTGTTGGCAGCTTAGTGTTTCGCAGGCGCTGTTGTTGCTGTTGTTGCTGTTGGTGGTCACGCCAGAGCAGGCGCTCAGTAACAGGCTGGCGACGACCAGCGCGGCTTTGACGAGGCTTGGTTTCATAGTGGCTTCCCCAGGGTCGACATATTTTGTAATAAATGCTTGATCCATCTTACGCTTTTGCCAGTGCGCGCTAGATGAAATTTTCGGGGCTCAAGTAACGTTCGGCACTGAGGCTGTAGAGCAGGCTGCGGGGCTGGCCCGGCACATCATCCAGTGCGCCGTCGACGATCATCCGGGCGCGCTCCAGGGTGCGGCGCGAGGGGAGGTTGTCTGGCCGCACCAGGCCGATAACCTCGTTGCGCTCCAGCGTCAGGAAGGCCAGGTGCAGGGCGGCTTCGACCATTTCGCTGGCATAGCCCTTGCCCCAGGCGTGCGGCGCGAACCGAAAATATAGGTTCAGCGCGGTTCTCGTACCGAAGACGCCGTCCTGGAGGCCGCCGAAGCCCAATACCTGCTCCGGATGTTCCTTGTCGCAGACGGCCCAGTAGCCGAAGCCCCTGGTTTTCCAGTGCTCGACCCAGTTGAACAGGTTGCTGCTGGTGGTTTCGAGGGACGCCGCGCCTTGGGGGTTGTAGCGATTGGTTTGCGGGTCGCCGTGGATGGCCTGGGCAACCTTGAGGTCGTCCGCTTGCACCGGGCGCAGTAGCAGGCGGTGGGTCTGAATGATGGAGACAGGGGGGGCAACCGACATGAGGTGTTTCTCCAGAGAAACAGGTTGCCCCGGATAGTGCACCGCCAGGGGTGTTTTCTTCAATACGGAGCAGGGCATTGAACGGGCAGCAAGAGCGGTGGCGCGGTCACTGCGCTGTCGCACGCACGGGATAGTCGATGGGGTGAATATTGACTTATGATGATGGCAATTGAACATTGTCGGATTCGGCGTTTTCGCCCGTTCGCTCTGAGCGCTTCGATGAGACCGCTACACACTCGCCTCCCATTCCTTCGGGAATCCAGAAGGGGCGCAGGTGCTGGCCCACGATTTGTAGACTATGGATGATGTGCATGCACAAGGCTCACTTTGGGGAGAATCGTCGTCAGGTATTGAGCTGGTTGACAGATCGTTGGCTTGTGGAAGGGCCGGCTGTGTGTTTTATCGAAGGATTTCCCGGCGTCGGCAAGAGTGAATTGTCGGTAGAGCTGGCCACGCATGTCGAGCAGTTGGAGGGCTGGCAGGTCATCATCGAAGAGGTGGTGGAACGCCCGCTCGCCCTGCAGGCGACGCTGTCCGATATCGCCGACAGGCTGACGGGGCTGGGCGTCGAAACGATGTTGAATACGTTGCTTTCCGAGCGGCCTAATCCCGCTTTCGCCCTGGAGCAGGCGCTGCGCAAACCGGTGCTGATTATTCTCGATGAAGCGCAGCGCCTGTTCAAGGCCAATACCGGGGAGCCGCAAGGTGAACTGGTGGGGATTCTGTCGTTGCTGCGAGCTCGACCTAATCTTCGCGGACGATTGCTATTGATCAGTGATCGCCTGGTTGAGCGTGCGCGCTGGTCGGAGAGCTTTCCGATCAAGACGCTGACGGCACTGGCCGAAGAAGATGCCCTGGCATTGTTGGAGGATCGGTTGCGGGGCAGCGGCAATCTCGATGCGGTGCCGGCGGAGCGCAAGCAGGATCTGATCCGTTCCCTGGGGTGCAATCCGAGGGCTATCGAGAGCCTGGTGGCAACCCTGGCTTATGAATCCCTGGACGCGGTGATCGGTGCCAACCCCAGTCTCTGGGCTTATCAGGATCGGGAAGTGTCCCGTGATTTCCTGCAGAGGCTGGAGCGGGATCTGCTGGAGCGTACCATGAGCCACTTGGAGCCGATCCAGCAGCGTCGCTTGCTGATGCTCTCGGTTCATCGCAGAAGTTTTGAACGTGTGTGCTTCGACATTATTTGCGCGGGTGTGACCAAGGACGCCAATGATTTTCGCAACTTGCTGATTACACGCTTTCTTCTGAGCCAGCGTCAGGGCTGGCATTCGCTTCATCCGATCATTCGGGAAATCGGCTTGGCCCATCTGCGTGATTGTCGGCCCGATTTCAAGCAGGCTCACTCCAAAGCCGCCGAGTACCACATACGCCCCTATGAAGCCCAGGCGATGGTGATCGACCACAAGAGAGTCGCCAGTACCTTCGCCGAGCTTCGCTATCACCTGCACCATTGCGGCCGTCAGGAAGACCTCAATCGCGTGGTGTTGAGCACGGCCGATCACCTGCTGAGAACCTTCAAGACCCACTCGAAGATTCCAACAGGGGACGAACTGGATGAGTTGATCTCGGTATTGACCATTCTGTTGGAGGATTGCCTGGTCAGGCCGCTTGAATATTACCTGGCCCGTTGTTTGAACGAACGCAACAGGCCGGGCGATATCGAGCTGGCGCTGGTGCATGCCAAGCTAGCGGTCGGCCCTGAGGGACCGCCCGATGCCGCGGACTTTGTGGCGCGTCTTGAAGAGCGCCTGGGGCGGATCGATGATGCGTTGGCGACTCTCCATGTGGCGATCGAGGCCTATTCGCAGAGTGGCAATCCGGTGTCTCTTTACTTGCAAGGGGCAAGATTGCTCAAGGGCCAGGGCCGAGGAAATGAAGCGCTGGAATTGTTGAAACAGGGTATTGGCGCAATCCCGCCCGAGAAAAATGTCGTCGCGCTTTACCATGCCTATGCACAGTTGCTCGTGGACGAAAATCGTCGCGCGCAGGCAATCGCTTTTTTGCGTGAAGGTCTGGGGCTGATCTCGGCTGAGTTCAATAGTGTGGTGCTGTACATTCAGTGCGCCGAACTGTTGAGAGAGGCCAAGCAACTCGGCGAAGCCATTACCTTGTTGGTCAGCGGCATTGGCAAAGTCTCAGCGAAGTTTTATCTCATTGGATTGTATCAATTGTGCGCGGCGTGTTTGAAAGAGGACGGGCGGCTGGCGGAGGCGATTGCACTGTTGACCCAGGGCATAGAAGTATTGCCCCGTGAAGCTCATCAAATCCCGATATATATCCAATGTGCGCATTTGATGAGACTCGATAATCGGGTTGAAGAGGCGCATCAATTGCTCACCCGCCCGGATTTTCCGCGCCACGTTGCCGAGAGCGCAACCATTGAGGAAAAACTGGTTTTCAACGCCGCCATCGGACTTGATCTTGGCTACCTGCACACTGTTATCGGGCGCGAGGGCGGTCATTCGGCAACCGTGCTGTTCGCCAAGTGCTTCCTGGCTCAGATAGCGGGGCACTGGGAGGAGGCTGCCCACATTGCCCATGAGGGCGTTGCGCGTTGGCCAGCCAATCACTATCTGGTGCTTCAAGGGGTGTTCTGCCGGTTATGCGCAGGCCAGCTAGAGGAGGCGCAGGCGATTTTAGACTCACTGCAACGCTCCAGCTATCTGCCTGAAAACGCAGAAACCTGGCTTCGGTGTTTCATTGCCTTTCGCCAAGGGGATGTGGCTGCGGCGTATCGCTTTTATGGTTTCTACACGGGTACCGCGCTGGCGCGGGGCGAAACGCTAACGGAGATGGATCTGCTGGCGCTCTGGAATGGACCCGTGTCTTATTCGATGAGCCATCCGGCCAACTGTCTCATTCTACTGCCTCCCTCTTTGACCGGGATGGATCATGTTGTCAGGCGGCCATTGAATATGAGCGCCTGCCGCGAACTCACGGATTGGATAACGCACATGAAAGAAACTGGCGGCCAAGCGTCGACTCAATCACTGACGTCCCAGGTGCCGGCGCAGCAAGAGCGCTGCCATGGCCCCTCGGTTCTGGTGATGGCCACGGAATGGAATTCCGCCCATGGTGGGTTGTCCACCTTCAATCGCGAGTTTTGTCGAGCCTTGGCAAGGGCCGGATGTAGGGTCGTCTGTGCGGTGCCGGATGCCACCGAGGCGGAAGTCATTCATGCTCGGGATTGCGCCGTCCATCTTTTGCGCGCACCTGGAGGCCCCGGTGCCGAAGTCATGAGCGGGTTGCTTCGTCGTCTGGCGCTGCCGGAGGGGTTCAGCCCGGAACTGGTGGTGGGACATGGGCGTATCACTGGCCCGGCGGCGGATGTCCAGGCAACGGATTTCTTCCGCGAGGCCAAGCGGATCCATTTTGTCCATATGGCTGCGGGGGAGATCGAGTGGTTCAAGGGTAAAGACGATGCCGCGGCCAAGAGCGAGGAGCGGGAAAGGATTGAACTCAGACTCTCTGAAAAAGCGGCATGGGTCGTTGCGGTCGGACCGCGTCTATTCCGCGAGACGCGCAATCTGCTGGCGGCACTGAATCATCCTCCCAGTACCTACGAAATGATTCCTGGGTTTTCATGCTCGAAGACGAGGACGCCACCCGATGGATTGCATTGCCTGATTCTAGGGCGTGCCGAGGATCTTGAACTCAAGGGGCTGGATATCGGAGCGCTGGGGCTTGCCAAGTTGCTGGACAGTAACGTGCGTTTTCGGTCGGACCCCGAGTTGATTGTTCGTGGCGCACCACCAGGAACCGGTGCCGCTTTGCGTGGGCAATTGTTGAAGATCGTCGGTGGGCAGAAGTTGTCGATCCGGGTGCGCGAATATACCAGCGAGGAAAGTACGGTCGAGGGGGACCTGAAGCGTGCGACATTATTGTTGATGCCCTCCAGGCGTGAAGGATTCGGCTTGGTCGCTCAGGAAGCTCTGGCCCTTGGCGTGCCCATTCTGGTCAGCCATCAGAGCGGTATCGGCGAGTTTCTCCTGCAGTTGCTGGGAGAGGTCGAGTCTCAGCATTACGTCGTGCGTACCCAGGGCGATTTGTCTTCTGACACCGATGAGTGGGCCAAGCGTATCGAGGGAGTGCTGCGCGATCCGCAGACGGCCTTCGAGCGGGCTGACAAGCTCGCCAGGAGGTTAGCTGAAGAGTATTCCTGGAAGCACTCCGTGGACCTGCTCTTGAAGGCGGTCAACCGCTGATGTGACCAAGGCACGCACCGGGGTGTTATGGAGGGGCTGTTGAGCGGCGGCGC
The DNA here is from genome assembly GCF_900109755.1 of Pseudomonas agarici. Taxonomy (GTDB): domain Bacteria; phylum Pseudomonadota; class Gammaproteobacteria; order Pseudomonadales; family Pseudomonadaceae; genus Aquipseudomonas; species Aquipseudomonas agarici. Next base: position 152,436 of record NZ_FOAR01000010.1, on the reverse strand, counting down.
CCCGGTCGAGCCGAAGCGACCATGGCGCCCCGGCGCGAAACCCCGAATGAGCGCAACTCAGGGCGGCAACGGGGTTATGGCACTCGTTTCAGCGTGGGGCAGATCGAATATGACCCACAGTGCCATGATCCGGTTGCAAATCTCCTGGCGCACGCCGACAAGGCGAGGTACGCGTATGAGCGGGCACTCAAACGTCGTTGAGCGCAGCCCGGGTAAGCGGGCCGCTCGATCCGTGGTTACTTTGCGGCCTGGACATCCATCTGGCGGTTCTTCAGGTTCTTGTCGGCCTTATAGCGCAAGGCCACATCCGGCACACCACCGCTCTTGCCGGTTTCGACCCAGTTGCGGATTCGACTGGCATCGGCGAAGTGGGTGTATTTGCCGAATGCATCGAGAATCACCAGAGCTACCGGGCGGTTGCCCATTTCGGTGACCAGCACCAGGCAATGGCCGGCCTGGTTGGTGAAGCCGGTCTTGGTGATCTGGATCTTCCAGTTGTCTTTGTTGATCAAATGGTCAGTGTTGCGAAAACCCAGGGTGTAATTGGGTTTGCGGAACGCCACGGTCTTTTCCTTGGTGGTGCTCAGTTCGCTCAACATCGGGTAGTGGCGTGCAGCCATCAGCAGCTTGCTGAGGTCGCGGGCGGTGGACACGTTGTGGATCGATAAGCCGGTCGGTTCGACATAGTGGGTGTTGATCATGCCCAGCGATTTGGCCTTGGCGTTCATCGCAGCGATGAACGCAGCGTAGCCGCCGGGGTAATGGTGGGCGAGGCTGGCGGCGGCGCGGTTTTCAGATGACATCAGGGCAATCAACAGCATCTCCTTGCGCGACAGCTCGCTATTGAGCTTGACCCGGGAGAACACACCTTTCATTTCCGGGGTGTCACTGATGTTCACCGAAATGTACTGGTCCATCGGTAGCTTGGCATCCAGCACGACCATGGCGGTCATCAGTTTGGTCACCGAGGCAATCGGTACAACCACGTCCGGGTTGCTCGAATACAGGGTCTCGTTGGTTTGCAGATCGATCAGCAGGGCGCTGCCGGAAGCGACTTGCAGGTGGGCGGTATCGCGAGGGGCTTGGGTGGTTTCACGTGCCTCGACAGGGGTTACAGCGACGGTGCCGGCCAGGACAAAAAAAAGGCTCAGGATGGAATGACGAATGTTCACGCGGATGGACTCGCAAAAAATGGATATGCCGTTGGCAACGGGTTTTTATAGAAAAAGCGTTACATTTTATGAATATAGTTCAGCAAGTTGCCATACCTCTGGAGGTATTGGGCGTAACTGACACAAAATTTACTTTTGCGCCGATTTCGTCCCATTTTTCTCTTCGAGCTTCCGCTCCCGATCCCGTCCGTGATTGAGTTCTGCCAAGGCGAGCCGGTCGCCAGAGCAACCTCGACAGCGGGTTTCGGCCGCTTGGCTATCAGTGCCACGTCCATACTGGCCATAAGACATATGGTAGCTCAGGTATGGCCGCCGTTGTATGGTCCGCGGGCCTTTATTTCGAGGGTTTCAGCCAAGGGGGCAGCGGGGCCTGCAACGTAGGTCAGTGCATTGTGGCGCCGAAATTGACTGACAATACTTCGTACAGACCCTGGCCACACAGCCATTGGGTCAATACTGCGCAAGCCGGACACGCTTGATCGGCGCCCATAAAAAAGCCCGCAACCAGTGCGGGCAAGGGGTTGTGCGGAGCAACGCACGATTTGGGAACAGGTGAGGCGATCAGGCGCCCAGGGTGTGCACGTCCATGCGCTCGGAGAGCGCCTTGGCCACCGAAAGGGATGTAAAAGGACCGCTGATGGCGACGCCGTCGCGGACCAGGTACCAGCAAGCGAGCAATCCCAATTCCCTGAGCGAGGCGGGGACGGCGCTGCCGATAACGGACATGATTTGAACCTTGGGCATAAGTACCTCCATCAATCTATGGAGTTACTTTACGAGGACCGCGGATCGGAGGAAAATCATCGCGCTCGATAGTAGACATCGACGAAATCAAGTTTTGCGCCTGACAAGGAAGCCGCCGAAGGCGCTTGAATAGAGGCTGGGTCAGTCGACGACCTGGTCCAGCATGTTCACCACTTCCTGTTCACTCAACAATCCCTTGCAGACCAGGTTCTCGGCCAGCAACGAGAGAAACTTGGCGGTGCGATGGCTCTCCAGTTGCTTGAGTTCGGTGAGCGCGCTGTAGACTTTGCTGGAAGTGCAAAGGCCGGCGGTGCGATGCGGATTTTGCGTAGGCATGACTTGTCCTTGTTCTTATAGGTAGAGGTTCTCAGGGTATGTGAGCGATCTTGCCGATCGGTAATAGCACCGATATGACAGCTGTGTGAAGAGCTGCTCAAGGCGACGGCCGCTGCTTATCATGCGCCATTGGCTCGGCGTTGCTGTCTCGCTTGCGACCTTTACCACCGAAATTCAGACCAGGCCTACGAAGTGCTGGCACTTTTGGTAAGCCCCGAACGAGTTAGGCCCCGTCTTGCGAGCGGGGCCTGGGGTGCTTGCCTTGACGATTACCAGCGTGGGCCGTAACCGTAATGCCGATGACCGTAGTACGCCGGGCGGTAGTATCCGCCGCCGCCGTACACCACCACTGGAGGCGGTGCCTGGACGTAGACCGGGGCCGGTTGGTAGTAGACCGGAGCCGGTTGCTGAATATAGACCGGTGCGGGCTGTGCATAGACCGGCTGCTGGACATAGACCGGCCGATTGTTGGACACCACCGAACCGACAATCGCTCCGCCGATTACACCACCCAACAAGGCAGGCCCCACCCAGCCGCCACCGTGGGCAGAGGCCTGACCTGCGACAGCGAGTGCACCGACGAGTAAAGCTACCTTGGGAATTGTACGAATCATGATTATTCCTCGGGTTCAAACCCCTACGCTTGTTGTCTGCAATAGACTCAAGGACTGTCGCGGGGATACTTCTATGACAGCGATTTCTTGAAAATCGTCACTGCCGCTGAGTAAATTTTGTGTAAGGTTGCGGGCGATGCTTCCTTACAGTCCTGCGATACCCGCGCCAGAGTTCGATGATCAACGAAAACAGGGGCGATGGCTAATCCCATCTATCCGAAAGTTCCCATCAGGAGATGAAACATGCAGATGAATCCCAACAAAGATACCCAACTGTGTATGTCATTGTCTGGGCGCCCCGGAAATTTTGGCCTGCGTTTCCACAATCATCTCTATGAACAACTGGGCTTGAACTTCTATTACAAGGCCTTCAGCAGTCAGGACCTGCCTGACGCAATCGCCGGGATCCGCGCCCTGGGAATTCGTGGTTGCGGGGTGTCGATGCCGTTCAAGGAAGCCAGTATCGCCTTGGTGGACGAATTGGACGCCTCGGCGGCGGCGATCCAGTCGATCAATACGATTGTCAACACGGCTGGTCATCTCAAAGCCTACAACACCGACTACATGGCAATTGCCCAGCTGCTGGCGACCCATGCGGTGCCCAGGGACATCACCTTTGCGCTGCGCGGCAGTGGCGGGATGGCGAAGGCCGTGGCGTCGGCCCTGCGTGACGGCGGCTATCGCAATGGCACCATCGTGGCGCGCAATGAAGTTGCCGGCAAGGCATTGGCGGCGATCTGTGGGTACGAATGGAAGGCCGAGTTGGGTACGTTGCGTGCGCAGATGCTGGTTAATGTAACGCCGGTGGGCATGGATGGCGGTCCGGAGGCCGGCCAGTTGGCATTCGAGGCGAGCGCGGTGGATGCCGCCGAGACGCTGTTCGATGTGGTGGCGATTCCTTCGCAAACACCGTTGATCGTCCGTGGTCGAGAGCAGGGCAAGCGGGTGATCACCGGGTTGGAAGTGATTGCCATCCAAGCCCTGGAGCAGTTTGTGTTGTACACCGGCATACGGCCCACGCAGGAGCAGTTCCAGAAGGCCGTGGCGTTTGCCCGAGCCTAGTGGCCTGTGTGGTGAGTTCTGTGAGCCCATTTCGGCGCCACAAGCCGCTGAATTCGCTCTGCGGCTGCAGATTTTGGTAGCTCGCAAGCAACGTGCGCCTGTTCAGGCGCACGTTGTCAACGGCTGGCTATCAGGCGATAGCATCCCAGGCACGGTCGCCATGCTCGTCCTTGATGCGGGTCGGCAGACCCATGGCATCCAGGGCTTTGAGAAACGGCTCGGCGGGCAGTTCCTCGACGTTGACCATGCGCTGCACGTCCCACTCGCCACGAGCGACCAGCAGAGCGGCGGCCACTGGCGGCACCCCCGCGGTGTAGGAGATACCCTGGCTATCGGTCTCGGCGTAGGCGTCCTCATGGTCGGCCACGTTGTAGATGAACAGTTCGCGTGGCTGGCCATTCTTGCTGCCTTTGACCAGGTCGCCGATGCAGGTTTTGCCGACATAACCCGGGGCCAGCGAGGCAGGGTCGGGCAGCACCGCCTTGACCACCTTCAGCGGTACGACTTCCAGGCCTTCGGCGGTCCGCACCGGTTTTTCGCAAAGCAGGCCGAGGTTCTTCAGCACCGTGAAGACGTTAATGTAGTGCTCACCGAAGCTCATCCAGAAACGCACGTTGGGCACCTGGAGGTTCTTCGACAGCGAGTGCACTTCATCGTGGCCGGTCAGGTACAGGTTCTGTGAACCTACCACCGGCAGGTCGTCGGTACGCTTGACTTCGAACATGTTGTTGCTGGTCCATTGGCTGTCTTGCCAACTCCACACCTGTCCGGTGAATTCGCGGAAATTGATCTCGGGATCGAAGTTGGTGGCGAAATATTTGCCATGGGAACCGGCGTTGACGTCGAGAATATCGATCGAGTCAATGCGGTCGAAATACTGTTGTTGCGCCAGTGCCGCATAGGCATTGACCACACCAGGGTCGAAGCCCACGCCCAAGATGGCGGTGATGTTCTTCTGTTGGCATTCTTCGAGCTGCTTCCACTCGTAGTTGCCGTACCAGGGCGGTGTTTCACAGACTTTGCCCGGTTCTTCGTGAATGGCGGTGTCGAGATAAGCCACGCCGGTATCGATGCAGGCACGCAGTACCGACATGTTGAGGAACGCGGAGCCGACATTGATCACGATTTGCGATTCGGTTTCGCGGATCAGTGCCTTGGTCGCTTCCACATCCAGTGCATTGAGCGTGAAGGCCTTGATGTCGGCGGGCTGTTTGAGGCTGCCTTTGGTCTTGACGCTATCGATGATGGCCTGGCATTTGGAGATGTTGCGCGACGCGATAGCAATACGACCGAGTTCGTCGTTGTGCTGCGCGCACTTGTGGGCCACCACCTTGGCGACACCTCCTGCACCAATGATAAGTACGTTCTTCTTCAATTTTTTCATTTCTCCTCAATCCGCCAGCTTACGAGAGGCTGGACAGGTAGTCTTCGTAACCGAACTCACGAACGACCTCGACAGTACCGTCGAGTTGTTTCACTACAATGGACGGCATCTTCAAGCCGTTGAACCAGTTTTTCTTGACCATGGTGTAGCCTGCCGCGTCGATGAACGACAGCCGATCGCCGATGGACAGCGGGCGGTCGAAGAGGTACTCGCCGAAGATGTCTCCGGCCAGGCAGGATTTGCCGCACACCATGTAAGTGTGTTCGCCGGCACTCGGTGCCATCTTGGCGTCCAGGCGATAGATCAGCAGGTCGAGCATATGGGCTTCGATGGAACTGTCTACCACTGCCAGGTGCTTGCCGTTGTAGAGGGTGTCGAGCACGCTGACTTCCAGTGAGGCACTTTGGGTGATCGCCGCTTCGCCCGGTTCCAGGTAGACCTGTACGCCGTACTTCTGCGAGAACGCCTTCAGGCGCGCGCAAAATGCGTCTAGCGCATAACCTTCGCCGGTGAAATGGATGCCGCCGCCGAGGCTAACCCACTCGACCTTGTGCAACAGGTGGCCGAAGCGTTCCTCGATGGTCGCCAGCATCTGATCGAACAGTCCGAAGTCGCCGTTCTCGCAGTTGTTGTGGAACATGAAACCGGAAATTTGCCCGATGACCTGCTCGATCTTCACCGGGTCCCATTCGCCCAGGCGGCTGAACGGTCGCGCCGGGTCGGCCAGCAGATAGTCGGAACTGCTGACTTGCGGATTGACCCGAAGGCCTCGGACCTTGCTCGTGGAGGCCTCTGCAAAGCGTTGCAGTTGGCCGATGGAATTGAAGATGATCTTGTCGCAGTTCTCGAGCATCTCGCCGATCTCGTCGTCGGCCCAGGCCACGCTGTAGGCGTGGGTCTCGCCGGCGAACTTCTGGCGGCCCAGCTTGAGCTCGTAGAGCGACGAGGAAGTCGTGCCATCCATGTATTGCTGCATCAGGTCGAACACCGACCAGGTGGCAAAACACTTGAGCGCTAGCAGTGCCTTGGCTCCGGACTGCTCGCGCACATAGGCAATCTTCTGCAGATTGACCAGCAGCTTCTGCTTGTCGATAAGGTAGTACGGCGTCTTGATCATTTCGAGGCCTCCGGCACTGGCCAAAAAAAGGACGCGCATTGTGCCTTTACTTGGCCCATATCGAAAGGTTGACGGGCGTATTTCCTACCGGTCGGTCGTTGCCGCCAGGCGAAGTGGGCACTATGGCGAGCGGGCTGGTCGGAACGCCATGGGCTTCACAGGTTCAGTACGAAATGTTTTCGGGAGATGACCAGGCAAGGCGAACGTAGACGAGCAAGTGCGGTGGGGCGGAGCCGAGGATCAGGCGTGGGTGAACAACATTGCGCTCAATGGCGAGCTCTCGATAGATGGGGCCAAGTCCTTTTGGCTGCAGCCATTGTGCTTGTCTGGCATGACGATGGGGTGACAGCAAGGCAATGATTTTGTGACCGTGCCTTATCGTTTCAAGGTGCTGACTCGACTCAGGCCACTAGCCGAGCGACAGGTATTACGCTGGGGAATACGCCCATGAAAATCCATGATTTCATTTACCCAGGCTAATCTCGTAACGTGGTATCACCCCCCAAGGAGCGTTTGCCATGAGTGCTAGCCGTCCGTGCCTGTACGTTGATAGTCGATTCAGCAGTCCCTATGCCTTGTCGGTATTTGTCGCACTGCGCGAAAAGGGCATCGAATTCGATCTGAGCCCACTGGACCTGGACGCCTTGGAGCAGCAAACCACGGGGTATGCCGGGCTGTCCCTGACGCAGCGCGTGCCGACCCTGGTGCAGGGTGATTTTGCCTTGTCCGAGTCCTCGGCGATCACCGAGTACCTGGAGGAGGTGTTCCCCCAGACAGCGGTTTACCCACGGGATACTCAGTTGCGGGCGCGAGCCCGGCAGATTCAGGCTTGGTTGCGCAGTGACCTGTTGGCGCTGCGCGAGGAACGCTCGACCCTGGTGGTGTTTTACGGCCAAGCCCAAGGTCCGTTGTCGACCGCCGCCAGGATCGCCGCGGACAAGCTGATCGGCACTGCCCAGGCGCTGTTGGCCGATGGTCGCGAGTCTCTGTTCGGCCAATGGTCAATCGTCGATGTCGACCTGGCGTTGATGCTCAATCGGCTGGCGCTCAATGGCGATCCCCTGCCACCGGCCCTGGTGGCCTATGCACAGCGCCACTGGCAGCGTCCGGCGGTACGGGAATGGGCGAGTCTGGAGCGTCCGGCGATCGGTTGATCTTCTATCAATATTATTGACCGGCAGGCGTTCCGACTGCTTCGCCGCCGCGCACGGGCGAGCGCCAGTCCACTGGAGAATCACCTCGAAAACTTCCTCGCCCCCGCCACACACAGAATCACCGCTACAGTCACCGCCAACATACCGAGGCTGACTTGCTCATGCAGCAGCGTGGCCGCCAGTGCCAGGCCGAAGAAGGGTTGCAGCAGTTGCAATTGGCCGACCGCGGCAATGCCGCCCTGGGCGAGGCCGCGATACCAGAAGACAAAGCCGATCAGCATGCTGAACAGCGAAACGTAGGTCAGGCTGGCCCATGCCGCCGGGCTGATGACCGAGAGCGACGGCGGGGCGCTCAGCCACGTCAACGGCATCGCCACCGGCAGCGACAGCACCAGCGCCCAGCAAATCACCTGCCAGCCGCCGAGTGTCCGCGAGAGCCTGGCGCCCTCGGCATAACCCAGGCCGCAGATCAGGATCGCCAGTAACATCAACAGATCGCCGACCGGCGAAGCGCTGAGCCCCTGGAACAGCGCATAACTCACCACCAGCAGGCTGCCCAAGACCGAGAACAACCAAAACACCGGTCGTGGCCGCTCGCCACCGCGCAACACGCCGAAGGCGGCGGTGGCCAAGGGCAACAGGCCGATGAAGACGATGGAATGGGCCGAGGTCACATACTGCAAAGCCAGGGCGGTCAGCAGAGGGAATCCGAGGACAACCCCCAAAGCGACGATTGCCAGCGCCGGCAACTGCTGGCGAGTGGGGCGCCGCTCCCTGAAGATCCACAGCATGCACAGCGCCACCAGCCCAGCGATGCTGGCCCGGGCAACCGTCAGGAACACCGGGCTGAACTCTAGCACCGCCAGTCGGGTGGCGGGCAGCGAGCCACTGAAGATAAGCACGCCGATAAAACCGTTGAGCCATCCGCTGGCAGGCTTGCTGGTTGGCGGATTTTGTAGATTCGCTAGCTGTTCCATTCAGGGTTTGCTCCTTACGGTTGGCCTGGGAGGAGGTGCGCCACCGCATCAGGGGTTGCACAACAGATATGCTAGGGCTGAGTATCATGACAATCAAAAAATTGTCATGGATACACTCGACATGCCGCGCTTACGCTATAAATCGCTGGTGGACAGCCTGGCGGCGGATATCCGCTCTGGCCGACTGTCGCCGGGTACCCGCCTGCCGACCCACCGCCAGTTGGCCGCGACCCACGGGCTGGCGCTGGTGACGGCCAGTCGGGTGTACGGCGAGCTTGAAGCCATGGGGCTGGTCAGTGGCGAGACGGGGCGGGGTACCTTTGTCAGGGAGACGTCGCTACCGCCAGGGCAAGGGATCGACCAGCCGGAAATCTCCAGGGGCGTGGCGGACCTCAACTTCAACTACCCGGCGCTGCGGGGCCAGTCGGAACTGCTGCGCACTGCCCTGCGTCAACTCGCGCTGTCCGGCGACCTGGAGTCGCTGTTGCGCTATCAGCCCCATGCCGGGTGCTCGCATGAGCGCGCCTCGGTGGCCCGACATCTGCGGGTGCGCGGGCTGACGGTGACAGCCGAGCAAGTGCTGTTGGTCAGTGGTGCCCAGCATGGGCTGGCGGTGACGATGATGGCGTTGCTGCAGCCCGGCGATGTGATTGCCGCCGATGCACTGACCTATTCCGGCTTCAAGGTTCTGGCCGAGGCCCTGCACCTGGAAATCCTGCCGATTCCGCTATTCGACCACGGGCCGGACCTGGAGGCACTGGATCGCCTCTGCCGAGGGCGACGCGTGCGTGCGCTGTACACCATGCCGACGCTGCACAATCCTCTAGGCTGGGTGCTGGACATCGGGCAGCGCGAGCAACTGGTGACAATCGCCCGCCAGTACGACCTGCTGGTGATCGAGGATGCCGCCTACGCTTTTCTGGTCGAGAATTCCCCGGCTCCCTTGATCGAGCTGGCACCGGAGCGGACGGTTTATGTCTCGGGGTTTTCCAAGAATATCGCTACCGGCTTGCGGGTAGGGTTTGTCGTCGCGCCGCCGGTCAGGGTGGCGGCATTGCAGCGAACGATTCGGGCAACCACCTGGAATACCCCTGGCGTGATGACCGCCCTTGCCTGCGCCTGGCTCGACGATGGCACGGTCATGCGCCTGGAGGCCGAAAAGCGCGAGGACGCCCACGCCCGGCAAACGCTGGCGGCGCTGGTGCTGGCCGGTTTGCCCTGCATCACCCATCCCGCCTCCTATTTTCTCTGGCTGCCGTTGCCCGAGGAGGCGAGGGCGGACCATATTACCCGCGAGTTGCTGGACAAGAACGTCTCGGTCTCGACCGCCGAGCCGTTTGCTATTTCAGCCCATGTTCCCCATGCGCTGCGCCTGGCTCTGGGGTCGGTGGAGATGGGCGCGTTGCGCGCGGCGCTGGAAAAGGTGAAATGGGTGATCGAAGCGTGTTCCTAGGTGGCTTTCGAGTGTTGAGTGCAACTGGTCCGAAAGATCAGAAAATGCCTGTGCGGCGCTGTGTCTCTGCTAGGCTTTTGCTTGGTGAGCAAAGCGGCCGCTCATCGCCGGGGAGGAACGTTCAAGGATATCAGCCTGAGTGCATGTCAACATTGCAGTTCACTGACTTCCACCATTCGTTCGGTTAATAGTGACCATCGAAAAACGCAAGTTCTGTTTTTTCGGACGAAAGGGGAAGATAGCGTCATACCGAACCTGCTTCTGAAGGAACCCGAGCGATGAGAATTTCCACCCTGCTGGCCTTTATCGCCATCCTCGGCACCGGTATGACCGCTACTTTTCCTGTTTATGCCGCCAGCGGTGGAGTTGCTGATCAGGTCTGTCATTTCCCGCCGGTGGCCGATAGCGGCGTCAACCTGAAACAGGCCCGCTCGGTGGGCGTGCTCTACAGCGAAAACACCGTCAACACGCTTCAATACCTTGAGCGTTACCATGGCGTTGCGCTGAACGGAGCGAAGAACGATGCGCTTGATTCGCGCATCAGCACGGCTTTTATCAACAGTTCCGATCCGAAGCTGGCAATCGAGTGGCTCACGGCTTCGTTGCAGAAACAATTCGCCTCGGTGACCGTCTACGACAACCTCGATGCGGTGGTCCAGGCCCGGCCCGATGTGGTGGTGATGCTCGACACCTATAGCCGTCTGGTCACCCAGCGCAACAACCAATTCGAGGCCCGCTTTGTCGCCAAGTTCTATGACTCGAATCTGCAATATATCGGCAAGGCCGAGGGCTCGACCGGCAAGGAGCTGCCGTCGATCTGGGTGCGTGGCAAGGCCGCTCCGGAGATTGCCGCACAGATCAACCAACAGCGTGAGCTGCAGGTCGATGCCCTGAAGCAGTTCGATGCTTCGCTGAGGGCGTTGGTGAGCTCCGGTGATGCCGATCAGGTTGCTACTAACTGAGTGGTTGCTATCGGCGCGCTAGCTTGTACTTGACGCAATCCTGGTAAAAACTGCGCCGAATAGCCTCGGGTTTCAGCCGCGATTGGCTGTCGTAGGTCTGTTCGGTGATACCCAGAGCCATCATGCGCATCCAGTCCTTGTTGAATTTATAGGTCTGGATCTTTTGCCGTGCGGCGTACCGCGAAACCCCCGACAATTTCAATTTCTGGGCTCTGGCTGCCGTGCCGGCGCCCCAGTTGCACATAAACCGGTCATTGGACCTCAGCTCCTTGCCATCAGCGCAAAGAGCTACACCCGCCAGGGAAAACGAGATCAGTGTGGCCCATACAGTGCGCATTTAACCCAACCTAACTACCTGAAAATAAAGTGATTCTGGCTGTTTCAAGACAGCCTGGGGGCCATCAGATTGCCTGCTATGCGCCCGGTACAACATGATTCGCCGACGCGGCCGAGGCGTTTCAGCCGTTTTTCGTCAACCTGAAGGCTCTGTCGGGCGTCACTTTGTGGGTGCTCGGCGGCTTTTGGTGCTCGTGCTGCCGGTGTTTTTTTTAAAAAGACTTGGTTATGAATAGAGTACTAATTAGAATCAGTCTCATTTAAGACATCCTTCGCGCAGGTCCTCGCCCCATGATTGAAGCAGCGACGCCAACGGAGCACACCTTACATGCCCTGTACCGCGATCACAGCGGCTGGTTGGAAAGCTGGTTGAGGCGGCGCATGGGCAATGCCTGGGATGCGGCTGACCTGAGTCAGGATACCTTCCTGCGAGTGTTCTCCAGTTCCCAGCAATTGGCAGACTTGCGCGAGCCACGGGCGTATCTGCTGACTGTCGGCAAGCGTCTGCTGAGCAATTTCTACACCCGGCGTAGCCTCGAACAGGCCTATCTGGAGGCGCTGGCACAGATGCCCGAAGCGTGCATGCCGTCGCCCGAGCAGCGCTGGTTGTTGCTGGAAACCCTGCAAGCTCTGGACGAACTGCTCGACGGTATGCCCTCGGTGGTACGCCGGGCCTTTCTCTGGAGCCAGCTCGAAGGATTGGGCTATCGCGACATCGCCGAGCGCCTGCAAGTGTCCGAACGCACGGTAAAGCGCTATATGGCCCAGGCCTATGAGCATTGCCTGCTGGTGGAGCTTTGATTCGTCCCGGTATTTCCTCCGAGACCCGTGAAGTGGCGCGGGCCGCGGCGCGGTGGCTGGCGCTGCTGGAGTCGGGTGCGGCCAATGATGAGGACCACCGTAAGTTGCAACACTGGCGCGAGAGCAGCAGCGCTCACGAATCCGCCTGGCAAAAGGCGCAGTTGCTGCGCGAGCGCTTTGGCGGCCTGCCCACGGCGTTGGCCATGGCCACCCTCGACCGTCCGGATCAGGGACGCCGTGTGTTCATGAAGCGTGCCCTGGGGGTTGCCGCGCTGGTGCCTGCTGCGTGGTTGCTGGGACAACAGTTACCGTTGGACGTCTGGCGCGCCGACTTGCAGACTGCCACGGGCGAGCGCAAACGGCTGCCGCTGACCGATGGCAGTACCCTGCAACTCAATACCGCCAGCGCCGTCAATGTCGATATGCTGGCCAGCCGGCTGGCTTTGGTTCGCGGTGAAATATCGCTGAAGATCCCCGGCAGCGCCGCTCTGACTATCCAGGCGCCTTATGGGCACATCATCGTCAGTCGCAGTGAGGTGTGTGTGCGACTCAATGCCAAGGATTGCCGAGTGTCGGTGGTCAGCGGCTCGGCGCGCTTGCAACCGTTGCAAGGGCCGGCGTTGCTGCTCAATGAAGGTCATGAAGTCAGTCTTCGTGCCTCGGGGGCCGGGTCGGTGGACACGTTCGACGGCAAACTGCCCGGTTGGCGCGAGGGTGTGCTGATGGCTCAGAACCAACCGCTGGGGGATTTCCTGCGTGAGCTGGGCCGCTATCGATCCGGCCTGCTGCGCTGGGCGCCGGCTCTTGAGGCATTGCGAGTCACCGGTAGCTTTCGCCTGGACAACACTGATCGGATTCTGTCCCTGCTGGCGGCAAGCCTGCCGCTGGACGTGCATTGGCGTAGCCGTTACTGGGTCACGCTGGTTCCCCGAAAAACCACCCCGGAAAAAAATACTGTGTGAAGCCTGTCCCTTTTTTTCACCTCACCTGTCATTCCAGGTAAGTGAACAAAATACGAGAGCTTTCCCTCCATGTCCGCACTATCGCCTTTCCGGTTGCGCCCGCTGTTGCGTTTTGGCCTTGTGTTGACCCTTAGTACCGGTGCGCTGCTTATCTTGCCCGCCTGGGCGGACAGCGGGACGCGTCGCAGCTATCAGGTTTCGGCCGGTGGACTTGGCGCGGCCTTGACCCGTTTTGCCGGTCTGGCCGGGGTCAATCTGTCGGTGGACCCGGCGCTGGTGAGTGGCCGCCAAAGTAGTGGCCTGTCTGGCGAGTACGAGGTACAGGAGGGGTTTGCACGGTTACTACAGGGTTCCGGCCTGCAACTGCAAGCTGTGGGCGATCAAGCCTATACCCTGGTACCCGCGCCGCAGGGGGGGAGCGTTGAGCTGCCTGTCACCTCGATCCTCGGTGCCGGCGATTCGACAGGCGGCCCAGCTTACGCTGGCGGCCAGATCGCGCGTCGTGGCTCGCAGGGCCTGCTGGGCTCACGGGACTTTATGGAAACGCCATTCAGCATAACCACCTACACCCACGAGGCGGTCAAGAACCTGCAGGCACGCACCCTCGGCGACCTGGTCGCCAGCGACCCTTCGGTGCGTGCCACCAACCCGGCGGGCGGACGCTACGAGCAGTTCACCATCCGCGGTTTCAGTCTGTTCAACAGCGACGTCTCCTACAATGGCCTCTACGGCGTCCTGCCAACCTATACGATCGACTTGGAAATGGCCGAGCGCGTGGACATCATCAAGGGACCGACCCAGCTCATTAACGGTATTTCGCCACGGGGCAGCGTCGGCGGCGGCATCAACGTGGTGCCCAAGCGCGCCACCGACACGCCCATCACCGAGTTCACCGGCAGTTATGCCTCCGACAGTCAGACCGGCGGTGCCGTGGACATCGGGCGTCGGTTTGGTGACGAGAACAAGTTCGGCATCCGTTTCAACGGGGTCAAGCAGTCCGGTGACACCACCTGGGATCACCAGAATGTCGATCGGCAAATGGCCGTGCTGGGCCTGGATTTTCGCGGTGAACGCCTGCGCCTGTCGACGGATGTCGGCCACACCGAGCGCGATACCGATGCCCCGCAGGAGCGGGTGCAAATCGGCCCCAATGCCAAGGTGCCGAACCCCAACGACGTGCGTGATAACTATGCGCAGTCCTGGAGTTGGGCGCATACCAAGGACACCTTCGGTACGCTCAACGGCGAATACGATCTCAGCGACTCGGTCATGCTGTACGGCGGTGTAGGGGTGCGCAAGAGCAACCATGACTTCCTGCGTCATGCCGTCTCGATCATCGACAACGCCGGTAACTTCAGCGTCCAGCCGCGTGATTTCACCCGTGACGAAAACGTGCGGACCGCCACGGCGGGTATGCGTAGCTGGTTCCACACAGGTTCCGTCAGCCATGAAGTCAACCTGGCCGCCAGCGACTTCTACATGGACTTCACCAACGGCGGCGCTCGTTATGCTCCAGCCAACAGCAACTTGTTCGACCCGGTGCCGACGCCAACGCCCGGTACACCCACGCGGTTCGACAACAAGGTGTATACCGAGAACCGCTTCAGTGGCGTGGCGCTGTCCGATACCCTCGGCTTCTTCGATGATCGTCTGCTGTTGACGCTCGGCGCCCGCTGGCAACGAGTGAAGGTCGACGACTGGACCAACGGCACTAAGGGCAAAACCTCCTACGACGAAGAGAAGATCTCACCCTCGGGCGGCATCCTGTTCAAGGCCACCGATGAGTTGTCACTGTATGCCAACTACATGGAAGGCCTGAGCCAGGGCAAGATTGCGCCGTCGACCTCGGTCAACGAGGACGAGATTTTTCCGCCGTTCATCAGCCGGCAGGTCGAGGTTGGAGCCAAGTATGACCTGGGTTCCTTCGCCCTGACGGCTGCCGCTTTCCAGATCAAGCAGCCGGCCTACGAAACCAATGCCACATCGAAGGTCTTCGGCCCGAACGGCAAACGCCGGAACCGTGGCGTGGAGTTGAGCCTGTTCGGCGAGCCGCTCAAGGGTTTTCGCCTGCTTGGCGGGGTCATGTACATCGACAGTCACTTGAGCAACACCACCAACGGCACCTTCGACGGCAATCGGGCTCCGGCGACACCGGAGTACAACGTCAATCTGGGCGCCGAATGGGACGTGCCGCGCATCCAGGGCCTGACCCTGACCGGACGCGGCATCTATTCCAGTTCGCAATACCTGGATCAGGCCAACAGCAAGGAAATCGATAGCTGGGAGCGTTTCGACGTGGGTGCCCGCTACGCCTTCAAGGTCGACGACAAGGCCATTACCCTGCGCGCCAGTGTTGAGAACGTGATGGACAAGCGCTACTGGAGTTCGGCGGGTGCCTCGGATGACAGCGAACCCGGCTTGACCCTGGCGACCCCCAGGACCTACCTGCTTTCGGCGACGGTCGGCTTCTGAACCAGCCACCATGCGTCGGGGATCGTTGGCTTGAGATTCCCGATCGATGATTGCCTGGAGGTGGCCAGGGAAGAACAGTGACGGGTTATTACAACGGGGAGCGCTTCACAACTTTCGAGCTGGCTTATGACTTTATGACATAACTTTACAAGTTGCTTTCATATTGCAGGCGCATGAAATATTCGTGGCATCTGCATGGCCATTTATCGGGATTTAAAGCTTGCTTTTTTGTGCGTTTGTCCGTTTTGTAATGTGCCGAAAAAAATTAGTAAATTTAATAGGTTTCGAAATAACTTTAATCAACGGCTTGCACTTGTCTAACAATGATAATAGCGTGCATCTCGAACTTAAGGAGGATGAACAGATGTTGAGTAATGGCATGTTGCATTCTGAATCTGTGCAGGAAAGCAATGCAAACTATCTGGCCCGGCAAAGCAAGTTTGAATCCAATGTGCGCAGTTATCCGCGCAAGTTGCCGCTGGCGATTGCCAAGGCTCATGGCGTCTGGGTCACGGATGTCGAAGGCAATACCTACCTCGATTGCCTGGCGGGAGCTGGGACGCTGGCCCTGGGGCACAACCATGAGGCGATCATGGGCGCGCTCGACAGCTTTCTGTCGTCGGGGCTGCCGATGCATACCCTCGACCTGACCACGCCGGTCAAGGACGCTTTCAGCGAGACTCTGCTGGGCCTGTTGCCGGGGCAGGGGCGCGATTACTGTCTGCAGTTCTGTGGGCCATCCGGGGCGGATGCGGTGGAGGCGGCGTTGAAGTTAGCCAAGACCTTTACCGGGCGCCATAACATTATCAGTTTCTCCGGTGCCTATCACGGCATGACCCATGGTGCGCTGGCGCTGACCGGCAATACCGCGCCGAAAAACGCCATCGCCACGCTGATGCCGGGCGTGCAGTTTCTCCCGTATCCCCACGAATACCGCTGCCCGCTGGGCATCGGCGGCGAGGCCGGGACCGAGGCGTTGAGCTATTACTTCAGCCAGTTCATCGAGGACGTCGAAAGCGGCGTGTCCCTGCCAGCGGCGGTGATCGTCGAAGCCGTGCAGGGTGAGGGCGGGGTCAACAGCGCACCCGCCAGTTGGCTGCGTACATTACGCGAAGTGACTCACCAGCATGGCATCTTGCTGATCCTCGACGAAGTGCAGTCCGGCTTTGCCCGTACCGGCAAAATGTTCGCCTTCGAGCACGCCGGGATCGAGCCCGATATCATCGTCATGTCCAAGGCGGTCGGTGGTGGCCTGCCCCTGGCGGTACTGGGCATCAAGCGCGAGTTCGACGCCTGGGCACCGGGCAATCACGCAGGCACCTTCCGTGGCAATCAGATGGCCATGGCCACCGGCCTGGCCACATTGCAGGTGTTGCAGCAGCAGAACCTCGCAGCCCAAGCCGAGGTTCGGGGAGGGTGGCTCAAGGAACAACTGCAACGCTTGCAGCAGCGCTATCCGGCCATCGGGCAGGTACGCGGACGCGGTCTGATGCTGGGCATCGAGATGGTCGACGAGCGCCTGCCAGCCGACCGCCTGGGCAGTTTCCCGATGGCACCCGAGCTGGCCACGGCGATCCAGCAGCATTGCTTCAGACAAGGCCTGCTACTGGAGCGCGGTGGCCGAAACGGCAATGTGATTCGCTTGCTGGCGCCCTTGATCATTGACCAAGAACACTGCCGCCTGGTGATCCAACGGTTTGAAGCTGCGTTGTCTGCGGCGTTGTTGCAACTGCGTTCCTGAAGTTGCGATTGAGGGTCATGAATCTTGCGCGGATAGGGTTGTCAGCGGCCTGATAAGTGTTTGCTTAAATATATCGGCCGTCAATCTTGTGTGTTTGCACGATAAAATTTTCTGTTGGCTTTTTATTTGTCGGGTTGTCGAACGATCAGTCATGGTCTCGCGATTGTTTGCGCTGGTTTTTCATAGCCGATGCTCACTTGATATTTGTCGCGAAATCATCTCGTCCGTGACCTTGTGGCCACTGTGGAGCAATTATGAAAAATCCCGATCGCACTGTGCTAGCAACCATGATAAGCGAGTTGGCGAGCACCCGCGCTTTGCTCAATTGCCTGATCAAGGAGTTTGCGCTCCCTGAAGGCTGCGTGTGTTATGAATGGCCGACCCATATGCAAGGTATTGCCCCAGGTAGCTATCTGGACGGACTGGACTGGAAGGGGACTCCCCTGACCATCAGCCTGCCCAACCAGCAGCAGTTTTTTGTCATGGTGGACCGCCAGGATCGCCTGGGCAGCCAACGTTACCTGTCCGATGTGTATGCGCGCCAGGGCGATGGCAACTGGCGCTGCCCGGACTTTGCCGAGTTCGTCGAGCAGCTACTGGGCGCCTGTGAACATATGGCCGGTGCCAGCAACGACGAATTGCTCGACCAGGTCCTACAAAGCCAGCAACTGACGGCTGCCATCGTCGCCCACAACATGCAGCCCGGACTTCCAGCGCCCCTGAGCGGCTACCTCGCCAGCGAGCAGGGATTGTGGTTCGGCCACCCCAACCATCCGGCGCCCAAGGCCCGCCTGTGGCCCGCCCACCTGGCCCAGGAGACCTATGCCCCGGAGTTCCAGGCACAGACCGCGTTGCATCTGTTCGAGGTCCCGCGGGCCGGGCTGCGAGTGGCGGCCAACGGTTTGAGCGAGGAACAGGTACTGGCCGGTTTCGCCGATCAGGCACCGGCTCGACCGGGGCACGCGCTGCTCAGCATGCACCCGGTGCAGGCGCAACTGTTCCGCCAGGACCGGCGCGTACAGCGGCTGCTGGAGTTGGGCGAAATCGTCGATCGCGGCACCTGCGGCCCGCTGGCCAGTCCAACTGCATCGATGCGTACCTGGTACATCGAAGGCCACGATTATTTCATCAAGGGCTCGCTCAATGTGCGCATCACCAACTGCGTCAGGAAAAACGCCTGGTACGAACTGGAAAGTACGCTGATCATCGATCAACTGTTCCAGCGCCTGCAACAGACTCAGCCGCAGACTCTCGGTGGCCTGTCGATCGCGGCGGAGCCGGGCTCGCTGAGCTGGGCACCGCCACAGGCCGATGAAGCCGACGCCCACTGGTTTCGCGAGCAGACCGGGGCGATCCTGCGGGAGAACTTCTGTCGTCGGGTCGGTGCCGATTGCAGTGTCATGGCGGGGACCTTGTTCGCCCGCGATATCTATTCGCGCCCGCTGGTGCACGAATTCCTCCAGGACTTCAATGGCGAAGTGCTCGATGACGCCCGTTTGCTGGACTGGTTCGAGCAATACCAGCGACTGCTACTGCGGCCAGTCATGGCGCTGTTCTTCAACCACGGTGTAGTGATGGAGCCGCACTTGCAGAACGTGGTGCTGATCCATGACCAGGGCCAACCTCGGCAGTTGCTGTTGCGCGACTTCGAAGGGGTCAAGCTGACCGACGAACTGGGTATGGACAGTATCGATGTCGGCTTGCATCCACGGGTTCGCCAATCGTTACTTTATACCCGCGAGCAGGGCTGGAACCGAATCACCTACTGCCTGCTGATCAACAACCTGTCCGAAGCCGTGTTGGCCCTGAGCTGGGAGCGTGCGCACCTGGCGCCGCTGATGTGGCGACGGGTCGAGCGACAATTGCGCGACATTCGTGAGGAGCTGGTGCGCCCGGCGCCGGAGCTCGATGCGCTGATCGCCGGCCAACCGATTGCCTGCAAGACCAATCTCAAGGTGCGGCTGGCGGCCAAGGCGGATCGCCAGGCCGGCTACGTCACCTTGCGTTCGCCTTGGGCCGAGGAGGTGGCTCATGGTTGATTTGCCCGCTACCGTGCTCGCGGCAATCGGCCAAGCCCGAGCCTTGAGCAGCGATCCGCTGGCGGCCTTCGTCCACGACCTGGATGCGCTGCGCGAGCATGTCGGCGATGTCATGGCGGCTTTGCCGGCTGGGGTCGAGCTGTACTACGCGATCAAGGCCAACAGCGAGGCGCCACTACTCGCGGCACTGGCACCGCTGGTACACGGTTTCGAAATTTCCTCGGGGGGCGAGATCGACCGGGTTACGACCTGCCCGACTCGCAAGCCCTATGTCTTCTCCGGCCCCGGCAAGCTGGACTCCGACCTGCGGGCCGCACTGGCGCAGCAGGTCGAAGCCATTCATCTGGAAAGCCTCAATGAAATTGGCCGTCTGCAACGACTGGCCCATGAGGCAGGGCGCCTGCAACCGGTGTTTATCCGCGTCAACCCGCAGTTGCCGTCGACCCTGTCGAGCAAGTTGGCCATGGCCGGAACCGCCACGCCGTTCGGCATTGACGAGTCGGAACTGGCCCGTGCGGTGCAAGCGGTCGATAACGCCAGCCATCTGAGCCTCAAAGGCTTCCATGTGCATGCCATGTCCCATCAGTTGTCGGTGGAGCGTCACGAGCAATTGCTGGATTTCTATCTGCAACGCTGGCAGCAGTGGAAGGCGCTGTCGGCCTACCCTGAGCAACTGAGTCATTTCAATGTCGGTGGCGGGATCGGTGTCGACTACCTCAGCGGGCGGCGGTTCGACTGGCAACGCTTGTGCCGTTATCTGGAGCGACGCTTGGCCCAACAGCCTGATGCGCCGGTATTGCGCTTCGAGCCGGGACGTTTTATCAGTGCCTTCTGCGGCTATTACGTGATCGAGGTGCTGGATATCAAGACCAGCCATGGCGAGCATTTCCTGGTCTGCCGTGGCGGCACGCACCAGTTCCGCCTGCCCGCCGCGCAGAGTCACGATCACCCGGTGATTCACTTGCCGCAAACGCCGTCGAGCGCCTTGTCGACGGAGCAGTTGTGCACCGTGGTCGGCCAGTTGTGCACGCCCAAGGATGTCCTCAGTCGTCGCCAGCCGTTCAGGGGCGTCGCGGTCGGTGATCTGTTGGTGCTGCCGCTGGCCGGCGCATACGGTTACAACATCTCCCACGCCGATTTCCTCTGCCACCCCAGGCCGCCCCAGCATTTCGTGGACAACGGCCAATTGCTGCGGGGAACCGGCCAGTGGGTGTGAGGCGTGAGGTGCCACGGCGTTGGGTGGTGATCAACGTGTTGCTGGGGACGCTGACGGTGAGCCTCAGCAACAGCTCGCTCAACCCGGCGTTGCCTACGTTTATGAATGTCTTCGGCATCGGTCCGTTGTGGGCCACCTGGATCGTGGCCGGATTCATGACCAGCATGGGCATGACCATGCCGCTGACCAGCTTTCTCAGTCAGCGACTGGGACGCAAACGCTTGTACTTGTGGGGGGTCGCCCTGTTTATTGGCGCCTCGCTGCTCGGCGCGCTGGCCGACTCGATTGCCCTGGTGATCGCTGCGCGGGTGGTGCAGGGCATTGCCAGCGGACTGATGATCCCCTTGTCACTGGCGATTATCTTTGCGGTCTATGCCAAGCCGGAGCGTGGTCGTGTGACCGGACTGTGGAGCGCGGCGGTGATGCTCGCCCCTGCGCTCGGACCCTTGTGCGGCAGCCTGTTGCTGGAGTGGTTCAGCTGGCGTTCGTTGTTCCTGATGAACGTACCGATCGGCTTGCTGGCGCTGGTCCTGGGCGTTGTGGTGCTGCCGGATTCGGAGCCAGGCGAGCGCCAGCCGTTCGACCTGGTCGGCTATCTGCTGATCGCCTCGGGCATCGGCCTGTTGATGATCTCCATCAGCCGCCTGCGCCATGCCGCGACGGTCTTCGATCCCCTCAACCTGGGACTGTTGCTGGTCGGCGTGGGGTGCCTGGTGGCGTTCGTCCGGGTAGAGCTGAGCCGTCAGGCGCCCTTGCTCAACCTACGAATCTTCGCCCTGCGCGGCTATCGGTTGAGCGTGATCATTGCCGTGGTGCAGTCGGTTGGCATGTTCGAGTGCCTGGTGCTGTTGCCGCTGCTGGTGCAAGTCGTGCTCGGCTACAGCGCCATCTGGACCGGCCTGGCGTTGCTGTGTACGGCGGCGTTCGCCAGCCTCTTCGGCCAGTGGGGCGGCAGGGTGCTGGATCGTCATGGCCCACGCACGGTGGTGGCGCTCGGGCTGCTGCTGACCGGTGCCTCGACCCTGGCCTTGGGCATGCTCAAGGCCGATGCGGCCATCGCCGTGGTGTTCGTATTGATGATGGTTCGCGGGGCTGGGTTAGGACTGTCGTATATGCCGGTGACCACCGCCGGGCTCAATGCCCTGCCCGAACCGATGGTCACTCAGGGCGCGGCGATGAACAACATCTCCCGGCGTCTGCTGGCGTCCCTGGCGATTGTCATCGCCTCGCTCTGGCTGGAGTGGCGCATGGGTTCGGGAGGGCAGGCGGTCACAGGCTCTGCCATCAGCGAGGTGTTTGTTGCCACCGGCCTGCTGATCCTGCTGGCACTGCCTTGTGCCTGGCGTTTCCCCCTTCATGACGAGACGGTCGAGCCCCCATCGGTCGCCGTCGAACACTGATAATTTCTCTTTCGACAAGGTATGGACATGACGACTTTCGAACCGGCACCACCTCATGTGACAACCTCCGCCACCGGAGCGTGGCTGGCCACGGTTGATGCCCGCTGCAGCGAAAACGTGCAGCGGCGAGTGGTGGGACAATTGCTGCAGACCCTGTTGTATGAAGCGGTGTTGCCTTACCAGCAGCAGCCCCTGGGCGATGGCCGGCATCGCTTCAGTGTGACTGGCCGCGATGCCCGACAGGCGCCGGTCGAGTACCGCTGCACCGGCCTGCTTAGCGCCAGTTTCGAGGTGATCCGCCTCGATCATGCCAGTCTGGAACGTCTGGACAGCCACGGTGAGCGCAGCACGCCGACCTTGCACCAGGCCCTGACGGAGTGGCTCGGCGAGTTTCGGGACAGCCCGCACCTGACGCGGTTCATCCAGGAACTGGAGCAGACCCAGCTCAAGGATCTACAGGCCCGCAGCCAGGGCTACCAGGCCGACCGACCGGCCCATGAGTTGGACGTGGATGCCCTGGAGCAGCACTTCATGGACGCCCACAGCTACCATCCGTGCTACAAGTCGCGTATTGGTTTTTCCCTGGTAGACAATGTCCGCTACGGGCCGGAGTTCGCCACGCCCATCGCGGTGGTGTGGCTGGCGGTGGCCCGCTCGCGGGCAGCGGTCAATCATTCGCGCACCCTCGACTTCCAGGCCTTTATCCGCCAGGAACTCGGCGTTGCGCGCTGGGACCTGGTGACCCGGACCCTGGCCAGTCAGGGACGCAGCATCGACGATTATCAACTGATGCCGGTGCATCCCTGGCAGTGGGATAACACCATCGTCTCGGCCTTCTACCCGGAGCTACTCAGCGGCGAACTGATCCACCTGGGCACCTCGGACGATCTCTACAAGGCCCAGCAGTCGATCCGCACACTGGCCAATGCCAGCGCCAAGGAGCGACCTTACGTCAAGCTGGCGATGAGCATGACCAACACCTCCAGCACGCGGATCCTGGCCCGACACACAGTGATGAACGGGCCGATCATCACTGACTGGCTGCAACACCTGATTGCCAGCGACAGCACCGCCCGCGAGCTGGATTTTGTGATTCTCGGCGAAATCGCTGGCGTCAGCTTCGACTACGACCACCTACCCGAGTCCCGTGGACCGCAGACTTACGGTATCCTCGGCGCGATCTGGCGCGAGAGCCTGCATCAATACCTCGAGGCCGACGAACAGGCCGTACCGTTCAATGGGCTGAGTCATGTGGAAAACCGCTATGGTGAAGGCCAGCAGTCACCGTTTATCGGCGCCTGGGTCCGCCGGTACGGCCTGCAGGCCTGGACGCGTCAACTGCTGGAGGTCACGGTGCCGCCGATCATTCATATGCTCTACGCCGAAGGTATCGGCATGGAGTCCCATGGTCAGAATATCGTGCTGATCGTCAAGCAGGGTTGGCCACAGCGCATTGCCTTGAAGGACTTCCACGACGGCGTGCGTTACTCGCCGGCGCACCTGGCGCGCCCCGAGCTGTGCCCGACCCTGGTGCCGCTGCCGGCCAGCCACGCCCGGCTCAATCGCAACTCGTTCATAGTCACCGACGATGTCAATGCGGTGCGCGATTTCTCCTGCGACTGTTTCTTTTTCATCTGCCTGACGGAGATGGCGATCTTCCTGCGCCAGCAGTATCAACTGGACGAAGCGCTGTTCTGGCAGATGACCGCCGAGGTGATCCTGGCCTACCAGGACGCCCATCCCCAGCATCGGGAACGCTTCGACCTGTTCGATGTGTTTGCCCCGAGCTACGAGGTCGAGGAACTGACCAAACGCCGCCTGCTGGGTGATGGCGAGCGCCGCTTCAGGTCCGTCCCCAACCCGTTGCATGCCTACGGGCCGCGACCATGCTGAGAACTAACCAGCTCAAGCAAAAACTCGCTACGGGTCAGGTGGTGCATGGGTTGATCAGCTCGATTCCGTCGCCGGCGGCCATCGAACTGATCGCCGAGGCCGGTTTCGATTTCGTGATCATCGACATGGAACATGTGCTGATCAATCCGGAAACCGTCGAGCACATGATTCGCACGGCGGAAACCTACGACCTGACGCCGTTGGTGCGGGTTGCCGATCTCGACCCGAAAACCCTGTTGCGCCTGCTCGACGGCGGGGCACAGGGCATCGTGCTGCCGATGATCGAATGCCCCGTGCAACTGGCCGAGGCTATCGCGGCGTGCAAGTACCATCCGCTGGGGCGGCGCAGCCTCAATGCCGGTCGTCCCGGCTCGTTCGGCAAGCACAGCCTGGCGCAATACGTCAGTGCCGCCAATGAACAGATCCTGTTGGTGGCGATGATCGAAAGTGGCGAGGGCGTGCGGCGTGCCGCAGAGATTGCCGCGGTGCCGGGACTGGACATGGTCCTCGAAGGCGCGGCCGATTTGTCGCAGTCGTTGGGCATGCCCTGGCAGATCGACCAGCCCGTGGTGCAGCAGGCATTGCTCGATACCTGGCAGGCCGCCCAGGCCGCGGGGGTGCCGTACTGCGCGATTCCACGGCAACCCGGCGACGCGGCCCGCTGGCGCGCGCGCGGGGTCAGCGCCTTTGTTCTGGGCGACGAACGCGGCATTGCCTTTCGTGCCTTGCAGGCGCGCCTGACCACTGTTTCTTCAGAAGGAAAATAACTCGATGAACTTCACCGCACTCGCCGCCGATATCGTGATGCAGGACTTGGTCGATTGCCTGCTGGCGGAAGACTTCTTTGGCAACCAGCCGCTGAACCTGCTGGACACCGCCCACTGGCAACTGACCCATCCGCAAGCGCCGCTGCTCAATGCCGCAAGTCCCGAACAGCGTATCTGGGAGTGGTGCTGCGATGCCTCGGAGCAGCGCTTTATCAGCATTGCCTTGCGGCCCGGCATTACCCAGCAATGGGAGAAGGTTCCCGGTACGCCGGTGCTGGCCCGCCAGGACGAAGCCTGGACCCATCTGTCGCCCGAGGACTTCATGAGCCAGGTGTTCGCTGGCATGGCGCCTCGTTTCCACGGCAATGAAAAGGGCCTGGCGCTGTTCCTCGATATGTTGCGTACCAGTGTCTGGCAGACAGCTCTGTCGCTGGATCACAACGTCGACGACCGGGGGCTTATGGCACAGGACGGCGCGACGTTCTTCAGGACCATGGAGCAATGGGCGTCGCTACGCGACCGCCCGTATCACCCGTTGGCAAAGGCCAAGCAGGGGCTTGATGAAGACGAGTACCGCCGCTATCAGGCCGAGTTCGCCCAGCCGGTGGTGTTGAACTGGGTGGCGGTGGCCAAGCACTTGCTGCAATGCGGCGAGGGCGTCGGGGATATCGAGCAGTCCACGCCCGCGCGCTATCTGTTGCCGGAGCCGTTGCAGGCGCAACTGGAGCAGGAATTGCGGGCGCAGGGGATCGACACCAGCCACGTTGCCCTGCCGGTTCATCCCTGGCAGTTCGAGCATGTACTGGAGGCCCAGTTGGGCGCGGCGTTTGCCAACGGCGACTGCCGACGGTTGGCATTCCGGGCGGCGACGGTGTTCGCCACCTCGTCGTTGCGCTCCATGACCTCGTGTTTCCCGAGTGCCGACTATCTCAAGTTGCCCATGGCGATCTATTCCCTCGGCGCCTCCCGTTACTTGCCGGCGGTGAAGATGATCAACGGCGGTCTGAGCGAGCGCCTGTTGCGTCAGGCATTGGACAAGGACACCACCCTGGCGCGCACCCTGCACCTGTGCGACGAGACCAGGTGGTGGGCGTTCATGCCGCCCGACGCGACGCTGTTCGATGAAGCGCCACGGCACCTGTCGGCCATGGTGCGCGGCTATCCGGCGGCGTTGCTCGACGACCCCGATTGCCGCCTGTTGCCGATGGCCGCGCTGGGGACTGCGTTGCCCGGTAGCAACCGACACTTCTTCGACGAGTGGATGGACTATCGCCAGTTGCCACGCAACCAGGCGTCGGTGCTGAACCTGTTTCGCGAGCTGAGCCACAGCTTCTTCGATATCAACCTGCGGATGCTGCGTATCGGCATGCTCGGCGAGGTGCACGGGCAGAACGCGGTCTTGGTATGGAAGGCCGGTCGGGCTCAGGGTCTGTTGCTGCGCGACCATGATTCGCTGCGCATCTTCGTGCCGTGGCTGGCGCGCAACGGCATGGCCGATCCGGTCTACCGGATCAAGCAGGGCCATGCCAACACGCTCTACCATGAACGCCCGGAAGACCTGCTGTTCTGGTTGCAAACCCTGGGTATCCAGGTCAACGTGCGTGCGATCATGGACACCCTGGCGCAGGTCTACGCGGTGCCGGTGACGGCGCTTTGGACCGTCCTGCGCGATGTTCTCGAAGCACTGCTCGACACCATCGATTTCGACGACGAGGCTCGGGCCATGATCCGCCGCCAGTTGTTCGAAGTACCGCGCTGGCCGCAGAAACTGCTGCTGACGCCGATGATCGAGCGGGCGGGCGGGCCGGGCAGCATGCCGTTCGGCAAGGGGGAAGTGGTCAACCCGTTCCATAGGTTGCACCGTGAAGCCTGAGCCGTCCCTGCATCCTTCCCGGCGCACGCTGTTGCGCCTGTCCCTGGGTCTGCTGGCCTTGCCTGCCATGGCCCAGGCGGGCGAGCGGCGGGTGGTCACACTGTTTCAGGGCGCGACCGACAGCGCCGTGGCGCTGGGGTTGACGCCGGTGGGCGTGGTGGATTCGCCGACCGAAAAGCCGACGTTCCGCTACCTGCGCACGGCGTTGACGGCGGTGTCCCATGTCGGGCTGGAAACCCAGCCGAGCCTGGAGGACATCGTGCTGCTCAAGCCGGATGTGATTGTCGCTTCGCGCTTTCGCCACCAGCGTATCGCGCCGCTGCTCGAACAGATCGGTACGTTGGTGCTGCTTGAAGAGGTTTTCGAATTCAAGCGCACCCTGGCGCTGATGGGCGCGGCCCTGAACCGTCAGCAACAGGCTATGAGCCTGTTGGGGCAATGGCAACAGCGTGTGCTGCGACTGCGCGAGCAGTTGCAGGTGAAATTTTCCGGGCGCTGGCCGCTCAGCGTGTCGGTGCTGGATGTGCGCGAAGACCATGTGCGCAGTTACCTGCCAGGTAGTTTCGCCGGCTCCGTGTTGACGGAGCTGGGTTTCGCCTGGAGCCCGGTCGCCCGCCAGGCCCAGGGCACCTATATCAAACTCACCAGCAAAGAGAGCCTGCCCGTGGTCGATGCCGACCTGTTTTTTGTGTTCCAGCGCGCCGACAGTCCCGCCGTGCAACGCAACTACGAACGATTGGTGCATTACCCGTTCTGGCGCCAGATGCGTGCGGCCCGACAAGAGCAAGTCTGGCGGGTCGATGCTATCGCCTGGAGTTTTTCGGGAGGAATCCTGGGGGCCAACCTGATGCTCGATGACATTGCCCGCGTGGTGGCGTCTTCATGAGTCATACCTCGAAACTGCTACTGGGGCTGTTGGTCATGGTGTTATCCGGGGTCTTGAGCCTGGCGGCGGGAGCCACCTGGATCGAGCCGTCGCAGTTGCTCGCGGGACTGATGCAAGCGGACACGTTGAGCGCCGGCCAGCAACTGATCGTCACCACCCGACTGACGCGTACCCTCATGGCCGTCGCCGTGGGCGCCAGCCTGGCGGTGGCGGGGGCCCTGATGCAGGCCCTGACGCGCAACCCGCTGGCGTCGCCGGGATTGTTCGGGGTGAACGCCGGGGCCACCTTTGCGATCATCCTGGGTTCGTCGCTGCTTGCCCTGTCGTCGATGCATCAATGGCTGTGGTGTGCCTTTATCGGAGCGGCCCTGGCGGGAGCGCTGGTCTGGCTGATCGGCAATCGCGGGCAGGGCAGCCTCAATCCACTGCGCATCGTGTTGGCGGGCGCGGCGATTACCGCACTGTTTTCCGCCTTCAGCCAGGCGTTGCTGGTGGTCAACGAGGAGGGGCTGGACACGGTGTTGTTCTGGCTGGCGGGGTCGCTTTCCGAGCGCGACTTGGCGATGGCCGCGCCGCTGCTGATCGGGGTGTCATGCGCCTTGTTCGGTGCGTGGTTGTTGGCCGGGCAAGTCAATGTACTGAATGCCGGCGAAACGATCGCCACGGGCCTGGGGCAGCGTACCGGGTTGATCCGCTGGCTGATGAGCGTACTGATCATCGGTCTGGCGGGTAGCGCGGTGGCACTGGCGGGCAGCATCGGCTTTATCGGGTTGCTGGTCCCGCATATGGTGCGCAAGGGCCTGTCCATCGACCATCGCTGGCTGCTGCCGGGCTGCGCGGTGCTGGGGGCAACGTTACTGTTGCTGGCCGATACCCTGGCACGGGTGGTGATCCTGCCGCAGGAGGTGCCGGTGGGAGTGATGACCGCGCTGTTCGGCGCGCCGTTCTTCATTGCCCTGGCTCGTCGAGGTGCGCGATATGGATAAGTACTTGACGTTACGCCGTGGGGGTTTTTCCCGCCAGTTCAACCTTTCCACCCTGGCACGCCTGGCCTTGGCGCTGCTGCTGACCCTGCTGGTCATGCTGATGGCGCTGGCGGTGGGCAAGATCAACCTGTCGCCGCAGACGGTGTTGCGTGTGCTGGCCGGATCGGAGGAGGCTGGCTTGACCTTTATCGTCGAGCAATTGCGCATGCCGCGTCTGGTGCTGGCGGCGCTGGTGGGCGCGGCGCTAGCGGTGTCCGGGCTGATCCTGCAAAGCATCATTCGCAACCCGCTGGCCTCGCCCGACCTGCTGGGTATCACCAGCGGCGCCAGCGCGGCGGCGGTACTCTATCTGTCGTTCTTCTCCATGGCCCTGGGCTCGCGGTTCCTGCCGCTGGCCGCCATGGCCGGGGCCGGGCTCGCGGCCTTGGCAATTTATTTGCTAGCCTGGAAGCAAGGCACTTCGCCGTTGCGTCTGGTGCTGATCGGCGTCGGCATCTCCGCGCTGCTGGCGGCGGTCACCACCTTCCTGTTGGTGTTCAGTCCGTTGACCACTACCTTGTCGGCCTATGTCTGGCTGACAGGCAGCGTTTACGGTGCCAGTTGGCCGGAGCCCCGGGCATTGGCGCTGTGGCTGCTGGCGATCCTGCCATTGCTGGTGTGGCTGGCCCGGCAAGTGCGGGTGCAGCAACTGGATGACGACCTGGCGCTGGGGATCGGTGTGCAGGTACAGTGGCTGCGCGCCGGCCTGTTGCTGGTCAGCGTCGTGCTGGCCGGTGCCGCCGTGGCCTGGGGCGGGGCGATTGCCTTTGTCGGGCTGATTGCGCCGCATATCGCCAAGCGCCTGGTAGCTCCCGGATTCGCCGGTCAGGCACTGATGGCTGCCTTGATCGGCGCCAACCTGGTGATGCTCGCCGACTTGGTCGGGCGCACGTTGTTCCTACCGCTGGACTTGCCCGCTGGGATATTTGTCGCGGTGCTGGGTACACCGTTTTTTCTGTATCTTTTGATCAATCAGCGGCACTAAGGAATTGTAGATGGCATCCATTACGGCCCAGGGTCTGACCCTGAGCTACCAACGTCAGGTGATTATCGACGGCCTTGACCTGCAACTTCCTCAAGGACAGGTCTCGGTATTGATCGGCAGTAACGGCTGCGGCAAGAGCACCCTGCTCAAGTCCTTCGCCCGGCTACTCAAGCCGCAGCAGGGCAGGGTGATCCTCAATGGCACGGACATCCACCACAAATCCACGGCGGCGGTAGCACGCGAGTTGGCGATCTTGCCGCAAATGCCCAGCGCGCCCGAAGGCATCAGCGTGCGGCAATTGGTGGCGCTGGGACGGTATCCCTACCAGAACTGGATGCAGCAGTGGTCACTGCAGGATGAGGCCATGGTCGAGCGTGCGCTGCTGCAGACTGGCATGCAAGCGCTGGCCGAGCGGCCGGTAGACGCGTTGTCCGGCGGCCAGCGCCAGCGGGCGTGGATCGCCATGACTCTGGCTCAGGACACCGAGATCGTGCTGCTGGATGAGCCGACGACCTTTCTCGATCTGGCGCACCAGATCGAAGTGCTGGACCTGTTGCGCGACCTCAACCGCCAGGAAGGCAAGACCATTGTCATGGTGTTGCACGACCTCAATCTGGCCTGCCGTTACGCCGACCATATGGTGGCGGTGCATGAGCGCACGGCCTTTGCCCAGGGTCGGCCCCAGGACATTCTCAGCGAGGCGCTGGTCAAGCAGGTGTTCAACCTCAACTGTAGGATCATCAGCGATCCGTTCTTCGGCACGCCGTTGTGCATTCCTTTTGGTCGGGAACTGCCGCAATGACCCATCCGGCGGTCTTTACCGAGGCGCAATGGGCACTGCTATCCGGGGCGCTACGGCTGCGACCGGCGGAGCAACGGGATCCGCGTTCGCTGACGGCGCGGGCGTTGCTCGATCCCGAGGTCTGCGAGCGAATGCTCCGGGCGCTGGGGCCGGTAATCGGCTCGCCGACGCTGGCGATCACCGCTTCGCTGCTGGCCAAGCGTTTCTCCTTCCTGAGCACCGGCGCCTGTCTGTACGCCATGTCGGTGTACGACAAAGGCTTGCTTCTATCACTGGACAACTGCCTGGTCGAGTACGGGCACGACGACGGGCTCTGGACCTCGTCCATGTCGCTGCACGATATCTCGCCCATCACCTGCCCTGCGGGGGAACGCGAGGCTTGGCGCGAGTCGATTGTCGGCGGCCTGTTCGCCGGGCTGCTCAAGCCGCTGTGGCAGACGTTCTATCAGGTCAGCGGGATTTCCCGACGTATCCTCTGGGAAAACACCGCCGTGCGCGTGTATTCGCTGTACGAAAAACGCATGACCAAGGTCGATGACCCACGGGTTCGCCAACGCCATGAAGCGGATTTCCATTGGTTGCTGAATGACGCCGAGCCGGCGCTGTTTGGCCTGGACTACAATCCGCTGCGGCATTTTCGTCGGCCACCTACGGTGCTGGCCGCCGAAGGTAAAAGTATTCGTTTCCGGCGCACGTGCTGTTTCTATTACGAGGCCAGCAACCCGGTCGAATATTGTTCCACCTGTCCCTTGTTGAGGCCGAAAAAATGTCGCTGAACCAGCGGATTGCCCCACGCCAGCAACAAGTCGACGCAGCGCTGCTCGAACAGTTGCGGGGCGTTGCCTCCTCGACCGTTGGGCACCTGGTCGACTGCGGTTACCTGCACGGTATCAGGCCATTGTCCGAGGGGCTGCGGATGGTCGGCAATGTGCTGACGGTCAAGGTCTTCAGCCCCGACGGCAGCATCCTGCGCGATGCCTTGCTATGCAGTGAGCCGGGCGATGTGCTGGTAATCGAATGCGTCGGCGACACCGATTGTGCCTGCTGGGGCGAACTGCGGACCCTGGCGGGGTTGATCAAGGGGCTCGCCGGAGTGGTGGTGTCCGGCGCGGTGACGGATATTGGCGCATTGCGCGAGCATCGTTTGCCGATCTTCAGTCGCGGTGTCAGCGCGCTGACGACCCGTAGCCTGGGGCAGACGGGCGAACTCAACCAACCGATCCGGGTAGGCGAAGTCCAGGTCCATCCCGGAGACATTGCCATCGGTGACGACGACGGCGTATTCATCCTGGCGGCGCGGCAGGTGCGGGAGTTGCTGCCGCAACTGCTGGCCAAGGAAAGCGCCGATGCCGTGCGCCGGACGGAGTTGCTCGCCAGGCTGGTCGCCAAAGGGGCCTGATCAGAAGGTGTGGCCGGCGCTCTTCGGAGCATCTTCAGCGCTGGCGCAGGCTGTTTTCCATGCGGCGAATGCCTTCCTCCAACAATGCCCTCGGGCAACCGAAGTTCAACCGGACAAATTGTCGGGCATCGTCGGCGAATTCGATGCCCGCGCTCAAGCCGACCTTGGCCTGTTCGAGGAAAAAGGCGTAGGGATCTTCCAGGCCCAACGCGGTGCAATCCAGCCACGCCAGGTAGGTGCCCTGAGCCGGTTGCATGACCACGCCCGGCAGGCGGGTTGCCACAGCATGGCGCAGGTAGTCGCGGTTAGCCTGCAGGTACTCGACCAGGCCCTTGAGCCACGGCCCGCACTCGGCATAGGCAGCCCGCGTGGCTTCCAGGCCAAGGGTGTTAACG
The DNA here is from genome assembly GCF_900109755.1 of Pseudomonas agarici. Taxonomy (GTDB): domain Bacteria; phylum Pseudomonadota; class Gammaproteobacteria; order Pseudomonadales; family Pseudomonadaceae; genus Aquipseudomonas; species Aquipseudomonas agarici. Next base: position 120,469 of record NZ_FOAR01000010.1, on the reverse strand, counting down.
CTATCGACCATACCTGCGCGGGCGGCGTTGAAGCGCTCGCGCATCGTGGCGTCTTGGACGATTGCGTAGGCGGTTTTCAGTCCGGCGATATTGTAGGCCTTGCTCGCCGACATCAGGGTGATGGTGTGTCGGGCGATGTCCGGGCGCAGCGAGGCAATCGGGATATGCCGGCGTCCGTCGAAACAGAGGTCGCCGTGGATTTCGTCGGAGATGATCAGCGCGCCTTGTTCCAGGCAGATATCGGCCACCTGCTGTAGTTCTTCCCGTGGGAAAACCTTGCCCAGCGGGTTGTGCGGATTGCTTAGCAACAACGCGCCGCCGCCCTGCAAGGCGTTACGCAGGGCCGGGAACGGCGTGATGTAGTCGCCGTGGGCATCGCGTTCGAACGCCAGCTCGACCTTCGGCAGGTTCCAGTGGCCCGGTGCCAGGCGTAGTGGACGGTAGTTGGGGGTCTGCACCACGACATTCTGGCCCGGTTGCACAAAAGCGCGCAGGGCCATGTTGAAACCCGGCTCGACACCGGGCAGGAAAATCAGCTCCTGGGGCTGCACGCGCCAGGCATACTTGGCCCAGAGGTCGGCGACGATGGCCTGGCGCAGGGCATCCTGGGCCAGGCTGTAGCCCAGTTGCGGGTGTTCGAGACGCCTGTGCAGGGCCTGAGTGATCTCGTTCGCGACTGGCAGGTCCATGTCCGCCAGCCACATGGGCAGGATATCGGCCGGGTAACGGCTCCACTTGGTGCTGCCGGTATTGTGGCGCTCGAGTAGCGTGTCGAAATTGAAGGTCATGCTGCTTGCACATCTCGAAAGAACTCCCCGAAATTGTCGGGGATTCAGGGTCTGGGAGGATAGAGGCCGCTAGTCTATCCGTTCGCGCCGTCCGACGGCATACCCCTGGGCCTCCAGGGGGGGGCGCGTCAGGACATTGCACGGGGTCTGGTAAGAGAAATGATTACTTTTTTTGACAAAAAAACGATTTCATTACGAACTTTTTCCTGAATCGCCCCCTAATGTCCTGATAACTGGCTTAAAGAAGGGTAGCGGTATGACACTTTTCTTGATCATTGCCCTGGAGTTCGGGGCCATAGGGACCGCCATTTGGGCGCTGGGGCATTTCGACAAGCAGCCGAACCGGCGCTGGGCCATGCGCCAGCCGAGTGTCAGTTGGAACTACGCCCCTGAGCGCGAGGGCTCCCTCGAACTGTTCGGGGAAGCCATCCTGGCGCTTTCGTTGATGTTACTGGCGGTCTACCTGTGTATCTGACGACCAGCTTTTAGAAAATGTAATCGGTGGTCAGGAAGCTCGACTCGCGATTATGAATGATGTCGCTGATCAGCGCCTTGTTGCTCTCCTGGAACTTGGTCGCCACCAGGGTCCGGATCGAGAATACGCGCAAGGCGTCATGCACCGACAGGGTGCCTTCGGCTGAGTTCTTGCGTCCGTTGAACGGGTAGGTGTCCGGACCACGCTGGCACTGGGCATTGATATTGATCCGACCGACCTGATTGGCGAAGGTGTCCACCAGGCGGCCGACCTGAGTCGAGTCGGTGCCGAAGAGGCTCAACTGCTGGCCGAAATCCGATTCCAGTACGTAGTCGACGACGGTTTCCAGGTCGCGGTAGGGCACGATGGGTACCACGGGGCCGAACTGTTCTTCCTGGTACACGCGCATCTGTGCATTCACCGGATACAGCACCGCCGGGTAGAAGAACGAGGCGCGGGTCTGGCCGCCACCGGCGTTGACCACCGCCGCGCCTTTGTCGAGGGCATCGGCGACCAGGCGATTGAGGTAGTCGATCTTGTTCGCTTCCGGCAACGGCGTCAGTGCCACGCCGTTGTCCCAGGGCATACCGGGGATCAGGCTGGACACTTTGCGATTGAACTTTTCGATAAAATTGTCGACCACGGCCTCGTGGACGAAGAGAATCTTCAGTGCGGTGCAACGCTGGCCGTTGAACGACAGCGAACCGGTGACACATTCGTTGACCGCGTTGTCCAGGTCCACCTCCGGCAGCACGATCCCGGGATTCTTCGCATCCAGGCCGAGGGCCGCGCGTAGACGGTGAGGCTTGGGATGCAGCTTTTTCAGGTCGCTGGCGGCTTTGTTGGTGCCGATAAAGGCGAAGATATCGATCTTGCCGCTGGCCATCAATGCGCTGACGGTTTCCCGGCCACTGCCGTAGATGACGTTGATCACCCCGGCTGGAAAGCTGTCGCGGAACGCTTCCAACAGCGGGCTAATCAGTAGCACACCGAGCTTGGCCGGCTTGAACACCACGGTGTTGCCCATGATCAGCGCGGGAATCAGGGTGGTAAAGGTTTCGTTCAGCGGGTAGTTGTAAGGCCCCATACACAGTGCTACGCCGATCGGCACGCGGCGGATCTGGCCGAGAGTATCCTGCTCCAGCTCGAAGCGGCTGGAGCGTCGGTCGAGTTCCTTGAGGGCGTTGATGGTGTCGACGATATAGTCACAGGTGCGGTCGAATTCCTTTTCGGAGTCCTTGAGGTTTTTACCGATTTCCCACATCAGCAACTTGACCACCGCCTCGCGCTGTTCGCGCATGCGTCGCAGGAACGCCTCGACATGCTGGATTCGCTCGGCCACGCGCATCGTTGGCCATGCGCCCTGACCGCGGTCATAGGCGCGAACCGCCGCATCGAGGGCGGTGAGGGCGGTATCGGCGTCCAGCAGCGGTGTGCTACCGAGGATCACCTGCTCATCGCCATGAGCGGTGGCCAGGTAAACCGGGCTGCGCACCTGTGCCAACGGCCCATCCCAAGTGCGCAAGGTACCGTCGACCAGGTACTTGCGTTGCTCCAGTTGGTCTTCGAGTCGATATTTTTCCGGAATATCCGCAGCGGTGGGAAATAGTGAGCCGAGTAGCTTCTGATCAGTCATGAGGCGAACACCTGTCTGGTGGAAAAGAGGCTGAAACGCTTCAGCGATTCCCCTTGTTTTATCACGAAACAGCTTAGTCTCGTCCAGCGCAAACCACAGGTTGCCATACCTGCGGTGGAAACGCGTCGGTGCGGGCGGTGGCAGGCTTCAGCTTCTAGCAAGTGGACGCAAGTAAGGCGCCGCGCCCACCAGGCCGTCAGGACGATAGCGTCAGAAAGGCAGTTCCAGGTTCAGGCTTTGTGCCTTGGTCCGGCTTTTTTTCGCCGTGCCTGACTGGTTTGGCCGAGCGTTCGCCCACTGACAACCCTCCAACTCCAACAACAGTGCCTTGGCTCCCAGCCCGCCGGCAAACCCGGTCAGTTCGCCCGAGGCGCCGATTACCCTGTGACAGGGCGCCACAATCGAGATTGGATTCTTGCCGTTGGCCGCGCCCACTGCCCGCACGGCCTTGATACTGCCGATCTGCCGGGCGATTTCGCTGTAGGTCCGGGTCTCGCCGAACGGAATGGTCAGCAGGGCGTACCAGACCTTTTTTTGGAACTCGGTCCCGCTGAAGTCCAGCTCCAGTTCGAAGTGCTGGCGGGCTCCGGCGAAATACTCGGCCAGTTGGCGCGCGGTATGGACCAGGACCGGTTTTTCCGGATCGAGCGCCATGTCGCCCAGGCGTACCCGATTCGGCTTGTCGTCTTGCCAGAGGATCGCGGCGAGCCGCTCGCCCCTGGCGACCAGTTTCAACTGGCCGACAGGCGAGGGCATGAGCAGGTAGGTGTAGTTCATGGCGGCGTGGGTGCCATGCCGAGAGGCTGTCGGGCATATTGCAACTGCGTGGCAATCACCGTGTTTTTCAGCAGATAGGCAATCGTCATTGGCCCGACACCGCCCGGCACCGGGGTAATCGCGCTGGCCACGGTACGGGCGCTGGCATAGTCGACATCGCCCACCAGGCGCGGCCCGCATGCGGTTTCAATCCGATTGATGCCGACATCGATCACCACCGCGCCGGCCTTGAGCCAACTGGCATCGATCAGATGCGGGCGACCGACAGCGGCGACCACGATATCCGCCAGACGGCACAGTGCCTTGGCGTCGACGCTGCGCGAGTGGACCACACTGACCGAGCAGTGAGCTTGCAGCAACAAGGTCGCCATTGGCTTGCCGACGATGTTCGAACGACCGATGACCACCGCATGCAGGCCCGCCAGGTCCCCGCAGGTTTCCTGCAACAGGCGCATGCAGCCACGGGGCGTGCAGGGTGTCAGCACTTCGGTGCCCTGAACCAGCCCGCCGACGTTTTCACGGTGAAAACCGTCGACGTCCTTGATGGGGTCGATGGCGTGAATCACCGCCTGTTCCTCAATATGCGCCGGCAGCGGCAGTTGTACGAGGATACCGTTCACCAGCGGGTCGGTATTCAGTTCGCCAATCAGCTTCAGCACTTCGGCTTGCGTTGTGGTCGCCGGCAGGCGGTGTTCGAGCGAGCGAATCCCGGCTTCTTCGGCTCGTATCAGTTTGTTGCGCACGTAGACATGACTGGCCGGATCGTCACCGACCAGCAACACTGCCAGGGCCGGGACAATGGCTTGCGCTGCCAGGGCCACGACATCCGCCCGGACTTCTTCTAGCACTCGGGCGGCAATGGCCTTGCCATCGATATCGCGGGCGAGGGGAAGGGAACTGCTCATTGAATACGTCACCATCGTCTGGATACACAAGAGAACGATCAGGGACTTGAAGGAGCGCTCAAGCCGCTGGGAAAGGGCAGGAATATAGCATTCGCGCTCTGGTGCCTAGTGTGACATAGCGCGGAAGACCGAGGGGCAATGCGGCACGAAATCGCGCTTTGTTTCAAACTCCGTATTACGTCAGAGGCCAGACATATAACGCAGGGTCGCCAACACCAGCTCAATCGGAGTGGGTCGAAGCGTGAGCAACCGCTTGGGTTTGGGCACCGTTTGCGGCCCTTCCTCCATGTAGCCGCGGATAAACGCCCAGAAACCAACCAGTTCCTGATTACCGTGCATGGAGCGTCCCAGCATCAATTTAATAGGGGCTAACAGGGGCTGATGTTCAATTTGGCCGAAACAAGTCCAATTAGTATGTGAGCCTATTTCGAAAATAACGCAAGAGCATCAACAATTCGTTTGTTCAAGGAAATGCTGATTTACTCAAACAACCAAGCGATCATCTCAATCAATTCAGGGTCAAGAGTGTTCCGCACTGAAATATCGAATAAATCAGCAGTTCCTTAACGAAGCACTATGCTTTACCCATCGTATTGATTCAGAACCAATTTAGTACCTTCTGGAGTGTGCTCATACATTTTGAGCATGCCATCGTTAGGATTAAGCCCGCTTCGTATCTTGGCTTCTGCCGCTTCGACAGAGTCTGCATCGACCTCGCCGCCGAATGTATTGGATTTTCCACCTTTGGAATAATACGTATAGGTATAATGTGGCATTTTCGTCACCTTCCATTGACTTAAATTGGATTTTACAGTGATTGACTCTTACCTCACACACTCAAGAGCATTCGAGCACTCCCAAAATCTGAAGTAAGGCAGTGGCATACATTCAGGCAGCCGCCGCAACGCCATCACTATCAACGCAGCGATTTTATCTTGTCTGTGGGCGTATACCTTTATTGAGTTATTGAATTATTGAGCTGTTGATGTTGAAGACCTGCGATTACCGCGTCTACTGTCAGAACTTACAGTTTTCAGGCTTTTTTGAGATAACGACGATTCCTGGTAGGAATCAGGAGCGATCACATCATCACCAGAACAGCCTCCATCTCTATCGATACAACAGAGACCTCGTCCAGCAGCATCGAACTGTCACTGCAAAACACCGAATGATGTAACGGCAGGATCAACCAGCGCTGCTTTTCGCAGAAGTTTCCCTGTGGCGTGAAGGTTATCTCTCGATAAAATGTAACCCCGATGCTCGGCAATCTGTCTCTGGCAAGCACTGACCTAAGTCATGGAGAGGCTTGGCCCGATGGTGGGGAGGCCATGGCGCGGCCCGAAGCGCCGTACTCGGCCATGCCTCAGGTCTGGATCGAAGGCATCAAACCGTGTCAGGGCAGTTGAACGCCTGGTTGGCCCGCAATCAGGGCGCGGTTGCTTCGGCCTCCGTCGTCGCCGGGCGGCCCCTTTGTCGTTCCGCTACCGCCCGTAGGGTCTTGAGGCTGACCATCGGCGTATCGATCACGAATTGGTTAGCCAGCCAGGATGGAATGTCCCCCGCCGGCTCGGCCTGCAACTGGTAGGTCACATGGGTTTCACCGTCGCTGCTGGGCTGCATCTTCCACACGCCGCTCAACTGGCGCACGCGGATCAGCCCCGGCACGGTGGGGGTGTAGTCGGGCGCTGCGTCGAGATGGCGGACCAGGCTGCCGTCGTCGTTGCGCTCGGTGCGCACGTGCAGCACCATGTCTCGAGGTGTGACCGGCCAGGGCAGTTCGGTGGTCAGGTAAACCCAGGTATCGTCGCCGTCGTTCTTCAGCAGGCGCATATCGGCGCAGGCATACAGCCACTTGCAGGCGACCCTGAGATTTTCCTGCAAATCACTGAGGGTGGCGACATCGGCCTTGATATCAACCTCGCCGCGAAAACTTTGATAGTGCGAGTCGGGCACGTTGCCGAGGAAAACCTGGATCCCGTCTTCCTCATGGGCCAACTGCCAATCCTCGGACGCCGCCACGGCGGGGATGCTCAGGCAGCCCGCCGCCAGGGCAATCGCAGATAACAAGCTGTTCATTCGAGTCTCCAGGGCCGCATGAGGGAATGTCCGCGCCTACCGAGCAATAACACGCCAGTGGCCTGTACGGTTAGTACGTTAGCTCAAGTTCGGATGCTCCAGGCTGTGACCCGGAGGCAGTCTGGACATTTCCCGGTAACAGCCAGGCGGCATCGAGGCTCCATTAATGGCATCATGGGCAACTATCCGGCTGCACGGCCATGTGCGGTTGTTTTTCGAATCTGGAGAGTTGATTAATGGGTGTGCAGCAAACCGTCACCGTGATCCCGGTGCGTGCGTCCTTGACCGGCAAGGTGACACCGCCGGGCTCCAAGTCCATCACCAACCGTGCGCTGTTGCTGGCGGCCCTGGCCCAGGGCACCAGCCGTCTCTCGGGCGCCTTGAAAAGCGATGACACGCGTCATATGTCCAATGCCCTGCGGCAAATGGGCGTAAGCATCAGCGAGCCGGACGATACGACCTTCGTGGTGACCGGCAGTGGCCAGTTGCAGGTGCCCGAGCAGCCCTTGTTCCTCGGCAACGCCGGCACGGCGGTGCGTTTCCTCACGGCTGCCGTGAGCACGGTCAAAGGTACGGTGGTGCTGGACGGCGACCACTATATGCAGAAACGCCCGATTGGCCCGTTGCTCGACGCCCTGCGTCGTGGCGGTCTGGATGTCGAGAGCGTCACCGGTTGCCCGCCGGTGATTGTGCGCGGCAGCGGTCGGGTCGCGGCGCGCCGGTTCGAGATCGACGGTGGCCTGTCGAGCCAGTATGTTTCGGCTTTGCTGATGCTGGCAGCCTGTGGCGAGGAACCGGTGGAGGTCGCACTGACCGGCAAGGACATCGGCGCTCGCGGTTATGTCGACCTGACCATCGCCTGCATGCGTGCTTTCGGCGCTCAGGTGGAAGTCCTCGACGAGACCCTGTGGCGTGTTTCGGCCAGCGGCTACCGTGCCTGTGACTATCGGATCGAACCGGACGCCTCGGCGGCCACCTACCTGTGGGCCGCCGAGGCGCTAACTGCGGGGCGTATCGACCTGGGCGTGGCGGGCGAGGACTTCACCCAACCGGATGCCAGGGCACTGGAGGTGATCCGGCAGTTCCCGAACATGCCAGCGGTGATCAACGGCTCGCAGATGCAAGACGCGATTCCGACCCTGGCGGTGCTGGCGGCGTTCAACCGTACACCGGTCCGTTTTGTCGAGCTGGCGAACCTGCGGGTCAAGGAGTGCGATCGGGTCCAGGCGCTGTTCGCCGGCTTGAACGAAATCCGTTCCGGGTTGGCGGCGGTGGAGGGCGACGATTTGTTGGTGGCCTCCGATCCGGCACTGGCCGGCAGCCACTGCGATGCGCTGATCGATACCCACTCCGATCATCGGATCGCCATGTGCTTTGCCCTGGCAGGCCTGAAAGTTGCCGGTATCCGTATCCAGGACCCGGACTGTGTCGCCAAGACCTACCCGGATTACTGGAAAGCCCTGGCGTCGCTGGGTGTGCAATACGCTTCGTAACGCAAGAGCAAGCTGGTGCATAGGGCACGTCTTCGGCGCTGATTACCAAGTCTTTCATGTTTTGCCTACACTGGGTATTCAACGCCCGGACGGTCCGAGCGTTCTGATGCGAGGTGCGTATGGATACCCAGCCTGCTTCCCTGGTCGAGCCGTTTGCGTGGCGACCCTTCAGTGCCATGCCGTGGCGCGAAGTGCCCGTGCAGCGAGAGGATGACGTCGCCGAAGACGCCACCGACGATGAACCCCCCGCGCAAACCTGGAAGCATCCCGACGATGGCAAGGAGATGCCGGAGCGCGACAGGGAAATACCGTTGAAACCCTGATTTTTGCTGGCTTGGCTGCCGTTCGCCTGCTTGCGGGAACGGCGTTTTCGGGCACCTCCGAGGGGTGCTCCGAAGGCTTTCGCCCTTGCCTATGGTTGGTAGAGGGATCATGCTCGCCGTCGCCGTTCAACTCCCTTTTTCAGGTAAAAACTCCATGAATCATGAAATTCGTGTCGTTGCAGTTCTTCAAGCTCATCCGGGCAAGGCTGTCGAGCTTGAGGCTGTGCTGAAGGCTGCCGTGGTACCCTCGCGGGCCGAACCCGGCTGTCGCGAATACATTCTGCATGTTGACCAAAGCAACCCCGAGCGCTTTGTATTCGTCGAGCGTTGGATCAACATGGCGGCAATCGAAAAGCACCGCAATACCGAGCACTTCCAGGTGATGAGCGCAGCGGCGGCCGATCTGCTGTTGAGCCGGCAAGTTTTGCTGATGGATGAGGTCCCCGGTCAGTAACGGTTGAGTGCGGGGAGGACTCCATGCCTTCCCGTGGTTTCAGAACCGTAAGGTGGCACCGGTAGTGAGCCAGCGATCGCGATTACCGTTCAGGTAGTGGCCGACCACCAGATCGATATCGAGCTTTTCACCGATATGCAGGCGTGGGCCGGTCTGCCAACCCTGGTCGCCATGCTGACGGCCAAAACGCTCGGCCACCAGTGTCAGTGCATGCGCCACGTCATATTCCACTCCGGTCCCCCAGGTAAGGGCCCGATGCTGTCGGCCATCGTCGTAGGCCTGGGCCCAGCCGCCGCTGACGGTCAAGTGCAGCGGATCGATAGGCTGGTATGTCAGTGGCACGCTCAGTTCGACGCCGTCCAAAGAGTGCCGGCGGGCGGTGGCGAAGTGCAGCGCTGTCGACAGCGCGGCTTCCAGGCCAAGGTCAGCTCGACTGAGTAGGGAGACCTTGAGGTGTGGGCTGAGCAGCGTCTGATGCTGGCCGTCATCGCGACTGCGATTGATATCGGCGCCAAACTGCAGCGAGGGCAGGCTGTTGGGAGTGCAGTCCTGGGACAGCGCGGTTTCCCCGCTCGAAGCATTATGGCGGCTGCTCTTATACCAGGTATCGATATTGCATTCGCCGGGGTCGTTGAGACTTCCATCGTCGACGATATAGGAGCCGCCCGCTGCTTGCGCCCTGGAGTCGATCGACAGCAGCGCGAAGGTGCCGAGGGTAGCGCCGACGAGCAGCACGGCGCGCAGCGGGGTCTGGTAGGCGCAGGTATATGAGCCAGTGCAGAGTGGCCGCCCAGTCGGCGTGTCGCAGCGAGCAGTATTCTTTCTCATGAAGGCTCCTTCAATCGTCGATGGGCAACCCGCAGGCGTCTATAGCCAGATGAATGTTGCGGGCGGGGTGATTTTTCCAGCGGCCGATCAGTTTTCGCCTGGCTCGAAGGGGCCTTCGATTCAGGTCAGTATCGCCACAGCCTTGATCTGCGCCCACAGTTGTTGGCCGACCGCCAGTTGCAGTTGATCCCGCGAAAAACCAGTGATCCGTGCCAGCAGCGCAGTGCCGCCGGCCTCCAATCGGAGCAGCACGTGGGCGCTGTTGTCCGCAGGAATTTCGCCGGTCACCGTCACCGGCAGCCGATTGAGAATACTACTGGGTTCTTCCGCCTGTCGGCTGAGACTGACATCCCGTGCCTGGACCTTGAAGCGCAAGTGCTTACCGACGGCCAAAGGGGGGTGGGCGACCCGCACGGTCAGTAGGCTGCCGGGCAATTGCAGGGTGACCAGTTGGTAATGCGCGTCATAGGCACTGACCTGGCCTTCGATCACTACACCGGCGTCATCGCCGAGGGCCAGGGGCAGGTCGAGCCGCGCCAGGGTTTCGCCGATGGGGCCGCTGGCCAGCGCCTTACCGTCGCCGAGCAGGACGATATGGTCGGCCAGGCGCGCCACTTCCTCTTGGGAGTGGCTGACATAGAGCACCGGAATATCCAGTTCGGCATGCAGGCGTTCGAGGTACGGCAGGATCTCGCCTTTGCGTTTGTTGTCGAGTGCTGCGAGGGGTTCGTCCAGCAGCAGCAGTTGCGGACTGGTGAGCAGCGCCCGAGCGATGCCGACACGTTGGCGTTCGCCGCCGGACAGGTGCTGCGGATGGCGCTCCAGCAAGTGGGTGATGCCCAGCAATTCGCTGGCATGGACCATGTCTACTTGCCGTTGGGCGCGGGGAATGCGGCGCAGGCCGAAGTCCAGATTTGCCCGCACCGAAAGGTGCGGGAACAGGCTGGCTTCCTGGAACACGTAACCCAGCGCGCGCTTGTGCGGCGAGACGAAGTGCTGGCGACGGCTGTCCTGCCAGACTTCATCGTTGACCCGGATAAACCCCTGGGCGGCTTTTTCCAGGCCGGCGATGCAGCGCAGACAAGTGGTCTTGCCGGAGCCGGAGTCACCGTACAGCGCAGTCACGCCACGGCCAGGCAGGTCCAGGTCGAGGTCCAGAGCAAAGCCAGGGTAGTTCAGTTGCAAACTGACCTGTATCGAGGGTGCCATGGTTCAGCTCCAGCCAGGCTTGGTCTTGCGGCTCGAATACAACGCCAGCAACACGATAAAGGAAAACATCAGCATGGCGCCGGCCAGCCAATGGGCCTGGACATACTCCATGGCTTCGACGTGATCATAGATCTGCACCGAGACCACACGGGTCTTCTGTGGGATATTGCCACCGATCATCAACACCACGCCGAACTCGCCGACGGTGTGGGCGAAACCGAGGATCGCGGCGGTAATAAAGCCCGGTCGGGCCAGGGGCAGGACCACGCTGAAGAAGGTGTCCCAGGGATTGGCGCGCAAGGTCGCGGCGACTTCCAGCGGGCGGGTGCCGATGGCACTGAAGGCGTTTTGCAGTGGCTGCACCACAAAGGGCATCGAGTAGATCACCGAGCCGATCACCAGTCCGGTGAAACTGAAGGTCAGGGTGCCCAGCCCCAGGGATTGGGTGAGCTGGCCGATAAATCCCTGTGGCCCAAAGGCCAGCAGCAGGTAGAAGCCGATCACCGTCGGTGGCAGCACCAGTGGCAGGGCCACCACCGCACCGATTGGCCCGCGCAACCAGGAACGGGTATGAGCCAGCCATAACGCAATCGGCGTACCGATCACTAGCAGGATCGCCGTGGTTAGCGAGGCCAGTTTCAGGGTCAGCCAGATCGCGGCGAAGTCGGCACTCGTCAGCGGCATTTAGAGCTGGTAACCGTAGGACTTGATGATGGCTGCGGCTTTCGGACCTTTCAGGTAGTCGACCAGCGCCCTGGCGGCGGGGTTGTCCTTGCCCTTGGTCAGGATCACCGCGTCCTGCTTGATGGCCTCATGCATATCGGCCGGGACGATCCACGCCGAACCGTGGGTGAGTTTGCCGTCCTTGTAGATCTGCGACAGGGCGACAAAGCCCAACTCGGCGTTGCCGGTGGAAATGAACTGATAGGCCTGGGTGATGTTCTGGCCGGTGACCAGCTTGTCCTTGACCTGCTCGGCCAGGCCCAGCTTGGCCAGGACTTGGGTCGCGGCCAGGCCGTAAGGCGCGGTTTTCGGATCGGCGATGGACAGGTGCTGGTAGGCGCTGTCCTGGAGCACCTGGCCCTTGGCATCGACATAGCCGTCCCTGGCCGACCACAGGGCCAGGGTGCCGACGGCATAGGTGAAGCGCGAGCCGGCTACGATTTGGCCCTCTTTTTCCAGCTTGGCCGGGGTGCTGTCGTCGGCGGCGAGGAACACGTCGAACGGCGCGCCGTTCTTGATCTGGGCGTAGAACTGGCCGGTGGCGCCATAGGCTGCCACCAGCGTGTGACCGGTGTCTTTCTCGAAGTCGGCGGCAATCGCCTGGATCGGTGCGGTGAAGTTGGCGGCGACGGCCACCTGGACTTCGGCGGCCTGAGCCGAGGCAAAGACGAACAGGCCGAACAGGCAAGTTGGAGCAAAACGCGAGGCACGAGTGAGCATGAAGCGGCTCCGTTCAAACGTCGGGGACAGGCACAGGCGCCGCTTGTGATAGGAAGTGTGCGGCGCTCAGAGGAGTGAATCGCTATATATCGAAATATATAGCGGTTTTATCCCGGTGGCGAGCGGGCGTTCCGACAAACCGGCTCGCCACGGACCCGCGTTTGGTCTCCCGTTGTCAGCGTCCGGTCAGTTTTGCCAATGCCTGTTTCGCCAGTTGCCTGGTCAGTGCCTCGGCCGGCAATTCCACTCCGAGGCGCAAGGCCTGACCCGACCATAGGCTGCTGAAGTCCGCTTCGCCCTTGGCTCGCAACGGCAACAGCGCACCACCGGCCAGGGGGAACGCCGGGGCCATGTCGCTGATCGGCCCCAGGTCGCGCATCAGCCGGTTCATGATTCCGCGCGCTGGCCGGCCAGTGAACAGGTTGGTCAGGGCTGTCTCGCTGTCCTTCGCGGTGCGCAGGGCTTGGCGATGGGAGGCTGAAACCCTGGCTTGCGGAGTGAACAGATAAGCCGTCCCCAGTTGGACCGCCGAGGCCCCGAGCATGAAGGCCGCCGCGATGCCACGGGCGTCGCCGATGCCGCCGGCAGCAATCACCGGCACCTTCACCGCATCGACGATCTGTGGCACCAGGGCGATGGTGCCGACTTGGGTAGCGAGGTCGTGGCTCAGGAAGAGGCCACGATGACCGCCCGCTTCATTGCCCATGGCGATGATCGCGTGACAGCCGTGCTCTTCCAGCCAGCGCGCCTCATCCACGGTAGTGGCGCAACCGACAATTGTCGCTCCGCTGGCTTTCACCCGGTCGAGCAGGGCTTCGGGAGGCAGACCGAAGTGGAAGCTGACGATCTCCGGACGCAGTTCTTCCACCAGTTGGCAATTGGTTTCATCGAAGGGGGCACGGCTGGAAATGGGTGTCGGTGCGTTGAAATCCAGGTCCAGTTCGCGGTAGTAGGGAGCCAGGCACTCCTTCCAGCGTTTTTCACGTTGCGGGTCGACGGCTGGCGGCTGATGACAGAAGAAATTAATGTTCAGCGGCGTCTGGATCGCTGCGCGAAATGCCTGAACTTCCTGACGAATCTGTTCCGGGGTGAGCATCGCACAAGGCAATGACGCGAGGCCGCCGGCCTGAGCGACGCCCTGCATCAGCGCCGCCGTGGTGGCACCGGCCATTGGCGCCTGGATGATCGGTAGCTGGATGCCGAACAGCTCTAAAATGCGGGTGTCAGGCCAGGTGCTCATGCGACTTTGCTCCGAGGCAGATAACAGGATAACGACGAGACAGGGCGGATTTGTATCAGCAATGATGCAGGCCGGGCCAGTCATCATCTGTTCGAGTAGGCAAAAAGAGTGATTTGTGGTGACGCTCAGGGCAGAGTCCACCTAAAGTTGTCGCAGGTCAAAAATACTCACTCAGGAGCATGATTCGGATGGATGTGAAACGCGTGGAAGTGGCTGCTTTCCAAGTATCCGGCCCACGAGTTCGGACTTGCAACCAGGACGAGCAGCAGGCCTCAACAGCAAGGATCGGCGGGTTGTGGGGTGGCTTTTTCGCCGACGACTTGGCCGAACGCATTGCCAACCGTCAGCCGGAATCGCCAGTGTACGGGGTCTACTCCGGCTACGAGTCCGATGCCAGCGGCTATTTCGATGTGAGCGCCGCAGTGGCGGTGACGGCGCCCGCGCCAGGCTATCCGACCCTTGAGGTGCAGGCCGGCCCCTATCTGGTTTTCGCCGGCCAAGGCGCCATGCCGCAGACGGTAATCGAAATCTGGCAGGCGATCTGGTCCTACTTCGAGCAGCACCCGGGCCAGCGTCGCTTCGCCACCGATTTTGAGGCCTATACCGGGCCGGACAGCGTCGCGGTATATATCGGAATTGTCGCTTGAGCCGATCGGCATCTAGGCCGCATGTACGTTCTGGGCAGTCGATTTGGTGGCGCCGTCGTTGCTCGCCGGGCAGGCTGGGAACCGATCTTGGTGGATGTCAACCGCTGAGGCGCTAGTCGGCTGTCCGCAAGGTGAAATTGATGCGCTCGGCGCCCAACCGTGGATGGTGGCCGTCCTTGATCGGCAGCACGCCATGATAGCGTAGCCGGTCGACGCCGCCCCAGACCACCACATCGCCGTGGAACAGCGGAACGCGCAGGGTTTTGTCGCTGCGCTCATGGCCGCCGAACAGGAACATCGCCGGCAAACCCAGTGATACGGACACCACCGGAGCGTTGAAGTCCTGCTCGTTGCGGTCCTGGTGCAGGGACATCTTCGCCCCCGGTACATAGCGATTGATCAGGCAGGCATCGGGAGTGAACTGCTCAAAGCCCGCTGCCTGCGCGGCATCGACCGCCAGATGCCGGAACACTTCGGGCATGGCCGGCCAGGGCCGCCCGCTTTGCGGGTCGACGGCGCTGTAGCGGTAGCCGCTGCGGTCGGTGGTCCAGCCCAGGGCGCCGCAACTGCTCAAGCCGACGGACAGGGTGAAGCCGCCTGGAGTGACCATCTGCCGGAACGGCGCCTGGCGTAGCACGTTTTGCAAGGCCGGGAGCAGGCGCTCGACCCAGGGCAGGGCAAAACCGCGCAACACCCACGACTGCTCACCGATCCGCTCGTTGCGCTCGGGTTGCTGTAGATCGTCGGCGGCAAACAGATCAAGGGTCATGGGCTGTCTCGTCAGGCCCTTCGTGTGCTTGCTTATAGGGCCTTAGTGACTTTCATAACGACGATGACATCGTCACCTTCGCCATAAATTGCTTCCAGCGCGGCGCGGGCTTCGGCTTCAGTGCCGTTTTCCAGTTGGGCGAAATCGAAGCGGCGTTCACCGTTGAGGGTGTATTTGATGACATATTGGGTGGTCACGGTCATTCCAGTAACAAGAGAAGGTGGCTGTGTACGCTCAATTAACGCAGTTTCGAGCTGGAACGGCGAATAATGCGGATCGAATGCGTCAGGTTCGGCTTGCGGGTGACGCTGAGGGCGCGCTTGGTGACGACTGTGTCCAAAGTGATGTTCCAGAACCCGGTGCTCGGCACGGTGATCTTGGCCGGGAAGCTGTCGAAGGCCCCGCCGTGGTAAGTGTGACGGCCACCATTCTTGAAGCTGCGAAAGTTGGCATCATTCATCAGGCGGATGTTGCAGGTCTGGGAGCATTCGATCACGACAATGTCGTCTTCGTTGAGGTGCTCGCGCTGGTGGATGAATTTCATGGGCGCCTCCAGAAGGCTTTTTCTACAAAATCAAAAAGATAGCATGTGGTGTAGCGGGGCTTGCGGCTACGATGGAGGTATTCTCCGGACAGGCTGACAAGTTTGACGGATTACACTGTCTTGTTGCCATAGAAGTTGAATTTAATTCAGTTGCGAGGGAGAAAAATTCCATGAGTGCTGTCGGAGCGTCTTTATCGGAGGGTTTTTCATGAAGTGGGGCGTTTGGGGCGTTTTCTTGGCATTGAGTGGTTGTGCGAGTGTGCAGGAGATCCAGCAGACACCTGCGACGCTGAACGTGATTTCGGGCAAGAAGCCCGATGAATATGCCCAGTGCGTGGACACCATCCTGACCAAGAGCCGTGGCCCTTCGTTGCTGACGCCCCACAAGAGCGGGATCAAGATGGTCGTGCGTGACCGGCTGTCTACCTCGCCGGCCGCGCTGCTGGATATCGATGAGCGCGCCAACGGCAGCAGCATCAAGCTCTACGAGAGTATGTCGAACTTCCCGTTGCGCTCCAGCGCGGTGCTCGATGCGGCTACCCGCTGCATTTCCGGTCAACCCTGAGGCCGGCCTTCGTCACTTGCAGACCACCACCACCGTGCGGCTCTTGAAGTTGCCGACATCCACGCCCAGCGTCTTGTCGCTTTCGGCGGGCTGCGGTGTTCCGTCTGTGCCGACGAGGGTGTAGCCGGTCCCGGCACACGAAGCGTCGGCCTTCTCGTAGCATTGGGCCCAGGACATGGCCTGGCCCGAACAGTCGATCTCCAGGCCTTGCCGACCGTTGTTCAGGTAGGTCTTGGATGCGGTAGCGCATCCGCCCAGCGCCAGTACCGCAATCAATGCCAGAAGCCGTTTCATAGGATTCAGCCTTCAGTTGCCACGACGCGTGGCGGTGGGGGCTGGGGTGTCCTGGAAAACCGTCGCCACTTCAATAGCCAGTGCTTCGGTCGGGAACGGCCCGGCAATGTTCTCGCCATCGACACTGGCAACCCACCATTGGCCGTCTTTTGCTGGGTTGATCAGGTAACCGTTCACTTTTTTTGCTGTCGACATTGATCTGTCTCATTGGGAGGGATGGAGGGGCCGCAACCATAGCTTAGGCGCAAGTTGGTATTGGCAGCTACAATTGCTGCCTTGGCGCGCGTGGAAGTGTTCCATGGGCGCCGTACTATTTACCAGGCTTCTGGAACTATCCGCGCCAGTTTTTCTCTATGTGGGCGTCAGTCTGCTGTCGGCGAGGCATTGTAAGGTGAGCGCCGCCTGATTAGACTGCGCCGAAACTCGGACACACCGCCCTTTTTAAGGACTCATATGATCAAGAAATGCTTGTTCCCAGCAGCCGGTTACGGTACTCGCTTCCTGCCAGCGACTAAAGCCATGCCTAAAGAAATGCTGCCGGTGGTGAACAAGCCACTGATCCAGTACGGCGTCGAGGAAGCGCTGAATGCGGGCTTGAACGAGATTTCGATCGTCACGGGTCGTGGCAAGCGCGCACTGGAAGATCACTTCGACATCAGCTATGAGTTGGAAAATCAGATCAAGGGCACTGACAAGGAAAAATACCTGGTCGGTATCCGTCGCTTGTTGGACGAATGTTCGTTCTCCTACACCCGCCAGACCGAAATGAAGGGCCTGGGGCATGCGATCCTGACTGGCCGTCCGCTGATCGGCGATGAGCCGTTCGCCGTGGTCCTGGCGGACGATCTGTGCGTCAACCTCGAAGGTGACGGCGTGCTCAAGCAGATGGTCAAGCTGTACAAGCAGTACCGCTGCACCATTGTCGCGATCATGGAAGTCGATCCGCAGGAAACCAGCAAATACGGGGTGATCGCCGGCGACTTGATCGGTGACGACCTGTACCGTGTACGCAATATGGTCGAGAAGCCAAAACCGGAAGACGCACCCTCGAACCTGGCGATCATCGGTCGCTATATCATGACCCCGGACATCTTCAACCTGATCGAGCAGACCGAGCCTGGCAAAGGTGGCGAAATCCAGATCACCGACGCCCTGATGAAACAGGCTCAGGACGGTTGTGTGATTGCCTACAAGTTCAAGGGCAAGCGTTTCGACTGTGGTGGCGCCGAAGGCTATATCGAGGCAACCAACTTCTGCTTCGAGCACTTCTACAAGGCCGGCAAGGCTTATTAAGCCAGAGCAGCCTCCAGTAGAACTCAAAAGCCATCCGCGGGGTGGCTTTTTTTTGGGACGTCCTAATGGCCTGTACGGTGAGTGGGGCTGACCAAAAAAGGCTACAGCGGTTATGCTGTGTGTCTGCCGAGGAGATGGAAATGGCCTACGATTTTGATCTGTTTGTAATTGGCGCCGGTTCCGGCGGTGTACGTGCGGCGCGGTTTGCCGCTGGTTTCGGGGCCAAGGTGGCGGTGGTCGAGAGCCGCTACCTGGGAGGGACTTGCGTCAACGTTGGCTGCGTGCCGAAAAAGTTGCTGGTGTACGGCTCGCACTTTGCCGAGGACTTCGAGCAAGCGCGAAGCTTCGGCTGGTCGCCGGGTGAGGCGAATTTCGACTGGGCGACCCTGATCGCCAACAAGGACAAGGAAATCAATCGCCTCAACGGCATCTATCGCAACCTGCTGGTCAACAGCGGCGTTACCTTGCTCGAAGGCCATGGCAAGCTGGTGGACCCGCATCAAGTCGAGGTCAACGGCCAGCGTTACAGTGCCAGGCATATCCTGATCGCCACTGGCGGCTGGCCGCAGATTCCGGAAATTGCCGGGCATGAGCATGCCATCAGTTCCAATGAGGCGTTTTTCCTCAAGGAGCTGCCCAAGCGCATCCTGGTGGTCGGCGGTGGTTATATCGCCGTCGAGTTCGCCGGCATTTTCAACGGTCTGGGCGCCGACACCCAACTGTTGTATCGCGGCGACCTGTTCTTGCGCGGCTTCGATGGTGCGGTGCGCAAGCACTTGGCCGAAGAGCTCGGCAAGCGCGGCCTGGGCCTACAGTTCAACGCCGATATCGAACGTATCGACAAGTTGGCCGACGCCAGCCTGAAAGCCACCCTCAAGGATGGCCGCGAGCTGGAAGCGGACTGCATCTTCTATGCGACTGGTCGACGTCCGATGTTGGACAACCTGGGCCTGGAAAACACCGGGGTGAAGCTGGACAAACACGGCTTTATCCAGGTCGACGACCTGTACCAGACCAGCGAGCCGTCGATCCTGGCCTTGGGCGATGTGATCGGTCGCGTGCAACTGACGCCGGTCGCCCTGGCCGAAGGCATGGCGGTGGCCCGGCGCCTGTTCAAGCCCGAACAGTATCGTGCGGTCGACTACAACATGATTCCGACCGCCGTGTTCAGCCAGCCGAATATCGGTACGGTGGGCCTGAGCGAAGAGCAGGCGCGGGAGCAGGGCTATAAGGTACAGATCTTCGAAAGCCGCTTTCGGCCGATGAAACTGACCCTGGGCGAGAGTCAGGAACGCACCTTGATGAAGCTGGTGGTGGATGCTCGCACCGACAAGGTCTTGGGTTGCCATATGGTCGGTCCCGAGGCGGGTGAAATCATCCAGGGCCTGGCGGTCGCCCTGAAGGCCGGTGCCACCAAGCAGCACTTCGATGAAACCATCGGTGTCCATCCGACGACGGCGGAAGAGTTTGTCACCCTGCGCACGCCCGTCGCCAACTGATCATGGCCTTGGCGGCGGCGCCCGCTCGCCGTGGGCGAGAGGGCTCATGGCTGTAGGCGCAGGCCGGCGCGGATACCGTTGACGGTTGGTTCGAGCGCTTTGTAGCCGTCCGCCGAGCCGGCGTACAGCAGGGAATAGGCCTTGCCGTCATGGGCAGCGGCCACCAGGGTCTGGGTCATCACGTGACCGCCGTTCTGGGTGATGGTGCAGGTGGTTTCCACCGCCGCCAAACCGCCCAGGCTGCTCTCGTGAATGCGATTACACACGCTCATGAAACCGCGCTCGACGAAATTCTTCTGCACGGCCTTGCGCATTTCCAGCAATACACCGGGAAGGTTGACCTCGTGACCGGGATTGAGAACCGATTGAGTCAGTTCCATGACCATCATCGGATCGCCGTTGGGGGCGTTCTTCACCGCACGCTGGCGCAGCCCGCCGATGACCTCGCCCGCCGCATTTTGAACCGGCGGTAGCGTCTGTACTTCCCAGTCGCCGGGCCAACTGACCATCAACTCGTCAGCCAGGGCCGACGAGCCGCCAAGCAGCAGGAGGAGGGTGATGAAGCAGGCGTGGCGTTGCACAGGAATCATGGACAGGCACTGACAAGGAAGATTGAGATCAATCGTTACAGTTTATCAATAGATGAGGCCGATTTCTTTGCATCTTTGCTCAAGGTCGTTGCAGGGGCAATGGTGCTCTCTGCCACCTAGGCCAGAAAGATCGCCCCGGCAACAGTGGAATACCGTCGCGCCACGTGCCAGGACGAAGAGGGCTTGACTCGGTTCAAGGCATTTATCGATGCCGCGACTATCGTTGCTGGCCCCAGCAGCCTGGGCGAACGTAAACATAAAGAAACCGCTGCCGTGGTCAGCAAGCATTCGTTGAGATGTCCGGCAATCTGCACGTTGAGATCGGTCGCCAAGCCACTGAGTTTCTGTTATTCCTCTTGCACGAATTGGAGGAATCGCTAATGGATATCGCTAAATGTACGCTCGATGGCATTGAATATTATGCCTCGAAATTCGCCAAGCTCCCGCCATCTGAGCTTGCTTCAAAAAGACGCAACTTGGTCTGCACTAAATGCGGAACAAGGGCCTTATTTGTGAAGGAGGCCAAGAGCGGTCAAGGCCCGCATTTTCGAGCGCGTCCTCACCTGAGCTGCTTTCTAGCAGCACCTGAATCAGAGCGAGGCGAAGGCGGCGGCGATGACAAGGACATGTTGCACAACCCCGGGGATCATATCGTTCTCGATCTTAAGCATAGTCAAGTTGGACAAACCAATGGTGATCCTGAAACTAGCGGTAACGGAGGTTCCAGTGGTGGTCGATATAATGGAACGGGGGGCCGCAAAAATTCGGTGTCGCACAGGCGGCTTCGGCCAATCCTCAAAAACTTGATTTATTCTGGGTCGTTTCGGCAATCTGAGCAAACCGTTGAGCTACCTGACGTTGGAACCTATCGAGTCAAAGACTTGTTCATGAACTTCTCAGATGTAAATGACGATCACGTGGGCGAGTTCAGGGGGTTTTGGGGGGATATTCTTGACACTAAACAGGGGTACGGCGGACCTCAATGGATCAACACCGGATTTAAAGACGATGTTAGTGTCCTTATCGAGCGAGAAGATTTAAAACCTTTCCTCGCCCATCATAAAATGACAACCGACCAACTAGACGGTATGCATTTTTTGGTTTTCGGAACGCTGAGGAAATCAGCTAAAAACGGGAAGCTTTGGATACGTCCCAAGGGGATCGAATTTACTGCTCTCCTTGGTGAGTCTTAACCCCTGAGATACACTCCCCGCATGCCCATGCACCTTGCATCCCCATGGGCACATGAATAAACTTGGCTACAGGCGACCTGACGGGCCAGCGTATCAATACGCTAGTAAATGCTGTTTAGGTGCGCGATTCCGTAACCAAACCAGCACGCAACCTGTTGGATGTGACGTGTGCAGTTCTGAGCCTTCACCGAAGAGACCGAACGCATCACAGTATTCAAAACAGTCAGGAAATATGCGCGTTTCTCAGGCCTTCGCCCAGTGCACCTGCGTGGGCTGCAATGAACGGCGGTGGAAGTGCGTTACCAATCATCAAAGCGATGGATTCTTTTCCATGGCTCACGTCAAATTTATAGCGCAGGGGGAAGCCCTGAAGAATTGCCGCTTCCCTAAGCGTAATTGTTCGGTCTTCTGCGGGATGAAGAAACCTGCCTTTAGAGGGATTGTGGCAACCGCTAGTAATGGTAGGCGACACCTCATCCCAAGCCATTCGCCCATATACATCGTTGAATCCATCGGATTTTTTATGGCACTCTAACTTGTATTGATCTGGTAAATCTTTACGACTACCACCATTTTTCGGAATCAAAGAAATCAGCTGACGAACTTCAGGTGTGCGGTTTTCCCCTACAGCATGAAGTGTATCTTTAGTCAGCTTCGGGCTTTCCAGTCTCCTCAACGCCTCGCGAACTGTAACCCGCTTTAAGGATTTGCTCGCTAGCGCAGGGGTGTGTACAAGAGAAGCTAACATAATCAATCGTTTACGCCTTTGAGGTACTGAATAGTCCGCGGTATCCAATACGTTTACGACGATTTTATATGTAAGGGTCTCAAGTTTTTTACATAGCGCGAGAAATCCAGGATCTTTCGCTAGAGCAGGTACATTCTCCAGCATGATGGCCTTAGGTTTCATAACTTCTACGAACCTGAAGAAATCACTTACAAGATCATTTCGATCATCTTGAACAGATATTTGCTGATTCTTGGTGCGCAAGCGAGAAAAACCTTGGCATGGAGGACAACCTGCAAGTAGATCTAAATCCCCTGGTTGCATTCCGATATCATGCAGTAGCTGATAAGGATCTAATGTTCGTATATCTTGTTTGTAAAGGCGGACTTTGGAGTGATTAAGCTTATAAGTCGCTTGCGCTTTGTGATCAATTTCCACTGCGGCGAGGACTGCAAAACCAGCCTTCTTCAAGCCAAGAGTCAATCCACCGCAACCACTAAATAGATCTATGGCGTACAATCGTTGATCAATATTTCCCAGAGTACTTATCATATCATAAAACCAATTTATACATCAATAATCGCAATATTTGGTAATCTATGTGATTTTTTGAGCTGACGCCAGATAGCTCTTAAGAATCTGGGCAAGTTCATGAATTTCTTTAGAAGTCGATCTATTGGTAGCCAGCAATGTCACACCAAATTCATCTGTTCGTTCATTGGTTACATCCTTTCCAAATAATTCTTCCACCAAATGCCTTAAGGTATCCTTATGCTCAAGTGAGGTCAATGCTTTTGGGTCGGCCTTACCTGCGGCACGGAGCACCAATTCCTCCGGGGACTGCGTGGGAATGAATTCCACATTCTTCCGAATCCAAGCTAAATATTTTCTTTGGGCATTGAATAGTTGCAGCGTATTCCCACCTCCTGCTCCACCATCGACGATCAAGCGAGGCTCAAGACCCACAGAGTCTTTTATGATCTGTGTAAGAGTTGAGTTTTGAGATTCAGGAATTGCACTTGGATCAATAAATTCGTTTACTCGGCGTTTATCCCCATCAAGAAGAACCAATGTATGCATTGGTGTATCAATCAACACAGGGATCTGATACATCAGAATCGTGTCCGCGCCGCCGCTGGGGTACTCAACGTTAAATACTCGCCGTTCTGCGTCATCGGAGAGGGTAAGCAGGGCCTGTTGTACTACTTCCTTGGCTAGACGGTCTTCTACTATAACGCGAACTCGGCCTCCATCTTCTGCTCCCAGTCGTCGGAAAGCTGCATAGGGATGCGTCGACGGAATAACAGAAAACCGCCCATCATCCAGCTGATGGAAGGTTTTAATGGCATCATCAGGTAATGCAGCAACCAAGTGAGGCGAGTGCGTTGAAAATACAATCTGGAGCTGCCAGCTGCGAGCTCTGCACGCCAAAAACGCGAGTAATCGTTCTTGCGCACCTGGATGCAAAGAGACCTCGGGCTCATCGAGTAATATCAAGGTACCTTTTGTGGTCCCGAGAACCTGAACAACACAACTGGTTACTGCAACTTCTCCACTACCTGCAAAGGCCTCGGAGTACCTTCCATGTTTTGTTTTGAATACGATGCTAAGCCCACCATCCCCCTTGAATAGCCGATGCCGAATCCAGCGCGCCTCCTCATAGTCTCTGCCTAACACGAAACTTACAGTTTTAAGTTCTTCTTGATTTAGTAGCCGATTCTCTGTGGCTACTTTACGATTTCGGTAAAGATACGATGTATCACCTGCTGCAATCACTCGAGATAGCAACTCGGCATCATGCCTGACCTGATCTTTTTTGTTTATTATACGGCGTGGATTAGGCTTTTTAGGACTCGCGTCAGCGACTTTGGCGCTGGCATCTTTCATCGGTTCTACTGGCATAGGCTTAGCACTAGTTTGTAATGCTGGATTTTTACCAAAATAAAAATATTTATCAAACGCGCTTATTTCTTTTCGAAAGTTAATGTAGAGCACTTTTCGCATAACGGGATTCCATCTATCCTTGCTGCGCCCTATGTATTTTTTTCCCTGCTTTAGTGCGGGCTCGACCATGTCGTCGCCCGGGCTTTCTTTTGTTGGCTCCCAATAGTTCGGGTCAAGACGGCCGTCTCTAAATTTCCTCACTCGAGCCTTTCTGGTTTCTACTACTGCCTTGAGCGTCGGATTTTGATGACCATAAATAAATCGACTCGGGCTGCCTTCACCTTCCTCGATAGGATCGACTTTAGTGCTGAACCAATACTGCCCTGTAGATTTTCGAGCAGGGGCACCATACAGAGCATTCAGTACCGAGGTCTTACCTGATCCGTTTACTCCTACCAAAGCTGTAATTGGGAAGGTGAAATCGAGGCGAGTGTCATCTACAATATTTTTATATCGGGGAAACCGTATATGGGTGATATAACCAGGGAATATTTTTTCATATTTTCCACGAGTCAATTCAAGCTTGGCTAGCTCTTCCCTCAAGTTCAACATCTTTCCCTGTTCCCCAAATATGTGCATCAAATTATGTCGTTTTTAACTAGCTGCTACAGATAGCTGCCATGTAACACCTAGCATATAAATATTGACTTAATAGGTGTTTTTTCCCAGATCATATGGTGTAGTTAAATCCAAGGATCGAGCATGGTTGACGCCCGAGAGCCTTGCTCTGTTGATCTTATAAAAAACTACCTGATCAATCCAGCGATTTGATAGGTCTTAACTGCTTTTACTCGCGTTCTCAACGTCCTTGGCGACAGGCCTCCGTGTCAGGATAGTTGTCGCCTCTGCGAACTTTCCTAAAAAAGCATATCGGGGACGGAAAGAGACTGGTCGTGCCGTACTATTCACCTGAACGCAGAGCCGCATTACTCAAGATGATGCTTCCCCGCTGAACCTGTCGATGGCCGAGGTTTCCCGGCGCGAAGGGGCGGCGAAATGTCTTTGTCCAACTGGCGCAAGCAGCTCAGCTCTGAAGGAAATACAGTGTCCGAAAACAAGCAACTGACCGAGAACTGGTCAGTCGAAACCAAGTTTGCTGTCGCGCTTGAAGCGTCCGGTTTGTCCGAGATCGAACTGGGCGAGTATTGCCGCCGCAAAAGCCTTTACCCCGAGCAAATCACGGCCTGGCGACAAGCCTTCATCACCGGCCAGAAATCGCAAAAGGCTCTGCAAAAAGAAGAGTGGGAGCAGGCGCTCAAAGACAAGAAACGTATCCACGAACTTAAGCGCGAACTGCGCCGCAAAGACAAGGCGCTCGCTGGAACAGCCGCGTTGTTGATACTGCGAAAAAAGCTCAACGACTACTGGGGGACCGACAACGAAGACAACTGACATTGTTGCCAGAACATCAGTTACTGGTTGACTAGCTGGGCCAGGCGGTCGCGTCATGCGCGATCACAATCTGCTGCTACAACGACGCGTAAAGCAGCCCGGCGTCCAGCGCAGGCATGAAGGCCGAATCGCGGTCATGACCAGTGATACCCGCTGGTGCTCGGACGGCTTCGAGTTCCGCTGCGACGACGGTGCGAAGTTGAGCGTGACCTTCGCGCTGGATTGCTGTGACCGCGAAGCCATTGGCTGGGTCGCCAGCCCGACAGGCTACAGCGGCGATGACATCCGAGACTTGATGTTGGAAAGTGTGGAGAAGCGATTTGGGGATCAACTACCGAGCACGCCGGTGCAATGGTTGAGCGATAACGGCTCGGTCTATATCGCCGAGCAGACGTGTCAGTTTGCTCGCCAGATCGGCTTGGAGCCGGTGACTACACCCGTGCGCAGCCCGCAGAGCAACGGTATGGCGGAGAGTTTCGCGAAGACGATCAAGCGTGATTATGTGGCTCATATGCCCAAACCGGATCGAGAAACGACCTTGCGCAATCTGACGATTGCCTTCGAGCATTACAACGAGCAGCATCCACACAGCGCCTTGAAATATCGGTCGCCGAGAGAATTTAGGCGCTTGGCAGCCGCATCAATTTAACGGGGAGTTGGTGTCCGGTCTTCTGGTAGGGGCAAGTCCACGTACAGGAATCCCCAGAAACACTGGCACAATCGACCGTTGCTCAGCTAACCCTTTGCTTCTTAAGCTTAATCCCGGACAATCGCGCCCCTCTTATGGCCGGGGCACTGCCTGTGACGCGTTTTTTCTGCTCCGGTCGCGTGGTAATGACCGGCTAACGGAGATTCGACCGGATGAATGACCAGGCCAACAACGCCGACGAACGCTATGAATCGGCATCCGCTTCACTGAGCAACGGGAGCCGCCACGACACCACTTGGATGCTGGGCCTGTTCGGCACGGCGGTCGGTGCCGGGACCCTGTTTCTGCCGATCAACGCGGGGTTGGGTGGCTTCTGGCCGCTGTTGATCCTGGCGCTGCTGGCGTTCCCCATGACCTTCTACGCCCACCGTGGCTTGACCCGCTTCGTGCTCTCCGGGCGCGACGGCGCGGACATCACCGAAGTGGTGGAAGAGCATTTCGGCTTGACGGCCGGGGCGTTGATCACCTTGCTGTATTTCTTCGCGATCTTCCCGATCCTGTTGATCTACAGCGTCGCCCTGACCAACACCGTGGGCAGTTTCCTCGAACACCAGTTGCAGATCACGCCGCCGCCGCGAGCCATTCTGTCCCTGGTGTTGATCCTCGGCCTGCTGGCGGTGGTGCGTTGCGGCGAGCAGGTGATCGTCAAGGCCATGAGTATGATGGTTTACCCGTTCATAATTGCCTTGCTGTTTCTCGCAGTGTTTCTGATTCCCCACTGGAATGGCGGCATTCTCGCCACTGCCGACAGCTTGCCGCAACCCTCGGCGTTGTTGCACACGCTGTGGCTGGCGATTCCGGTGATGGTGTTTTCGTTCAACCATTCGCCGATCATTTCCGCCTTTGCGGTTGACCAGAAGCGTCGTTATGGCGTGCATGCCCAAGCGCGCAGCAGCCTGATCCTGGCCCGGGCTCACGGCCTGATGGTGGTGATGGTGCTGTTCTTCGTATTCAGCTGCGTGCTGACCCTGTCGCCGGCGCAATTAGCTGAGGCCAAGGCGCAGAACCTGTCGATCCTGTCCTATCTTGCCAACCACTTCAGCAACCCGACCATTACCTTTGCCGCGCCGCTGATTGCCTTTGTGGCCATCGCCAAATCATTCCTGGGGCACTATATCGGCGCCAGCGAAGGCCTCAAGGGGCTGGTGGCCAAGAGTGGCCGCAAGCCGGGGGCCAAGGCCCTGGACCGCATGACGGCCGCGTTCATGCTGCTGATCTGCTGGCTGGTGGCAACCCTGAACCCGAGCATCCTTGGCATGATCGAGACCCTCGGTGGGCCGATTATCGCGGCGCTGTTGTTCCTTATGCCGATGTATGCAATCCGTCGGGTGCCCGCCATGCGTCAGTACTCCGGGCAGATCTCCAATGTGTTCGTGACACTGGTGGGCCTGGTGGCGATTTCTGCGTTGATTTACTCGCTGTCGACCTGACGGCGAACGGCCCGGTTGCCGCTCGATATGGCCACTGCCATTAGACCTTGGACGACTGACAATTTTATCAAATGTTACTGTTTTGTAAGGGGTATTAATAATTTATTTAACACAATGGGTGCTGAGTCGTGATTAGAGTCAGGGGTGAAGGAGAACCCATTCTTACAAGGTATAGGACATCAGCATGAAATTGATCTGCGTGGTACTGGCTTTTTTATTGGTATCGCTGGGGGGTGGTGTCTGGGCGGACCAGCAATCTTCCAGAAAGGACAAGCAACGCGGGCAGGCCGGTGAGTTCGACTATTACCTGCTGGCATTGTCCTGGTCGCCGACATTCTGCCTGACCCATGCCGGCAGCGCACAATGCACCGGCAAGGGCTACGGCTTTGTGCTTCACGGCCTTTGGCCGCAATACGCACAGGGCGGTTGGCCGCAGAATTGCGCGCCGTTGACTCCCTTGTCGGTCGAGCAGCGTCAACAGGGCCTGACGCTGTTTCCGACGGCCCAGCTGATGAAGCATGAGTGGAAAAAACACGGCACCTGCAGCGGCCTGGGCGCCAGCGCTTATCTGGACACCACCGATCGGGCATTGGGCAAGGTACGGATTCCCGATGCATTGCAACCCTCCACGCAGGTGCGGGAGTTCTCCGCCGAGGAAATCGCCCAGTTGTTCCGGCAGAGCAATCCAGGCATGCCGAACGATGGGGTGTCGGTGAGTTGTAGCGGCCCGCAACTGTCGGAGGTGAGGGTGTGCCTGCATCGGGACTTGGAATACGCATCCTGCGGCAAGGGCGTGAACAGCCAATGCCGGACCGGCAAGGTGCGATTGCCTCCGGTTCGTTGAGCCAGACACAGGTCTGTTTGAAGATGACCCCGAGCGGCCGGGCGCCGGGCAAGGAGCAGGTGTAATGGACATTTGCGTGGTGGGCGCGGGTATTGTCGGTTTGAGCAGCGCCTGGTTCCTGCACCGGGCCGGGCATCGGATCACGGTTGTCGAGCAGGCGTCCGGTCCCGGCATGGGCGCCGTGGCCGGCAACGGCGCGCAGTTGAGCTACAGCTACGTGCAGCCGCTGGCCGACCCGTCATTGTTGGCGGGTATCCCGAAACTGCTGCTCGACCGTAGCGGCCCTTTGCGCTTCACCCCGCAATGGAGCCCGCAGCAATGGCGCTGGTGCATGGAGTTCCTGGCGGCCTGCCGGACCTCGGTATCCCGCCAGACCACCGTGGAGCTACTGGCGCTGGCAGCCGAGAGTCGACACGCTCTGGAGGCGTTCATGCAGGAGCAGCACCTCGATTGCGATTTTACCCGTACCGGAAAACTGGTGCTGTACCCAGATGCTGAGAGCCTGGACAAGGCGCAGCGTCAACTGCGCTTTCAGGCCGGCCTGGGATCGCATCAGCAATCCATCAGCGCCGGCGAAGCGGTGGCGATAGAGCCCGCGCTGGCCGGCTACCGGTCGGCGTTCCACGGCGCGATTCATACCGACAACGAGTGTGTGGTGGATGGTCTCAAGCTGTGTCGCGAAATGGCTCGGATCATGGCCGATGAAGGCGTGCGATTTTTGTTCGGGCACAAGGTCGAGGGCTTCCAACGCCAGGGCCAGCGGATCGACGCATTGAACCTGCGGCATGCCCGTGACGGGGTTCAGGTGCTGCACTGCGAGGCCGTGGTGCTGGCGGCGGGGGCTCATAGCACCGGCTTGCTGGCGCAACTGGGCAGCCACCTACCGGTGTATCCACTCAAGGGCTACAGCATTACTTTGCCGATTACCGAGCACAGCCGGGCACCGTTGGTGAGTATCACCGACATACGCCGCAAGACCGTGTTCGCCCGTATCGGCGAGCGCCTGCGGGTTGCGGGGATGGTGGAGTTGTGTGGGATGGATGCATCGATTCCGGCTGCGCGCATCGAGCAACTGCGAGCGTCGACCGAGGCACTGTTCGGAACCGGCTGGAACACCGCGGATTGTCAGCCCTGGAGTGGCTGGCGGCCGGCCACGCCCACCGGTCGGCCTGTGCTTGAATGCCCTGCGGGCGGTAATCTGTACCTCAATACCGGCCATGGCGCACTGGGCATGACCTTGGCCTTCGGCAGTGCGCGGCGACTGGTTCGACTGGTCGAACACACGACCGGCTGAAAGCGCCGCTGATTCTTGCCCCACCCATGTCCCCGAGGGAGTAGAGGAGCGCGCCTGTGTAACGCCGCTCCCCCTCAACCCAGCACTTCGCGCAACCGATGCCATAACATCCCCAATGCCAACAGCGGCGAGCGCAAGGCCTTGCCGCCGGGGAAGGTCATATGCGGGACCGCGCCGAAGATGTCCATGCCCCGGCTCTGGCCGGCATGGATGGCTTCGGCCAGCAGGCGCGCGGTCCAGTGGGTCACGTTGACGCCATGACCCGAGTATCCCTGGGCATAAAATACATTCGGGTGTTGCTGCAAACGTCCTACTTGGGGGAAGCGGTTGGCAGTGATACCGATCTTGCCGCCCCATTGGTAGTCGATGCGCACATCGGCCAGCATCGGGAATACCTTGAGCATCTTCGGTCGCATATAGGCACCGATGTCCGCGGGGTCCCGCCCGGAGTAGTGGCAGGCACCGCCGAACAACAGGCGGCGCTCGGCGCAAAGGCGGTAGTAGTCCAGGCCAACCTTTTGGTCGCACAGCGCCAGGTCCAGCGGGATCAGTTCGGCAGCCATTGCCGGAGTCAGCGGTTCGGTGGCGATGATATAGCTGCCGGCGGGCAGGACCTTGCCGTTCAGCCGTGGCTCCAGGTCTTCCAGGTGTGCATTGCAGGCCAGCACCAGGCTGCCGGCGCGCACCGAACCGGCGGCACAGCGTACCTGCACGGTGTCACCATGAACCAGTTCGAGTACCGGGCTCTGCTCGAAGATCCGTACCCCCAGCGACTCGGCCACGCTCGCCTCGCCGAGGACCAGGTTGAGCGGATGCAAATGGCCCGAGCCCATGTCGATCAGGCCGCCGGCATAGATGCTCGAAGCCACCACCTGGCGCATGTCCCGTGGCTCGACAAGCCGCGTTTCATGGCTGTAGCCCAGCTCCGCCAGATGCTCCTGCTCGGTGCGCAACGCAGCGAACTGCGCTGCAGTATTGGCCAGTTCGCAGAAACCCCAGCGCAGGTCGCAGTCGATGGCATGCTGGCGGATACGATCGCCGACCACCGCCACCGACTCGATACCGGCACGTTCCAGGTAACGCACCCCGTCGGTGCCGACGTACTTGGCGAAACCGCTGACATCATGACCGATGCCGCGGATCAACTGACCGCCATTGCGCCCGCTGGCGCCCCAACCGATTCGCCGACCCTCGACCAGGATGACCGAAAGTCCGCGCTGGGCCAGCTCGATAGCCGTGTTGACACCGGTGAAACCGCCGCCGATCACGCAGACATCGGCGCTCAGATGCGATTCGAGTCGGGGACGATCCGGTATCGAGTGGGCGGACGCGGCGTAATAGGAGCGGGTATGTTCCATTGTGCGGTCATGGATCATTTGTTGGTCTTCACTTTGCTCCAGGAGCGGGTCATCAGGCGCATGATTTCCGGTTTCGGGGTGGTTGAAATATACAGTTTGTCGAGGACTTCTTGCGGTGGGTAGACCTCGGGATTGTGTACCAGCTCGGTATCCATGTATTGCTGTGCAGCGGGGTTGGGGTTGGCGTAACCGACGGTCGCGCTGACCTTAGCGATCACCTGGGGATCGAGCAAGTAGTTGATGAAGGCATGGGCCTCTTTCACATTGCTCGCATCGGCGGGGATCGCCATCAGGTCGAACCATAGGTTGGCGCCTTCCTTGGGAATTGAGTAGGCGATATTGATGCCATTGTTGGCTTCCTTGGCCCGGTTGGCGGCCTGGAACACGTCGCCGGAGTAGCCGAAGGCGACGCAGATATCCCCGTTGGCCAGGTCCGAGATGTACTTGGAGGAGTGGAAGTAGGTGATGTATGGCCGCAGGGTCAGCAGCTTGGCCTCGGCTTTCTTGTAGTCCTCGGGATTGGAGCTGAGCGGGTCCATGCCCATGTAGTTGAGGATCGCCGGGAACACTTCGTCCGGTGAGTCCATAAGGGACACGCCGCACTGGCTGAGTTTCTTCAGGTTCTCGGGTTCGAACAGCACGGCCCAGGAATCGATATGGTCGATGCCCAGGGCCTGCTTGACCTTCTCGACGTTGTAGCCGACGCCGTTGGTGCCCCACAGATAAGGAACCGAGTGCTCATTGCCCGGATCGTTTTTCTCCAGCAGCTTGAGCAGTTTCGGATCGAGGTTCTGCCAGTTCGGCAGTTGCGAACGGTCGAGCTTGAGGAAGGCCCCGGCTTTTACCTGGCGAGCGAGGAAATGGTTGGAAGGCACGACCACGTCGTAGCCGGTGCGTCCGGCCAGCAACTTGCCCTCCAGGGTTTCGTTGGAGTCGAACACGTCATAAATCACCTTGATGCCGTTCTTCGCCTGGAAGTCGGCGAGGGTGGTTTCACCGATGTAGTCGGTCCAGTTGTAGACACTGACGGTCGGTTCAGCATGAGCCGTGGCGCTGAACAGCAGCGCCAGGGCAACCGGAATCGCGGATTTCAATAGACGCATAGCGCACCTCGTTTAATTGTTTTTATCCCAGGAGTCAGACACTCAGCAACAGGAACTCGCGCTCCCAAGAGCTGATCACACGCTTGAAGTTCTCATGTTCGGCCCGCTTGACCGCCACATAGCCGCGCACGAACTGGGTGCCTAGGTAGCGATCAATGGTCGGGCAGTCTTCCATGTGAGCCAGGGCGTCTTCGATGGTGATGGGCAGCCGCAGGTTGCGGCGTTCATAGGCTCGGCCTTCCACGGGGGCGTTGGGCTCGATGCCTTCGATCATGCCCAAGTAACCGCACAGCAGGCTGGCGGCAATGGCCAGGTACGGGTTGGCGTCGGCGCCCGGCAGGCGGTTTTCCACGCGCATGGCCTCGGGGCTGGAAGTCGGTACGCGCAGGCCGACGGTGCGATTTTCCTCGCCCCATTCGACGTTGACCGGCGCCGAGGTGTCCGGCAGGAAGCGGCGGAACGAGTTGACGTTGGGGGCGAACATCGGCAGGACCTTGGGGATGTATTTCTGCAAGCCGCCGATGTGATGCAGGAACAATTGGCTCTTGGAACCGTCGTCATTGACGAAGATTGGCTTGCCGGTGGCGATGTCGATCACGCTTTGGTGCAGGTGCATGGCGCTGCCGGGTTCGTCGGCGATGGGCTTGGCCATGAAGGTCGCGGTGACGTTGTGCTTGAGTGCCGCTTCGCGCAGGGTGCGCTTGAACACAGTGATCTGGTCGGCCAGGTCGAGGGCGTCGCCATGACGGAAGTTGATTTCCATCTGCGCCGGGCCATCCTCGTGGATCAGCGTGTCGAGGTCCAGACCTTGCAACTCGCACCAGTCATAGACATCTTCGAACAGCGGATCGAATTCGTTGGCGGCATCGATGGAGAACGACTGTCGACCGCTTTCGGCGCGGCCCGAGCGGCCCAAGGGTGGCTTGAGGGGCAGGTCCGGATCTTCGCAACGCTGGGTCAGGTAGAACTCCATCTCGGGGGCCACGATAGGTTGCCAGCCCTTGTCGGTGTAGAGCTGCAGGACCTTCTTCAGGACATTTCGCGGCGACAGCTCGACCGGATTGCCCTGTTTGTCGAAGGTGTCGTGGATCACGATAGCGGTCGGCTCGATGGCCCATGGCACCACATAGATCGCCGAAGCGTCGGGCCGGCAGATCATGTCGATATCGGCGGGGTCGAGCAGGTCGTAATAGACATCGTCGTCGACGAAGTCCCCGGTTACCGTTTGCAGCAGCACACTTTCCGGCAGGCGCATGCCTCGTTCATGCAGGAACTTGTTGGTGGGTGCTATCTTGCCGCGAGCGATACCGGTCAGGTCGCTGACCACACACTCTACTTCGGTAATCTTGTGTTCTTTCAGCCAGGAAGACAGCTGATCGAAAGGGGCATTCATAAGGACCTCGTCGTTGGTTTTATCAACGCCAGGTTAGACCTCCCGCCTGCCAAAAAAATAGCGGGAAGCTTCCCCTGTAGCGCATTGACGACTATCTTGAGCGAGCGTTGCGGTTCCATCTATCCATTTTTTTATCCCTAAGACGCACCAAAAAAGTGCGCGATGGTCAGCCCATGACACAGTCAACCCCCTTGCGGGTGCAAGCGTTCAACACCGCCGATGTGGCCGAGCAGATACGGGCGACGCCGGGTTGGGTCCAGCATTACCAGCAAATGTCGCCGGGGCATTTCGCCGGGCAGATTCGTTATCTGGACCTGCATGGCGTGGAGATCTACGAGGAGTGTATGAATACCCGCATCGAGCAGAGTTTCAGCGCGCCGACAGGATCGCTGGCGTTCTGTTTCGATCGCAGTGACAACGCCTTGTATATGCTCAACGGCGAGAGTCGCAATATTTGGATCACCCCGGAGAACTATCGGGAGGTGGCGGTGGTATTCGGGCCGGAGTTCGTTCGGCGCCACGGCCTGGATGTCGCACGGCTGGAGGGGCTGTTCCTGGCGCCGCTCAATTCGCAGCAAAACGCGTTGTTCAGCCGCTGGCTGAGCGGGACGCTGACGCGTCTGGCACAGACCTTTGATCCGCCGAGTCGGGAAGCCTTGACTGAGCAACTGCTGGAAGACTGCCTGTATATCCTCGACAACGCCTGCGTGCGCCTGGACCCAGGTTCGCTGCGGCGCCGAGCGGAGGAGCGGGGGATTATGAAGCGTATCGGCGAATGGGCGGTCGATACTCCCGAGGAGACTCTCAACCTGCTGCAACTTGCCCAGGTCGCCGGGGTTTCATTGCGCCAGTTGCAGCATGCCTTCAAGGCGTTCACCGGGATGACTCCGAGCCACTGGTTGCGTCTGCGCCGGCTGAACAGCGCACGCAATGAGTTGCTGCGCAGCCGTAATCTGGAGACCACGGTTGCCGAGGTGGCGATGCATTGGTCGTTCTGGCACTTGGGGCGATTTTCCGGCAGCTACCGGGCGCTGTTCAAGGAGTTGCCGAGCGAGACCCTGAAACGTCGGCAACTGATTCGCTAGGCTTTGTGCGAAATGCATCGGCGCTCGCGCATGCGGCGTTGAAAGCCGGCTGGCCTGGCCTTCGCTCGAAATTTTGTACAGAGCCCAGGCGAGTCTCAGAGACCGCCCAGCAAGTCGTGAGCGTTGAGCAGTTCGAAGGCGATGTGCGGGCGCTTCTCCAGGCCACGACGAATCGCTGCCGGGATCGACTGACGCGTCTTGCGGCACATCCCGGGCAGTTCATCGATATGAATGCCGATGCCGCGCATGGTGCGCACTTCGTTATGCCCTGGGGCGATGGTCACGCGAATGCCCAGTTGTTCATACATCCTCTGTTGCAGGCGTTCGAGGTCAGCCAGGCTCTTGAGGTCTGCGAGCCGGTCGAGCAACACCTTTTCTTCCTGGCGGGTCAGGCGCAGGATTCGCAGGTCGGTGCCGGGTGTGTCCAACAGTCGCTCTCGCTCGCAAATGCAGGCGCCGGGTGGACAGGGCTGGCGGATCGCAGGCGTGGGGCTCATGGACTCCGATCATAGTTAATCTGGATGGTTTTTGCTCATTGGCGTTGCACCGCGCTGAGCACTTCATAGGCGGCCTTGACCCGTAGCGGATTCGGGTAGTTCTTGTTGGCCAGAATCACAATGCCGATTTCCTTGGCCGGCACGTAGGCGACATAGGCGCCAAAGCCGCCCGTCGAGCCGGTCTTGTTGACCCAGCTATCGGCGTGGGGTGGTTGGGGTGCCTTGAACCAGCTGGTTTTTTGCGGATCGAGCATCTTGTTCGAATTACCCTCGGTCAAGGTATCCAGCTTGACAGGGTAGGGGTAAAGCTCCCAGCCCAGGCCCTGTGTGGTGTTCCCGAACTGGTAGTAGCCGGTGTGTGTCAAGGCGATTGCCTGCTGCAACGGTGCTTCCAACTGTTGTGGGTTCATGTTCACCAGAACGTAATGCAGCAGGTCGCTGGAGGTGGTCTTGATGCCATAGGCTTCGGAGTCCAACGCTCCAGGGCCAACCCTGGAAGGGGAGTTGTCTTTCCTGTAGCCCTGGGCATAACGGCTCATCTGAGCCTTCGGAACCCTGATGTAAGTGCTCTGCAGTCCCATTTTGGGGAGCAGTGTCTTTTCCATCAGGTCGTCGAACGGCTGGCCCAGGCTCCTGGCTGCCATATAGCCGAACAGGCCGATGCTCGGGTTCGAGTACTGCCGTTGTTCGGCGGCAGGATAGGGCGGTTTCCAGTGTTGGAAATAGCTCATCATCTTGTCGGAACTGTCCGCTTCACTGGGAAATTGCAAGGGCAGGCCGCCGGCGGTGTAGGTGCCAAGGTCAAGCACGTTGATCTTGTCGAAGGCACTGCCACGCAGCTCGGGCAGGTAGTGGCTGGCGTTTTCCGCGAGCGACAACTTGCCCTGGGCGACGGCGTAGCCGGCCAGGGTGGCGGCAAAGGTCTTGCTGACCGAGCCGATCTCGAACAGGGTGTTTTCGCTCACTGCCTCTTTGCCGGTCTTGGAGGCGACACCGTAGTTAAAGTAATGTGTCTTGCCCTGGGCGAGCACGGCTACGGCCATGCCGGAAATGCCCTGTTCCTGCATAAGCGGCTGAATCGTGGCGTCCACCACTGCCTTGAGTTCGATGGGTGTCGCGGCGGTGGCCAGGCAGCTTACGGAGCTGAGTAGGCAAAGGGTGGTAGCGAATAATGTGCTACTGAAAGGGATATTTTTTGGCATAGTCGGCTATTTTCCGTGGATGTTGTCTTATTTTGTTACGTTTTCGCCGAGCAGGCTTCAGCGCAAAACACGTCCGTGTTCGACATAGCTGATGGGGTAACGATCGATATATCGGACTTTGGTAAAGGCTGTGAAATTCGGGACAACAAGGGACCTTGATTGCACTGCGAGGCTCAATCTAAGCGATGATCTGGTTAGCGACAAACGACAAATTTTCGGATTAGCCATTAGAAAAACTAGGAGTTAAAGCGTGCTTCGACCTCACCTGCCCCTGAATGCGCTACGTGCATTCGAAGCCTCGGCACGGCATCTGAGTTTTACCCGGGCGGCAGTGGAGTTGTGCGTAACCCAAGCGGCGGTCAGCCATCAAGTCAAGGGGCTTGAAAGTCAGTTGAAGGTTACGTTGTTCAAGCGTTTATCCCGCGGACTGATGCTGACCGCCGAAGGCGAAAGCCTGTTGCCGGTGCTACGCGACTCCTTTGATCGCATCGCGCAGACCTTGGGCCGGTTCGAGGGCGGGCATTACCGCGAGGTCCTGACAGTGGGAGCGGTAGGCACCTTCGCGGTGGGTTGGTTATTGCCACGGCTAAGGGATTTTCAGGCCAGCCATCCGTTTATCGACCTGCGTCTGTCGACCCACAACAACCGGGTGGATGTGGCTACCGAAGGGCTCGACTTCGCCATCCGATTTGGCGCGGGGGCATGGCATGGAATCGACGCCATGCGCTTGTTGGAGGCGCCACTGTCGGTCTTATGCATTCCGGAAATCGAACGGCAACTCCACACCCCGGCGGATGTGTTGAAACAGACATTGCTGCGTTCCTACTGCGTGGACGAGTGGTCCGAATGGTTTCAGGCTGCCGGATTGCCGAGCAACAGCCAGGTCTGCAACAGCATTGTCTTCGATTCTTCGTTGGCGATGATAGAGGCAGCGCTGCAAGGGGTAGGCGTGGCCCTGGCACCGTCGATGATGTTCTCCCGGCAATTGGACTCCGGTGATATTCGCCAACCCTTCGATATAAGCATCGCCACGGGCAGTTACTGGCTGACAAGGCTACAGTCACGTGCGCCGACACCGGCGATGGCTACCTTTCGCCGTTGGCTGGTTGAGCAGCTTTCCTGAGCCGCTTGGCGATGTGCATAACCGCCAGCAAAGATCGTGCGCAGCTTCAGACGTGAATCAGGGCAATGGCAAAAGACACTACGATTGCACAAGCAATGGTCAAATTCAGATTCATGATTGAGGGTCCGGCGGGGTAGAAGGTGGCCCATCTTGTAGCGAATCGCAGGAAATAAAAAATTCTGTTTTGCGATTTGAATGATCAATCGAAGTGATGATTCAAGCGTTGTGTCATAGGGGCGCAGACGGAGTCGGCGCATGACACGGGACTGGCCGCAAGTGGGCACAGTGGCTGACGCAAGCGCAATTGCTTGCGTATCGACATGCCTACACCCTCTCGGCGAATTTGCTTTTCTGAGTGGCCACGGGGTCTTACAGTCTTCTTAAGCTGTTGATTTGTGCTGTCTTTTGATGTCTAATTTGCCGCCTGCTACACCGCCTCGATGGTGAAATTGGTAGACACATCGCACTTAAAATGCGCCGCCGCAAGGTGTACCGGTTCGACTCCGGTTCGAGGCACCATTCCCC
The DNA here is from genome assembly GCF_900109755.1 of Pseudomonas agarici. Lineage (GTDB taxonomy): Bacteria > Pseudomonadota > Gammaproteobacteria > Pseudomonadales > Pseudomonadaceae > Aquipseudomonas > Aquipseudomonas agarici. Next base: position 82,802 of record NZ_FOAR01000010.1, on the reverse strand, counting down.
ACCAAAGCCGCTCGTTCCAGCCCGCATCACCATCATTCAAACTTGAGCTAACGCACTATCGTAGGCTGTTAGCGGTGTTCTTGGGCTATCGCCCCAATCAGACCTTGGGATCCTCATGGGGCTTGAGTGGATGCGCGTACTGCGGCTTGAGCTTGCCGTCTTTGTCCAGCAGCCATGCATCGAGGATTTCGCGCACCACAGGGCCGGCTACTCGGCCACCGGCCTCGCCGTTCTCGATCATCACCGAAATCACGATCTGCGGATCTTCCGCCGGAGCGAAACCGACGAAGAGCGCGTTGTCGCGGTTACGCTCGGAGGTCTTCAGGCGATCGTAGCGTTCCCCTTGCTTGATCGCCACCACCTGGGCGGTACCGCTCTTGCCGGCAATCCGGTACTGCGCGCCGACGGCCGCCGCTCGGGCAATACCGCGTGGGTCATGCATCACCAGTTGCATGGCGTAGTTGACTTGTTCCCATTGCTTGGCGTCGCGCAACACGATATTCGGGATCGGGTTCTCGTCCACCGGTGCCACCTGGTCGACCGACTTGGCCAGGTGTGGGCGATTCCACACTCCCTTGTTGGCAATCAATGTGGTGGCCTGGGCCAGTTGCAACGGAGTGACCTGCATGTAGCCCTGGCCGATCCCGAGAATCACCGTTTCTCCCGGAAACCAGGTTTGGCGGCGGGTGGCGCGTTTCCATTCGCGAGAGGGCATCAGCCCCGAAGACTCCTCGAACATGTCCAGGGAGACTTTCTGCCCAATCCCGAACTTGTACAGGTAATCGTGCAGCCGATCGATGCCCAGCTTGCTCGCCAGATCATAGAAATAGGTGTCGTTGGAACGCATGATCGCCGCGTTCAAATCGACCCAGCCGTCGCCGCTGTGGTTCCAGTTGCGGTACTTATGATCGACGTTGGGCAGTTGGAAGTAGCCGGGGTCGAACACCCGTGTCGAGGGTGAAATCACTCCACTGTCGAGACCGGCGATAGCCACCTCCGGCTTGATTGTCGAGCCGGGGGCATAGAGCCCGCGCAGGGCACGATTGAACAGCGGACGGTCGATGGAATCGCGCAGGGCCGAGTAATCCTTGGCGCGGATACCGGTGACGAACAGGTTCGGATCGAAACTCGGCTTGCTGACCATCGCTAGCACTTCGCCGGTCTTCGGATCGATCGCCACCACTGAGCCGCGTCGGTCGCCCAGGGCGTTCTCAGCGACTTCCTGGAGTTTGATATCCAGGCTTAGGACGATGTTCTTGCCGGGAATCGGATCGGTGTGCTTGAGCACCCGCATGACCCGGCCCTGGGCGTTGGTCTCGACTTCCTCGTAGCCGACGTGACCGTGCAGTTCTTTCTCGTAGAAGCGCTCGATGCCGGTCTTGCCGATGGACTGGGTGCCGCGGTATTCCACGGGATCGAGTTGCTTGATTTCCTTCTCGTTGATCCGTCCGACATAACCCACCGAATGGGCGAAATGCTCGCCCAGTGGGTAATGTCGCACGAACTGCGGTTCGACCTCGATCCCCGGCAATTTGAATTCGTTCACGGCCAGCAGGGCGATCTGTTGTTCGGTCAGTTCGTAGAGCAGGGTCACCGGCTCGAAGGGATGGCGCGACTGCTTGAGCGCCTTGCCGAACAGGGCCCGGTCTTCTTCCGGCAGATTGAGGATGCTCATTACCGTGTCCAGCACGTGACCGACGTCACCGGCACGTTCGCGGGTGAGGGTCATATTGAAACTGGGCTGGTTGTCGGCGAGCACTTCGCCGTTGCGATCATAGATCAGCCCGCGTTCCGGCGGGATGGGCAAGACATGGACCCGGTTATTTTCCGAGACCGTGGAGTTATAGGAAAACTCGGTGACTTGGAGAAAGTAGAGGCGGCCCACCAAGGCAGCAGCGAGTCCCAGCACCAGCAGGCCACAGGCGATCAGGCGCTTGTTGACCAGGTGTTTTTCGGTCTCGTGATCCTTGAGATGAATGGGATCGGACATGAGGAACCTGTCTTATACAAAAGAAGTCAATGATAAAAGTGTTACTGATAGAAAAAACAAATAGATAGGTGCTTAAATGGGTGCACACGATACCAAGAAGTAGCGGATTTAGGGGCTTTATTGAGGGCAATCGGCCAAAAGACGGAGTTCGCCTATTGGCAGGGGGGGACCGGCAGGCGTGATCTTGCGAACACTCTGTTGAAGCACGGTTGCCTCAGCCGCATCGGCAACAGTTTTACAAAAAGCATTGTCAGTGATTGTTTCAAACCGGCATGCTTGGCGGCTTCTCCTCTTCGTCGTAGAGACCTGTCTCACATGCCTGCCGTGGCTGCTCACCCGACTGATTCCGCCTCGCGCCGTTCCGCCATCGTTCTGGCCCTGTGCCTGCCCGGGGATGTCCTGCTTTACTTGTTGCTGCCGATGAACAGCATGGCCTTTGGCGTGACCCTGGCCCAGGCCGGGGTGCTGCTGGCGGCCAACCGCCTGGTGCGGATCTTCGGTTACGGTTATGTGCTGCGCTATTACGCCCGCCACGGAGACCGCTCGACGCTGATGCTGGCAGCGGGCGTCAGTGCGGTGTGCGCCCTGGGCAATTCGTTGATCTGCGGCTTCTTCTGGCTGTTGTTGCTACGCCTGGGTTGGGGCTTGTCTTATGCGGCGTTGAACCTCTCGACGCAAGTATTGGCAACCCTGGAACCGACGGGGGCCGCGCGCCGGGCAGGGCGTTCGCGGGCGGTGATTGCCATCGGCCCGATGATCGCGTTGTCCGTGGGCGGCTGGTTGAGCCTGCAGTTCGGCCCGCGATTGATTTTCCTGCTGCTGTGTGCGGCCTCGCTGATCGGCTGGTGGGTGGCACGCGGCTTGCCGACGGTGGGGCATGAGTTGTCGGCACCTTCCGGACGGCGCTTCAAATGGCCGGACAGTGTCTCGATCTGGTCGTTTGTCGAAGGTGTGGCGTTGGATGGGCTGTTTATCTTCGGCCTGTCGTTGCAGGCCTCCGCCGTGCTGGGCGGCAATGCGGTGATCATTGCCGGGGCATTGATGGCCCTGCGCTATATTTCGGAAATGCTCCTCAGTCCCTTGGGTGGCTGGGCGGCGGACAGCTATGGCGTGGTGCGGATGTTGCTGCTGTTGTCGATCCTCAGTGGCCTTGCCCTGGCAGCCTTCGGCAGCCATTGGCTGATCCTCGGCGCCGGATCGGTGCTGATCCTGCGCGCGTTGCAACTGCCGCTGGTGGTGACCCTGGTGGCCCGACGCAACCCCGGCCCTGCAAGGGTCCAGGCGCTGGCGTCCAATGCAGTGTGGCGCGATATCGGTGCCGGTGTCGGGCCTTTGCTGGCAGGGGTGTTGCTGCCGGTGGCCTCGGCCAGTTGGGTCTACTCCCTGGCCGGTCTGGCGATTGCCTTGAGTGCGGTGGGTTGCGCGGTGTCGCGGCGTTAGGCCTGATTCCTGGCGTCTGCCCAGCGACACTGGGCACGATTGCCGGCTGCATGAGCGCCCCAATCGACCTGGTAGCCTGTGCGGTGAGTTCGTTAGCCCAAGTTAGGATGCCGGAGGTGAACAGCAACGCCGGTCAGGGCTTGTGGCACCGAAATTGGCCAGTAGGACTCACCACACAGGTCACTAGGGTATTTGACCGCTACACAAACTGCGCCCGGCACGGTTATGCTGGAACGCACAGAGTTAGCACGGTGTGGGAAGGGCTCAATGGAAAAAGTCATTGTCATCACCGGCGGTAGCCGTGGTATCGGCGCGGCGACAGCGTTGTTGGCCGCACAGCACGGGTATCGGATCTGCATCAACTACCTGACCGACGCTGACGCCGCCCATAAGGTGCAGGAACAGGTCCAGGCACTGGGCGCCCAGGCCATCACGGTACGGGCGGATGTCAGCAGCGAGGACGACGTGATCCACCTGTTCCGCAGAGTGGATGCCGAACTCGGCCCCGTCACTGCGTTGGTGAACAATGCCGGAACGGTCGGACACCGGTCGCGGGTCGATGAAATGTCCGAATTCCGCATTCTGCAAACCCTCAAGACCAACGTGCTGGGGCCGATTCTCTGCTCCAAGCATGCGGTGCTGCGCATGTCGCTGTGCCATGGCGGGCAGGGTGGAAACATTGTCAACGTGTCCTCGGCGGCGGCGCGAATCGGTTCGGCGAATGAGTACGTCGACTATGCCGCTTCCAAGGGCGCGCTCGACACCTTCACCCTGGGCCTGTCCAAGGAGCTGGCGGGCGAGGGGATTCGGGTCAACGCCGTGCGTCCCGGTTTTATCTACACCGGATTTCATGCCCTGAGCGGCGATTCCAAGCGGGTCGACAAGCTGGCGTCGGCGATTCCGATGGGGCGTGGCGGTCGCGCCGAAGAAGTGGCCGAAGGTATTATCTGGCTGCTCTCGGACCAGGCTTCCTATGCCACCGGCACCTTTATCGACCTGGCTGGCGGGCGCTGACGCAGTTCACCGTCTCGCGGTGATCGCGAATGGGCCGCAGGCACGGAGGAAATGGCCTTAGCGCGTGCGGTCCCACGCTTGAGGTACCGCCGTCGCTGGACGACAGGACGGGCACGCGGCGGCGCGCCAATCAAATCACCGACTGGTTGGACGTGACCTTGACGTGGTGGCGGCCATCGACGGCACCGGCGCCGGTCAAGGCGTCGGCTTCTGCTTCGGTAATCCAGATCGCCTTGCCGTTGAGTTCGGCGCGGGACATGCTTTTGGCGTCGTCGGTAGTGATCCTGACGTTCTTGGCCAAACCGTGGACACAGGTGTCGTGTTCTTCCAGGGTGCAGGTCTGGTTGGATCGATCGATCTTGATGGGCATGGTGTACTCCTTTTGCTCTGGCGCCCCGTCACTCTTGGAACCGAGTCTATGCTGGCTTGGCGATCACCGGCGGTAGCGTGGTTGGCGGGTCGATTTTGGGTGGCGGGGGGCTGCCGGGCGGCTCTTGCTCCGGTACCGGCTGGGGCTCGGTCGGCGGCAAGGTCGGTTGGTCGATATTGGGATCGGGCGTTTGCGCCGGAATCGGAATATTCATGAAGTGACCTCTTTTATGCACGGTCTGGGTGCCTCGTGTAACGGTTGACCTTGTTCATTCAAGATTGACTGCACTTTTTTGACGAATGGACGTTCCCGGCAAATCCGTCTGAACTTTTTGGTGGTGTCCCGGCTCCGAACTTGAGCGGCCTTTCAGGATGAAGCCCGTCGCGAATCTTGATTACGCAAGGTAGAGCGTCCACAGGGCGTAAGGAGTGATGCTCGATGACAACTGATAAATCGTTGGACGAGGAAATCAGCGAAGTCCTGCCTCTGTCTCAGGCGCTATTGTTGCCACGCATTGCCATCGAGAACGTGAGTCCGTCCGTGGATGGCGGGCAATTCGCGGTCAAGGCGGTGGTCGGACAAGAGCTGGTCGTGAGTGCCAAGGTGTTTACCGACGGGCATGACAAGTTGGCCGTGATGCTGGCTTGGAAGGCCTCCGGTGTGGCCGACTGGCAGCGTTCGGTGATGACCGACCAGGGCAATAACGCCTGGCAGGGTCGACTGCGGGTCGGCGGCCAGGGCCATTATGTGTATCGGATCGAGGCCTGGATCGATCAATTCGGCAGTTTTTGCTACGAGCTGGAGAAAAAATTCTTGGCCGGGGTACCGATCGACCTCGAACTGCAGGAAGGTCGCGAGCATATCCGCCAGGCCAGCGAACGTAGCCAAGGTGATCTGGCTCAACGGCTGATGGCGTTGCATGAGCAATTGTCTGGGTTGTCGACGGATGGCCAAGTCGAGTGCCTGCTCACACCCGCCACGGCGGTGCTGGTGCGCCTCGGCGATCCTCATGCCTACCTCAGCCGCAGCTATGATTTTCCCTTGGAAGTGGAACGCAGCCTGGCACAGTTCGCCAGTTGGTACGAATTGTTCCCGCGCTCCGTCACCGACCGCGCCTCGCGCCATGGCACCTTCGATGACGTGCACGCACGCTTGCCGGCGATTCGCGACATGGGCTTTGATGTGCTGTATTTTCCGCCGATCCACCCCATCGGGCGGCGCCACCGCAAAGGCCCGAACAACGCCTTGAACGCCGGTCCCGACGATCCGGGCAGCCCCTATGCGATTGGTAGCGAAGAGGGCGGGCACGAGGCGATTCATCCGCAGTTGGGCAGCCGCGACGACTTCCGGCGACTGGTGGCCGCCGCCGCCGACCATGGCCTGGAGATCGCCCTGGATTTCGCCATTCAGTGTTCCCAGGACCATCCCTGGCTGCGCCAACATCCTGGCTGGTTCAACTGGCGGCCTGACGGCACGATCAAATACGCCGAGAACCCGCCGAAGAAATATCAGGATATCGTCAACGTCGACTTCTATACCGCCGAGGCCATCCCCAGCCTATGGATCGAGCTGCGCGACATCGTCCTCGCGTGGGTCGAGGAGGGCGTCAAGGTCTTTCGGGTCGATAACCCGCACACCAAACCGCTGCCTTTCTGGCAATGGTTGATTGCCGATGTTCGCGCTCGCCACCCTGAAGTGATCTTCCTCGCCGAGGCCTTCACCACGCCGGCGATGATGGCGCGCCTGGGCAAGATCGGTTACTCCCAGAGCTACACTTACTTCACTTGGCGCAATACCAAGGCCGAACTGGCGAGTTACTTCACCGAACTGAACCAGTCGCCCTGGCGCGAGTGCTACAGGCCGAACTTTTTCGTCAATACCCCGGATATCAACCCGGCCTTCTTGCACGAGTCGGGCCGCGCCGGCTTTCTTATCCGCGCGGTCCTGGCAACCATGGGCTCTGGCCTGTGGGGTATGTATTCGGGATTCGAGATTTGCGAATCGGCGTCGGTGCCGGGCAAGGAAGAGTACCTGGACTCGGAGAAGTACCAGATCCGTCCACGGGACTTCAATACGCCGGGCAACATCATTGCCGAGATTGCCCAGCTCAACCGTATCCGCCGCCAGCACCCGGCGTTGCAGACGCATTTGGGGTTGCAGGTCTACAACGCCTGGAACGACAACATCCTGTACTTCGGCAAACGCACCGCCGACCGCGAGAGTTTCATTCTGGTGGCGGTCAGCCTCGACCCGCACAACGCCCAGGAGGCGCATTTCGAGCTGCCGCTGTGGGAGTTCGGCCTGGCCGACGATGCCGCGACCCAGGGCGAGGACCTGATGAATGGCCATACCTGGACCTGGTATGGCAAGACCCAGTGGATGCGCATCGAGCCCTGGCACCAGCCATTTGGAATCTGGCGGATCACCACGATGTGAGTGTGGCGAGGGGGCTTGTCAAAACGTCGCACCGCCGCGCTCGGCGGCGCCGTCCTCGCTAAAACCATTGAACGCGTTCTTTCTGATGCAACGCGTTGCCTGGATTCAGGGCCGCTTCGCAGCCCAGCGGGCGGTGCGGCGTTTTGACAAGCCCGCTCGCCACTATTCAAGGAGTTACCCATGGCGAAGAAATCCCGCCCAGCAACCTTTATCAATGACCCGCTCTGGTACAAGGACGCGGTTATTTATCAAGTACATGTAAAGTCTTTTTTCGATTCGAACAACGATGGCATCGGCGACTTTCCCGGGTTGATCGCCAAGCTCGACTATATCGCCGACCTCGGCGTCAACACCATCTGGCTATTGCCGTTCTACCCCTCGCCACGCCGCGACGATGGCTACGATATCGCCGAATATCGTGGGGTTCACCCCGATTACGGGACCCTCGCCGATGCCCGGCGGTTTATCGCCGAGGCGCACAAACGTGGCCTGCGGGTGATCACCGAGCTAGTGATCAATCACACCTCCGACCAGCACCCCTGGTTCCAGCGAGCCCGCAAGGCTAAGCCAGGTTCCAGTGCCCGAGACTTCTACGTGTGGTCCGACACCGATGACAAGTATGCCGAGACCCGGATCATCTTTCTCGACACCGAGAAATCCAACTGGACCTGGGATCCGGTCGCCGGCCAATACTTCTGGCACCGCTTCTACTCCCATCAACCGGACCTGAATTTCGACAATCCACAGGTCATGAAGGCAGTGCTGTCGGTGATGCGCTACTGGCTCGACATGGGCATCGACGGCCTGCGCCTGGATGCCATTCCCTACTTGATCGAACGCGACGGCACCCACAACGAGAACCTGCCCGAGACCCACCAGGTGCTCAAGCAGATCCGTGCCGAAATCGATGCCCATTACCCCGACCGCATGTTGCTGGCCGAAGCCAACCAGTGGCCGGAAGATACCCAGTTGTATTTTGGCGAACAGAAGGGCGACAACGGCGACGAATGCCACATGGCCTTCCACTTTCCGTTGATGCCGCGCATGTACATGGCGCTGGCCCAGGAGGATCGTTTTCCGGTCACCGACATCCTGCGCCAGACCCCGGAGATTCCCGCCAATTGCCAGTGGGCGATTTTCTTGCGCAACCACGACGAGCTGACCCTGGAGATGGTCACCGACCACGAGCGCGACTATCTATGGAATTACTATGCCGCCGACCGCCGCGCCCGGATCAATCTGGGTATTCGCCGACGTCTGGCGCCGTTGATGGAGCGTGACCGTCGGCGGATCGAGCTGCTCAACAGCCTGCTGCTGTCGATGCCGGGCACACCGACCCTGTATTACGGCGATGAAATCGGCATGGGCGACAATATCTACCTGGGCGACCGCGATGGCGTGCGCACGCCGATGCAGTGGTCGATCGACCGCAATGGCGGTTTCTCCCGTGCCGATCCGGCCAGCCTGGTGTTGCCGCCGATCATGGACCCGCTCTATGGTTATCCGTCGGTCAATGTCGAGACCCAGGCCGGCGATGCCCATTCGTTGCTGAACTGGACCCGTCGCCTGCTGGCGGTGCGCAAGCAGCAGAAAGCGTTCGGTCGCGGCAGCCTGAAAATGCTTTCGCCGGCCAACCGCCGGATTCTGGCCTACACCCGCGAATACACCGGGCCGGATGGCAAGAGCGAAATCATTCTGTGTGTCGCCAATGTCTCGCGCACCGCCCAGGCGGCGGAGCTTGACCTGTCGCACTTTGCCGGCAAGGTGCCGGTGGAAATGCTGGGCGGCAACGCCTTTCCTCCCATCGGCCAGTTGAATTTTCTGCTGACCCTGGCGCCCTACGGTTTCTACTGGTTTCTCCTGGCTGCCGAGACCCAGATGCCGAGCTGGCATGTGGAAGCACCCCAGAGCCTGCCGGACTTCACTACCCTGGTCTTAAAAAAGCGCCTTGAAGAATTGCTCGAGGCCCCTTCGCGCATCACCCTGGAGCAGGTGTCGTTGCCTGAGTGGCTGCCCAAGCGGCGATGGTTCGCCAACAAAGATGCCGCCATCGAGCAGGTGCATCTGGTCTATGGCTTGCGTTTCGGCGATGCCCAGCAGCCGGTGTTGCTCAGCGAAATCGAGGTGAGCGTTGGCGGCCAAGTCAGCCGCTACCAGATACCTTTCGGTTTGCTGGCCGAAGAGCAGATCCATGCCGCATTGCCACAGCAGTTGGCCTTGGCTCGGGTTCGTCGCGGTCGTCAGGTCGGCTTGATCACCGATGCCTTCAGCCTCGAGAGCTTTGTGCGGGCGGTGATCCAGGGCATGCAGGCAGGCAGCGTGCTGAGCGGCAGCGCGGGCGAGCTGCATTTCCAAGCCAGCCCCGAATTGATGGCGCAGCCGCTGCCCGCAGATGCCGAGGTGCGGTACCTGTCCGCCGAACAGTCCAACAGTTCGGTGGTGGTGGGCGAGCGGGTGATGCTCAAGCTGATCCGCAAGGTCAGCGCCGGCATTCACCCTGAACTGGAAATGAGCGCCTACCTCAGTGCCGCCGGCTTCAAGCATATTTCACCGCTACTGGGTTCGGTGGTGCGGCGTGATCCGGCGGGCGGGGAAAGCCTGTTGATGATTGCCCAGGGCTTGCTGAACAACCAGGGCGATGCCTGGGTCTGGACTCAGAACAATCTGGAGCGGGCGATCCGCGATGAACTGGCCGATGGGATTGTCGAGCATGAGCAGCCGTTCAATGCACTCGGCGAGCTGGCGAATTTCGCCGGTTTGTTGGGCCAGCGCCTGGGCGAAATGCACCAGGTGCTGGCCGCGCCGACCGCCAACTCGAATTTTTGCGCTCAGGTCAGTACGGCCAAGGACAGCCAGGCTTGGGGCAAGCAGATCGGCGGTCAGATAACTCGGGCCCTGCGATTGCTCGAACAGCATCAGGCGCAATTTGCAGCGCCGGACCGGGCCTTGATCACGCACCTGGCGGCGCAAAAAAAAGCCATCGTCGCTCACGTCCAGGCCCTTGCGGCGCAAGTGCAGGGCGGTTTGCGCATTCGCGTGCACGGCGACCTGCATTTGGGGCAGGTGCTGGTGGTGCAAGGTGACGCTTACCTGATCGACTTCGAAGGCGAACCGGCACGCTCGTTGCCGGAGCGCCGGGGCAAGCACAGTCCGTACAAGGATGTCAGCGGGGTGTTGCGCTCGTTCGACTATGCCGCGGCGATGGCCCTTGACCGCTCACACGCCGCCCATGCCTCGGCATCGGCCCAGGCCGCCTTGCAGCGTATTGCCGAGTGTTACCTGAAGGATTCACGCGAGGCTTTTATTCGGGCCTATCGGCAGGCAACTACTAATCTTGCTCATGCATGGCGGGACCCGGCGGGCGCGGAAGCGGCCCTGGTCCTGTTCAGTCTGGAGAAGGCTGCCTACGAAATTGCCTATGAGGCGCAGAACCGTCCAACCTGGCTCCCCGTGCCCCTGCACGGTTTGAGCGGGTTGTTGAGTGAGGTGAAATCCTTGTCCGGTGGAGAGCAGCAATGAATTCAAGTCAGGATCCAGGTAAAATAAAAGTCGGTCTATTACCTGCCGACCACGATATCGAAGCCCTGGTGCGTGCTGAACACCAGGACCCGTTTGCCATTCTCGGTCCCCATGATGACGGTGCTGGCGGGCAGTTCATCCGCGCGTTCCTGCCGGGTGCCCTGAGTGTCCAGGTTCTGGCCCGTGGCAGCGAGCGGGTGCTGGTTAGCCTGGACAACAGTGCGGTGCCTGGCCTGTATGTCGGTCGGTGCGCTGATCGCCAACCCTACTTGCTGCGTATCCACTGGGCCGGCGGCGAGCAGGTCTGCGAAGATCCCTACAGTTTCGGACCCCTGCTGGGGGAGATGGACCTGTATCTGTTCGCCGAGGGCAATCATCGTGACCTGAGCGGCTGTTTCGGTGCCCAACCGATGACGGTCGAAGGCATCGACGGCGTGCGTTTCGCGGTCTGGGCACCGAACGCCCGGCGGGTCTCGGTGGTCGGCGATTTCAATATCTGGGATGGTCGTCGCCATCCGATGCGCCTGCGTCATTCGAGCGGGGTCTGGGAGATCTTTATCCCGCGCCTGCAGCCGGGGGAGGCCTACAAGTACGAGATACTCGGCGCCGAGGCGATCCTGCCGCTCAAGGCCGACCCGGTGGCACTGGCTACCCAGTTGCCGCCGGATACCGCCTCGCAGGTGGCATCGCCGCTGCACATCGAATGGCAGGACCAGGAATGGATGCAAGCGCGTGGCGAACGGCAACGGCCGAATGCACCGCTGTCAATCTACGAACTGCACGCCGGCTCCTGGCAGTGCGAGATCGATGAAGCGGGCGAGGTGTCTCGCCAGTACCGTTGGGGCGAGCTGGCTGAACGGCTGATCCCCTATGTCCGGCAATTGGGCTTCACCCATATCGAATTGATGCCGATCATGGAGCATCCCTTCGGTGGCTCCTGGGGCTATCAACCGCTGTCGCAATTCGCGCCCAGTGCCCGCTATGGCCCGCCGGAGGAGTTCGCCGCCTTCGTCAATGCCTGTCACCAGGCCAATATCGGTGTGATTCTCGACTGGGTGCCGGCGCATTTTCCCACCGACAGCCATGGCCTGGCGCAATTCGACGGTACGGCGCTGTACGAGTACGGCAACCCGCTGGAAGGCTTTCACCAGGATTGGGATACGCTGATCTACAACCTCGGGCGTACCGAGGTACATGGCTTCATGCTGGCGTCGGCGTTGCACTGGCTCAAGCATTTCCATGTCGACGGGTTGCGGGTGGACGCGGTGGCGTCGATGCTCTACCGCGATTACTCGCGCAAGGCCGGGGAATGGGTGCCCAATCGCCATGGTGGCCGGGAGAACCTCGAAGCCATCGACTTTCTCCGTCATCTCAATGATGTGGTAGCGCTGGAGGCGCCGGGTGCTCTGGTGATTGCCGAGGAGTCAACGGCCTGGCCGGGGGTTAGCCAGGGTACCCAGCAGGGCGGCTTGGGTTTCACTCATAAGTGGAACATGGGTTGGATGCACGACTCGCTGCATTACATCCAGCAAGACCCGGTGTACCGCGCACACCACCATAACGAGCTGAGTTTCGGCCTGGTATATGCCTGGTCCGAGCGTTTTATCCTGCCGATTTCCCATGACGAAGTGGTCCATGGCAAGCATTCGCTGATCGACAAAATGCCTGGCGATCGCTGGCAGAAGTTTGCCAACCTGCGAGCCTACCTGAGTTTCATGTGGGCGCATCCAGGCAAGAAGTTGCTGTTCATGGGCTGTGAGTTCGGCCAGTGGCGCGAGTGGAATCACGACCAGCAACTGGATTGGTACTTGCTGCAATACCCTGAGCATCTGGGCGTGCAGAAGCTGGTGAGCGACCTTAACCGGCTCTATTGCGAGGAGCCGGCGCTGCACGACCAGGACGATGCTCCCCAGGGCTTTCAGTGGTTGATCGGCGATGATGCCATCAACAGTGTCTATGCCTGGTTGCGCTGGAGCCGCGAAGGGCGACCGCTGCTGGTGGTCGCCAACTTCACGCCCGTACCCCGCGAGGCCTACCGGATTGGGGTGCCCTTTGCCGGACAGTGGAAGGAGGTGATCAACAGCGACGCGGCGATCTATGCCGGCTCCAACTATGGCAATGGTGGCGGGGCCTTCACCGAAGACCGCGCCAGTCATGGACAGGCCTCGTCGCTGGTGCTGAACCTGCCACCGCTGGCGGTGTTGATGTTGCAGCCGCTGGCGCGTGACTGAGACGATTCACTGCCTCGACTGAGTGAGTACGGCGGGCGGTGGCGAGCGAGTTTGTCGGAACGCCGCGTCCCAGCACGGCGTTCCGACTCTCGTCCAAGGTGGTCGCCATGCGACTTCTGTTGCTATCGACTCACAGGCTTCTCAGTCTTCGTCATCGCGTTGCAATTCGAACATCACCAGCGAGCGTCCGGTCAAGGTGTATTCGCTGTTGAATGCGAAACGCTCCTGGCCCTTGATCGCCGCGTCGTTGGTATCGATCATGCAAGTCCAGTACATGCCTTGAGGGACTTCGGGCAGGCGGAAGTTGACCCCGTCATGGTGGGCATTGAGCGCGATCAGCAAGGTGGCATCAGCCCCGGCGCGGCGGATGCCGGAAACCTGAGCTCGTCCGTCGAGCAGCATGCCCAGGCAGCGACCATGGTTGTCGTGCCATTGCTCGGTGGTCATTTCATTGCCGTCCGGGGCCAGCCAGGTGATGTCCTTGACGCCGATTGCCTCGTTGTAGTCGCCCACCAGGAAGCGCCCCCGACGCAGAATCGGGTAGGCCAGCCGCAGCTTGATCAGGCGCTTGACGAAGCGCAGCAGGGACTTGCCGTCGTCGTCCAGGTCCCAGTTGACCCAGCCGATTTCGCTGTCCTGGCAATAGGCGTTGTTATTGCCGTGCTGGGTACGGGCGAATTCGTCGCCGGCGACGATCATTGGCGTGCCCTGGGCCAGCAACAGGGTGGCGAAGAAGTTACGCATCTGGCGCAGGCGCAGGGTGTTGATCGCCGGATCGTCGGTGGGGCCTTCGACGCCATGGTTCCAGGACAGGTTGTTGTTGCTGCCGTCCTGGTTGTTTTCGTCGTTGGCCTCGTTGTGCTTGTCGTTATAGGACACCAGGTCGTGCAAGGTGAAACCATCGTGGGCAGTGATGAAGTTGACCGAGGCATAAGGGCGCCGACCGCGCTGGTTGAACAATTCGCCGGAGGCGGTCATGCGTCCGGCGAAGTCAGCGAGCTGGCCATCGTCGCCTTTCCAGAAGGCACGCACAGTGTCGCGAAAGCGATCGTTCCATTCCACCCAGCCCGGCGGAAAACCGCCGACCTGATAACCGCCCGGCCCGCAGTCCCAGGGTTCGGCGATCATTTTGACCTGGCGCAACACCGGATCCTGACGGCAGGCGACGAGGAAACTGTGCCGCTCGTCAAAGCCATGGTGATAGCGTCCGAGAATGGTCGCCAGATCGAAGCGGAAGCCATCCACGTGCATTTCCGTGGCCCAATAGCGTAGCGAGTCGGTGACCATCTGCAGTACGCAGGGATGGCTCAAATCCAAGGTGTTGCCGGTGCCCGAATCGTTGATGTAGAAGCGCTTATCGTCCGGCATCAAGCGGTAGTAGGAGGCGTTGTCGATACCGCGCATGGACAGTGTCGGGCCTTGCTCGTTGCCTTCGGCGGTGTGGTTGTAAACTACGTCGAGAATCAGTTCCAGACCGGCTTCGTGCAGGTGCGCGACCATTTCCTTGAACTCGGCGATTTTGCCGCTGGCCAGGTAGCGCGGGTCGGGCGCAAAGAAAGCGATGCTGTTGTAGCCCCAGTAGTTGGTCATGCCCTTGTGCAGCAAGTGCTGGTCATTGACGAAGGCATGAATCGGCAGCAGCTCGACCGACGAGACGCCCAGCTTGCGGATATGCTCCAGCAGGTCATCGACCATCAATCCGGCAAAGGTGCCGCGTACCTCCTCGGGCACGGCGGGATGACGCATGCTGATGCCGCGCACATGGGTTTCGTAGATGATCGTGCGGTCCCAGGGCACGCTGACCCGCTGATCCCGACCCCAGGTGTAGGCGGGGTCGATGACCTTACTCTTGGGCACGAAGGGCGCGCTGTCACGCTCGTCGAAACTGAGGTCGGCGTCCGGATGGCCGATGGTGTAGCCGAACAGCGCTTCAGACCATTTGAGCTCTCCGACCAGTTGCTTGGCGTAGGGGTCGATCAGCAGTTTGTTGGGGTTGAAGCGATGGCCGTTCTGCGGGTCGTAAGGGCCATGCACCCGATAACCGTAGATCAGCCCTGGGTGGGCGTCGGGCAGGTAGCCGTGATAGATCTCGTCGGTGTATTCGGGCAGTTCGATGCGTTCCAGTTCAACCTCGCCGTTGGCGTCGAACAGACAGAGTTCGACCTTGGTGGCGTGGGCGGAGAACAGGGCGAAATTGACCCCCAGGCCATCCCAGGTAGCGCCGAGTGGGAAGGGCAGGCCTTCGCGGATGCGCGAGGCTTCGGTGTCCGGTGTTTTCTTGGGTTGGGTCATGTGATGCTCCTGCAATCTTCGCCAAGAGCCAGGCTTTCGGCGATTGTTAGGTCCTATTCGCGGGCAAGCCTGCTCCCACAGTGTCTTGGCTCAGAGTGTCAAAAGGGGGGGCGGGCCAACGAGCGTGACGGGGTCGGCGGGCTGTCCGAAGCGCGTTCAGTTCAAGTGGCTGCCGGTTTGCGTGGTGCTCGCGGTTTCTTTGGCACCGGCTCCAAGTGTTTGGCGACAGGCGGGGCAATAGGATTGGCCGGCGGTTTCGCGGTGCTCTTGGTGGGGGTCACAACCGTCTTCGGTTTGGCTTTGGCGGTTGCCGGTTTGCTCGGTGCCAGTGCCTCGGCTTCGGCCAGCTTGCGAGCCATGTCCCAGTGGCGGGCTTCCTGGCCGTCAGGCTGCCCCTCCGATTGCCAGATCTGATAAGCAAATTCACGAATGCGTTTTTCGTCGGTACTCATCGCCATGCTCCTGAAATGAACTCAAGGGTGGATAAAGAGATTGACCGGGAAGTCTCCCAGTGCGTCACCGACCCTCAGTTCTCCATGGGGTGTGACTGTGCAGGTTGAGAAAAGTCCCTTTAATTTGTCGACCGGTGCGGTGAACGGCAGTCTGATCCGCGTATCGCCCCAAACCGCTGTCGCTACCCACGGCCACTCGCCGGCAGCCAATAAGGGCTGGGCCAGCCTGGGCACGATCACAATGGCCGTTTGCGTCGCGGTCGCACGACTGAACGCCAGCACCTTGCCAGCCTGTTCGCCGGACACTGGCAGCGCTTGATAGTCGCCGGCGCTGAACAGGCTGGCGTGACGGGCCCGGAGCGCCAGGGTGCGGGCAATCAGCGCTTGTTTGATCCAGCCGCTGCGCCAGTCGCTGATCAGCGCGGCAGGGTCTGTCGATGCCTGCAACGCGGCCTGTCGAGCGGCGAAGTCCACGGGCCGTCGGTTGTCTGGATCCACCAGGCTGAAGTCCCAGAACTCATTGCCCTGGTACAGGTCCGGTAGCCCCGGCACGGTCATTCGTAGCAGGCATTGGGCCAGGCTGTTGAGCGCACCGGCGGGAGCGATGCAGTGCGCCGCCGCCGCGATGGCACTGCGCAATGCCTGCCCCTCGGGCTTGAGCAGCAAGGTGTCGAGAAATGCATGGCAGGCGTTTTCATAGGCCTGGTTCGGCGCGCCCCAACTGCTCAGCAGCTTGGCCTCGCGCAAAGCCTTGCGTTGCCATTGCCGCAGGCGTTCGGCGTACTGGCGCAAGGCAGGCAGGTCATCGGCTGCGAGGCCCAACGGCCAACTGCCGAGCAAGGCCTGGTAAAGTATCAGTTCGTCGCCTGCCGAGGGGGCCGCCGGATCATCGCGCAAGGTTGCCGCCTGCTCGCGCCATTGCTCGATCCAGCCGATATAGGTGGTGCTGCATTCACTCAATACGGCCAGCCGTGCGCGGCTGTCCTCACCGCGCTTGTGGTCATGGGTGGCGGTGGTCAGCAGGTTGTCGGGAAAGGCTTGCAGGCGCTGTTGATTGGCCTGATGGAAATCTTCCACGGGTGCACTGAACTGTTCGGTGCAAAAGCCCACGTCGTTGCGTGAGAGCAGCGCCGCCGAGCGATAGAAGGCTGTGTCCTCCACGGCCTTGGCGGCGGTTGGCGAGGTCAGTTGTTGAAAGCGCACGCAGGCGTGCTTGAGCCGTTTGCGCTGACGACCTGGCGCACGGTCGCGCCAGCGCTGGCCTCCCAGCCAGCGTTGCAGGCAGTCGAGGACCGGCCAATCGGCTTCGCCGAGAGTGGTGCGAGCGCCAGCCAGGGCTTGCTGGAAAAACCGCTCGTCTTCGGCCGGTCGGCCACAGGCGTTGATATAGGTGCGGTATACCGGGTAATGCACGATCAGTTCCTGCAAGGCGCGACGGATCGCCCCCAGGGTCAGGTCGCGAGTCATCAGGTTATCGCGGGCTACTTGTAGCAGGGCCTGGGCGACGCTTTCGAAGTCGCCGGCCAGCGAGCCGTTGAGCATCTGTTGGCGCGCCAGGCGGGTTTCCTGGGCAAACTCGGCAGATCGTTCGCTCAGACGGCTCCAGAGTTCCACCAAGGGTTCGGCTCCAGCGCGATCGTGTTGCAGCAGTGATAACTGATTCATGAACTCATAGCCGGTGGTGCCATCGACCCGCCAGTCACGGTGCAGGTTTTCGCCTGGGCCGAGGATCTTTTCGACATAAATCGGTAAGTGCCGTCCGGGTGCCAGCGCATCGACCCGTCGCCGCAACCGGCGACAATAGCCCCGTGGATCGGCGAGGCCATCGATATGGTCGATCCGCAGGCCGTCCACCAGGCCGTCGCCGATCAGTTGAAAGATTTTCTGGTGAGTGGCCTCGAACACCGCCGGGCGCTCCACGCGCAGGCCGGCCAGTTCGTTGACATCGAAGAAGCGCCGCCAATTGATGTCATCGCCTGCGGTGCGCCAGCTGGCGAGACGATAGTGTTGATGTTCCAGCAAGTGGTGCAGGCGCTGAAAGCCTTCGGGGTCACGGGAGTCGTAGCGTTCAAGGCTGGCCAGGAGCGCCGGGTGGCTGTCCGTGCGGCTGGCCAGTTCGGCGCGTAATTGCCGGGCCTGATGGTAAGCATCGGGGCGGGTGTTGAGTGCCCTGAAGCGCGCGGCGAGGTCTCCCAGGCCTGGCAGATCCGCGAGAATCTGCCCATAGTCCCTGGGGCAGATCGGGAAGTGGTGCTGATAATGCTCCACTCGAAAACCGCCGCGTGCGGCATCGAAACAGAGGGGCAGGGTGCCTTCCTGCAAGGCGACGCCATAGTCACTGCCGAGAAACGGCATCAGCAACTGGCCTTCGAGCAATGGGTCCGGCGAATGCCACTGAATGTCGAAGAACTCGCCATAGGGGCTGTATCGCCCCCATTCCAGTAGGTCGAGCCACCAGGGATTGTCGGCACCGCCCACCGCCATATGGTTGGAGACGATATCGAGGATCAGGCCCATGCCGTGTTCGCGCAGGGCCATCACCAGCCGTCGCAGTGCCGGTTCGCCGCCCAGCTCGGGATTGATCCGGGTCGGATCGACCACGTCGTAGCCATGCATCGAACCCGACCGGGCACTGAGCAGCGGCGAGGCGTACAGGTGGCTGATGCCCAACCGGGCGAAATAAGGCACCCAGGGCACGGCGGCATCGAGCGTGAAGTCCTTATGCAATTGCAGTCGCAATGTGGCACGCAGGGCGGGTTGCGCCAACCTGTTCATCGGTCACGCTCGGCGGCCTGGAGACGGGCGCAGGCCAGCAGTTCGAGGCGGCGTGCCGCGTCGCTATCGTCCAGCAGTTTGTTGCTGTAGCCCGGCAGGCGGCGGCGCCAGTTGGGGTGGCTGTCGAGGGTGCCCGGCAGGTTCGGTTGCTCTTGTGCCGCGAAAGCGTCTTCCAGTGGCAACAATACCAGTGGCGCACGGGTATGCCCGAGGAAACGAATGCAGGCATCCACCATCTGGTCGGTCTCTTGGGATTCGTCGCGAAAGCTCTGCGGGTCCGCGCTCAGGGCTCGGCGCAAGCCTTCGCGTTCGTGCTGGCGGGTCTGGCGCCAGTGATCGGCGGTCGGGGTGTCGATCAGCCCGAGACGGATATTCCAGTCGATGTCCCGTGCATGCCACCAGCCGTTTAGGGTGGGCAGGTCGTGGGTACTGGTGGTGGCCAGGGCATTGTCCGGCCAGTCGAGAATCGGTTTGAAACGATGGTCGTGCTCCTGCTCGAACAGCAGCACACGCATGCCGAGGATCGCTCGGGCACTGAGTTTTTCCCGCAGGCCCTCGGGCACCGTGCCGAGGTCTTCGCCGAGGACGATGGCCTGGTGTCGCGAGGACTCCAGGGTCAGCAGACGCAGCAGATCGTCCAGAGGATAATAGAGATAGGCGCCGTCGCTCGCCGGCGAGCCGAGGGGAATCAGCCAAAGTCGTTGCAGGCCCATCACGTGGTCGATGCGCAGGCCGCCGGCGTGGGCGAAGTTGGCCCGCAGCATTTCGATGAACGCGCGGAAACCATGGCGCTTCAGGCCTTCGGGGGCGAAGGCGGAAATGCCCCAGCTCTGTCCCGAGCGGTTGAGGATATCGGGCGGTGCACCGACGGTGAGTTCGGCCAGCAGTTCATCCTGCCGGCTCCAGGCCTGGCTGCCGCCGCCGTCTGCGCCAACGGCGAGGTCGGCGATCAGCCCGATGCGCATGCCGCTGCCCAAGGCCGCGTCCTGTGCGCGCTCCAGGCAGCGGGCGATCAGCCATTGGCTGAAAGCGTAGAAGCCGATGTCTTCAACGTGTTCCTCAGCGAAGCGCTCCAGTGCCGCGCCGCGTGGCTGACGCCATTCCTCGGGCCAGTGACGCCAGTCGCTGCTTTCGCCGCGAGCAACCCGTAGGGCCTGTAGCGCTTCGAAGCGACAGTGATTCTCCAGGGCTTCGCCACCGGCCTGGCGAAAGCTATTGAAGTCTGCGCCGAGGGGGTGGTCGCCGAGACGGAAACCCTCGTACAAGGCGCGTAGCAGTCGTTGTCGGGCACGGGCCGCACGGGGCCAGTCGATCAGCGGCAACTGTTCCAGAGCTTGCAGTTCATCGGTCAACCCGGCGGTGTCGATGGCCATGCGCAGGGCACGCTCCCCGAGGATAGCCCCCGGCGCGGCGTACAGACTGTTGAGGAACAGGCGGCTGGAAGGCGAATAAGGGCTGTAGCGCTGCGGGTCACAACTGAACATCGCATGCAACGGACTGATGGCCAGGGCATCGGCACCTCGCTCGCCAGCTGCCCGTACCAGGTTTTCCAGGGCCAGGGTGTCGCCGAAGCCGCCATCGCCGGGACGTCGCAAGCTGTAGAGCTGGGCACTCAGGCCCCAGGCCCGGGGTGTTCGGGCGCCAGTGGCGGCGGCCGTGCTGTGGCAAGTCTCGGGAGCGACGGCCAGGGTGAAATGCTGACCTTCGATACTCACGCTTTGGTAGCCGACCGGTACCTGTCCTGGCAACACCGCGTTGTTGTCCAGCCGCAGGTTGAGCAGTGTGCCGTCTTCCAGGTGAATCTCACAAGGCGTGTCGGGGGCGAAGTAGTGGGCGAGGTCCAGCCCCTGGCCGACGTCTGCTGTCAGCAGCGGCGGCAAGCGCCTGTCCTGTTGGATTCGCAGCAGCTCTAACAGGCTGCTTTCAATGGCGGCATCGTCATCGGCCGGATGCCCGAGGCCGGCCAGGACCTTGCGCAGGACTTCGGAGCGGACCTTTTGAGGACGACCATTGGCATCGATCCAGTCAACGGCCAGGCCCGCTTGGCTCGCAAGCATTTCCAACTGCGTATCGCTCACGGGAATTCTCCATCAAGGGACGATAAGTCTTCATCGGTGCTCAGGCTGACCAGGGCGCAGTAAGGCGCCAGGCAACCGTGGTCCAGTTGTCGGGTAGCGCCCTGACTACTTTCGAACAACCAGCGGGCGGTGCTGTCGGCGCGATGATCGACGGGAGCGGCACTGAGATTCAGGTCGATGCGCAGCAGGCTACCGTCGCCCAACCGCCACCGCGCACTGAGGGCGCCGTCAGCCAGCACGTCGGCGCCTAGCGCCTGGGTGCCGGGCAGCCTGGGTATCAATTCGCGGTGACGAATCGCCAATAACTGCCGGTAGAGTCGCGCCGTGGCCTGGCGGGTGAAATGGACGGGAGAGTCGAGGTCCGGGCATGAAGCCTCGAAAGTGCTCGTAGCGTTCGGGTCGGGGATATGCGCACGCCGTTGCGGGTCGGCGAAACCTTCGAACTCGGCGAACTCCGCACGCCGGCCTTCGCGCACGGCATCGGCCAGCTCACCCTGGTAATCGGTGAAGAACAGGAAAGGTTCCTCGGCACCGATCTCGTCGCCCATGAACATCAGCGGGATCATCGGCGACAACAGCAACAGCACCGTGGCCGCGCGCAGGGCTGGAGCGGGGCACAGTTGGTTGAGGCGCTCGCCGAGGGCCCGGTTTCCGATCTGGTCGTGGTTCTGCAGGAACAGAATAAAGGCCGTGGGCGGCAGGTGCGCACTCGGTTCGCCGCGACTCTGGCCGTGACGGTTGAGATGGCCCTGGTAGACAAAACCCTGACTCAGGCAGCGTGCCAGTTTGGTGGTGGTTTGCCGTGCATAATCGGCGTAATAGGACTCGATCTCGCCGGTCAGCAACACATGCAGGGCGTTGTGACCGTCATCGTTCCATTGTCCGTCGTAGGTCTCTTCCAGCAGGCTGGCCTGGTTGAGTTCGTTCTCCACGGTCAACCAGACCTGCCGTGTGGGGTCGAGCTGCTGGCGCACTTTGTCAGACAGCTCGCGCAGGAAGGCACTGTCGTTGATGGCATGCACGGCATCCAATCGCAGGCCGTCAAAACGGTATTCCTGTAGCCACATCAGGGCATTGTCGATAAAGAAGTCGCGCACTTGCCGGCGGCGGAAGTCGATGGCCGCGCCCCAGGGTGTCTGGCGATCTTCCAGGAAGAAGTCCTTGGCATAGTGCCCGAGCAAATTGCCGTCTGGGCCGAAGTGGTTGTAGACCACGTCGAGAATCACCATCAGGCCATGGCCATGGGCGCTATCGATCAGGTGCTTGAGCTCTTCGGGCGAACCATAGGCGGCGTGCGGAGCATAGGGCAGCACACCGTCATAACCCCAGTTGCGCTTGCCGGGAAACTCGGCGAGGGGCATCAATTCGATGGCGGTGATCCCCAGCGCGGCCAGGCGCGGCAGGTGTCGCTCCAGCGCACGATAGCCGCCGAAGGCACCGACATGCAGCTCGTAGATCACCGCCGTATGCCAGGGCCGCCCTTGCCAATCGTTATGCTGCCAATGATAGGCGAGCGGATCGACCACCACGCTCGCGGCCCGCACGCCACCGGCCTGGGCGCGGGAAGCCGGATCGCAGACCAGCAGGTCACCCTCGATGTTGTAGCGGTAGCGGGTGCCGGCCGCGCAGCAGGTTTGCAGGGTGAACCAGCCGTCGTGCTTCGGTGACATGGCCAGCGAGCGGCCATCCTCCAGTTCGACGCTGACGTAACGGCTGTCCGGTGCCCAGAGTGCAAAGCGGGTATGTTCCGCGTCCAGCATGATGGCACCGTGAGGCCAGGTTTGCGAAGTCCCTATCGGCATCTCTGAAGGCCTCCTCAGCGCTCGCCTGAACTGCTCCGGGAATTGGCCACCAAGGTTTCATACAGTTGCGCATAGGGTTCCACCGCCTTACACCAGTTGAACGGCGCGGCCATCGCCCGGCAGCGCATGGCATTGAACAGCGGCGGATAGGCGAAGACCTTGAAGGCCCGGTGCAGGGCTGCTTCGTAGCTTTGTACGGTGGATTCGTCGAAGAGGAAACCGGTTACGCCGTCCTCGATGGTGTCGGCCAGGCCGCCGGTATTGCGCGCCACCGGCAACGAGCCGAAACGCTGGGCATACATCTGGCTCAATCCACAGGGTTCGTAGCGTGAAGGCATCAGCAGGAAATCACTGCCGGCGAACATCCGCCGCGCATCGGTTTCATTGAAGCCGATGCGCACACCGATCTGGCCTGGGAAACGCAGGGCCAGCTGGCGCAACGCCTGTTCTGCTTCCGGCTCGCCACGGCCGATAATGGCGATCTGGCCGCCAGCGCGGACGATAAATTCGCTGACCGCTTCGGTCAGGTCCAGGCCCTTCTGGTAGACCAATCGCGAGACCACGGCGAACAGCGGGCCGCTGGAGGGCTCCAGGCCGAACAACTGGCGCACATGGGCGATGTTGGTGGCCTTGCTGTCCCAGTCGCCGATATTGAACGGGCAGACCAGGTGGCTGTCGGTGGCCGCATCCCAGCTTTCATCGATACCGTTAGGAATGCCGCTGAGCAGGCCCTGGTAGGTCTTGCTGGCGAGGAAACCGTCGAGGCCGCACCCAAACTCCGGGGTGGTGATTTCCTCGGCGTAAGTGGCGCTGACCGTGGTGATATGGCTCGAATAGGCCATACCGGCCTTAAGAAACGACAGCTTGCCGTAGAACTCCATGCCCTCCTGTTGCAGGGCGTGGGGCGGGATCCCCAACTCCGGGCAGCAGGCCAGGCTGACCACGCCCTGGTAGGCGAGGTTATGGATGGTGAACAGGGTCGGCGTGTGCTGGCCGCGCCAGTGCATATAGGCCGGAGCCAGGCCAGCCGGCCAGTCGTGGGCATGGACCAGGTCGGGGGTCCAGTGGATCTGTGCCAGGTTGGCAGCGATATCGGCGGCGGCCAGGCCCAGGCGGGCGAAGCGGATATGGTTGTCCGGCCAATCGCGCCCGTTGTTGGCGCCATAGGGGGTGCCTTCACGCTCGAATAACTCGGGGCAGATCAGTACGTAGATTACCAAGCCGTCGGGCATGTCCATACGACCGATCTTGCACGGTGGCAAGGCAGCATGGCCACCCAGTTCGCCGACAAGGTGGATCGGGTTGTCGCTGTGCAGCACCTGCGAGTAACCAGGAATCAGTACCCGCACATCGTGCAGATGACGCATGGCCCTGGGCAACGCCGCCGAGACATCGCCCAGGCCACCGGCTTTGACCAGATCGGCGAATTCCGAGGTGACAAACAGGACTTTCTTCTTGTTGGAGTTGATGGCTACTGGCGGTGACAACGTCTTCCCTCCCGCCAAGGGGACTGACACGTGGACCGGTTCGCTGGCTTGATTCAAACCCTCCCCCTGAACTTCCAACGCAGCGCTGATCATGTGCCTCTCCTATTTTATTTGATGTGACTCAAACCTTTCACACAGCGTGCCGAAACCACATCCTTTGGTCGGCCACACCTATTCAGGGCGATTGGGCGACCACCGCCCAATGCACCGGAACATGAAAGAGTGGGGGAACGCCTGTGCCCATGACTGCCGAAACAGACGCCCTACCTTTAAGCTGACCGGTCGACTATTGAGAAGTTTCGACTTTTTCTCGACGAAATGACCGAGCGGTCAATAGACCTGAACAAACAGCGTATAAGAGATGCCATCGCTTAGACGAATAGGTGGGAAATATCCGACGATATGACTTAAGGTCCGGACGCTAGCGTCGTCACCGCTGAAGGACACCGTGGGAGGATTGCTCCTCACTGACGCCAGTTCCAAGCCCAGTCGCTCAAGAATGGTGCGTTAATGATTGCGGAGCAGCGGGTGATACGCCCAGATAGAGAGCCCGCTGATCTATCCCTCGATCACTGGGTCGGGGAATAGTTGCACCATAGGCTGATCTGGGCAGGCAACTGCTTAGCCCAAGCGCCGGATCGGCTGTCCAGCCGCCCAGGCCTGGATGTCCTCGATCATCTGGCTGTAGAACATCCGGTAGTTATTCTCGCTGACATAACCGATATGGGGAGTCGCCAGGACATTCTCCAGGGTACGCAATGGATGGTTGTTCGGCAGTGGTTCTTGTTCGTAGACATCCAGCGCGGCACCGGCCAGCTTGCCGTTTTCCAACGCATGGATCAGCGCCTGTTCGTCGACGATCGGCCCGCGAGCGGTGTTGATCAGCAAGGCGGACGGTTTCATCCAGCCCAGTGCCTGGACGTCCACCAGGCCACGGGAACGATCACTGAGCACCAGGTGAATGGACAACAGGTCGGCCTGTTCGAACAGCGCCTGTTTGCCGACATATTCCACACCTGATTCGGCGGCGCGTTCGGGCGTGAGGTTTTCGCTCCAGGCGATCACCCGCATGCCGAATGCCTGGCCGTAGCGAGCGACTTTCTGGCCGATGCTGCCCAAACCGAGAATGCCCAGGGTCTTGCCGTAGAGATCGCCGCCCAGCCCTTGCTGCCAGTCACCGGCGCGCAGGGCGTTGGCTTCTTTCAACAGGTTGCGGCTCAGGGCCATGATCAGCGCCCAGGTCAGTTCCGGAGCGGCATGCTTGTAGCTTTGCGTGCCGCAGACCGGGATACCCAGGGCCGTCGCGGCCTGGATATCCAGCGCGGCATTGCGCATGCCCCCGGTCACCAGCAGTTTCAGGCGCGGTAGCTGGCGCAGCAGGGTCTCGTCGAATGTGCTGCGCTCACGCATCACGCAGATCACATCGAAGCCTGCCAGGCGTTCGGCCATGATTTCGGTGGCGGCGGGGTAGTCGTGGAGAAAGCTCACCTGACCGATGACCTCCAGTACCGACCAGTCCACGACATCGCCCGCCACGCCTTGCCAGTCATCGATTACCGCAATCTGCAACGTCATTGCCTCTTTCCTCTTTATTGTTTGGCGGCCAGCCAGCCGAGCAGGGCCTTGTGGAAACGGGCCGGCTCTTCCATCTGAGGGGCATGGCCCAAGCCGGGGAATTCGACCAGTGTCGAGTGCGGGATCAGCTTGGTCACCTGCTTGCCGAGCACGTCATAGTGACCGAGGCGAGCCTTGACCTCCGGCGGCGCGATATCGCTGCCGATGGCCGTGGTGTCGGCGGTGCCGATCAGCAACAGGGTGGGCATCTTCAGGTCCTTGAACTCGTAGTACACCGGCTGGGTGAAGATCATGTCGTAGATCAGCGCCGAGTTCCAGGCCACCGCGACCTGCCCAGGGCCTTTGTTCAGGCCGGCGAGCATATCGACCCAGCGGTCGAACTCGGGTTTCCAGTGGCCGGCATAGTAGGTGTTGCGTTCGTAGTTGCGAATGCCCTCGGCAGTCAGCTTCAACTCGCGCTCGTTCCATTGGTCGACGGTGCGATAGGGCACGCCCAGGGCTTTCCAATCTTCCAGGCCGATGGGGTTGACCAGCGCCAGGCGCTCGACCTGCCGGGGGTAGAGCAATGCGTAGCGAGTGGCGAGCATGCCGCCGGTGGAGTGACCGAGAAGCACGGCCTTGTGAAGGCCGAGATTTTCCAGCAGGGCGTGAGTGTTGCTCGCCAATTGTTGGAACGTGTACTGGTAACTGTCGGGTTTGCTGGAGGTGCAGAAACCGATCTGGTCCGGGGCGATGACCCGGTAGCCGGCCGCGCTCAGAGCCTTGATCGACTCCTCCCAGGTGGCACCGCAGAAGTTCTTGCCGTGCATCAGCACCACGCTCTGACCATTGGCCGGCCCGCTGGGCTTGACGTCCATATAGCCCATCCGTAGAGCCTTGCCTTGAGACTGGAAGGCAAAGTGTTCGACCGGATAGGGATAGTCGAAACCTTGCAGTTCCTGACCGTAGGCCGGTCCTTCGGTGGCATGGGACAGCGCGGGCAATGAGGCAGCGAGGAACAGGCTGCCGAGGACAAGGGCGCGGGCATTCGACATAGGGAATCTCCAGAAGAAGTAGGCCGATACTGGTAGTTTACGATTAACCTTGGATTAAGGTGAGTAGGGTTAATTCATCATGTTAGATGCCTGCGATTTTAAGCTGAATGCGACCTTGGTTGTTTTTTGTTTTATCTTGTTTGATTTTATTTTGTGCGAATTTTCTTGCAATTCACAGTGCTATTTTCTCTAAATTTTTACTATATTTACACTATTTTTCATGGGTATAAGGTTTGTTTTTGCGAAATGATGGACACACGTCATATGATTATTTTTCGTTTGTGTGCGGTGAATCCATAGAGAATGTTTGGAAGGGGTGATGGCCCGGCCTGGATGAAGATTAATTTAGACATAAATGGCCGCGACGTTGAGCGGAGAGTAATACATTTACTGTCACTAATTTTATCGACAAGTCTGCTTATTATGTTCTTGATAGGTTTCCTTATCGATCAGGTAACGGTTTGCATGCGATGTACAGGTCGGCCAGCAAGGCGATGAGGTGGGATGGTCCGTGTCCGTTGAGGTTGTTCACGGGCGTGCCCGCGATTGCGCTATACCGCGTATCCGGCACGGGTTAGTCTTAGAGCCTGTCGTTTGCAGGGAGCCCTTATGGGCAATCACAAGATTCGGATTCGTCGCAGTAACGTCGAGAAGATTCTCCTGGCGGCCGAGAAGGTCTTTGCCGAAAAGGGCTTCGGTGGCACCGCCATGGCGGATATTGCCGAAGAGGTACAGTTGCCGCGCTCCAATTTGCACTATTACTTTAGCACCAAGAGCGAGCTCTATAACGCGGTACTCCTCGATCTGCTGGAGGTGTGGAAGCAGGATGCCCTGTGTTTCGAGATGTTCGACGATCCTCGGGTGGTACTGAGCAGCTATATTCGCGCCAAGATGAATCATTCGCGAACCCGGCCCCACGGCTCGAAAGTCTGGGCCAATGAAATCATCCATGGTGCGCCGGCCTTGGGTGAGACTCTCGATCTCGGCCTGTATGACTGGGCCAAGATGAAGG
The DNA here is from genome assembly GCF_900109755.1 of Pseudomonas agarici. GTDB lineage: Bacteria > Pseudomonadota > Gammaproteobacteria > Pseudomonadales > Pseudomonadaceae > Aquipseudomonas > Aquipseudomonas agarici. The sequence goes on along the minus strand of NZ_FOAR01000010.1, from coordinate 55,295 downwards.
AGGCGAAGATTCGCCAGTGGGTGGAGGACGGTCGGATTCTGCCGGTGGAGCCGTTGAGCCTGCTGTACATGATCTGGGCCTCGACCCAGCACTATGCCGACTTCAGCCATCAGGTGGCGATTCTCAACGATCACCAGCCGCTGTCGGACCTGCAGTTCGAAAAGGCGGTGCAGACAGTGACCCAGGTCATCCTGCGAGGGATCGGGTTGGAGCCCTGATCCCCCGGTGCTCTGGTTAGCTGGCCTCCTGGATCCGATAGGGGTTGCGCGGATCGTGGTTCCAGTCGAGGAACGGTTTGTCGGTTGCCTGGGGCACCATCTCGATGCAGTCCGCTACCGGGCAGGTGATTTGGCACAGGTTGCAGCCCACACATTCTGCGTCGATCACTTCATAGCTGTGGCTGCCATCGGCCTGGCGCAGGCTGGCGATGGCCTGGTGCGAGGTGTCTTCGCAGGCGATATGGCAACGGCCGCAGCCGATACAGGCGTCCTGGTCGATCTTCGCGATGACCTGATAGTTGATGTCCAGGTACTTCCAGTCGGTGGTATTGCCGACCGCTTTGCCGGAAAACTGCTGCAAGCGGGTATAGCCCTGGCTGTCCATCCAGCGCGACAGACCGTCCTTCATCTCATCGACGATACGGAAGCCGTGGAGCATTGCCGCCGTACACACCTGCACCGCGCCGCAACCCAGGGCGACGAACTCAGCGGCATCGCGCCAACTGCCGATGCCACCGATGCCGCAGATCGGCAGGCCATGGGTCTGCGAGTCGCGGGCGATTTCCGCGACCATGTTCAGGGCGATGGGCTTGACCGCCGGGCCGCAGTAGCCGCCGTGGGTGCTCTGGCTGCCGACCATGGGCAGGGCAACCATGCGATCGAGATCGACGCTGGTGATGGAGTTGATGGTGTTGATCAGCGACACCGCGTCGGCCCCGCCGCGATGGGCGGCGCGGGCCGATAGGCGGATATCGGTGATGTTCGGGGTCAACTTGACGATCACCGGCAGCGAGCAGTAGGTCTTGCACCAGCGTGTGACCATCTCCACATACTCGGGAACCTGGCCGACCGCAGCGCCCATGCCGCGCTCGGGCATGCCATGGGGACAGCCGAAGTTCAGTTCGATGCCGTCCGCTCCGGTGGCTTCCACCAGGGGCAGGATGAATTTCCACGAGTCTTCCTCGCAAGGTACCATCAACGACACGATCAGCGCCCGGTCCGGCCAATCCTTCTTGACCTGGGTAATCTCCCGCAGGTTGACCTCCAGGGAGCGGTCGGTGATCAGTTCGATGTTGTTGATGCCCATCACTTCGCGGTTGGGTCCGAAGTGCGCCGAATAGCGCGAGGACACGTTGACCGCGGCGGGGTCTTCCCCCAGGGTTTTCCAGACCGCGCCGCCCCAGCCGGCCTCGAAGGCGCGGACCACGTTATAGGCCTTGTCGGTGGGCGGCGCGGAGGCCAGCCAGAACGGATTGGGAGCCTTGATGCCGGCGAAGACAATCGACAGATCGGCCATTTATGCAGCCTCCACATTGAGCAAGAGTTGGGCGTGGATGGCCTCGGCGGCCAGCTTGCCGTGTTGGACGGCCTGGACTGTGAGGTCCTGGCCGAGGCTGATGCAGTCGCCGCCAGCGTAGACGCCGGGCACACTGGTGCGCAGGTGCTCGTCAACTTCGATACGATCACCCACGCGGCGCAGTTCGCGGGCCAACGGATCGTCCAGGACCGTGTCATCGAAGGTCTGGCCGATGGCTTTGAAGATGGCGTCGGCGGCCAGTTCAAAGGTTGCGCCGGTGCTCTGCAAACGACCGTTTTCCAGGCGGGTACGGGCAAAGCGCATGCCGCGCACCTGACCCCGCTCGTTGAGCAGCACCGCTTGCGGTTGAGCCCAGGTCAGCAGGCGCACCTGATTGGCCTTGGCGATCGCCTGCTCATGGGCGGTAGCGCCCATGTCCTCCAGCCCACGGCGATACACCAGGTTGACGTCCTGGGCGCCAAGACGGGCCATCTGCACGGCCATGTCGATGGCGGTATTGCCGGCACCGAGCACGATGCAGCGGTTGGCCAGCGGCAGTTGGCTGAGGTCGCTGGCCTGGCGCAGTTCGCTGATGTACTCAGTGGCGGGCAGCAGGCCCGGTGCGTCTTCGTCGGTCAGCCCCAGTTGGCGGGTGGCGGCCAGACCGAGGCCGAGGAACACCGCGTCGAACTGTGAGTGCAGTTCGCTTAGGGACAGATTGCGACCCATTTTCTGTCCGTGGCGGATCTCGATGCCGCCGATCTGCAATAGAAACTCCAGTTCGTGCTGGGCGAAATCGTCCACCAGTTTGTATCTGGCGATCCCATATTCATTGAGGCCGCCGGCTTTTTCTCGCGCTTCGAAGATCACTACGTCATGACCGTGCATGGCCAGTCGATGGGCGCAGGACAAGCCGGCGGGACCGGCCCCGACCACGGCGATCCGCTTGCCGCTGGCGGCCGAGCGCTTGAACGGGTGTTCGCTGAAGTGCGCATTGTCGACGGCAAAGCGTTGCAACAGGCCGATCAGCACCGGCGCACATTCCTGGCTGTTGTTGCGCACACAGGCTTGCTGGCAGAGGACTTCGGTCGGGCAGACCCGCGCACAGCTGCCGCCGAGAATATTGGCCTCCAGAATCTTCTGCGCGGCGCCCTGGACATTGTCCTGATGAATATTGCGAATAAACGACGGGATATCGATGTCGCTGGGACAAGCGTTAACGCACGGAGCGTCGTAGCAATACAGGCAGCGCGATGCCTCCAGATGGGCCTGACGAGCGTTCAACGGCGGCGCCAGGTCGGTGAAATGGGCGGCGAGGGCAGCCGGGTTGTCACTGGGATGAGGAAGGTGGCTCAGGGTCTTGATCACGGTGAAGGCCTCACGGTTTTGTGCGAATTGCCTCTAGGCGGGCAGTGGTTTTATCTCTGGCGGATCGAGTAGCCCCTGCGTGGCGAGCTCTGTTAGTCAATTTTGGATGCCACAAGCCCCTGGCCTGCGGGTATCCGAATTTGAGCTAGCGAACGCACCGCACAGGCCGCCAGGCGTTCAGCGCTTGACGGCGGTCGGACGTTGCAGTTCGGCGCGCTTGCTCAACAGGTCAAACACCGCCGGGTAGGCCGGGCGCTCGATATAGCGTCCGGCACCGCGTTCGACCCGCAGCTCGCCATCGGCCCAGACCAACTTGCCTTGGCTGATGGTATGGCTGGGAATGCCGCGCACGGTCTTGCCTTCGAAGATATTGAAATCGACCTGCTGATGGTGCGTCTTGGCGGAGATCGTCCGGCTGCCTTGCGGGTCCCAGAGCACCAGATCGGCGTCAGCGCCGACGCGGATCGCCCCCTTGCGCGGAAACAGGTTGAAGATTTTCGCGGTGTTGGTCGAGGTCAGCGCCACGAAGTCCTGCATCGACAGGCGCCCGGTATTGACCCCTTCATCCCAGAGCACCGCCATACGGTCCTCTATCCCGGCGGTGCCGTTGGGGATCTTGCTGAAGTCGTCGCGCCCGACGGCTTTCTGTTCGGCGCAGAAGCAGCAATGGTCAGTCGCGGTGGTGTGCAGGTTGTTCGATTGCAGGCCACGCCACAGTGCTTCCTGATGGCCGCGTGGGCGGAACGGCGGGCTCATCACATACCCGGCGGCGGTCTGCCAGTCGGGATCGCGGTAGACACTGTCGTCGAGCAACAGGTGCCCGGCCAGTACTTCGCCATAGACCGGCTGACCCTTAGCGCGAGCGTAGGTGATTTCATCGAGGGCTTCGCGGGTTGACACATGCACCAGGTACAGCGGCGTACCGAGCGTTTCGGCGATGCGGATCGCGCGGCTGGCGGCTTCGCCTTCGACCTGCGATGGACGTGACAATGGGTGGGCTTCAGGCCCGCTGAAGCCTTGCGCCAGCAGTTTGCGCTGCAGGTGGTAGACCAACTCGCCGTTCTCGGCATGTACCGTGGGGATCGCGCCCAATTCCAGGCAGCGTTCGAAACTGGCCACCAGCGTATCGTCGGCCGCCATGATCGCGTTTTTGTAGGCCATGAAATGCTTGAAGCTGTTGATGCCGTGGTGACTCACCAGTTCGGCCATCTCCTCGCGGACCTGTTCGCTCCACCAGGTGATAGCGACATGAAAACCGTAGTCGGCGGCAGATTTCTCAGCCCAGCCGCGCCATTGGTGAAAGGCTTCCAGCAGGGATTGTTGAGGGTTGGGAATCACAAAGTCGATGATCGAGGTGGTACCCCCGGCAAGACCTGCCGCCGTGCCGCTGAAGAAATCCTCGCTGGCGACGGTGCCCATGAAGGGCAATTGCATATGGGTATGGGGATCGATGCCGCCTGGCATCAGGTATTGCCCGCTGCCATCGAGAACTTCACAACCTGACGGAACCTCAAGCGAGTTGCCGATGGCTTTGATCAAACCGTCGGCGCAGAGCACATCGGCGCGATAATTTTCTTCATGGGTAACGATGGTGGCACCACGGATCAATAGGGACATACCGAATTCCTCGCAGGCTTGACCGGCTGGTGCCGATTCTAGGTTTTGTACGGAAAGCGTGCTGAAGGGGAGTTCCAATCCTGTCAGCTGTGTCAGGATTAAAATTTAGTTGTTTGTTATGAAATGAGCAAGATTATTTTTTATAAGTTTATATTTAAAATAACTCGTTGAAAAATAAGAAATTAAATATTTTTATTAAAAATACACACGATTTTTTGCATTTTGACATGCTTGACAAGATTCAAATTTAAGCGAGATTTTATAGGGCAAATCAGTTGCTTGAGCAGGTGCCCGGCAACTGATGGCAAGTTGAGTCCCGATAGTACGCAGCATGCGTCTGCATTCAGCCTGAGTGCTTGAAGACAAGGCTGCCGGGGCTCACTGATAAATTTTATAAAGCTGAAAAAAATCAGCAAGTTGTAGCCGTTTTTAGGATTGGTCAGACGAGTTTTCGGAGAACCCGGCACGTTTATTGATTGCCGCCGACAACACGCTGACCGGTTTGTAGGTGTCGTAGGCTCGGCACGGGAACTTGCAGGCGTGGTGAGTTTTCCGCAGGCCTGTGTGCAGGCATGTTTTGCCCAGAATCTCCGGCCATCGTCTGGCGCGCGGTGTTTTCCGTCAGCCAGTCCGATGAGCGAATAATCAGAACAACAGTGGAGCGGCCAATGCAACAGAACCGATCGCAAGTGACTGAGCGTGCTGGCTTGTACGAGCTGGAAGCCGGCAACGACGTCCTCGACAGCCCCCGTTACAATCACGACATCGCCCCGACCAAGGTTCACGAACGCACCTGGAATCAATGGCATATCACCGCCTTGTGGATCGGCATGTCGATCTGCGTACCGACCTATACCCTGGGCGGTGTCCTCACCGCGTATTTCGGGTTGACAGTGGGCGAAGCGCTGCTGGCAATCCTGCTGGCCAATATCGTGGTGCTGATTCCCCTGACGCTCAATGCCTTCGCCGGCACCAAATACGGCATCCCGTTTCCGGTACTGCTGCGTTCGTCCTTCGGGGTGATCGGCTCCAACGTGCCGTGCCTGATCCGCGCATTGGTGGCTTGCGGCTGGTTTGGCATCCAGACCCTGTTCGGCGGGCTGGCGATCCACCTGTTTCTCGGCTCTATCTTCGAGGGATGGAAGTCCCTGGGCGGCACCGGCGAGGCGATCGGCTTCATGATCTTCTGGTGCCTGAATCTGTGGGTGGTGTTGCGTGGAGCGGAGTCGATCAAGTGGCTGGAAGTCCTCTCGGCACCGCTGCTGGTGTTGGTCGGCTTGGGTTTGTTGGTGTGGGCCTTGCCGCATATTTCCCTGACCGAGTTGCTCGCCCAGCCGCCCAAGCGGCCTGAAGGTGCCAGTGTCTACGGCTACTTCTTTGCCGGGCTGACGGCGATGGTCGGCTTCTGGGCCACCCTGTCGCTGAACATCCCCGATTTTAGTCGCTATGCCAAAAGCCAGAAGGACCAGATCGTCGGGCAGATTCTCGGTTTGCCGCTGACGATGTTCCTGTTCGCCGCTTTGGGTGTGGTAATGACGGCAGCCTCGGCATCGCTGGTGGGCCAGACGGTGTCCGATCCGGTCAGCCTGATCGGACATATCCAGAGTCCGGTCTGGGTGGCCCTGGCGATGGCCCTGATTATTATCGCCACCTTGGCCACCAACACGGCGGCGAACATCGTCTCGCCCACCAATGACTTCCAAAATATTGCTCCCAAGCTGATCAATCGCACCACGGCGGTCATGCTGACCGGTCTGGTGGGGTTGTTGCTGATGAGTCATGAGTTGCTGAAGAAGCTCGGCCTGTTGGTCTCCGATGTAAGCCTGGAGACGGTGTATTCCAACTGGCTGTTGGGCTATTCGAGCCTGCTTGGGCCGATTGCCGGGATCATGGTGGTGGACTATTTCATCATCAAGCAGCAGCGCCTGGATCTGGCTGGTCTGTACCGTGACGATGTCTACCCGGCGTGGAACTGGAACGGTTTCCTGGCCTTCGGCCTACCCGTGGTGTTGACGCTGATATCCCTGGGCAGCAGCGCGTTTAGCTGGTTCTACGACTATGGCTGGTTCACCGGCTCGACGCTGGGTGGCGTGTTGTATTACGGGCTGTGCCGGTTGGGCAGCGACAAGGCCGTGGTGGCCGCCAAGCCATTAGTCTGATATTGCCAAAAAAGGCGGCACGGAGCATCCAGGCCGACATTGCCCTGCTTGGCGCGGGAAAGATCGGTGTAACAGGAACTGTTTGAGGAGATCATCATGAACGCGTTGGCCCACGTTATGCAGTCCGACCATCAGCACATCAACAGTGAGCGCTTGTGGCATTCGCTCATGGAGCTTGCCCAGCTTGGCGCGACGGTCAAGGGCGGCGTCTGTCGTCTGGCCCTGACCGATCTCGATCGCCAGGCCCGGGATATTTTTGTCGGCTGGTGCAAGGACGCCGGCTGCACCGTGAGCGTTGATGCCGTGGGTAATATTTTTGCCCGTCGACCGGGGCGCAATCCATTGCTACCACCGGTGATGACCGGCAGCCACATCGATACCCAGCCCACCGGCGGCAAGTTCGACGGCTGCTTCGGCGTGTTGGCCGGAGTGGAGGTGTTGCGTACCCTCAATGACCTTGGCATCGAAACCGAGGCACCGCTGGAAGTGGTGGTGTGGACCAATGAGGAGGGCTCGCGGTTCGCCCCTTGCATGATGGGTTCAGGGGTGTTTGCGCAAGAGTTCAGCCTTGAAGAAACCCTGGCCAAGACCGATGCCGAGGGCGTCACCGTGGGCGAAGCCCTGAACGCCATCGGTTACGCCGGCCCGCGTGCGGCGAGCGGACACGCGGTGGGGGCTTATTTCGAGGCGCATATCGAACAGGGGCCGATCCTTGAGGATGAACGCAAGACCATTGGCGTGGTGCTGGGGGCGCTGGGCCAGAAGTGGTTCGACCTCAGGCTCAACGGCGTCGAGGCCCATGCCGGGCCGACCCCGATGCACCTGCGCAAAGATGCCTTGGTCGGCGCGGCGGCGGTGGTGGCGGCGGTCAATCGTGCGGCCCTCGGGCACCAACCTCATGCCTGCGGCACTGTCGGCTGCCTGCAGGCGTATCCAGGTTCGCGCAATGTGATCCCAGGGGAAGTGCGCATGACCCTGGACTTCCGGCACCTGGAGCCGGCACGTCTGGACTCGATGATTGCCGAGGTCAGGGAGGTCATCGATAACACGTGTAGCGAGCATGGGTTGAGCTTCGAACTGACGCCGACCGCGGATTTCCCGCCACTGTATTTCAACAAGGGTTGTGTCGAGGCAGTGCGTAATGCGGCCGAGGGGTTGGGGTTGTCCCATATGAATATCGTCAGTGGCGCGGGGCATGATGCGATCTTCCTGGCGAAACTGGGGCCGGCGGGGATGATTTTCGTGCCGTGCGAGGGCGGGATCAGTCACAACGAAATCGAGAATGCCGATCCCAAGGACCTGGCGGCGGGCTGCGCGGTATTGTTGCGAGCCATGCTGGCGGCGTCCGAAGCGATTGCCGGCGCCTGACGTTATTGCACCGGGTCCTGGGACGGGGTCTATTGTCTGGAGTCCGGTAGCAGTAGAAGCCACAAGCGCAACGAGTCCGATAGGCCTCAGGAGCTGACCCATGATCGACCATCTCGACCACTTGGTGCTAACCACCATCGATGCCGTGGCCGCCGAGGATTTCTACGTGCGGGTGCTGGGCATGCGCCTGGAAACCTTTGCCGGCGGGCGCAAGGCGTTTCGCTTCGGCCACCAGAAGATCAACCTGCATGTGCGTGGCCATGAGTTCGAGCCCAAGGCCCATCTGCCAGTGCCAGGGGCGCTGGACCTGTGCTTTATCGCCGCCATTCCCCTGGAACAGGTGATCGAACGGTTGCGCCAGGCCGACTGGCCGATCATCGAGGGGCCGGTAATGCGTACCGGAGCCAGTGCACCGATCCGCTCGGTGTATGTGCGCGATCCAGACCTGAACCTGATCGAGATTTCCGAGCTGGCCGCAGGCCTCGGGCTGGCCTCCTAACCCGGCTGGGCGGCGATTCCCGGCAAGGGGTCTGCCGGAGCAGCCGGGCCGAGCGACAAAAAAGTGGCTGGCGAAACCTCTGCGTCCACTCAGTGATCACTGGCCGACGGTGCCTCGCCGCCGATGTTGCTGGCGGTTTTCGTGCGCATCAGCGTCGCGGCGATACCGGCGCCCAGCGCGGAAAACAAGGCGCCCACCAGGAAGGCGGCTTGATAGCCTTCGTTGAGAGCCTCCAATGGCGATAACCCGGTGCTCAGGTGCAACTGGCTGCGCGCCTGAGCGAGACTGGCAAGCGCGGCGAGCCCCAATGCGCCACCCATCATGAAGGCGGTATTGACCACCCCGGACGCCAGGCCCGACTCGGACGGTGCGACATCGTTCATCGCCGCCAGCAGCAGTGGGTTGAACGCGATGCCAGCACCCAGTCCCAGCAGCAGCATGCCTGGCAGGATATCGTGCATGAAAGCGCCGTTCACGGGGGCTTGGGCGAACAGCAGCAGGCCGAGGGTCGCCAGTGCCAGGCCGGCTGCCAGAGGGCTACGGATGCCGAAGCGCATCACCAGCCTGGCCGAAATACCCAGGGAAAAAATCGCCATGATCAGGTTCGCGGGGAGGAAGGCCAGGCCGACTTGCAGCGGCGTGTAACCCAGCACCAGTTGCATATACAGCGCCGACAGGAAGAACCAGGCAAACATCGCTGCGGCCCAGAGCACGCTGACGATATTGGCGATGGCCAGGTTGCGCCGGCTAAACAGGCGCAACGGCATCAATGGTACCTTGACCCGAGTTTCGATCACCAGGAAGGCAATCAACAGGCCACCGGCCAGGCCCAGTTGCCAGATGGTGCGGGTGGAGCCCCAGCCCATTTCATTGCCATTGACGATGGCGTACACCGCCAGCATCAGCGAAGCCGTCACCGTCAGGGCACCGGCCACATCCAGATGGCGCGAAGGGTGCTCGTTGAGGGTTTTCGACAACAGGCGCAAGGACAACAGGATCACCGCTATGCCGATCGGCAGATTGACCAGGAAAATCCAGTGCCAGCTCAGGGCGCTGGTCAGCACCCCGCCGAGCAGCGCGCCCAGGCTACCGCCGCCGGCACAGACAAAACCGTAGACGCCCATGGCCTTGGCACGCTCGGCCGGCTCACTGAACAGGTCCATGATCAATGACAACGCCACGGCGGTGACTACCGCGGCGGCCAGGCCCTGGAAGGCGCGAGCCCAGACCAGCACGGCCTGGCTTTGGGCAATGCCACAGACCAGGGAGGCCAGGGTGAAGAAAGCGATACCCAGCAGGAACAGCCGGCGATGCCCGTACAGATCACCCAGGCGTCCGCCGAGCAACAGGAAGCCGCCGAAGGTCAGCATATAGGCGTTCACCACCCAGGCCAGGGCGGTTTCGGAGAACCCCAGGTCGGTCTTGATCGATGGCAGGGCAACGTTGACGATGGTGGTGTCGAGCACAATCATCAGGACCCCGAGGCACAACACCATCAGGGCGAGCCAGCGTTGTCGGCAATCGTGGGGAGAGATGTCGGGGGTGGCCATGGTGTTCTCTCACAGGGCAGGCGCGAGAGTGTAGGCTTGCCTGGCGGTTGGGCTCAATGAACAGAGTGTAGTGAGGTTGTGACGGATTGTTGCGCAGGTCTGTAGGCAATGCCCAAAGGCGTTACGGGGTTGGTCTTTCGATCACGCCGCGATATCTCATTGCGGGCAATCTGATCGTTCCCACGCTCCAGCGCGAGAACGATCAGTGACAGGATTACCGGGAGAGCAGGGCTTCGAGTTTCTCCTGGTCACGGGCGAATTGGCGAATGCCCTCGGCCAGTTTCTCGGTGGCCATGGCGTCTTCATTGGAGGCCCAGCGAAATTGCGCCTCGGTCAGCTTCAGCCGAGCTTCGCCAGCATGGCCCGGAGCCAACTTGCGGGCCAAGGTACCTGAGTCCTGGGCCAACTTTTCCAGCAGGTCCGGGCTGATGGTCAGGCGGTCGCAACCGGCCAACTGCTCGATCTGGTTGATATTGCGGAAGCTGGCGCCCATGACCACCGTCTGGTAGTCATTGGCCTTGTAGTAGTTGTAGATGCGGGTCACCGACTGCACGCCCGGATCGTCGGCGCCGGTGTATTCGTTGCCCGTGGACTTCTTGTACCAGTCGTAGATGCGCCCCACGAACGGCGAGATCAGAAACACCCCGGCGTCGGCGCAGGCAGCCGCCTGGGCGAAGGAGAACAGCAGGGTCAGGTTAGTCTGGATACCCGCCTTTTCCAGCTTCTCGGCGGCACGGATGCCTTCCCAGGTGGACGCCAGCTTGATCAGCACGCGGTCACGTCCGACGCCGGCCTTGTCATACAGCTCGATCAACTGGTTGGCCTTGCTCAACAGCGCCGCTTCGTCGAACGACAGGCGGGCATCGACCTCGGTGGAGATACGTCCCGGAATCGCCTTGAGAATGCCACCGCCGACCGCTACGGCAAAGTGGTCGCAGGCCAGGCCGACATCGCCCTTGGCATGGGCCACGGCGCTTTTCAGCAACTCGGCGTAGCCTGGCAGCGCGGCAGCCTTGAGCAGCAGTGACGGGTTGGTGGTGGCGTCGACCGGCTTGAGGCGAGTAATGGCGTCGAGGTCGCCGGTGTCCGCGACCACGGTGGTGAACTGCTTGAGTTGTTCCAGCTTCGAAGTCATGAGCGTCTCTGTCGGGAAGGGCGTGGGTCAATGCACTGATTGAGTGCCTGTAGCGTAAAAAGTTCGGTCGGAGGAATAACCCAAGAATGCCGCCGAACGCGAGTGTTGTGCAACCCAAAAACGCGGGGCAATTCAGGCTTCGGGCGGTGGCATCAAGGTCGCGATCAGGGCGCGAATGGTGCCAGGCAGGGCCTCCAGCTCTCGCACCAGGATGCTGCGTTCGCGAATCGCCCAGGGTTCGTCGAGGGCTACTGTTATCAGTTGCATGGTCCGGCTGTGACGCAGGGCGGCGGATTCGGGAATGATGCCGATGCCCACGCCGGCCTCGACCATCCGGCAGATAGCTTCGAAGCTGGAGACCTGGATCCGCAGCGACAGGGATTTGCCCAGTCGCTCGACCTGTTCGCGCAGGAAACTCAGGAGGGTGCTGCCTTCGTGTAGGCCGATATGCTGGTAGGCCAGGGTGTTTTTCAGTGTTACCGATTGTCGGCTCGCCAGCGGATGATCCACCGGCACGATCAGTACCAGGCGGTCGGTGCTGAAGTGCATCACCTGCAAGCCGCTGGCCTCCACCGGGCCGGCGATGATGCCCATGTCACTCGTGCCGTCGAGCACACCGCGAACGATATCGCGCGACAAGCGTTCCTGTAAGTCCACCGTCACACCAGGACGCTTCGAGAGGAACCCGGCGAGCACTTCCGGAAGAAACTCAGTGACCGCCGTGGTGTTGGCGAAGATGCGGATATGCCCGGCAGAATCGCCGCCATAGCGGGTGAACTCGCCTTTCAGGTAGTCGACCTGGCGCATGATCAACCGCGCATGCTGCAGCAGACGCTGGCCGGCCGGGGTAACTTCGACGCCGCGGCTGTCGCGGTACAGCAGGCGTGTGTCGAGCTGTGCCTCCAGCGCTTTGATCCGCGCACTGGCGGCTGCCGGCGAGAGAAAGGCGCGCTTGGCGCCCTGGGTCAGACTCGGCGATTCGGCGATATGAATGAAGAGACGCAAATCCGCCAGATCGAAATGCATGGACCTTTCCTAATCAACGGCTGAGCGTTCAGCATAACTGAACGCCGGCTTATTGAAATGTAAATTCTCGGAACGGCGATCAACTTGCATCATCGGCACACAACGACAATCGGCAAGGGGAAACCTTCCAATGAGTGTGACGGATCTGAGTGCCTGGTTGGGACGAACCGAAGAGGCCCACGACCAACTGAGTCACAACCTGCTCAAGCGCATTGCCGCGACCTTTGGAGAAACCGTGCCCTCCCACGGCGAGGCCCTGCCGCCGCTCTGGCAATGGTGTTTTTTCCAGGACCCACTCGTCGAGAGCCAATTGGGCGGCGACGGCCACCCGGCCCGTGGCAGTTTCCTGCCGCCGGCAGACAAGCGCAATCGCATGTGGGCGGGCGGTCGCCTGACGTTCTTCCACGGCCTGCGCGCTGGTCACGATGCCACACGGGTCTCGACCATCACCCGGATCGAGGAAAAACAGGGGCGCACCGGTTCGCTGCTGTTCGTCACCGTGCAACATGAGTATTCCCAGGATGGCCGTCTGGCGATCCGCGAGGAACAGGACATCGTCTACCGTGAACCCACGCCGCCCAAGCAGAACAGCGGCCAGGCTCTGGTCGCGGGCGATTGGCGCGAAGTCGTCGAGCCGACGCCAACCCTGCTGTTTCGCTACAGCGCCGTGACCTTCAATGGCCATCGTATCCATTACGACTACCCCTACGTCACCGAAATCGAAGGTTATCCGGGTTTGGTGGTACACGGACCGATGATTGCCACCCTGAACCTGCGGGCCTTCTGCCGGGCCCATCCCGGCGCCGCCCTGCGGCGCTTTTCCTATCGCGGCCTGCGTCCCCTGATTGCTCCGCACCCCTTTGAAGTCGGCGGGCGGATCGTCAGCCCCGGCATCGCCGAACTCTGGGCAGGCAATGCGGGCGGTATCGCCCAGCACGCCGAAGTGCACTTCGACTAACAAGAAAAAGGCCATTCATCGATGAATCCGAATCACAACGAAGAACTTAATGCCATCCGCGAAGGCGTGCGCGCCCTGTGCGCCGAATTCGATGCTGCCTACTGGCGCAAGGTCGACGAGGAAAAGGGCTTCCCCGAAGCCTTCGTCAAGGCTCTGACCGATGCCGGCTGGCTGGCGGCGATGATCCCGAGCGAATACGGCGGCTCCGGTCTCGGTCTGGCCGAGGCCTCGGTGATCCTCGAAGAAGTCAACCACTGCGGTGGCAACTCCGGCACCGTGCACGGCCAGATGTACAACATGTTCACCCTGTTGCGCCACGGCAGCGATGCGCAGAAAAGCTTCTACCTGCCGAAGCTGGCCAGCGGCGAACTGCGCCTGCAATCGATGGGCGTGACCGAGCCGACCACGGGCACCGACACCACCAAAATCAAGACCACCGCCATCAGGCACGGTGACAAGTATGTGATCAATGGGCAGAAGGTATGGATCTCGCGGATCCAGCACTCCGACCTGATGATCCTGCTGGCCCGCACCACGCCCCTGGCCGAGGTCAAGAAAAAATCCGAAGGCATGTCGATCTTCCTCGTCGATCTGCGCGAGGCCATCGGCAACGGCATGACCGTGCAGCCGATCGCCAATATGGTCAACCACGAAACCAACGAGCTGTTCTTCGACAACCTCGAACTGCCGGCCGACAGCCTGATCGGCGAAGAGGGCAAGGGTTTCAAGTACATCCTCGACGGCCTCAACGCCGAGCGCACGCTGATTGCCGCCGAATGCATCGGCGACGGTCGCTGGTTTGTCGAAAAGGCCAGCGCCTATGCCCGTGACCGTGTGGTGTTTGGCCGGCCCATCGGCCAGAACCAGGGTGTGCAGTTCCCGATTGCCGAGGCACATATCGAGATCGAAGCTGCCGACCTGATGCGCTGGCGCGCCTGCGAGGAATACGACTCGGGCCAGAACGCCGGGGCCAGTGCCAACATGGCCAAGTACCTGGCGGCCAAGGCCTCCTGGGAGGCGGCCAATGCCTGCTTGCAGACCCATGGCGGTTTCGGTTTCGCCTGCGAGTACGACGTTGAGCGCAAGTTTCGCGAGACCCGCCTGTATCAGGTCGCGCCGATCTCTACCAACCTGATTCTGTCCTATGTGGCCGAGCACTTGCTCGAACTGCCACGCAGCTTCTGAGGAGTACCCCATGAGCCATACCCAAGACTTGGCCGCCTTCCTCGCCGAGCTGCGTTACGAGCAGGTGCCTCAGGCCGTGTTCGAGCGCACCGAAGACCTGTTCCTCGACTGGCTGGCCTCGGCCCTGGCCAGCCAGCACGCTCATCCGATTCCGCTGTTTGAGGCTTATGCCCGCAAGATGGGGCCGGTCTCTGGTCCGGCGCGGATCCTGGTCAATGGCCAGAGCAGTTCGGCGTACTTCGCCGCTCTGGTCAATGCCGCCTCGTCCCATCTGGTGGAGCAGGACGACCTGCACAACAGCTCCGTGCTGCACCCAGCCACCGTGGTCTTCCCGGCAGCCCTGGCCGCGGCCCAGGATCTTGGCAAGTCAGGCCGCGAGCTGCTGCTGGCGTCGGTTGCCGGCTACGAGGCGGGGATTCGCATCGGCGAGTTCCTTGGCCGCTCCCACTATCGGATCTTTCACACCACGGCTACCGTCGGCACCCTGGCAGCCGCTGTGGCCGTGGGCAAGCTGATGAACTTCAATCAGGAACAGTTCCTCAACCTGCTCGGCAGCGCCGGCACCCAGGCCGCCGGGCTCTGGGAGTTCTTGCGCGATGCCGCCGACTCCAAGCAACTGCACACCGCCAAGGCTGCCGCCGATGGCCTGTTGGCGGCGTACCTGACAGCGGATGGTTTGACCGGTGCGCGCAATATCCTCGAAGGCGACCAGGGACTGGCTGCCGGAATGTCCAGCGATGCCGATCCGACGAAGCTGTCCGACCGCCTAGGCAGTCGCTGGGCGCTGGTGGAAACCTCGTTCAAGTTCCATGCCTCCTGCCGCCATACCCATCCGGCCGCCGATGCGCTACTGCAACTGATGCGCCAGGAAGGTTTGGCTCATGAGCAGATCCGGCACGTGGAAACCTGTGTGCATCAGGGCGCCATCGACGTATTGGGGCGAGTCAAGGTGCCGCAGACCGTGCATCAGGCCAAGTTCTCCATGGGCACCGTCCTGGGCCTGATTGCTGTGCATGGTAACGCCGGGTTGCCGGAATTTCATCAGTTGTCCCTGACCGACCCAGCCGTCTCGGCCTTTCGCGACAAGGTCAGCATGACTCTCGACCCCGAGGTCGACGGTGCCTATCCCCAACGCTGGCTGGGTCGGGTGACGGTCACCACGGTCGACGGGCGGACCCTGCACGGGGCAATCGACGAACCGAAGGGCGATCCGGGCAACAGCCTCTCGCGCGCCGAACTGGAAGACAAGTTCCGCCGCCTGTTGCGGTTCTCCGGCGCTCGTGCGCCCGAGCAGGGTGAAGCGTTGATCCGTCAGGTCTGGGACCTGCGTAACACCACTGATTTGCAGGAGCTGTGCTGATGAACACGCCAGCAGGCAACACCTCGGCCCCACGTCCGCTGGACGGCATCACGGTGATCAGCCTGGAGCACGCCATCGCCGCGCCGTTCTGTACCCGACAACTGGCGGATCTCGGTGCGCGAGTGGTGAAGATCGAACGCCCCGGCAGCGGCGACTTCGCCCGTGGCTACGATCAGCGCGTGCACGGTCTGGCCTCGCACTTCGTCTGGACCAACCGCTCGAAACAAAGCCTGACCCTGGACCTCAAGCAGGACCAGGCCGGGGATATCCTCGAAGAACTGCTGGATCAGGCCGATGTGCTGGTCCAGAACCTGGCGCCGGGAGCCGCCGCGCGCATGGGCTTGTCCTTCGCGGCGTTGCACGAGCGTTTTCCGCGGTTGATCGTCTGTGATATCTCCGGTTATGGCGAAGGTGGCCCCTATGAAAAGAAAAAAGCCTACGACCTGCTGATCCAGAGCGAGGGCGGTTTTCTGTCGGTGACCGGTGGCGTGGGAGACGACCAGTTGGCCAAGGCCGGCTGTTCCATCGCCGATATCGCCGCCGGCATGTACGCCTACAGCGGCATCCTCTCGGCGCTGCTACTGAGGGGCAAGACCGGGGAGGGTAGCCGAGTCGAGGTGAGCATGCTGGAAAGCCTGGTGGAGTGGATGGGCTACCCGATGTACTACGCCTTCGATGGCGCCCCACCACCACCCCGTGCCGGCGCGGCGCATTCGACGATCTACCCTTATGGTCCGTTCCCCACGGGCGATGGCGGCACCGTGATGCTGGGCCTGCAAAACGAGCGCGAGTGGGCGGCGTTTTGCGACAAGGTGCTGCTGATGCCCGAGTTGACGCTGGATGAGCGGTTCTCGGCCAACTTCAAGCGTTCGGCCAATCGCGAAGCGCTACGCCAGATCATAGTCGACAGCTTTGCCCGGCTTAGCGTCGAGCAACTGATTGCGCGGCTGGAAGAGGCGCAGATCGCCAACGCCCGGGTCAACGACATGCAGGGCGTCTGGGACCACCCGCAACTGAAGGCCCGTGATGGCTGGCGTGAGATCGACAGTCCCTCGGGGAAACTGCCGTCGCTGTTGCCGCCGGCGCGCAATGCGGCGTTCCAATCACGGATGGATGCGGTGCCGGGGCTGGGGCAGCACACCGAGGTGATCCTGGGCGAGTTAGGCTTCTCGGCGCAGGCGGTGGCGCGGTTGCGCGCGGACGGCGTGATCTGAGGCGTGCATACCTTGTGGCCCGCGCTTCATTACCAGCCGGTTGATATGAATTAAAACAAGGAACACAGCATGTCTTCACCTATTGTCCGTTCCGCGCTCTTCGTGCCCGGCAGCCGTCCCGAGCGTTTCGCCAAGGCCCTGGCCAGCGGCGCCGATGCGGTGATTGTCGACTTCGAAGATGCCGTCGAGGAGCCGCTCAAGCGCATCGCCCGCGACAATCTCGGGCAGTTCTTCGCCGCCAATCCCCAGGCCCAGGTCCTGGTGCGGGTCAATGCCCCGAATCATGCCGAACACAGCGCCGACCTGGCATTCTGCAGGGACCATCCCGGCGTTGTCGGCGTGTTGTTGCCCAAGGTTGAGAATACCTCACAGATCCAGGCGGTGGCTAACACCGGCAAGCGCGTCTGGCCGATCATCGAAAGTGCCCGCGGGCTGCTGGCCCTGGCGCAGATCGCGGTGGCGCCCGGTGTCGAGCGCTTGTCCTTCGGTGGCCTAGACCTGGCCCTGGACCTCAACCTGAGCAATGGCTCGGCTGCCGCGCAATGGGCCCTTGACCAGGCGCGCCTGGCGTTGATCATCCACTCTCGAAGCGCCGGCCTGGTGGCGCCGCTGGATGGTGTGCATCCGGCTATCGACGACCCCGAAGGGTTGCACCGGTCCATTCGCCATGCCTATGACATGGGGTTTGCCGGGGCGCTGTGCATTCATCCCCGACAAGTCTCGGTGATCCACGCCGCACTGGTTCCTAGCGCCGAGGACCTGGCATGGGCCCGGCGCGTGGTGGCTGCCGACACTCACGGCGCCGGGGCCTATCAGGTCGATGGGCAAATGGTCGATGCTCCGGTGCTGCTGCGGGCGCGGCGCCTGCTGGCATTGGGCTAGACTCGATAAAGCGCTATGCAGGGCAGCTATTGAGCTTTGCGATGCGCTAGGATCAGTGCGTGTGGTGGTTGAGGTGGCACATTGGCTTGTGTTCGCCTGAGCCGAACGCAGGTACTCAAAATTCGAAATTCACTACATGCACCGCTTTAGGCAACCTGCCTGACAACACAACAATAAGAAGGTGATTTTCATGCTCAAGCTGACACGGGCGCTGTTCTGCGCCGCTACCCTGGTTGTCGCTGGCCTCGCACAGGCGGCCGATCCCATCGTTATCAAGTTCGCCCATGTGGTTGCGGAAAATACGCCCAAGGGGCAGGGCGCGCTGCTATTCAAGAAGCTCGTCGAAGAGCGCCTGCCTGGTCGGGTCAAGGTCGAGGTCTACCCAAACTCCTCGCTGTTCGGCGACGGTAAGGAGATGGAGGCGTTACTGCTGGGCGACGTGCAGATGCTGGCACCGTCTCTGGCCAAGTTCGAGCAGTACACCAAGCAGGTACAGATTTATGACCTGCCGTTCCTGTTCAACGACCTGGCCGCCGTCGACCGTTTCCAAGCCGCCCAGGGCAAGGCGTTGCTGGCTTCGATGACGGATAAGGGGATTCTCGGCCTGGCCTATTGGCACAACGGCCTCAAGCAACTGTCGGCGAACAAGGCACTGCGGGTGCCGGGCGATGCCCGTGGCCTGAAGTTCCGCGTCCAGGCCTCCAGTGTGCTTGAAGAGCAGTTCAAGGCGATCCGTGCCAACCCGCGCAAGATGAGTTTCGCCGAGGTTTATCAGGGCCTGCAGACCGGCACTGTCAACGGCACCGAGAACACTTGGTCGAACTATGAAAGCCAGAAGGTCCATGAGGTGCAGAAGTACTTCACCGCGTCCAACCATGGCCTGATCGACTACATGGTGATCACCAACAGCAAGTTCTGGAGCGGCCTGCCAGCTGACATCCGCAGTGAGCTGGAAAAGACCATGGCCGAAGTCAGTATTGAGGTGAACAAGCAGGCCGAAGCACTGAACCAGACCGCGAAGCAGAAAATCATCGACGCCAAGACCAGCGAGATCATCGAGCTGACCCCACAAGAGCGCACGCAATGGCGCGAGGCAATGAAGCCAGTGTGGAAGAAGTTCGAGAGCGAAATCGGTGCCGACCTGATCAATGCGGCGGACAAGTCCAACCAGCCTTGACCGACAGCGGGTTTGTGAACCACACCTGTGACTGATCGTTGCCATGCCGAGCGTGGCGAACGATCAGGTCGAGAAGAGTCTCTCTCTTTTTTCTCTCGCGGAGTCCTGTCCATGCAAGCGCAATCGCTGCGTCGCATCTGGGAGCATTTCGAGGAGGGCCTGATCGCCTTCCTCCTGGCCGCCATGACGTTGGTGACCTTTGTCTACGTGATGGCCAACAACGTCTACACGCTGTTCTTCAACCTGGCCGATCGTTGGGTCTGGAGCAGCGACTTCTTCAACGCCCTCGGCGACGCCACCATGACCGTGGCCCAGGAAATGACCTGGAGCGTGGCGTTGACCAAGGCCATGTTCGGCTGGTTGATCTTCTTCGGCATTTCCTACGGGGTGCGCACCGCCGGCCATCTGGGTGTCGATGCCGTGGTCAAGTTGACTCCGCGCCCGGTGCAACGCTACCTGGCGCTGCTGGCTTGTGCCTGCTGCCTGGCCTACGCCGGACTGTTCATGGTGGCCAGCTACAAGTGGTTGAACGCTTTGCTGACCGCCAGCATCGGCGCAGAGGACCTCGACCAATTCGGCATCAAGGTCGGCTACATCGTAGTGATCGTGCCCATCGGCTTTGCCCTGGTACTGATCCGCTACCTGGAAATCTTCTATCGCATCTTTACCCGGCGCCAGAGCGGTCTCGGTCTGGCCGATGAAGCCGGCGAAGCCAGCAAGCTCGCTGGCGAGCACAAGGAGCAGCACTGATGGCCGTACTCTGTCTGTTCCTGCTGTTGTTCACTTTCATGTTCCTCGGGGTGCCCATTGCGATTTCCCTGGGGTTGTCCGGGGCGGTGTCGATCCTGATCTTCAGCCAGGACTCCCTCAGTTCCCTGGCGATCAAGTTGTTCGAGACCTCCGACGGCTACACCTTCCTGGCGATCCCGTTCTTTCTGCTGTCCGGTGCCTTCATGACCACCGGCGGCGTGGCCAGGCGCCTGATCGATTTCGCCAACGCCTGCGTCGGGCATATCCGTGGTGGCCTGGCGATTGCCGCCGTGCTGGCCTGCATGCTGTTCGCAGCCTTGTCCGGCTCGTCGCCGGCCACCGTGGCGGCAGTCGGCTCGATTGCCGTGGCGGGCATGGTGCGCTCCGGTTATCCGAAGGAATTCGGTGCCGGGATCATCTGCAATGCCGGTACCTTGGGTATCCTGATTCCGCCGTCGATCGTGATGGTGGTGTATTCGGCGGCGACCGAGACCTCGGTGGGCAAGCTGTTTATGGCCGGGGTGATTCCAGGGCTGTTGCTGGGCCTGATGCTGATGGTGGCGATCTATATCGTCGCCCGGATCAAGAAGCTCCCGGCGCAACCGCGAGCGACTTTACGCGAGTGGCTGTCGGCGGCGCGCCGGGCATTCTGGGGCTTGCTGTTGCTGGTGATCATCCTCGGCGGCATCTACAGCGGTCTGTTCACCCCGACCGAAGCAGCAGCGGTGGCAGCGGTGTATTCGGCGTTCGTCGCACTGTTCATCTACAAGGACATGAAGATCCGCGACTGCCCGAAAGTGCTGATGGAGTCCGGTCGTCTGTCGATTATGCTGATGTTCATCATCGCCAACGCGATCCTCTTTGCCCATGTGTTGACCACCGAACAAATCCCGCAACAGATCACCAACTGGGTGGTCTCCGAAGGCCTGACGCCTATTGGTTTTCTGCTGGTGGTCAACGTCGTGCTGTTGGTGGCAGGCAGCTTCATGGAGCCGTCGGCCATCGTACTGATCCTCGCGCCGATCTTCTTCCCGATTGCCATGAAGCTGGGTATCGACCCGATTCACCTGGGCATCGTGATGGTGGTCAACATGGAAATCGGTCTGGTGCATCCGCCGGTGGGCCTGAACCTGTTCGTGACCTCGGCGGTGACCGGCCTGAGCCTCGGCCAGACCATTCGTGCGGCGCTGCCGTGGTTGATGATACTGCTGGCGTTCCTGATTTTGGTGACCTACGTACCAATTATCTCGCTGGCCTTGCCGCACTGGCTGGGGATGCCGTGAGTGGATTGATGGCATAGACTACTGACACTTCATTGAAAGGCCGCCGCGAATGGGTTCGTAGCGGCCTTTGAGCACTTCATCGCTTTACTCAAGCGGCATTGCCTGGCGAGACAGTCCTAGCAGCGACAGTCTATAGGTGAGTTCAGGCAGTTCAGCTCATTTGCGGCAAGTTCCGCCAGCCGATCAGGGTGCGGCGTTGGCCTCTGCAAAAAAGCTCGGATTGGCTATCCGTCATTCAATGTCGAAGCCTTAGGCTGGGCAGCATGTGAACAGCGTTATGAGCCATCACGATGGAGTCACACCTTGGAACCGCGCCTGGATTTCTATGCTGCTTCACCCCAGGCTCTTAAGGGGCTGCTGCTGTTGGAAGAGGTCAGCTTCGGTCTGTCCGTTGAAAAGCCCCTGCTAGAATTGGTGAGATTGCGGGTCTCGCAACTCAACCATTGTTCGTTCTACGCCGACCTGCACAGCCAGGAGGCCCGCAGTCAGGGTGAAACCGAACGGCGCCTGCACGGTATTCTGGCGTGGCGTGATTCGCCTCTGTTTAGCCCTCGCGAGCGGGCGGCGCTGGCCTGGAGCGAGGCCTTGACCTTGCTCGCCAATCATCCAATCAGTGACGAATTATACGCCCATGTCCGCCTGCAGTTCAGCGAATGCGAACTGGTCGACCTGAGCGTGGCGATTGCCTCGATCAACTGCTGGAACCGCCTGGCCGTGGCGTTCCGCCAACAGTTGTCGGTTTGAGGTCAATATTTTCCCTGGTGCACCAAGAGGTTATTCGTAATGAAGCTGATGCATGTTGACGCCAGCGCCAAAGGCGAACGGTCCAACTCCAGAGCGTTGTCCCGGCACTTTATCGAGCAACTGCACGAACTCGGCGTTGAGCTGGAAATCGATTACCTGGACCTGAGCGTCGAAACTCCCGCGCATGTCACCGAGGCGTTTGCGGTCGCTACTTATACCCCCTCGCAGGCGCGCACAGAGGCCATGAAGCAGACACTTGCTGCCTCGGATGCGCTGTGCAAACGATTGATAGAGGCCGATGCCTGCCTGTTCGCCATGCCGATGTACAACTGGTCGATGCCTTCGACCTTCAAGGCCTTTATCGACAACATCATCCGTACCGATCTGACTTATCTGAATACCCCGCAGGGCATTGTCGGCCAGTTGAGCCGGCAGAAGGTGCTGTTCCTGACCAGCCGGGGCGCCGATCTGCGCCCCGGCAGTCCGTTAGCGTCGATGGATGCCTTGACCCCGGCGCTGAAGGCGGCGTTTGCCTTTATCGGCGTGCAGGACCCGCAGTTCGTCGACGCCCAGCCGTTGCAGTTTGCCGAGGCCGAGGCGCGCCTTGAGGCCCTGGAACGGGCCAAGGCCGAGCTGGCGGTCGTTGCTCGGCAGTGGGCGCTGAAGGCCGCTTGATCCACGCGCCGGGTTTGCTATCCGGACACCGACCTTTGCGCTTTCACCGAGGGGTTGAAAGTACGGCCTATGCCCATGCTGGTGGTCACGCGCAAGGCCTGAGAGTTTCAGGCCTTGCGCGTGACCAGTTTCATGACTACTACAAAGAACATGGGTACGAACACCACCGCCAGGGTTGCACTGATCATCCCGCCGATCACCCCGGTACCGATGGCCTGTTGGCTCGCCGAACTGGCCCCGGTGGCGATTGCCAGCGGCACCACGCCGAGAATGAACGCCAGCGAAGTCATGATAATCGGTCGCAAGCGCAGCCGTGCGGCCTTCACCGTGGCGCTCGGCAGGTCATGCCCTTCGTCGTACAGGCTCTTGGCGAACTCGATAATCAGGATCGCGTTCTTCGCCGACAGACCGATGATGGTGATCAGCCCCACCTTGAAGAACACATCGTTGGGCATTCCGCGCAAGGTCACCGCCAGCACCGCGCCGAGTACCCCCAGCGGCACCACCAGCAGCACCGAGGTCGGAATCGACCAGCTCTCGTACAACGCCGCCAGGCACAGGAATACCACCAGCAACGACAGGCCCAGCAGGATCGGTGCCTGGGAGCCGGACAAGCGCTCCTGCAACGACAGCCCGGTCCATTCCAGGCCCAGGCCCGCTGGCAACCGCGTCACCAGACGTTGCATTTCCTCCATGGCCTGGCCCGTGCTGTAGCCGGGCGCCGATTCGCCGGAGATAGCAATCGCCGGGTAGCCGTTGTATCGGGTCAGTTGCGCCGGACCCTGGATCCAGCGAGCTTCGACAAAAGCCGACAGCGGTACCATCTTGCCGTTGTTGTTGCGCACATGGATCTTCAGCAGGTCCTCCACCTGGGCACGCTTGTCGCCCTCAGCCTGGATGACCACCCGCTGCATGCGTCCCTGGTTCGGGAAGTCGTTGACATAGGACGAACCGACAGCGGTGGCGAGGATATTGCCGATATCGGCGAACGACACGCCCAAAGCATTGGCTTGTTTGCGGTCGACTTCCAATTGCACCTGCGGTGCTTCGGCCAGGGCGCTTTCGCGGACATTAGCCAGTACCTCGCTCTTTTCCGCCGCCGCCAGCAGCTCTGTACGGGCCAGCATCAAGGTTGCATGACCGACGCCGCCACGGTCCTGCAGGCGCAGCTCGAAGCCGCTGGAGGTGCCCAGGCCATTCACCGGCGGCGGCAGGATGGCGTAGGCCAGCGCATCCTTGAGGTCGCCGAAGGCGATATTCGCCCGTTCGGCGATGGCTGCCGCCGTGTCCCTGGCACCGCGCTGTGACCAGTCCTTGAGGGTGGTAAAGGCCAGCGCAGCGTTCTGGCCGCTGCCGGAAAAGCTGAAACCGAGGATCATGGTGGTGTCTCCGACACCGGACTCCGTGGCGTTATTGGCCTCGATTTGCTCCACGACCTTGACCGTGCGGTTCTTGCTCGCACCCGGCGGCAGTTGGATATCAGTGATGGTGTAGCCCTGGTCTTCCACCGGCAGGAACGAGGCTGGCAGGCGGCTGAACAGCAGGCCGAGAACCACCAGCAGCAAGCCGTAGAGCAGCAGGTAACGACCGCTGCGTTTCAGGATTTGGATTACCCAGCGTTCGTAGCCTGCGCTCATCTGTTCGAAGCGTCGATTGAACCCGCCGAAGAACCCCCCCTTGGCATCGTGCCGGTCCCTGGCGATTGGCTTGAGCAGGGTCGCGCAGAGCGCCGGCGTCAGGGTCAGGGCAAGGAACGCCGAGAACAGGATCGAGGTGGCCATGGACAACGAGAACTGCTGGTAGATCACTCCGACCGAGCCCTGCATAAAGGCCATGGGAATGAACACCGCCACCAGCACCAGGGTGATGCCGACGATTGCTCCGCTGATCTGGCCCATGGCCTTGCGAGTCGCCGCTTTCGGCGCCAGGCCTTCATTGACCATGATCCGCTCAACGTTCTCCACCACCACGATGGCGTCGTCCACCAGAATACCGATGGCCAGCACCATGCCGAACATGGTCAGCACGTTGATCGAGAAACCCAGGGCCAGCATGGTGGCAAAGGTCCCCATCAGCGCCACCGGCACCACCAGCGTCGGGATCAGCGTATAGCGGATATTCTGCAGGAACAGGAACATCACGGCGAACACCAACAGCATGGCTTCGCCGAGGGTGTAGAGCACCTTGGTGATCGAGACCTTGATGAACGGCGAGGTGTCGTAGGGAATCTTGTATTCCACGTTCGCCGGAAAGTAGCGCGACAGTTCGTCCATTTTCTCCCGCACCAGCGTCGCGGTCTTCAGGGCGTTGGCGCCGGGCGCCAGTTGCACGCTGAAGGCGGTCGAGGGCTTACCGTTGAGGCGTGTCGAATATTGGTATTCCTGGCTGCCCACTTCGACCCGGGCGACATCGCCGACGCGCACGCTGGACCCGTCCGGGTTGGCCCGCAGGACAATATCGGCGAATTCCTGGGGGAGCGATAGCTGGCCCTTGACCAGCACCGCCGCCGTGATTTCCTGGGTCGACGGCCCCGGCAGGTCGCCGATGCTGCCGGCCGGAACCTGGATGTTCTGCGCTGCCACGGCGGCGCTGATGTCGGCGGCGGTGAGGTTGAAGCCCACCAGCTTTTGCGGGTCGATCCAGATTCGCAGGGCGCGTTCGGCTCCGTAGAGTTGGGCTTTGCCGACGCCGTCCAGACGCCTGATCTCGTTCATCACGTTGCGTGCCAGGTAGTCGCTGAGCGCGGTATCGTCGTATTGGCCGTCATGGGAGGTGAGGGTAGCCAGCAATAGGAAGCCGGAAGAAGCCTTCTCCACCTGCAAGCCTTGCTGGGTGACGGCGGCGGGCAGGCGCGGCTCGACCGCCTTGAGGCGGTTCTGCACATCCACCTGGGCCATCTCTGGGCTAGTCCCGGGCTGGAAGGTCGCGGTGATGGTGGCACTGCCCAGGCTGCTCTGGGATTCGAAGTAGAGCAAATGATCGGCGCCGTTGAGTTCCTGTTCGATCAGGCTGACCACGCTTTCGTCGAGGGTCTGCGCCGAGGCACCGGGGTACACCGCGTAGATTTCCACCTTGGGCGGCGCGACGTTAGGGTACTGCGCCACCGGCAACTTGGGGATGGCGAGCGCGCCGGCCAGCAGGATAAACAACGCGACCACCCAGGCGAAGATCGGGCGGTCGATAAAGAAATGCGGCATGCTCACTGTCCTTCGGACCGGGCCAGGGAAATAGGGCCGTCATCGACCTGCACCCGTTCGTTGGGGCGGGCGTGCTGCAGGCCTTCGATGATGATGCGGTCGCCAGGCTTGAGGCCATCGTTGACGATCCAGCGGTCGTTCTGCGCCGCGCCGAGGCTGACCGGCTGCTGACTCACGCGCTGGTCGGCGTCCACCAGCAGCACCAGAGGCACCCCGGCGCTGTCGCGTAGGATCGCCCGTTGTGGCACGCTGATGCCTTCGCGGTTGAACGCCTGTTCGACCTTGACTCGCACGAAGCTGCCCGGCAGCAGGTCGAGATCCGGGTTCGGGAACTCGCTGCGCAGAATAATCTGCCCGGTGCTTGGGTCGACGCTGATATCGGTGAACAGCAGCTTGCCGGGCAACGGATAGGCGCTGCCGTCGTCCTGGATTAACGTCGCCTTGGCCTGGTTCTGCCCGACCTGTTGCAACTGACCGGCGCGAAAGGCCCGACGCAGATCGTTCAGCTCTCGGGTGGACTGGGCCAGATCGGCATGGATCGGGTTCAACTGCTGGATCAACGCCAGTGCGGTGCTTTCGTTGTGGCCGACCAGCGCGCCTTCGGTGACCAGCGCCCGACCGATACGCCCGGAGATCGGTGCGGTGACGGTGGCATGGTCCAGGTTCAGTTTCGCTCGCTGCACCGCAGCCTGACCGGCGGCGACATCGGCGGCGCTCTGGCGCGCGGCGGCCTGGGCGTTGTCGTAGTCCTGGCGGCTGATGGCGTTGCTGTCCACCAGTTCGCGGTAGCGCTGGTGCTGTAATTTCGCCTGGAACGCATTAGCCTGGGCTTTCTGCAGGCTGGCCATGGCGCTGTCGAGGTCGGCCTTGAACGGTGCCGGGTCGATCAGGAACAGCACATCGCCCTGTTTGACGTCACTGCCTTCGGCAAACATACGCTTGAGCACCACACCGGCAACCCGCGCACGGACTTGGGCGATGCGCGGCGCGGCAATGCGCCCGCTCAGTTCGCTGCTGATCGACAGCGGTTGGCTGTGAATGGTCTCGACCCGCACCTTGGGCGCGGGCGGGGCTTCGGGCTCGCCCACGGACCGATCGCAGGCGCTCAACAGCAGAGCCAGGGCCGACAGGCAAGGCAGGGCCAACAGCTTCTTCAACATAATCAAGTTCCAGTAATGACCCCAGGCATGCTAAGGGTGGCTGTCAACAGGTGCTGTGAAGCTGTGTAGGTGGTTGGTGAAAAAGTGTGAAGCTGGTGCTCGCGCACACGAAAGGGCGTATATCCTTTACGGTTGTTCACCTACTTGTGGTTAATTTATGCCGACGATTCTCCTGGTCGAAGACGACGCCGCGCTTTGCGAACTGATTGCCAGTTATCTGGAGCGCAACGGCTATCAGGTCAATGTGCTGGCCCGTGGCGACCAGGTACGCGAGCAGGCCCGGCAGAATCCGCCGGACCTGGTGATCCTCGATCTGATGCTGCCCGGTCTCGATGGCCTGCAGGTCTGTCGGCTGTTGCGGGCCGATTCGGCGACGCTGCCGATCCTGATGCTCACCGCCCGCGACGACAGCCATGACCAAGTGCTAGGCCTGGAAATGGGCGCCGATGACTATGTGAGCAAGCCCTGCGAGCCGCGGGTGCTGCTGGCTCGGGTTCGCACGCTGTTGCGCCGTAGCAGCCTCAGCGAGCCGCAGGTGGCTAGCGACCAGATCCTGATGGGTAGCCTGTGCATCGACCTGTCCGAGCGCACCGTGAGCTGGCGTGAGCAGCCCGTGGAGCTGTCTTGCGGCGAATACAACCTGCTGGTGGTGCTGGCCCGACATGCCGGTGAGGTTCTCAGCCGCGACCAGATCCTGCAACGTCTGCGCGGCATCGAGTTCAACGGCACCGATCGTTCGGTGGACGTGGCGATTTCCAAGCTGCGGCGCAAGTTCGACGACCATGCCGGCGAAGCCCGCAAGATCAAGACCGTGTGGGGCAAGGGGTACCTGTTCAGCCGTTCCGAGTGGGAATGCTGAATCGATGCTGAAGATTCTGATCCGTCTCTACCTGGTGACCATGGTGACCTACAGCGCGGCGATCTACCTGGTGCCCGACCTGGTGATCGGGCTCTTTCGCGACCGTTTCATGGGCTACAACATTGACCAGTCCCGAGGTATGCAGGAGCTGTTGGTCAGGCAGTTTCAGGCGGTGCCCAACGAGCAATGGCCGGCGCTGGCGATCGAACTGGACAAGAGCTTCGCTCCGTTGCGGGTGGCGCTGGCCCGTATTGACGACATCAGTTTCAGCGAGCCTGAACAGGAACGCCTGCGCCGTGGCGAGAATGTGATCCGCTTGGGCGACTGGGGCGCGGCCAAGCTGGTGGCCTCGCCGCTGGACGGGCAACTGGCGGTGGAGCGCGTGGTGCCGCCCGATCCGCTGGACGTCAACCTGTTGTATTGGAGTATGAATGTACTGATCGGCGCGGCGCTGCTGGCTTGCCTGCTGTTTTGGCTACGGCCGCACTGGCGCGACCTGGAGCGCCTCAAGCAGACCGCCCGACGCATCGGCCAGGGTCGGTTGAGCGAACGCACGCATATCTCGCCGCGCTCCAATATCGGCGAGTTGGCGGCAGTCTTCGACACCATGGCCGGTGATATCGAATGCCTGCTCAACCAGCAACGCGACCTGCTCAATGCTGTGTCCCATGAACTGCGCACACCCTTGACCCGCTTGGATTTCGGCATGGCCCTGGCCCTCTCGGATGACTTACCGCAGCCTTCGCGCGAGCGTCTGCAAGGATTAGTGGGGCATATCCGCGAGCTGGATGAGTTGGTGCTGGAGTTGCTGTCCTACAGTCGCCTGCAGAGCTCGGGGCGAGTGTCGGAGCGGGTAATGGTGTCGCTCGATGAGTTTGTCGACAGTATCCTCGGCAGTTTCGACGAAGAGTTGGAGGCTCCGGATATCGTTATCGATGTGCTGATGCACGGCTCCCTGGAGCGGTTTTCCCTCGACCCACGGCTGACCGCGCGGGCCGTACAGAACCTGTTGCGCAATGCCACCCGTTATTGTGAGCGCAGGATCCAGGTCGGCATCTGCACCAACACCGAAGGTTGTGAACTGTGGGTCGATGACGATGGCATTGGCATTCCCGAACAGGAGCGCGAGCGGGTCTTCGAGCCGTTCTACCGCCTGGACCGCAGCCGCGACCGGTCCACGGGAGGCTTTGGCCTGGGTCTGGCGATCAGTCGGCGGGCGGCCGAGGCCCAGGGCGGGACCCTGACGGTCGAACAGTCGCCGCTGGGCGGGGCGCGTTTGCGGCTCTGGTTGCCGGTGCTCTAGTCACCTGTGTGGCCAGTTCTGTTAATCAATTGCGGCGCCACAAGCCGCTAGTGGCCTGTACGGTGAGTTCGTTAGCTCAAGTTCGGATGCCATAAGTTCATGGCTAAGGCGCTGTGACGAGTCATAGCCGGGCTATGGCGAGGAACAGCAACGCAAGCCAGGGATTTAGGGCGCCGAAATTGACTCATAGAACTAGCCACACAGGCCACTAGAGGCCCTGGCTGGTGCGGATCAGATCATAGGCCCGGCGTACCAACGGGTTGACCGTGTTGGAACGGATCCACAGGTAATAGGTAATGTTCGGAAGTCGTGGCAAACCGTCGTTTTCCCCCAGTACGCGCATATCGGGTCCCAGCAGCTCCATGCTGCGGGGTGTCACCCCGAGCCCGGCGCGAATCGCCGCCTTGATGCCGATCAGGTTTGACGCCAGATACGCCTGGCGCCAGGCAATCCCCTCACGCTCCAGCGCCTCCAGGGCATAACGCCGATAGATGCTCGGTTCCTCGATCAGGATCAAGGGCAGCGGCTCGCTGGGCACATGAAGGTACTGCGTCGAACAGATCCACCAGACCGGTGAGGTGCGTAGGGCGAAGCCTTGCAGGCGCGAGTCCTCGCGGGTGGAGATGAGCATGTCGATCTTGCCCCGGTGCAGATCCTCCATCAGGTAGGGGCTGCGTCCCACATCGATCTCCAGGCGCACTCGGGGCGCCGAGCGGGCAATGTGGCTGAGGATCGGCGGCAGGAGGGTCTCGGCGATATCGTGGGGTGAGCCAATACGCAGTACGCCGCTCAGGTGGCTCTCGCGCACTGAGTTGAGTGCTTCATCGTTCAGCGAGAGCATCTGCCGGGCGTGGCGCAGCAACTGCCGGCCAGGCTCGGTGAGTTGTTTCTGCCGGCCCTGTTTCTGGAACAGGCTGATTCCGACCTGATGTTCCAGGCGTTGCATTTGCTGGGTGACCGACGATTGGGTGCGGGCCAGGTGCTGGCCTGCTTCGGCAAAGTTGTGATGATCGACTACCGCGACGAAGGTGCGCAGCAGTTCCAGGTCCAGGATCGTAGAGGGCATGGCGGTTCGAATTCATATCAAGGGTGATGCTCAATAGATTACGGATTCTTATGTATCTGGCGAGAAAAAATTACTGCTGAATTTAAATGACCCAATAAATGCGGCTTATGTCTTTTTTTTTAAAAACCTAATAACTAGAAAGTTATAACAATATTAGATATTTGAATTTCCGTTCCGATGGAGCGCTCCCTAGCATGTGGGCAACGAGGTCGGGAGACGCCGATCGCCACCGAGGGGATATCCATGCAGTTCACGCGCACATCGATCCAGCGTTTTCTACCCACCGTACTGGGCGCGGTGCTCGCTTTTGGCGTAGTCGGATCCGCGCAGGCCGACGCAACCCTCGACAAGATCCAGCAACGGCACCGGCTGGTGGTCGGTGTGCTGTTATCCGGCGGGCCGTTCGGCTCCATCGACCCGCTCACACAGGACCCCAGGGGCCTCAACGTCGACCTGGCCAATGCCCTGGGCAAGGATCTCAATGTGCCGGTGGAACTGGTCCCGGTATTGCCAGCCAACCGGGTGCAGTTCCTGCAACAGGGCAAGGTCGATCTGCTGATCGCCAACATGGAGTGGACCGCCGAGCGCGATACCCTGCTGGGGCATGTGCCGACGCCGTTCTACCGGGTCGGAGGTGTCGCTGCGGTGCCGAAAGACAGCAAGATCAGCCGTTGGGAAGACCTCAAGGGCCAGCCGGTGTGCACCTCCCAGGGTAGCAGCTACGTCAAGCCGCTGAGCGAGCTGGGTGTAGACCTCAAGGCGTTCAAGAGTTCCTCGGAGTCGCTGCTGGCGCTGCGTGGCAACAACTGTGTGGCGGCTGTGCATGACGCAACGCTGATCAACCCATTGCTGGCCGACAATCCCGAGTGGAAGGACTACCGAGCGCTGACCCCGGAGTTGAATCCGGCGCCGTCGGTGATTTGGAGTCGCCTGGGGCAAACCGATATCCAGAAACGCCTGGATGGCGTGGTCCAGGAGCTGCATCGCAGTGGCTGGCTGATCGAGGCCGAGACGCGCAATCACCTCACTCCGGCGTCGCCCGCCCTGGTGGAATGGCATAACCAGTTCAAGGGCTGAACCCGTTGTCGCTCCACGAGCCTCTTCAGGCAAGCACTTCCCCCACGTTGAGAGCTTGACACAGGCAGTGTGGGGACGGTCGCGCCAGCAAAGACGGTCGCCACACCCCGCGAACTCTCAAGGACACTCCCAATGCTCAAATATCTACCTCCGGCTCGCGCCGAGATCAGCCGGCCAGACTCTCTGTTGGCCGGTATCGTCGATGCCTGTGTCGGGCGAGTCGAGGACCACGGCTGATGGAGCGCTTTGTGCAATGGGCCGGGCACCTGAGCCTCAATTATGGCTTCCTGCTGGATGCCTATCAGCGCGGCAGTTTGGTCAATGGCGCTTGGACCACCGTTTTGCTCTGCCTGTTGGCCATTATCGGCAGCCTGCTGGCGGGACTGGCTTTGGCGGCGATGCTCACCAGCGGCCATCGCTGGCTGGCGTGGCCGGCACGAGTCTTTGTCGAAGTGACCCGCAACACACCGACGCTGGTACAGCTGTACTGCGCGTTCCTGGTGCTGAACATGCTGCTGACCCAGGCCGTCGGCGCCGCTAACCCGTTGACGCCGTTCGCCTGGGTGGTGATCGTGATTTCCCTGCACAAAGGCGCGTTTCACGCTGAAGCCCTGCGGGCCGGCGTCGAGGCGGTACCGGTGGTGACCTTGGAGGCCGCCAGCTCCCTGGCCTTCAGCCGCTGGCAGTTGCTGTGGAATGTGCAACTGCCGCTGGCCCTGCGTTTTGCCTTGCCGTCGCTGGTCAACAACCTGATCGATCTGGTGAAGATGACCGCCGTGGCCTCGGCCATTGCCGTCGGTGACATCACCTACGCCTCGATCATGATCTGGACTCAGAGCGACAACGTGCTGGAGCTGATGCTGCTGATCCTGAGCTTTTTCGGCCTGCTGAGTTTTATCGTCAATTGTGTCGGCCGCTACCTTGAAGCGCGCCTGAGGATGCCTGGCTATGGCCATTGAATGGTCGGTGATCGAATCGTTGCTGCGTTGGTCCCCGGCGCTGGCGGTGGGCTTTGGCCAGAATATCCTGATCAGCTTGCTGGCAATTGTCATCGGCTCTGCCGTGGGCCTGCCGATTGGCGCCCTGGGGTTGTCGTCATTGCGCCTGCTGCGCTGGCCGGCGCGGTTGTGGGTGCAGTTGTTTCGCAATGCCCCGTGGCTGGTGCTGATCTACTTCACCACTTATGTGTTCCCATTCGAAGTCCATGCTGGCAGCCACTATCTGCCATTTCCCGACTGGCTGAAAGTCACCATTGGCCTGGCTTTACCCACCAGCGCCAACGTCGCGGAGATCTTTCGCGGGGCAATCAGCTCGACTCCCGCCACTCAATGGGAAGCTGCTCGCTCCCTGGCTCTCAGTCGCCGCCAGCTATTTTGTTCGATCATCCTGCCGCAGTGTTTCAAGCGCATGCTACCGCCATGGATGAACCTCTATGCGGTGATCACCATGGGCACCGCCCTGGCTTCGCTGGTGGGCGTGCATGACCTGATCGATACTGCGCAGATCGCCAGCAACACCGTCAACCGCAGCGGCTTCACCGTGTTGATCTACTTCAGCGTGCTGGCGTTGTTCTTCGCCTATTGCTACCCGATTTCCCGTCTGACCCAACGCCTGGAGCGACGTTATGCCTTCTACTGAAACGCTCGCCAGTCTGCGTGATCTGCACCTCTCGTTTGGTACCAACCGGGTGCTTAAGGGTATCGACCTGGATATCCAGCGCGGCCAGGCGGTGTCGATCATCGGCCCGTCCGGTTCGGGTAAATCGACTATCCTGCGCTGTATCACCGGGCTGCTCAAGCCGCTGCGCGGCAGCATCCGTGTCGGCGGCACCGAGGTCCACCTATTGCGCCGTGAAGCTGAGTTGATCGAGCTGCGTAAGCGGGTCGGCTTCGTGTTCCAGCAATACAACCTGTTCCCGCACTTGTCGGTGCTGGAAAACCTGTTGGTCGGTCCCTGCAAGGTGCTTGGGCGTAGCCGCGCCGAAGCTGAGCCGCCAGCCCGCCGGTTGCTGGCCAAAGTACGCATGGAGCACAAGGCCGAGGCCTTTCCCGGCCAGTTGTCCGGTGGCCAACAGCAACGGGTAGCGATTGCTCGGGCGCTGGCGATGCGCCCGGAACTGATCCTGTTCGATGAAGTGACCTCGGCCCTCGACCCGGAAACCGTTGGCGAAGTGCTGACAGTGATTCGCGAGCTGACCGAGGAAGGCATGACCTGCGTGTTGGTGACCCATGAAATGCGTTTCGCCGAGGACATCAGTGACGTGGTGTATTTCACCGAGAACGGTCGGATCGTCGAGTCCGGCAGTGCCTACCAGATTTTCCAGCAACCACGTAGCGAGCGCACCCGCGAATTCCTCCGGCATGCCCTGGGCGACGTCCACCGCCGCCCGACGCAGGCCGACCCGTTCCGGCTGAGCAATATCAGTCCATTGAGCCTGTCCATCTGATCGTGATTCACCTGATAAGGAGCTTGCCCATGAGCACCACCGAACGCACCGACGTGATCGAATCTTTCCTGGTGAAGATCCGCGCCATCCATCAGCGCGGCGTCGATCGCGCGGCACTGGAAGAAATCATCGTTTTACTGGAAGCGCTGGCCGAACGCCGTGAGCTGTTCAATTTCGAAAACTTTCCGGCGCCGGTGGTGGGCGAGGGCGATAGCGCGTTCCGCTACCGCCTGAACGACGATGGCGACACCCCCACTCTGTACCTCAACTCGTTGCTACCGGGCAAGAACACCATCGCCCACAACCATGAGACGTGGGCGGTGATCAGCGCCGTCGAAGGCCAGGAGCTGAACCGCGTCTATGTCCGCCGCGACGACGGCGCCGACCCGCAACACGCGGTGCTGGAGCTGGAACGTGAAGTGGTGGTGCAGCCCGGCACGTCGATTGCTTTCCTCGGCGAAGACCTGCACAGCATCCGTGTCGATGGCGAACAGGCAACCTTGCACTTCCATCTCTATGGCCGTCCGTTGGAGTCCCTGGAGGGCCGTTACGGCGTGCGCGACGATGGTACTGTCCTCAACTACAACAAGTCGCAGATGACGCCCTCGATCAATGCCTATGCTCGTGCTCGTGAATTGGTGTTGGAATGACTTCTTTATCCCAAGGCGAAGCTTTTATGAGCACAACCGTGACTCCGGTGCAGTTACAGACGTGGTTGTTCGATGGCCGGGAAATTGCCCTGTTCGACGTTCGCGAGTACGGCCAGTACGGCTCGGCGCATCTGTTTCATGGTGTTCATCTACCCTATAGCCGGTTGGAGCTGGAAGCCCGGCGCCTGGCGCCGAACCTGGCGGTACGCCTGGTGATCTATGACCAGGACGGCGGTGAGCTGTCGTTACGGGCGGCACGGCGGTTGGCTGAACTTGGCTACCGTCAGGTGCATCGCCTCGAAGGTGGCGCCGAAGGCTGGCAGGCTGCCGGCTTGCAGTTGTTCGCGGGAGTCCATGTACCGTCCAAGGCGTTTGGCGAACGGGTCGAGGAAGTCTGCCATACGCCGCATATCAGCGCAGGCGAACTGGCTTCCTGGCAAGCCGAGGGTAAGCCTGTGGTGCTGCTCGACGGTCGGCCATTCGGCGAATACCTGCAGATGACCATTCCCGGTTCGATTTGCTGCCCGAACGGCGAACTGAGTTATCGCCTGCACGACCTGGTACCGGACGAGACGACGCCGATAGTGATCAACTGTGCCGGTCGTACCCGCAGCATTATCGGCGCGCAGACGCTGATCAACTTGGGCGTGAAGAACCCGGTCTATGCCTTGGAAAACGGCACCCAGGGCTGGTTTCTCGCCGACTTGCAATTGGAACATGGCAGCACTCGGCGTTATCGCGACGAGGCGCCGCCGGCTAAGCTTGAGCAGCAGCGCGAAGCGGCCCGGCAACTGGCGCTTCGCGTCGGCGTGCCGAGCGTGACAGCGGTGCAGGTTCGTGCCTGGGCCGAAAGCACCGAGGACAGCCTGTTTCTCTGCGATGTGCGCAGTGCCGAAGAGTTTGCTCTGGGCAGTCTGCCCGGTGCGCAACATACACCGGGTGGCCAGTTGATCCAGGACACCGACCTGTATCTCGGTGTGCGCGGGGCGCGGGTCGTGGTGTTCGACGACGATGGCGTGCGCGCGCCGGTTGTTGCCAGTTGGTTGCGTCAATTAGGTCACGATGCGCGGGTCCTTGAGGAAGGCCTGCACAGCGACCTGAGTTTGCCGGTGCCGACTTCGCCGCCATTCTCCGAACTGCCCACCCTCGACGCGACAAGCTTGTCGCGGGCCTTGGCCCAAGAGCGCGTGGCGCTGATCGACCTGCGTCCGAGCATGACCTTCCGCGAGAGCCATCTGGCTGGCTCGCAATGGTCGATCCGACCTTTGCTGGCCGCTCAGGTGGCGAATGAAACGCGGCCACTGGTGCTTGTCGTTGCAGACCGGGCGGTCGCGCAGTTGGCGTTGCTGGAATTGCCGCCGGCCCAGCGCGCCCAGGCACGAGTGCTGGCAGGAGATATCAAGTCCTGGGAAGAGGCCGGCCTGAAACTGGTGAAGGACACCTCGGCTTTGCCTGATGAGCATTGCATCGACTACCTGTTCTTCACCCACGACCGGCACTCCGTTAACAAGGACGCGGCACGCCAGTACCTGGCTTGGGAAATCGGTCTGTTGGGGCAGATGACCGAGGCCGAGATTGCCAGTCTGAATCCAGTGCCACCGGCGACCGCGCCGGTCGATGTGCGAACTCGCCTGGTGCACGCCGCGCGGACCTGCAATGGCAGCGGCGCTCGGGCGGTAAACGTGCCGGTGACGCGCCTGAGCACCGTGTTGTTCGACAATCTGGCACAGATGCTCGACGCCCGCACCCGGCGCGACAGCGAACGGGTGCTGAGCTACGGTGCCCGTGGCAATCCGACGGCCTTTGCCCTGGAAGACCTGGTGACCGAGCTGGAAGGCGGTTATCGCACGCGGCTGTTCAGCACCGGCCTGGCGGCGGTAGCGCAGACGCTGCTGGCGTACCTGCGACCGGGTGATCATGTATTGATTACCGATGGTGTGTACGGGCCGGTACGCCGGCTGGCGAAGGAATTTCTCGGTCCCTTCGGTATCGATGTCGAGTACTTTCCGGCGGATGGCCGCGATCTCCAATCCAGGCTGCGCGCCACCACGCGGATGGTCTATTGTGAGGTGCCGGGTTCGTTGCTGTACGAACTGAGCGATTTGCCGGCAATTGTCGCTTTGTGCAAACCCCGCAATATCCTGGTGGCAGTCGACAACACCTGGGGTTCGGCGTACCAGTATCGACCGTTGGCGCTGGGTGCGGATATCTCGATCATGGCGCTGACCAAGTATCTGGCCGGTCACAGCGATGTGGTGATGGGCAGCGTCTGCACTAGCGAGGCCGCCTGGCAGCCGTTGGCGCGGATGAGCGACAGCTTTGGCAACACGGTCAGTCCCGACGATGCCTTCCTGGTGCTACGCGGTGCGCGAACCCTGGCGGCGCGGCTGCAAGTACACCAGCGCCAGGGCCTGGAGATTGCCCGCTGGTTACAGGCGCAACCGCAGGTCCGGCAGGTGTTCCATCCGGCGTTGGCGGAGCACCCTGGGCATCAGCTCTGGCGGCGCGATTTCAACGGCAGCAACGGGTTGCTGTCGTTTGAGTTCGCCGAGGCCGACCCTCGGCAGGCCGAGCGCTTTATCGGCGCCTTGAAGCTGTTCGGGTTGGGGGCGTCATGGGGGGGTTATGAAAGCCTGGTGACGCTGGCGGATCTGGACGATCGCCAGTTCCCGGTGCCGTCGCGCCACCCGGTGATCCGTCTGCATATCGGGCTGGAAGCGGTCGCCTCGCTGATTGAGGATCTGCAACGCGGCTTCGCCGCCCTCTGAGCCTAGTGGCCTGCGTGACGCGTTCTATGAGTCAATGCCGGCGCCACCCACCCCTGGCCGGCGCTGCTATTGCTCGCCATAGCCCGTCGATGACTCGTCATAGCGTCTTGGCCATGGACGTGTGGCATCCGAACTCGAGCTGGCGAACTCACCGTACAGGCCACTAGCCTCCCGAGGGAAGTCACGATCCCTCGGGC
The DNA here is from genome assembly GCF_900109755.1 of Pseudomonas agarici. Lineage (GTDB taxonomy): Bacteria > Pseudomonadota > Gammaproteobacteria > Pseudomonadales > Pseudomonadaceae > Aquipseudomonas > Aquipseudomonas agarici. The sequence goes on along the minus strand of NZ_FOAR01000010.1, from coordinate 18,107 downwards.
TGGCCTACCTCCACGGTGAAACGTCCTGGGCCCGTCATAAGGCCCGGCGCTGTTCCAGCACGCGTTTCACGCCTTCAAGCACCAATACCAGTACCGCCAGCCAGATCAGGCTATAGGTCAGCCATTCCCATGACCGGATGCTTTCGCCCAGCAGCAAGGCGACGATCACCAGCAGGATCGGTTCGACGTACCCCAGCAGGCCGAACAAACCAAAAGCCAGCATACGGCTGGCCAACAGGTAACAGATCAATGCCGCCGCGCTGATCACCCCCAACAGTGGAATCAACCCATACAGCGCAGGTCGCCGGTCGAGCACGGCAAAACCTTGTTCGCCGTATTGCACGAACCACCAGGCCACCGGCAACATCAAGGCCATGTCGAACCATAAGCCGCCCAGGTTATCGGTGCCATTGCGCCGGCGCAGCACGAAGTACACCGGATAGCCGAGGGCAACCAGCAAGGTGGTCCAGGAGAAACTGCCCGCCTGGTACAACTCGTTGAGCACGCCGCTGCAGGCGAGCAGGGCGGCAATGGTCTGCAGCCGCGACAGACGCTCGCCGTAGACGATGCGTCCGGTCAGCACCATGGTCAGCGGCAGCAGGAAATAACCCAGGGACACGTCGAGGCTGTGGCCGTTGAGCGGTGCCCAGAGAAATATCCAGAGCTGTACGCCGAGCATCGCCGAGGACAGCAGTAGCTTGGCCAACAATATCGGTTGTCGGCGAATGCGGATAAAGATCGTGGGCACCACTTTCCAGTCACCGGACAGCCACATGAACACCGTCAGGCACGGCACAGTCAGCAGCATGCGCCAGCCGAAGATGTCCTCGCCATTGAGCGGCTCGAGCGAGGCGGTGTAGAAATACAGGATGGCGAACAGGCAGGATGCCAAGACCGATAAAACAATACCTCTGGACACAACGGCCTCACGGATGGGCGAGTACGGGTTTTTGGTGGCCGATAGCTTGATGCTTTACGGCGGGCGAGGCAAACCGGTCGCGCGGTTTTCGGGCGTGGCTGCGCTATGGCGTCGTTTTCAGTGTGAAAGGATGTCGTCGGCCTTTTGTCGGCGGAACACCAGCGCCTTCAGGCTGCTTTCGATATCGATATCGGGAAACTCCGGCGGATTTTCCAGCCGTTGTTCGAAACGCAGGCCTGGCGCTTCGTGGGTCATACCGGTAATCAGGAAATCCGAACCGATTGACGGATCGTTCATGCAGGCCAGCACCGTCCCTTCTTCGGCCAGCAATTTCGGCAGGCGACGCAGTACCCGTTGGTAATCCTTGGTCAGCAGGAAGCTGCCTTTCTGGAAGGAGGGCGGGTCGATGATCACCAAGTCATAGGGGCCGCTGTTGATCACCTTGCCCCAGGACTTGAACAGGTCGTGGCCAAGAAAGCTCACCTTGCCCATATCGTGGCCGTTCAGGCGGTGATTGTCGCGGCCACGGCCGAGGGCGGCACGAGACATGTCCAGGTTCACCACATGCTCCGCACCACCCGCAATGGCCGCCACCGAGAAGCCGCAGGTGTAGGCGAACAGATTGAGCACACGTTTGCCGGCTGCATGGGCGCGGACCCAGTCGCGGCCATAGCGCATATCGAGGAACAGGCCGTTGTTCTGCTTTTTGTCCAGGTCGACCTGATAACGCAGACCGCTTTCGGTCAGGGTCCATTCTTCGACGGCTTCGCCGAGTAACCATTCGGCGGGGCTCAACGGCAGGTAGCGGTGTTGCAAGAGCAGGGAATGGGCACCCGTGGTTTTCCAGGCATCGGACTGGCTCAACTCGCGCAGTACCCGCTTGAGATCCGCGAGTTGTGCCGGCTCCGGCTCCTTGAACAAGGAGGCCATGATCACCCCCTGTAACCAGTCGACAGTCACTTGCTCCAGCCCTGGCCAGCAACGGCCACGCCCATGGAACAGCCGTCGGGTTTCTTCCGGGCAGGTCGCCAGGGCGTCGAGCAGGTGAGTGTGGAGGAGGGACAGGGCTTGGGGATTCATCGGGCAGGATCGGCAATCTGAAAGGACCCGTATTTTAACCCCATGCCGATGGAAAATCGTGCGACTTTATCGGCTTCATTGATGTCAATGGGCCGCTACGCAAATGCGTTCAAGGGAGGGCCGGATGATTTTCCTGTCATTTGTTCTCGACAGATGGTAGAAGGCTCGCCGAGCCCCGATATAGAGGGTTTTGTAGGATTTTTTTCGACCACTCAATCCAAAGAAGCAATGCATGAACCCAGGTAAAATCGCAGTAGGGTTATCCGCCTTTTTGTTGTTCGCCAGTGGCGCGGCGCAAGCGCGTGGTGTGCTGGATTTTCTCGACCCGCCGGCGCACCACGAAAAGCAGAGATACGGTTCCGGCTCCATCAGCCAGGGCGCGGCGCTCGATCTTTATTCCAGCCAGGAGCGTCAGCCGTCGTTCGAGGGGTGTGCGACGTTGTTCCCCAACGCCAAGCCAATCAGCCTGGGCAGCGTGCCGGCGACCATGAAACCCCTGGCGCTGTGTTCCGATCATTTCGCAGTGCTCTACTCGCAAACCAGCAAGACCCCGCTGGTGGTGGTCGAGCGTCTGAGTTCCGCGCAGTTGAAGGACGCCAAGGGTGAGGAGCGCACCAACCAGTTCTACCCGGACCCGCGCATCCCCAAGGGCGGCCGGGCCGAACTGAGTGATTACCGTGGCCAGCATCCGGCAGTGGACCGTGGTCATCAGTCGCCGGCGGCGGATGCGCCGAACCCGAATGCCATGGCCCAATCCTTCGCGCTGTCGAACATGGTGCCGCAAGATCCGACCAACAACCGCAAAATCTGGAGCAAGGTCGAGGCGGATGTGCGCAAATTCGCGATGCGTGCCGAGGGCAACGTCTATGTCTTTACCGGCCCGCTGTTCGACGACGGCCACGGGACCATCGGCGACAACCAGGTCTGGGTGCCCACGCGACTGTTCAAGCTGGTCTACGACAGTGCGTCCGGGCGAGCCTGGGCTTATGTGCTGCCGAATGCGCAAACCCGCATCGAGCGACCGATGGACTACCCGACCTTCGTCAAGACCACTGGGCTGCGCCTGTTGGATACCCTGCCGGTGTCGGGATCGTTGGCCAAGGGTTAGCCTACGGCCCGGATCGTGTCTACACGGAGCGGATCGTTCCGGTGCCACGCAGCCACTTGAATGAAATCCTGCTGTTCAGGGTGGGAGTCGGTACCAGGTCAGGATTGTCGGAATGGCCCATCCGCCCTCGGCAATTTCCCAGGGTTGTTTCGGACTGGACGGTATTAATATAAGAGAGATGCCCTCTACTAATAAAGTAAAGGGCACTCTCTCATATATTGAAGATAATCATCTGTTCCAAAGCCAAAGTGTTCATAAAAAGCGAGAAGATTGACCGCTGCGGCTTCACACAATCGATGATCAATTACCGGCAGCGCCAACCACGTCGATCAAGTAATCAAAGCAGATTTTTTGTGAGGGCGGTTCACAAACCAATCTTGCCTATTAACGGGGCTATTCGGTGCGCTGCCATCTTTATGGCATTACTGTATAGAACTCATGGATTTTGAAGGTATACGAAAAAAGCATAAATTAGCGGCAGGTTTATTAATCCATCTGCTGGACAAACGGGAGGATGTGTCTAAAGTCGTGTGCATAGATAAAGTCATCGATTAGCAGGCTATCGATTGAATCGAAGTTATGTGAGCCATTAATCCGTTAGATGGACCGGAGCTGGCCAAGGAGGGGATATGAAATTTGAGTCACTCATCGATTTATTTCTCGCAAATGTCGAACATCAACCTGCCACATTACTGACTTATTTGTACGAGGGTGAAGTACCTGGCTTCACCCTCACGCATGAGCAACTGGCTGATCGTGCTCAGCGCCTGGCTGGTTGGCTTGTTGCAAATGGTTATTCCGGCCAGCGAGCCGTGCTTCTCTATCCCCCTGGGCTCGAATTCATCGAAGCGTTCATGGCCTGTATGTTTGCGGGTGTGATCGCTGTGCCTGTGGCCCCGGCGCGGCTCTCCGATAATGGACCCAAGGGCAAGCGCGTTCAGGCGATTATACGAGACTCTAAGCCGGCAATCATATTGGGCGTGACTCAGATAATTCAGCAGGCTCCGGACTTTGTTGGTCATTATCCTGACTTTGCCGAGATAGCATGGTTTGCGACCGATAATACCGAGGTCTGGTGGCATTATGCATTTACCCCGCAGCCTCTTGGCGCTCATCAACTCGCCTGTTTGCAATACACTTCAGGGTCGACGGCGATTCCCAAGGGGGTTATGCTTTCACATCAAAATCTGTTGCATAATTTAGCTCTTTTCGATCACCGTGCCGGTCATCAAACAGACAGTCGAATTGTAACGTGGCTGCCTCATTTTCATGATCTTGGTTTGCTCTATGGCGTACTCTTTCCTCTCTACAAAGGTGTCTCAAGTTATTTGTTGCCGCCACTTTCGGTCGTGCAAAAGCCGGCTCGTTGGTTGCAGGCTATTTCAAATTTTAACGGCAGCCATACAATGGGGCCGAACTTTATCTATGATCACTGCTGCGACCGAGTGACTGAAGCTGAATGCCAGGGGCTCGATCTCTCGTCCTGGCGTCTGACAATTAACGGTGCGGAGCCGGTACGAGCCAATGCCATCCGGCGCTTCAACGAAAAGTTCTCTCCCTATGGCCTCAGTCCATACACCGTGAGCGGCGGATACGGACTGGCGGAAGCGACCTGTCTGGTTACCGCCAAGGAGTGGAACTCGCCGACGCGCAGTCTCAAACTATCGTCCGAGGCGTTAAAACATCACCTTGTCCAACCGGCAAAGCCGGATGAGGCGGTCAGCGAAATTGTGTCTTGCGGTGCTCCGGTGGCACTGGGTACGACGCTCAAAATTGTCGATCCTGATGGGCAAACGTGTTCGGCCGAATGTATCGGGGAAATATGGCTACGAAATGACAGCGTAGCCAGTGGTTATTGGCAGCGTCCGACGCAGAGCGCCCAGACGTTTGGCGCCAGGTTGGCCAACGACGCCACCGGTCCGTCCTTTTTGCGCACGGGCGATCTTGGCTTTCTAAATGGAGGCGAGCTGTTCATTACCGGCAGGATTAAGGATTTGATCATTGTCGGTGGCAGCAATTACTACCCTCAGGACGCCGAGGGAGAGATTGTGCTGGCTCATCCGGCGTTCAAACCCAGTGGCTGCGCGGTATTTACCGTGGAACGGGAGGAGGCGGAAAAAGTTATCGTCGTGCAGGAATTGGTTCGCAATTATGCTCGCTGGTCGTTTGACGAGATGTTCGCGGCGGTCAGGCGGGCGGTCGGCTCGATCTATGAGCTACCCGTTGAGGCAATCGTGCTGATCAGCCCCGGCAGCACACTGAAGACATCCAGCGGCAAGATTCAGCGAGCGTCCTCCAGGCAGGCCTACCTCGATGGTTCGTTGCACACGATCGCGCAATGGGATCGTCGCGATGCCATGGCAAAAGAAAGTTCTGCGCTGGACCGCCCCCCAGCGGCGTTGTGTTCGTTACCCGCTGATCTTGAAGCATTTATGATCGCCTGTGTCTGCGAACTGACGATGTTGCCGCCATCGGCTGTCGATATCAGCCGCCCCTTTGCCGAGTTTGGGCTGAGTTCGATCCAGGGGACCCAACTCATGAGCCAATTGACGGAGCGATTCAGCCTGGAGGTGCCCGTCACGGCTTTCTATGACTATCCCAGCATTCAACAGCTCACCCGTCTGTTGACCAGTCGTTGGCTGCTCGGTCTCGTTTGTGCCGAAGCGGCTGTGCTCCTCGAATCTCCCGCAGCAACGTCAATCGCCACCCACCGTTCCTTCCAGGAATTGGGGCTGGATAACCTGATGGTTGTCGAGTTGCACAACAGGCTTGCCGCCACTACTGGATTTCGGCTTGAAGGAAGCGTTGCGTCTGAACACTCCACTGCATTGTCATTCTCTGCGTTTTTGACCGCTGAACTTTTGGGGCGTCTGCCGGAGTCCGATGCGAGTTCTGGAGCACCGTGTTCAGTGGAGGGAGAAGAGGACCCTATTGCCATCGTGTCGATGAGTTGTCGGTTCCCGGGCGCCGGTACACCCGAAGAGCTGTGGAAATTGCTAGTCGATGGAGAAGACGCTATTTCAGGGTTTCCCGAGAATCGCGGCTGGGATCTCGATGGCTTTTACCGTCTCACCTCGGGCGCAACGGACAAGCGTTATGCACGCGAAGGTGGTTTTCTTTATGACTGCGATGGTTTTGATCCGGCCTTTTTTGGCGTGAGCCCGCGCGAAGCGTTGGCTATCGATCCGCAGCAACGGTTACTGCTCGAGCTCGCCTGGGAGGCGCTGGAACGTGCGGGCATTGATCCAGTCCAGCACGATGGTGGCAACAGTGGTGTCTTTATCGGCATTTTCGCCAATGACTACCTCGCGCAACACCCGCCCTCAAGCATCGAGCACTTGAAAGATCATGTGGTCACTGGCTGTGCGACGAGCGTTGCCGCTGGTCGTCTAGCCTACTTCTTTGATTTCCAAGGCCCGGCGGTCAGTGTCGATACGGCCTGTAGTTCATCCCTGGTCGCTCTCCATCTCGCTGCGCAAGCGCTGCAACGCGGCGAGTGTACGCTGGCACTGGCCGGTGGGGCGACGGTCATGGCGACCCTGAATACGTTCATATTGTTGGATCCGCAAAGCGCGGGGGCAGCGGACGGGCGCTGCAAAGCTTTCTCTGCCGAGGCAGACGGCGCGGGGTGGGCCGAAGGTGCGGGGATGTTGTTACTGGAACGTGTGTCCGATGCCAAGCGCAACGGTCACCCGGTACTGGCGCTGATCAAAGGTTCCGCGATTAATCAGGACGGTAAAAGCCAAGGCTTGACGGCACCTAACGGTCTTGCGCAGGAGCGTGTCATCCGCCAGGCGTTGGTCAATGCCCGGCTTACCCCTCAAGACGTGGATGCCGTCGAAGCTCATGGTACGGGAACCCCTCTTGGTGATCCGATTGAGGCCAAGGCGGTGTTTGCGACGTATGGTAGCGCCCACTCCCGCGAACAACCGCTGTGGCTCGGCAGCCTCAAGTCCAATCTTGGTCACAGCCAGGCAGCGGCTGGTGTCGGTGCGGTCATCAAGATGGTTCTGGCCCTGCAGAATAGGGTGTTGCCCAAAACCCTGCATGTGCAACGTCCGTCACCGCATGTCGACTGGTCTTCTGGCAGTGTTCGTTTGCTCACCGATTCCGTTCCCTGGAAGGCTGGTAGTCGCCCACGTCGTGCGGGTATCTCGTCATTCGGAATGTCCGGCACCAACGCCCATGTGATTATTGAAGACGCGCCCGATGCCACGCGGCCATCGGTCCAGAGTTCCTTGCCACCAGTAGATGCCTGGCCGATTCTGCTTTCAGCAAAGAGTGAGGTGGCCCTGCGTGCCCAGGCCCGGCGTTTGCACGAGCATCTGTTGGCCGATGCGGGCCTTGCCCTGGTCGATGTGGCCTATTCGCTGGCGACCCACCGAACGCAGTTCGAGCATCGTGCCGCCGTCGTCGTGGCGGAACGCAACGAGTTACTCGTCGCGCTTGAGTCCTTGGCCCAGGGCTTGCCCGTCCCAAGGAGCGCTAGCGGCCGTAGCGTTAGAGGGAAGGTGGTTTTCGTCTTTCCCGGGCAAGGCTCGGAGTGGGCGGGTATGGCGAGCGTGCTGCTGGCAACCGCACCGGTGTTCAAAGCGCAGATCGAGGCGTGCGAGCGTGCCTTCGCTCCCTATCTCGACTGGTCCTTAGGTGAGGTATTGAGCGGCATCGACAATCGTGAACTCAATCAAGTCGATGTCGTGCAGCCTGTTCTTTTCGCTGTAATGGTATCGCTGGCGGCGCTCTGGCGCTCGATGGGTATCGAGCCCGATGCCGTGGTGGGTCACAGCCAGGGGGAGATTGCCGCGGCCTTTGTTGCCGGAGCGCTGTCACTCGAGGATGCGGCGCAAATTGTTATTCGGCGAAGCCAGGCGTTCAAGGGCCTGCCAGGCAAAGGTGCGATGTTGACCGTGGCACTCGGTGCCGAAGCCCTGGCGCCGTACCTGATGCCATGGGGCGAACGGCTGTCTATCGCGGCAGTCAACAGCCCGGATGCGACACTGGTGGCGGGGGAGGCGCAGGCCATTGAAGTTTTATTGAACGAACTGACGCAGGCGCAAATCTTCGCTCGCAGGCTAAATGTCGAGGGGGCCTCGCACTGTGCCTTGGTGGAGAGTGTCGGTCAGGAGTTTTTGCGCCACCTTGCTCCTATCGCACCTCGCACCAGTGAGCTCGCGCTGTATTCAACGGTGACCGGCGACCTGATCGAGGGCACGGAGCTGGATGCTCGGCATTGGTACCGTAACCTGCGCCAGACCGTGCGTTTTGTCGACGTGACTGAAAAGCTGTTGGATAACGGGCACCGCTTCTTCATTGAAGTCAGTCCTCATCCTGTACTGAACGTCGCGCTAAAACAAACCCTGGAGAAGAGATCGTTCGCCACGGCTGTTGCCGGTACGCTGCGTCGCCAGAATGGCGACCTTGCCCGCCTGCTGCTGTCTGTCGCCGAACTACAGGTCCAAGGCTTGCCGGTGGACTGGAAGCGCTTCTTTGCACCTTATCCGGCGCAGGCGGTCGGGCTGCCTACGTATGCTTTCCAGCATGAGCGCTTCTGGCTGAAGGCCAGCAAACATAAAGAAGCCAATGCCGCTACCTTGGGGCAGGGAGCGGTGGACCATCCGCTATTGGCCTCCGTCATTACCCTGGCTGACGGCGAGGGCTATATTTTCAGTGGTCGCTTATCTCTCGCCGAGCAGCTCTGGCTCGCCGGTCACAACGTTTCTGGTTCAGTGATTTTGCCGGGCACGGCGTTACTCGAACTCGCGTTGCTGGGGGGGCATCATGTTGCTCTTGATCTTGTTGAAGAACTCACCCTGGAAGCGCCCCTGGCACTTCCCGCCGAGGGTGCGGTGCTGTTGCAGATGGTTATCGGCGCCCAGAACGCAACGGGCCAAAGGCCACTGACGATCTACAGCCAGGCCCAGGACGGATTTGCGGATACGCCTTGGGTGCGACATGCCAGTGGGACGCTGGCGGCCGAGATCGAGGTGGCCTCTTTCGATCTGGGCCGATGGCCGCCCGAGGGAGTCGTATCTGTATCTATCGAGGGACTCTATGAAAGGTTGGCTGCGCTCGGTTTGAGCTACGGCGCCGATTTCCAGGGCTTGCGCGCGATCTGGCAGTTGGATGAGGCGATTTTCTGTGAAGTCCGGCTCCCTGACACTCTCGTAGAGGAGGCCGCGAACTTTGCCATTCATCCTGCATTGCTCGATGCGGCGCTGCATGCATTGATGGTTGACGACGCTGGCCAGGCGCCCCTCGCGATGCCTTTTTCCTGGATGGGTGTTTCCTTGCTCCGGGTGGGCGCTAGCTTGTTACGAGTGCGTTTGGAGCGGCAAAAAGAGTCAGGCGATATCCAACTGGATATCGCCGACGCTGATGGCAACGCGTTGGCCTCGATTCAGGCGTTGACGCTGCGCCCCGTCTCCACCAGGCAACTCAACACTCAAGACACGCTGCTTGAGCTTCGCTGGACCCCTTCACCTTGGTCCAAGGTCGCCGCCACCTTTGTGCATTGCGCATTTCTCGGTGTTTGTGGCGACAAGCAAGAGGGACAGACAGACGGGCTTGAGGGTGAAAGTTACCCCGATCTTCCGGCCTTGCAGCGGTCGCTTGATGACGGTGCGGCGGCTCCTGATATTGTCATTCTGGCGTTACCAGTACCCGCGTCAAAGGATCTGGTGGCTGCCGCCCATGGGGCAGCCGCTCTGGAGCTGTCGTTTCTGCAAAGTTGGCTCAAAGACTCTCGCCTTGCTTCCACGCGACTGGTTCTGCTGACGTCTCACGCAGTTGCCACTTCGAGTGATGACGCTCTCCTTGAGCTCGCTTGCGCACCGCTCTGGGGACTTGCCCGTACCACGCAAAGCGAGAACCCCGATCTGCCGATTTTCCTCGTCGATACCGACGATAGCGAAGCTTCATACCGCGTGCTGTCCAAGGGCGTAGCCATGGGGCATCGGCAATTCGCCTTGCGCAACGGGCAGTGTCTGCTCCCTCAATTGGCCAGGGTTGGTGCGCAGGATCTGTTAGCGACCCCGAAGGCGCCCGTGGGATCGCACCCTGTGACCGCAGGCTCCCTTGCTGGCCGGGCGCTGGTCACTCGCTCCGACGCTCCGGCATTCGATCCAGAGGGCACCGTTCTGATATCGGGTGCAACGGGCACGTTGGGTGCGTTGATAGCCCGTCATCTGGTCAGTCGATGGAGGGTCAAGCACCTGCTGTTGGTCTCACGCCAAGGGCTTGGCGCGACCGGCGCGACCCACTTGCTTGCGGAGTTGCAGGCCTCAGGTGCCGAGGTCACCATTATGGCCTGCGACGTCGCCGAGCGCGCCGCGCTGCAAGACCTTTTGAACCGCGTTCCGGCGGCCCATCCACTGACCGCGATCGTGCATGCGGCCGGTATTCTTGATGATGGCGTGCTCGATGCCATGAGCCCCGAGCGTCTTGATCGAGTCTTCTTACCCAAGCTCGATGCCGCCTGGCACTTGCATCAGCTCACGCTGCACCTGCACCTGCACCTTTCGGCCTTCGTGCTCTTTTCTTCGATTTCCGCCCTTGTCGGTAGTCCCGGTCAAGCCAATTACGCTGCCGCCAACAGCTTTCTCGATGCCCTGGCGCAGCAACGCCGAGCTCAAGGGCTTGTCGCCACCTCGATAGCCTGGGGATATTGGGAGCAGGTATCTGGCGTGGCAAAACTCAGCGCTGCCGATATCACGCGAATGGAGCAGCAAGGTGTGCTTGGGCTCTCGTCGGCTCAAGGCCTGGCTTTGTTCGATGCGGCGCTGGCGAGGCCAGAGGCTACGCTGGTCGCAGCGCGTTTTGATATGAACAGACTCGCTGCTCGCGCTGATGGTCCCGCTCTTTTGTTCCGTGGGCTGTTACGCCGCCGCCGCGAGCGGCCGACCGCCAGTGGCGTCACTGCGAGTGCTTCGTTTGCTCAACAGCTGTCGGCGCTACCGAGTACCGATCGCCGGCAAGCTCTGCTGGAGCTTGTGCGCAGCAAAGCCAGCACGGTTCTTGGCCTTGCCGCGACAGAGATCGAGCCCACTCGTTCGCTACAGGAACTAGGGCTTGATTCTCTTATGGCCGTTGAACTGCGAAACAATCTGGCGGCGGCAACGGGCCTGTCACTGCAAGTCAAAGTTGTGCTCGATCACCCCACTCCTGAAGCCTTGGTGGTGACTCTGCTAAAGCGTCTTGAGGCCGAACTCTCCACGGGCTCATCGGTGCCAGCCGTCTCCTCACCGGAGGAGCAGGATGGACGCTTGATTGGACTGCTTCGCCAGGCGCGGGTGACAGGGGCCTATGAAGAGAGTCTGAAAGCCATAGAAACAGCGATGCAAGCTCGCGTCAGTACGGAGCAGTCAAAGGCGGTAGCGCAAGCTGAAGCGTCGCCCGTTCGACTGAGCAGTGGTCCGCAGGCAATCTGTTTGTTGTGTTTCCCGTCCTTCCTGCTGCCATCCGGGCCCATTGTATTTGCGCGTTTTGCTGCCGAGTTCAGAGGCAGACGTGACCTGTTGGTCGTACCACATTCGGGTTATCGCAGCGGTCAGCCATTACCAGAAAATCTCGATGATTTAGTGGCCTCGCGAGCGCGACTCGTCCTCGCCAGTGCCGGGAATGCACCCTTTGTCCTCCTGGGACATTCTTCGGGAGGGTGGGTTGCGTATAGGGTAGCCGAGTATCTGGAGCGCATCGGACGTGGGCCGGTAGGGGTAGTGCTATTGGATTCGCACAAGATGGAGCAAGTCACTGCGTCGATAATAGCCGAACTGAGCGCGCAGGCTATTGAGACCACCTCTTTATTAGGGAGTATTCCGGACACGGCGCTGACAGCGATGGCCTGGTATAGCCGGATGTTCTTCCCGCTTGACAAAGATGGCAGCGAGCTCAATCAACACTGGCAACCGCCAAAGCTGTCCGCCCCTGTCTTACATGTGCAAGTGTCTGAGCGTATGAGCGGGCTTAAAGAGCACGAATGGCGTTCGGATTGGGATCGCTCAACTGCAACAGTGACAGTTTCGGGAGATCACAACTCCATGCTGCAAGAGAAGGAAACCGCAACGGCTGTAGAGGAATGGATTGCCTCGTTAACTTAAATCAGTTAGATGAGGATTGTGGGGTTTAAATGATCTTAATCTAAATTAAGGGTGACTTATGTATACTGCGGATGCTTGGGTTTTGCGTTCTGGCGATTCTATGGGCGGTGCAACTGACTCTTTAATCAGAAAAGCCATTGAGTTTGGCGAAATCAAAGATTCGGAAGTATTGGTTGAACCATTGTTCGGTTCCTGGGAAGGCAATATGACGCATGCCATCGAACGCTCACCGATCGATATTTGTGTGGCGCGAGGAGAGCCGGAGGTGGTGCTGGGTAATTCTGGAGTGGTTCGTGTACTTAAATGTGGTCGTGACGTTACTGGCCTTTCAGAGGGTGATAACTGTTTGTTTTTTGGGGCGACTAAGTGTGATCGATATGGTTATGTTGAACTGGCCCATGCTTACGATGCACCCAATACGATAGGCTTGTTAGCCAAGCGCACGAAGGTTGCGGCGAACAATTTATTCCCCATTCCCGATGACTCTCGTTTTACTTTGCAGCAATGGGCCGCCTTTTCAATTCGCTACCTCACTGCATGGTCGAATTGGAGAGTTGCCTACGGGTGTTTGAGATTGCAAATGAATGAAGCGGCTCTTCCGGTTCCACTGGTGTGGGGATGGGGTGGCGGAACAACGGTTGCCGAGCTTGACCTGGCCCGTCACTTTGGATGCGAGCCCACCCTGGTGGCGGGCAATAAGGCTCGCCAACATGAAGCGCAAGCTCTTGGTCTCGAAATAGTTGATCGACGCCTGCTAGCGGATCTCAACTACGATGAAAACAAATATTATACCGATGCCGATTATAAAATGGCGTATAACGCGGCAGAAAAGAAATTTATTGAAATCGTCCAAGAGCGGACCCGACATGCAGGCGTTTCGATATTTGTAGACTACATAGGAAGCCCCGTTCAACGGGCCTCTCTGCGCGGGTTGGCCCGCCAAGGCGTGATCACCACTGCCGGTTGGAAGCTGGGAATGAAAACTACATTTTTACGGGCTAGCGAGTGTATTCGGCGACATATTCATGTCCACACGCATTCTGCCTGTTATTCGGAGGTTCGTGAGGCTATGGTGTTCGCCGAAGCCAATAACTGGATGCCGACGGTGACGGTTGAATACGATTTTGACAGCATCCCGGAACTGGTGTCGGCGTATGCAAATGGCAGTTTGTCCTCTTATTTTCCGGTCTACAGTGTTAATTCTGTATGAAAGACAAACGTATCAGCAAGACGGCGAGTATCGTTGCGGCAGTTCGTGCGAAACATAGACTCTACGATAGTCCGATCATTTTCAATGATCCATGGGCGATCAAGCTTACCAGTGGGTTTTGGCGTTTTGTTTGCGGTAACAGATTTTTCGCCGCTTGCGTGTTTGATACGCTGTTGGCTGACTTGCGCCCGGCCCAGGCCAGTGTGCTGTGTCGAGCGCGTTTTGCCGAAGATGCACTTGAGCGATCGCTCGAAAAAAATATCCAGGATTATATTATTTTAGGTGCGGGGCTTGATTCATTTGCCCTGAGAAGGGTCGGCTCCATGGAGGCACTACGGGTTTGGGAGTTAGATGCCCCGACGACTCAACAATACAAGAAAAAGCTGGTGATGAAGCTGTTGTCGGATATGCCCGCCAATCTGCACTGTGTCCCGGTAGATTTCGAACGTCAAGATTTTCAGGCGTCATTAGTGAGCTCTGGATTTTCAAAGGATGTTCCAGCTTTTTTTTCTATTCTTGGTTTGAGTTACTATATTCAAGAGAAGGTTTTTCTGGAGATGATGGCCACTATTGCTAATGATTTTTGCAGTGGTACCGAGCTGGTGGTTGACATAAGAGTACCGAAGGAGTGTGGCGATAGCTGTGATTTTTCGAGATTTGAAAAAATTGAAAAATTTACCGCAAGGCGAGGAGAACAATTGGTTACTCAATTAAATCCTGAGTTAGCAATGTTGCGAAAGGGCTAGGTTTTGAGTTGTGTGAGCACTTGTCGCCAAGGATGCAACGCGAACGGTATTGCCAAGGGCGAGATGACGGCCTGTCTCCAACATCGGAAATCCATCTCTTTCATTTTAGAGTGCCGTAAGGGGCGGGCATGAAAATGTCGTGTGTATTGAATGTTCATGCATGGGCGTTGCCGTTGGTGGGTGACGTCAAGAAGCGGGGCGAGTGTGTTGGTATCACCACGAACCATAAGGGACTCCATATTTCTCGATATATTCCTTGGCGGCTGGCTTCAGGGGCAATGCGTACCGGCCATCATTTTTACCGCCCGAAGGCCCCACTTTCACCACCCAGCCCTGCACCCGTGCCACGTCGATGGGTTTCAGGCATGCGCCTCTAAGCCAGACCCTGGCGATGCCTCCAGGGGCCAGGCCGACCGTCAGCATGTCGCGATAGTCTGTTATCCATTTGCCATCGGCGGCGCAGTACGTTTTCTCACCGACAAGCATGGCTTGCCGGGTTGCCTCGGGAATAACGATATAGGCCTCGTAGGTTTGCGGTTCCACCAGCGATTGCCAGCGCACGTAAATCAGCCGTGGTAAATCAGCCCCCAGGACCAGCTTGCCCTTTCCGGCCCCTGGGAACTTCGGCCAACCACGCGGATCGTCCTTGAGGTTTTTCGATCTGTTGATTGAGGCCACACCGCTCATGGCGCGACGGTAGGCCCTGTCCTGGATGTCCACCGCATCGGCAGTTTCGATCCACACCTCCATATAATCGGGGACAAACAACCCCAGGTACCACGCGTCATACGGCAAGCGCCCGGTACCATGGACGCAGCCGCTCAACCACAGCAGCACGCCACACAGCAGCAAGCCTTTAGGTGGGTTCATGGGTGGTACTTCGCCCGTTGATTAGCCCCGGCGGGACGGTTGATGAACACCACCTCCAGATCACTGTTGCTCCATCTTTTTGCGCCTGGGCATCGCGAAGCCGGTGCTGGATCTTCATGGCCCAGGTGACTTTGGTATTACCACGAACCATAGGGAACTCCATATTTCTCGATGTATTCCTTGGCGATTGCGGATAGTGGTCGATGCCTGCCGCCTGACGTACCGTCATAAGGCCCCACTTTCACCACCCAGCCCTGCACCCGTGCCACGTCGATGGGTTTCAGGCACGCTCCCCCAAGCCAGACCCTGGCAATGCCGCCTGGAGCCAGGCCAACCGTCAGCATGTTCCGATAATCCGTGATCCATTTTCCATCGGCGGCGCAGTACGCTTTCTCACCGACAAGCATGGCTTGCCGGGTGGTCTCGGGAATAACGATATAGGCCTCATAGGTCTGCGGCTCCACCAGCGATTGCCAGCGCACATAAATCAGCCGCGGTAAATCAGCCCCCAGGACCAGCTTGCCCTTTCCGGCCCCTGGGAACTTCGGCCAACCACGCGGATCGTCCTTGAGGTTTTTCGATCTGTTGATTGAGGCCACACCGCTCATGGCGCGACGGTAGGCCCTGTCCTGGATGTCCACCGCATCGGCAGTTTCGATCCACACCTCCATATAATCGGGGACAAACAACCCCAGGTACCACGCGTCATACGGCAAGCGCCCGGTACCATGGACGCAGCCGCTCAACCACAGCAGCACGCCACACAGCAGCAAGCCTTTAGGTGGGTTCATGGGTGGTACTTCGCCCGTTGATTAGCCCCGGCGGGACGGTTGATGAACACCACCTCCAGATCACTGTTGCTCCATCTTTTTGCGCCTGGGCATCGCGAAGCCGGTGCTGGATCTTCATGGCCCAGGTGACTTTGGTATTACCACGAACCATAGGGAACTCCATATTTCTCGATGTATTCCTTGGCGATTGCGGATAGTGGTCGATGCCTGCCGCCTGACGTACCGTCATAAGGCCCCACTTTCACCACCCAGCCCTGCACCCGTGCCACGTCGATGGGTTTCAGGCACGCTCCCCCAAGCCAGACCCTGGCAATGCCGCCTGGAGCCAGGCCAACCGTCAGCATGTTCCGATAATCCGTGATCCATTTTCCATCGGCGGCGCAGTACGCTTTCTCACCGACAAGCATGGCTTGCCGGGTGGTCTCGGGAATAACGATATAGGCCTCATAGGTCTGCGGCTCCACCAGCGATTGCCAGCGCACATAAATCAGCCGCGGTAAATCAGCCCCCAGGACCAGCTTGCCCTTTCCGGCCCCTGGGAACTTCGGCCAGCCACGCGGATCGTCCTTGAGGTTTTTCGATCTGTTGATTGAGGCCACACCGCTCATGGCGCGACGGTAGGCTCGGTCTTGAATATCCACCGCATCGGCAGTTTCGATCCACACCTCCATATAATCGGGGACGAACAACCCCAGGTACCACGCGTCATACGGCAAGCGCCCGGTACCATGGGCGCAGCCGCTCAACCACACCATCACGCCGCACAGCAGCAAGCCTTTAAGCGGACTCATGGGTGGTACTTCGCCCGTTGATAACCCTCGGCGGGACGGTTGATGAACACCCCCTCCAGATCGCTGTTGTTCCATCCTTTGGCGGCATTCCAATGGGCCGAGAGATGAATGTAATGGCGGCGCAACAACGCGAGGTCCTCGGCGTTCAGGAGAGTGAAGGGCTCATGTAAGGCATAGGCTTGCAACTTGGCGGCGATGGGCTGGAGTTCGGTAGGCAAGGCAAGGGCTGGTGTATCTGGAACGGGATCAAACGCCACCCCAGCGCGCACGCCCAGCGCACGCATGATCCGCAGGTACACCAAGGAGAGTTCGCCGCGCACCTGACGCTCACCCGCGATGGCCGCATAAACACGCTTTTGTGCTGGGGTATCGCGGCGCTGGTGTTCGGTCCCCGTGTCCCAGGTGACAATACTCAACCCCTCGTGCGGGATGTAATGCTGCCAGTGGTCTTGGCTACGTTCGAGGCGCTGTTGGGTACGGCGATAAGCCTCGCTATGTTCGTTGGGTTCCTGGGGCGGACTGAAGCTGCTGTCGGGTTTGCTCAGCAACAGGTTTTCCGTGGCCAGCGGCAGGTAACCGCCGCCAACGTCGGAATGGCAGCCCGGTACAAACAAATCAGTGTCGGTACGGGTGAGCGAGAAGTTGTGACGATGCTCGTCGTTGGCCACCAGTTGCACCACCTGACGAGCGCTGCCTGGAGCCAGGCGTAGATTCACGCCAGGATTAAGGGCGTTGTGCGGACTGAAATCGTTGCTCAGCGGGGCGACGATGCCGGTCACGGTATCGAACAGGCCGATAAAATTGAGGATGACGTCGCTGCCGGCACGCCAGGCGAAGGTTTCAGCAAACCCCGGTGTACCGACCGGCATGGCCCGAGCCAGCAGGCTGTCTGCCCCTTTGAGCAGGTCATTGGCGCAGTGCCGAGCTGCCGCCGCGCCGCGACTGAAGCCAAACAGGTCGACTTCAAGGCGGCGAATCTTGAGGCTGGGGTTGTTTTCTCGAAACCGCCGTAACTGCTGTAGGACTAAGGCAGGTGCCTGTTCGACCCTGGCCACCACGCCGGTATCCCCTTGGCCGCTGCTCTGGGTGTAGAGAGAATCACTCTGGCCGCTGCTTGTGCCGATGCCTTCGACGTAGACCTTGATATGAGCTTGCTCCACCCTGTTTGGTAATTGCACGTCGGCCTGATCCGGATAAAGGTCATGCAGAAGTGCGACATTGCTGGTGGCATTGCCATAGCTATTGTCGGGAGGCACTCCAGATGCATCGAAGCCATAGGTGGTACAGAGTTGGCGAATCATGACCGCCGTCTCCCTATCCATACCCAGGTCACTGGCCCGGCAACCTTCACCGATCGCGCTGTTGCCCTGATTGTTGCCGGTGCCGTCGAAGAACAAGCCCAGATGGAGCACGATACCGCTTTGCTCCAGCTCCTCTTCTTCTTCCTCCTCTTCCAGGATGGGCTCCCGGATTGGCATTCCAGGCTTGGCTGTCGCC
>NZ_FOAR01000038.1 GCF_900109755.1 Pseudomonas agarici | reverse complement strand
GTGCCCGAAGGCTCAGCCATCAGCAAAGCACTCGATTACAGCCTGAAACGCTGGGCAGCGCTGTCGCGCTACCTCGATGACGGGGCTGTACCCATTGATAATAATTGGGCGGAGAACCAGATCCGGCCTTGGGCGTTGGGGCGCAAAAACTGGCTCTTCGCAGGTTCGCTGCGCAGCGGCAAACGGGCTGCCGCGATTATGAGTTTGATCCAGTCTGCGCGGCTCAATGGCCATGATCCGTACGCGTATCTAAAAGATGTCCTCACGCGCCTGCCGACGCAGCGGGTGAGTGAAATCGATCAGTTGCTGCCGCATAGGTGGCAGCCGGTCTAATCACGCAAGGCGTGATGCCCGGACGCATACAAACTAAACTGATGCACCCTGGCGATTCGGGCCACGCGCCCGGTAAAGCCCACTGAAATGCCATTGCCATCGCCTCGCGCTTTGAGATAGCTGGCGGTGCGCAGCTTCTGGAACATTTTGATTTTACGCTTGATCCGACCCTTTTTGCCGCGCAGATCGCGCGCCTTGCGCGGCGCATAGCGGGTGCCATCGGCGTTTTGTTGGGCGAGTACTCGCTGTTGCTGGCTGCGGCGTATCTTCCGACGCTTCCAGATCAGCCATTGGGTACTATCCATTCGGGGCCGCTACCGGGCCAGTCGGGGTTGCGCTGCGGCTCGCCAGGGTGGGTGATGGTGACGTTACCTTCGTCGTCCGTTCGCACCACCACGCGCTCGGTCAGCGGTAGACTCAGGCTCATGTCGACCTTGCTCTTGTCGATCAGATCGGCTTCGAACTTGATGCCGTCGGCGGACTTGTCGAGGTTTTCCAGCAGCTCGGACTGGTTGACCTTCAGCCAGCTAAGCAACGGCAGCATGACGCAGTTGCGTAATTGCACGGACTTGACCACCCAATTGCATTGCACTTGACCACCCATTTGCATTCAACTTGACCAGTGGTTGAGTTACTCGGCTACCTTACGTTTGAATGACACGCCCTATAAAAGGGGGAGCAGAATTCGGAAATGTCAGGTTGAGGCCATATCTGCAAATGGTCTGAAAGTGGCTAAGTCACAAAACTATTAAAAATGATAGTTGCATACAGGCTGCATTTCAGAGATAGATATTACTCGCTTTTAAATTCGAGTTGAGCGGTCGATTTTGCGCTATAAATAATTAAAAAGTTCGCGTTAAAGATAAAATTGGCGCAATAGGGTAATAAAAACGACTTGCGGGAGTTTGTGCTATGAGCAGTTATGATAAAAACTTCTTTCATTAACCTGCGTCTTTGCCGCAATTGACGAGATGAAGGCGGATTTCGGTACGCCTCTTCCTGATCCAGGCCACAGTCATTTACAGGTCACTGCCACTGAGGAGTATTCGATGAAACATTATCCTGAATTACTCAGATTCAACTTCGCCGACAGGAGATTGACATGGGTGGGCGAAACCATTTTCGGGGAAAAATTCCCCTTCCAGTACGCAAGCCCCGATCGACCGGCCATCGCTATCTTCAATAACCAGCTGTGGTGCGTATACCGCCTTGGCTCTGACAGCAATAAGCTGGCCTACCGCTTCTCCTCTCCCCAGGATGTCGACGGACAGTGGACCACGGGCCAAGTAATCCCCGACCATACGACCGTCGAAGGGCCGGCTCTGGCCGTATTCAAAGACCGGTTGTATTGCGTCTACGTCGGTACGGGCGGTGACAACAGCCTGTACTCTACGTACTGGTCTAACTTAGACAGCAGCTGGAGCGATGCCAAAAAGCTCCCCCATCACCACAGCACTTGGGGCCCCGCTCTGGCCGTTCATGACAATAAGCTGTGGTGCGTGCACACGGGGAACGGACGGGACCAGAGCTTGCGGTACACGACCAGCAGCGATGGCGAAAACTGGAGCGATGACACAAAGTTCCCCGACCAAAAAACCGCTTCCGCGCCGTCACTGTTCGTGAAAGGCGAGGATCTATTCTGTGCGCACCGCGGCGGCACCGGTGACGAGATTCTCTATTATACGTCCTGGGATGGCACCACGTGGCGCCCGGACCGAAGGATGTTGAACAATTCCATCTTCTCCATAGAGAGCAGTCACGCACCAGGTGTGGTCTATTGTGCCGATGATAGACGGCTGATCATGGTGCTCAAAGGCAGCGGCAGCGATACGCAGCTGTACTATGGGGTCCTCAAGGATGAGAGCGAGAATTGGGTTTTAGACAAAATATCCGAATCGTTCAGCCAAGCTGGACCATCTGTACTAACAACCCAAAACTCGACCTTTTGCTTTTACCGCGGCGCCAAAACCTCCGACGAATAACAAGCCAGCCACTTCGGCTGGCAACAACATCCGACGGCAAAAACTGGAGCGCTGATAAACTGTTGTCCCGCTCCAGCACCTATTTCCTCGACAATGCGGGTCACGTGGCGACGCCCCGGTAGACATAGTGATATTGCACTACATTTTCTCCATCGAGTTTGAACAGACATGACTCCAAGGCTGGCCCGGCTTGGGTACGGGATCCAAATAGATTCGTAACGTGGGTCCAGAGCTTATCCCTGATTTTGCGAGTGGCGGTGTACAGATTCGTGTCACTCCCAGCGCCCTTATACGCCACTACAAATAACGATTGGTCCTCGCGAAAGATCAGGCCGGGTCCGTCACTGCTGGCCTCTGTGTGGGTAAGGCCTGTAAGTAGCCTTTTGTCGTCGCTCCACTGGGTGCCGTCGTAGCTTGTTTCCCAGAGATCCTCGTCAGTGCCGCCGCCGCGATGCACGCAGAGCAGCATGTTGTTCGACGCGGCCAACGCCGGACCCGCCCCGCTCAGATGATCGGAGAACGGTTTGCCCTTACTCCATTGAGCATCGACATCGTCGAGTGTTGAGTAATGCAGTTTGTCGTCCCTTGCGTTCTGCACATAGACGCACCAAAGTTTGCCTTGAAACACGGCCAGGGCCGGGTCGTAAGCGCTGTGGTGATTGGGTAGCTTTTTGGCATCGCTCCAACTGCTTTTCTTGTTAGACCAGTACGTAGAGTACAGACTGTTGTCACCGCCCGCATCGACGTAGACGCAATACAGATTGTCGTTGAATACGATCAGAGCCGGCCCTTCGGCGGTCGTCTGGCCAGGGATTTCAAACTCACCGCTCCATGAGCCAATCTGCTGCGGCGAGGTGAAGCAGTAACACAGTTTGTTGTTATCACGTCCGCTGCGGTATACGCACCACAGCTGCTTATTGAACATGGCCAGGGCTGGTCGGTTGGGTGTTGTATATTCAGAGGGAGACGTCCCGGTTAGCGGGACTTGCGCACCTAGAACAGGTGGGAAGTCGAAAATGTAGGTGGCATGGTAGAGTGACTCAGGATATAGACTCGACATCGAATGCTCCTAACGGCAGGTATAGGGATAACGGACGGTGACGGATGAGCGGTAGTAGCTTAGCTTCTCTGAAAGGTCCGGTTTATAGAAGTCGTACTGTCTGGTTTCCCCATGTGAGGAGCCCTATACGAGCGTAACGTCTGATACACGGGAGTCTCTGCGCAATCTTGAAGCATTTTTTGAAAATCAGGCACCTCGATTTGATGAGATCCGTTGGGGCGTGTTAGTCAGACATTCTCTAATAATACTATTTGTGATCTTAGAGAGGGTAATAAGGTCAAAAAACTATCAAAAATGATAATTGCATACAGGCTTTATTTCATAGGTAGTTATTGCTCGCTTTTAAAATCGAATTGAAAATCGATTGTGGGAGAGTGATACTCACACTATTAATAATCAGAATCGTTCAGCCAGGCTGAACTCGCGGTACTAACGGCCAAAAGCTTGACCTTTTGCTTTTACCGCGGCGCCGAGACCTCCCAGGCATAACGCTCCAGACACTTCGGTTGACAACAACACCCGCCGGTAGAAACTGGAGCGCTGGCAAATTGTTGTTTCGCTCCCGTACCTATTTCCTCGACAATGCGGGTCACGTGGCGACGCCCCGGTAGACATATTGATATTGCACTACATATTCTCCCTCGAGTTCGAACAGACAGGACGCGATGGCCGGCCCGGCTTGGGCACGAGACTTAAATAGAATCGTAACGTGGGTCCAGAACTTATCCTTAATTTGGCGAGTGGCGGTGTAGACATCCGTGTCACTCCCGGCGCCTTTATACGCCACTACAAATAACGATTGGTCCTCGCGAAAGATCAGGCCGGGGCCGTCACTGCTGGCCTCCGTGTGGTAAAGGCCTGTAAGAAGCTTTTTGTCTTCGCTCCACTGAGTGCCGTCGTAGCTTGTTTCCCATAGATCTTCGTCAATGCCACCGCCGCGATGCACGCAAAGCAGCATGTTGTTCGACGCGGCCAAGGCTGGACCCGCCGCGCTCACATGCTTGGAGAACGGTTTGCCCTTACTCCATTGAGCATCGATATCGTCGAGTGTTGAGTAATGCAGTTTGTTATCCCTTGCGTTCTGCACATAGACGCACCAAAGTTTGCCTTGAAACACGGCCAGGGCCGGGTCGTAAGCGCTGTGGTGATTGGGGAGTTTTTTGGCATCGCTCCAACTGCTGTCTACGTTAGACCAGTGCGTAGAGTACAGGCTGTTGTCACCGCCTGCACCGACGTAGACGCAATACAGTCGATCCTTGAATACGGCCAGGGCTGGCCCTTCGATGGTGGTCTGGCCGGGGATTTCAATCTCACGGTTCCATGGGCTTCCCACGCCAATCTGCCGCGGCGGTGTGAAGCAATAACATAGTTTGTTGTTATCGCGTCCGCTGCGGTATACGCACCACAGTTGGTTATTGAACATGGTCAGGGCTGGCCGGTTGAGCGTTGTATATTCAAAGGGAGATGTCCCGGTTAGCGGGACTTGCGAACCTAGAACAGGTGGGAAGTCGAAAATGTAGGTGGCATGATAGAGTGACTCAGGATATAGACTCGACATCGAATGCTCCTAACGGCAAGTATAGGGATAACGGGCGGTGAAGGATGAGCTGTAGTAGCTTAGCTTCTCTGAAAGGCTCGGTTTGTTTATAGACGTTGTACTGTCTGATACTCGCCATAGCTCGCTCCTTCAGCAGGTGGTTGTGCTTTCTTCCAGGCATAAAAAAACCACCTGTCGAAGGTGGTTTTTTTATGCCTGGAATTCACTCCCCGCGATAGATGCATCCGCTGGTGCAGGTTTCATGGATGCGGATCGCCGACAGCTCAGGCAGCAGTGGCTTCAGTTCCCGCCAGATCCACTTTGCCAGGTTTTCGCTGGTCGGATTCTCCAGCCCAGGGATATCGTTCAGATAGTTGTGATCCAAACGCTCATACAGAGGCTTGAAAATTGCCTTGATCTCGGAGAAGTCGCGAATCCAGCCGGTATGCCGATCGATTTCACCGCTCAGATGGATTGCCACCTTGAAGGAATGACCATGCAGACGGCCACACTTATGCCCGTCCGGTACATGAGGCAGGCGATGGGCGGATTCGAACGTAAACTCTTTGAAAATTTCCACAATATTGTCAGCTCTGAAGGTGGCTATCGCCTGAGCGATGGATGCAACTTGCTAGTTTAACAGCTCCCATGCGGGATGACCGACTCGGTGGCTGCCTTCAGGCCACCTTCAGCGTCGCGCTGGGTAGATGACAGCCGGATAAATTCAGCTTCGCTTAAGTTGAGACGATTATCGTACTGGGTAAAGAATGGCCATTTGCCATGGAGACCTATGATGAAAGCTCTGGGCGTTGCTTTGGCTTTTCTTGCTCTGGGAGTCATGACCTGTAATGTATTGGGTCGCGACATCGACGGTGATGAAGCAGCGAAACTGCAAGCGACAGGTACAATCCAGCCTCTCGATCAATTGACAACCCTGGCGTTGACCAGGCACCCCGGCGCCGTGCTGGGCGATACTGACCTGGACGAAAAATACGGCCATTATATTTATCAGGTAGAACTGCGCGATGCTCAAGGAGTTGAGTGGGAGATTGAATTGGACGCCACCAGCGGTCAGGTTCTCAAGGACCATCAGGACAGGTAATGATCTTCAATTTGCGCGCCTGCGCTCTTCTGGTGCTGGCAACTGTATGTTCTTTGGCATCGGCCAGGGACCTCGACCAGGACGAAGCCCTGCGTCTGCGTCAGCAGGGGGTGATCCTACCTCTTGAGCGCCTGCTGCAACAGGCCATGGGGCATTACCCTGGGGCGAAGCTGCTGGAAGCTGAACTGGAGGCCACGCATGGCCTCTATGTCTACGAGGTCGAATTGCTGACCCAGGCCGGTGTGGTCCGCGAACTCAAGCTGGACGCCAGCAATGGTGATTTGTTGAAAGACGAGGAGGACGAGTAATGCGGCTGCTGCTGGTGGAAGATAATGTGCCCCTGGCTGACGAGCTGCTGCTTGGCCTGGCGCAGGGATACGCTGTCGATTGGCTGACCGACGGACGCGATGCGGCTTATCAGGGGGCGACCGAGCCCTATGACCTGATCATTCTCGATTTGGGGCTACCGGGCTTGCCTGGCCTGGAGGTCCTGCGCCAATGGCGGGCTGGCGGCCTGACGGTACCGGTGCTGGTGCTGACCGCACGGGATTCCTGGGCCGAACGCATCGAGGGACTGAAGGCGGGAGCCGATGACTATCTGACCAAGCCGTTCCATCCAGAAGAGTTGCAACTGCGGGTGCAATCGTTGTTGCGCCGTGCTCACGGTCAACCCAACCAGCCGACCCTGAAAGCAGCGGGTCTGCACTTGGATGAGGGGCGCCAGTGCGTCAGCCGCGACGGTGCGCAGATCCAGCTAACTGCGGCTGAGTTTCGCTTGCTGCGCTACTTCATGCTGAACCCGGAGCAGATTCTTTCCAAAGGGCACCTGGCTGAACATCTCTACAACGGTGAAACCGAACGTGATTCGAACGTGCTGGAAGTACACGTCAACCACCTGCGCCGCAAGCTCGGGCGCACGGTGATCGAAACCCGCCGCGGTCAGGGTTATCGATTCGGCGGAACCAGCGAGTGAGATCGATCCAGCAACGCCTGAGTCTGGGCCTGATCAGCGTGCTGCTGATCATCGGCCTGATCGTCGCGCAAACCAGCCTGTGGCTGTTCGAGCTGGGCCTGCAGCGCTATCTGGAGGAGGGCCTGCGTGCCGACAGCGAGAACCTGCTGGTAGCCCTGGTACGAGGTCCCCAGGGACTGCAACTGGATGAGCGGCGATTGTCCCCAGCCTATCAGCGACCGTTCTCCGGGCATTACTTCCGGATCGATTTTGCCGACTATCGCTGGCGCTCCCGTTCG
Source organism: Pseudomonas agarici (assembly GCF_900109755.1). Classification (GTDB taxonomy): domain Bacteria; phylum Pseudomonadota; class Gammaproteobacteria; order Pseudomonadales; family Pseudomonadaceae; genus Aquipseudomonas; species Aquipseudomonas agarici. The sequence goes on along the minus strand of NZ_FOAR01000038.1, from coordinate 19,677 downwards.
CTATGGGATCAGGAACTACCGGTTCCGGCTCAACCTGGCTTGCATGCCAACCTGCAACTGGGACCAGAAGGGCAGATGTTGTTGGTGCTGCGTTCGGACTACCGCCGCCTGAGGCAGTCGATCAGCATTGTCGTAGCCCAGGACTACACACCAGTACGGGAAAGCTTCCAACTGATGCAACGTATCGGCCTGGGAATCGGACTCGCGGCGCTGATCATCATTCTGTTGCTGCAACGGATCACCGTTCGCCGTGCTTTGCGCCCCTTGGAAAATGCTCGCGAGCAGATCGCGCAATTGCAGCAGGGGCGGCGTTCGCAACTGGAAACCCAGGTACCGCTGGAACTTGAGCCGTTGGTGGCGCAGATCAACCACCTATTGGCCCACACCGAAGACAGCCTGAAGCGCTCACGCAATGCCCTGGGCAATCTCGGCCACGCCCTGAAAACTCCGTTGGCGGTGCTGTTGAGCCTGGCATCCGGTGCCCAACTGGATGGCCTGCCGACCTTGCGCAAGGTGTTGCGCGAACAGTTGGGGCAGATCGAACAGCGCCTGAACCGCGAATTGAACCGTGCTCGTCTCGCTGGCGAGGCTTTGCCGGGCGTGTCATTTGATTGCGACACGGAAATACCGGGGCTGCTCTCGACCCTGAGGATGATTCACGGCGATCATCTGCTGTTGAGCCACACTTCGCCACCCGGCCTGCAACTGCCCTGGGACCGGGAGGACTTGCTCGAACTGCTGGGCAACCTGCTGGACAACGCCTGCAAGTGGGCCGATGCGGAGGTACGCCTGAGCATCGTCGAAACGACGGCAGGTCATCGCCTGAGTATCGAGGATGATGGGCCGGGGATTCCCGAGCAGAGCCGGGATGAGGTGTTCAGCCGTGGTGCGCGCCTCGATGAGCGCACTGTCGGGCATGGGCTGGGGCTGGGTATCGTGCGCGATATCGTTGACGCCTGGGGGGCCCAGTTGCGCTTGTTGAGCAGCCCGCTGGGCGGGCTACTGGTGACGATCGACCTGCCGCGCAGGAGCTGAGGCGACTGCGTGGCAAGCTTCAGACCCGCAATGGCTCCATCCGCCCCACCGTCCACATGGCTTGAGCGGTCTCTACGGTTGCCGATAGCCCTCAACTTTCCGGAGGCGGAGCCGCTAACTCGTTACCTGCCGATAATAAGAGAACACCATCATGCGCCTGAGCCTGAAGGCTAAAGTCTTGTCCCTCGCGGTATTTCCGGTCCTGCTGTTCGCGCTGGTGATCAGCCTGACCACCGCCCTGATCCTGCAGAACCAGGCCCGTAACGAAGTCGAGGAAACCCGGCAGCGACTGATCTCCGAGGCCAAGGCCACCTTGCAGAGTTATGTGGCGGTGGCCATGACCGCGATCAAACCGCTCTACGATGCCGCCGCGCCGGACGACCGGGCTTCTCGGGACCAGGTGATCAAATTGCTATCGAACATCCAGTACGGCAAGGATGGCTACTTCTTCGGCTATGATTCGCAGATCGTCCGGTTATTCAAGGGCAATAGCCCGGAAGGCCTGGGCAAGAGTTTCAAGGATGCCCGCGATCCCAACGGCGTCTATGTCAATCGTGATCTGGTGCAGGTGGCCAAGGATGGAACCCACTACCTGCAATACAGTTCGTCGCTGCCGGGCAACGAAACAGTGTTGGTGCCCAAGCTGGGATACACCGAATACCTGGCCAAGTGGGACATGGCCATCGGTTCCACAGTCAACCTCGATGGCATTGAGGCCCAGGTCGCGGTGGTGCAGGATAAGGTCAACGAGCGCATGAAAGGCGTGGTGTTGAGCATTGTCGGCATCGCCGTGCTGTTGTTGGTGGTGATTGCGCTGGTCGGGATGGTCGTCGCCAATACTCTCCTGCGGCCGTTGATCCTGATGAAGGCCAACCTCGACGATATCGCTGCGGGCGAAGGTGACCTTACGCACCGCCTGGCAATCACCAGCCAGGACGAACTGGGGCAATTGGCCGGCTCCTTCAACCGCTTCGTCGACAAGATCCACGGTATGGTCCGGCAGATTACCGAGATGACTGGTCAATTGACCGGATTGGTCAGCCAGGTCTCCGAGCAGGCAAGCCGCGCTGAACAGGCGATGGAGCGCCAGCGTCACGAAACCGATCAGGTCGCCACGGCGATCAACCAGATGTCGTCAGCGTCCCAGGAAGTCGCGCGCAGCGCCCAGGGTGCGGCGGTGGCGGCTCAACAGACCGACGCCGAAGGCCAGGTCGCCAAGCGCGTGGTGGATGGCAGCATCCAGCAGATCCATGCGCTGGTGAAAGACATCCGCAGCAGCGGCACCTCCCTGGACAGCCTGCAGCAGGACGTCACATCGATTGTCAGTGTGTTGGGGGTGATCCGTTCGATCGCCGAGCAGACCAACCTGCTGGCGCTCAACGCCGCCATCGAAGCGGCCCGGGCCGGTGAAGCCGGACGTGGCTTCGCGGTGGTCGCCGACGAGGTCCGGGCGCTGGCCAGCCGGACTCAGCAGAGCACTCAGGAAATCCAAGGGATGATCGATCGTTTGCAGTCGGGCACACAGTTGGCGGTCGAGGCCATGCGCCGTTCCAGTGAGGCCGGTGACGGTACCTCGATGCGAGCCAACGAGGCGGGTGCTTCGCTGGATACCATGGCGCAGTTGATCGGCACCATCAATGCGATGAACGCACAGATCGCCAGCGCCGCTGAGGAGCAGACGGCGGTGGCCGAGGAGATCAATCGCAGCGTGCACCAGATTGCAGTGGCGGTGGACAGTGTGGCGGACCAGACTCAACTGGGCGCCCAGACTTCCCGTAGCCTTGCAGAGCTGGGGCAGCGCCTGGGCAAGTTGGTGGGGCAATTCCGCATCTGAACCTGATCGTGGGGTTGATGCAAAATTATCGCTGTGGGTGGGCAAGCTTGCTCGCCCCGGTTGAGTGTTCGTCGCTCGTCACATCGCGCATCAACAACCTGGACTGCAGAGCGACTTGAGCCGAAATCGGCAGGTATAACAGTTAGTTCTGATCAGGGCTCGGCGGAATAGGGCGCCAGCTTATGGACGTCGAGAGCTATTCGCGGTGGATCGAGAGGGCGTTAAAAAAATACCCCGCCGGAATTGCTTCGGGCGGGGTATCGTGTCCAAGCGGTCGCTTGTTTAGCTGGCCAGTACCGCGTGTTGCACCAACTCCAGCAACGGCTGTGGGTACAGGCCGAGGAAGAAGGCCAGGACCGCGATCGCCAGTAACATCACCCCACCCGCTCGCTGTTCCCAATGCAGTTGAGCATCGTGACGACGCAGGTTCGGCTCGATCAGGTACAGCGTGACCATCACGCGCAGGTAGTAGAAAACGCCGATGGCGCTACCGATCACCAGAGAGCCGATCAACCACCAGTGCTGGGATTCGACACCGGTCGCGATGATGTAGAACTTGCCGATGAAGCCAGCGGTCAGCGGGATACCGGCCAGCGACAGCATCATCAAGGTCAGTACGGCGGTCAGGTACGGACGGCGCCAGAACAGGCCGCGATACTCGTACAGGGCATCCATGTCGCGACCGTTGTAGGGTGAGGACATCAGGGTGATCACGCCGAAGGCACCGAGGCTGGTGATCACGTAAGTGACCAGATACACGCCCATGGCCTCCAGCGCCAGACCCTTGCTCGCCACCAGGGCGATCAACAGATAGCCGAAGTGGGCGATGGACGAGTAACCGAGCAGGCGCTTGAGGTTGCTCTGGGTCAGGGCCAGCAGGTTACCAACCAGGATCGACGCGACGGCAATCACCGCCAGCACATTGCTCAGCACGCCACTGCTGGCGACCGGCGAGATCTGGAACAGGCGGATCATCACGGCGAAGACGGCAACCTTGCTGGCGGTGGCCAGGAAGGCTGCCACCGGCGCCGGGGCACCTTCGTAGACGTCCGGGGTCCAGAGGTGGAACGGCACCAGCGACAGCTTGAACGCCAGTCCGACCAACATCATGCCCAGGCCCAACTGGGCTATCGGGCTAGGCAGGCCGGTGGCTGCCAGGGCGTGACCGATACCGGTGAAGCTCAGGGTGCCGGCTTCGGCGTACAGCAGGGCCATGCCGAACAACAGGAACGCGGAACCAGCGGCCGACAGCACCATGTACTTGATACCGGCTTCCAGCGAACGCTTGTTGAAGAAGGCATAGGCGACCAGGCCGTAGACCGGCACCGAGAGCAGCTCCAGGCCAATGAACAGGCTGGCCAGGTGTTGCGCGCTGACCAGGACCAGGCCGCCGGCAGCGGCCATCAGGATCAGCAGGTACAGTTCTTCGCGGTTGCCTGGGTAGCCCGAGCCGCCATCGCCCAGATAGGCATGGGCGAGGGTGACGCAGGCCAGTGTCGCCACTAGAATCAAGGCCATGTACAGGCAGGCGAAATCGTCGATCTGGATCAGCGGTGTCACCACCAGCGGAGCGACTTTCAGCGCGGGCAGAATCGACAGTAGCGCCAGGTTGAGACCGGCTACCGAGAGCAGGAAGGTTTGTGAGTGGTTGCGGCGCCAGGCGATTGCCAGCATCACCACGATAATGGTGAGGCTGGTAATCAGCAGCGGCGCCAGCGCGATAAAGTGTTGGATCGTAAATTCCATAGCGCTCTTACCGGGCCGAAGCGAGTTGAGTGAAGGCGGTGCCGAGCCACTGCTGCACGCCATGCATGGTGGCGGCAGAGGTGTCGAGGAACGGTTGCGGGTACACGCCGATATAGATCAGCAGCGCGGCAAGACCGAGCACCATGCTCAGTTCGCGACCGTCCATGCCGTGCAGCACTTCGTCCGACTTGGCCGGACCGAAGTAGGCGCGATGGATCATGATCAGCGAGTAGACCGAACCGAACACTAGGCCGGAAGTAGCAATCGCGGTGATCCATGGCGCGCTGACAAAGGTGCCGATCAGGATCAGGAACTCGCCGACGAAGTTACCGGTTCCCGGCAGCCCCAGCGAGGCGGCGGCGAAGAACAGGCTGATGGCTGGCAGGTAGGCGATTTTCGACCACAGGCCACCCATTTCACGCATGTCGCGAGTATGGATACGCTCGTAGAGCTGGCCACTGAGGATGAACAATGCCGCCGCCGACAGGCCGTGGGCGAGCATCTGGATCACCGCACCTTGCAGGGCCTGCTGACTGCCGGAGTAGATCCCGATCAGCACGAAGCCCATGTGCGAAACGCTGGAAAAGGCGATCAGACGCTTGATATCGGTTTGTGCGAAGGCCAGGAACGCGCCATAGAAAATTCCGATCAGACCCAGGGTCATGGCGATCGGCGCGAACTCAGCCGAGGCATTCGGGAACAGCGGCAGGGCGAAACGCAGCAGACCATAAGCCGCGGTCTTCAACAGGATACCGGCGAGGTCGACGGAACCAGCGGTCGGCGCCTGGGCATGGGCATCCGGCAGCCAGGAGTGGAATGGCACCACCGGCAGCTTGACCGCGAAGGCGATGAAGAAACCGAGCATCAGGATGTACTCGGTGGTCAGCGACATCTGGGTCTTCAACAGGTCGGCGTAGTTGAAGGTGATCACCCCGGTGTTGTTGAAGTTGACCAGCACCAGGCCGAGGATCGCCACCAGCATGATCAGGCCGGAAGCCTGGGTGAAGATGAAGAACTTGGTCGCCGCGTAGATCCGGGTCTTCTTGCCGTCCGAAGAGCTGTGACCCCAGAGCGCGATGAGGAAGTACATCGGCACCAGCATCATTTCCCAGAAGAAGAAGAACATGAACAGGTCGAGGGCCAGGAACACGCCGACGACACCGCCCAGGATCCACATCAGGTTCAGGTGGAAGAAGCCCACGTGACGTTGGATCTCTTTCCACGAGCAGAGTACCGAGAGGATACCCAGCAGGCCGGTCAGCAGGATCATCAACAGCGACAGGCCATCAAGGGCCAGGTGTACGTTGATGCCAAAGCGCTGGATCCAGACGTGTTTGAACTCGATTGCCCAGGTTGGATCGGCGCCGGGTGCCGGCGCGAACGAGTAATCCCCGTGAGCCCACAGCCAAAGGCCGAGGGCGAGTTCGAGGGACATGGTCAGTAGCGCTATCCAGCGCGGGAGGGTAGCGCCGAAACGCTCACCCATCCAGCACAGCAGGCCACCGATAAAGGGGATCAGGATTAGCCAAGGCAGAATCATGACGGGCTCAATTCCTTTCGCAATGTCGCAAGGTTCATAGTCAGACCGCTACCAGGACGATGGCGCCAAGCACCAGCACGGCACCCGCGGCGATCGACGCGGCATACCAGCGCAGTTGACCGGTCTCGGTGCGGCTCAGGGCGGTGTGACCGCCTTTGGCCATACGCGGGATCAACCCGATGGTCTGGTCGAGTGGGTCTTTGCGCAGCACATGACTGATCGCCAGGTATGGCTTGACGAACAGTTTGTCGTAGATCCAATCGAAGCCCCAGGCGGCGAACCACCAGGCCGACAAGAAGCGCCCGATACCGCTGTTGGCGACGGCACTGACGAAGCGCCGCTTGCCGAGGAACAGCAGCGCCGCCAACAGGATACCGGCCAGGGCGATGGCGCCCGAGGCGATTTCCAGGCTGTGCTTGGCTTCGCCGCCGGCATGACCGGCGCTTTCCGGCAACACGCCGGCCAGTGGCGGATGAATCCAGGCGCCAATGAAGGTCGACAGCACGATCAGCACACCCAGCGGCAACCAATGGGAAATCCCGTGGCCGGCGTGAGCTTCGGTCTTGGCTTCACCGTGGAAGGTGATGAAGATGAGGCGGAAAGTGTACAGCGAGGTCATGAACGCACCGACCAGGCCGGCGTACAGCAATCCATGATTACCGCTGGCGAACGCTTCCCAAAGGATTTCGTCCTTCGAGTAGAAACCGGCGGTGACGATCGGCAGGGCGGCCAGGGCGGCACCCCCGACGATGAAGCTGGCGTAGGCCAATGGCAGTTTCTTCCACAGGCCGCCCATCTTGAAGATGTTCTGCTCGTGGTGACAGGCCACGATCACCGCACCGGAAGCCAGGAACAGCAGGGCCTTGAAGAAGGCGTGGGTCATCAGATGGAAGATCGCGCCTTCCCAGGCACCGACGCCCAGCGCCAGGAACATGTAGCCGATCTGGCTCATGGTCGAGTAGGCGAGGATACGCTTGATGTCGGTCTGGACCAGGGCGGCAAAGCCGGCGAGGACCAGGGTCACGCCACCGACGATGCCTACCAGATGCAGAATATCCGGTGCCAGGGCGAACAGGCCGTGGGTACGGGCAATCAGGTAGACACCGGCGGTCACCATGGTCGCGGCGTGAATCAGCGCCGAAACCGGGGTAGGACCGGCCATCGCATCCGCCAGCCAGGTCTGCAGGGGCAGTTGGGCCGATTTACCGACCGCGCCGCCCAACAGCATCAGGGTGGCCAGGACGATCCAGAAGTCGCCGACCTTGAAGTGCTCGGGCGCCTTGACCAGCAGTTCCTGGATATTCAGCGTGCCCAGTTGCTGGAACAGGATGAACAGGCCGATGGCCATGAACACGTCACCGATGCGGGTGACGATAAAGGCCTTGAGCGCCGCGTTACCGTTGTTGCGGTTGCTGTAGTAGAAACCGATCAACAGGTAGGAGCACAGGCCCACGCCTTCCCAGCCGAAGTACAGGAACAACAGGTTATCGCCCAGGACCAGAAATAGCATGCTGGCGATAAACAGGTTGGTGTAGGCGAAGAAACGCGAGTAGCCGTCTTCACCGCGCATGTACCAGGAGGCGAACAGGTGGATCAGGAAACCCACGCCGACCACGACGCCCAGCATGGTGATCGACAGGCCGTCGATGTACAGGGCGAAGTTCGGGGCGAAACCGTCCACCGACATCCACTGCCACAGCACCAGGGTGTAGTGACCGCCCTCGGGCGGTGCGACATTGAATTGCCAGATCACGTAGGCGGCGACAATCGCCGACAGGCCGATGGAGCCGACACCGATCAGCGCCGCGAGGTTTTCCGAGAGGCGCCCACGGGAGAACGACAGCAGCAGGAAACCGATCAGGGGGAATAGGAACGTCAGAAAGATCATGTTCATCCGCGCATCTCACTGGCAGCGTCGATATCGAGCGTGTGGAAGCGGCGATACAGTTGCAGCAGGATCGCCAGGCCGATACTGGCCTCGGCGGCTGCCAGGCTGATCACCAGGATGAACATGATCTGCCCATCCGGTTGCGCCCAACGCGCGCCCGCGACGATAAAGGCCAGGGCGGCGGCGTTCATCATCACCTCCAGGCTCATCAGCACGAAGAGGATGTTGCGGCGGACCATCAGGCCGACCAGACCGAGGCAGAACAGGATGCCGGCGACGGCCAGTCCATGCTCAAGAGGGATAGCAGGCATGGTATTACTCCTTCGCCTCGTTGCGGCCCAAGTGGAAGGCCGTGATGGCTGCGGCGAGCAGCAGCATCGAAGCCAATTCGACCACCAGCAGGTACGGACCGAACAGGCTGATGCCCACGGCCTTGGCGCCCACGGTGGTTTGACCGATTGCCGCCGCGCTGTCGTGGCTGAACAGTACGTACAGCAGTTCGACCAACAGCAGTAACGACAGCACCGCCGGCCCGCCCCAAATACCGGGCTTGAGCCAGACGCGCTCTTGCTGGACCGCGGCCGGGCCGAGGTTGAGCATCATCACCACGAACACGAACAGCACCATGATGGCGCCAGCATAGGCGATCACTTCCAGGGCGCCGGCGAACGGTGCGCCGAGGCTGAAGAACGTCATCGCCACGGCGATCAGCGAAATGATCAGGTAGAGCAGGGCGTGCACGGGGTTGGTGTTGGTGACCACGCGAAGCGTGGACACAACCGCGATACCCGATGCGAAATAGAAAGCGAATTCCATCGTTCTTCCTTAAGGCAGCAAGCTCTTCACGTTGATCGGCTCGGCTTCGTTCTGGGCGGCGCCTTTCGGCTTCCCGGCAACGGCCATGCCTGCAACGCGATAGAAGTTGTAATCAGGGTTCTTGCCGGGGCCGGAGATCAGCAGATCTTCTTTCTCATAGACCAGGTCCTGACGCTTGAACTCGGCCATCTCGAAATCCGGTGTCAACTGGATCGCCGTGGTCGGGCAGGCTTCCTCGCAGAGGCCGCAGAAAATGCAGCGCGAGAAGTTGATGCGAAAGAACTCCGGGTACCAACGCCCGTCATCGGTCTCGGCTTTCTGCAGCGAGATGCAACCCACCGGGCACGCCACGGCGCACAGGTTGCAGGCCACACAGCGCTCTTCGCCATCGGGGTCACGGGTCAGGACGATGCGACCGCGATAGCGCGGCGGCAGGTAAACCGCTTCCTCGGGGTATTGCAGGGTGTCGCGTTTGCGAAAGCCATGGCCGAAAATCATCACCAGGCTTCGCAACTGGGTACCGGTACCCTTAACGATGTCGCCAATATATTTGAACATGGGTCAAATCCTCACTGAACCGCGCCCGCGGGCGTGTTCAACAACACCAGTGCAGCGGTCACCAGCAAATTGATCAGGGTCAGCGGCAGGCAGAATTTCCAGCTGAAGTCCATCACCTGGTCATACCGTGGGCGCGGGATCGAAGCGCGCAGCAAGATGAACAGCATGATGAAGAACGCGGTCTTCAGGGCGAACCAGATGAACGACAGTTGCGGCAGGATGCCGAACGGACCGTGCCAGCCACCGAAGAACAGAGTGACCAGCAATGCCGAGATCAGGATGATGCCGATGTATTCGCCAACGAAGAACATACCCCATTTCATGCCGGCATATTCAATGTGGTAACCGTCGGCCAGTTCCTGTTCCGCTTCCGGCTGGTCGAAGGGGTGACGGTGAGTCACGGCCACGCCGGCGATGAAGAAGGTCAGGAAACCGAAGATCTGCGGAATGATGAACCACAGGTGCTGGGCCTGGTAGTCGACGATGTCGCGCATGTTGAACGAGCCGACCTGGGCCACGATGCCCATCAGTGACAAGCCCATGAACACTTCGTAGGACACAGTCTGGGCCGAGGCCCGCAAGCTGCCCAGCAGGGCGAACTTGTTGTTGCTCGACCAACCGGCGAACAGCACCGCGTAGACTGACAATCCAGCCATGGCGAAGAAGAACAACAGGCCAACGTTCAGGTCCGCGACACCCCAGGTCGGGGTGATCGGGATGACCGCGAAGGCGATCAACAAGGCGCTCATGGCGACAACCGGTGCCAGGGTGAAGATCACCTTGTCGGCGAACGGTGGCGTCCAGTCTTCCTTGAAGAACATCTTCAGCATGTCGGCAGCGATCTGGAACATGCCGAACGGGCCGACGCGGTTCGGACCATAACGATCCTGCCACCAGCCCAGCAGGCGCCGTTCGACGAAGCTCAGCAAGGCGCCGCAGACCACAACGGCCAACAGGATGACAATGGCCTTGATGACCGTGAGGAGCACGTCAATCACTTCAGGTGTGAACCAAGTCATTGAGCTGCCTCCTGCAGACTATCGACAGACTTGCCGAAAATGGCGGGTGGAATTCCCGCCAGACCGGCCGGCAGAGCCACCAGGCCGGCACCCAGTTGTTCATTGATGCGCAGCGGCAAACACAGGGTCTGGCCCGCGACGTTCAGACTCAGCAGTGCGCCGTCGTTGACGCCCAGGCGGTCCGCTTCGGACTTGGCCAGTGCGACGTAGGCCGCTGGGATGCGCTCTTGAACCGGGGCGGCTTTGGAAGAGTTCTCTTCGCTGCCGAACAGGTGGAAGAACGGTACCACCTGCCAGGTGCCCTGGGCCGGGTTGAAAGCGCGGGGGACACTGGCGAACCAGTTCAGCGCGTCGCCCTGACTTTCGATCAGGCGGGTGCCTGGGTCGCCGGCACGGATATGGCCGCCGACTTCATCCTGGAATTTGTTCCAGGCCTGTGGCGAGTTCCAGCCCGGCGACCAGGCGAATGGCACCTGCTGGCGTGGTTCGACGGAGCCCGAGTAACCTTCCATGGAGAAGGCGAAAGCGGTGTCGTTGTCCTGCGAGGTCCGCGGTTCGTGCACGCTGATATTGGCGCGCATGGCGGTGCGACCGGAATAGCGCAGCGGTTCGCGGGCCAACTTCATGCCCTTGATACGGAACGCGGCGGACGGCGCGGCATCGACGATGCGGGCCAGTTGCGCGGTGCTCGCAGCGCAGGCAGCGGTGACGTGGTCCAATTGGGTCCAGTCGATCGGCTGGTTCAGCAGGGTAGCGCGCAGAGCATGCAGCCAGCGCCAGCCTTCGTGGACCAGGATGCTCGCATCGAGGTACTTGGGATCAAAGACCTGGAAGAAACGTTGGGCACGTCCTTCCTGGCTGACCAGGGTACCGTCGCCTTCGGCGAAGCTCGCCGCCGGCAGCACCAGATGGGCGCGCTCGGTGGTGGCGGTCTTCTGGTGGTCGGCGACAATCAGCACTTTCGTGGCGTTCAGCGCGGCTTCGACCTGGGTGGCGTCGGTGCGGGTGAACAGATCGTTTTCCAGCACGACGATAGCGTCGGCACGGCCAGAGATGACCGCTTGCAGGGCAGCGTCCAGCGATTCTCCGCCGAGCATGGCCAGGCCGAGGCTGTTGGCTTCCGGCACGATCAGGCTGATGGAGCCGGCTTTTTCGCGCAGCTTCAGAGCCTTGGCAATGTTCGCGGCGGCTTCGATCAAGGCCTTGGAACCCAACGAAGTGCCGGCAATGATCAAGGGGCGCCTGGCTGCTAGCAGGGCGTCGGCGATGCGCTGGGCCAGTGCCACGGCTTCAGCGTCGAGGCCTTCGACAGCCGGTGCGCTGGCGTCGAGGGCGTGGGCCACCGCGAAACCGAGGCGGGCCAGGTCGTCAGGCGCGGCGTGTACGCATTCTTCGGCGATGTCGTCGAGCTTGGTTTGTGCCAGGCTGGCGATGAATAGTGGGTTCAGTGCGTGTTGGCCAATGTTCTTCACGGCGGCATCGAGCCAGGGTTGGACACGCATGGCTTCGGCCATGGCTTCGGCCTTGCCCTTGACCGACTGGCGCAGGGCCAAGGCCATGCGGGCGGCCGTTTGGGTCAGGTCTTCACCAAGGACGAACACGGCATCGTGGTCTTCGATGTCACGCATGTTCGGCACCGGCAGCGGGCTGTCCTTGAGCACCTGCAGGACCAGGCGGATACGCTCCAGCTCGGACGCTTCGATACCCGAGTAGAAGTGCTCGGCACCGACCAGTTCGCGCAGGGCGTAGTTGCTTTCCAGGCTGGCGCGGGGCGATCCGATACCGACGATATTGCGACCGCGCAGCAGCTCGGCAGCTTTATCCAGGGCGCTATCCAGGCTCAGCTTGGTGCCGTCGGCCAGCAGCGGCTGACGTGGGCGGTCGGTGCGGTTGACATAACCATAGCCGAAACGGCCACGGTCGCACAGGAAGTACTGGTTTACCGAACCATTGAAGCGGTTCTCGATGCGCCGCAGTTCGCCGTAGCGTTCACCAGGGCTGATGTTGCAACCACTGGAGCAGCCATGGCAGATGCTCGGCGAGAACTGCATGTCCCACTTGCGGTTGTAGCGTTCGGAGTGAGTCTTGTCGGTAAACACACCGGTCGGGCAGACCTCAGTGAGATTGCCCGAAAATTCGCTTTCCAGGGTACCGTCTTCGACGCGACCGAAATACACGTTGTCGTGGGCGCCGTATACGCCGAGGTCGGTGCCGCCGGCGTAGTCCTTGTAGAAACGCACGCAGCGATAGCAGGCGATGCAGCGGTTCATTTCGTGGGAAATGAATGGGCCGAGGTCCTGGTTCTGGTGGGTACGCTTGGTGAAGCGATAACGGCGCTCGTTGTGGCCGGTCATCACGGTCATGTCTTGCAAGTGGCAGTGACCGCCTTCCTCGCAGACCGGGCAGTCGTGCGGGTGGTTGGTCATCAGCCATTCGACGACACTGGCGCGAAACGCCTTGGACTCTTCATCGTCGATGGAAATCCAAGTGTTGTCGGTGGCTGGGGTCATGCAGGACATGACGATACGACCACGGGTGTCGTTCTCGTCGGTGTACTGCTTGACCGCGCATTGGCGACAGGCACCGACGCTACCGAGCGCGGGATGCCAGCAAAAATAAGGGATGTCGAGGCCTAGCGACAGACATGCCTGTAACAGGTTGTCTGCCCCATCGACTTCGAGCGCTTTGCCGTCTACGTGGATAGTGGCCATGGTTCAAAGTTCTTCGTTGGCCCGCGTGCGCGGGCGTGGCTAATGGAATCCTGGTGCTCGCCCGGCGCATCGCGATGCGTCTGCAGGCAAGGCAGGGGGCGGCACGGACCGCCCCCTTCAATACGTTCTTATGCGCCGACTACGATCGGTCGCGCCAAAGGCGGGATGGCCGCACGGGTAGGTGCGATGCCCGCCTCGAACTCTGGACGGAAATACTTGATGGCGCTGCCTAACGGTTCCACGGCGCCCGGTGCGTGGGCACAAAAGGTCTTGCCGGGGCCGAGGAAACCGACCAGGCCCAACAGGGTCTCGATATCGCCGGCCTGGCCTTCGCCGTTCTCGAGGGCGCGCAGGAGCTTAACGCTCCAGGGTAGGCCGTCGCGGCAAGGGGTGCAGAAACCGCACGACTCACGGGAGAAGAACTCTTCCATGTTGCGCAGAAGAGAAACCATGTTGACGCTGTCGTCCACCGCCATGGCCAGGCCGGTACCCATCCGAGTGCCGACCTTGGCGATACCGCCGGCATACATCTGGGCGTCCAGGTGCTCCGGTAGGAGGAAGCCAGTACCGGCGCCGCCAGGCTGCCAGCACTTGAGCTTGAAACCGTCGCGCATGCCGCCAGCGTAGTCCTCGAACAGCTCGCGGGCAGTCACGCCGAACGGCAGCTCCCATAGGCCGGGGTTCTTCACCTTGCCGGAGAAGCCCATCAGCTTGGTGCCGTGGTCTTCGCTGCCTTCGCGCGCGAGGGACTTGTACCAGTCAACGCCGTTGCCGATGATCGAGGGTACGTTGCACAGGGTCTCGACGTTGTTCACACAGGTCGGCTTACCCCATACACCGACAGCGGCAGGGAAGGGGGGCTTGGAGCGCGGGTTGGCACGGCGGCCTTCGAGGGAGTTGATCAGCGCGGTTTCTTCACCGCAGATGTAACGTCCGGCGCCGGTGTGGACGAACAACTCGAAGTCGAAGCCGCTGCCGAGGATGTTCTTGCCCAGCAGGCCGGCGGCCTTGGCTTCTTCCACGGCACGGTTGAGGTGCTTGGCGGCGGTGGTGTATTCGCCACGCAAGAAGATATAGCCTCGGTAGGTCTTCAGTGCGCGGGCACTGATCAGCATGCCTTCGATCAGCAGATGGGGCAGTTGCTCCATCAGCAGGCGGTCTTTCCAGGTGTTGGGCTCCATTTCATCCGCGTTGCACAGCAGGTAGCGGATGTTCATGGATTCGTCTTTGGGCATCAGGCCCCATTTCACCCCGGTGGGGAAGCCCGCGCCGCCGCGACCCTTGAGGCCGGCGTCCTTGACCGTCTGGACGATATCGTCCTGGGACAGGTCGGCGAAGGCCTTGCGGGCGGCGGCATAACCGTCCTTGGCCTGGTATTCGTCGAGCCATACAGGCTCGCCGTCATCGCGCAGGCGCCAGGTCAGGGGGTGGGTTTGCGCCGAGCGCGCAATCCGGTTGGCGGGACCGAAGGAAGTCAGGGTCATAGGTAGCCCTCCAGCAGTTTGGCGACGCCGGCTGGTTGGACATCGCCGAAGGTGTCGTCGTCGATCATCAGCGCCGGGGCCTTGTCGCAATTGCCGAGGCAGCAGACGGGCAGCAGGGTGAAGCGCCCGTCGGCGGTGGTTTGGCCGAGGCCGATGCCGAGCTTGCTTTGGATTTCGTCGACCACTGACTCGTGGCCGCCGATGTAGCAGACCATACTGTCGCAGACGCGAATGATGTGTCGCCCCACCGGCTGACGGAAGATCTGGCTGTAGAAGGTCGCTACGCCCTCGACGTCGCTGGCCGGAATGCCGAGGATTTCGCCAATGGCGTAGAGCGCGCCGTCGGGCACCCAGCCACGTTCCTTCTGGACGATCTTCAGGGCTTCGATGGACGCCGCGCGCGGGTCTTCGTAGTGATGCAACTCGTGCTCGATGGCCGAGCGCTCGGTTTCGCTCAAGGCAAAACGGTCTGTCTGGATAAGCGTGCTGTTCATGCTTAGCGGTCCACGTCGGCCATAACGAAGTCGATACTACCCAGGTACGCGATCAAGTCCGCGACCATACTGCCACGGATCACCGAAGGGATCTGTTGCAGGTGCGGGAAGCTTGGGGTGCGAATCCGGGTGCGGTAGCTCATGGTGCCGCCATCGCTCGTCAGGTAATAACTGTTGATGCCCTTGGTCGCTTCGATCATCTGGAAGGATTCGTTGGCCGGCATGACCGGGCCCCACGAAACTTGCAGGAAGTGCGTGATCAGGGTCTCGATGTGCTGCAGCGTGCGCTCTTTCGGCGGCGGCGTGGTCAGCGGGTGATCCGCCTTGTACGGGCCCTGCGGCATATTGCGCAGGCACTGGTCGATGATCTTGATGCTCTGGCGCATCTCTTCGACGCGCACCATGCAGCGATCATAGGCGTCACCGTTGGCCGCCAGCGGCACTTCGAACTCGAAGTTCTCGTAGCCGGAGTATGGGCGGGCCTTGCGCAGGTCGAAATCGCAACCGGTGGAACGCAGGCCGGCACCGGTGACGCCCCATTCCAGGGCTTCTTTGGTGTTGTAGGCAGCGACACCGATGGTCCGGCCCTTGAGGATGCTGTTTTGCAGGGCAGCCTTGGTGTACTCATCGAGGCGTTTTGGCAGCCAGTCGACGAACTCCTTGACCAGCTTGTCCCAGCCGCGTGGCAGGTCGTGGGCGACGCCACCGATGCGATACCAGGCCGGGTGCAGGCGGAAACCGGTGATCGCCTCGATCACCTTATAGGCGCGCTGGCGATCGGTGAAGGTGAAGAACACCGGAGTCATGGCGCCGACGTCCTGGATATAGGTACCCAGGAACAACAGGTGGCTGGTGATCCGGAAGAACTCGGCCATCATGATACGGATGGTATCGACCCGGTCCGGCACCTTGATCCCGGCCAGTTTTTCGACCGAGAGCACATACGGCAGGTTGTTCATCACCCCGCCAAGGTAGTCGATACGATCGGTGTAGGGGATGAAGCTGTGCCAGGACTGACGCTCGGCCATCTTCTCGGCACCACGGTGGTGATAACCGATATCTGGCACGCAGTCGACAATCTCTTCGCCGTCCAGTTGCAGGATGATCCGGAAGGCACCGTGGGCCGAAGGGTGATTTGGGCCCAGGTTGAGGAACATGTAGTCCTCGTTGGCGCCGGAACGCTTCATGCCCCAGTCTTCCGGGCGGAAGCGTGCGGCTTCTTCTTCCAGTTGCTGCTTGGCCAGGGTCAGGCTGTACGGGTCGAATTCGGTGGCGCGGGCCGGAAAGTCCTTGCGTAGCGGATGGCCTTCCCAGGTTGGCGGCATCATGATGCGCGACAGGTGCGGATGGCCTTTGAAGTCGATGCCGAACATGTCCCAGACTTCACGTTCGTTCCAGTTGGCATTCGGCCAGAGGCTGGTGACGCTCGGCAAGCTGAGGTCGCTTTCGGACAGGGCCACCTTGATCATCACATCACTGTTACGCTCGATCGAGAGCAGGTGATAGAAGACACTGAAATCGGCCGCTGGCAGGCCCTGACGCTTGGTGCGCAGGCGCTCGTCCACGCCATGCAGGTCATAGAGCATGACGTATGGCTTGGGCAGGTTGCGCAGGAAGGTCAGGATTTCGACGAGTTTGGCACGGCTCACCCACAGCACCGGCATACCGGTGCGGGTAGCCTGGGCGGTGAACGTCTCAGGGCCAAAACGGTTGTTCAATTCGACGACCACATCCTGGTCGTCTGCCTTGTAAGGCGGGATGTACAGAGCATTGCCTGTAGTCATGGTTTTTTATCGCTTTCGGTCAACGTAAAGAATGAAGCCAGGTACGCGTTTCTTGATAAGAAGCGGGGCTGGATCAGACTTCGTCGGGGCTGCGCAGGTGGGCTACCTGAATACGCTGTTCGCGGCGCGCATCCTTTTGCGACGGCATCTCGGCGCGATACACGCCTTGGTCACCGACGACCCAGGAAAGTGGGCGACGCTCCTGGCCAATCGACTCTTGCAAGAGCATCAGGCCTTGCAGGAAAGCCTCGGGGCGCGGAGGGCAGCCGGGCACGTAGACGTCCACCGGCAGGAACTTGTCCACCCCCTGAACGACCGAGTAGATGTCGTACATGCCACCGGAGTTGGCGCACGAACCCATGGAGATTACCCATTTCGGTTCGAGCATCTGTTCGTACAGGCGCTGGATGATCGGGGCCATTTTCACGAAGCAGGTCCCGGCAATTACCATGAAGTCGGCCTGGCGCGGTGATGCCCGGATAACTTCGGCGCCGAAGCGTGCGATATCGTGAGGTGCGGTGAAGGCCGTGGTCATTTCCACGTAGCAGCAAGACAGACCGAAATTGTACGGCCACAAGGAGTTTTTGCGTCCCCAATTGACCGCGCCGCTCAGCACGTCTTCCAGCTTGCCCATGAAAATATTCTTGTGGACTTGATCCTCTAACGGATCGGAAACGGTTTCCCGTTCGCCGATCGGATACTGCTCGTTAGGCGCGTCCGGGTCGATTCTGGTGAGATTGTATTGCATTGCCAAAGCCTCATTGTTTCAGCTTCGCCTGCCGCTTCTGACGAGCTTGCGGAGCCCAATCAAGCGCCCCCACTCGGTAAAGGTAGACAAGACCTGCCAACAGAATTGCTATGAAAACGAGCGCTTCGACGAATCCGGTCCAGCCGCTTTCGCGGACGGACACAGACCATGCAAAGAGAAAGAGGGCTTCGATATCGAAGATCACGAACAGCATCGCGACCAGATAGAATTTGGCGGAGAGCCGCAAGCGGGCGCTACCGGTAGGCAGCATGCCGGACTCGAACGGTTCATTTTTGCTGCGGCCCCAGGCTTTTGACCCGAGGAGGCTGGAAAGACCGAGCATGAAGGCACAGAGGCCGACGACGCCGAGCAAAAAAATGGCGAAGCCCCAGTTGTGGGCCATGAGTCCGGTCGCTTCGGTCATGCGGGTAATCCTTAGCAGAGCGCAAGGGTCTCTGAGCGTGATAAAAAAGAAGTGTAAAGGTAGTGACGATATGCCGCAGCGCAGTCTATCTCGGTGATTTTATGGCTAAACACCAGGCAAGTAAATTTCTATAGCAAAATTATTGGCCCGAATATAGACATACCGAGATCCCGTTGGCCTGCAACCCAAGCGTAGCAGGCATTAGCGGGTTTTTTGTCAATTATGTTTTTAGTTAACGTATCGGTGTTTTTCGTAATCAATAATGATTATCGTTTACCTCTCTTGTCTGCGTGATCGCGAGCTGATCGTTGCTGTCGGGTTATTGTCAGGGGTCTAACCGCGTCATTTCAGGGATAATTGCCGCAACTTAATATCCGGAGCTGTCACCCATCATCCCTATAAAATAACCAGTGGGTGTGAAAGCTAAGGAAACGCTGATTTATTTAAAAACACTGACTCCGTACATCACGCCACGCCAAAAAAAATTGAGCCTACATACTCACATTCAAAAAAACGCCTACCTCCCCCCCCGCAAGATGCCTTTTGAACATTTTTTCCACGGTTTTCGGCCCTTCAGGACGCACCTTGGGCGTCAACCGACATCCCTTGTCGACGGGCCAGCACCAAGTTCGCCACGAAAATAGCTGCACCTCGTTCTTGGCTAAGCCCCGGTAACGCGCCTTGCCATGCTTGAACAGGTTCTTGATCACATGAAACGGATGCTCGACCTTCGCCCGAATGCTGGCCTTGGCCTTTTCCAACAGGTTCACACACTCGCCGATTTCATCGTGCGGCAAGGCTTTGCGTTGACCTCGCTTCATCGCCACCTTCCAGTCCACGGTCAGACCGCTTTGTTCTTTACGCCGTTCGACGCCCTGATACCCTGCGTCACCGAACGCAATCGTTTCCTCGCCGTGTAGCAGGGCATGCGCCTGAGTCCCTTGGGGTAGAAGGGTTCCAGCTCGGTTATAAGCGCCTGCCACGGGGTCACGGCGTCGATTTCGGCGAGAAAACGGTCACGTCGGGTCCGCTTCTTCTTGGCAGCGTACTCAAGATCGGAAAAGCTCGATTGCATGGCAGGCAGGTTCACTATGTATTTTGAGCGACCCGACCGGGAGTACCCCCTATAGAGAAATAATCCCCTCGCAACGAGGACATTTCCGACAGACTTGGTTGCCATTCTGTCTTTACTCTCTGGGCTTCGTTGAAATCCAGGAGCCAAGGGATGTCCTCCATCTTATTGAACAAAGCGTTTTCCCAACAGAACCGCCTCCTGCGCCTGCACACACCCTTGGGCGAGAACGTATTCATCGCCGAATACCTCGACGGCTGGGAAGCGCTGGATCAAGGCGGCTACTGCCTGGAACTGAGCGTCTTGTCCTCGGATGGGCGTTTACCCCTGGAACAACTGGTGGGCGCGCAGGTCCTGTTGCAGATGCAGTGCGCGGACTCGCGTAGCGAGTTACGGCCCTTTCATGGGCATGTCAGCCACTACACGCGAGTGGGTAGCAATGGCGGGCTGGCCCGTTACCAGTTGCGCATCGAGCCGTGGCTGGGCCTGTTGCGTTATCGGCAAGACAGCTACGCCTTTCACGA
>NZ_FOAR01000036.1 GCF_900109755.1 Pseudomonas agarici | reverse complement strand
CGCCACCTGCACGAAAAGGCTTTCGAGCGGATGGAACAGCGAATGCAGGCGCACCCCGAAATGATGGTCAGCCGAAGATCCATCGTCGAGCATCCCTTCGGCAACCTTAAACAGTGGTTATTTGGCAACGCTCGCTTCTTACTGCGACAGCTTGAGGGCACGAGGGCTGAAATGGCCCTGGCGGTGAACGCCTACAACCTGAAAAGAGCGATTAACGTGCTTGGCGCACGTCAGTTGATGGCGTTGATGGGCTGAAAAGCCTTTTTTCGTCTGCTGTGAGCACAAAAGCAAACGCCCCGAACAAGTCGGGGCGTTTGCTGGAACCACCATTAGTGTGTTTTCACACAGTCTGCTCAAGGCCGGTTTTTTGTTCGTAGAACAACAACTTACAACTTGCTGGCGTTCTCGGTCAGGTAAGCAGCCACGCCTGCTGGCGAAGCGTTCATGCCCTTGTCGCCTTTTTTCCAGTTGGCCGGGCAGACTTCACCGTGCTCTTCGTGGAATTGCAGCGCATCAACCAGACGAATCAGCTCTTCCATGTTACGGCCCAGCGGCAGGTCGTTGATGATCTGCGAACGGACCACGCCCTTGTCGTCGATCAGGAACGCGCCACGGAAAGCCACGCCGCCCTCGGACTCAACGTCGTAGGCCTTGGCGATTTCGTGCTTCATGTCGGCAGCCATGGTGTATTTGACCTTGCCGATGCCGCCATCATTGATGGCAGTGTTGCGCCAGGCGTTGTGGGTGAAGTGCGAGTCGATGGAAACGGCAACCACTTCAACGTTACGCTCTTTGAAATCCTCCATGCGATGGTCCAGGGCAATCAGCTCGGACGGGCAGACGAAGGTGAAGTCCAGCGGATAGAAGAACACCAGGCCGTATTTGCCTTTGATGGCCGAGGACAGGGTGAAGCTGTCGACGATTTCGCCATTGCCCAATACAGCCGGGACGGTGAAGTCCGGGGCTTGTTTGCCTACGAGTACGCTCATTGGATATCTCCTGGTGTAGTAACGTTCAGAACAAGATCGCGCCTAGCCTGCCAGCCTTAAGCGACAAGCCTGTGACGCGATCTCGTTTCCTTGGAATCGACCATCATACACCGCGTTTTTTGACGCTCCTAAACGGTTTTTACAAACTCGCCCCCGCTACCCATTGCCGGGCGCCACTTCCCGTTCGTCAGCCAACCATGCAACGGACAAAGATTTTACACAGACAGCTTTGACAATCATTCTCGTTAACATTAAGATCCATGGCAATTGAACCCTAACCAGCGACGGTTCTCATCTTATGTATGTCTGCCTTTGCGCCGGCGTCACCGACGGACAAATCCGCGAGGCGATCTTCGAGGGTTGCTGCAGCTACCGCGAAGTGCGCCAGGCGACCGGTGTTGCCGGTCAATGTGGCAAATGTGCGTGCCTGGCCAAGCAAGTGGTACGCGAAACCCTGACCGAGCTGCAAAGCAGCCAGGCTGCACTGCCCTACGCGGTAGAATTTTCAGCAGGGTAAAATACGACGATTGTAAGTAACCGGACTCAGTGTCCGGTTTTTTTATGCCTGTAATTCAATCGCTTAGCACCAAGACGCGGAACACAAACATTCTTATTCCGATTAATTTTCATATATTATTCAATAACTTAGGTTTGACTCTCGAAGTTGTCGGGATCAAACTCTGCCTTATACACAGCTATTACAGGGCAGGACCCCATCATGAAAGGCGACAAATCAGTCATCCAGCATCTCAACAAGATCCTCGCCAATGAGCTGGTCGCGATCAACCAATACTTCTTGCATGCCCGTATGTACGAGGATTGGGGTCTGAACAAGCTGGGCAAGCACGAGTACCACGAGTCCATCGACGAGATGAAACACGCGGACAAGCTGATCAAGCGCATCCTGTTCCTCGAAGGCCTGCCGAACGTGCAGGACCTGGGCAAGCTGCATATCGGCGAGAACACCAAGGAAATGCTCGAGTGCGACCTGAAAATTGAAAGAACAGGCCACAAGGATCTGAAAGAAGCGATTGCCCATTGCGAAAAGAGCGGAGACTTCGGCAGCCGCGAACTGCTGGAAGATATTCTCGAATCCGAAGAGGAACATATCGACTGGCTGGAAACCCAACTGGGCCTGATCGATAAAGTCGGTATTGAAAACTATTTGCAATCGCAGATGGGCGACGAATAACTCGTCCAAAATAAAAAGCCCCGCCCTTCGATGAAGAGGCGAGGCTTTTTTATCCCTGGGCAACGTTGAACGCCGTCCAGGGTCATCCGAAATCAGGCTTCGGTCTTGGCAGCGGCTTTTTCGGCAGCATTCTTGATCAGCGTCTGCAGCTCACCGTTGGCGTACATCTCAGTCATGATGTCGCTACCACCGACCAGCTCACCGCCGACCCACAGCTGTGGAAAGGTGGGCCAGTTGGCGTACTTGGGCAGGTTGGCGCGAATTTCCGGGTTCTGCAGAATGTCTACGTAGGCGAACTTCTCGCCACAGCCCATGACAGCTTGAGCGGCTTTCGAGGAGAAGCCACATTGTGGGGCATTCGGCGAGCCTTTCATGTAAAGCAGAATGGTGTTGTTGGCAATCTGCTCTTTAATCGTTTCGATGATATCCATGGAACACCTCGGCTAAACTTTCCGACTCAGTTGTCGGCACGGTCACGCATTGTATCGGAAAGCCGAGCGTGGTGCTCGGTCTCCCCGCAGACGGCCTGTCGCAGCGGACTCAGAGTGCCGTGCTCCGCGACACGGCCGCACTGTCTGGTGAGTCGATGGGCTTCAGGCCAGAGGGAGCCTGGGGGCAGGTTGTAGTTGGATTTCCTGGACGGTTTCGCTCCGCTCCTGGCCGACATGTACGCCGGTCAGCTCACCGATCAGGCGCCAATGCTCGTCGAGGCCAGAACTGATGGTGCCCATGCGGTGGATCATCCGCCGCCCGGCTGCACGGGTGGCTTCATCTTCGCTACGTAACAATTCGAAAGACATCGAGGTCACCGAAGCGGTCATATGCGTCAGCGCCTGGGCGGTCAATCTTAGCAACTCCATGAGTTGCTGTTCTTTCGATTCCATTCCAAAGCCTCTGCGTGTCTGCAATGATACCTTTATAACCTAGGCGCATAGTTTAGGAAATGTTTCTGCTTTTAGCTGAAGCATGATGCCGCAGACAACCGCCCGAGCCAGATGCAGAAAACCACCGCAAGCCGCTTGTAGCCGCCGTCTTCAATTGCCAAGCGCCGTCGCGCCAGTGTAAAAGTGCATCGATTGTGAGGATGGAAACGAGCTTGGACAGACGTGAAAACCGACGGGAACAACTTAATTCCCTCGCTTTGACGTGCCAAAACAAAGTCTCCTATTGGTAACACGCGACATTTTCTTATACGATCGCGTCTTCCCCTATTTCGTCGCCCCGTGCGGCTTACGCCGCAGGTCTCGCCCGTTTTTCCGAAAAACCCGGCTTTGAGCATCTGCGGTCTGTTGCAAAAGGTACTTAATGATGAGCGCAAGGCACTTTCTCTCCCTGATGGATTGCACGCCCAAAGAGCTGGTCAGCGTGATTCGTCGAGGCGTCGAGCTGAAGGACCTGCGTGATCGCGGCGTATTGTTCGAGCCACTCAAGGGTCGGATTCTCGGCATGATTTTCGAGAAGTCCTCGACCCGTACCCGTGTATCGTTCGAATCCGGCATGATCCAGCTCGGCGGCCAGGCGATCTTCCTCTCGCCACGCGACACCCAACTGGGCCGTGGCGAGCCTATCGGCGACAGCGCCATCGTCCTGTCGAGCATGCTCGACGTCGTCATGCTACGCACCTTCAAGCACAGCACCCTGACCGAATTCGCCGCCAACTCTCGCGTACCGGTGATCAATGGCCTGTCCGACGACCTGCATCCCTGTCAGTTGCTGGCAGACATGCAGACCTTCTTCGAACATCGCGGCTCGATCCAGGGCAAGACCGTGACCTGGATCGGCGACGGCAACAACATGTGCAACAGCTATATCGAAGCAGCGATCCAGTTCGACTTCCAACTGCGCATCAGTTGCCCCGAGGGCTATGAGCCCAGCCCGGCACTGCTGGTCCTGGCCGGCGAGCGGGTGCGGCTAGTTCGCGATCCGCGCGAGGCGGTACGTGGTTCGCACCTGGTCAGCACCGACGTCTGGACCTCCATGGGCCAGGAGGAGGAAACCGCCAAGCGCCTGGCCCTGTTCGCGCCACTGCAAGTTACCCGTGAACTGCTCGACCTGGCCGCTCCCGAGGTACTGTTCCTGCATTGCCTGCCGGCTCACCGTGGTGAGGAAATCAGCCTCGACCTGCTCGACGACCCGCGTTCGGTCGCCTGGGACCAGGCCGAGAACCGCCTGCATGCGCAAAAGGCCCTGTTGGAGTTTCTGGTCCAGCCGGCGTACCGCCCGGCATGAGTCATCCGCTGCTGTTGAATCTGCACAACCTCGCCTGCGGTTACCAGGACCAGCGGGTGGTGCAGAACCTCAATCTGCACCTGAACGCTGGCGATATCGGCTGTCTACTGGGCGCTTCCGGTTGTGGCAAGACGACTGCGCTGCGCGCCATCGCCGGTTTCGAACCGGTCCACCAAGGCGAGATTCAGTTGGCGGGCGAAGTCATCTCCAGCGCAGGGTTTACCCTGGCTCCAGAGAAACGCCGCATCGGCATGGTGTTCCAGGACTACGCGCTGTTCCCACACCTGAGCGTCGCGCAAAACATTGCCTTCGGCATTCGCAAGCACCCGCAACGGGCTCGTGTCACCGAAGAACTGCTGGAGCTGGTCAATCTCAAGGGCCTGGGAAAGCGTTATCCCCATGAACTCTCCGGCGGCCAGCAGCAACGCGTAGCTCTGGCCCGCGCACTGGCTCCGGAACCACAACTGCTGCTGCTCGACGAACCCTTCTCCAATCTCGATGGCGAACTGCGGCGCAAGCTCAGCCAAGAAGTCCGCGAAATTCTCAAGCTGCGCGGCACCAGTGCGATCCTGGTCACCCATGACCAGGAGGAAGCCTTTGCGGTCAGCGACCATGTTGGCGTGTTCAGGGAAGGTCGATTGGAGCAGTGGGACACCCCATACAATCTCTATCACGAACCAGCGACACCGTTTGTCGCCAGCTTTATCGGGCAGGGCTACTTTATTCGCGGGCAACTGATCACCCCGGAGTCGGTGCAAACCGAACTGGGCGTGCTGCGTGGGAACCGGGCCTACGCCTTGCCGCTGGGCGGCGCGGTGGACGTACTGCTACGACCGGACGACATCGTCCACGCGCCCCACAGCCCGCTGAAAGCGCGGGTCATCGGCAAAACGTTCCTCGGCGCGGCGACCCTCTATCGCCTACAGTTAGCGACCGGCAGCCAGTTGGAGTCGATCTTTCCCAGCCATGCCGACCACTTGCCTGGAGACGATGTCGGGATTCGCGTTGCCGCCGAACACCTGGTGCTGTTTCAAGCCCCTGGCTGATGCTGCTCCATGCGTGAATGCTCTTTTAGCACCCCCAGATACACCTGGAGCAGCGCGGCATCGAACTCAGGCTCAACGATGCCAGTCCCTTCAAGGAACTGCCTTACATTCGAGCAATCCCACAGGTAAGTGTCCTGGTAGAGTTCAACGGTGGACTTGCCATCGAACATATTATCCTTGAACAGACTCAGCAAAGGATAAAGGGGGGCCTTCTGATCCCACTCCCAAAGAGCGAGCCAGTCCTTGAACGGTATGGTGTCGAAAACCAGATCGCTACTCTCTTGCAACCTTGAGAAAAAATCCTTGAAGGTGAGGTTTTTCTCAGGTGAGGGAATAAGGTTGAATTTCTTCCCCAGGGCCTGTGGTTTTCGAGAAATACAGCCAATGGCTCTCACCATATAGTCAACCGTGGTCAAACCTTCGCGCAAATCCTTCAGATCGGGGACCACCTTGAGGTTCATGCACGTCTGGATCAAACGTCCCCACCACTGATAACCCGCGAAGGCCCCCGTCCGGCTATGGCAGGTTGCGTAACCCAGGCGGAAAGTCATCAATGGCAGGCCTTTCGATGCCGCAAGGTCGGCAATTTTCTCCATCACCCACTTGCTGCGCACATAACCAAGATCCGTAGCCACGGCCGGCAGGTTCTGGTCGATATCATCGGCCTCATACATCACCGTTTTTCCCGTATGCAAATGCCCCCAACTATAGACCGATATGGTCGATAGCAATATCAGTGCCTTGCTGCGCATGTTTGCGGCAAACTCTATAATTTGCTTCAAACCCTCCACATTATCCTTCTTCATATACGAATAAGGCTGGATAAAATTAACCGAACTGGCAGAGTGATAAATCATGTCAACCTTCTCCGACAGCATTTTATAAGTGCTATCAGCAAGCCCCATCAGCTCATGGGATAACTCTCCGGTATAGACTCGGACACGCTCGATATTTTTACCCAGATGTATTTCATATCGCTCTGCCGTCATCTCGATCCGCTTGCGCGCCAGCACAGGATTACTCGCTCTGACGAGACAATGAACTTCAGCCTCGCTGCTGGACAACAGTTCATCGAGAAGATGAATACCGACAAAACCTGTTACGCCAGTCAACAGGATATGTCTCGGACACTCCATTTGCTCATGACTGAAGCCTTCAGGAATATCAAACTTGAGTGGCAGTCTTACATCGTACTGCAACTCATGGACAGGCTCTCCATCCAGAGGCGCGGAACGACTGCCTTTTCGCGCCTCAAGCACAGCCGCGAGCCCATGAATGGTTCCATGCTCATAGAGGTCTCTGATGTAGGTTTTGACTCCAAGCTGTTCGGCAATCTCCGTGAGTAATAAGATCGCCAGCAGCGAGTGCCCTCCAACCTCAAAAAATTATCATCCAGGCCGAAGTCAGAGTGCCCCAGGAATCGACTCCAAACCTCGGCGATCAGCAATTCTTCCTGGCTGCCGGCCTGAAACTTTTTAACCTCGTCATCGCGCTGAACCGATGCCAACTCATAAAGTGCTTTCCTGTCTGTCTTTCCATTAGCGTTATAAGGTATTGAATCGAGCAAAACATATCGTGCGGGAATCATATAATCAGGAACTTCATTTCTCAGCTGCGCCGTCAACTTTCTTGTAAAGTCGCCAGAGACTTCTTCTCTATCGCGAGGAACGACAAACGCAACAAGCCGCTTACCCTGAAGCTCACTGAATGCATCAAGCATAACGACAGCAGCAACCAGCCAAGGACTACGCAGCAAAGCTACTTCTATTTCGCCCAACTCGACACGATTGCCGCGGATTTTCACTTGATCGTCTGCACGCCCGAGAAACTGTATGCTGCCATCTGGAAGCCGACGGGCCAGGTCCCCGCTGCGATACGCCCGAAGATTCATTGACGGCACCGTAATGAAACGCTCTGCCGTCAAATCCGGACGCCCCAGATAACCCCGCGCCAAACCACCTCCGGCAATGAAAAGCTCCCCCGTGTCGCCATCCGCCACGGGGTCGAGATTGTCATCCAGTACAAACACTTCCATATCCGCGACAGGAAATCCTATTGAGGAGGCAAGCTGCGGATCTGCAGTATTGCGAACAATGCGACAGGTCGCATAAATAGTCGTCTCCGTCGGTCCATAGTAATCAACCAGCGTGAAAGCCAGGTGCTCAGCATCGACCGGGTGTAGTTTTTCCCCGGCGGAGAACAAAAACTGGAGCGTCTGGTTATCTGGCTGTGGCTGGCGAACGAACTCTCCGATCATGACTGTTGGAATATAAGCATGGGTTATACTGTGCTTATTATAAAACCCCAACAGTGCCGCAGTAGAAATACGTACAGCCTCATCCAATAAATAGATCGTTGCACCAGCGCTGAGGGCAGACCATATCTCCCACTGCGAAACGTCAAATCCCACACCCGCCATCAGCGTTGTACGCGATTGCGGCGTCATCATGAAACGATCATTGTGCCATTTTATCAAGTTAACCAGGGAATGATGTTCGATCAAGACACCTTTCGGCTGTCCCGTGGTACCGGAGGTGAATATGGTATAAATAATATCATTGGGAAAGACAGAAATATCACCCGTCAAATCGTGTTTTTCTTCGCTCAGAATATCAAAAACAGCGACAACGTCTTTTTCCATGAGGCAATCTGTATCAACCGCCTCCGTCGCAAGAATAACAGGAGCGAGACACTGGCTGGCAATATTCAATTTCCGGGCTTTCGGGTATTTGTTATCTACTGGAACATAGCTTGCCGACGTCTTCATTACGCCCAACTGAGCAATGATCAAATCGATCGAGCGATGTCCGAATATGGGTATGAAATCGCCCTTACCAACTTTTCGTCGACGAAGATACGCTGCTATCGCATCGCTTTTTCTATCGAGTTCAAAATAAGTAATTGCGCGGTTATCACCCTGTATGGCGATGTGGTTTGGCCACTGCTCAACGCTACGATAAAATAGGTCAAGAACTGTTTCAGTACGCATGACGACTCCCTTTGTCAAATCCCCTCCCGATTCCCCTCCCAACTTCATCTTGCGCTGAATGGTCAAAGAATCGTGGGGCACGCGGACTATAGTGAAAAAACGACAAAGCGGCCAAAACATTATTGAAACTTAAACCTGTTCTTTTATTTCAAAGCAGAATAACCTTCCAAAGCTGCTCGACTACTATTCCAACGAGAGGAGAAACATTTCCCTAGCTCGCCGGTGCTGCCACCTGGCAGCACGGTGCAAGACAATATTACGTTTACCCCAGCAGCAATTGCCCTTTTGCCACCAGAGCCGCACGACCGCCGATCTTCACCCTATCGCCTTCAAGGCGGCAGAACAACTCACCGCCCCGCGGCGAGCATTGGTAAGCCGTCAAGCCGGTCTTGCCCAGGCGTTGCGCCCAGTAGGGAATCAGCGCGCAATGGGTCGACCCGGTGACTGGGTCCTCGTTGATGCCAATGGCAGGGGCAAAATAACGCGAGACAAAATCGTGCCGCTGACCTGGCGCGGTGACAATCACCCCTGGCCAAGGCAGCTTCGCCACCATCGCCCAATCTGGCGTGCATCTACGCACCGCCTGCTCCGAGGCCAACACCACAAACAACTCATGAGCCCCGAGCACATCGACCACAGTCGTACCAAGCGCCCGTTCGATCTCCAGGGGTCTCTCAATCTCAGCAGGCATGATTACCGGAAAATCCAGCCATAACAGGTCCCCCCCGCGACTGACACTCAGAGGGCCGGACTGGCAGACAAAATCGATGGTTTCCAGCGTTTCGCCGTAGACCTCGAACAGCACCAAGGCACTGGCCAGTGTCGCGTGACCGCAGAGCGGAACTTCGGTTGTGGGAGTAAACCAGCGAATGTGCCATTGCGCCCCTTCCCGAACCACAAACGCGGTTTCCGCCAGATTGTGTTCGGCGGCAATCCTCTGCATCAGTTCGTCCGCCAGCCAGGCGTCGAGCCGATAGACCATCGCCGGGTTACCACCGAAGGGGCGCTCGCTGAAAGCGTCGACCTGGTGAAATTCAAGCTGCATGACGTCTTTTCCTTGTCTTTACCAACACCATAAGGGCGATGCCACTAGAACAATACCCGCCAATCAGGTCCGAGCGATATCCGCGAACTTCGCCTGGGTATGTTCGGCCAGTACCGCGGGTGCCAATTCAACCTCCAGCCCGCGACGCCCGGCGCTGACAAAAATGCTCGCGAAAGACCGTGCACTCTGGTCGATAAAGGTCCGCAGGCGCTTCTTCTGCCCCAACGGGCTGATACCACCCAGCAGATAGCCGGTGGTCCGCTGGGCTACGGCGGGGTCCGCCATTTCGACTTTCTTGACCCCCGCCGCTTGAGCCAGCGCCTTCAAATCCAGACTTGTGACAACCGGCACCACCGCGACCAGCAATTCGGCCTTTTCGCTGCAGACCAGCAATGTCTTGAACACCCGGGCCGGCGCGAGCCCAAGCTTTTCCACCGCCTCCAAGCCATAGGACGCAGTTTTCGGATCATGTTTGTAACTATGCACGAGATGTTCGGCACGCACTTTTTTCAGCAAATCCAGTGCTGGCGTCATGGTCGTTCCTGACGATAGGAAGGCGAACCCGGATTTTAGGCCATCCTGAGAAAAAAAGTTCCTATGACAAACTCTCAAGCCTCTATTTCAAGCCGCTGGGCATACCCGAAACAGTGCCTGCCCGACAGACACAATCCCTCATTCATCCAATCAAGGGTCAGAATATGGACGACAGTTCATTTTCGACCTTTGACATAAGCGTTCCTTGTCTATATTTTTTCGAATGTGAAAATAACAACTCGGCACCCACAGTGCTCAGTAGCAAACAGCTTTCACGGATAGGCCCTCCCGCAAGTCGGTGAACGATCACACCGATCATCGGGATTGGCGCCGGACAACAACAAAAACCGAGGTATCCAATGACCACCGCTTTGAAACAACCGTCGCTGTCGGGACAATGCATCGCCGAATTCCTCGGTACCGCGTTATTGATTTTTTTTGGTACAGGTTGTGTTGCCGCGCTCAAAGTCGCGGGTGCCAGCTTTGGCCTGTGGGAAATCAGCATCATTTGGGGGATCGGCGTAAGCATGGCGATCTACCTGACCGCCGGCGTTTCCGGCGCCCACCTCAATCCAGCCGTCAGCATTGCACTGTGCCTGTTCGCCGACTTTGAAAAACGCAAACTAGGGTTCTATATCCTTGCCCAGATGGGCGGCGCCTTCTGTGCCGCCGCGTTGGTTTATACACTTTACAGCAATCTTTTCTTCGATTTCGAACAGACTCACCATATGATCCGTGGTTCGCAAGCCAGCCTGGAACTGGCGTCGGTGTTCACCACCTATCCGCATCCGGCCCTGACCACCGCCCAGGCCTTCTTGGTCGAAGTGATCATCACCGCCATCCTGATGGGGGTGATCATGTCCCTGACCGACGACGACAACGGCTTGCCCAATGGCCCTCTCGCGCCGTTGCTGATCGGCCTGCTGATCGCCGTGATCGGCAGTGCGATGGGCCCGCTGACCGGCTTCGCAATGAACCCGGCACGGGATTTCGCGCCAAAGCTGATGACCTTCTTCGCCGGCTGGGGTGAAATAGCGTTAACTGGCGGACGCGATATCCCCTATTTCCTGGTTCCGATTTTCGCACCCATTGTCGGTGCCTGCCTTGGCGCTGCGCTGTATCGCGGGATGATCGCCCGCCATCTGCCCCGTGCCGCTGCCGTAGAGGATGCACCGACCACCACCGCCAACAAAGTCCAGGCTTCCTGAAACCCCCTGATACGCCAGCGCCTACAGGCGCCGCACCAGCGAGCCGATTTCCCCTATTTCAGTCCAAGGCAATCGAAAATGACCGACCTTCAGAATAAGAACTACATCGTCGCCCTCGACCAGGGTACGACCAGCTCCCGGGCAATCATCTTCGACCGCGATGCCAACGTGGTCTGCACCGCCCAACGTGAATTCCAGCAGCATTACCCGCAGGCAGGTTGGGTCGAGCACGATCCGATGGAAATTTTCGCCACCCAGAGCGCGGTGCTGGTCGAAGCCCTGGCACAAGCCGGCCTGCACCATGATCAGGTCGCCGCCATTGGCATCACCAACCAGCGTGAAACCACCGTGGTCTGGGATAAGACCAGCGGCCGTCCGATCTACAACGCAATCGTCTGGCAATGCCGGCGCAGCACCGAGATCTGTCAACAGCTCAAGCGCGACGGCCATGAAGGCTACATCCGCGAAACCACGGGCTTGGTCACCGACCCGTACTTCTCCGGGACCAAGCTGAAATGGATCCTCGACCACGTCGAAGGCAGCCGCGAACGCGCGCGCAATGGCGAGCTGCTGTTCGGCACCGTCGACAGCTGGCTGATCTGGAAATTCACCGGCGGCAAGACCCATGTCACCGACTACACCAACGCCTCGCGCACCCTACTCTTCAACATCCATTCGCTGGAATGGGATACGAAGATGCTGGAGCTGCTGGACATTCCCCGAGAAATGCTCCCGCAAGTGAAATCGTCCTCGCAAATCTACGGCCATACCAAGAGTGGCATCGCCATCGGCGGGATCGCCGGCGACCAGCAGGCCGCCCTGTTCGGCCAGATGTGCGTAGAGCCCGGCCAGGCCAAGAACACTTATGGCACCGGCTGCTTCCTGTTGATGAACACCGGCGCCAAGGCGGTGAAATCCAACCATGGCATGCTCACCACCATCGCCTGCGGCCCGCGTGGCGAAGTGGCGTATGCCTTGGAAGGCGCGGTGTTCAACGGTGGCTCCACGGTGCAATGGCTGCGTGACGAGTTGAAGATCATCAACGATGCCCATGACACCGAGTACTTCGCCAATAAGGTCAAGGACAGCAACGGCGTGTACCTGGTCCCGGCTTTTACCGGTCTGGGCGCGCCCTACTGGGACCCCTATGCCCGTGGCGCTTTGTTCGGCCTGACCCGTGGCGTGCGTGTCGACCACATCATCCGCGCCGCACTGGAATCGATTGCCTATCAGACCCGCGACGTGCTGGATGCCATGCAACAGGATTCGGGCGAACGCCTAAAGGCGTTGCGCGTGGACGGAGGCGCGGTGGCGAACAACTTCCTGATGCAATTCCAGGCCGATATCCTCGGCACCCACGTCGAGCGCCCGCAAATGCGCGAAACCACCGCGCTCGGCGCCGCCTACCTGGCAGGCCTGGCGTGCGGCTTCTGGGGTAGCCTGGAGGAATTGCGCGATAAGGCGGTGATCGAGCGGGAATTCGAGCCGCAACTGGCCGACATCGAGAAGGAAAAACTCTACGACGGCTGGAAAAAAGCCGTGAGCCGTACCCGCGACTGGGAGCCGCACGAAGGCAGCCATTAAGCCAAACCTCCACGGGCGGAGCCGACTACCCGGCTCCCACCAATTCGCTGCCCGCCCCTCAGGCACTCGCCCGCTTGACGACACCGCCAGCGCACCTGCACGATTCATTGGCCGCGCAAGTAGCAGACAGGTTCTTCCTGCGGCATGATGGAAGAATTTATACGGCCGCCCAAAAGGACGCCCCATGAATCTGCCTCCCCGCCAGCAGCAAATCCTCGAACTGGTCCGCGAACGCAGCTATGTCAGCATCGAGGAACTGGCTCAGTTATTTGTCGTGACCCCACAAACCATCCGTCGCGATATCAACCAGTTGGCGGACGCCAATCTGTTGCGCCGCTACCACGGTGGCGCCGCCTACGATTCGAGCGTGGAGAACACCGCCTACGCCATGCGCGCCGACCAGATGCGCGATGAAAAACAGCGTATCGCCGAGTCCATCGCCGCGCAGATCCCCGATCACGCCTCGCTGTTCATCAATATCGGCACCACCACCGAATCCATCGCCCGTGCCCTGCTCAACCACAATCAGTTGAAGATCATCACCAACAACCTGCATGTGGCCTCGATCCTCAGCGCCAAGGACGATTTCGAAGTGCAATTGGCCGGCGGCAACGTCCGTCGCGACGGCGGTGTGGTGGGCCACGCTGCCGTCGACTTCATCAACCAATTCAAGGTCGACTTCGCCCTCGTCGGCATCAGCGGCATTGATGAGGACGGTAGCCTGCTGGATTTCGACTATCAGGAAGTGCGGGTTTCCCAGGCGATCATCGCCAATGCCCGCCAGGTCATATTGGCCGCCGACTCCAGCAAGTTTGGCCGCAACGCCATGGTCCGCCTGGGGCCGATCACCCTGATCGACTGCCTGGTGACCGACCAGTCTCCAGCCCCGGCGCTGGCACAACTGCTCAGCCAACACAAAATCCGCCTGGAAGTGGTCTGAGCTTTAGCGGGTTCCCCTCCGTGGCGAAGGAGCTTGCCTGCACAGCAGCCATAAAATCAGCCAACGGGTTTCACTGATCACAGGGTTGTGGGACCGCATAGGGCTCCGGCGGGAGCAAGCTGCCTCATCACCGTCTCTGCTCTCACTGCCAATCGCTCCACAATGTTCGATAATTTTCCTTTCGTCCTATCCTGATCAATTTTTTCAATCGGACTTGAGTGGTCTCAAGGGATTTTATCCGCTATTATTTTCGAAAATGAACATTCATGTTCAGATTCAAATATGAGATCAACACCGCGAGGCTCACCGATGACCCCCAGCACCTTGCCTGCCACCCCCCCTCCTCTTGCCGAGCGCTATGACATCGCCGTCATTGGCGGTGGCATCAACGGCGTGGGGATTGCCGCGGACGCAGCCGGTCGCGGTCTTTCGGTGTTCCTTTGCGAAAAGGACGACCTCGCCAGTCACACGTCGTCAGCCAGCAGCAAGCTGATCCACGGTGGCCTGCGCTATCTGGAGCACTATGAGTTCCGCCTGGTGCGCGAAGCACTGGCCGAACGCGAAGTGTTGCTCGCCAAAGCGCCGCATATCGTCAAACCGATGCGGTTTATCCTGCCGCACCGCCCGCACCTGCGTCCGGCCTGGATGATTCGTGCCGGCCTGTTTCTTTATGATCACCTGAGCAAGCGCGAAAAACTCGCCGGTTCCCGTAGTTTGAGATTCGGCGCCGACAGCCCGCTCAAGGCCGAAATCAGCAAGGGTTTCGAATATTCCGACTGTTGGGTCGATGACGCCCGCCTGGTCGTGCTCAACGCCATGGCTGCGCGGGAGCAAGGAGCCCATATCCATACCCGCACCCGTTGCGTCAGCGCCCGCCGCAGCAAGGGCCAGTGGCATCTGGAGATGGAACGCGCCGATGACACCCGCTTCTCGATCCAGGCCAAGGCCCTGGTGAATGCGGCCGGCCCGTGGGTCGCCAAATTCATCAAGGATGACCTGAAGCTGGACTCGCCCTACGGTATCCGCCTGATCCAGGGCAGCCACTTGATCGTGCCACGGTTATACGAAGGCGAACATGCGCACATCCTACAGAACGAAGACCAGCGCATCGTGTTCACCATTCCGTACTTGGACCGTTTTACCCTGATCGGCACCACCGACCGTGAATACCAGGGCGATCCGGCCAAGGTCACGATCACCGAGGCGGAAACCGATTACCTGCTCAAGGTGGTCAACGCGCACTTCAAGAAACAACTGGTCCGCGACGATATTCTGCACAGCTACTCCGGTGTCCGGCCACTGTGCAATGACGAATCCGACAACCCTTCGGCGGTGACTCGCGACTACACCCTGGCCCTGTCCGGCAATGACGACGAAGCACCGCTGCTGTCGGTATTTGGCGGCAAGCTGACCACCTACCGTAAGCTGGCCGAGTCGGTGATGGCGCAACTATCGCCATTCTTCACACAGATGCGCCCGAGCTGGACCGCCACTTCGACGCTGCCCGGCGGTGAACAGATGAGCACACCGCTGGCGCTGGCGCAAGAGATACGCCGCCGTTTCGATTGGCTGCCCAGCGACATCGCCCGCCGCTGGGCCACCAGCTACGGCAACCGGGCCTGGCGCCTGCTGGAAGGCGTGCAAAACCTGAGCGAGCTGGGCGAACACCTCGGTGGCGGCCTGTACACCCGTGAGGTGGATTATCTGTGCAGTGACGAATGGGCAACCACCGCCCAGGACATTCTCTGGCGCCGCAGCAAGCTAGGCCTGCTCACCAGTCCGGCGGAACAACAGCAGCTGCAGGACTACCTCGACAAGATTGGACACGATCGCAGCAAGATCGAAGCCGCGTGAACCCCTCAAGCCCCTCCCCCGAGGGGCTTTCCTCCCGTCACCGGGCAAGCGGTTGATGGAATCGACGTTCGGTTTTCCGAATGCCATCATTGGCCAGTATTCGGCTTACCGGACAAGCATTCTCGGCTCCCGGCCCAGGCTTTAAATTAAATTCCTTTAAAATCAATATCTAAAGTCATTTATCCTGGCCTGGCACGACTCATGCTCTACACTCCTGAGCGAATGTTCTGTCTGCCTTGAGCCGACCGAACCGTTCGAGGTTTCCAAGAGTCGGTTGAACGGCTCCATAAAAAAACAATTCCGAGGACATTATCTGATGCGCATCGTTCCCCATATCCTGGGCGCAGCAATCGCTGCTGCTCTGATCAGCACTCCAGTTTTCGCCGCCGAACTGACCGGCACTCTGAAGAAGATCAAAGAGTCCGGCACCATCACCCTCGGTCATCGTGACAGCTCCATTCCGTTCTCCTACTTCGCCGATGCTTCCGGCAAACCCGTGGGCTACTCCCATGACATTCAACTGGCCATCGTGAAGGGCGTTGAAAAGGACCTGGGCATGAAGGAGGGCGAACTTAAGATCAAGTACAACCTGATCACCTCCCAAACCCGTATTCCGCTGGTACAGAACGGCACCGTTGATGTTGAGTGCGGCTCCACCACCAACAACGCCGAACGCGCCCTGCAAGTCGCCTTCTCGACTAACATCTTCGAAATCGGCACCCGTCTGCTGGTCAAGAAAGATAAAGATGGCAAGCCGTCCTATAACGACTTCGCCGACCTGAAAGGCAAGAACGTGGTAACCACTGCTGGCACCACCTCCGAGCGCATCATTAAAGCGATGAACGCCGACAAGCAGATGGGCATGAACATCATCTCCGCAAAAGACCACGGCGAATCCTTCCAGATGCTGGAAAGCGGCCGCGCCGTAGCCTTCATGATGGACGATGCGTTGCTGGCGGGCGAAGAAGCCAAGGCCAAGAAACCGGATGATTGGGTGATCACCGGCACCCCACAGTCTTATGAAGTCTACGGTTGCATGGTTCGCAAGGACGACCCTGCCTTCAAGAAAGCGGTCGATGACGCCATCATCGCCACCTACAAATCCGGCGAAATCAATAAGATCTACAGCAAATGGTTCGAAAGCCCGATCCCACCGAAAGGTCTGAACCTGAACTTCCCGATGAGCGACAAGGTCAAGGAATTGATCGCCAATCCGACCGATAAGCCGGCACCTGAAGTAAAAATCTAAGTCGCGACTAACCTTACCTTCAGGGCAGTCTCGGCAGCCCTGAAGGTCTGTTGACCACTTGCTGTACTGGCTTCTTATTGATTACATGGAACAACACTCGGACCGCGAGCGGTGCGCGTGTGCCTAACCAACGTCGTTAGGCGGGGCGGAGTCCCGGGAAGCACGTGCTCGTACACCGATCGAATCCGAGGGGAGACCCGAATGAATTACAACTGGGACTGGGGCGTGTTCTTCAAGTCCACCGGCGTGGGCAGCGAGACTTATCTCG
This sequence comes from Pseudomonas agarici, assembly GCF_900109755.1. Lineage (GTDB taxonomy): Bacteria > Pseudomonadota > Gammaproteobacteria > Pseudomonadales > Pseudomonadaceae > Aquipseudomonas > Aquipseudomonas agarici. The sequence continues at coordinate 23,969 of NZ_FOAR01000036.1, read as the reverse complement.
ACTGGTTCATCTCCGGACTAGGCTGGACCATCGCGATCGCCGTCGTGGCCTGGATCATTGCATTGATCCTGGGTTCGCTACTCGGCGTGATGCGGACCGTACCCAATCGCCTGATAGCTGGCATCGCGACCTGCTATGTGGAATTGTTTCGCAACGTGCCATTGCTGGTCCAGCTGTTCATCTGGTACTTCCTGGTACCCGACCTGCTGCCGCAAAACTTGCAGGATTGGTACAAGCAGGACCTGGACCCGACTACCTCGGCCTACCTCAGCGTCGTCGTCTGCCTCGGCCTGTTCACCGCCGCGCGGGTTTGCGAACAAGTGCGTACCGGGATCCAGGCATTGCCACGCGGCCAGGAGGCGGCTGCCCGCGCCATGGGCTTCAAGCTGCTGCCGATCTACTGGAACGTGCTACTGCCTCAAGCCTATCGCATCATCATTCCACCGCTCACCTCAGAATTCCTCAACGTTTTCAAGAACTCCTCGGTTGCCTCGCTGATCGGCCTGATGGAGCTGCTCGCACAAACCAAGCAGACCGCCGAATTCTCCGCCAACCTGTTCGAAGCCTTCACCCTGGCGACGCTGATCTACTTCACCCTGAACATGAGCCTGATGTTGCTCATGCGCCTCGTAGAGAAGAAAGTCTCGGTGCCCGGCCTGATCTCCGTGGGGGGTAAATAATGGAATTCGACTTCAGTGACATCGTTCCGGCCGTTCCCGGCCTGTGGAACGGCATGCTGATGACCTTGCAACTGATGATCCTCGGCGTCGTCGGCGGGATCATCATCGGCACCATCCTGGCATTGATGCGTCTGTCCCACAGCAAGCTGCTGTCGCGGATCGCCGGGGCCTATGTCAACTATTTCCGTTCAATCCCGCTGCTGCTGGTGATCACCTGGTTTTACCTGGCGGTCCCCTTCGTGTTGCGCTGGATCACGGGCGAAGACACGCCGATCGGTGCGTTCACCTCCTGTATCGTGGCCTTCATGATGTTTGAAGCGGCGTACTTCTGCGAAATCGTCCGGGCCGGCGTGCAGTCGATCCCCAAGGGCCAGATGGGTGCCGCCCAGGCGCTGGGCATGGGCTATGGCCAGACCATGCGCCTGATCATCCTGCCCCAGGCGTTCCGCAAGATGACCCCATTGCTGCTGCAGCAGAGCATTATCCTGTTCCAGGACACCTCGCTGGTCTATACCGTGGGCCTGGTGGATTTCCTCAACGCCTCGCGCTCGAGCGGCGATATCGTCGGTCGTTCCAATGAGTTCCTGATCTTCGCCGGTCTGGTCTACTTCACAATCAGCTTTGCCGCCTCGCTGCTGGTCAAGCGTCTGCAAAAAAGGTTTGCCGTATGATCTCTATCAAGAACATCAACAAGTGGTATGGCGACTTCCAAGTGCTGACCGACTGCAGCACCCAAGTCAAAAAAGGTGAAGTGGTGGTGGTTTGCGGCCCCTCGGGCTCCGGCAAGTCGACCCTGATCAAGTGCGTGAATGCCTTGGAACCCTTTCAGAAAGGCGACATCGTGGTCGACGGCATTTCCATCGCCGACCCTAAGACCAACCTGCCACAGTTGCGTTCGCGGGTGGGCATGGTGTTCCAGCACTTCGAGCTGTTCCCGCACCTGACCATCACCGAGAACCTGACCATCGCACAGATCAAGGTCCTGGGCCGCAGCAAGGCAGAAGCGACCCAGAAGGGCCTGCAACTGCTCGAGCGCGTCGGCCTGTCGGCTCATGCTCACAAGCACCCCGGCCAACTCTCCGGTGGCCAGCAGCAGCGCGTGGCAATTGCCCGGGCACTGGCGATGGACCCGATCGTCATGCTCTTCGACGAACCGACTTCGGCGCTTGACCCAGAAATGGTCAACGAAGTGCTCGACGTGATGGTCCAACTAGCCCAAGAAGGCATGACCATGATGTGCGTGACCCATGAAATGGGTTTTGCCCGCAAGGTCGCCAGCCGCGTGATCTTCATGGACCAGGGCAAGATCATCGAAGACTGCAACAAGGACGAGTTCTTCGGCGATATCAGCGCCCGCTCCGACCGTGCGCAGCACTTCCTCGAAAAAATCCTGCAGCACTGAAACGACACCGCTCCCACCACAACGCCATAGCTGTATGAGAGCGGACATTGTGGCAGCGCCGATTACGTGGAGGCCTGACCTCCACGTAATCGGCGCGGCTACAGGTTATGCGTACATCCCGATCATTGTTTCCACAAGAAAGACGATCTGGTTGACCCAAGGCACCTGTGATGAAATGCGACCCTAATTCCTATCGCTCGACGCCGCCATCACTCGCCGTGAAACCTCGCCTGATTCGCCACCTATTCCTGCCGCCCCTGGTCATCCTGCTGATGATCGGCCTGGGTTATGCCGGCTATCGCATCAGCGAACACTACGGCATTCGCACCCTCAGCGAGAGCGGTGAACGGGCCTTGGAACTGCATGCGCGTACCGTCGAGAGCGAGATCAGCAAGTACACCTATTTGCCCAGCCTGCTGGAGCTCGAATCCAGCGTCTCGGCCCTGCTCAAGGACCCCGACGCCGAGCACCGCCAGACCGTCAACGAATACCTCGAAGGCCTGAATCGCCGCAGCCGCAGCCGCGCTATCTATGTTCTGGACACTACGGGCCGGGTCCTCGCCACCAGTAACTGGCGCGAGGCCGACAGCTACCTGGGCGAAGACCTGTCGTTCCGCGCCTACTTTCAGGACGCCGTGCGTGGCCAACCTGGACGCTTCTACGGCATCGGCAGTACCCTCGGCGAACCGGGCTACTACCTGGCCCACGGGCTTGAGGATCAAGGCAAGATCATCGGTGTGGCGGTGATCAAGGTCCGCCTCGAAGCCCTGGAAGAACGTTGGAAGCGGGCGCGACTGGAAGCCTTCGTCAGCGACGAGAACGGCATCATCATTCTCTCCAGCGACCCGACCCGGCGCCTCAAATCGGTGCGACCGCTGACCCCAGAGATCAAAGAACGCCTGGCCCGCAGCCTGCAATACTACTGGTGGCCGCTAAACGAACTGCAGCCACTGGCCCGCGAGCGCCTGGCCGAAGGGGTAGAGACTCTGACCTTCCCCGCCAACAGCGAGGTGGCCAAGGAAGGCGACAATGTCAGCTACCTGGCCCAGACCCGTGGCCTCGCCGATACCCCCTGGCATTTCACCCTGCTGACACCGTTGCAGGATCTGCGCCGGGAGGCAGCCAACCAAGGCAGCCTGGTGGCCGTGGCGTTCGCCCTGGTAGCGTTCCTACTGATCGCCTGGAATGAGCGACGCAAAGTGATCGCGACCCGGTGGGCCGCTCGCGAAGCCTTACAGGAAGCCAACAACCAACTGGAACGCAGAATCACCGAGCGTACCGTCGACCTACGAGCCAGCAACGAGCGCCTCAAGGATCAGATCCGCGAACGGCGCCAGGCCGAGGAAACCCTGCGCCGAGCCCAGGACGAACTGGTTCAGGCCGGCAAACTGGCCGCCATCGGCCAAATGTCCACCAGCATCGCTCATGAACTGAACCAGCCGTTGGCGGCATTGCGCACCCTGTCTGGCAATACCGTGCGCTTCCTCGAACGCGGTGAATTGGAGACAGCCAGTACCAACCTGCGAACCATCAACGAGCTGATCGATCGCATGGGTCGTATTACCGCCAGCCTGCGCTCCTTCGCCCGGCGTGGCGATGACAAGGGCGAAGCGAGCCTGGGCAAGGCCATCGAGGCGGCGCTGCAGGTCCTCAATAGTCGTATCGAAGCTTTGCACCTGGAAAGCCATCGCAACTATGACGATGTTCAGTTGGCGATCGACCAGACGCGCCTGGAACAGATCCTGGTCAACCTGATTGGCAATGCCCTGGATGCCATGCAGGCCCAGCCGCTGCCGAAGCTGTGGCTGGAGGGTGACTTCGTCGAAGACAAGTATCGCCTGCTAGTGCGCGACAACGGGCATGGCATTGAGCTTAAGGCACGCAAGCACCTGTTCGAACCCTTCTTCACCACCAAGCCCGGGGAACAGGGCCTAGGGCTGGGGCTGACCCTTTCCGCGAGCCTCGCCGCAGCCGCTGGCGGCCAACTGGGAGTGGAACACCCGGCCACCGGCGGTACCGCTTTCGTCCTCCATTTACCGCAGGTCAACCCTACCAAGGCCGAGCCGATATGAACAACGATCTGACCGTCCTGATCGTCGAAGACGATCCCCACGTACTGCTCGGCTGCCAGCAGGCGCTGTCTCTGGAGGATATTCCCAGCGAAGGTGTCGGCAGTGCCGAAGAGGCCTTGGCACGGATCGGCGACAATTTTCCCGGCATCGTCATCAGCGATATCCGTCTGCCGGGTATCGATGGCCTGGAGCTGCTGACCCGCCTCAAGGCCCGCGACCATAGCCTGCCGGTGGTGCTGATCACCGGCCATGGCGATATTTCTATGGCCGTCGGTGCGATGCGCAGTGGGGCCTACGACTTTATGGAGAAACCTTTTTCTCCCGAGCGCCTGGTCGATGTCGCCCGCCGGGCCCTGGAACAACGCGGCTTAGCGCGGGAAGTCTGGTCGTTGCGGCGACAACTGGCCGAACGCGACTCCCTTGAGGGGCGGATCATCGGCCGCTCGCCGGCCATGCAGAACCTGCGGGAGTTGATTGCCAACGTCGCCGACACGTCGGCTAATGTGCTGATCGAAGGTGAAACCGGAACTGGCAAGGAACTGGTCGCCCGCTGCCTGCACGACTTCAGCCGTCGCCAGTCGCAACAGTTCGTCGCGCTCAACTGCGGTGGCTTGCCGGAAAACCTCTTCGAAAGCGAAATTTTCGGCCACGAAGCCAATGCTTTCACCGGTGCCGGCAAACGCCGGATTGGCAAGATCGAACACGCCCACGGCGGCACGCTGTTTCTCGATGAAGTGGAAAGCATGCCGATTCCGTTACAGATCAAGCTGCTGCGGGTCCTGCAGGAACGTACCCTGGAGCGCCTGGGGTCGAACCAGAGCGTGGCAGTGGACTGCCGGGTGATCGCCGCCACCAAGTTTGACCTGGATGAACGAGGCAGGGCCGGCGAATTTCGCAGCGACCTCTATTACCGCCTGAACGTGGTCACTCTGGAGCTACCGCCGCTGCGCGAGCGGCGCGAGGATATCCTGCAACTGTTCGAGTACTTCCTGCAACAGTCCTCGTTGCGCTTTGATCGCACCGCCCCGGAGCTGGACAACCAGACCCTGTCGAGCCTGATGAGCCATGACTGGCCGGGGAACGTGCGCGAACTGCGCAATGTCGCCGAACGTTTCGCCCTCGGCCTGCCGGCCTTCAAGAAACCCGGCGCACAAAGCAGCGGCGGCCTGGGCTTCGCCGAAGCGGTCGAAGCCTTCGAACGCAACCTGCTCAACGATGCCTTGCTGCGCAGCGGCGGCAATCTGACCCAGGCCAGCCAGGAACTGGGCATGGCCAAGACCACCCTATTCGACAAGGTCAAGAAATACGGCCTGAGCCACTGATATGGATCTGTTCTTCAAGGCCGTGCTCAGCGCGCTGGTCGTGCTGTTGCTGGCCACCCTGGCGAAGACCCGCAACTACTACATCGCGGGCCTGGTCCCGTTGTTTCCCACCTTTGCCCTGATCGCTCACTATATCGTCGGCAAGAATCGCCCGATGGAGGACCTGAAGACCACCATCGTGTTTGGCATGTGGTCGATCATTCCGTACTTCATCTACCTCGCGACACTCTACGTGGCCCTCGACCGACTGCGCCTGGAACTGTCCCTGGCAGTGGCCCTGCTGGCGTGGCTGATTACCGCGACGCTGTTGGTGAGCCTCTGGTTGCGCTTGCACGGCTGAGTCGACCACGCGTGCCGAGGCGTCACACGGAGTAATCGAACGCCAGCAGATCGACAGCCTGGTGGGCGATCCAGGTGGACAAGATCATTCACCCAAAGCACGCCGTTGAAGGCCTCAGGCCTTTGCGGACTCGGCAATGATCTGCCGGATCGCCCCGACAAAGGTTTCCACCGGCTGTCCGCCACTCACCGCATATTGATCGTTGAAGACGATGGTCGGCACGGAGCTCACCCCACGCGATATCCACAATTGCTCTTGTTCACGGACCTCGGCGGCATATTCCTCAGAGGCGAGAATGGCCTCGGCGCGCTGGCGATCCAGGCCCACGCTCTCGGCGACCCGGCTCAACAGGGTGTGATCGGACGGATCGCCCTGGTCGGTGAAGTACGCCTTGAACAAGGCTTCCTTGAGGTTGTACTGACGCCCTTCCAGGCCAGCCCAATGCAACAATCGATGGGCATCGAAAGTGTTGTAGATACGGCTGTCGCCACGGGTCATGAAACTGAATCCGACTTGCGCCCCCCGCTCGCGAATCATCTCGCGGTTTTTTTGCGACTGCTCCGGCGTCGAGCCGTATTTTTGGGTGATGTGCTCGGTGATGTTCTGCCCTTCGGGCCCCATCTTCGGATTCAGTTCGAACGGCTGGAAATGAATCTCGGCCTGGACCTCACTGCCCAGCAAATCCAACGCCTCGGACAGCCCACGCAGGCCGATCACGCACCAGGGGCAGGACACATCACTGACAAAATCGATTTTCAACGGGATACTCATGACAAACCTCACAGGCTCGAATGCGCCGGAAAGTTTGCACGATACACCTGCCTCAGAGCTGCGCCCAGTGGCTGATGTCCTGCTGGTGCTCGCGCAGATAAGGCAGCACCGCCGCCAGCAATGGTGCCTTGAACGCCTCTTGGAAACGATGGGCCAGCCCCGGAATCAGTACCAGCCGGCTGCCCTGGATATGCGCCGCCAAGTGCACGCCGTGCATCACCGGCAACAACGGATCGGCAGTGCCATGCACCACCAGGGTCGGCACCCGTAACTGATTGAGCAAGGGCACACGACTCGGTTCGGCGAGAATCGCCATGATCTGGCGCTTGACCCCATCCGGATTGAAGGCTCGATCATAGGACGTCGCCGCCTGCTGCAACAGCATGTCCCGGTCATCGCGGACCTCGGGGCTGCCCAGCGCCGCCAGCAGATCGGCCTGCTGTTCGATCGCCACCTGGCGACTCGGCGCGCTACGCCGCGACAGCAACTGCACCAGGGCCGCATTCGGCGCCGGCAGGCCTTCGGCACCGGAGCTGGTCATCACCAGTGTCAGGCTCTCGACCCGTTGCGCAGCCATGGCCGCCACACGCTGGGCGATCATGCCGCCCATGCTCACGCCAAGTACATGAAACTGCTCAATCTGCAAGGCATCCATCAATCCCAGCGCGTCGCCGGCCATATCGCTCAAGCTGTACGGCGCCGCCACCGGCAGGCCAAGCTTATAGCGCAAGACCTCGAAGGTCAGGTTGGCACTCGCGGGCGCCTGTCGCCAGCTCGACAAGCCAACATCGCGATTGTCATAACGAATCACCCGGAAGCCTTGCCGGCACAGCGCGACCACCACCTCGTCAGGCCAGTGGATCAATTGTCCCCCCAAGCCCATGACCAGCAACAAAGCCGGATCCGAGGCGCGACCGATACTCTGATACGCCAGTCTGACCTGATCCAGGTCGACATACTCGGTTGGAACATTGACATCACATCGAGCAGCCGCAAAAGACGGCAGGCCGAACAACAGTACGGCCAGGAAAATAACTACACGCATGAAAAAACACCGAAACGCAAAACCCCAATAGAGCGCGAGTCTGATGAAATTTGCTCAAGCGCGCTGCCACACTTCAATGACAGTTTGATGAAGATTGCCCAGCGGTATTTTTCCGCATGACCGGCGACGCTCGCGCCAGCCGTAGCCCCTTATCGACAGTCGCCACCGTATGAGACAAACTCACCCTTAGAGCACTCACTACAAAGTTTATTCATGGAGTCCCTGGTGCTGGAAATCCGTCACTTGAAAACCCTTCACGCCCTGCGTGAATCCGACAGCCTGGTAGAGGCTGCCGAGCGCCTGCACCTGACACAATCGGCCTTGTCCCACCAGTTCAAGGAACTGGAAGAGCGCATGGGCATGCCGTTGTTCGTGCGCAAGACCAAGCCGGTACGCTTCACCAGCGCCGGTTTGCGCCTGCTGCAACTGGCTGATGCGACTTTGCCGCTGCTGCGCGGGGCGGAACGGGATATCGCGCGACTGGCCGGCGGCACTGCGGGACGCTTACATATGGCGATCGAGTGCCATAGTTGCTTCCAATGGCTGATGCCGACCATCGACCAGTTTCGCGATGCCTGGCCGGAAGTCGAACTGGACCTGGCCTCCGGATTTTCCTTCGCGCCACTGCCGGCCCTGGCACGCGGCGACCTGGATCTGGTGGTAACCTCCGACCCGCTGGAATTGGTCGGTATCACCTACGTCCCGCTCTTCACCTATGAGGCGATGCTCGCGGTCGCCAACCAACATGCCCTGGCAAACAAAGCCTATATCGTGCCCAAGGACCTGCTCAAGGAAACCTTGATCACCTACCCGGTGGAACGTGATCGGCTGGATATCTTCACCCGGTTCCTGGAGCCGGCCGATATCGAGCCGGCACAGGTACGTACCTCGGAGCTGACGGTGATGATGATGCAACTGGTGGCCAGCGGTCGGGGTGTCTGCGGCATGCCTCACTGGGCACTGCATGAATACAGCTCACGGGGTTATGTGAAGGCCAAGCGGCTAGGAGACAAAGGCCTGTTCGCCACACTGTACGCAGCCATCCGCGCGGACATGCTCGATGCCCCCTATATGCGCGACTTTCTGCTGACGGCCAAGGACACGTCGTTCTCGACCCTCGATGGCGTCAGCGCGGTCCGCTAGGGCCAACCCAGCAACACAGGGGACTGGCGTCGCCGACTCAACCGAGACGCCCGCACCCGGCGATAAACTCGCGGTTCAAGCGGTACGACGTTGTTCGAGCATCAGGCGCACGGCCAACTCAACCCACAAGCAGCCCATGAAGCAAGTTTCCTCTAGCTCAAGCCGATCAGGCGAAGCTCAGGTCGCCTGCTCCAGCACCACCTCCTCCTCGGGTAGCTTGACGAAGACGCTGTACTTGGCCCTTTCCATAGCTTCGAAGCCGATCAGCTTCTCTACCAGTTGCGCGCTCAATACCTTGCCGGCATTGAGCAGCAGCATACCGTTGTCGGCATTGAGGTTGCGCGCCAGAATCATGCCCGCCGACAACTCGTGGGTACCCATGACCTTGACGCTCGGATCAGCGGCGGTCACATCGCTCAGATGATCGGCACAGACCTTGACGAACGCCTCGACCAGTTCCGGGTCGTACAGGCGACCCGCATATTTGCGGATAAATATCAGGGCCTCATCGCTGTTCAAATGCCGTTCGAGAATCAGCCCACGCTGCAACTCGACAAAGTCGACGACCAGTTTCAGCACCCGTGCGCCAAGGGGAATCGCTTCGCCCTTGAGGCGATCGGGGAAACCGCTGCCATCCCAGCGCTCCTGATGATGAAGAATCAAGCGGGCCGCATCCTGCATGGGCTCCAGCGTCATCAGCAATGATTCGCTCTGCTTCGGATAGCCGCGATAACGCTCACGATCGGTATGGTGCAGCAGGTCCGCTGGCGCGCCCATCATGCCGTCGGTCCAGCTCATCTTGCCGATATTGTGCAAGGCCGCCGCCATGGCCAGGTTGCGACTATCGGTCTCGTCCAATTCATGGGCCTTGCACCAGGCCCGCACCAATTCAATGACCGCTCGATTGGTCTGCTTGTCTTGGGGCAGGCGCCACTCGACCATCCGCGAAAACACCTCGGCGGTCACGGCATAGCTGCGTTTGAGTTCTTCATAGGCCAGGTCGAGCATATCGGCGGTCTGCTGGATTTCGCTGGTGCGCGCCAGCACGCGTTTTTCCAGGGACGCGTTGAGCGATTGCAACTGCCTGTTCTGTTCTGCGGCCAACACCTGCAAGCGCTGGCGCTCATTTTCCGAGTGCTGGAACACCAACGCCTGGCGTGTCGTCAGCAGCAGTTCTTCGTCGTTCCAGGGTTTGCTGATATAGCGATAGATCTGCCCCTCGTTGATTGCCTTGATCATCATGTCCATGTCGGCGTAACCGGTCAGCAGGATGCGTAGGGTCGATGGATACAATTGATGAACGCGCGCCAGTAGCGTCGCGCCATCCATATTCGGCATGCGGGCATCGCTGATGATCAGGTCGATAGGCTGCTGGGCCATGATTTCCAGAGCCTGGGCCCCGCCATCGGCCAGAAACAGTTCATAGGGCTGGCCGCGCAGCAGGCGCCGCAAGCTGTTCAGAATCGACGCCTCGTCGTCGACCAACAAAACACGGGGTTTGGTCACGGCACCGGCAGTGGATTCATCCATGGAACACCTCATGTCAATGTAGGGACTTCGTTTGCGAGACCTTTGGACGACGGACAATACCGGTCTTCGCCATAAGGGTAGATACTTTATCGCCACTACGACCGTCGCTGACACAAGTATTTCAGCATGTCAGCGCAAGCCGATCTATGCTTCAGGGAGTCGAGCGCGCAGTCGCCGTGTAGTCAACCGAGAAAGGATTTCTGCATGCATTCGGTATATTTCGACCTTCATATGCTCCGGGATTGGCAATGAGCAGCATGGTGCCCCGTATCAACCGCCGCATTTTGGTTATCGATGACACGGCATCCATCCACCAAGACTTCCGTAAGATTCTTTGCCCTTCTGTCGTCGAAGACGATCTGCAATCGGCTGAGTCAGCCTTGTTCGGCGCCGTCATCACCCGTTCGCAATACGTTTTCGAACTGGACTCGGCCTTCCAGGGCCAGGAGGGCCTGGTCAAGGTCGAACAAGCATTGGCCGGGAATCGCCCCTATGCCATGGCCTTTATCGACATGCGTATGCCTCCGGGTTGGGACGGCCTGGAAACCATCGAGCGGCTCTGGCAGGTCGACCCCAAGCTGCAGATTGCCCTGTGCACCGCCTACTCTGACTACTCGCTGGAGGACATGAGCGAGCGTGTCGACATGGGCGATCGCCTGTTGATTCTGAAAAAGCCGTTCGATGCGATCGAGATCCGCCAGCTAGCCAGCGCCCTGACCGCCAAATGGCAAATGACCGAAGAGGCGGCGCTGAAAATGGATTTGCTCGAACAGGCCGTCGAGGAACGCACCCGCGAACTGTCCGATGCCAACATCATCGTTCAGAACAGCCCGACCATTCTCTACCGCCTGCGGGGCGAGCCGTCGTTTCCGCTGATGTACATCTCCCACAACATCACCAAGTTCGGCCATGTGGCCAAGGATTTGGTGGGCTCAGACGATTGGCGCCAGGTGCTGATTCATGCCGAGGATCAGACCAAGGTCGACACGGCCATGGCCCGGGTACTGGACAAGGGCGCCCAGGGTGCGTCCATTGAATACCGCCTGCGCACCGGCGACGATCAGTGGCGCTGGGTCGAGAACCGCTACGTGCCGGTACGCGACAGCGAAGGTCGCCTGTTGGAAGTTGAAGGCATCATCATCGATATTACCGAGCGCAAGGTGGCCGAGGAAAAGATCGCGCTACTGGCCCGCACCGACGGGCTCACCGGACTGGCCAACCGCTCGACCCTGATCGAGCGCCTGCATCAGAGCTTCGCGGCCGCACAGCGCGGCGCCTCGCCGTTTGCGGTGTTCTACCTCGACCTGGACCACTTCAAGCGGATCAACGATACCCTGGGTCATCCAGTAGGTGACCTGCTGCTTCAGGAAGTGGCGCGACGGTTGAAGAGCTGTACCCGCGAAACAGACCTCGTGGCGCGGCTCGGCGGCGACGAGTTCGCCGTGCTACAAACCGAAATGCGCGAGCCGGCCGTTTCCGGGGCGCTGGCGGCGAAAATTCTCAGTGCCTTGGTCGAACCCTACCACCTCGATGGCAACGAGGTACGGATTTCCGCCAGTATCGGCATCAGCACCTATGTGCAGGACATTGACAACGCCGACACCTTGCTGGTTCAGGCCGATATGGCGCTCTATCGTTCCAAGGAAAACGGTCGCAACCAGTACCACTTCCACTCCGAGGAGATCGATCAGGAAGTCGCCGACCGCGTCGCCATCGCCAATGACCTGCGACAAGCCATCGCACACAACGAGCTGGAACTGCACTATCTGCCCGAAGTCGACCTGGCCAGCGGCAAGATCCTTGGCATGGAGGCACTGGTACGCTGGAACCATCCCGAACGTGGCCTGCTCAGTCCCGATGCTTTTATTCCGGCTGCGGAAAAGACCGGCACTATCGTCGCCCTTGGCCACTGGGTGCTGGACCGGGCCTGCCAGCAGATGCGCAAATGGCGCGACGAAGGTATAGCGCCCCCAGTGATTGCGATCAATCTGTCGCTGGCACAACTCAAGAGCGGCGGCGAATTGGTTCACGACGTCATCGAAACCACCGCTCGATGGGGCCTGGTGCCCGCCGACCTGGAGTTCGATGTCACCGAAGCGACTCTGGCCCAGACCAAGTGGACGCAGAACGAGGTGCTGCCGCGCTTGCGCGAGCTCGGGGTGAAGATCGCGATTGACGATTTCGGTACCGACTACTCGTCGTTCGACTACCTCAAGACCTACCAGGTCAATCACCTGAAACTGGCGCAGTCGTTTATCCATCACGCCACCCAGGACCTGGAGAGCGCCGCCACCTTGCGCGCCATCATCAACTTCGCCCGGGAGGTAGGTATCGGCATCATCGCCGAAGGCGTGGAAACCCTGGAGCAACGCAGCTCGCTGATTTCCACCGGCTCACCGATGAACGCCCAGGGCTATTACTTCAGCAAGGCTGTCAACAGCCAGCACGCCTCGCAACTGTTGCACAAGGGCAATATCAATCCGCAAACACCACTCGACCGCGAGGTGCAGTGATGGATGCCCTAACCGGTGCCGCCAACCGGCGCATCCTGATCATCGACGATACGCCCTCGATTCATCAGGACTTTCGCAAGATCCTCTGCCCCACAGCAGAGCACGCGCCGGGCCTGGACACGACTGAAACCTTGCTGTTCGGTGTCTGCAAACACCAGCACCAGACGTTTGAACTCGACTCAGCGTACCAGGGACAGGAAGCCCTGGAGCGGGTGACACTCGCACAGGCCGCCCAACGCCCCTACGCCATGGCTTTTATTGACATGCGCATGCCGCCCGGCTGGGATGGATTGGAAACCATCGAGCGGCTCTGGAGGGTGGCTCCAGATTTGCAGATCGCCCTCTGCACCGCCTATTCGGACTACTCGTGGGAATCCATGGCCGAACGCCTGGAATTCGGCGATCGGCTGCTGATTTTGAAGAAGCCGTTCGACAGTCTGGAAATCCGCCAGATGGCCAGTGCCCTGACCTGGAAATGGCAACTGGCCAAGGACATGGCCATGCGCATGTGCGATCTGGAACGGACAATCGAGGAGCGGGTGCAGGAGCTGTTGCAGGTCTCGCGCCTGCTGCAATTCGATGTGCTGACCGGGCTGCCCAACAGCACGTTGCTCGGTGACCGGCTGGGCCAGACGATTGCGCGGGCCCGGCGTCAAGACGAACAGGTCGCGGTGATGTTCCTCGGCCTGGACCGCTTCAAGCGCATCAACAATGCGCTCGGTCATCCGGCCGGCGATGAAATGCTCAAGCATGTGGCTCAGTGCCTGATCGGAGTATTTTCCCACCCGGACTCGGTGTTTCGCTACGGCTCCGATGAGTTTGTCCTGGTACTGCCCGATATTGCTGCCCCCCAACAAGCCAGGGACATCGCCGAAAAAGTCCTCGGCGCCATCACCGCGCCCCTCGAAGTGGCCGGCCACGATCTGCGGGTCACCGCGAGCCTGGGGATCAGTCTCTACCCTGGCGATGGCCTGGATGCGCTGAACCTGATCAAGAAAGCCGAAACAGCCATGCGCAACGTCAAGGAACATGGCCCGAACAATTTCGGTTTTTTCATCGAAGACATGAACCTGCGTGCCCGCGAGCAGCAGTCTATCGAATCGGGCATCCACCGAGCCCTCGAACGCGACGAATTCGTGCTGCATTATCAACCCAAGCTGGACCTGTCCAGCGGCGTCGTGGTCGGGGCGGAGGCATTGATCCGCTGGCGGCACCCGCAGCGTGGCTGGGTCTATCCGGGCGAATTCATTCCCGTGGCCGAAGACTGCGGGCTGATCGTTCCACTCAGCCGCTGGATCCTGCGCCAGGCCTGTACCCAGGCCAAAGCCTGGCAGGAGGCTGGTTTACCCCCGATCATCATGTCGGTCAATGTGTCGGCCATCGACTTGCGACAGCGAGATTTTCTGGCTGGGGTCGAGCAGGCGCTGGAGGACACCGGCCTGGATCCGACGCTGCTGGAGCTGGAAATCACCGAGAGCGTCCTGATGCAGAACGTCGATACCACCCTCGAGGTGTTGCATGCCATCAAAGCACTCGGCATCCGCCTGGCCATCGACGACTTCGGTACCGGCTACTCAAGCCTGAGCTACCTGCGACGCTTTCCCATCGATGTGCTGAAAATCGATCAATCGTTCGTGCGCAACGTCAACAGCAACGGCAGCGACGCGGTGCTGGTCAAGGCAATCATCAACCTGGGCAAGAGCCTGGATCTGAACATCATCGCCGAAGGCGTGGAAACCCTGGAACAACTGGACTTTCTCAAGGCCAATCACTGTGGGGAGGCCCAGGGTTATTATTTCAGCAAGGCCATCGAAGCCGGCGAATTCAGCCGTTGGTTAAAGGACCCGCGACGCCAAGAGCCGGAACATGACTGATCGATCCCCAGCCGTAGGAAGCATGCGATGTCAGCCTCTGGAACGCTCCTGCTACTGCTCTGTACAACGCTGTGCCTGCCTGTCCTGGCGGCCTCGCTGGACGAACCGCTGAAACCCGTGCCAGAGATTGCGCAACAAGATCCCCGTCGCGTGGAGTTGGGTCGCCAGCTATTCAATGAAAAACGCCTATCGATCAACAACCAGCTATCCTGTGCCACCTGCCATCAACTGGACCAAGGCGGCGCCGACGACAAGCCACTGTCGCTCGGTTTGCATGGCACCCGCGTCGCCGTCAACACGCCCACCGTGTTCAATGCCGCCTTGAACTTCCGGCAGTTCTGGAACGGTCGCGCCGAAAGCCTGGAAGCCCAGGCCGACGACGTGCTGCAAAACCCGATCGAGATGGGTAACACTTGGCCGAACCTCATCGACACTCTGGTCAAGGATCCGGCCTACCTGGCGGCCTTTCGCGACGCTTACGCCGACGGCGTAACGGTCGACAATGTGAGAAATGCCCTGAGCACCTACGAACGCACCCTACTGACCCCCAACTCGCGCTTCGACCAGTACCTAAAGGGCAACACCGACATCCTCAGCCTAGACGAGAAATACGGCTACCAGCGCTTCAAGGACTACGGCTGCATCGCTTGCCACCAAGGGGTGAATATCGGCGGCAACATGTACCAGAAATTCGGCGTAATGGGCGACTACTTCAAGGCCCGCGGCAATCCGACCCAGGCCGACTTGGGACGCTACCTGGCCACCGGTGCCGAGGAAGACCGCTATGTGTTCAAGGTCCCCAGTCTGCGCAACGTAGCCCTCACCGCCCCGTACTTTCATGATGCCTCGGCCAAAACCCTCGATGAAGCGGTCACGGTGATGTTCACCTATCAACTGGGGCGTATCCCTTCCGATGAGGACAAACGTCTGATCATCCTGTTTCTCAAGACCCTTACCGGTGAATTGGGAGGCAAGCCGCTATGAAGCTCAAACGTCGCCCGTTGAACCAGATGCTCTTGCCGTTGTTGACCCTGGTGCTGTCGTCGGCGCTGGTATTTCTCTACCTTATGTCCCGTGGCGAAGGCACCCAGGATTACTCTGGCGCCCGCGATCTGGTCGCCCAGATTAAGCAACTGGACGCCCGCTGGGACACGGAGATCCTCAAGGCCAGAGTTGCGCTGACACGCAACTACGATGCGCTGATCAAGCCCCGCAGCGACATGCAGGAACTGCTGCACGCGCTCCAAACGCTGGAACTGGTACACAAGCGCAATACCTCCGACGCCTGGAAGGATCGCTGGGGCACCCTGGAACAGGCACTCGCCGAGAAAACCCGGCTGGTCGAACAGTTCAAGTCGCACAATGCGGTATTGCGCAACTCGCTGGCGTTCCTGCCAACGGCTGAAGACGACATCCAACGCCAGCTCAGCGGGCTCGAAGACTACGACAAGCTGATGCTCCAGACTACCTCCAACGATATCTACGACCTGCTGCTCAGCACCCTGGAGTTTGCCCAGACCGCCACCCAGGAACACTCCAACAGCATCCTACTGGGCATCAATCAGGTCGGCGTGGACCAGCGACGCCTGCCTGCGACGTTCAAGGCCCCCATGGATATCCTGCTCAACCACGTCCAACTGATCCTGCGCGAGCAGCCTCTGGTCAACACCTTGCTCGACGATATCGCCGCCGTACCGGTTTCCGAGAGCCTGGATGCCATTACCGATCAACTGAACCAGGATCAGCAAATCACCGACCGCATCGACCGGCAATACCACCTGTACCTGCTGATCTTTTCGGCGCTGATGGTCGTCCTATTGCTGTACCTGGCCACCCGGCTGCTTCGCAGTTATGCACAGATCAACCAGATCAACCGGGATCTGCAAACCGCCAATGAGCGCCTGGAGCAACGGGTGGAGGAGCGTACCCGCGAGTTGCGCGAGGCCCAGAGCGAACTGGTCGACGCTGCCCGCCAGGCCGGTATGGCCGAAATCTCCACCAACGTCTTGCACAACGTCGGCAACGTGCTCAACAGTGTGAACGTCTCCGCCGACCTGGTGATCCACAAGCTGCGTGCCAGCAAGGCACTGGGCCTGGGCAGGGCGGTCGCGCTGATGAACGAGCATCCCGACGACCTGGGCGAGTTCCTCACCCATGACGACAAGGGCAAGTTACTGCCGGGCTACTTTAACCAACTCGTCGAGGCCATTGCCGCGGAACAGCAAGGCATGGCCGAGGAACTCGGCCAGTTGGGCAAAAGCGTCAACCACATCAAGGACATCGTCTCGACCCAGCAATCCTACGCCGGTGCTTCGCGCCTCGAAGAAGCCGTGCACATAGGCGATCTGCTCGAGGATGCATTGCGCATGAACTCCGGCGCTCTGACCCGGCACAATGTCACCGTGATCCGCGACTATGAGGATGTGCCCCGGATCATGGCCGACAAGCACCGCATGCTACTGATCCTGATCAACCTGATCAGCAATGCCAAGCAAGCGATGTCCAAGCTATCCGACCGGGCTCGCAAGCTCACCCTGCAAGTGCGGGTGATCGAAGGTGCAATCCTGCATATCAGTGTCAAGGACGACGGCGAAGGTATCCTGGCGGAGAACATGACACGCATCTTCGCCCACGGCTTCACTACCCGCAAAGACGGCCACGGTTTTGGCTTGCATAGCTGCGCGCTGGCCGCGATCGAGATGAACGGGCACTTGAGCGTCCATAGCGACGGCCCTGGCAAAGGCGCGATCTTCACCCTTGAACTACCCTTGAAAATCGCCGTGGGGGGCTCATGACACCACACTCCAATCGTCGCATCCTGCTGGTGGACGACACACCGTCGATCCATGATGATTTTCGCAAGATACTGCTGCCGGTGCAGGGCGATAGCCCGGATCTCGATCTGATGGAGGCCGCGCTGTTCGGCCACGAGGTCAAGACCGGCACCAGCCAGCCGTTTGAACTCGACTCCGCATATGGCGGACAGGAAGGCCTGGCCAAGGTCGAGTATGCCCTGGCCCACGAACAGCCTTATGCACTGGCGTTCGTCGATATGCGCATGCCCCAAGGTTGGGATGGCGCCGAAACCATCGAGCACTTGTGGAAAGTCGACCCGAACCTGCAAGTGGTGGTCTGTACCGCTTATACCGACTATTCCTGGGAGGACTTGCTGAAGCGCCTGCATGGCCACGAGCGCCTATTAATTCTGAAAAAGCCTTTCGATAATATCGAAGTCCAGCAACTGGCCAATACCCTGATCAACAAATGGGAAATGACCCAGCGCGCCAACCTGCAAATGCACACCCTCGAAGACCTGGTGGAACAACGCACGCTGGCTCTCAAGCAGGCAAGCCAAGCCCTCCAGCACGAGATCGACGAACGCAAGCAGCTCGAAAGCCAACTGGTGCAGTCGGAAAAGCTCGCTTCCCTTGGTCAGTTGGCCGCCGGTGTCGCCCATGAAATCAACAACCCTATCGGTTTTATCAGCTCCAACCTCGGCACCCTCGGCGGCTATTTCAATCAACTGCAAGCGATGCTCGACGCCTATCGCAGCGCCGAAGAAGGCATCGCTTCCAGCGAATTGCGCATGCACTTGCAAGCTTTGCGCGAAAAGGTCGAATTGGACTTTCTCCGGGAAGATATCCCGCTGCTGATCAAGGAGTCTCAGGAGGGCATCGGGCGGGTCGGGCAGATCGTCAAGGACCTGAAAAACTTCTCGCGGGTCGACTCCAGCCAGGAGTGGCAGTGGAGCAACCTGCAGCAAGGCATCGAGTCGACCTTGAACATCGTTGCCAACGAACTCAAGTACAAGGCCGATGTGATCAAGGACTATGCCGAACTGCCGGAAATCGAATGCCTGCCCTCGCAGATCAATCAGGTCATCATGAACCTGGTGGTCAATGCCGCCCAGGCGATGGGGCCGGAGCGCGGCACCATCAGCTTGCGCGGCGGATCGTTGGGAAATCGGGTCTGGCTGGAGGTGGCCGACAACGGTTCGGGCATGACGGCGCAAACCGTGCAGAAAATCTTCGATCCGTTCTTCACCACCAAGCCGGTCGGCCAGGGCACCGGGTTAGGACTGTCACTGTCCTATGGCATCGTACAGAAGCACGCCGGGCAGATTTCGGTACGTAGCGAGTTGGGGGCAGGCACCACCTTCAGGGTCGAGCTACCGATCCGCCAGAATAAAACCGGTACATGAAAAATCAGCCTGCCCCGGTCTTCGCAGGTCCTGGCGCGAAAACCGGCTCATGACTCAATTGGCTTCCTGAAAATCCATCTCCGGCGGTTGCTTGCGAAAGCCACCCGTCAGGCACGCCAGGTAGACCAGGCCGATCGCCAACCAACTGACGCCCAGGTAAATCGCCCGGTGATCGAGGCTGGCTATCAGCCACAGGTCCGCCAGCAGACCGATCAACGGGCAGATCAGGAACAGCAACAGCTCGCGCGGACCGCGTTTCTGTGCGCCGATCCAGGAGTGGAAGATCACCGACAGGTTCACCAAACTGAAAGCCAGGAAAGCGCCGAAGTTGATGAACGAGGTTGAGGTGGTCACGTCCAGCTTGAGCGCCAGCAAGGCCACCACGGCGCACAGTAGAATGCTGTTGATCGGGGTGCCGAAGCGCTCGCTCAAGGTACCGAAGAACGACTTGGGCAACACCCCGTCACGCCCCATGGCATACAGCAGGCGAGAACCGCTGGCCTGGGCCGACAGGCCCGAGGCAAACTGGCCGACGATCAGGCCGATCAGGAAGATCGTCACGAACAGGTCGCCACCGATATTGCGGGCGATCTCGTAAGCCGCCGAGTCGACGTTATCGAACACGAACGCGGGATGGGCCAACTGCACGAAGTACGACACACCGATGAAGATCAAACCACCGATCAGGGTAATCAGCATGATCGCCCGTGGAATGGTGCGGCGCGGATCGCGGGTTTCCTCGGTCAAGGTGCTGACCGCGTCGAAGCCCAGGAAGGAGTAGCAGGCAATGGCCGCGCCACTCATCACCAACGGCATCTGCATCTCGCCATTGAAGAACGGCGCCAGAGTCCACAGCGGCTTGCTGGCGTCACCGCCCATATAATGGATCGCCAGGGCGACAAAGGCCACCAGTACCAGAAACTGCACCAACATCAGCAGCGCGTTGATGCCATTGGCCAGGCGCAGACCGACGATATTGATCAGGCTGGTGATGATGACAAAGGCCAGTATCCAAACCGCTTGCGGTACCGAGGGAAACGCCGAGTTGAGGTAGGCCGCGCCGATCAGCCAGATCGCCATCGGCAGAAACAGATAGTCGAGCAGTACCGCCCAGCCGGCGATAAAGCCGAGTTTCGCGCTGATAGCCTTACGCACATAGCTATAGGCCGAGCCGGCCACCGGAAAGGTCGCGGCCATGCGACCGTAACTCATGGCCGTGAAGAACATTGCCACCAGCGCCGCGAGATAGGCGGCAGGCACCCTGCCCTCCGTGGATTGAGCGAGGATGCCGAAGGTGCCGAGGACAATGATCGGCGTCATGTAGGCGATGCCGAACAGCACCACCGAGCCCAACGAAAGGGTGCGTTGCAAACGAGCCATGAGGCGACTACTCCGAATGTTATTGGATTTATGACAGAGCCGAGTTCGGCGAAGGTGTAGCGGTATTACAAAATCCCTATCGGTCCGAAACAGTCCCTTGTGGCGAGGGGCTTGCCCCCGTGATGGGTTTCAGTCCTGCGCAATCAACAACTCGCGCACACCATTGGCATGCTCGATCACCTCGCCCGGCAAACGCAGGCGCTGGTCGTCCAGGTAACGATAGTCACGCCGTGCGGCGGCCAGTTGGCTCAGGTTCAGCTCCACACTGAACTGGCCCTCCTCGCGACCGGCCTCCATGAGCAGGACCCCGAAGGGGTCCACCAAGGCGCTGCCACCGGCGAACAACAGGTCGCCATCGCCTTCCCCGACCCGGTTGACCATCAGCGCGAAAGCCTGGTTTTCCTGGGCTCGAGCCATGATGGCGGTGCGGTGGGTCGGCCCATAGGGGTCCATGTTGCCGTTGGTGACGATCAGCAATTGAGCACCCAACTGCGCCAAGGCGCGGGCGGTTTCCGGGAATTCGATGTCGTAGCAGATCAGCAGGCCGACGCGCACACCGTTCCACTCGCAGGTCACATACCGATCACCGGGATTGAACACACCGCGATCCGAGGCCCACAGGTGGGTCTTGCGATAACGCAGGGCAATGCCTTGCGGAGTGATCATCAGCGTGGTGTTGTAGAATCGACCGTGGTCGTTCTCGGCCATACCAATGACCACCGCCAGGTTGCGCTCGCGAGCGGCCTGCTGAACCGCCCGCACGGTCGGGCCGTCCAGCGGCTCGGCGATCCCAGCCACGGCCTCGGCGGACGGAAAGCCCATCAGGTGGGTTTCCGGAAACACGATCAGTTGGGTATCGGCGGCACAGGCAGCAATCGCGGCGAGTGCCCGTTCGAGGTTATAAGCTGTATCGTTGTCCCGGCCAGCAAGCTGGGCAAGTTCGACTTTCATGGGTATTCCTTGTTTTCGGGCGCGGACCAGGCTCAATGACGGCGCGGAGCTGGCAGAATAACTGCCCGGCCATGGTGTGTGGCCTCAGTATGCGCACCCACGCCAGGCCATGGGAATTACGCGGCCGAGGTAACTCGATAGGGGTAGACCAATGACACTCATCCTCGATGACATCGCCTGGCATCGCTCGCTGGGGCAAATGATCGAAGCCCTCGACCGCCCGAACTTCTGGACGCAGCTGGTGCGCCTGCTCAACCAGTACGTGGCGTTCGACAGTTGGGTGGTCCTGCTGTTCAGCAGCCAGCGGCACCCGGAAGTGTTCGCCGAATGTCCGGGAGAAGACGGCAGCCCCGACCCACTGTTCCAGGATTACCTCAAGGGCCTGTACCTGCTGGACCCGTTCTACATCGCCAGCCGCGAATACTCGCGCACCGGCCTGTATCGCCTGGCCGAAGTGGCGCCGGAGCACTTCGAACTGACCGAGTACTACCAGCGCTACTTTCGTCTGAACGTGGTGGCCGACGAAATCCAATTCAATTGCCAGCTCGATGATGACCGTACCCTGTGTCTGTCGCTGGGCTCCACCCGTCGTTTCAGCGCAGAACAGATTGCCCTCTTGTCACTGATTCAACCCTGGGTACTGGGCTTGTTGCGCCAGCGCCTGCCCCATGAAGTCCACGAAGAGACCGCCGTAACAGCGACACCACAACAGGGTGACTGGCGCATCCAGCTGGAAGCCTCGGTGCAACAACTCAAGGGCGCCCAACTGACCGCCCGCGAGCTGGATGTCGGGCGCCTGATGCTCAGCGGCTGTTCGAGTAAGGAAATCGCCCGCAAACTGGAAATCTCCATCGAAACCGTGAAAGTCCACAAGAAACATATGTATAGCAAGCTGGGGATCAAATCCCAGTCCGAGTTGTTCTCGATTTTTCTCCAGGCACAAAATACCTGAGCCTTGAACATCCTGCGCGGATTCACACCGCCTATCAGCCCCAGGTAAAACCTGTCAATTCTGACAGTAGACACCGGTATTTTCTTGAGGGAACAATCGACCTGAATCGAATTACCCTACGCCGACTGCTTGCCTGTACGAAAGGAAGTTGCATAAGGCCCCTCCACACGGAAAAGGCCCTTGTCATGGACAGACATTCCAGTGAATTCGAGCGTTAACGCCTACGTTTTCACGGATCACTTTCGGCAGGCCACTATGTTTACGCGACGTTCCTTCCTGGCGTTTGCCTTACTTCCCTCTCTGTTTGCCTCATTGGCCGCACCACCATCGGCATCGGTCGATACTCCCCTGAAGTTGGCTGCCTTCACGCCGATCAGGCTCGCCGAAGCAACCGCCCCGAAACCGCGGGTACTGACGCCTACAGTGCCAGAGCCACTGCTCTCTGGAGTGGGCTACGAGGCCCACGGCAAGGTCGGATTCAATCCGGAGCATGCGCTGCTCGCCCAAGAAATCGAACAACTGCTCGCACGGATGACGCTCGAAGAAAAAGCCGGACAACTCACCCAACTGAGCGTGCAAAAGTCGCCCACCGGACCGATTGTGAGTAGCGGCAGCGAGGACGATATACGCACTCCGGGTGTCGGCTCGCTGATCGGGGCCGAGAGCGTTCAGGACACGCGCCGCTTACAACGAATCGCCGTGGAGGAGTCTCGCCTGCACATTCCCCTGCTGTTCTCGCTCGATGTCCTGCATGGTTTTCGCACGATCTTTCCCGTTCCGTTGGCCGAGGCAGCGGCTTGGGACCCGGACCTGGCACAACGTACCGCCCGAGCCGCCGCCATCGAAGCCAGCGCCAGCGGCGTAAACTGGACCTATGCCCCAATGATCGATATTGCCCGCGATCCACGCTGGGGGCGCGTCGTGGAGGGCTCTGGCGAAGACCCCTTCCTGGGTTCGGCGCTCGCGGTGGCGCGCATACGCGGCTTTCATGGCCAGGGGCCACCCGCCACCTCCACGCTGCTGACCACCGCCAAGCATTTCGTCGGCTACGGTGCCGCCGAAGGAGGACGAGACTACAACACCAGCGATCTTTCGGAGCGCACCCTGCTCGAAACTTACCTCCCGCCGTTTCACGCCGCAGTACAAGCCGGAGTAGATGCTGTCATGCCTGGTTTCAACGAACTGAACGGTATCCCCATGCACGCCAATAGCCCACTGCTCAAGGACACACTGCGTGAACAGTGGGGCTTTCGCGGTATCGTCGTCAGCGATTTCGCCGGCGTGCTTGAACTGATGCCCCACGGCGTAGCCGCGACACCCACGGCGGCGGCCAAACTCGCCTTCGACGCCACGGTGGATATCGATATGGTCAGTGGCTTCTACGTACACCAGTTACCGGCAATGGTGCGCAATGGCCAGCTCACCGAGCATGCATTGGATACCGCCGTAACAGACTGTGTGAAAACCTAGCAATCTGCGCAGTGCTCGAAGAAAATGCTCCGTATCGAAAGATACGGAGCATTTTTCGTTATGGCTTACATCCAGGGACAGTCCCGCAGCCAGACCAGCCTGTTTCCGGTATCGCTGGAAGAGTTGATCCCCGAGGATCACCTCGTTCGCGTTATCGACCTTTACGTCTCCAAACTGGATCTGGTGCGACTAGGCTTTGATAAAGCACTTCCCAAAAGCACCGGCCGGCCTTCTTACGATCCAGCCGATCAGCTAAAACTTTACCTCTACGGTTATTTCCAGCGGATCCGTTCATCACGGCGCCTCGAAGCCGAGTGCCGGCG
>NZ_FOAR01000037.1 GCF_900109755.1 Pseudomonas agarici | reverse complement strand
AAGGTTTCATGGCCGACCCAGCGTTCCACTTGAAGTTGATTCAGGGGCAAGGGGGCCTCAAGGGAATGCAGGCGGGTGTGACGAGGCATGGTGGAGTCGGGTGAGTTCATCGCGGTGATATCCATCTTCAAGGCTGCGGCCATGCAGTCGGTTGAAAAGCTCGCCGTTTAGCCAGTCGGGGATCACCCGCCATATGTACCAAGGCGTAGGAAGTTCATGGCGCGTATAAAAAGAACAGGTACGCGAGAGGCCAGTGTGCCTAGGTGTGCGGGAAGATGGGGGGGTGTTCGGTGTTTAAATAGATGAGCTACAGCAAGTAAGGAAAAGTCCTACAAGACTCCGCACATTGAAGTTCTTTATTGCTACTTAGTTTCAAAAAAACTAAAACGCTAGAGCCAGATAGGACGCTCTGCTTCACAAGAGCGCCCTGAGCGGCATTTCTTTTTGCTGGGAGTCGGAACGATCAGAGACGCTGGATAGTCAGGCTACCCGGCGTCCCCTGGGGTCCCGGTTGTCCCGCCAGCCCCGCACGCCCGGACTTACCACCTGCGGCCTTGTAGACAAAGCAACCCTTGGATTTGCCGCCCGCGCCCGGGCGCCCCGCCGCGCCAGCCGGACCGCCAGCGCCGCCATCGACTTGGACCTTGATCTGCTCGGTCGGATAATCGCGCGGTAGCTCCAACCGAACCTGCGCTCCCGGCGCACCCGGACGGCCATCGCCGCCATTGTCACCATCGGCCCCCCTGCCGGCCTGACCCCAGGTGCAACCCGGTTCCTCGCCATTGGCGCCGTCGAGCCCGACATAACCAGGAGTCCCGGTACCGCCACGGGCATCCACCGACAACAATGATCCGCTCAGTGCATCGATCCGCAGGTTCAGGTTACGACCTGGCAATGGCGCTTTCTGGTAGTTGCCCGGCGTACCCCGCGCAGTAATCTGACTGCCACTGCCTAACTCGGCGCGACCGGCCCTGAACTCGAAACTCTGTTCGCCGGGCACGATGGCGATACGCGCCTCATACCCCAGGTGCAGTTCGTCCACGCTCAACTGGGTGATACCCGCTGGCACTAGCAAGGTGCCATGATCTACTACCTCCAATCGTTCCAACTGCAACACATGGATATTACCCGGCAGGCGTAACAGCGAATTGGGGGCAACACTGACGACCTGGGCAAACGCCAGTGGGCTGCACAGCACTGCCAACAGACACAGACTACGCATGGCTGACTTCCTCGCACGTCGGTGACAGTAGAATCTGCAGATGGAACATACCGAACGCCAGGATCTGCGCCCGATCACGCCAAGGCTGCCGACGACCTTGCAGGTCGCCGTTGAACAGCAGTATCTCAAGCAGGTGGGTCAGCAACAGCAGGCTCCCGACCAGATTCACCCCTAAACCAAACGGGCTGACCAGCGGATGCGCCAGGTTGCTCAGCAGCACCAGCCAGAACAACAGCATCATGACCTTTCCCAACCCCCACAGCAGCTTCATATGCCCCCCTTGTATATTATTCTTCGGGCGCACAGTAACGGCTTGCCTAGGCAATGTGCCAGGGAACTCGGAAAATTATTCACCGACAGCCGCCCGGCTCACCCATTCGGCGAAACTTTTCGGTCCAGAGATGCTGTCCGGCTAGTGGCCTGTACAATGAGTTCGTTAGCTCAAGTTCGGATGTCACACGTCCATGGCCAAGGCGCTGTGACCCGTCTAGTCGGGCTATGGCGAGCAACAGCAACGCCAGCCAGGGGCGGGTGGCGCCGAAATCGACGAACAGCACTCAGCACACGGGCCACTAGGCCACGCCGTTCAGGCAGGCTAGTCTTTGCAGTTCTGAATGAGGATTGTCGATGACCGAGAGCATTTCTTCGCGCACGCCCCAACAAGCCCTGGCCGCGTTGCTGGATCGCTATGCACCGCAGAACCTATTGTTGGTGGGCGCGGGCAGCTTTCCAGCACTCGAGGCCTTTCAGGCCGTGCACCCACAGACCCAGGTTGCCGTCGCCGAACCGGGAGCGCTGCCAGCCGAGCTGGCGGTACGACGCTTCGACCTGGCGCTGGTGATCGATTGCCTGGAGCACCTGCCCAAGCGCGCCGGTCGGGAATTGCTCGGCGGCATCCGCAACCTCAATGCCAGCCGCATCGCGGTGCTGGTGGACATGCCGGCCAGCGGCTGGCAGGACAGCGACTTCTTTGCCCTGGCCCTGCAAAGCAGCGAGCGTTTCCAGCGTGACCAGCAGGTACTGACGCTGTTCACTTACGATCTACGCGAATACAAACAGGTACCGGACTGGCTCAACGCCAAGTTCTGGGCCAACCCGGAAAACTTCGGCAAGTACTGGTGGTAATCCGATGAGTACATCCATTTGTCCCTGCGGCAGCGGCAATCTGCTGGATGCCTGCTGCGGCCACTATCATGCAGGTCATCCCGCACCCGGTGCCGAGGCGCTGATGCGGTCGCGCTACAGCGCCTATGTGCTGGGGCTGGTCGACTATCTGGTGACCACCACCCTGCCCAGCCAACAGCACGACCTGGATCGCCAGTCCATCGCCGACTGGAGCGCGCAAAGCACCTGGCTGGGCCTGCAGGTGGAAAGCGCGGAGGTCTTCGGCGGCCATCCCGAGCACGCCTTTGTGACCTTTACCGTGCGCTGGCATGACCACGGCGGCGAACACAGCCACCGCGAGCGCTCATCCTTTGTCCAGAACGGCGGGCGCTGGTATTTCATCGACCCAACCGTCCCGCTCAAGGCCGGACGCAATGATGCCTGCCCCTGTGGCAGCGGGCAGAAATTCAAGAAGTGCTGTTCAGGCTATCTGCTCAACTGAGCTTCAGGTGGGACGTATCGGGCACTGCGGCGCCAGCCGGCGCCGGAATCTGGCCCATGTCACTGCCCACCGGCGCCACGCTGAACGCTGACAGGTCGAAGAGCGGTGCGACAGGCGCTGGCCTGGGGTCTTGCATATCGCTGCCGACCTCGGCAATCACATAATCCGGCGCATCGACCTCGCTGAAAGCGGCCATATAGGCATCTCGTGGCACCGCTCGGGCACGGGCGACTGGCTCGGGAGCCGCGCTCATCTCGATCTCCTCCATCGGCATCTCAAGCACCGTGACCACGGCGCCGGCACGTTCGATGCTCGCCCGGTACTTCTCGGCGGCGGCCGCCTCGAGGTTGTTCTTCAGGACCAGGCGGCGCCCGGAAAACAGCAGTTCGATACGCTGCGCATCGGCCTGGAACAGCCGCGCCAGGTTGCTCCTGACCTGCTCGACCGGAGCGCCGGGGACCAGTTCGCCGCTGAAGACAATCTCATAAAGACTCATGACCACACTCCTAGTGCGTCGGGCTCGGTTGCGCCGCGCCACTGACCCGCAGTATCGCCCAGGTGGTTTTACCATCACAACCTGGCGACGCCGGGGCGACGGGCTTGCTAGACTGCATCTTCGGTGGGAGGAATCTATGTATTCACGGACACTCGGGTCCCTTGGCTTGGTGATGCTGTTGGCGCTGTCCGGCTGCGCGTCCTGGCTCGACGCCGGGCCCCTTGACCCCGAGGTCCACCTGGTGCGGGTAGAGCCGGTCAAGGTCAAGATGCTGCAACAGACATTCAAGCTGCATTTGCGGGTCGACAACCCCAACGACAACACCCTGACCGTGCGCGGACTGCGCTATCGGATCTACCTGGATCAATGGTTGCTGGCCGAGGGCGAGTCCGACGAATGGCTGACGGTGGCGCCCAACAGCCGGGCGTTTTTTGTCGTGCCGGTGCAGACCAATCTCTGGCAGCACCTGAAGCCTTTGGCCAAGCGCCTGAAAAGACAAGCCGACCAGCCGATTCCCTATCGCCTGGAGGGCGAGCTGAAAACTGGATTATTCATCGGCTATGACGTGCACCTGGTACGCAAAGGCGAGATAATTGCCAGCGATTTAATTTCGGAGTAGTTCCCGCATGACTCAGCAACCTCACGTCCATGGCCCTGATTGCAATCACGATCACGATCATGATCACGCACACCACGACCACGACCACGGCCACGTTCACGGGCCAAACTGCGGCCACGCTCATCAGGAACCGGTACGCAACACACTCAAGGACGTGGGCCGCAACGACCCTTGCCCTTGCGGCAACGGCAAGAAGTTCAAGAAGTGCCACGGGGCCTGATCGCCCATCGGTGTCAACAAGACCTGCTTAGCGCAGGTCTCTTTTTATCCGCACGCCGCCAACAGAAAGCTCAATCACCGCCCGCTCGGTGATCGTGTTACCGGGGCTTCGATAGCCCATCGACCCTCGACGAACGACTTTCAATCTGGAACCGGGCTATTGCGCCTGTTCCCGCAGCATTTTCGGATGCGCGGGGATAGACACCCAGCCCTGCCGTGCCACGGAGTTCAACACTGCATCGATAATCGCCGCCGAACGCAGCCCATCCATAAAGGTAGGCAACCCCTCAGGGGACTCGCCATCGATGGCACGATAGGTATCACCGATAAACGCTGCGAAGCAGTCGACATAACCTTGACCATGACCGGCGGGCACCGTGGCCAGGCGACGCTGTTCGGATGCACCGCGCGAAGGGTCCTTGACCCGCAGTTCAACTGCATCGACACCGCCGATCCAGAGCTGTTCCGGGGTTTCCTGGTTGAATACCAGGCTGCGCCGGGCCCCATCGATTTCGAACCACAGGCGATTCTTGCGCCCGGCCGATACCTGGCTGATGGTGACGTTGGCCAGGATGCCCGTGGTGGTGCGCAACAGGGCAACCGCCACATCTTCGGTAGCGACCGCGACCGTGGAGCCCATGGGCGACTCGGCCACGGCGCTGAAGGTCTGGCTCGCCAGGGTCGGGCGGGTCTTGATGGTGGTCGAGAGGCTGGCCACCACCGCCTCGAAGCGCTCACCGCTGATCCACTCGACCAGATCGCACCAATGCGAGCCGATATCGGCGAACGCCCGTGAAGCACCGCCCTTCCCGGCATCGACCCGCCAGTTGCTGTGGCGGCTGTCCAGCAACCAGTCCTGCAAGTAGCTGCCATGAATCAGTTGCAGCGCCCCGATGTCGCCGCTTTGCACGCGCGCACGGGCTTCCCTCACCATCGGGTGATAGCGATAGACAAAGGGAACGGTGGCGACCAGGCCGCGCTCGGTCGCCAGGGACGCCAACACCTGCGCATCAGCCAAGGTGGTTGCCAACGGTTTCTCACAGATCACATGCTTACCGGCCTTCAGCGCGGCCTCGGCAGCCGGGAGGTGGTAGGCATTGGGCGAGCAGATATGCACGACCTCGACCGAAGGGTCGGCCATCACCGCTTCAAGGGACTCGAACGCGCACTCCGCGCCCCACTCGCCCGCCACTTGCCGCGAACGCTCGGGCGATGAGGCCAGCACACCGCGCAGGCGGGCTCCCACCTGGCGCGCCGCCTGCCAATGCACGGCGCCGATCATCCCGGTGCCAATGATCGCAATGGAACGTGGCTTCATATCGTCTCCGTGTCTTCGTACCACCATCCCCTGTGCCCCTGTTATCTGCCGTGAAGCCTTGCAGTTGAGCATCAACGGCTTCCACCCGACAAGTCATTGGGAGTAAAACAGTCGACTCACGGCGAACCGCCGCGCAAGATTCGCAACGGTTCAACGAGAACCGACCTGGAGAGCGCCATGATCGACCTGTATTATTGGACCACCCCCAACGGCCACAAAATCACGATATTCCTGGAGGAGGCCGGCCTGCCCTATCAGGTCCATCCGGTAAATATCGGCACCGGCGAGCAATTCAAGCCCGAATTCCTGAAGATCGCTCCCAATAACCGAATTCCGGCAATCGTCGACCACACGCCAGCCGACGGTGGCGAACCACTGTCGTTATTCGAGTCCGGGGCGATCCTGCTGTATCTGGCGGAAAAGATCGATCGCTTTATGCCCCAGGACCTGCGTGGGCGCCAAGAGGCCCTGCAATGGCTGTTCTGGCAGATGGGCGGCCTGGGGCCGATGGCCGGGCAGAATCATCACTTCAATGTGTTCGCGCCAGAAAAAATCCCCTACGCGATGAAGCGCTATATCGACGAGACCGCCCGTTTGTACGGCGTGCTGGATAAGCGTCTGACCGACCGCGAGTTCGTCGCCGGTCATGAATACAGCATCGCCGACATGGCGATTTACCCATGGATCGCTTCCCACCAGCGCCAGAGCCAGAAACTGCAAGACTTCCCCCACCTGCATCGCTGGTTCAAGGTCATCCAGGCTCGGCCAGCCACCGAGCGCGCCTATGCCTGGGTGGACAGAATCAACCCGCCCAAGACTTGAAGCCTCGACAGAAACGGGCGAGATTGCGCAAAACCGAAAATAAGCGCAGCTCCCGTCTTGCGCGGCTTCCTCCTGCTCACTAACGTAGCGCCTTTACTGACGCTACCCCCCGCAGGAGCCTTGCCATGGCCTCGCCAGCCTTTCCCCCTTTTCTTCACAAGTGTGGCGTTGCCGCCGCCGTGGCGGGCCTGCTCGGCCTGAGCGGCTGCCAGGCCTGGAACACCCAGGACAGCCTGCCGCCGACCTCCGGCGTACAGCCTCTCAAGGGGCTCGCGCAGAACGTGTCGGTGCGCCGCAATGCTAGCGGCATGCCGTTGATCGAAAGCAGCACCTTCCATGATGCGCTGTTCACCTTCGGTTACGTCCACGCCAGCGACCGTATCACCCAGATGGTTACCCTGCGCCTGCTGGCCCAAGGCCGTCTGGCGGAAATGAACGGGGTCGAGGCCCTGGATAGCGACCGGTTCATGCGCGCGGTCAATCTGAAAAAAAGCGCAGGCGAGCTGTACAACGCCGCGTCGCCGCGCCTCAAACGTTTCTTCGAAGTCTATGCCCGGGGCGTCAACGCCTACCTGTTCCGCTACCGCGACAAGCTGCCGGCGGACCTGGCCCAGACCGGCTACACGCCCGAATACTGGAAACCGGAAGACTCCGCGCTGATCTTCTGCCTACTGAACTTCCAGTGGTCGGCCAACCTGCAGCAGGAGATCTCGTCGCTGGTCATCGCTCAGAAAGTCGGAATCGACAAACTCCCCTGGCTGACCCCGACCGCGCCGGACGAGCCACTGCTCCAGGCAGATGCGGACAAGCTCAAAGGCGTGGTCCTGAGCCAAATTGCCGGGCTCGGCGCCGTCAACCAGGCAGTCAGGCAAGTGGCGGCACTCAACGGCCTCGGTGCCACCACCTCGACCAACTGGGCCATCGGCCCACAGCACAGTCGCAGCGGCAAAAGCCTGCTGGCCGCCGACTTGCAGCAACCGACCAGTGCCCCCGGCGCCTGGAACTACGTGCAGATCCGTGCACCGAAATACCAGGCCGCCGGCGCCTCGCTCGCCGGCCTGCCGGCGATTCTCTCCGGCTTCAACGGCAAGGTGGCCTGGAGCATGGCCGCAGTACTCGGCGACGACCAGGACCTGTTCCTGGAAAAACTCAAGCGCCAGGGCACTGCGCTCTATTACGAAGTCGACGGCAAATGGCTGCCGGCCAGCGTGCGCAACGAAACCTTCTTTATCAAAGGCCAGCGCTCGATCCGCGAGAGCGTCTTCGAAACCCGTCATGGGCCATTGCTCAACAGCGCCCTGGGCGATACGCCGCTGGCCAACGGTTATGGCCTGGCCTTGCAGACCCCGTCGCTCAAGGACGACAAGAGCCTCGATGCG
Organism: Pseudomonas agarici; assembly: GCF_900109755.1. Lineage (GTDB taxonomy): Bacteria > Pseudomonadota > Gammaproteobacteria > Pseudomonadales > Pseudomonadaceae > Aquipseudomonas > Aquipseudomonas agarici. Next base: position 23,196 of record NZ_FOAR01000037.1, on the reverse strand, counting down.
TTTTTCGATCTGTCCCGAGCACAGACCATCGAGAAGGCCTCGGACGCCAGCCGGGAAATCCGCGCCGTCGCCCTGAATATGATCTTCGCCGATGCCGGCCATATCGGCTGGCAGGTCACCGGTCGCTATCCGAATCGCCGCGAAGGCGAGGGCCTGTTCCCGTCGCCGGGCTGGGACGGCCGCTTCGACTGGGACGGTTATGCCGATGCGATGCTCCATCCTTACGACCAGGACCCGCGCCAGGGTTGGCTGGGCACCGCCAACCAGCGCACGGCGGCCAAGGGTTACGGCATGCAACTGTCCAACTCCTGGTATTACCCGGAGCGCGGCGAACGCCTGGCGGAACTGGCCGTCTCCGGCAAGCAGGACACTCGCAGCGTCATTGCCATGCAGTACGACCAGAGCACCACCTTCGCCAACAAGCTGAAGAAGATGTTCGCAGCGCCGGGCATGGCTCAGCCGCTCAAGCAGGCTATCGATGCACTGCCCGAAGCCGAGCGCGGCAAGGCGCGAGAAGCCTTCAGCCGCCTGATGGCGTTCGACGGCAAGCTCAGCCCAACCTCGGCCGACGCCGCGCTATACGAACTGTTCTTGCAAGAAAGCATGAAGCAGATCTTCCTCGACAAACTCGGCCCGGAAAACGGACCGGTCTGGCAGGCGTTTATCGCCAATGGCCGGTTGTCCTACTCGGCCCAGGCCGACCATTTGCTGGGGCGTGAGGACAGCCCGTTCTGGGACGACAGTCGCACCCCGCAGAAGGAAGACAAGCCGGCCATCCTGGCCCGCAGCCTGGCGGCGGCGATCACTGCCGGCGACAGCCAGTTGGGGGTCGACCACAAGGCCTGGCAATGGGGCAAGTTGCACCGATACGAATGGAAGAACGCCAGCGGCCAGGTGATCCGTGGGCCGATCCAGGCTGGCGGCGATCACACCACCCTCAACACTGCGGCCTATCTGTGGGGCGGTGCGAACTTCGACACCACCCTGGCGCCGGCACTACGGCTGATCGTCGACTTCGGCCAGACCGAGCCAATGCTCGGCCAGCAAAGCCCCGGCCAGTCCGGCAATCCGGCCAGTCCGCACTACGCCAACGGCATCGACAACTGGTTGAAGGCCCAGTACGTCAGTTTCCCCATGCAGCCACAGAACTTCGACAAGGCCTATGGCACTACGCGCCTGACGCTGACACCGGGCAAGTAATCCCGACATCTGGACTGTGGCGAGCGGGCTCGCCCACTCGCCACAGTCTGCGCATCAGCCGGGTGCGTCCTCACAGGGCGTTTCTTGCACTGATAGGGAGCACCGGTTTCTTGATGCCCGATTTCGGGCATCATCGGCTGGCCTGTAGCCATTTCCTACATTTTAAAACGCTTGTTCGGAACTATGGTTCGGAAATTGCTACTTTTACCGAGTCATACGCGTTCCAGTAACAGCACTCAGCGCCACAAGCGCTCATCTTGGTTTTTAGGGATTGAATAATGAAAAAAGCATTGCTGACCCTTTCTGCACTGGCTCTTTGCATGGCCGCCGGCGTCGCCACGGCCAAGGAATACAAGGAGCTGCGCTTTGGCGTGGATCCGTCCTACGCGCCCTTCGAATCCAAAGCCGCTGACGGCAGCCTGGTCGGCTTCGACATTGACCTGGGCAATGCCATCTGTGCCGAACTGAAGGTCAAATGCAAATGGGTAGAAAGTGACTTCGACGGCATGATCCCTGGCCTCAACGCCAACAAGTTCGACGGTGTGATTTCCTCGATGACCGTGACCGAAGCCCGTGAGAAGGCCATCGACTTCTCCAACGAACTGTTTTCCGGCCCGACTTCCCTGGTGTTCAAAAAAGGTGCGAACTACTCCACGCCTGAGTCCCTCAAGGGCAAGAGCGTGGGCTACGAGCAAGGCACCATCCAGGAAACCTATGCCAAGGCGGTGCTGGACAAGGCCGGCGTGACGACCAAAGCCTATGCCAACCAAGACCAGGTTTATGCCGACCTGACCTCCGGTCGTCTCGATGCCTCGGTACAGGACATGCTCCAGGCTGAACTGGGCTTTCTGAAATCGCCAGCCGGTGCCAACTACGAAGTCAGCCAGGCGATTGACGATCCGCTGCTGCCGGCGAAAACCGCTGTCGGTATCAAAAAAGGTAACAAAGACCTCAAGGCATTGCTCAATAAAGGTATCGAAGCGTTACACAAGGACGGCACCTACGCCACCATCCAGAAGAAACACTTTGGCGATCTGAATCTGTATAGCGGGAAATAATCCCCTGGGCGCCCTCTCGACGGGGGCGCTATCTTGATAGCCAAAGGCACACGTTCATGTTCGACAACCTCCTGCATACTCTGGGACTTTCCGTCTTCAGCTTGAAGGGCTTTGGCCCGATCCTGCTGGAAGGCACCTGGATGACCATCAAATTATCGATATTATCGCTGCTGGTGAGCGTTCTGCTCGGCCTGCTCGGCGCCAGTGCCAAACTCTCCAGCTTCTCCCTGTTACGGATCCCGGCCCAGCTCTATACCACGCTGATTCGTGGGGTACCCGACCTGGTGCTGATGCTGCTGATTTTCTACAGTCTGCAAACCTGGCTCTCCAGCCTGACGGACGCCATGGAGTGGGAATACATCGAAATCGACCCGTTCGCCGCCGGAGTCATCACCCTGGGTTTCATCTACGGCGCCTATTTCACCGAGACTTTTCGCGGTGCGATTCTCGCCGTGCCGCGTGGGCAACTCGAGGCCGCCACCGCCTATGGCCTGAGCCGTGCCCAGCGCTTTCGCTTCGTGACCTTCCCGCAGATGATGCGCTTCGCCCTGCCGGGCATCGGCAACAATTGGATGGTGATCCTCAAGGCCACCGCGCTGGTCTCGATCATCGGCCTCGCCGATCTGGTCAAGGCGGCCCAGGATGCCGGCAAGAGCACCTATCAACTGTTTTATTTCCTGGTACTTGCCGCCTTGATCTATCTGCTTATCACCAGTGCCTCGAACTATGTCCTACGCTGGCTTGAACGGCGGTATGCCGCCGGTGCCCGGGAGGCCTTACGATGATCGAGCTCCTCGAACAATACTGGCGTCCATTCCTCTACAGCGACGGCCAGCACATCACCGGCCTGGCGATGACCCTATGGCTGCTCAGCGCCTCGATCTTCTTGGGTTTCCTGGTATCGATTCCGCTATCCATCGCCCGCGTCTCGCCCAAGCGCCGTATCCGCTGGCCAGTGGAGTTCTACACTTATTTGTTTCGTGGCACACCGCTGTATATTCAATTGCTGATCTGCTACACCGGGATCTACAGCCTGGAAGCGGTGCGTAACCAGCCGCTGCTCAACTCGTTCTTTCGCGATGCGATGAACTGCACCATTCTCGCCTTCGCCCTGAATACCTGTGCCTACACCACGGAGATCTTCGCCGGGGCGATTCGCAGCATGAACCATGGCGAGGTCGAAGCGGCCAAGGCCTATGGCCTCAGCGGCTGGAAGCTCTACGCCTATGTGATCATGCCATCAGCGCTGCGTCGCTCGCTGCCGTACTACAGCAACGAAGTGATCCTGATGCTGCATTCCACCACCGTGGCGTTTACCGCAACCCTTCCGGATATCCTCAAAGTCGCCCGGGACGCTAACTCGGCGACCTACATGACCTTCCAGTCGTTCGGTATCGCCGCGGTGATCTACCTGGCAATCACCTTCACCCTGGTCGGCCTGTTCCGGCTGGCCGAGCGCCGCTGGTTGGCCTTCCTCGGCCCGACTCACTAGGACTCCCGCGCATGCGTCATGTCACTCACGATCTGCTGGCGCCCGTACCGGGCACCGCCCGCCAGATCCATAGCTTTCACTTTGGTCCGGAACAAGCCGAACGCAAGATCTATATCCAGTCCTCCCTACATGCCGACGAACTGCCTGGCATGCTGGTGGCCTGGCATCTGAAGCGGCGTCTGGGCGAACTGGAACGGGACGGCCGTCTGCGCGGCGAAATCGTGCTGGTGCCAGTGGCCAACCCCATCGGCCTGGAACAGGTACTGATGGACGTGCCCCTGGGGCGCTACGAGCTCGAAAGCGGGCAGAACTTCAACCGCTGGTTCGTCGACCTCAGCAACGAGATCGGCAATCAGTTGGACACCCTGCTCAACGATGATCCGCGGCACAATCTGCAGCTGATTCGCCGGCTGCTCAAGGCCGCCCTAGCGGCGCAAGTACCGGCCACTCAGTTGCAATCCCAGCGCCTGGCCCTGCAACGCATCGCCTGCGATGCCGATAGGGTGCTCGACCTGCATTGCGACTTCGAAGCCGTGACTCATCTGTACACCACCCCCGAAGCCTGGCCGCAGGTCGAGCCACTGGCCCGCTACATCGGGTCCGAAGCCAGCCTGTTGGCGACCGACTCGGGCGGCCAGTCGTTCGACGAATGCTTCACCCTGCTCTGGTGGGACTTGCGGCAACGCTTCGGCGAGCGCTTCGCCATTCCCCAGGGCAGCATCTCGGTGACCGTCGAATTGCGCGGCCAGGGGGATGTCAATCACCCACTGGCGAGCCGCGACTGCCAGGCGATACTCGACTACCTGACGCATTTCGGTGTCATCGACGGCGACGTCGCGCCGCTACCGGAGCTGCCCTACCCGGCGACCCCGCTGGCCGGCGTGGAGCCGGTGGCGACGCCGACAGGCGGGCTGCTGGTGTTCAGCGCCCTGGCGGGACAATACCTGAAGGCCGGGCAACTGATCGCTGAAGTCATCGACCCGATCACCGACCGCGTCACCCCCATTTATTGCAGCACGGCGGGTCTGCTCTATGCCCGCTCGCTGCGCCGCATGGCAACCGCCGGTATGGTCGTCGCCCATGTCGCTGGCCGCGAAGCCTATCGCAGCGGCTATCTACTTTCTCCTTGAGGTGCCCATGTACAAACTGACCATTGAAGGCCTACACAAGTGCTATGGCGAACACCAAGTGCTCAAGGGTGTTTCGCTGAAGGCCAAGACCGGTGACGTGATCAGCCTGATCGGCGCCAGTGGCTCGGGAAAGAGCACCTTCCTGCGCTGTATCAACTTCCTGGAAACGCCCGACAACGGGGCCATGAGCCTCGACGGCCAGGCGATCCGCATGATCAGCGACAAGCACGGCATGCGCGTGGCCGACGATGCCGAGCTGCAACGCCTGCGCACCCGCTTGGCGATGGTGTTCCAACACTTCAACCTGTGGAGCCATATGAGCGTGCTGGAAAACATCACCATGGCCCCGCGCCGGGTGCTGGGGATCAGCAGGAAGGATGCCGAGGAACGTGCCTGTCGCTATCTGGACAAGGTTGGCTTGCCGAGCCGGGTCGCCGAACAGTACCCGGCGTTTCTCTCCGGTGGCCAGCAACAGCGCGTGGCGATTGCCCGGGCCTTGGCGATGGAACCGGAGGTGATGTTGTTCGACGAACCGACTTCGGCCCTCGACCCGGAACTGGTGGGCGAAGTGCTCAAGGTGATTCAAGGCCTGGCCGAAGAAGGCCGGACCATGATCATGGTGACCCATGAAATGAGCTTTGCGCGAAAAGTTTCAAGCCAGGTGCTGTTCCTGCACCAGGGTCTGGTGGAAGAACAGGGCGCGCCGGACGATGTGCTGGGCAATCCGCAAAGCGAGCGGCTGCGCCAGTTCCTCAGCGGCAACCTGAAGTAACCGGCGTCAGCCGTGTGCGGCCTGCCAAGGGTAGGCCAGCCACTTCTGCAGGCGCTGGGCAAACCGTCCGCTCTCCATATCCTGGTGCAACCACTGGTCGACGTACTGCTTGAGCACAATGTCCCTGGGTAACAGCACGGCCTTCTCGGAAAAGTCGAAAGGCTGCTGGGGGTGTACCGCGCACAGTTCAGGATGCAGTTTCTGTTGCAGCAACGTCTCCACGGCATCGGTCAGCATCAGGTCGGCCTTGCCGTCGACGATCTGCTGGAAAATGGTGACATTGTCCTCGTGTATCACGATCCGCGCCTGCTTGAGATTGGCCCGGGCGAACTTTTCATTGGTTCCGCCGGGATTGACGATGGCCCGTACCTGTGGCCGATCAATCTGCTCCAGGGTCTGGAATGCCTGCTGTCGCGAACACAACGTGATCGGCGTCTTGCCGTCGCGCTGGTAAGGCTGCGAGAACAACGCCAGTCTCTGGCGCTCCATGTTCACTGAGATGCCACTGATGCCAAGGTCAAAGCGGTCGGCCTGCAAATCGCTCATCAGCGTCGGCCAAGTGGTCGGCACCAGTTCCAGGCGAACGCCCAAAGAACTCGCCAGGCCTTCGGCCAATTCGATATCCAGGCCGATAAAGCGCTCGACGGTCTTGTAGCTGAAGGGCTTGTAATCCCCCGTAGTGCCGACCCGCAGCACCTCCTGCCCAAGGATCTGGTCGAGCCGGCTGCTGGCCTGTTGCTGTGGCGCGGGAGTTGTCGGCGCTGCGGTTGCGACGGCGGGACTGGCCAGCAGCACGGCCGTGAGCAGGGCTCGGAGAAACCTCGTGGGAATGAAAAACATCATAGGCAGCCCTTTTTATTGTCTGGTATCCATGAGTGCGTCGCAGGCACTGCAATAGACTACCTGCAAGGGCTTGGGCAAGCGACCCTTGGACAGCTCGCTGCCCTCCGCAAGCTATGGATTGACCACCTCAGGCGACAGGAGTGGGCGGAGGCTCATCGGGCCGATCCGGCAAAACCGGCTTGATGGGTTGCTCGTCGGGTGTATCGGGCTCGGGCTGGCCCGGAATGCCGCCTGCCAGGTTGTGCGGATGAGCCAGCAACGACCACGCCAGCAAGCCCACTTGATTGGGTTCCAGTTTCGCCAATTGGGCGCTGATACTTGGATCGATCTTCATGGGCGACTCCTGAACGTTGTGGCCAGGCTGGCCTTGCGCCAACCGAAGCGGTACACCCGGTAGAGTGCCCCGGCGTCCAGGAATTCCCTTGGGCGAAGCGCCCTTCGTCAGGTGCGCGGCAGCGTCACGCCACGCTGGCCCTGATACTTACCGCCGCGATCCTTATAGGAGACTTCACACTCCTCGTCGGACTCCAGGAACAACATCTGTGCGACGCCTTCGTTGGCATAGATCTTCGCCGGCAGGGTCGTGGTGTTGGAGAACTCCAGTGTCACGTGGCCCTCCCACTCAGGCTCCAGCGGGGTGACATTGACGATGATCCCGCAACGGGCGTAGGTGCTCTTGCCCAGGCAGATGGTCAGCACATTGCGCGGAATCCGAAAGTATTCGACGGTACGGGCCAGGGCGAAGGAGTTCGGTGGAATAATGCAAACATCGCTCTTGATGTCGACAAAACTCTTCTCATCGAAGTTTTTCGGATCGACAGTCGCCGAATTGATATTGGTGAACACCTTGAATTCATCGGCGCAACGCACGTCGTAACCATAACTTGACACCCCGAAGGAAATCACTCGATCAGCACCTTCGCCACGCATCTGGCGCTCGACGAAGGGTTCGATCATGCCGTGCTCTTGCGCCATGCGGCGAATCCACTTGTCCGATTTGATGCTCATGGCGGGTGTCCTGAATAGCGAGGTGGAGAAATTCTGTCCGGCATCTTACCGGGGCACGTCGCCGGGTTCAAAGTCCTGCACCGATTTGCGCTAAAAAGCCTTGCCGGAGCTGCCCGCCAAGCAGCGCAAATCACCGGAGCACAGGCGCCCGCAGGCCCTGTGAGCCACCGTCAGTCATGAAATAGGCGAAACCTTGGCAAAGACCATTGGCACGTTCCGGAAAAACGGTTAAGGTGACGCCACTGTGCTGCTTGTGTCACTGAGAATCTCTACACGATGTTGAATTTCGATCCAACCATCTCCAAGAATTTTTCCTGCTCTTTGCACTCAGTCTCGGCCAGGGCTTTTCCTGAGTCGCAGTTAACTTTGTCCAAGGAGACATCAAATGTCTAATCGCCAAACCGGTACCGTTAAGTGGTTCAACGATGAAAAAGGCTTCGGCTTCATCACTCCACAATCCGGTGACGATCTGTTCGTACACTTCAAAGCAATCCAATCCGACGGCTTCAAGAGCCTGAAAGAAGGCCAACAGGTTTCTTTCATCGCTACTCGCGGTCAGAAAGGCATGCAAGCTGAAGAAGTTCAAGTTATCTAACTTGTCCTGACCCAGTAAAAAAAGCCCTGCTCTCTCACGAGACGCAGGGCTTTTTTGTAGGCGACTGTTTTGCCTGAATCGCTCGGGTAGATTTAAGTCAAGCGCAGGCCAATATGGCCCGCGCCCCGCATCAGTCCTCGCTGATGGTGATATCAGGCATCGCCTGGCTGGTCGCTTCCTGCAACACGATCCGCGCGCCCACGTGCCGCGCCAGCTCCTGATAGACCATGGCGATCTGACCATCGGGATCGGCGGCCACGGTCGGCTTGCCACCATCGGCTTGCTCGCGGATAACCATCGACAGCGGCAACGATGCCAACAACTCGACCCCATACTGCGACGCCAGCTTCTCGCCACCGCCCTCGCCGAACAGGTGCTCGGCATGGCCGCAATGGGAGCAGATATGCACCGCCATGTTTTCCACCACGCCCAGCACCGGAATATTCACCTTGCGAAACATCTCCACGCCCTTGCGCGCATCGAGCAAGGCCAGGTCCTGCGGGGTGGTGACAATCACCGAGCCAGCCACCGGGACTTTCTGTGCCAGGGTCAGTTGGATATCGCCAGTACCTGGGGGCATATCGATCACCAGGTAATCCAGATTGCCCCAGTCGGTCTGGGTCACCAGTTGCAACAGCGCGCCGGAAACCATCGGCCCACGCCAGACCATCGGTGTGTTGTCGTCGGTCAGGAACGCCATCGACATCACTTCCACACCGTGGGACTGGATGGGCACGAACCACTTCTGATCCTTGATTTTCGGTCGGGTGCCTTCGGCAATACCGAACATCACGCCCTGGCTCGGACCGTAGATATCGGCATCGAGAATCCCCACCCGTGCCCCTTCACGGGCCAGCGCCAGCGCCAGGTTGGCCGCTGTGGTGGACTTGCCCACTCCGCCCTTGCCCGACGCCACCGCCACCACGTTCTTCACATTGGCCAGGCCGGGAATCTGCGCCTGGGCCTTATGCGCGGCGATCACGCACTCGATCTCGACCTTGGCCGAGGCCACGCCGTCCAGGCCCTCGATCGCCATTTGCAGCATCTGCGCCCAACCGCTCTTGAACAAACCAGCGGCATACCCCAGCTCAAGCCGAACGCTGACACGGTCATTTTGGATATCGATGGCCTTCACGCACCCGGCACTGAGCGGATCCCGATTCAGATAAGGATCGGTGTACTGGCGAAGGATGGCCTCCACCGCTGCGCGATTGACTGCGCTCATGGGCAACTCCCGAAAAAGACTGAGTAAAACAGACGGCTATCCTACCCGTTCTGAGAAGCACAGACATGCCACAAGGGATGAATTATGTGCGTCGGCGCTTTATAGTGCTCGGTCTCCGTTTCACTTCAAGTAGCCGAGCCCCATGTCCGAGCCACGCCAGATCCTCGTCACCAGCGCCCTGCCCTATGCCAATGGTTCCATCCACCTTGGCCACATGGTCGAGTATGTCCAGACCGACATGTGGGTGCGTTTCCAGAAACACCGCGGCAACCAATGCATCTATGTCTGCGCTGACGACGCCCACGGCTCGGCCATCATGCTGCGCGCGGAAAAGGAAGGCATCACCCCGGAACAACTGATCGCCAACGTACAGCTTGAGCACAGCAGCGATTTTGCCGACTTCCTGGTGGAGTTCGACAACTTCCACTCGACCCATGCCGAGGAAAACCGCGAGCTGTCGACGCAGATCTACCTGCGCCTGCGCGAAGCCGGGCATATCGCCACGCGTTCCATCACCCAGTACTTCGATCCGCACAAGCAGATGTTCCTGGCCGACCGCTTCATCAAGGGCACTTGCCCGAAATGTGGCACCGAAGACCAGTATGGCGACAACTGCGAAAAATGCGGCGCCACTTACGCCCCCACCGACCTGAAAGAGCCGAAATCGGCGATTTCCGGGGCGACCCCCGTGCTCAAGGATTCCCAGCACTTCTTTTTCAAGCTGCCAGACTTTCAGGCCATGCTGCAGACCTGGACTCGCGGCGGTGCCCTGCAGGACGCCGTGGCGAACAAGATCGCCGAGTGGCTCGATGCTGGCCTGCAACAGTGGGATATCTCCCGCGACGCGCCGTATTTCGGCTTCGAGATCCCCGATGAGCCGGGCAAGTACTTCTACGTCTGGCTGGATGCGCCGATCGGCTACATGGCCAGCTTCAAGAACCTCTGCGCACGTCGCCCGGAACTGGACTTCGACGCGTTCTGGGGCAAGGACTCCACTGCCGAGCTGTACCACTTCATCGGCAAGGACATCGTCAACTTCCACGCCCTGTTCTGGCCGGCCATGCTCGAAGGCGCGGGCTACCGCAAGCCGACCGGGATCAACGTGCACGGTTACCTGACCGTCAACGGCCAGAAGATGTCCAAGTCCCGTGGCACCTTTATCAAGGCCCGCACCTACCTCGATCATTTGTCGCCGGAATACCTGCGTTACTACTACGCAGCCAAGCTGGGCAAGGGTGTCGACGACCTCGACCTGAACCTGGAAGACTTCGTGCAGAAGGTCAATTCCGACCTGGTCGGCAAGGTGGTGAATATCGCCAGCCGTTGCGCCGGCTTTATCCACAAGGGCAACGCCGGGGTGTTGGTGGCCGGTAACGCCGCGCCGGAACTGACCGAGGCGTTCCTCGCCGCCACACCGAGCATCGCCGAAGCCTACGAGAGCCGCGACTTCGCCCGTGCGATGCGCGAAATCATGGCCCTGGCCGACCGTGCCAACGCCTGGATCGCCGACAAGGCACCCTGGTCCCTGGCCAAGCAGGAGGGTAAGCAGGATGAAGTCCAGGCCGTCTGTGCCGTGGGCATCAACCTGTTCCGTCAGTTGATCATCTTCCTCAAACCCGTGCTGCCGCTGCTGGCCGCCGATGCCGAAGCTTTCCTCAACGTCGCGCCGCTGACCTGGGACGATCACAACCGCTGGCTCGGCAACCATCAGTTGCACGAGTTCAAGCCGCTGATGACCCGTATCGACCCGGTAAAAGTGCAGGCCATGACCGATGCCTCGAAGGAAGACCTCGCCGCCAGCCAGACCGACACCGGCAGCGCCGCCCCGTCAGGCAACGGCGAGTTGATCAAGGACCCGCTGTCGGCGCCAATCGACTTCGATGCCTTCGCCGCCATCGACCTGCGCGTCGCGCTGATCGTCAGGGCCGAAGCGGTCGAGGGCGCGGACAAGCTGCTGCGCCTGACCCTGGACATCGGTGACGAGCAACGCAACGTGTTCTCCGGCATCAAGAGCGCCTACCCGAACCCGGCTGAACTGGAAGGTCGCCTGACCATGATGATCGCCAACCTCAAGCCGCGGAAAATGCGTTTCGGCATCTCCGAAGGCATGGTGATGGCGGCCGGCCCCGGCGGTGAGGAGATCTACCTGCTGAGCCCGGACAGTGGGGCCAAGCCTGGCCAGCGGATCAAATAGTCCCTACGTTGCTCCTGTGGGCCATGAACAATCGTGGCCCGCTAGTGCAGCTCGCGTCCTTGCCGGATAATCACGGCTATCCGTTCACCCGGCACGATCATGACCGACCTCTTTCTCACCTTTGTCAGCGCCGCCCTGATCAACAACATCGTGTTGCAATGGCCGCTGGGCATCGATCCGCTGTTACAGGCGACGCGCACGCCGGGGATCGAACGGCACAAGCTGCACGCGCTGGGTATTGCCACCACCTGGCTGATGCTGGTCGCCACGCTGCTGAACTACAGCGTCTATCAGCTGTTGCTGTTGCCGCTCGATTTGAGCGCATTGCAATTGTTGGTTTTCCTGCCACTCAGCGTCGCGCTGATCAACCCAAGCCTCAAGTTGCTCGCACGCTGGCTGCCAGGCCTGCCTTTCGAGGGGCTCTGGCCTTTGCTGCTGGTAAACGGCGGTATCCTCGGTCTGGCCCTGATCAGCACCCAAAACGACCGTGGAGTGAGCCACGCGGCGCTGCTGAGCCTGGGCACGGGGCTGGGTTTCTGGCTGGTCCTGGGATTGTTCAGCGACTTGCGCCAGCGTATCTATCATGAAGAAGTGCCCCTGCCGTTTCGCGGGCTGGTGATCGAACTGATCAGCGCCGGCCTCATCGCATTGGCCTTTCTCGGTTTCAACGGACTGGTCAAACCATGAGTCTGATCCAACGTATCGATGCATTGCTGCCGCAGACCCAATGCGGCAAATGCGGCCATCCGGGCTGCAAGCCCTACGCCGAAGGAATCGCCCAGGGCGAACCCATCAACAAATGCCCGCCGGGCGGCAATGAAACCATTGCCGCCCTCGCCAGCCTGCTGCGGGTGCCGGTCCTGGAGTTGGATCCCGTGCGCGGCACGGCGCCCGCCCAGGTCGCCTTTATCCGCGAGGCCGAATGCATCGGCTGCACCAAGTGCATCCAGGCGTGCCCGGTGGATGCCATCGTCGGCGCGGCCAAGTTGATGCACACGGTGATCATCGATGAGTGTACCGGCTGCGACCTGTGTGTCGCGCCATGCCCGGTGGATTGCATTGATATGCATCCGCTGCCGCTTGCCCAGGTCGTGCCGATTGTCGGCGGGCTGGCTTTCAATGCCGAGCAGCAACAGGCACGCGACGAAAAACGCAAACGTGCCCGCCGTCGCTTCGACCAGCGCAATACACGACTGCACGCCGAAGAGGAACGCCGCCACACCGAACGCCAGGCCCGCGCTTCACGCCCGGCGCAATCGGACGGCGAGACGAGCGATCCGGCCAAGGCCGCCCTGGAGCGGTTCAAGGCACACAAGGCGCTCGACTCCGATGCCGCCTTGAAAAAAGCCAAGATCGATCTGGCCATGTGCCGTGCGCAACTGAACAAGTCGTTGAAGGCCTTCGGTCATCCCCCTATTGCCGAACAGGCTGCCCAACTGGCAATCCTCCAGCAGCAATTTGAGGTGGCGGAACAGGCTCTCACCCGCCTGGAAAGCAGCGCCCCGGCCGCCGCCCCCGACATCCCCAAGGACGCTGAACTCAAGCGCGCGAAGATCCAGTTGGCCATGCGCCGCGCCGAACTTGGCAAGCTACAACGGCAGCCGGACACCTCGGAGCAGGCGCTGGACGATGCACAGCGTCGGCTCAAGGAAGCCCAGCGCCAGGTCGACGCCCATGTCACGCCGTGAAACCGGCGGACAGCCGGATGAACGCCTCCAGCAAGCCATGCAATGGGTGCTGCTCGCCACGCTGCCCGCGACCCTGACCCTGCTCCTGTGGTACGGCTGGGGGGTGCTGATCAACCTGCTGCTGTGCGCACTCAGTGCCCTGGTGGTGGAAGCCGCCGTGCTACGGTTGCGTACCCGCCCGATCCGGCCCGCGTTGCTAGACGGCAGTGCCCTGGTCAGCGCCACGCTGCTGGCATTGGCGCTGCCTCCCTACAGTCCCTGGTGGCTGCCGGTGTTTGCCAGCGCCGGCGCCTTGCTGGCGGGTAAACACCTGTATGGCGGAGTCGGCAGGAATCCGTTCAATCCGGCGATGCTGGGCTATGCCCTGGCGCTCGTGACCTTTCCGCAAGCCATGACCCATTGGCCCGTCTCCCATGGGATGGACCTGCTGGGCGGATTGCAACAGGTGCTGGGCGTTCATCTCACCGGGCAACCGGATGCCTGGGCCCAAGCGACCGCCCTGGATACCCTGCGAATCAACCAAAGCCTGACCATGGAAGAGCTGTTCACCGCCCAGGGCGCCTTCGGGCACTGGGGCGGCAAAGGTGCAGAATGGATCAACCTGGCCTTTCTAGCCGGCGGCCTGTTTCTGCTGAAACAACGGGTATTCAGCTGGCATGCGCCGGTCGGCATGCTCGCCAGCCTGTTCCTGATCAGCCTGGCCTTCTGGCAGGGTTCCGGCTCGGATTCCAACGGTTCGCCACTGTTTCACTTGCTAACCGGGGCCACCATGATCGGTGCGTTCTTCATCGTTACCGAACCGGTTTCAGGCCCAAAAAACGCAAGGGCTCAGTGGCTGTTTGGCGCTGGCGTCGGGCTGCTCACCTACATCATCCGCACCTGGGGCGGCTACCCTGATGGCGTGGCTTTCGCGGTGCTGCTGATGAATTTGATGGTACCGACGCTCGAGCGTTGGTCCGTCCCACGATCAGAACGGCGGACGCCATGAGCAAACCGGCTTCACTGCTGATCCTCGCCGCCCTGGCGGCGCTCATCATAGGTTTGACCTGGGAGCTGCAACAGCAGGCGATACCGCGAATCCAGGCGCAGCAGCAGGCGATTCAGGCCCGAGCCCTGACGCAGGTGCTGCCGGCCGGCGAATATGAACAAAAGCTACTGGTATTAAGGACCGAGCCGTTGTCCCACAGCAGTCTGATACAAGGCTATCGGGTGCTCCAGCAGGACCAGGCGGTGGCGGTGGTATTCCAGAGCAGAACCCAAGGTTATGGCGGTCCCGTCGAACTGCTGATAGGCATCGGCGCAAACGGCAAGCTGCTGGGAGTGAAAACCCTGTCACATATGGAAACACCAGGGCTGGGTGGCAGAATCGCCGAGGAAGGTGGTGCCTGGCTGAGGGAGTTTCTCGGAAAATCCCGGACCGATACGCCTGATGCCGCATGGGGACTGAAAAAAGACGGCGGACACTTCGATCAGATGGCTGGCGCAACAATTACCTCCCGAGCAGCGATCGAGACGATTCATGACGCCTTGCGTTATTTTGACCAACACCGGGATCAACTGCTGGAAGGAAGCACGCATGAATAGCAGCAGCTTATTACCAGGCTCACTGATGCTCCCGTCCCTGCTCGGTACCAGCGACTCGCTGATCAAGGCAATGTCGTTGTGGCTGGCGAGCATGCTGGTGGCCTTGATCTACGCGGCGGCGGGCCGTGCGCTGAAGCCCTGGATCCACCCGGAACTGGTGTGGCCGACACAGGTTCTCCTGGCAGCCGGCAGTGTCAGCCTGGTTTCCCTGGGGCTGCAAGCCTGGTCCTGGGAGCTCTACCAGGCCCTGGGAATTTACCTGGCGCTGGTCAGTGTGCAATGCCTGGCGCTTGAACACTTCGGCTTTTTCCAGCCGGACAGGCTGAACGACACTGTGCGCCTGTTCGCTGGTTTCGGCGTTCTGCTGTTCAGCCTCAGCCTGCTGCGCGAGCTACTGGCAAACGGCACCGTATTCGATCATCTGCAATGGTGGACCGGAGCCGCCAGCCACGGGGCCATCAGTCTGTTCTCCGCCGAAAACGGCCTGCATCTGGCCGGGCGAGTGCCGGGGGCCTTTCTCCTACTGGGGCTGCTGCTGGCCGGGAAAAAAGCCTGGGCTCTGCGCGCAACCTCAAACCCAGTGTTTAAAAGGAAATGACCGCCCCATGAACGCCGCCAAACGCCTGGAGATTTTCCGTCGGCTCCACGAGGATAACCCGCAGCCCAAGACCGAACTGGCGTACTCGTCACCGTTCGAGCTACTGATCGCCGTGATTCTTTCCGCCCAGGCCACCGATGTCGGCGTGAACAAGGCCACCGCCCGGCTGTACCCAGTGGCCAATACTCCCGAGGCAATCCATGCGTTGGGGGTTGAGGGCTTGTCCGAGTACATCAAGACTATCGGTCTTTACAACAGCAAGGCGAAAAACGTCATCGAGACCTGTCGCCTATTGATCGAACGCCATGCCAGCCAGGTCCCGCAGACACGGGAAGAGCTGGAAGCCTTGCCAGGGGTCGGCCGCAAGACCGCCAACGTGGTTCTCAACACAGCTTTTCGGCAACTGACCATGGCAGTCGATACGCATATTTTTCGAGTCAGCAACCGGACGGGACTGGCCCCAGGGAAGAATGTGGTGGAGGTAGAAAAGCAGTTGATGAAATTCGTGCCAAAACAATACCTGCTCGATGCTCATCACTGGCTGATCCTGCTCGGACGCTATGTCTGCCAGGCCCGAAAGCCGCGCTGTGGCAGTTGTCGGATCGAAGACCTGTGCGAATACAGGCACAAGACATCCGACGATTGAGTCGCTATTGCGCCTACTGCCAAGCCGATTGAAAAAATCTTTTTTACCAGACAGGTAATTATCGTTATAAGGAGCGCCAACGGCAGTCTTAGCCCGGAGTTGACTTTATGAGTACCGATAAAGAAGCGCTGGATGTAGAGGACGACCTGATGCAGGTCGATTCGGATGAAGCGGAACATCCGATAGAGGTCGCGAAGACCAATCTGAGCAAGCGTCGCACCATCGACAATATGCTGGACGAGCGCCGCCTACAAAAGCAGCTGGCTGATTACGATTTTGACTTGTAAGTGATGTAGCCTCCCATCAAAAGCCTCCTGATCGGAGGCTTTTTTGGCTATAAAGACTCGCCTGTAGCACCGCCCTTATGACCCTGGGGTCGCCAACTCTCCCCGCACGCTGCCCGAATGGTTCGCCTGCTTGCCTCAAACCAAGCCGTTGCGTTGAGCGAGCTCAATCAGGTCAACCAGAGAACGAGCGTTCAGTTTCAACAACAAACGTGTCTTATAGGTGCTGACCGTCTTGTTGCTCAAGAACATTCCATCGGCAATTTCCTTGTTGCTTTTCCCCCTGGCCAGTTGCTGCAGGACCATCATTTCACGACCCGAAAGCCGGTTGACCATATCCGCCTCACTGGCGTTCCCCATGCTGGAACGCACGGTGTGCAACGCCTGATTGGGGAAATAACTGTAGCCTGATAGAACGGCCTTTATGGCACTCAACATTTCGGTCAGGTCCTGCTGCTTGCACACGTAACCGGCTGCGCCCGCCTGCATGCAACGCATGGAGAAATGTCCGGGAGCCTGTGAAGTAAGTACCAGTACTTTGAAAGAGAGCCCCATGGAAGTTAAGCGAGCAATGACCTCCAACCCGTCCAGTTTGGGAATTCCAATATCGAGTATAACAATGTCCGGTGCATGCTCTCGCGCCAGCTGCAAGGCATCCACGCCGTTATCCGTCTCCGCAATGACTTCGTAGCCATGCCGTTCCATCAGCATGCGTACAGCAAGGCGAATGACGGGATGATCATCCACGATCAGCACTTTATTCATGGGCAAGTCCAATTTTCGCTGTTCGAATTTTCAGAGTCAGCACAATAGCCTAGTCACAACCTCCTGGGCATAGCGCCTACCCCGAGCAGTACCAGCCAAAGACCTTCCCTACAAACAACAAGGATTTGCCCTACAAAAAAAGCACCACAAGAAAAGTGCTGTTTTCAGGAATGAGGTGACAATCAATTTATCCAACAGTCAAGCACGTTACCTCATAACCATCTGATCCACCGCCCCGCCCCTGCACCGACGTTGCTTCATGAAGCCGGAGACGATACAGATAAACAGGATAGGCAAACACCTGCACACCAAACGCTATCCGTCCCGCATAAACATTAGAGACGCCAGGCGTCGGATGTCTAATGGTTTTCTGCAACAAGAAATAACCCTATCCCGCGAGCGCGCTGCCGAAGATCATCGGCAGCGAACTGCTGAGGCCGGAGGAGAGAACGATATCGGGACGCACGACAACTAAACACTTTCATCATTCTACTACACAGCCAGCTGAAGAAAATATTAAACACTCACCGTTCTGCCGACTCCTTTTTAAAGTACTGGCCTGACAATCTCATGAGGAAAAAATTTCGAATAGATTTCATATGCGCTTTAACACCCAACTGCTCGCCCTGAAAAAACCCTGATATATCTCAAACAATAGCTCTTTCGACTCCCAGTGAATACCACCAAAACATTTAAGTCCATCACCACCGCAACTAAAGGAAAGGTACTACGCAGCATAAGGAATGCTTACCGGGTTTTTAAAATTAATCTTTCCAGAAAAAAACCAAACATTTGACCAGCATATTTTTCTTGCAAACCATATGCTCTCCCGTTAGCTTTTTAAAAACAGGAAACCCCATAACAACTGACTTTTTCAGACGAAAACTTCACGACAGCCTATCCCCCTTTACGAGCAGGCTATACTTCATGAAAAACACCACTATAAACAAAGAGAAGAGCAACTATAAATCCCATGACCTTGAGCTCGCCATCACCGAGTTCATCAAACATGGCGGAACGATAGAGCCCGCCTCGACAAAAGGACCGGCCAGGGACAATTATGAAATACCCACTCCTGCAACAAACGAAGTCGACACAACGGAAGAATATGCAAGAAAAGTTGAGCTACTGAAAAACCTCATAACAAAGGGCGCCGGAATATCCGCCTTGCAATACTCCTTGAAAATGAATAAAGGCGAGATAAGAAGGATCGCCCAGGAACAGGGCCTGAGGATCCCCCATCGCCGCCCATTATCCACGCCCCGGAAATACCGAACGAATCTTTCGGCACCTGCCGGCTCACTCGCGGATGATGTAATCGCCGGGCACGCCATGCATTACGCTGCATTGGGATATACCGCCATGGAAATTGCACAGGCGTTGGAGCTGACGGTGCGTCAGGTATGGGAGCTGGGCAGGCACTATCGATTCGAACTCAAGCATCATCGAGACGACTCAAAGGAATGAACACCAGGTTTACTCCTTCCTACCCAGTCTCCCGCCGGAGTTCCTTCCGCCCGAGCACATGCACCAGTGCCCGTGGCGCTGGCGGAACATCAATTCCCGAAAAAAAGCCCCGACCTACGGGCCGGGGCTTTTCAGGCAAACAGACGGATCAGAACAACTTACGTCCTTTGTTCGCGGCAATGCGCATGCGCAGCGCATTCAGCTTGATGAAGCCCGCTGCGTCAGCCTGGTTGTAGGCGCCGCCGTCTTCTTCGAACGTCGCGATATTGGCATCGAACAGCGACTCCTCGGACTTGCGCCCGGTCACAATCACATTGCCCTTGTATAGCTTCAGGCGAACCACACCATTCACATGGGCCTGGGAAGCATCGATCATCTGTTGCAGCATCAGACGCTCGGGGCTCCACCAATAGCCGGTGTAAATCAGGCTGGCGTACTTGGGCATCAGCTCATCTTTAAGGTGAGCGACTTCGCGGTCCAGGGTGATCGACTCGATCGCCCGGTGCGCGCGTAGCATGATGGTGCCACCAGGGGTTTCGTAGCAGCCGCGGGACTTCATGCCCACATAGCGGTTCTCGACGATATCGAGACGACCGATACCGTGCTCGCCACCGATGCGGTTCAGGGTCGCCAGCACAGTGGCCGGGCTCATTTCGACGCCGTCCAGCGCGACGATGTCACCGTTGCGGTAGGTCAGCTCCAGATAGCGCGGCTTGTCGGGAGCGTTCTCTGGGGAGACGGTCCAACGCCACATGTCTTCTTCGTGCTCGGTCCAGGTGTCTTCCAGCACACCGCCCTCATAGGAGATGTGCAGCAGGTTGGCATCCATGGAGTACGGGGATTTCTTCTTGCCATGACGCTCGATCGGGATCGCATGCTTTTCGGCATAATCCATCAGCTTTTCACGGGACAGCAGGTCCCATTCACGCCATGGAGCGATGACCTTGACGCCCGGCTTGAGGGCATAGGCCCCTAGCTCGAAACGAACCTGGTCGTTGCCCTTGCCGGTAGCCCCGTGGGAAATGGCGTCGGCGCCGGTTTCGTTGGCGATTTCGATCAAGCGCTTGGCGATCAGCGGACGCGCGATGGAAGTACCCAACAGGTACTCGCCTTCGTAGACGGTATTGGCACGGAACATCGGAAAGACGAAATCACGCACGAACTCTTCGCGCAGGTCGTCGATATAGATCTCTTTCACGCCCATGGCTTGCGCCTTGGCACGAGCAGGCTCGACCTCTTCGCCTTGACCCAGGTCCGCAGTGAAGGTCACCACTTCACAGTTATAAGTATCCTGCAGCCACTTGAGGATCACCGAAGTGTCCAGGCCGCCGGAATACGCGAGAACGACCTTGTTTACGTCGGCCATGCCATCACTCCACGGGTTGTACGGAAAGGCATCGATTCTACCGACCAAAACCGCGAATTTACAGAGGCGCGACAGCTAATGTCGAACGAGCGACGGCAGCCGATTCAGGAAGTTGTCGCCGAATTCCCCGCCGCCGCCGTCGGGGCCGGTTTTTCAAGTGCCGGAACGCGCTCGAGATGAATGTTGACCCGACGGTTCTTCGCCCGGTTGGCGGAGTTGGTATTAGGCGCCAACGGGTAACGCTCACCGTGGAAGCGCACGATGATCTGTGATTCCGGAATGCCGTTGGCCGTGAAAAAATCCTTCACCGACAATGCTCGCCGACGCGACAGGTCGCGATTGGTCAGGCGATTACCGCTATTGTCCGAGTGACCGTCGAGTTCGATGTGATTGACGCGGGGATCTGCCTTGATGAAGTCCAGCATCACCTGCAACTGGGCTTTGGCCTGCGCATCCAGATCGATACCACCACCGGGAAAGCCAATCTCGGCCTGCTTCACCTGCTCGAAGTTCTTCGCCAGCAGCTTGGCGGTACAAGCCTGGAAATCGCTGTAGGCTTGGCTGAAGTTCACCGGCAGCAGCCGCACTTCGGCAACCCCGCCGTCTCGCGAGTAATGACGAATGACCGGGCTGCGGCCCTCGAACAGACCACGAAACAGCCCACCAGCCTGGCCTTGGGAACTGTTGAACAGGATATCGCCGTTGCCAACCTGCACCGATCCCAGGTTGATATCACCGCGCCCGGGTTGCCAAGGCGCAGCCGCGGCCAGCAGGGTTGCCGAACCACCGCCGAACACATGGTTATAAGCCCTCAGACGAAAAATCGCCTGCTCGCCCGCCCGTCGCACGAACTCGCCCGAACCGAAGTCGGTGATCGGCTGAGCCAGTCGACACTCGAATGGGTCACCTTCCACTTTCCACTCGATGCTCTCCAGACGGGTCTGGAAGGTCAGCGCCACGGTGGGCAGACTGACGAACATACTGAGCAAGGCTAAATAACGCTGGCGCACGGGAGGCTCCAATGGTTTCACGACTTTGAGACTGGCATACCGGCTCTACACACTACGTTCGGGATATCGGTCACTGGCAGCAAAACTTGATAGCGAGTGCCTGAGAGAGTCTTTTCCGGTAGCATTCCCATCAGTTCGACCCGCCTGGAATCCCCAATGTCCGACCGCCTGACCCTGCTGCGTCCCGACGACTGGCATATTCATCTTCGCGATGGTGCTGTGTTACCTCACACTGTAGCGGATGTTGCGCGCACCTTTGGTCGCGCCATCATCATGCCCAACCTGGTGCCTCCGATACGCAACGCCGCCGAGGCCGATGGCTATCGCCGGCGCATTCTCGCGGCACGGCCGACCGGTAGCCGTTTCGAACCGCTGATGGTGCTCTACCTCACCGACCAGACCCAGCCCGAGGATATCCGCGCCGCCAAGGCCTGCGGTTTTGTCCACGCGGCCAAGCTCTATCCAGCCGGTGCGACCACCCACTCGGATTCCGGCGTCACCTGCGTGGACAAGATTTTTCCGGTCCTGGAAGCCATGGCCGAGGTTGGCATGCCACTACTGATCCACGGTGAAGTGACCCGTGGCGATGTCGACGTGTTCGACCGCGAGAAGCTATTCATCGACGAACACATGCGCCGTGTGGTCGAGCGCTTCCCAACGCTGAAAGTAGTGTTCGAACACATCACCACCGCCGACGCGGTGCAATTCGTCAACGAGGCTGCGGCCAACGTCGGTGCGACCATTACCGCGCACCACCTGCTCTATAACCGCAACCACATGCTGGTGGGCGGTATCCGGCCGCACTTCTACTGCCTGCCCATCCTCAAGCGCAACACCCACCAACAGGCCCTGCTCGACGCCGCCACCAGCGGCAGCGAAAAGTTCTTTCTCGGCACCGACTCGGCGCCCCATGCCCAGCATGCCAAGGAAACCGCCTGCGGTTGCGCCGGCTGCTACACCGCTTATGCGGCTATCGAGCTGTATGCCGAGGCATTCGAACAACGCAATGCCCTGGACAAGCTCGAAGGTTTCGCCAGCTTGCACGGCCCACGCTTCTACGGCCTGGCACCGAACAGCGAGCGCATCACCCTGGTCCGCGAGGAGTGGACCGCCCCTGCCAGCCTGCCATTTGGCGAGCTGTCCGTCATCCCGCTGCGCGCCGGTGAAAAACTGCGCTGGCGCCTGCTGGAGGAAACGCTGTGAGTGAAGACCATTTCGATGACGAACAGGAAGGCAATGGCAATTCAGGTGGCTCCCGTCACCCGATGGCCGCACGCTTTCGTGGCTACCTGCCGGTCGTCGTCGACGTAGAAACCGGTGGTTTCAACGCCGCCACCGACGCGCTGCTGGAAATTGCCGCAACCACCATCGGCATGGACGAAAAAGGTTTCGTGTTCCCCGAGCACACCTACTTCTTCCGGGTCGAGCCATTCAAAGGCGCCAACATCGAGGCGGCGGCCCTGGAATTTACCGGAATCAAGCTCGATCATCCGCTGCGCATGGCCGTCAGCGAAGAGACCGCATTGACCGACATCTTCCGTGGCGTGCGCAAGGCGCTGAAGGCCAACGGCTGCAAGCGCGCGATCCTGGTCGGGCACAACAGCAGTTTCGATCTGGGTTTCCTCA
Organism: Pseudomonas agarici; assembly: GCF_900109755.1. Classification (GTDB taxonomy): domain Bacteria; phylum Pseudomonadota; class Gammaproteobacteria; order Pseudomonadales; family Pseudomonadaceae; genus Aquipseudomonas; species Aquipseudomonas agarici. Next base: position 645 of record NZ_FOAR01000037.1, on the reverse strand, counting down.
ACGCCGCTATCGCGCGCCTGGACATGAAACGCAACCCGTTTCATCCGTTCTCCAGCTTCGACACTGCCAGTCTTGCCGGTCTGGCCTATGGCCAGACCGTGCTGGCAAAGGCCTGTCAGGCCGCCGATATCGACTTCGACGGTCGCGAAGCTCACTCGGCACGCTATGACACCGAGAAAACCGCCGAATTGTTCTGCGGTATCGTCAATCGCTGGAAGCAAATGGGCGGTTGGGAAGACTTCAACGACTGATCGTTCGCCGCTGCCAATCCCGCCCATAAAAAACCGGCCCTCAACAGACTGTGTGAAAACCTAGCAATCTGCGCAGTGCTCGAAGAAAATGCTCCGTATCGAAAGATACGGAGCATTTTTCGTTATGGCTTACATCCAGGGACAGTCCCGCAGCCAGACCAGCCTGTTTCCGGTATCGCTGGAAGAGTTGATCCCCGAGGATCACCTCGTTCGCGTTATCGACCTTTACGTCTCCAAACTGGATCTGGTGCGACTAGGCTTTGATAAAGCACTTCCCAAAAGCACCGGCCGGCCTTCTTACGATCCAGCCGATCAGCTAAAACTTTACCTCTACGGTTATTTCCAGCGGATCCGTTCATCACGGCGCCTCGAAGCCGAGTGCCGGCGCAATATC
>NZ_FOAR01000034.1 GCF_900109755.1 Pseudomonas agarici | reverse complement strand
GCCGGAGGCTTTGCGTGATATCGAACGGTTTTCAGATTGTGGCCGGCCCGGTGGGTTACTGACGCTGCGTGCATAATCCACTAGATCTTTTGGATAAAAAGGCATGTCGCGGTAACTGCTGTCGTCGATGTCAAGTAGGAAGGTGATAGCCCCGGCTTCCAGCGACCAATAACCTGGAAAAAACGCACTCTTGTGCCGATCATGATAGGGCTCTCGGCGGCTGGCCAAATACCACTCTTTTAGATATTGAGTTATTAGGGCGGATCGTTCTTCCGGGTTGGCCTGGAAGATTTTTCGAGTTTTACGGTAGGGCAGTTGTCGAGTGTAAATAGTGGAGCCTGGACGCCCAGATAAATAGGGCGCGACCAAATCTTCCAGCAAGGCATCCTGGTCATCGTTTTCATGAGAAAGAAGATCCATGATTTTAACTAGTTTATCGGTATGACCCAGCAGAATGGAAAAACATACAAGTTGTAATGCTTTCCAGTAGTAAGTGTCGTATAGGTCAAGATGAGGCATTTTATGCCCGTCATTGTTGTCGCTTACTTCAAATTCAAAGTTGCATTTGGCGAACTCTTGATAAAAAGTGATACACTCAGGCATGCGAGGAGCTATTTCGTTGTTGATGTTCACCCCGGCTGAATAGCTATAAATCATAAGATCCAAAGACTGCTCGGCCCTAATTTTTGCGGCCCATGCTCTTCTGAATAAATCGGGGATTGGGTATTCATTTATCCTTTCCGTAAAAGAAGGTTGTAATTTTTTCGCTTTGGATATGACACTCTCATAGTCTTTGTACGATTGCAGTGGTTCACGTTTTACGTTGTTCCATTCGGGTTTTGATAGTATTTTCAAGGGTCACCGGCCTAGAATTTCATCGGGTATATTAATAATTGGGAGTTGTGGTTTGTGAGTTTTTCCTTTTGAACGCTCGTGGGTTTCATATTGTTTTCCTGTAACCATAAAAATTTCTCGGTTATAGGGGAGGTTTCCCTGTCTCGCCACAGCCAGTTGTAAAGCGTCAATTATTTTAATTTTGTGACTGGCTGGGATCGTATAATCTTGTTGTATGGACAGTTCAATCCACCAATGACTCATCTGTCGCCCTTTAGTTTTTGTCGAACTGAGCGTGCCGGTTTGCTTATCCACGTCTGCCAACGCTTTTTCATTATCGATAGTGACGTAAGTGCTGCTCGGTGCATCCTTACTCATTGCTAGCTCAGGGTTGTAAGCCTGTTGATCACCCAGCACTTTGGCGGTATCGGCGCGCGTGCCTTCCACGACTTTCCTATCCCCCTCGCTCATTGCGGCCAGAAAGCTGAACTGTGCCCAAGTGCTGCCCTTGGTTTCGCCCACCGTGTAGGGCCTTCCTTTATGCTGACCAAACCATAGGTGATCGAGTCCTTGGCTGGTCACGGCAGATTGACGATGAGGTGTATTGCCTTTCTTCTTGCTGCTTTCCCATTCTTCGGTCAACCGCCCGTGGTCATTGATTTTTCGACAACTCGGCCGGGCGCTTTTTACGTAGTACTCGACGATATGTTCTGCCGGTACACCCGAGGCCCAGCGTTTGCGTTTGCTTTGGCGAATCTGGTGAACGGTGGGCGTCTGGCCTCGATTCGCAGGGTTCTTGCCGGTGTTGTCGACGATGGGCGAGTGTTGCACTTTGCTGCTGGCCGTGGTGGTCGTTGATGAGGGACGAGTCGCCATCGGTGGGGTCGGCAGGCTGCGTTGGGCACCGGAAACCTGCGCGGTACTCAGGACGTTGGGTTGTTGCAGTAGGTCATCCACGGTTTTTTTCAGTTCACCAGTGGCTTTTTGTAACATCGAGGGTGCTTGTTGCTTCAAGTTGCTCAATGTCTTGATCAACTCATGGGCTTGTTGTCGACCGGCCACCAGTTTTACCAGCCAACCATCGAGCGCGCTGATGAGGTTATCGAGCATGCTATTAAGCATTTGCAAGGCTTCGCGTTGGATCTTGCTCCAATCGAGGCTTTGCAGGGCGGCGCGTGGGTTGATGCGCGCATAGGTGCGCATGGCGTCGAACACACGATTAACGTTCTGCCCGCTACGGGCCAATTTGAAGGCCGCTTTAAAGGCGTCGCCAAATCCAGGAATACAGCCAATCAAGGTCACCAGTAGTTCTACCCAACTACCGATACTGTTGGGCGATGTTGTGAGGGTAATGATGCAGCGAATCAAGTCGCGCAGATCAAACAGTTGGCCGACCACTGGAACGCAACCGAGTACGGCGGTAACGATGGCATGGGACGGCGTATTCCCCTTGCCATCCAGCAAACCGGTTAGCCATTGGCCTGCGGTCTCGTCGGCTTGACGTATTTGGCGTGAAAAGGCCGGTGCGGAAGACGGGGTGTTCATCGATCAGGGCTCCTGTTCCGGGCGAGGTGCGGGGTGGTCTTTTTTATAGTTGGCTGCGTTGGAATCTGACTCATCCGGGAGCTGGTATTCAAGAAAGCCCTCATGCCCCAACTCCATGTTTTCTTCCTGCAACGTTGCGATTTCATCGTCAAAGAAATACTCCTTGAGGTGCGCCTGTTCGCTCGTTGAAAATTGTTCTAGTACTGACAAGGTTTCATGGTCGTTCTGAGGGGTTTGACCAAACGTCGGATTCTTTAGCGGGGGAATAAAGTCATCGGGCTGTGTGCGGTCGGTTTCTCCATATTCGACTTCAGCAGGAAAGGGCGGCGGATTGTCAATCACCGCAGTACCTTGCTCATTGAGCAGGCCCGCCAAGGTTTGACCATTACTGAAGCGCAGAGTGAAAGGGGCACCCGTGACAGGAGACTGATCGAGGTAGCGATACGCAAGACTGAGTACTGCGGGTGTTAGGCCATCAAACAGAATAGACGTATTGAATAATCCTTTGGCTCCACCCAACAACGGATGCTCACGGCCCTTGACGCTGAATATCCCTGGACAGGCGAAGAAAATGTCATTGCCTTGCAAGGTTATGCTGGTCTGGCCGACTTGAAGCACGATACCGGCCTTAGCCACCAGGTCGATCCGCCCCTCCTTTGCGATAAAAGTGGCTGCCTGATCGGCCAGGATTTCCATTCGCTCGGTATGCGCCCGCACGCTGACCGGGCCGTTTTGCGCGATGACCTTCGCGCCACCGGCAGCGGTGTACCAATGCAGACTGGCGCCGCTGATGCCCGCGATGGTTTGCCCGGCACTCAGGTGCAGGTCCTGTTGACTGGTCACCTGCATCTGCTGGTCGGCATGGCTGTTGCTGCTGGTGGGCGTGGCTGCGATCAGGTGGTCCGGGGTTTCCAGCACCATATGCGGTGCCTGGAAACACTCCACCGGCTGTTCACCGCCGGGCGGGGTGGTGCTTTGGCCGTTGACCTGCGCGGCGTGGTGCGCCGCCTGTCCGGGGTCCAGTTCATCGACCAGTGCGCGTTGTGCGTCGTGGGCGGCAAGGTTACCCGGCTGCGCCTGCTGGGCGGCCTGACTCAAACGGTCGGTGGTGGCCACGGCGGCGCGCAGTTGGCCGAGGGCTGAGGCCATCTGCATCTGGGCCGCATCGGCGGCGTGCTGAAGGCTGGTGGACAGCAGCAGCCCTTCGCTAGCGCGAAGCTGGTTCCAGCCATCGGTGGTTTGGGCAAAACCGCAGCCTTGGTAGGCGTTGCGTTTAGCGCCTTCGCAGGCAATCAGATAACCCACGGCGAAGGTGCTGCGGGTGGTGTCGTTGTGCAGTTGCTGACGCAGTTGGCCGTTAGCATCGTCCAGTTGCCAGTGGTTGGCAGGTTTGCCATCAAGGGCCAAGGTCCGCATGCCGCTGATTGTGCCGGCATGGTTCGCCGAGGCGTCGATGCCGGCACTGAACGGTGGCGACGCTGTGCCGTTGTGTAGCTCGGCAATCACCACCGATTGGTCGATATCGGCATGGACGTAGCTGATCAACACCTCACCGCCAATGCGCGGGGTAAAGTTTTGGCCGAAATGCGCGCCTGCCATTGTTTCAGCTACGCGGACCCAGGTGCCTGAGGTTTCGTTTCCAGGCGCGTGGGCGTTAGGGTTGCCTGAGCTGTAGGTGTCCTGCAGGCCGCCCGTCAGGGCGTGTTTGCCGCGCTGCCAAAAGAATTGCACCCGCACCTGATGGTCACGCGTACTGGTGATGACGTGCTGCTCGGCGCCCACCACCGTGGCCGTTTGCATACCTGGTGCCAGCGGTCGGGGAATGTGTGGAGGGACTACCGACACGGTCGGCGCCAAGGCGCTGAACTGGTTGGCATAGGTGCCGTTTTCCAGATCAGCCTGCCCCAGGCGTGCGGCCAGCCCAATACCCAAATTGTTGGTCGCGACATGCCGGACTTCGCGACAAATAAAGGGCAGGGTGCCCAGGTCCGGGTGTTTGTTCAGGGTATAGCGTTTGCCCGGTCGTAGCTGGCGCGTGGCGCTCTCACCCTGATAGCCATGGGTTTCCAGGCGGCGTGCATTCAAGTGCCGAGTAGCGGCTTGTCGTGCCTCGTCAAACGTCACAAAGGCGGTGCCGGGATTGGCGTCAAAGACCTGCAGCGGCGGCAGTGTAGGGCCTTTCTGGTGGGTGTCTGTCGCGGATCCGCTTAATCCCAGTAGTACCTTGTTGTTCCAGGTGCCGGTAACCGCTGCATGGCTGGTTATTTGCCGCTGTTCGCCCAGGCGACGGATGCCATCATCGGCCTGTAATGAATCCTCGCGGGTGAAGATCAGTGAACCGCCGTCGGCCCACGGACAGTCGCACTCAACGATGACCAGTTTGGCGTGGCCCTCTGCAACTTTCTCGTGTTCAAAATAAAAACTCAAGCCTTCTTCGGATAACAATCGCCGAACGAACTCGAAATCGGTTTCCCGGTATTGGGTACACAACGCTCGCTTTGGCAACCGCTGGCGCACGCGTGCATCCCAGCGGGCTTGCGGATAGTCGGCGAAAATCAACGTGATGATTTCCAACGCGTCCAAATCTTGAAAGATGAGGGTATTACGGCGTTGTTTAAGTGGGCTCAACCAACTGCCCATGTGCAGCCGATAGCGAGCGATATCACCGTCACTGCCCTGGCGCTCGGCGTTGATCACCGTGCCGTGCCAGTGTCGTTGCGAACCATCAATTTGCGCCAGTTGCAGGGTTATCGCGGTGCCTGGCAATACACTGAGGTCCAACAAGGCCGAAGGGCTCAGGCAATCGAGGGTGAACACCAATTCCTCGTTGAGGGCTTCGATCCCCTGCATGCGCTCAATCAGCAGCGCGTCGGGTAGTACGGTTTTCAGGTGCAGCAAACGATTGTGCTGCGATAACAACGCGGGCCAGTCAGTGTGCATGCAAAGATCCTTCAGGAAAAGTGAGCGGGAGGCGGGCAGCCCGTGTGGAAAGCGGGATCTCTTTCGACCGCATGCAGTGATACCCAACCATTGGCGTCGCTTTCATTTTTGTTCTCGTGTCGCCTTGTCAGTGGCTGTTCACAGCGTTGGGTTGGATTGATCTGGGCTCCACTGCCAGAACGTCAGGCCGTAGTCGCTGCCTTCTATTACGGGGAAGGCAGCGCCTTGCTGGAAGTAACGGCGGGAGTTGAGTCGGGCTGGGGTGAACCACCAGCCCGATTTCGGGCAGGGTTGTCCCGCTGCAACCCGATTTGCAGTAGTTTTGTCGGTTGCAGGTGGTGTGCTATTTGAGTATTCGGCGGCATGAGCCCGGCACCAAGCAACCAGGTCTTTGGGGTAGTAGAGGTATTTATGGAGGCTGCTGTCATCTTCGATGCCGAGCAAGATGACTGCCGCGCCCGCTTCGAAACTCCAATAGCCGTAGTAACCACCTTCTGCTTTATGGCTGTCGTGCCATGCACAGCCCGCTAAGTCTTTGTACCAACGCTTTAGAAAAATGTTGAGTTCTTTTAACTGCTTGGGATACTCATCTTCGGTCAGTGCATAAAACAGCGGCTCATAGGGTTTCAGTGCACAGAGGTAATCACTTTGGTAGCGTTTTTCACGCCCTATGGCGTGAATCATGAACTCTTCAAAAAGTGCGTCGGCGCCGCCATTCTCTCCCTCTACACCATCTTGTAATGCAGCTATTCGAGGCAATAAATCGCGGCGATGTAATAGAAAGCAGAGACCTATCAGTTGCATTAGGTTCGCATAATCATCAGTAATGACGTAGTCGAATACGGGTTCGTTATGGTCCCCGTAGAGTGCCCAAAGCCTTTCAGAATATACCTCGTAGGCGTTAATGATATCTTCAATTTGCTGGCGCAATGGCTCAATAGGCTCGCCCGCCGTATATTCAAGAAAGAGCTTTTCATATAGATTCGCTACAATGCGTCGCTGTGAAATCATCCAGCCCTCTTGTTCCGTGGCACCAGAGCCCGCTGGACGTTGCCGAAACATTTCTAGAACACCAGGAATTTCTGAAATTGTTTCTGAGTAATGGCGTTCACCGAGGAATTGTTGTCTTCTTTTTGAGTTGAAATTCATTTCTACCTCCCTGTTCTGTTTCGAGCTGGTGCGGTAAGGCCGGCTCGGTTATTGGCGACTCTCTGGATTTCGTTGTCACGCCACTCTCGTGTGGCCTCGTGAGTAGCATGCACAATAGAGATTACTGAGGCTCCAACTGAGTATCTAAGTAAAGCCTCCGAGTGAGCCACTGCTTGAGGAACAGAAAAAAACAAGATATGGCGTGAGTAACCATGACTTATTATTTTTTCACTTAGATTTTTTGATAAAACAGCCGATTGCAAGCGGCTTTCTATCCAAGCATTACTCATCTGCGTGACCTTTCCATTTACTTGTCTGACTTGTCCCGAACCACCACCAGTATTTCCGCCAGATCCAGTTCTCCGACGTACATTACCGCCACCATTTAGATTGCTTTCGATCTTATCTCCCGCCGCACCCAGCAACTGCCCCAATGACTTGGCCGGATTGAAACTGGCCTTGGCTTCGATAATGGCGTATGGCTTAGGTCCATCCGGTTTCCATACCGCATCAATCCCCCGTCCGCGAGGAATACAAGGCCAGAGTTGCACCATCCGGTGCTGGTCATTGAGTTTGGCCGGATTCTTCTCACTGTTATCGTGAGCTGCTTGTTCTTTACCCCAGCCCTTGACGTCCTGGCAGTAGTAGTCAGCCATATGCTCACCCAGCACTCCAAGCAGCTTCTGGTTGACCTGTTTAAATCGAGCGGTGCGCTGGGTATGGGCATTGGCTCGATTGGGTAGCACCTCATTGCTAGCGTCGCGTCGGGTGCTCCGACCCTCGCCGTGCCAGCTGTTGGGCTTGGTGTCTGGGGTTCCGACCGCCTGCTTGTTTCTGAGTGGCGCTTCGGCACTGGTTTTTCGCCCCTGGGCCAGCCAACCGTCGACTTCCTTTTTAAAGGCTGCGAACTGCCTGTCCAAGCCACCGCGAATGGCGTTGACCTGAGTGTGCATCTGTGGGGAAAGCTGGTTGAGCAGGCGTGGGTTGTTAAGGATCTCGTCCAGCCTGTTACGCAACGGCGCAAGGTCCATTACTTGCCGCAGCAGTTTTTCCGGATCACCGGAATAGAAACGCCGAATCATCGCCAGCAGATCGTCGACGTTCGCCGCTCCACTTTTGATCGCTCGCAACGAGCGTTTGGTGGCATCGCCGCCGCCCGGAATCAGGCCGATCAAGGCGGTAATGACATTGAACCAAGCCGCCGTGCTGTCGGGTTGGTCCGAGACCTCGACCAAACCTTTAATAATGTCGCGTGCATCGACGATCTGCCCCAATATCGGAATGCAGCCGATAGCGGTTTCGGCGAGGATGGCCCAGGGCGCGTTGTTATCGCCTTTGAAGAAACTGATGGATTGTTCTTTTAGGGAATCAAACCAGCCTCTACGCGGGCTGGGCGCTTTGGATACAGCAGACAGATCGGTCAAGTCGCTTCTCCTGACAGGGTGTTACGCAGTTTTTCTTGTTGGACGAGGTGCGCAGCAGGGCATCGCCTTCGCGGGTGGCCCAGTAGGTGTCGGTCATGACGGCGCGTTCCGTGCGGACAGGGACAGCCATCGGAACATGAACGAAGATCGGAGATTAAGAGGACGGCCTAACTATATGGCGTAGGAATAATCTCTATAAACGGTTGAAAAGGCTGACTTTACAACCTGAGGAAAACCTGTAAGGCGTTTGGCGATCTCATTGTCCTCTTCGCAAGCAAGCCCGGCTCCGACAACGGACGGTGTTCGAGCTTGATTCGACCGAAATTGGCTCATAGAACTCATCACACAGGCCACCAGGGGATGACGGTGCCCGATGGGTTGCCCAGGGCGCAAACGCGCAACTTGCATGCTGCTTGGCGAGCTGTCATGCAAAATGCACGACAGCGATTTTTTTGATTTTATTTAAGCTGTTGATTCATATGTATTTATTTTATTGCTGAGGATTGGCACAGCACCTGCACTCATATTGGCAACCCTGTCGCCAGGACTAAGGCGCAGATTTTTCAGAAGAACAGGAGTTACCTGTATGAAGAAGTTCGCTATCGCTGCCGCCACTGCCAGCGCTCTGACCCTGACTTTGGCCAATACCGCCTTCGCTCAAACCTCTCAGGCACCCATGGTTCTGGCTGCCGGTGAAGTGACCGAAGCCAAACAAGCCACCTCCGACACCTGGATCACGACCAAGGTGAAGAGCGATTTGCTGACCGAGAAGGGTATTCCTGGTTCGAAGATAAAAGTTGAAACCAACCAGGGCGTGGTTTCCCTGTCCTCGGACGAGAAGATCTCCGATGCTCAGAAAACCACCGCTATAAATATCACCAAGAATATTAAGGGTGTTAAAGCGGTATCGGCTGACGGCTTGCTTGCCGGCGGTGTCGCGCATCCCGACAAAATCGACCGTGCCAAAGAATCGACCTCCGACACTTGGATCACCACCAAAGTAAAGGCTGACCTGGTGACTGAAAAAGGCATTCCTGGCACCGACATCAAAGTCGAAACCAACAAGGGTGTGGTGTCGTTGTCATCAGACGTGGCGGTGACTGAAGCGCAGAAAACCACTGCTGTCGCTATCACCAAGAAAATCAAAGGCGTCCAGGCTGTTTCGGCCGATGGCCTGAAAGCCAACTGAGGTTCATCGGTTTCGCTGGAACCCGCTTTAGGGTCAAGCAGGTGGTGTTGCAGTGTACCTGCTGAACCTTGAGGTTCCGGCGACGGGTCGCAGGGAGTGACCCACCACAGGTCCCGACGTTACGCGTCGGGACCTGTTTTTATATAGGGCTTGTGAAGACTGATGCCCTGTACGGGGTCCCCGTAGGCCATAGGGGTGGAGCCTGTCCGCACGGACGCCATCACCGCCCATCGAACGCTGACCGGTCATTCCTTCGGGGTGTTGTTGAGGTCAGCGGGTTGTCAGTTCCCGCGCTTGCTGTCGATGCGCTCCAGGCGCCCGCCGACAAAGCGCAGGTACTGGACCATGCCACCACTCTGGGGATAGACCCATTCTTCGATCTGCACCTCGACACGACGATCGACGCTGCGTTGATAGCCCACCACATCCCGGGAAAGTGGTTCGCCGCATTTATCCAGAACCTCCGATTTCCTGTCGCCGATGCTGATCAAGTGGCTGGCGCAACGCAAGGAGCCAGCCTGGGCCTGGCTGGCAATCAATGCCCATGCGAGGCCGAACAGAATAGGTTTGAGCCTGCTCATTCGCTATCCAGGTGCAAGGGAGTGACGACGCGGCCATCGCTCTCGGCTTGACCGAGGCTGGCATCAATGAAGTACACACGAGTGTCCTCCAGTTGGCCTTTGTCTACCAGGAAGTCCTTGATGCTGCTGGCCCGCTCCTGGCCCAATTTGCGCAGCAATGCGGCGTTGCCACTCCAGTTCTTGAGTACTGCGTCGCGCAGTCTGGCGGTGCGTTCGTCGCGGCTCAATTGCGCCCATTCGGCTGGCGGCTGTTGCTTGAGCTGACTGCGGTAGATGCCCTCCAGCATCGGCGCCTTCTCACCCTCCGGCACCTGCAACAACGAGGCCTGTGCCGGGACCTTGTCGCCACGGCGCTGGAGCATCTTGTAGTAAGTGGCCTGATATTCGCGGTCCAAGCGTTGCTGGGCGATGAGCGGGCCGTCGCTGGCCTGGGCACTGGTGCCTTCGATCTCCAGGCGCAGGTTTGGACGTTCCTTCAAGGCGGCGGCTAGCTTGCTCAGGGACGATTCGGCGTCCTTGCTCAAGTCGCTGGAGCCTGGGGTGAAGGCTACATTGCTGAGGTCCTGGGAATCGCCACCGGCAATCAGCCCGCCAATGAACTTGAAGGGGGCCGTGGCTGCCCGCACGACCAGGTTACGCAGGGTCTGCCAGACAATCGGCATGACGCTGAACTGCGGGTTGTTGAGGTCGCCGGAAACCGGTAGCTCGATGGAGATCTTGCCATCGGAGTCCTTGAGTAGGGCGATAGCCAGCTTGATCGGTAGATCGACGGCGTCCGGGCTGTCGACTTTCTCGCCCAGTTGCAGTTGCTCGACCACTAACTTGTTCTCGGCCTTCAACTGGCCCTTGGTGATCAGGTAATGCAGATCGAGATTGAGTCGGCCCTTGCGGATACGATAACCGGCGAACTTGCCGGCATACGGTGTCAGGGTGGTCAGCTCGACGCGTTTGAAGCTGGTGGCGATATCCAGGCTGGCCATCGGGTCGAAGGGATTGAGCGCGCCCTTGATGGTCACGGGTGCATAACGATCGACCTTGCCCTTGATATCGACATTGGCCGGCTTGGCCTGGCGGCTGTCGATGGTGCCGATCTGGCCGTTGAGTTGCTGGATGGCGGTGGCGAAGTTGGGAGTGAGGCTGAAGTCGGCGAAGTTGGCCGAGCCATCGTTGATGGCAATGCCGCCGACATGGATACCCAGTGGCTTGCTGTTCGACGGGGCGGCCTTGGCCGTTGATTTGCCAGGTCCCCCAGCCGGCTGTGGAATCAGCAGGTCATCGATGTTGGTGGTACGGTCGTCGTTGATCATGAAACGGACATAGGGCCGGAACACGCTGACTTTGTCGATCGACAGGCTGTCGCCGTGCTGGTAGTTCAGGCCGTCGACCGCCAATTTCTGCCATTTCACGAAGTCCCGACTCTTGAGAGTATCGAGGGTGTGCAGTTGATCGACCTGAGCTCTTCCGGTCACGCTGAAGGTCAGCGGGTCGATATTTTTCAGGTTGACGTCGAGGTCGCTGCCGAGCAGGCCGCTGCGTACTTCCAAGCGAATAAACGGCTCGACATAGGCTTGGGCCACTCGCAAGTCGATATCCTGGGTCTTGACCTTCAGCTTGGCACTGATCGGGCTCAAGCTGACTTCGCCACTGGCAAGCACCTTGCCTTGCTTGCCCAGTCCGATATCGAACTTGAGGCTGAAGGGCGATGGATTGAGGCTGTCGAAGTTCTGCAGGTCGAGGTTCAATGGGCCGAGATCGAGGGCGACCGGTGTTTTGTTCGCGCGGTCGGCGAGATGTATGCGGTAGTCGCGCAGTTGTACGTCCTTGAGCAGCACCTGCCAGGGTTTGCTGGGTGCAGTCGGTGCGGCGCGAGGGGTATCGGCGGTCGCAGGTGGTGGCTCCTTGGGGGCGGGTTTGGCTGGCTGGCTGGCGAGCAGTTTCTGCCAGTCCAGTTGACCATCGGCTTCACGGGCTGCCCAGGTTTCCAGCTTGCTACTGCGGATCTTGCCGACGACGACCTGCTGCTTGGCGAGGTCGATGCTGGTCTCGCTGACGTCTAGCCGCTCCAGGCGCGCCAGGGGCCGGCCATCGGGAGCCTTGATGGCGAACGGTGCGACGCTGAGCGACGTGTTGCTCAGCAGCAGCTCGGTGTCCTTGGCGAGGTTGAGGGTGTAATCGGTGCTGAGATTGACGATGCCATCTTCGAGGTCCAACGGCAGCGCATCACGGACGTAGGGCCACCAGAGCTTCATCTTGCCATCGGTGACTTTCAACGAGCCTTGGGAGGTGATCGGCACGAGGCTGACATTGCCTTTCCAGTCGATACGCCCACCTTCGGGGCCTGCGGCCACCAAGGTCATGTCGGCGGCGTCGTCGGGCAGGGTGCTGAGATTTTTCAGCTGCAGATCCATCTTGTCATAGAGGAACTCGATAGGTTCGCTCGGACGCAGGTCCTGGAAGTGCAGATAGCCGCCAGCCAGCGCGATCTGGTCGATGCGCACGGGGAAAGGCTTGGCATTGGGATCGGTCGGGGTCGGTTCGCTGGCGGGCAACTTGAACAACCGGGAGAGGTTGAGGCTGCCGTCTTTGCTGAAGGTCACTTCAGTCTTGGGCTGGTCCAGTTGGACTTCGGCCAAGTGCAGGGCCTGGGTCCAGAGGCTGTCGGCCTGCAGATTGACATAGAGACGCTCGAACGCGACCTGCTCCTGGCCCGGCTCGCCGATGTTCAAACCCCACAGCGTCAACTCCAGACTGAACGGGTTGAACTCCAGACGCTGGAGCTTGGCAGGCACCGTGGCGTAGTGCGCCAGTTGCTGGTTGGCAATACGCAGGCCCACGCCCGGCAGGATGAAAAAACCTAGCACGGTGTACAGCGCGAGGACGGTCAGCAAGGCGCCGAGGGCGCGTTTCAATCCTTTGGGCATGTGAGGCGTCGTCTATCTCAGTCGGAGGTGATTTGGAGTATGGCACGCGTTAGCGGTTCCGAAGCAATCGCCTTTTTTCATCGCTACTTACGTTGTTAGGTGCATTTCAAGAGACGGGTCTCTGGCGCCATGCCTACAGTTGGAGGATCAGGGTTTTCAACGGAGGTTGTCCGTCCCACGAAGGGAAGTCAGCCGCCGGTGCCAGTACCTGCCAATCGCGTACCGGTCGACCGGCTTTTTCCGCGCAACGCAAGACCTGTTCGCGCCAGTCGTCCAGGCTGACTTTTGCCAGATTGTTGCAGCATATCAGCACGCCATTGTCGGCTGTGGCCAGCAGTGCTGGCTTGAGCAGGCTCTGGTAGTCACGCAGCAGGTCGACGGTGCCGAAGGCACTCTTGGCCCAGGCGGGCGGGTCGAGCAGTACCAGGTCATATTGGCGCTGTCCCAGGCGCGGATAGCTCGGCAGCTTCTGACCGCGACGCTGGGCGATGGGCAGGCCGGCGAGCTGACGGATGGCCGGAAAGTAGTCGGACTGGACGAACTGCATGGCCGGCAGTTGCGGGTTGAGCAAACCGTTCTCGCGGCCCACGGCCAGGTTACCTTCGGCGAAGTCGAGGTTGCAGATTTCCAGGGCACCGCCGGCGGCTGCGCTCAGACCGACGCCGCAGGTATAGGCAAACAAGTTGAGGACGCTTTTGCCCTGGCTGTGCTGTTTGACCCAGCCGCGGGCATCGCGCAAGTCGAGGAATAGCAGTGGGTCCTGTCCGGCGTGTCGGCCGCGCACGCGGTAGTTGAGGCCCCATTCGTGGCCGATCAGGTCGGCGAGGGCGCTTTCGTCGGCCCGGTAGACCGGGTCTTCGCGATCGATCCGCGAATGGCCGCGGGAACGGTCGTTGTAGACCAGCAGAGTGTTCAGTTGCAGGTACTGGTTGATGGTCCCGTGCAAGGCGAGCAGCTCTTCGCGCGCCAGTGTCTGGTGGAAGGTCTGTACCAACAGTTGCGGGCCGTAGCGATCGACGGTCAGGCCACCGGCACCTTCCTGGCTGCCGTGGAACAGCCGATAGCAGTCGGTGCCCTGGGTATGAAGTTCGGCCAGCAGGTCCTGGCGACGATCGAGGGCGGCGCGCAGCGCCTGATTCAAGGAAGACATGGAGTGCGCCTTGGGGGATGTGGCGCGGGAGTTTACCAGCCTTCCGGGGATCAGGCCCATGCAGCAAGGTCGGTGGCGGCGAAAGTAGCTTTCGCCGCCACCGGTTATTGATTCAGACGCTTGTCGATGAGTCCTTCGACCACGCTGGGGTCGGCCAGGGTCGAGGTATCACCCAGGCTGTCCAGTTCATTGCAGGCGATCTTGCGTAGGATGCGCCGCATGATTTTCCCTGAGCGGGTTTTCGGCAAGGCGGGTGTCCACTGGATCAGGTCCGGCTTGGCGAAGCTGCCGATCTCCTGGCTGACATGGGCCAGCAACGCTTTGCTGAGGGCCTCGCTCGGCTCGATGCCCTTAATCGGCGTGACAAAGGCGTAGATGCCTTGGCCCTTGAGGTCGTGGGGGTAACCGACCACAGCAACTTCGGCGATGCTTTCGTGGAGCACCAGCGCGCTTTCCACTTCGGCGGTGCCGATGCGGTGTCCGGAGACGTTGATCACGTCGTCGATCCGTCCGGTGATCCAGTAATGACCGTCTTCGTCACGGCGGGCGCCGTCGCCGGTGAAGTAGTAGCCGGGGTAGGGCTTGAAGTAGGTGTCGAGCATGCGTTGTGGATCGCCGTAGAGGCTACGGATCTGCCCCGGCCAACTGGCCTTGATGGCCAGCACGCCGCTGCCGACGCCGCTGATTTCCTGACCTTGCTCATCCAACAGCACGGGTTGCACGCCGAACATCGGCTGGGTAGCGCAGCCCGGCTTGAGCTGTTGGGAGCCGATCAGTGGCGTGAGCATGATGCCGCCGGTCTCGGTCTGCCACCAGGTGTCGACGATAGGGCAGCGCTGCTCGCCGACTATGTTGAAGTACCATTCCCAGGCTTGCGGGTTGATCGGTTCGCCAACGCTGCCAAGCAGGCGCAGGCTTGCCCGAGAGGTCCGTTTCAGCGGTTCGTCGCCTTCGCGCATCAATGCCCTGAGGGCGGTCGGTGCGGTGTAGAGGATATTGACCTGGTGTTTGTCGATCACCTGCCAGAAGCGTGAGCTGTCCGGATGGCTCGGCACTCCTTCGTAGATCAGGCTGGTGGCGCCGTTCGCCAGCGGGCCGTAGACGATATAGCTGTGGCCGGTGACCCAGCCGACATCGGCGGTGCACCAGAAGACTTCGCCAGGGCGATAGTCGAAGACGTACTGGAAGGTCATCGCCGTTTGCAGCAGATAGCCGCCGGTGGTGTGCAGCACGCCCTTGGGGCGGCCGGTGCTGCCGGATGTGTAGAGGATGAACAGCGGGTCCTCGGCCTCCATCGGCTCGGGCGGGCAGTCATCGCTGACGCCATGCACGGCCTGGTGATACCAGAGGTCGCGGCCTTCGACCCACTGTACCTCGCCCTGGGTTCGCTCCACCACCAGGACGGTATCGACACCGGGGCAACCGAGCAGTGCCTTGTCGACATTCTGCTTGAGCGGTATGTACTTGCCGCCGCGTATGCCTTCGTCGGCGGTGATCACAGTATGGCAGTCGGCATCGAGGATACGGTCGCGCAGGGCATCGGGAGAGAACCCGCCGAACACCACCGAATGGATAGCGCCGATCCGCGTGCAGGCGAGCATGGCGTAGGCCGCTTCGGGAATCATCGGCATGTAGATGCAGACGCGATCGCCCTTCTTCACACCGCGCTTTTTCAGCACATTGGCCAACCGGCAGACGTTGTGGTGCAGTTTGCGGTAGGTGATTTGCGCCGATTCGGCAGGATTGTCGCCTTCCCAGATCAGCGCGATGCTGTCGCCGTGTTTGGCGAGGTGGCGGTCGATGCAGTTGTAGCTGACATTCAGTTGCCCGCCGGCGAACCATTGCGCCTGACCTGTACGCAGGTCCCATTGCTGGACCTTGTCCCAGGGGCGGGACCAGTCGAGAAAACGCCTGGCCTGTTCGGCCCAGAAAGTGTCGGGGTGGTCGATGGAGTCCCGGTAGAGCCGCTGGTAGTCGGCCTGGCTCAGTTGGGCGGCCTGGCGCACGGCTTCGGCCTTGGGGTATGTGCTGATATCGAACATGGCGGTTCCTTGTTCTTGTCTGCGACAAACCTAAGGGTGCGCCCTGTAGCGGGAAGGTTCAAGGGGGCAGGGAGAATCGATCGTTCCCGCTTGTGCGGGAACGATCTCAACAACCGGTCAGCCGCGATGACGACCGCGGAAGTAGTTGATCAGCCCCTGGGTCGAGGCATCGTCGGCCAAAGACTCCTCGCTGCCGACCAGGCGATTGTAGACGCCTTTGCCCAGTTCCTTGCCCAGCTCCACGCCCCATTGGTCGAAGGCGTTGATGCCCCAGATCACGCTCTGCACGAAGACCTTGTGCTCGTAGGTCGCCACCAGGGCACCGAGACGACGAGGACTGATACGCTCGACCACCAGCGTGTTGCTCGGACGGTTGCCGGGGATCACCTTGTGCGCTGCCAGTTTCTGCACCTCGGCTTCACTCAAGCCTTTTTCACGCAGTTCGGCTTCGGCTTCGGCGCGGGTCTTGCCGAGCATCAATGCCTGGCTCTGGGACAGGCAGTTGGCGTACAGCCATTGGTGATGGTCAGCCACTGGGTTGAAACTGACAATCGGCACGATGAAGTCGGCCGGGATCAGTTGGGTGCCTTGGTGCAGCAATTGGTGATAGGCGTGCTGGCCGTTGCAACCGACGCCGCCCCAGATCACCGGGCCGGTATCGGTGGACACCGGGCTACCGTCCTGGCGCACGCTCTTGCCGTTGGATTCCATGTCCAGTTGTTGCAAGTGCTTGGTGATGTTGCGCAGGTAGTGATCATACGGCAGGATCGCGTGGCTCTGCGCGCCCCAGAAGTTGCCGTACCAGACCCCGAGCAGGGCCAACAGCACCGGCATGTTCTGTTCGAATGGCGCGTTCTGGAAGTGCTGGTCCATGGTGTAGGCGCCGGACAGCAGTTCCTTGAAATTCGACATGCCGATGGCCAGGGCAATCGGCAGGCCGATGGCCGACCACAGCGAGTAGCGCCCGCCGACCCAGTCCCACATCGGGAAAATGTTCTCTTCGCGGATGCCGAAGGCCACGGCGGCGGCGTTGTTGCTCGATACCGCGATGAAGTGCTTGTACAGCTCCGCCTCGGAACCGCCCTGGGCCAGGTACCAGTCACGGGCGGCACGGGCATTCTTCAGGGTTTCGAGGGTGGTGAAGGTTTTCGAGGAAACGATAAACAGGGTCGTCTCGGCGCGAATCTTCGCCGACAGCTCGTGGAACTCGCTGCCGTCGATGTTCGCCAGGTAGTGGCAGCGCACGCCTTTGTGGGCGTAGGACAGCAACGCCTCGGAGACCAGCTCCGGGCCGAGGAACGAACCACCGATACCGATGTTGACCACGTCGGTGATTGGCTTTTCGGTGTAGCCGCGCCACAGGCCATCATGGATTTTCCCGACCAGCTCGGTCATCTGATTGAGCACTTTATGCACATCGGGCATCACATTGACGCCGTTGACCGATAGCTTGTCGCCGACCGGACGGCGTAGCGCGGTGTGCAGCGCCGGGCGACCTTCGGAGGCGTTGACCAGTTCGCCGGCAAACAGCGACTTGATTGCGCCTTGCAGATCGACTTCATTGGCCAGGCCCACCAATAGGTTGCGGGTCTCGTGGGTAATCAGGTTCTTGGAGTAGTCGAGGAACAACCCGCAGCTGCTGAGGGTGAATTGATTGAAACGCTGCGGGTCGGCATTAAAGGCTTCGCGCATGCTGAAGTTGTGCATGTTTTCGCGGTGTTGGTTCAACGCCTGCCAGGCGGGCAGGGCGGTCACGTCGTGAGGAGTGCGGTAGTACGCCATCGCTGCGGATTTCCTTTTACGAGAGCTGCCTGTTGGACATTTGACTTTTTTGGACACCAGAAACCCCGGAAGGTCCTGCTTTTATTCAGTGGCAGTGTCCGACAACCTGCGTCGGTACCTTGGAAGACGCAGCGCGATTACAGTAAACCTCGCGCTGGCGTCTGTCTTGGCTTTGTCTGACCTTTTCTCGATACTTTTTCGCACTCTTGGGGTTCAGGTTCGAGCAGGCCCGATCAAGCGACCTGGGCCGCGAACGCGTCCATTTGCCCATGAGATACTCGGACGGCGACCGTTTGACTCAAGCCTGGAGCTCGGGCAGTCGCTATTCATGCGGGAGTGTCGAGGCTCAAGTGCAGATTGTCGATCAGGCGGGTGGTGCCGAGGAAGGCGGCAACCAGGATCACCACGTCGCGGTCCTGCGCGGTGGCAGGGCGCAAGCTGAGGCCGTGGCGGATTTCCAGGTAGTCCAGGCGCAAGCCGGCACTTTCGATCAACCGGGTATGTTCGGCGAGCAGCTTGGGATAATCACGTTCGCCCTGCTCGATGAACCCGGCGATCTGGCTCAGGCTGTGATACAGCACCGGGGCCGCGGCCCGTTCGGTTTCACTGAGGAAGCCATTGCGCGACGACAGCGCCAGGCCGTCGGCAGCCCGAACGGTCGGTTCACCGATCACCTGGATGGGCATGTTCAGGTCATGCACCAGGGCACGGATCACAGCCAACTGCTGGTAGTCCTTCTGACCGAACACCACCAGATCGGGCTGGACCATGTTGAACAGCTTGCTGACCACGGTGGCCACGCCTTCGAAATGACCGGGGCGACTGCTGCTACACAGCCCTTCGGACAGGTGCGGGACGCTGACCCGGGTCTGTCCGGCCATACCGTCGGGGTACATCTCCTCGACCGTAGGCGCGAACAGCAGATTGCAGCCGGCCTGGAGCAGTTTCTCCTGGTCGGCGGCGAGAGTGCGCGGGTACTTGTCGAGATCTTCGTTAGCGCCGAATTGCAGCGGGTTGACGAAGATGCTTGCCACCACGAAATCCACGCGTTGGGCCGCCTTGGTGACCAAGGCGGTGTGGCCGGCATGCAGGTTGCCCATGGTCGGCACGAAGCCGATGCGTTTGCCCTCGCAGCGGGCCCGCGCGACGGCGGCGCGTAGTTCACGGACGGTCTTGACTGTATTCATGCCGAAAACCCGTGTTCGGTGCCTGGAAAGGTGACGGCCTTGACTTCGCTGACGTAGGCGCCCAATGCCGCTTGGATACTGCTCTGGCCGAGCATGAAGTTTTTCACGAATTTGGGCACGCGACCGCTGATGGAGAGACCGAGCATGTCGTGCAGCACCAGTACTTGACCGTCGGTGGCGGTACCGGCGCCGATACCGATGACCGGCACTTTGACCGCTTGGGTAATTTCCGCCGCCAGCTCGCTCGGTACACACTCCAGTAGGATCATGGCGGCACCGGCCTGCTCCAGGGCGATGGCGTCGGCACGCATTTGCCGGGCCTGGGCTTCACCACGGCCCTGGACCTTGTAGCCGCCGAAGATGTTCACCGATTGCGGGGTCAGGCCCAGATGCGCACAGACCGGTACACCCCGTTCGGCCAGCAGGCGAATGGACTCGGCCAACCAGGCGGCCCCTTCGACCTTGACCATATTGGCGCCGGCCTGCATCAGCAGAGCACTGTGGTGCAATGTCTGTTCGACGGTGGCGTAGGCCATGAACGGCAGGTCGGCGACAATCAATGCGCCCTGATTACCACGCTTGACGCTGGCGGTGTGGTACACGATGTCGTCCACTGTCACGGGCAGCGTGCTGTCATGCCCTTGGGAAACCATACCCAGCGAGTCGCCAATCAGCAGCACTTCAACGCCTGCTGCACAAGCGGTGTGGGCGAAAGTGGCGTCGTAGCAGGTCAGCATGGCGATTTTCTCACCTTTGTGCTTGAGGCTTTGCAAGGTGGTCAGGGTAATGTCTGGCATGAAAAAGTCCTCTTCAGGCTCCGTGCAAATTACTGCGAGTAACGCGCGTGGTTCGTCATTTATACAGGCGCACGTTTTTTGTCGTGCTTATAAACCTCGATTGCGCTCTTTAACGCCGCAGAGGCGGCAACGGGACGCCTATAGTCGTGAGGAGAACCGGGGAAGTCAATCGGATGTGTTACCGCTATGTTACGCCGGGGGTGTTACCGGTGTAACTGATGCGATTCAGCCAGACCGCCGCATCGACGCTTTTCGCGGGAGGGTGACGTTCCTAGCGGGAAAGTCGCTCCAGGCCGACAAACGGGCATTCTCCAAGCAAGTTGCGCAGTGTGCGGCCATCGGCCAGTCGCAGGTCGGCGGGGGCCAGTTCTGCCAGCGGATACAGCACAAAAGGGCGGGCCTGCATGTGGTAATGCGGAACTTTCAGACGCGGCTCGTCGATCAGCCGGTCGCCGAATAGCAGAATATCGAGGTCCAGCGTGCGCGGCCCCCAACGTTCATGACGCTCGCGACCCTGGTCGATTTCGATGGCCTGCAGCGCATCGAGCAAGGTCAGGGGGGGCAAGAGGCTGTCGAGCGCCGCCACCGCATTGGTGTAGCGCGGTTGGCCGGGCAACAGCGAATCGCTCTGGTAGAACGCTGAGACGCCTACCAGCTCGCTGTCCGGCAGTTGTGTCAGAGCGTTGATGGCATTGCGCAATTGCTCTGCCGGCTCAGCCAGGTTACTGCCTAGGCCGATATAGACGCGCTCCATCAACTTACTCTTCCGAACCTGCGGTACGCTTGCGCTTGCCGGCACTGCTGCGACGACGTTTGCGCGGCGCGCCGCTGACGTCTTCCTTGCCGCTGAGGTCGCGGATCATGTCGCGGCGGCCAGCGTCATTGGCGTCCTGATAGTCGGTCCACCAGTCACCCAGGCCGTCGGTCTGTTCACCGGCGGCTTCGCGTAGCAGCAGGAAGTCATAGCCGGCACGAAAGCGTGGATTGTCCAGCAACAGGTCGGCGCGTTTGCCGCTGCGGCGTGGCAAGCGTTCCTGCATGTCCCAGATCTCGCGGATCGGCAGGGTAAAACGCTTGGGGATTGCAATGCGCTGGCATTGCTCGCTGATCAGCTCGTGAGCAGCCTCCTGCATCGCCGGAATGGGCGGCATACCACGGGCTTGCAAGTGTAATACCCGCGTCGGCAGGGCCGGCCACAGCAAGGCGGCAAACAGAAAGGCCGGCGTGACCGGCTTGTTCTGCTTGATGCGCAGGTCGGTATTGATCAGCGCTTGGCTGATCAGCGTATGGGTGTAGTTCGGATTGTGTTCCAGGGCCTCGAAGCTGGCGGGGAACAGCGGTTCGAACAAGTTCAGGTCGACCAGCATCTCGAAGGTGTCGGCGGCATAACCCGAGAGGAACAGCTTGAGCACTTCTTCGAACAGGCGCGCTGAAGGGATCTCGCACAGCATAGGCGCCAGGTCGCGGATCGGTGTCACGGTATGTTTCTCGATACCGAAGTCCAGCTTAGCGGCAAAGCGCACGGCCCGCAGCATCCGCACCGGGTCTTCCTGGTAGCGCTGGGTCGGGTCGCCGATCAGGCGGATCAGCCGATTGCGAATGTCGTGTACGCCGTGGGCGTAGTCGAGGATACGTTCGCTGACCGGATCGTAATACAGCGCATTGATCGTGAAGTCCCGGCGCTGAGCATCGTCTTCGAGGGTGCCGTAGACGTTGTCGCGCAAGATTCGCCCGCTTTCGTTACGAGAGGACTGATTGCTGTCTTCCTCGTCGTCGTTCTGCGGGTGATTGGCGCGAAAAGTCGCGACTTCGATGATTTCCCGGCCAAAGTGGATATGCACCAGTTTGAACCGCCGACCGATGATCCGCGCATTGCGAAATTCGGCTCGGATTTGTTCTGGCGTGGCGCTGGTGGCGACGTCGAAATCCTTGGGGGTGATATTGAGCAACATGTCGCGCACGCACCCGCCGACCAGGTAAGCCTGGTATCCGGCGCTCTGCAGACGCTCGACGATGTTCACCGCATACCGGCTGAACTGCGCTTTTTGCAGCGAATGCTGGCTGCTGTTGAGCACTTCAGGGGTGCTGCGTTTGTGTTGCGTTCGACGCAAGGGAGAACGGAATGACTGGAACAGCTTCTTCAGCATGGGATGCACTGTTTGAAGGAATATTCGGCCAACACGAAGAATGGCCGCATGATGGGCGCAGATTCTAGCATTTAGTCGAGGGATGGTGTAGGAAGCTGCGCCAGTCAGTGCTGTGCAGTTGCTCGGAGCCTTATGGGGCGGGCCTTAGCGGGTGGAGCAGAAGCTTTATGGCAGAAACTACAAGGGGAGCTAAAGCTCCCCCAGAAGTAGTTGCGTGCTCTTTTTTTATTATGGTGACGGGCTTTTGTTTTTGTTGATCGCCCTATGTCACAAGTCTTTTTTGCTTGTGACGTCTCCCAATCGGGAGTCAAGAGCAAACGGATTGCTTTGGTTGCTGTGTTGTCATGATCCAGTGGATCCAACCAGTTCAGGCTCTGCCTTGAGGGCAGTTTTTGTTGTTCTCGGCCTGGTCGTGGGGCAAGCCCCAAATACAACGCCTCTCCAAAAGAATCAGTTAGCTGCGCCTCCGCCGTGTTGTTTTTATTGTGCGTGAGTCGATTCGTCTTATTTTTATTGTCTTGTACATTGCTTGTTATTGTTCTTGTACAAGACATATAGCAGGTGTCGTGCCAACTTTTGTGAGGTCCAGTAAAACCAGGGCTTTCGAGGGGTTTTAGATTTTTCACAGGCACAAAAAACCGGATCTTCGTTACCGATAGACCCGGCTTTTGTTACGCGAAAAAACTGGGGGTAACAGTTTTTTCATTTTTCGGGGAGGGGCCTGGAGAACTGAGTCCTCGTTCAGCTTTCGCTGGCCACTCCGGTTTTGCGACGTGGAATTCCCAGGCGCTGGCGCCGTTCCCACAGGCACTTGCGACTGACTCCGAGTTTGCGCGCCAGCTCGGTCTCGGTCATGTGGTCCTGATGCTCCAGGACGAAGTGCTGGAAGTAGTCTTCCAGCGACAGGTCCTCGGTGGGTTCGTGGCTGGTGTTACCGTTCGTGGTCGGCTGTGGCGCCAGGCCAACGAAATGGTCCTCTTCCAGATCGCTCAGTTCGATGTCGATGCCCAGCAGCTCAACCGAGATTTCCGGGCTTTCGCACAGAATCACTGCCCGTTCGACCGCATTCTCCAGTTCCCGGACGTTACCTGGCCATGAGTAATGACGGATGGCTTGTTCGGCATCCGGCGCGAACTTTAGATCGGTGCGCCCGACACGGGTACTCTGACGGCTGAGGAACGCCTTGGCGATCTCGTTGACGTCGGCGCCGCGTTCACGTAGCGCCGGCAGTTTCAGGGCGATCACATGCAAGCGGTAGTAAAGGTCTTCACGGAACTGGCCGATCTTGGCCAGGCTCTTGAGGTCGCGGTGGGTGGCGGCGATCAGGCGCACATCGACCTTCTGCGACTGGACCGAGCCGACCCGGCGGATCTCGCCTTCCTGCAATACCCGCAGCAGGCGTGCCTGGGCTTCCAGCGGCAGTTCGCCGATTTCGTCGAGAAACAGTGTACCGCCGTCGGCAGCTTCCACCAGGCCGGCGCGTCCGGCGCTGGCACCGGTGAACGCGCCTTTCTCGTGACCGAACAGCTCGGACTCGATCAGGGTTTCCGGAATGGCCGCGCAGTTCACCGAAATCATCGGGGCCTTGGCGCGTTTGGACAGATTATGCAAAGCGCGGGCTACCAGTTCCTTGCCGGTCCCCGATTCGCCCTGGATCAGCACGTTGGAGTCGGTGGGCGCGACCTTGCGGATCTTGCTGTAGAGGTCCTGCATCGGCGCGCAGGTGCCGATGATGCCGATCTCGCCATTGCTGTTATCAGTGCCTGATTTCTCTGCCGAGCCGGTGCCCTTGGCACCCCGCTCCGCCGGCGCGCCCTGGTTGTGCTGGCGGTCGCGCAGGATGCGGGCCACGGCTTGCAACATCTCGTCGTGGTCGAAAGGCTTGGCGATATAGTCCACCGCGCCCATCTTCATCGAGTCCACAGCCGAACG
The DNA here is from genome assembly GCF_900109755.1 of Pseudomonas agarici. GTDB lineage: Bacteria > Pseudomonadota > Gammaproteobacteria > Pseudomonadales > Pseudomonadaceae > Aquipseudomonas > Aquipseudomonas agarici. The sequence continues at coordinate 26,507 of NZ_FOAR01000034.1, read as the reverse complement.
CAGGCTGGCGTAACTGGTCATGATCAGCACCGGCGTGCCCTGACCGAGCTTGATCAGCTCGGTGCCCGGCGCGCCGGGCAGGCGCAGGTCGCTGACGATCAAGTCGAACGAGGGGATGCTGAAGCGCTCTTGGGCTTCCTGCACCGAGCCGGCTTCGCTGACTTGGTACTGATTGCGCTCCAGCAGACGACGCAAGGCAGAGCGGATAATGGTTTCGTCTTCGACGATCAAAATGTGCGGCATTGATTCGGTTCTCTCGACGGTCTCAGTTCACAGCGGACGTCGCTTCGACGTGACGCGGTAAGGTCACCCGAATACGGGTGCCGCGTTGGCTTTCAGTGTCAGCCGGGCTGTCGATGGTGATTTGTCCATAATGCTCTTCAACGATGGAATAGACTAGTGCAAGGCCCAGTCCGGTCCCTTCTCCAGGATCCTTGGTAGTGAAAAAGGGTTCGAACAATCGGGCCATGATGTTCTTCGGGATGCCACTGCCTTCGTCTTCGACGATCAGATCGACGGTGTGTTCGAAGGCTTCGCTCTTGACCCGTACCGCGCTGCCGGAGGGCGACGCGTCACGGGCGTTGGACAACAGGTTGATCAGCACTTGCGCCAGGCGCTGCGGATCGCCGTCGACCCAATGTTTGGGATCGCACAGGTTGAAGAACTGTACTTCAAAATTGCGCCGATTCAGTGCTAGCAGACCAATGGCATCCTGGGCGACCTCGGCCAGGCACACCGGTTCGTCGTTGTGCTGGTGGCCACCGGCGTGGGCGAAGCTCATCAGCGACTGGACGATACGTGAGACGCGTTTGGTCTGTTCGATGATCTGCCCGCTGATTTCGGTGATCTCGCCGTCTTCTTCACGCTCTTCGCGCAGATTCTGCGCCAGGCAGGCGATACCGGTGATTGGGTTGCCGATCTCGTGGGCGACCCCAGCGGCCAGGCGACCGATACTCGCCAGGCGTTCGGAGTGCACCAGCTTGTCTTCGAGCATCTGGGTTTCGGTCAGGTCCTCGACCAGCAGCACCAACCCGCTGTTGCCCGGAGCCAACGGCTCGTCGATGGCGGCCTTGTGCAGATTCAGCCAGCGGGTCTGGCCGTCGAGGGCCAGGTGTTGTTTGTGCAGGTGTTCGTCTGGAAGGTTGATAAAACCTTGTAACAATTCTTTCCACGGTTCGCCCAGAGTCCCCAGTCGCGAGCCAACCACCCGTTGCGCGGCAACACCGGTAAGTTCTTCCATGGCCTTGTTCCACATCAGGATCTCCTGGTCCTTGGCCAGCGAGCAGACGCCCATGGGCAGCTCCTGCAATGTCTGGCGGTGATAGCGGCGCAGGGCATCGAGTTCGGCGGCCAACCCGGTCAGGCGCGAGTGATAGTCCTCAAGGCGGCTTTCGATAAAGTGAATGTCTTCAGTGACATAGCTTTCCCCGTCGGACTTGTACGGCAAGAAGGTCTCGACCATGTCCTGTGCCACGCTCGGCCCCATCAGGCCCGACAAGTTGGCCTCGATCCGGTCGCGCAGGCGGCGCAGGGCATAGGGACGTCGTTCGTCGAACGGCAGGTAGAGGTCACGCAAGGCTTGCTCGACCTCCTTCTGCGCGGCCTTGGCCCCCAGCGGCTTGGCCAGTTGCGTAGCGAACTCCTGGGGGGAGGCGGCGTGCAGTTCGCGCCGCTGCGGACGGCGGACATTGTCTACCGTACAGGCTTCGGCGGCACTGACTTCTTCCGGGCTGGCATTACTGAACAACGAAATCAGTGTGAACATCAGCACATTGGCTGCCAGCGACGCGATGGCTGCCATATGCCAACTGGTATCGTCCAGCACGTAGATCATGTTCAGCAGTGGAGTATAGAAATCTTGCAGGTCGCCGATCAGCGGCAACAGCATGGTGACCATCCAGACGATAATCCCGGCCAGCAGGCCGGCGATGAAACCGCGTCGATTGGCCGTTGGCCAGTACAGCACCGAGAGTACGCCCGGAAGGAATTGCAGGGTGGCGACAAAGGCGACGATGCCGAGGTTAGCCAGATCTTGTTCGGCTCCGAGCAGCAGGTAGAAGCCATAGCCGGCCATGATGATCGCGACGATCAGGGCGCGGCGGGTCCATTTCAGCCAGCGGTAGATATTGCCTTCGGCCGGTGGCTGGTAGAGCGGCAGCACCAGGTGGTTCAGGGCCATGCCGGACAGGGCCAGGGTGGTGACAATGATCAGCCCGCTGGCGGCCGAGAGCCCGCCGATATAGGCCAGCAACGCCAGGGCTTCGTTGTGGGCGGCGATGCCGATACCCAGGGTGAAGTATTCCGGGTTGGTGGTGGCGCCCAGTTTCAGCCCGGCCCAGAGAATCAGCGGTACCGCCAGACTCATCAGCAGCAGGAACAGTGGCAGGCCCCAGCTGGCGCTGACCAGGGAGCGCGGATTGAGATTCTCGGTAAAGGTCATGTGATACATATGCGGCATCACGATGGCCGAGGCAAAGAACACCAACAGCAGGGTGCGCCATGGGCCTTCCTGCAAGGGCGTGTGCAGCGCGGCGAGGGCAGTCTGGTTCTGCAACAGCCACAGTTCGAGCTGTTGCGGGCCGTCGAATACCCCGTAGAGGGCATATAGGCCGACACCGCCGATGGCGATTAGCTTGATCACCGATTCGAAGGCAATTGCGAAGACCAGGCCTTCGTGCTTCTCCCGGGTGGCGATATGGCGGGAGCCGAAGAAGATAGTGAACAGGGTAATCAGTGCGCAGAAGCTCAAGGCCACGCGGTGCTGCACCGGTTCGCGGGTGAGGATGCCGATGGAGTCGGCCACGGCTTGGATCTGCAAGGCCAGCAGCGGCAGCACGCCGATCAACATGAACACCGTAGTCAGCGCGCCGGTCCAGGTGCTGCGAAAGCGGAAGGCGAACAAGTCGGCCAGGGACGACAACTGGTAGGTACGGGTGATCTTCAGGATCGGGTACAGCAGCACCGGCGCCAGCAGGAAGGCCCCGGACACGCCGAGGTAGCTGGACAGGAAACCATAGCCATACTGATAAGCCAGACCCACGGTGCCGTAGAATGCCCCGGCGCTGGCATAGACGCCCAGCGACAAGGTGTAGGTCAGCGGGTGACGGATGATCGAGCGTGGAATCAGGCCTCGTTCGCTGATCCAGGCCACGCTGAACAGGACCAGCAGGTACGCGGCGCTGATCAGCAGCATTTGGCTCAGGCTAAAGCTCATCGGCATCTTTTTGGCTCTGCAGGATGAAAGTCACGACGATCAGAATCAACCAGAGCAGATAGGGCCGGTACCAGGCGCCAGTCGCATCGATCCACCAATCCATGATCGCTGGCGAGAACAGGTAGATCCCGACTACCAGAAGCAGGACCAATCGATAGATGTACATCCTGGCCTCTCTTTTTTATAGGCGTGTCCGAAAACGTGCGGCGATGGTAACGGATGGGCGCCAACCTGCAAGAGCCGTCAGCGCAATTGCGTTTCGTCCAGGGTCGCGACCCTGGGAATCAGTGTGGCATCCCAATGGCGGATTCCCCAATCGAGGACTTCCCTGGGCGTGGCCTGCTCCAGTATGGCAGGCGGTGTCTGTCCCAGTGTCCGCAGGGCCCGCATCAGCAACGGAGTGGCCTGATCGGCGGTCAGCGGCGGAGAGCGATAGGACTTGCCGAGCTTGTTGCCGTCCGGCTGGATAATCAGCGGGACATGCAGGTAACGCGGCTGTGGTAACCCCAGCAACTCCTGCAGGTAGAGCTGGCGCGGTGTCGAGTCCAGCAGGTCGGCACCGCGCACGATATCGGTCACGCCTTGCCAGGCATCGTCGAGCACCACCGCCAGTTGGTAGGCGTAGAGCCCATCGCGGCGACGGATCACAAAGTCGCCGACGTCACGACCCAGGTGCTGGCGGAATTGGCCCTGTACCCGGTCCTGGAAGCTGTAGCTCAACTCCGGGGCACGCAGGCGGATGGCCGCATTGTCGATATCGTGCCCGAGGTTGCGACACAGACCGGGATAGATGCCGTCATAGGCTTCCAGTGCTTTGCGCGAGCAGGTACAGGCGTAGGCCAGACCCTGGCTGAACAGGCGATTGAGTACGTGGGCGTAGACTTCATGACGATCGCTCTGGCGGATCATTTCGCCGTCCCACTCCATGCCATAGCGTTCCAGCGTATTGAGGATCGAGGCCTGGGCGCCGAGGACCTCCCGTGGCGGGTCGAGGTCTTCCATGCGCAGCAGCCAGCGGCCGCCGACCGAGCGAGCATCCAGGTAGGAGGCCAGTGCCGCGACCAGCGAACCGAAGTGCATGTGTCCGCTGGGAGTGGGGGCGAAGCGTCCGATATAAGCGGCTGAGGTGGTGATGGCAGTCATAAGTCGCAGGATACTGAATCCGTAGAGGGCAGTGCCAGAAAACGCAGAAACGAAAACGGAGCGTTCCAACGCTCCGTTCGTTCAGTCCGGCAGGGACTACTTGCCGACCTGTTTTTCCTTGATCTCTGCAAGGGTCTTGCAGTCGACGCACATGTCGGCGGTCGGTCGGGCTTCCAGTCGACGAATACCGATCTCGACGCCACAAGACTCGCACCAGCCATACTCTTCGTCCTCGATGAGCTGCAGGGTCTTGTCGATCTTCTTGATCAGCTTGCGCTCGCGGTCGCGGGCGCGCAGTTCGAGGCTGAATTCCTCTTCCTGGCTGGCGCGGTCGGCGGGATCGGGAAAGTTGGCCGCTTCATCTTTCATGTGGTCAACGGTGCGGTCGACTTCCTGCATCAAGTCCTGCTTCCACTTCTGCAGGATCTTGGTGAAGTGCTTGCGCATGGGCTCGCCCATGTACTCCTCGTCCTTGCCTTCGACATAGGGTTCGAAGCCGCTGATCTTTTGCTCAGTGCTTTGCTGCTTTGCTTGGGTGGGCATGAATGGACCGCCTCTACTCTTCTAATCCATTGCGCAGAATTTCAACATCACCGACACCTGCCGGCCCTGCGGCTGCAAGCGGGCGAACTTACCAGATCGAATCAGGGTGCGCCACTCCCGGTTGTCGAGCCTTGTGATGCGGGCCGGGCTCTTTAGTTTCTGGCGATCCTCGACGGCACCTTCGTCGGCTAGTATCGTATCAATAGGTTTCACGGTTGTTTCGGCACCGTGAGGGGTTGATCGATGAGGTGGTTGAATCTTCATTTTAGTCAATTCTGGGCGTATCGTCGCATTGCTTTAACCCAGGACAACCGTGGCATCAAGGTTGTTTTACAGGCTCGCGGGGTCAAGGTTGGGTAGAATCGAATGTTGCCCCCCGATCAAGGAACCATCAAGGAAGGCTAATGGCTCAGCCCTACAGTGCGCGTAGCCGCGCGATCGAACCGTTCCACGTGATGGCCCTGCTGGCACGCGCCAATGAATTGCAGGCGGTCGGGCACGATGTGATTCACCTTGAGATCGGCGAGCCGGACTTCACCACGGCGGAGCCGATCATCCAGGCCGGCCAGGCCGCCCTGGCCGCAGGCAAGACCCGCTACCTCGCGGCTCGCGGCCTGCCGGAGCTGCGTGAGGCGATCGCCGGCTTCTATCAGAAGCGGTATGGTGTGAGCGTCGACCCGCAGCGCATTCTGGTCACCCCCGGCGGCTCCGGGGCATTGTTGCTGGCTAGCAGCCTACTGGTGGACCCGGGGAAACACTGGCTCCTGGCCGACCCCGGCTACCCATGCAATCGCCACTTCTTACGCTTGGTGGAGGGGGCGGCGCAGCTAGTACCGGTCGGACCGGAGGTGCGTTATCAACTGACTGGCGAACTGCTGGATCGGCATTGGAACGAAGACAGCGTCGGTGCCCTGGTCGCGTCACCGGCCAATCCAACCGGCACGTTGCTGAACCGTGACGAACTGGCGGGGTTGTCGAGGGCGATCAAAGCGCATAATGGCCATCTGGTGGTCGATGAGATCTATCACGGTCTGACGTATGGCTGCGACGCTGCCAGTGTGCTGGAAGTCGACGACAGCGCCTTTGTCCTTAATAGCTTTTCCAAATATTTCGGCATGACCGGTTGGCGCCTGGGCTGGCTGGTGGCGCCACCCGAAGCCGTGGCCGATCTGGAAAAACTGGCGCAGAACCTCTACATCAGCGCGCCGAGCATGGCTCAGTATGCTGCCCTGGCATGCTTCGAGCCGCGGACTCTGAGCATCCTCGAAGAGCGTCGCGCCGAGTTCCGCCGTCGTCGGGATTTCCTTCTGCCTGCGTTGCGCGAGCTCGGGTTCGGGATCGCGGTGGAGCCTGAAGGGGCCTTCTATCTGTATGCGGATGTCAGCGCCTTTGGCGGCGATGCCTTCGCGTTCTGCGAGCATTTCCTCGAAACCGAGTATGTGGCGTTCACTCCGGGGCTGGATTTTGGTCGTCACCTATCCGGCCAACATGTGCGTTTCGCCTACACCCAAAGCCTGCCGCGATTGCAGGAAGCGGTGGAGCGGATTGCCCGTGGGTTGCGGAGTTGGCAAGGCTGATGCGTTTTTCCCCCGCACTCGAAGAAGGACGGCTGATCAGGCGCTACAAGCGATTCCTGGCAGATATCGAAACCGCCTCTGGCGAATTGCTGACGATCCACTGTCCCAATACTGGCTCGATGCTCAACTGCATGGTTGACGGTGGGCAGGTCTGGTTCAGTCGCTCCAACGACCCCAAGCGCAAATTGCCCGGCACCTGGGAAATAAGCCAGACCCCTCAAGGGCGGCTGGCGTGTGTCAACACGGCGCGGGCCAATCCGCTGGTTGAAGAAGCCTTGCACGCCGGACTGATCGTCGAACTCAACGGCTTTACCGGGCTCAAGCGCGAGGTCGCTTATGGCCAGGAAAGCAGCCGGATCGACTTTCGCCTGGACTACCTAGCGGAGTCGGCGTTTGTCGAGGTAAAAAGCGTCACCCTCGGCTATGACGGAACAGCTGTGGCCGCCTTTCCAGATGCGGTCACCCAGCGTGGCGCCAAGCATCTGCGCGAGTTGGCCAGCTTGGCCCGGGAAGGCGTGCGGGCAGTGCAACTGTATTGCGTCAACCTGACGGGGATCGAGGCGGTGCGGCCGGCCCGGGAGATCGATCCGGCCTATGCCGATGCGCTAGGCGAGGCGGTGGCCGCTGGCGTCGAGGTGCTTGCCTATGGGGTCAGCCTCAGCGTGGAGCAAGTGCGGGTTGATCGGCGTTTGCCGGTGCTGCTCTGACGGCTCAGGCCTGGACCCAGATGCCCTCGGCATCTTCCCGGCAGGGCAGCGCCAGCAGCGACTGTCCGACACAAGGCCCTGCCACACATTCGCCGCTTTCGATCAGGAACAGTGCCCCATGGGTGGCGCACTGGATCAGGCTGGCACTGGCGTCGAGAAACTGGTCGGGTCGCCATTCCAGCGCAATGCCCCTATGCGGGCAGCGATTCTGATAGAGATACACTCGACCTTCGCGGCGTACCGCGAGCACCGGCCTGCCATCCACTTCGAAACCACGGCTGCTGTTGTCGGCGAGGGTATGTGACGTACAGAGAAACTTCATGTTGATCCTTTGGCAGCCTGTCTTGCCTTTAAAAGGGCCTGAGTGGTTAGTTCTGTGAGGCAATTTCGGCGCCACAAGCCCCTGAGCGGCGTTACTGACCGCTTGTGACTCTTGGAAATGGGACGCCCACATGCCCTTGACTTCCCTAAGCAGGTCCTGCGGCCCGACATGCTCAACGCGGTGTGCTGTCTGGAAGCACCGTGCTGCCTCATCCGGAGCGTGGTCATCCCCTGATCATCGCGCGCTGACACTGCTCATATAGAGAATCTTCCTATTTTGATGTAGTCCAGGTCCTTGTCTTTGGCTCGCTGTGATTTCGTTCGGATCAGTCCTTTATTGTATCGGCTGCGCGTGTTTCGCGTCGTCTGAGGGTTTGAACTTCAGATGATTTGTCACGTTGATGCAATGATCGGATGTGGGAGCAAACATGAAGCAGATTAATCGAGCGGATCAGCAACTGGCGCGTCAGGCTATCGGCCTGCTCGACCTGACCTCTTTGAACAATGATGACGATGCCGAGCGAATCATCTCGCTCTGCCGGCGGGCCGTGACGCCCTTCGGGCCTGTAGCGGCGGTCTGTGTCTTCCCGCGCTTCGTGACCCTGGCCCGCAAGACGCTGGACAAGCTCAATGCGCCAGGGATACGGGTGGCCACGGTGGCCAATTTTCCCTATGGTGGGCCGAATGTGGCGGCGGCTGTCTCGGAAGTGGAGGCGGTACTCAAGGCCGGCGCGGACGAGGTGGACCTGGTCTATCCCTATCGTTCGCTATTGATGGGCGATACACAGACAGGCAGGACCATGGTTTCGGCCTGCCGCGAATTGTGCGCGGGCCGGGCCAGGCTCAAGGCGATTTTGGAAACCGGCGAGCTGCGCGATCCGCAAATGATTCGCCTGGCCAGCCAGGACGCGATTGCCGCTGGCGCCGATTTTCTCAAGACCAGCACCGGCAAGGTCCTGGTCAACGCCACGGAGCAGGCTGCGCGGATCATGCTTGAAGCCATAGCGGAGCGGGGTGGGCAGGTGGGCTTGAAGGTGGCGGGCGGGATTCGTACCTTCGATGACGCACGAACCTACATCGAGTTGACGAACGCCCGTTTCGGCGAGAATTGGGTCAACGCCGATCACCTGCGCCTGGGCGCCTCGGGGCTACTGGACGAATTGCTGGCACAACTGGAGTGGTCGGCGATGCCTCCGACAAAACGCCGTGGCCGGCACTGAGTTTTCTCCGGGATCGGCCCTGGGAGCGCCTTTGGTAGAGCATCCCCCTGTTACGCCGCCCGGCTTGCGGGGCCGTGCCCGCAGCGGTTTTTCTCGACCGCGCCATTGATCAGCGTGCTCATCTCAGGATTCACCCGGATCAGTCGTATCCAGGCGACCGCTCATTGCCGGGCTGGCAAAAAAAGACCCGGCAAAAAGCCGGGTCAATAACCGTGATTAGCCTGATGAGGAGATAATCTGAGCGTCCGAACCAAGGACCTTCCAGAAAATCCAACCGATCTTGCGATCAGTTGTGATAATCATAACGATTATCATTTGTAAGTCAATAGGTTTTTCTCAACCGCCCGTCGCCGACGCTTATCAGGCCATTGGGCCATGTCGCAGAGGCCCTGGGTCTGTGCGACCTCAAGCGCTCCGCCACAGGGCGGCAGACCTTCCAGTCATCGAATGGGCATGCTCTGCGGGCGATTGATCAATTCATCGACGTGCTTCGATGACTCCCGATAGATACATGACAAAGCTGCATAATCAATTCCTATGCCGTGACGATATTGCTTCCAGTTGTCTATTCAAGGCTTCTTTGCGCTCTAGCGGGATGTCATTCCAGTGAATGTCCATCAGCGCGCCCTCAATGGCGTACAGCAGCACTTTCGAGGCCCTGAATCCGCGGGTTTTTACTGCTCGATAGGCATCCACTGCCCCTAATCGACGTAGATCCGATGCGCTGTGGATACCCACAGCGTGCAGCCATTGCGCCGACGTCTTGCCAAGGTTCTTCAGGTGTTGCAGTTCATCGTTCATCAAGCCTCCTTGCGATGGCCGAACGCTGCGTTAACGAGAGTAGGCAAGCCTAAAAAGAGTGTAGCGGTCAGTAGGAAAAGCGTGGTTCTTTGGTCGGCTTGTGCGCAAAAGCTTCTAAGCCCACGCTATGGACTACACAGGCTCGGCGTTTTTGAGTCGGTCGCAGGAGGGGAAAAACACTGCCTGCCGTCGTCCAGGACAGCAACCGGCACCGGACTTCAGCGTTTGCAGCGGCGACCTTTTGCAGGCCGGAGCAGTTACTTTGGATCGTAGCGCAGACGTGTGCCGAATTGCACGGACATCAGGATCTCGGCAGCCTTCAGTTGTGTCGGAAAGTAGGCCCCGGAGATCTGCGCGTGTGCCACGCTGGCACCTTCCAGTATGGCGTTTTGGAAGTTCACGCCGCGCAGATCGGCGGAGCGGAAGTAGGCGTCGGTGAAATCGATGCCGTCAGCGTTCAGTTCGCGCAGGTCGAGACCGCGGAAGTCGCCGCCACGCATGTCGATCTGGCCATCCTTGGGGCGGGCTTTATTGAAACCGGCAATGTCATCTTTGTGCAGCAAGGCAAACAAAGCGGAGTCGAGAAGCTTGGGATGGCTCATGAGGCGTCTCCTGTAGGATTTATGACGCCATTATAATGCCACTATTCTTCAGCCGTGAAGCCATTGCGGCTTCGCGGCTGAAATAGTTTTTTACAGACCTGGCAGGCGCAGGCGAATCTGCGCAATCAGGGTGTCGAGGCTGCTGCTCTCGTTGGTTTGCACGCGTTTGCTCCGCGAAATTTCATCGGCATCCAGGGCTTCGCGAGTGGCCTGTTGGGCGGCGATGACTTCCAGGGTCGCATCGGAAGGATCGATGGCGTCTGCCTGGCGCTGGGTCAGCCAGCTCTCGATGACCGCCTGGGGAGCGTCGCAATCGAGGATCAGGCAGGGCGCACCAGTGGCTTCGGCAACCTTGGCGGCAGCGTCGCGCTGGTCGCGCTTGAGGTAGGTGGCATCGATCACCACCGGGAAACCGGCGCGTAGGATGATGTCGGCGATTTCATGCAGGCGCTGATAGGTCTGTGCGCTGGCATCCTGGCTGTAAATGCCGTTCCCCAGCGCCTTGGTGCCCTGCTGTTCGCCGAACAGGCGCTTGCGCTCGACATCGGAACGCAGGCGCAGCGCGCCCAGAGCCTCGACCAGGTGCATGGCCACATGGCTCTTGCCGACCGCCGACACCCCATGAGTAATGGCCAGAAAGCGCGACGGGATGGTGCTGTAGCTTTCCGCCAGGTTGGCGTAGTTGCGGTATTGGCGCAGGGCGATGGCCCGTTGTACGGCGGTGGCGTCCGTCGGCATGCTGAACAGCGCGACCTTGGCGCGGACCAGGGCACGGTAGGCTTTGTAGAAGTTCAACACCTCCAGGCCCTGATAATCACCGGTCAGTTCCAGGTACTGGCTGATGAAGCGTCGGGCCAGGCACTTGAGATTGCGGTCTTCCAAGTCCATGGCCAGGAAACCGATGTCGGCATAGACGTCGGTGAAACGGAACGGTTCATTGAATTCGATGCAGTCGAAGATCACCACGTTGTCGTCGATGACGGTGGCGTTGCCCAGGTGGATATCGCCATGGCATTCACGGATGAAGCCTTCGGCCTTACGTTGGGCAAACAACGGCTTGAGGCGTTCGAAACTGGTCTCGGCCCAGGTTTGCAGGGCCTCGAGTTGCAACAGGTCGGCCTTGTCCTGGAGGAACGGACGAATCTGCTCGAAATTTTGCCGCACCGGGTCCATGACCGCTTCTGGAGTACCTTGGTAGTGATCGTTCGGCACTTTCGGCGCGTTCTGGTGGAAGCGGGCGATTTGTTGCGCCATCTCGTCGATATGCCGGGTGGTCAACTCACCATTGGCCTGCAAGGTGCTGAGTAGTTGGCTTTGCGGGAACTGGCGCATTTTCAACAGGTATTCGAAAGCCGGGCCATCGCCGCCCAATTGCGGGGACTCGACCGTACCGGTGACTGGCAGGACTTCCAGGTACAGGTCGTCGGTCAGGCGCCGGTTCAGGCGGAGCTCTTCCGCGCAGAAGTGTTCGCGGCTGGACAACTCGGTGAAGTCGAGAAAGCCGAAATTGACTGGCTTTTTGATCTTGTAGGCATAGGGCCCGGTGAGCAGGACCCAGGAAATATGGGTTTCGATGAGCTGGAATCCTTCTACCGGGTGAGGGTAGAGGGCCGGGTTTTGCAGGGCGGCGATCAGGGACTGGCTCACGGGGCGATCCTTCAACGTTCGGAAAATTCAAGGCCGCTATTATGGCTGCTCGGGCGAGTGCTGCAAACCGCTGGAGCGTGCATGTTGCTCATGAATAAAGTGCGTATAATCCGCGCCCATGACTCGTACTCGATCCCCGCGTTCCAAACTCAAACCTGCCTCCCGCGGCCTTCGTCCCTGGCTCGGCTGGGTGCTCAAGCTCAGTCTGGTCGGCCTTGTGGTGCTGGCCGGCTTCGCCATTTACCTCGATGCCGTGGTGCAGGAGAAGTTCTCCGGCAAGCGCTGGACTATCCCGGCCAAGGTCTATGCCCGGCCGTTGGAGCTGTTCGTCGGCCAGAAACTGAGCAAGGCGGATTTCCTGACTGAACTCGATGCCCTTGGCTATCGCCGCGAGGCGGTGGTCAACGGTCCGGGAGCGGCGGCGGTCAATGGCAACACGGTCGACCTGAATACCCGTGGCTTCCAGTTTTACGAGGGCATGGAAGCGGCGCAGCCAGTGCGTGTGCGTTTCTCCGGCGACTATGTCGCCGAACTGTCGGCGCTCAATGGCTCGAAACTCTCGGTAGTGCGGCTTGAGCCGTTGCTAATCGGTGGCCTGTACCCGAAAAATCTCGAGGATCGGATCCTGATCAAAATCGATCAGGTGCCGCCCTATTTGCTCGATACCCTGGTGACCGTCGAGGATCGAGATTTCTATCATCATTTCGGTGTTTCGCCGAAGTCGATTGCCCGGGCGATCTGGGTCAATACTTCGGCGGGCCAGATGCGCCAAGGCGGTAGTACATTGACCCAGCAATTGGTGAAGAACTTCTTCTTGACCAACGAACGCAGCCTGAGTCGCAAGCTCACGGAGGCCATGATGGCCTTGCTGCTGGAACTGCACTACGACAAGAAAGAGATTCTCGAAGCCTATCTCAACGAAGTCTTTATCGGCCAGGACGGCCAGCGCGCCGTACACGGTTTCGGCCTGGCGAGCCAGTTCTTCTTCAGCCAGCCGTTTGCCGAATTGAAGCTGCATCAGGTTGCGTTGCTGGTGGGGATGGTCAAGGGGCCGTCCTACTACAATCCGCGTCGTTATCCCGAGCGTGCCCTCGAACGGCGTAACCTGGTGCTCGATCTATTGGCACAGCAGGGCGTGGTGCCTGTCGAACAGGTCGAGGCAGCGAAGAAGATGCCGCTGGGCGTCACCAAGCGCGGTAGCCTGGCCGACAGCTCGTTCCCCGGTTTTCTCGATCTGGTCAAGCGTCAGTTGCGCGAAGACTATCGTGACGAAGATTTGACCGAGGAGGGGCTGCGGATTTTCACCAGCTTCGATCCGATCTTGCAGATGAAGGCCGAAGCCTCGGTCAATGAAACGTTCAAGCGTCTGGCCGGTCGCAAGGGTTCGGAGGATGTCGAAGCGGCAATGGTAGTGACCAACCCGGAAACCGGTGAAGTCCAGGCTATGATCGGCAGTCGTCAGCCCGGTTTCGCCGGCTTCAACCGGGCGCTGGATGCGGTACGCAATATCGGCTCGCTGATCAAGCCGGCGGTCTATCTGACCGCACTGGAAAAACCGAGCCAGTACACGCTGACCAGTTGGTTGTCGGATGAAGGTTTCTCGGTGAAAGGCGCGGATGGCCAGGTCTGGAAACCGCAGAACTTCGATCGCCGTTCCCACGGCACGGTTTTCCTGTATCAAGGGCTGGCGCACTCCTACAATCTGTCGACGGCACGCCTGGGTCTGGAGGTCGGTGTACCGAACGTACTCAAGACGGTCGCCCGATTAGGGATTACCCGTGAGTTTCCCGCTTATCCATCGATATTGCTGGGGGCCGGTGGCATGACCCCAATGGAAGTGGCAACCATGTACCAGACCATCGCCAACGGCGGCTTCAATACGCCGATGCGCGGTATCCGCAGCGTCTTGACGGGCGAGGGCGAACCGCTCAAGCGCTACCCGTTCCAGATCCAGCAACGCTTCGATCCGGGTTCGATCTATCTGATTCAGGCGGCGATGCAGCGGGTGATGCGCGAGGGGACCGGGGCCAGTGCCTACAATGTGCTGCCAAGAACCCTGACATTGGCGGGCAAGTCCGGCACCAGTAACGACTCCCGTGACAGTTGGTTCTCCGGTTTCAGCCAGGACCTGCTGGCAGTGGTCTGGCTGGGGCGCGACGACAACGGCAAGACGCCGTTTACCGGCGCCACCGGTGCCTTGCAGGTCTGGACCAGTTTTATGAAGAAAGCCGATCCGCTGCCGCTGGACATGCCACAGCCGGATAATATCGTTCAGGCCTGGGTCGATCCGCACACCGGGCAGGGCTCCGATGCCAATTGCCCGGGTGCGGTGCAGATGCCGTATATTCGCGGTAGTGAACCCGCGCCAGGTGCGGCTTGTGGTGGTGCGGTGCCTGCGCCGGCCACCGAAGTGATGGATTGGGTCAAGGGCTGGTTGAATTAAGCGAAGAGGGTTTGCAGTGAACAAGTGGTGGTTTCCAGCTTTTACGGCTCTGGCTTTGCTCGGCGGTTGCTCGAGCGTGCCCCATGGTTCGATCCCTGTGGTCGATTCCGGGACTGCCGTCTCCAACAATGATCGGATTTCCGCCAACGGCGGTTTCCGCCAAACCATCGTCAAGCGCACCGCGCCGAACCAAGCTCAGGCCGTTGCGCAGGATTCCGGGGTGGTGGTGATGATTCCGGGGGGAGGCGCGGCGACTTCCGCGCCGATCAGCAGCGAACCCTGGACACCTGGCCCCGCCACGTCAGGGCCGATGACTCCGGGAGCACAGGACAGTGCGCCGATCAATCAGGGCAGCTACAACATGCCCAGCCAGGTGACGCCCAGCGGCGTGCCTTCGGGCAATGTCGGTGGCCTGTCGGCCGATGAGCAGTTGGATGGTCCGGTCCTGGCGCTTCTGACCACGGCCCAGCAGCAGCAGTCCAGCGGTGACCTGAACGGTGCCTCGTCAAGCCTGGAGCGGGCCCAGCGCGTGGCCCCGCGTGAGCCGCAAGTGCTTTATCGCCTGGCGCAGGTACGGATGGCCCAGGGCGATGCCCCACAAGCGGAACAACTGGCACGTCGTGGCTTGAGCCTTGCCAATGGTCGACCGGATTTGCAGGCCAGCCTCTGGGGCCTGATCGCCCAGGCTCGGGAAAAGCAGGGTGATGCGGCTGGCGCGGCCTTGGCGCGACAGAAGGCCAAGGTCAGTCTCTGATGGACGGGCGTTTGCTGTTGATTGCCGACCAGTTGCTGCTGATCGAACGTGAGTTGCGCATCCAGGGCTGGTGGGATGAACTACCGCCTCCCGCGCAGGCTCTGGCCAGTGTCGAGCCTTTCAGTGTCGACACACTGGAGTTCGAGCAATGGTTGCAATGGGTTTTCCTGCCGAAGATGAAGATCATTCTCGAACAGAATCTGCCGCTGCCCAACGCCTCGGGTATCCTGGCCATGGCCGAAATGGTCTATGCCCAGCGTCCGGGCCAGGGCCGAACGTTGCAGGAGTTGCTGGCACGGTTCGATCAGTTGATCAGCGAATCGCCCCGAACCGGCTGACATAAGTGTGGCGAGGGGCTTGCCCCTATTGGGCTGCGAGGCGACCCCGAAACCTCTGATCGCGGTGCTTCGGGGCTATTTATTAGTGAACAAGTCACGGCCATTCTGGTGGGTAAGGGGCCGTCGAGACGGCACCCTGACCTTGTGGCACAGAACCGCTTATCGCAGATGTTCTTCCATTATTTCAGCCACTGCCGCTGGTTTCTCATGGTTTTCACGCCTGAGCCCCTCGATTGCGCCCTTGCGGTCTTCTGTGGATGCGTATTGGCTCATCTTCCATTTCCCTTGAATGTGTTCCACCGGAATTTCAAAACCGACAACGCCATGGGCCATCGCGTGTATGTGATCTGACGGTGCCTGTGCGGGGCTCCAGGGATAAGCTCGCCCTGACTCGTGCCGTGCGGTTTGGCGGGTAAGGAGTTCCAGTATTTGCTCCTCCTCCTGGAAAAATCGAATCGTGCCGCGAATGTGTATGGCCGTGTAGTTCCAGGTCGGGACTGAACGACCTGTTTGTGCCGTACTGGGGTACCACTGAGGTGAAATGTACGCATCGGGCCCAAGAAACATCACGATCGCTCGGTTGTCGACTGACAATGGCTGGAACTGGGGGTTGTTGCGCGACAGGTGCCCCAACAGACGTAGTGACCCCTCTTCGTTTTCGTCGAGCAACATTGGGATATGGCTGATTTCTAGATCTGAGTCGTTAAACGTTACAAGCGTACCGAACCCAACCTGGTTCACGGCTGCTCGTAACACGGCCAGATCTTTTTCCTCGAATAGCGGTGGAAGATACATGGAGAGCCCTTTTTAAGCGTAAAAGTCTTTGTTGTCATAAACACCGATGCGATAGCTCACACTTTTCTCGCCCTTGGCCAAAGCCGAAGATCGATGCAAAGTGGTTCGGTTGTCCCAAATCAACAAATCGCCCTCTTCCCAGAGGTGTTTGTAAACATGCTCAGGCTTTTCAATAAAGCGAATCAGCGCCTGGAGCGCTGCCGCGCTGTCCTCGGCAGACATATCAGCGAGACTCACGGTAAAGCCACTGCTGATGTACAGTGCCTTTTTACCGGTGACAGGATGGGTGATAACCGCTGGATGTCTCACGGCAGGTGCCATTTGCTCTTTTTCTGCGAGCAGCTCACTGATCGAGCGATCAATGTCTTCTTCTTGAATCTTGTAACGCCATTTACCTTCGTGAATGGCATCACGTCCCGTGATCAGTTCGCGCAGTGAATCGGGTAGCGTTTCATAGATTGCCACCATGTCTATATATTCCGTTGCCCGACCGCTTGCCGATATCTGCGGCAGCAGGGTGGTCAGGGGCAAGGGCGCACTCAGAAACTGGCAGTCGGTGTGCCAATATTGTCCGGTTCCTGATACTCCGACCTTTCTGCCATTCTCGGGCATGTTTGACGAGACAAAGATCTCCGGGTGGTCCGGGTGATGATAATTGGCCTGTGGGTAGATTTGTGGCGTGCCTAACATGCGCGAAAAGTTCACGTAGTCTTGTTTGCTGAGTGTCTGTTGTTTGACAACAACCAGTTTGTGTTCATAAACCAGATCCAGCAGTCTGGCGCTGTCTTGAAACGTCAGAGACAATATATCGACATGGTTGATCGACACACCCATCGTGTTATTCGATAGCCTGGAAATATGCATAAAAGAATCCTTCTTGATTAAGCGATTTCTCGAGATCGAAAATCAATCGATATTAAAATCGGCGGCACGGGCGGGTTGGCGAAACGAGGCAAGTATCGAGCGTTGACCGGAAAAGGGCTTTCTGCCATGAGACGCTAACATGTTGTCAATATAGAGCATATCACCCGTCTGCCAGGAGATATCCAGCTCATGTTCTTCGTAGGCACGGCGAATAAGATTAATGGTGGAGTCAGGAATAATGCCACCATCGGCGAACTGAGCATCTTGCCACAGGTCGCCAGGCCGTTGCGGTTCCGGCGCGTTAGGGTAAACACGGCGCATGATATCCAGCCAATAGGCCGGGTGCCACAGTACCAAAGTGTTGAAGAAGACAGACTCACCGGTCTCGGGGTGTTGACGTACCGCAGGCCCCAACTGCCTAAGCTGAAGAGTGGTGTCGTTTTTCCATTGAGTTTGAATATTATTTTTCTCACAAAACGCGTCGATAACCTGACGATCGGTTGTGCCAAATGTTTCTTGGATGGATTTATAAGGTACGCGTGCTGAATAGTTTCTCACGTATCGAATGCCTCGTGTATTTAATTCATCACGAACTTCATCAGGCAAGCATTCAAGTATTCGGCGGGCATCACAAACGGTTGTCGCTCCTCCCTCACTAGGGGCTTTTTCGCAGAAGAACATCACCCGCATCGGCCATGTGGATGAATAGGACATTTCATTATGGGAAGCCAGACCGACTGCGGGTGGCAAGTCTGTCGATGTGAACACATCTTCCTCAACCAGATGTCTGGGGCCAATACCGCCGGTGTAGTCGATGGCATCCGGTTCCAACACGCGGCCCACGGCGCCAAACTGCCGCCTGTTCAGCTCCAGGCCGCGAATTTGGATAGCGCCGTGCTTCAGTAGAGCCTCGCGCAAGGCGGTACGATGTTCGCGCGCCCATTCGTCTGCCGGTACATTGGCGGGTGCATGGACCAGGAGGAATGGGTGTTGATAAGACAATCGCTCGGCAGTCAAATTACCAAAGCGAAGAGTAGAGAGGGTCATTGCAACGTCCTTGATAGAAGAGGTGAATCAGTGAAACGGAATCGCAAACATGACTTCACCATAAGCACTATTGTTATGCTCACCAAAGCCGAACTCCGCTTTGCAGAGAATCAGGCCCATTTTTTTTGAGACGCTTTTCCAGCGCAAACTTCCGCGAAAGTCGCGGGCATCCAGGGCCTGGCGAAAGCGTGAAGAAAGCGAAACGATAAAAATTTTCGCCAATTGCTTTTCTTTAAAAGTGTCTAGGTCAAAGCTCCCAAGAGTGGTCCAGAAGGGGTGCGCATTGGGTGTCGATACAAAATCTGCAAACAGAAGATAAGACATCTGGTTCAGGCAGATATTGGCTTCGACAGCATTGAAATGACCGGTTGATTCAATATAGAAGGACTTTGGGATGGAGAATTCCGCACTGAGCACAATGTCGGATGTTTTGCTGGAGGTAATTTTGTATGCAGATTTCAAGTATCGGCATTCAGTGGTATAAGGTCCCAATGCTAAGATCGTGACGCTTTCGGCAATGGCTGTTTTGGTTAAGTCTGTATATTCATGTTGTCCTCCGAAATAATAAGGTTCGCATAAATAGTTCCTCAAAGATGCGTTTCCTTGAGTTATTGAATCTTTATCGTCGTTGGTTAGGGTCATGCTATAACAAAAAACAGTTGATTGACAGGGTGTTTCTGTTTTTGATGAGGGTCGGATGGTTTTAAAACATGGAGTAGGCTACCTGTTTAAGTTTGATTGTTCATGGTGTCGAGGGGGATAAGTTTCAGGTGTTGGGTTTATCTTCATAAAAGCCAACGGGGTTTTTGTGAATAAAATAGATGCTGAGTGGTGAAAAATTTAATAAAGTTCCATCATCGCTGATCTGTCAGCAGCGCGACGACGCCAACCGGGTATTTTTTGCGGTCGTCTGTACCTATTGCGCTATCTAATCGGGTGACGGCCCCCATTCAGCTTTAGCTTGACTGCTCCGCGGTCGACGGAGCGAAGCGGCGCTCCTGCAAGCGCCTTCGCCACAAGATTCAAGAACAGTTCTCTTCAATCGCCTTGCGCGTTTCAATCAATCGGGTCTGGCGTTCTTCTTCGGTCAGGCGCCGCGGTTCTCCATTGACTTCCTCTCGTACCCGCGGATCGTTCTGCAATCGCGCCAGATTGGTCCGCGCCTTGTCGCAGAACACCTTGAGCATGGCATCTCGCTCGGCCAGACGTTTCTTGACCTTGGCATCCACGGCTCGCTGATCGCCCACTGGGCTGCTGGCCGGAACCTGCGACCTGGGCGGCGCTGGGGGGGCGATTGTCGGGGTGACCACGCTGACCGGTTGTCCCGGTGGTGGTTGGGCGTCGAAATGGGTGACCCCCTGGGCGTCGACCCATTTGTAGATCGAGGCGGCCTGGCACAGGGGACTCAAGGCAAGCAGCAGGCTGCCTATGAGAATGCTTGTACGCATCAGGTTTCCTTGTCAGACGATTTAACCGGCAACCTAGCATATTCCTTCGAGCAAGGTTTTCTTCTACTTTCTCATGCGCTTAGTTCGAAGAAAGCGCACAGATGACTTGACTTGGGCGAGGCGAATCAGAACAATCCAAAGTCCGCTGTAGAGGGACTGCCAGAAGCAGGCCCATTCGGCAGATCATGAGGCGCACATCCGCGCCGACCTGTTACACCCGCAACGCGTTACCTCGCGCTGGGTGGGAACCCCCGCAACACTTGGGGTACTCCCAATACTTGCTCAGTCAGTGCTGACGTAGTCGGCGACCACCGTCGCTCATGCTCTGTCGAGAAGTAAACCTATTAAGACCCGTCTCCAGCGTTTGTAGACGGTATTCTGGCGTTTTAGAGGTGAACAACGTGGAGCTTTTATCTGGCGGTGAGATGCTCGTCCGCTTTTTGCGTGACGAGGGCGTCAAATATATCTATGGGTACCCGGGTGGTGCTCTTCTTCATGTCTACGATGCCCTGTTCAAAGAACCGGAAGTGACCCATATCCTGGTTCGTCACGAGCAGGCTGCGACCCATATGGCTGATGGCTATGCTCGTGCCACCGGTAAAGCCGGTGTGGTACTGGTGACTTCCGGTCCTGGCGCAACCAACGCCATCACTGGTATCGCCACGGCCTACATGGACTCCATTCCGATGGTGATCATCTCCGGTCAGGTGCCGAGCACCCTGGTCGGTACCGATGCATTCCAGGAAACCGACATGATCGGTATCTCCCGGCCGATCGTGAAGCACAGCTTCATGGTCAAGCACGCGTCGGAAATCCCGGAAGTCATGAAGAAGGCGTTCTACCTGGCGCAGTCCGGCCGCCCTGGTCCTGTCGTTGTCGATATCCCGAAAGACATGACCAACCCGGCCGAGAAGTTCGAATATATCTTTCCGAAAAAAGCCAAGCTGCGTTCCTACAGCCCGGCAGTACGTGGTCACTCCGGTCAGATCCGCAAGGCAGCCGAGATGCTCCTGGCCGCCAAGCGTCCTGTCCTCTACTCGGGCGGCGGCGTGGTCCTGGGAGGTGCTTCGGCACCCTTGACCGAACTGGCCAAACTGCTCAACCTGCCGGTGACCAACACCCTGATGGGGCTCGGGGCGTACCCTGGCACCGACCGTCAGTTCGTCGGCATGCTCGGCATGCACGGCAGCTACACCGCCAACCTGACCATGCACCATGCCGATGTGATCCTGGCCGTCGGTGCGCGCTTCGACGACCGTGTCATCAACGGTGCTCCGAAGTTCTGTCCGAACGCCAAGATTATTCATATCGACATCGACCCGGCATCGATCTCCAAGACCATCAAGGCAGACGTGCCTATCGTTGGGCCGGTGGAGAGCGTGCTGATCGACATGGTCGCGGCCCTCAAGGAAATCGGCGAGACGCCGAACCAGGAGTCGGTGGCCAACTGGTGGAAGCAGATCGACGAATGGCGCGGTGATCGCGGTCTGTTCCCTTATGACAAGGGCGATGGCAGCGTCATCAAGCCGCAGACGGTGATCGAAACCCTGTGCGAAGTGACCCAAGGCGATGCCTTCGTGACCTCCGACGTGGGCCAGCACCAGATGTTCGCGGCCCAGTACTACAAGTTCAACAAACCCAATCGCTGGATCAACTCCGGTGGCCTGGGCACCATGGGTTTCGGTTTCCCAGCGGCCATGGGCGTGAAATTGAGTTTCCCGGATGTGGATGTCGCCTGCGTTACCGGCGAAGGCAGTATCCAAATGAACATCCAGGAACTGTCGACCTGCTTGCAGTACGGCCTGCCGGTGAAGATCGTCAACCTGAACAACGGCGTTCTTGGCATGGTTCGCCAATGGCAGGACATGAGCTATGGCAGTCGCCATTCGCACTCGTACATGGAATCACTGCCTGACTTCGTCAAACTGGTCGAAGCCTATGGTCACGTCGGTATCCGTATTACGCAGCTCAAAGACTTGAAGCCGAAGATGGAAGAAGCGTTCGCCATGAAGGATCGCCTGGTGTTCCTCGATATCCAGGTCGATACCAGCGAGCACGTCTATCCGATGCAGATCAAAGATGGCTCCATGCGCGATATGTGGCTGAGCAAGACGGAGCGTACCTAACATGCGGCATATCATTTCCCTGCTTCTGGAAAACGAACCTGGCGCTCTGTCTCGGGTGGTTGGCCTGTTTTCGCAACGCAACTACAACATCGAAAGCCTGACCGTGGCCCCGACCGAGGACCCGACCTTGTCGCGTCTGACGCTGACCACCGTGGGGCATGATGAGGTCATCGAGCAGATCACCAAGAACCTGAACAAGCTGATCGAAGTGGTCAAGCTGGTCGACCTGTCGGAAAGCGCTCATATCGAGCGTGAGCTGATGCTGGTCAAGATCAAGGCCACCGGCGCCCAGCGCGCCGAGATAAAACGCACTACCGATATTTACCGCGGGCAGATCGTTGATGTCAGCGCCAGCGTTTATACCGTGCAATTAACCGGTACAAGCGACAAGCTGGACAGCTTCATCCAGTCGATCGGCACGGCGGCGATTCTGGAAACCGTGCGCAGCGGCGTCACCGGGATTGCCCGTGGCGACAAAGTACTGAGCATCTAACTTAATTTAGCGAATGGCCGTATGGCCTGGATATAAAGGGGTATTTCATGAAGGTTTTCTACGATAAAGACTGTGACCTGTCGATCATCCAGGGCAAGAAAGTCGCCATTATCGGTTACGGCTCCCAGGGCCACGCGCAAGCTTGCAACCTGAAGGATTCCGGCGTCGATGTTACCGTCGGCCTGCGTAAAGGGTCGGCCACTGTTGCCAAAGCAGAAGCCCACGGCCTGAAAGTGACTGACGTTGCTTCCGCTGTTGCTGCTGCCGACCTGGTGATGATCCTGACCCCGGATGAGTTCCAGTCGACGCTGTACAAGAACGAAATCGAGCCGAACATCAAGAAAGGCGCCACCTTGGCCTTCTCCCATGGCTTCGCCATTCACTACAACCAGGTAGTGCCGCGCGCCGACCTCGACGTGATCATGATCGCGCCGAAAGCTCCGGGCCACACCGTGCGTTCCGAATTCGTCAAGGGCGGCGGTATCCCTGACCTGATCGCGATCTACCAGGACGCTTCGGGCAACGCCAAGAACGTTGCGCTGTCCTATGCCGCTGGCGTGGGTGGTGGCCGTACCGGCATCATCGAAACCACCTTCAAGGACGAGACCGAAACCGACCTGTTCGGCGAGCAAGCCGTTCTGTGCGGCGGTACCGTCGAACTGGTCAAGGCCGGTTTCGAAACCCTGGTTGAAGCGGGCTACGCGCCAGAAATGGCCTATTTCGAATGCCTGCACGAACTGAAGCTGATCGTTGACCTCATGTACGAAGGCGGTATTGCCAACATGAACTACTCGATCTCCAACAATGCCGAATATGGCGAGTACGTGACCGGCCCTGAAGTCATCAACGCCGAATCCCGCCAGGCCATGCGCAACGCTCTGAAGCGCATCCAGGACGGTGAATATGCGAAGATGTTCATCAGCGAAGGTGCTACCGGCTACCCATCGATGACCGCCAAGCGTCGTAACAACGCCGCTCACGGCATCGAGATCATCGGTGAGCAACTGCGCTCGATGATGTCGTGGATCGGGGCGAACAAGATCGTCGACAAAGCCAAGAACTAAGTTCAAGGCCTGTCTGGAGAAACGCGGCTTCGGCCGCGTTTTTTCGTTTAGGCGGCCGCTTCTGGTATAAAGTTGAATCGTTTTGCGGCCGATCTCGGTCGCGAACCTCTGTCGAATTTTTTCACCGTTGCAAGGTATTGTCCATGAGCGAACGTCCCGAAGAGCCGAGCCAGGCTCCCGACGCCGAAAGCCTATTGCCGATCGATGAGCATGTCGAAGAAGGACATGACGCCGAAGGCCGTAAAGTCCGGCATCGTGGTATCTATCTGCTGCCGAATCTATTCACTACCGCGAACCTGTTCGCTGGTTTCTACGCGATCATCAGTGCGATGAGTGCGCAAAGTGCCGCCAGTGCGGGGGATCCTGTTGGCGCGAGCAAGTATTTCGCGTTTTCCGCGATCGCGATCTTCGTCGCTATGGTCCTCGATGGGCTGGATGGGCGCGTGGCGAGAATGACCAATACCCAGAGCGCCTTCGGTGCCGAGTATGACTCACTGTCCGACATGGTCGCGTTCGGTGTGGCGCCAGCGTTGCTGGCCTTCGGTTGGGCACTGGGCGATATGGGCAAGGTCGGTTGGATGGTGGCCTTTATCTATGTGGCCGGTGCGGCCTTGCGCCTGGCGCGCTTCAATACTCAGGTCGGCACTGCGGACAAGCGTTACTTCATTGGTCTGGCCAGCCCCGCCGCGGCCGGTGTGGTGGCGGGTACAGTCTGGGCCTTCAGCGACTACGGTATCCAGGGTTCGAAGATGTCGTTCCTAGTGGCCTTACTGGTGGCGGCTGCCGGGATGTTGATGGTCAGCAACATCAAGTACAACAGCTTCAAGGAACTGGATCTCAAGGGGCGTGTGCCGTTTGTCGCAATCCTGGCGGTGGTGCTGGTGTTCGCTGTGGTATTCAGCGATCCACCGCGGATCCTGTTACTGATTTTCCTCGCCTATGCGGCTTCCGGTCCTGTTCAGTACCTGCTACGCCTGCGTCGTCATAAAAGCGTCGAGTGATGTAATTTCCCTTACACTCCGTAGTCTATTGGTGCATCACTCGCCCAATACTGCGGAGTTGCCATGCTGATCAAGCTTTCCAGGACTTCCGACTCCAAGGAATCGGAAGTCACCCCCGAGTCCCTCTATCTTTCTCGTCGCGCCGTGCTGGGTAGTTCGCTTGCCGGGCTGGCGCTTGGCAGTCTACCGCGTTGGGCCAGTGCGGCCGAGGTAGCGCGTTACGCCGATGCGGAAGTGGGCAATGCACCGTCCTGGTTTGCCGGTAAGCTGGCAGATACCCGCTGGGGCGCCGTGACGGTCAAGGATGAAGCAATCACGCCCTACAAGGATGCCACGCACTACAACAATTTCTATGAGTTCGGTACCGAAAAGGGCGATCCGGCGCGGAACGCCGGATCGCTGAAAACCGAACCCTGGTCAGTGGTGATCGATGGTGAGGTCGGCAAGCCCGGGCGTTATGCACTCGAAGACTTCATGAAACCTTATCAACTGGAAGAACGGATCTATCGCTTACGCTGCGTCGAAGCCTGGTCGATGGTGATCCCATGGATCGGTTTTCCAATCTCCGCGCTGCTCAAGCAGGTCGAGCCCACCTCCAAGGCCAAGTACATTCGCTTTGAAACGCTGCAGGATCCCAAGAGCATGCCAGGGCAGCGCTCCAGTTTTGCCTTGATCGACTGGCCCTATGTCGAAGGCTTGCGCCTGGATGAAGCGATGAATCCGTTGGCGATCCTTGCCGTGGGTATGTATGGTCGGGAGCTACCGAATCAGAACGGTGCGCCGTTGCGTCTTGTTGTGCCGTGGAAGTATGGCTTCAAGAGCGTCAAGTCCATCGTGCGCATCAGTCTGGTGGCGGAGCAGCCGCAAACCACCTGGCAGCGCATCGCTTCGGATGAGTATGGCTTTTATGCCAACGTCAACCCGACGGTCGATCACCCACGCTGGACCCAGGCCCGGGAGCGCCGGCTGCCCAGTGGTCTGTTCAGTCCCAATGTGCGCGAGACGCAGATGTTCAACGGCTACTCGGATGAGGTCGCTTCTTTGTATACCGGTCTGGACCTGAGGAAGAACTACTAATGCGATATCCATTCTTGCGTATAGGCTTCTTTATCGGGGCGGCGATCTGGCCATTGCTCTGGCTGTATCAGGCGTGGACACTTACCCTGGGGCCCGATCCCGGAAAGGTACTGGTTGACCGATTGGGCTTGGGGACGCTGATTCTGCTAATGATCACCCTGGGGATGACACCGTTGCAGAAGTTGAGCGGCTGGCCGGGCTGGATTGTGGTACGGCGCCAAATAGGGTTGTGGTGTTTCGCTTACGTGGTGCTGCATCTGTCGGCATACCTGATGTTTGTCCTCGGGTTGGATTGGTCACAGTTGGGTGTCGAGTTGCGCAAGCGGCCCTATATTATTGTGGGGGCCTTGGGCTTTCTTGGCCTGCTGGCGCTTTCCGTGACGTCGAACCGCTACAGTCAGCGTCGCCTGGGCGCGCGCTGGAAGAAATTGCATCGTCTGGCCTATGTGATTCTCGGATTGGGCTTGCTGCATATGTTGTGGATCGTGCGGGCTGATTTGAAGGAATGGACGATGTATGCCGTTATCGGTGCGCTGCTATTGGCATTGCGCATCCCTGCGTTGGCGCGGCGAATTCCGCGCCTTGTGGCAAAGAGGCCTCCCGTTGCGGCAACGCGATCCTCGTAGGCGTCGGCTTGCAGGCGCTGCCGTTCTTATGACAGAAAGATGAAAATAAGGGTTGACGGTAGCTTCCATGGGCCTATAATTCGCCCCACTTCCGACGCGGTCTAAACGAAAAACTCCTTTTTATTCAGTGAGTTAAGTAGATTTAGATCGGTGCGGTCTTCAGTTCATCGAAGCCCGGAAGCGCTGTAAAAGAGGTGTTGACAGCAGCGTGTAACGCTGTAGAATTCGCCTCCCGCTGATGAGAGATCGACAGCGCAAGTGGTTGAAGTTGAAGCGTTTTTTGAACGAAAAGCCTTGAAAACTTCTCAAATAATCACTTGACAGCAACTGGCGCTGCTGTAGAATGCGCGCCTCGGTTCAGCGAACAGCTCAACCCACCGCTCTTTAACAACTGAATCAAGCAATTCGTGTGGGTGCTTGTGGAGTCAGACTGAATAGTCACTAGATTATCAGCATCACAAGTTACTCCGCGAGAAATCAAAGATGTAACCAACGATTGCTGAGCCAAGTTTAGGGTTTTCTCAAAACCCAAAGATGTTTGAACTGAAGAGTTTGATCATGGCTCAGATTGAACGCTGGCGGCAGGCCTAACACATGCAAGTCGAGCGGATGAAGGGAGCTTGCTCCCGGATTCAGCGGCGGACGGGTGAGTAATG
>NZ_FOAR01000033.1 GCF_900109755.1 Pseudomonas agarici | reverse complement strand
GCCTTTTTTCGTCTGCTGTGAGCACAAAAGCAAACGCCCCGAACAAGTCGGGGCGTTTGCTGGAACCACCATTAGTGTGTTTTCACACAGTCTGGACTGGCGGGGCTTTTTTCCCCACATCGTGCTGGTTTGAGCCTTCGCTCCAGATGCCCTTGGCAGTGCGGGCGATATGACACGGGTTGATGCGCCATGCCGGACATCCGTTGCTCCTGAGCGAAAAGAGGAAGGAACGATTGTGCTTTCGAGCACTGCCGACTTGGACGACACCTGAAAAAACCAGAACCCTCCTACAACCACTGGCCCACAGCGAAAACCACCCGCCGCCATCGCGCTCCGCTGAACTAATCTCCCCCCTCGCCGATACATTGAAGGCACGGAGCCACTGTTCTGCTTGTCAGCCCGACGCGCTTAATGCAACCTTGCCTAACGCGCCAGAAAAAGGGTCATTACCCGCGTGATCAGTACTCTTGAAGCGAGCTCTCAATGAAAAGCCAACCCGATGTCGCCAATAGATTGGCGACCGAGGTCGTGACGCAATTACCGGTGCCCTCGCGGCTCGGTATGCTGCGTTTCGAACGGCTGAATGAAGTCAGCTGGGCGCTGTTGTTTCTCGACCCCAATTGCGAACGCCAGTTCGGCCAGCCGGCCATCGAACTTTGTGCCTTGGTCGGCTCGCCCTACGCCAGCCTGATGGAGCCCGACGCTCGCTATCGCCTGCATGAGGCCATCCAGGCGCAACTGGTGGAAAACCCGCATTACCTGATCCGCTATACGTTGCATACCACACTGGGTCCGCTGACCTTGTTGGAACTGGGCGAAGCCTACAAACAACACAATCGCCATCTGTTGCGTGGCTACCTGCTAGTGGTCGAGGGATTGCTCGACCAGGAGCCGGGATTGCCCGTGGCCGACCTGGAAACCCAAAACAGTCGCTTGCAGATCGCCCTCCAATTGAACCAGCGCGCCCAGCAGGAACAACTGCAACACCTGGACCGGGTGCGCGCCCAGCAAGACCTGATCCTGCGCCTGGCCCGCCAGCGCTACAGCCTGAACAACTCGCTGCGCGAAGCCGCTGAGCTGATCACCCGCAGTGCCTGCGATATCTACGCAATCGACAGTGCGAGTATCTGGTATCTCGAAGACCAGCGCCTGGTGCCGATCTCCGCCTATCATCGCGCCAGCCAGGAATACGTGGTACCGCAAGTGATCGATGCGAGTCACTTCCCCGACTACCTGGAAGCCCTGCATACCAGCCGCGCCATCGACGCCCATAACGCCATTCGCGACCCACGCACACGCAAGATGGCCGAAAGCCTGCGACCCCAAGATATCAACGCCATGCTCGACGCCAGCATCCGTATCGACGGCCAGGTGGTCGGCGTGCTGTGCCTGGAACAGACCGGTCAGACCCGTGCCTGGCAATCGGATGAAATCGCTTTTGCCGGAGAGCTGGCGGACCAGTTCGCCCAAGTCATCAACAATCACAACCGGCGTACCGCCACCAGCGCCCTGCACCTGTTCCAGCGCGCGGTCGAGCAAAGCGCCAATGCTTTTCTGCTGGTCAATTGCGACGGTGTGGTGGAGTACGTCAACCCGAGTTTTACCGCCATCACCCAATACAGTACCGAGGAAGTCCACGGCCAGAAACTCTCTGAGCTGCCGGCCCTGGAAAACCTCAGCGAACTGCTGTTTGACGCAGCGTCGAGTCTGGCCAAGAGCAACAGCTGGCAGGGCGAGTTCAAGAGCCGGCGCAAGAACCTCGAACCCTACTGGGGCCAACTGTCGATTTCCAAGGTCTACGGTGACAACCGCGAGCTGACCCACTACATCGGCATCTACGAAGACATCACCCAGACCAAGCTCGCACAGCAGCGCATCGAACGCCTGGCTTATACCGACAACCTGACCAATCTAGGCAACCGCCCGGCGTTTATCCGCAACCTCGACGAGCGCTTCGCCCGGGACAGCGACTCGCCCATCAGCCTGCTTCTGGTGGATATCGACAACTTCAAGCGGATCAACGACAGCCTCGGCCACCAGACCGGTGACAAGCTGCTGATCAGCCTGGCCCGACGCCTGCGCAACAGCCTGAGTCCGAGCGGCAGCCTGGCACGCTTTGCCAGCAACGAATTCGCGGTGCTGCTGGACGACACCGACCTGGAGACCGGTCAACAGATCGCCAACCAATTGCTCACCACCCTCGACAAGCCGATGTTCGTCGATAACCAGTTGATCAGCGTCACCGGCTCTGTCGGCCTGGCCAGCGCACCGCTGCACGGACGCGACCCACAGACGCTGATGCGCAACGCCGGCCTGGCGCTGCACAAGGCCAAGGCCAACGGCAAGCATCAAGTCCAGGTTTTTACCGAAGCGCTGAACGCCGAAGCCAGCTACAAGTTGTTCGTCGAGAACAACCTGCGCCGCGCTCTGACCCAGAACGAATTGGACGTGTTTTACCAACCCAAGTTGTGCCTGCGCAGCGGGCGCCTGCTGGGAATGGAAGCGCTGTTGCGTTGGAATCATCCGGAAAAGGGCATGATTCGCCCGGACCAGTTCATCAGCGTGGCCGAAGAAACCGGCCTGATTATTCCGATCGGCAAATGGATCGCCCGCCAAGCCTGTCGCATGAGCAAGAAACTGACCGCTCGTGGCCTGGGCAACCTGCAGGTGGCGATCAACCTGTCGCCCAAGCAGTTCTCCGATCCCGACTTGGTGGCGTCCATCGCCAGTATCCTCAAGGAAGAGCAACTGCCACCGTCGCTGCTGGAGCTCGAACTGACCGAAGGCCTGCTGCTGGAAGCTACCGAAGACACCCACCGGCAGCTCGACCAATTGAAGAAACTCGGCCTGACCCTGGCCATGGATGATTTCGGCACTGGCTACTCGTCCCTGAGCTATCTGAAGAAATTCCCGATCGATATCATCAAGATCGACCGCAGTTTCATCCATGAAATCCCGGATAACCAGGATGACATGGAAATCACCTCCGCCGTGATTGCCATGGCCCACAACCTCAAGCTCAAAGTGGTGGCCGAAGGCATCGAGACCTCCGCGCAACTGGCGTTCCTACGTCGCCACCGTTGCGACGTCGGCCAGGGCTATCTATTCGACCGGCCGATCCCCGGAATCGAACTGGTCCGCCAGCTCAGACGTTATCCGCGCGGTCCTTTAGCCTGACAGCGCTGTAACACTCGGGCACACTGGCGGTCTACTACAACACTACAGCTTATCCCAACCTGACTGAGAGGACTGCGATATGGCCTTGCGCTCGGAAATTCTGGTGAACAAAAACGTGCTCCCTACCAAAGAACAAGCTCTACCTGGCCGCGAAACCCCGATCGCGGTACCGGACAAACATTTCGTCAATGACCACCCGCTGCTGGGTCCGTTTCCTGGCAATGTCGAATTCGCGATCTTCGGCCTGGGTTGCTTCTGGGGCGCGGAACGACGCTTCTGGCAATATAAAGGGGTGTACAGCACCGCAGCGGGCTACGCTGGCGGCTTTACGCCCAACCCCACCTACGAAGAAGTCTGCTCGGGCCTGACCGGCCATAGTGAAGTGGTGCTGGTGGTGTATGAACCGGAAAAAGTCAGCTATGAAGAGCTACTGGCACTGTTCTGGGAACTGCACGATCCCACCCAGGGCATGCGCCAGGGCAACGATATCGGCACCCAGTACCGCTCGGTGATCTATGCCACCAAGCCGGCCCAATTGGAAGCCGCGAAGAACAGCGCACAAGTCTACCAGGCCGAATTGACCAAGGCCGGCCTCGGCACCATTACTACAGCAATCGAGGAGGCGCCGACCTTCTTCTACGCCGAGGCTTATCACCAACAATACCTGGCGAAAAATCCCGAAGGTTATTGTGGCATCCGTGGCACGGGAGTGACCTGCCCAATCTGAAGCCCTGCTGGCAAGGGTCGCGAGCGGGCGCCAGGCTCTGAGCGCCCCAACAGTTACTCGGTAATCAACCAGTCCATCCGCCAGTCACCCTGGGTCTGCCCCAGTTTTTGCGCCAGCCACGGCAGCAATTGGCGCAACTCTTCTTCCAGGCCCCACGGCGGATTGGCAATCGCCAGGCCCGAGCCGTTCAGGCTCGCCGGCGTATCCAAAGGGTGCACCAGCAACTCCACGCGCAGCAACTTCGGCGCGCCGGTGCCGGCCAAGTCCTGGTAGAAACGCTTCAGGGCACGTTGATCCTTGATCGGATACCAGATCACCGCCACCGTCTGGCGCATGCGACTAATGGCCTCCTTCAACGACGCGGCACAGCGCTGCATCTCGTCGAGCTGTTCGAACGGTGGATCGATCAGCAGCACCGCACGCTTCTGCGCGACCGGCAACAGCGCCCGTGCGACATGCCAGCCTTCGCCCAGGTGCACCGCCACTCTTCGATCACCCTTCATGTTGTCCTTGAGCAGCTTGCCGTCTTCCGGGTGTTTTTCATTGAGCAACACACGGTCCTGGGCACGGCTCAAGCGCCTCGCCAGTTCTGGCGAACCAGGGTAATAACGCAATTGGCCATCCGGGTTCATCTCGTGCAGCACGCGCAGATAGTCGGCAGTTACCGCCGGCAGATCCTGTTCGCCCCACAAGCGACCGATCCCCTCAAGGTATTCGCCGGTGCGGCTGGCCTGGTCGCCCTTGAGGTCATACAGGCCGATACCGGCATGGCTGTCGAGGTAGGCGAACGGCTGCTCCTTGCGCGCCATCAGCGCGATCAGGCGGGTCAGGACCAGGTGTTTCAAGACATCGGCGTGATTGCCGGCGTGAAAGGCGTGACGGTAGTTCATGGCGACTCCTGCGAAGGAGGCGAAGTTTACCCTGTGGTCCAGCCGCCGTCAGGTCGCAACGTACAAACGGCAGGGCTGGGCGCTGACATACTTCCCGCTATCTGCCGTGATAACGTCGTTTCCCCACCCATGAAGGACCTGAAAACAATGACCGTCCGCTACGCCAAGATTATCCTGAGCCTCACCCTTGCCGCCTTCGCCTTTATGGTCACCTTCAACAACATCACCGATTACGGCTCCAACTTCGCCTTTGTCAGCCATGTACTGAGCATGGACACCACCTTCGCGAACAATGCCGCGATGTACCGTGCGATCACCACACCGGTGCTGTGGCATGCCGCCTACTGGCTGATCATCTTCGGCGAAGGTCTGACCGCCGTGCTGCTGGCCCTGGGCGCACTGTCACTGTGGCGAGCGCGCAAGGCCGATGCCGCCACCTTCGCCCAGGCAAAGAAGTGGGTCGTTGGCGGCGCAACCCTGGGTTTCCTGGTCTGGTTCTTCGGCTTCATGGTGGTAGGCGGGGAATGGTTCCTGATGTGGCAATCGCCGATCTGGAATGGCCAGGAATCTGCTTTCAGGTTTTACATGGCGATCCTTGGCGTACTGATCTTCGTGAATCAAGCGGACGCCGAGCAGGCTCGATAGCCATCTCATGTAGGCAACAACCTCCTACAACTTTTTTCATATCAAACTTTTGGATTTTTCACACAACTTGATAGGAACCTGCTGATAGGCAACACAACGGTCACGGGATATCAAGTTGGCTTCGCGTGCCAATAAGCACGGAAGTTCAACTTACCCCGGAACGAAACTGCCATGACCCAACCCTACGCCTTTATCAACGAGCGCATACAAGGCTACTCGATGTTGAAATCATCGTTGTCACTGGGTAGAAACGCCGCCACGAAATTCGACACCCTGAACGCCCATATTCACAATATGATGGTTCTGCCAGGTCAGATTGTTATCGTCGGCGACGACTCAACAATGTCCTGTACCGCCGAAGAGGCCCGCCTGATGGAGGCCGGCTGGAGGGTCAGGCACGCTCTGGCAAGCAATTTGGCACGCTCGGACGGCTTTATCCTGGAAAACTATGATCTCTTGCAGATGCTACTGGGCAACGCCGCCCTGGGCCTCGGCAGCGCAAGCAATGCCTGGAACAAACACTTGACAGCGGTGAGCAGCACACTGCAAGAAATCGAAGCGCTGCATAAACACTCCCTCAGCAGAAGTGGCGGCAGGGATGAATTCCTCGCGCAAAGAAGGCTGTTATTCGCCAAGCTGGATGCCCAATTGGAAGGATTCGCCCGCTACGGCACAGGGCTGCGCAATAGAGGATCGATCAAGAAAATGTTGGGTATTTCCACCCGGAGCTACGTCCAGAGTGGCGAGATCAAAAGTTATGCCTCGACATTAGACAGTATATCCAGGACCGCCAACCATCTTAAAAAAGGAACGCCTATCGGAATCGCCTTGGACACCACGGCTACCGCACTGGAAATAAGAGAAGCCTGTTCCAGCGGGCGAGAAGAACAGTGCCGAGAGGCCAAATTCGTCGAAAGCGGCAAGCTGGCCGGCAACGTCGCGGGAGGCTTGATTGCTGGCCCTGCCAGTGTTTGGGTATGCGTTACGATCCTAGGCATTACCACAGGCCCAGGAGCTTTGAGTTGTCTTGTTGTCAGTGGAGTAGCCGGGGGAGCAATGTTCGGCGGCTTGGTTGGAGGAGCCGGTGAAAGGACGGGTGAGAAACTATATCAATGGACAGCCCCATGACTCTCCCCCCCTCATTCTGCATAGATTGTGCTGTCATGCTCTGGATTATCGTTAACCTGCTGGTCGTGGCGGCTCTTGCCCATTGGAAGCTGGATCGAATGGAAAAGCTATTGGACAAATGCTCATTGATCATTGATTCGAAAATCGGCTGGGGCAAGGGGTTCATGGGTCGAACAAGAAGAGTCAGCATGGTAGCAGCCGCTCTCTCACGCCCTCTACTGCACCCTCGATGCACTGTTATCGATCTAGAGCAAATACGTCAATTCCCCAAAGGCCTTAAGAGACTGGTCGTAGGCGTCCATATTTCAATAGTGCTCTGCTGCATAATGATATTGCTATCTCCGTATTGGAAAAGCTGACTCGTAACCCGGCGAGCCATTATACAAATGAACAACTCCATGACCCTCCCACTCTCATTCTGGCTATCTGCCGGTGTCATGCTCTGGCTGATCATTAATATATTGATCCTGACGACTCTTGCCTATTGGAAGCTGTAGCGAATGGAGAAACTATTGGATAAATGCTCCTTGGTCATGGACTCGAAAGTCGGCTGGGGAGAAGAGTTTATAGGGCGAACAAGGAGAGTCTCTGTAGTAGTCGCCATTCTCTCACGTCCCCTGTTGCACCCTCGATGCAGCGTTATCGATCTAGAGCAAGTGCATCAGTTTCCCGAAGGTTTGAAGAGGGCCGTTATAGGCCCCCATATTTCACTGTTGCTTTCCGGCATGGCGCTATTGCCACTGCACTATTGGAGGAACTGAGTCGTGGTGGCTGCATTTTTCGCCCTTCCAAAAAAAACGGCCCATCCCCATAAAGAGACGAGCCGTTTTTCGATCACGCTGTGTTCAGGGTCTCAACCCCACGCCATCAGCGGTCCTGGCGGAACTGCTTCTCTGCTGCGTCGAAACGCCGCAGCATCAGCGCCGAAGGCTTGCCCAACTTGCTGACGATATAGATCGCAAGGCTGGCGAACAGGAAACCTGGGATGATTTCGTACAACCCCAGCAGGTTGAAGTGTTTCCAGACAATCACCGTGATCGCGCCAACCAGAATCCCGGCCAATGCGCCATTGCGGGTCATGTCCTTCCAGATCACCGAAATCAGTACCACCGGACCGAATGCCGCGCCAAAGCCGGCCCAAGCGTAGCTCACCAGCCCCAGTACGCGGTTTTCCGGATTCGCCGCCAAGACGATGGCAATTACCGCCACCAGCAGCACCATCGCCCGGCCAACCCAGACCAGCTCAAGCTGGGAGGCGGATTTACGCAGGAAGGCCTTGTAGAAGTCTTCGGTCAGGGCACTGGAACACACCAGCAACTGGCAGCTCAGGGTACTCATCACCGCCGCCAGGATCGCCGACAGCAGTACGCCGGCAATCCACGGATTGAAGAGGATTTTCGCCAGCTCGATAAATACCCGCTCGGGATTTTCGCTGACAGGACCGGCCACATCGGGATGCGCCGAGAAATAGGCGATACCGAAGAAGCCCACTGCCACGGTGCCACCCAGGCACAGGATCATCCAGGTCATGGAAATGCGCCGGGCCTTGGCAATCGACTTGACCGAATCCGCCGCCATGAAACGCGCCAGGATATGCGGCTGGCCGAAGTAGCCCAGGCCCCAGCCCATCAGCGAAATGATCCCGACGAAGGTGGTGCCCTTGAGCATGTCGAAGTTGCTCGGATCCTTGGCTTCGATGGCCAGGAAGGTGGTGTCGACACCGCCGGTAGCCAGCAGCACGATGATCGGCGTCAGGATCAGCGCGAAGATCATCAGTGTGGCTTGCACGGTGTCGGTCCAACTGACCGCCAGGAAACCGCCGACGAAAGTGTAGGCGATGGTCGCCGCCGCACCGGCCCACAAAGCCGTTTCGTAGGGCATGTCAAAGGTGCTTTCGAACAGCCGCGCTCCGGCGACGATGCCCGAGGCACAGTAGATGGTGAAGAACACCAGGATCACCACGGCGGCGATGATTCGCAACAAGCCACTGCGGTCCTCGAAACGGCTGGAGAAGTAATCCGGCAGGGTCAGCGCATCACCGTTGTGCTCGGTCTGGACTCGCAGACGACCGGCGACGAACAGCCAGTTCAAGTAGGCCCCGACGATCAGGCCAATGGCAATCCAGCTTTCCGACAGACCGGACAGGTAGATGGCGCCTGGCAGGCCCATCAGCAGCCAGCCACTCATGTCGGAAGCACCGGCCGACAGCGCGGTCACCACGCTGCCGAGGCTGCGGCCACCGAGAATATAGTCGGAAAGGTTATTGGTGGAGCGATAGGCCATCAGACCGATCAACACCATTGCGGCGATGTAGATCACAAAGGTGATCAGGGTTGGGTTGCTTACACTCATTCAAAAGTCCTGGCATTGTTTTTATTTAGCGGCGACCCGCAACCGACACAATGACCACTGGCTGTCAGACGGTTGAACGAGTCGAGCATTTATGACTGATATTTTCCCAGGAAAACCATCAGCCGATGACCCCGCTTGCAAGAGGTTGCACCTTGACCATGCATGCTATTAAACAAAACAAACAAGGTGCAACCTGTTTCGTCTGTTTAAGTTGCACCCTTAGGCGTTTCCGGCTTTTCCGATTGTTTCTTGCTCCCTTTCGGAGCAAAAAACAAAGTACTAATAATTGAAAAACTTAAGATCGAAGCGGCACCCACGTGCCGGAAAAAATCTTTCGATCAACCGCGGTTCTTTTCGCGTAAAAAATGGTTGCACCCGGTTGCACCTTGACTATCCCGAAGCTACTCTTGCCGACAGCTAATGCCGCGCAACAGTGGCAACCATGAGGATAAGAAAATGGCTACGACCACCCTTGGGGTCAAACTCGACGACCCGACCCGCGAGCGCCTTAAGGCAGCAGCCCACTCGATTGATCGCACCCCCCACTGGCTGATCAAGCAAGCCATTTTCAATTACCTGGAAAAACTCGAGAGCGGTGCAACCCTGAGCGAACTCAGCGGCACCGTCCGGGGTGAAACCGACGACGCCGGTGAGCTTCAGGCCGACCATGCCCATCAGTGCTTCCTCGAATTTGCCGAAAGCATCCTCCCGCAATCGGTGCTGCGCTCGGCCATTACTGCCGCTTACCGGCGCCCCGAGTCGGAAGTGGTGCCGATGCTGCTGGAACAGGCGCGCCTGCCGGTGGCCATGGCCGAGGCCACCCATAAGCTGGCCTCGAACATCGCGCAAAAGCTGCGCAACCAGAAGAGCGTCGGTGGTCGGGCCGGTATCGTCCAGGGTTTGTTACAGGAGTTTTCGCTGTCGTCTCAGGAGGGCGTGGCATTGATGTGCCTGGCCGAAGCGCTGCTGCGGATTCCCGACAAAGGCACCCGCGACGCGCTGATTCGCGACAAGATCAGCACCGGCAACTGGCACCCGCACCTGGGCAACAGCCCGTCGCTATTCGTCAACGCCGCCACCTGGGGCCTGCTGCTGACCGGCAAGCTGGTCGCTACCCACAATGAAGCCGGCCTGACCTCGTCCCTGAGCCGGATCATCGGCAAAAGCGGCGAGCCGATGATCCGCAAGGGCGTCGACATGGCCATGCGCCTGATGGGCGAACAGTTCGTCACCGGCGAAACCATCGCCGAGGCGCTGGCCAACGCCAGCCGTTTCGAAGCCAAGGGTTTCCGCTATTCCTACGACATGCTCGGCGAAGCGGCCCTGACCGAACGCGATGCGCAGAAATACCTGGCGTCCTACGAGCAGGCGATCCACGCCATCGGCAAGGCCTCCCACGGTCGTGGCATTTATGAAGGGCCGGGCATCTCCATCAAGCTTTCGGCGCTGCATCCACGCTACAGCCGTGCTCAGTACGAGCGGGTGATGGACGAGTTGTACCCGCGCCTGCTGTCGCTGACCCTGCTGGCCAAGCAATATGATATCGGCCTGAACATCGACGCCGAAGAAGCCGACCGCCTGGAGCTGTCGCTGGATTTGCTCGAACGCCTGTGCTTCGAACCGCAACTGACCGGCTGGAACGGCATAGGCTTCGTGATCCAGGCCTACCAGAAGCGCTGCCCGTATGTGATCGACTACGTCATCGACCTGGCTCGCCGCAGTCGTCACCGCCTGATGATCCGCCTGGTGAAAGGCGCTTACTGGGACAGTGAGATCAAGCGCGCCCAGGTCGAAGGCTTGGAAGGCTATCCGGTGTATACCCGCAAGGTGTACACCGACGTTTCCTACATCGCCTGCGCGCGAAAGCTGCTGTCGGTCCCGGAAGTCATCTACCCGCAGTTCGCCACTCACAACGCCCATACCCTGTCGGCCATCTACCATATCGCCGGGCAGAACTATTATCCCGGCCAGTACGAGTTCCAATGCCTGCACGGCATGGGCGAACCGCTCTACGAACAAGTGGTGGGCAAGGTCGCCGAAGGCAAGCTGAACCGTCCGTGTCGCGTGTACGCCCCGGTCGGCACCCACGAAACCTTGCTGGCCTATCTGGTTCGTCGGCTGCTGGAGAACGGAGCCAACACCTCCTTTGTCAACCGCATCGCTGACCAGTCCATCTCCATTCAGGAACTGGTGGCCGATCCGGTCAGCAGCATCGAGCAGATGGCGTTGCAGGAAGGTGGTTTCGGCTTGCCACACCCGCGCATTCCCTTGCCACGCGAGCTGTATGGTCCCGAGCGCGCCAACTCGGCGGGTATCGACATGGCCAACGAGCATCGCTTGGCCTCGCTGTCCTGTGCACTGCTGGCCAGCGCCCATAACAACTGGAAGGCCGCGCCGATGCTGGGCTGCGACGCCAGCAACGAAACCGCGACGGCGGTGTTGAATCCCTCGGATCAGCGCGATCTGGTCGGTTATGTCCAGGAAGCCACGGTCGAAGACGTCGACAATGCCGTCCAATGCGCGCTGAGCGCCGCGCCGATCTGGCAGGCCACCCCGCCGGCCGAGCGCGCCGCGATCCTGGAACGTGCCGCCGACCTGATGGAAGGTGAGATCCAGCCGCTGATGGGCCTGCTGGCCCGGGAAGCTGGCAAGACCTTCGCCAATGCTATCGCCGAAGTCCGCGAGGCCGTGGACTTTCTGCGCTACTACGCAGTGCAGGCCCGCAATGACTTCAGCAACGACGCCCACCGTCCGTTGGGACCGGTGGTCTGCATCAGCCCGTGGAACTTCCCGCTCGCCATTTTCAGCGGCCAGGTGGCTGCCGCACTGGCCGCCGGTAATCCGGTGCTGGCCAAGCCCGCTGAACAGACCCCACTGATCGCCGCCCAGGCCGTGCGCCTGCTGCTCGAAGCGGGGATTCCACAAGGTGTGGTGCAACTGCTACCGGGCCGTGGTGAAACCGTGGGTGCGCGCCTGGTTGGCGACGAGCGCGTCAAAGGCGTGATGTTCACCGGCTCCACCGAAGTCGCCCGCCTGCTGCAGCGCAATGTCGCCGGACGCCTGGATAATCAGGGCCGACCGATTCCGCTGATCGCCGAAACCGGCGGGCAGAACGCAATGATCGTCGATTCCTCGGCGTTGACTGAACAGGTGGTCATCGATGTCGTCTCCTCGGCCTTCGACAGTGCCGGCCAGCGTTGCTCAGCCCTGCGCGTGCTGTGCCTGCAGGAAGACTGCGCCGAGCGTGTGATCGAAATGCTCAAGGGCGCCATGGCTGAATGCCGCCTGGGCAACCCGGAACGCTTGTCCGTGGATATCGGCCCGGTGATCGACGCCGAGGCCAAGGCGGGTATCGAGAAACATATCCAGGCCATGCGCGACAAAGGTCGCAGTGTCTACCAAGTGGCCATCGCTGACAGCGAGGAGTGCAAGCGCGGCACGTTCGTCATGCCGACCCTGATCGAACTGGAAAGCTTCGACGAACTGCAGCGGGAAATCTTCGGCCCGGTGCTGCATGTGGTGCGCTACAAGCGCAAGGAAATCGACTCGTTGATCGCACAGATCAATGCCTCAGGCTACGGCCTGACTCTGGGCGTGCACACACGGATCGACGAAACCATCGCCAAGGTCATCGACACGGTCAATGCCGGCAATGTCTACGTCAACCGCAATATCGTCGGCGCCGTGGTCGGTGTCCAACCGTTCGGCGGCGAAGGCCTGTCGGGCACCGGTCCTAAAGCCGGTGGCCCACTGTACCTGTATCGCCTGCTGGCGACCCGACCGAGCGATGCCATCGAGCAATCGTTCGTGCGTGTCGATGCCCTGAATGCGCCGGATATGCGCTTGCGCGACGCCATGAGCAAGCCGCTGATCGCACTACAAACCTGGGCACGCGCCAACCAGCAACCGGAGCTGGCGGAGTTGTGCACCCAGTTTGCCGCGCAATCGCAAAGCGGCATCACTCGCCCGCTGGTCGGCCCGACCGGCGAGCGCAACACCTATGCCATCCTGCCCCGCGAGCACGTGTTGTGCCTGGCAGCCGTTGAAGCGGACCTGCTGAGCCAGCTCGCCGCCGTTCTGGCGGTGGGCAGTTCAGCGGTATGGCCGGAGGGAGAGCTGGGCAAGGCGCTCCATGCCCGGCTACCCAAAGAGGTCCAGGCGCGCATCCAGCAGGTGGCCGACTGGCAGAAGGACGAGGCGATCTTCGATGCGGTGCTGCATCACGGTCATTCCGACCAGTTGCGGGCGGTCTGTCAGCAGGTGGCCAAACGGGCTGGAGCGATTGTCGGCGTGCAGGGCCTGTCTCAGGGCGAAACCGGTATTGCCCTGGAACGCTTGGTGATCGAACGTGCGCTGAGCGTCAACACTGCGGCTGCGGGTGGTAACGCCAGCCTGATGACCATCGGTTAAATCGCCCGAAAGACCGGGCGCCGACAATAGGCGCCTGGTTTCATTGCCCTTCAGAACCCGAACCGGGGACTGTATTCCACACCAAATCCCTCTTTGCGCAGGCGGGCTTGCAACTCCAGCAGTTCCTCCCTCGATGAAACCTGTCGAGGTGCGGGCGTCACACCGCTTTGACGGCCCTTGGGAAAAAAGAAAATCGGCGCATCCCGTGCGTCGAACCCTGGGGAAAACGGATTACCGGTTTCGTCGTTGTGCCAGACCAGGTTGCCACCGGCATAGCCCGCTCCGGCAATTTCCTGGTTCAGCGACCGCACGATCGCCATGCCAAAACGATGGATATTGCCCATGTCCTCATGTTCCTGTGCCCCCCGGAAAGCAGGCTGCCCGGTAAGCAACGGCATAGCTCGCAGCTTCAGTGCCTCGCAAGCCGTCTTCGCCAATATCGGCGCGACGCGCAACGGCCGAACGTTGTCACTTTGCGTCTGGCGCGGATAAATCGAGAACAGGTCATAGTCCGCCGTGATTGCCCTGTCATCGCCCGGATTGCTCAGCACTTTGACTGGCCCGGTCTCGTCGAGCACCTGTCCCTGTATGTCGATGTGGAACCGAACGCAGGCACCCGAGGGATACTCGACCTGATACCCCTCCCCCACGGGCGTCAGATGCCCGGTCGCCAGCAACTCGTGAATACGCGCCTGAGACAGCACCAGGTTCACCGCCCCGGCGCCAGCGCGCAATGAACTGTCGATGCCGTATTGCTGCTGAGCGACTTGCGCCGCCGTCACCTTCGAGTACGCAGGATTGAGCGCAATAAAACCGGCCGTGGGCCCGGTACCGCTGGACTTGGCTTTTACATGAAAGCACTTCGAGGAAAACCCTTCCCTGAGCAGGCTCGCGCTCAGGGGATTGGGCGTGCGAATACCGAGCACGACCCCATAACGATTGGCCACGGTTTGAATCGCTTCGGCATACGGCAAATCAAGAGTGATATCGGGCGAAACGGCAGACGCCGAGACCTTCTGCAGTGCCTGAGACACATTCGTGACCGTTTTCAGCGACTCGGACACGGTTGACGGCAAGGCGTCCCGTAAAAACCCGGCGGTGAAAAGCTGAGTGTCTGACAGTCTTTCCAACATAAAGTACTCCCTCAAAAAACTCGAAGGACTACTTTGACGACAACCGACTCGTTCAAATATCAGAAAAAACCCCTACACCGCATTCTGTCGTCGCGACCACCGTTACCCGCAATCCACCATCACTGCCTGGCCCCACCATCACCCGAATCAATCTTGCCAGGCACCGCTACTTCCATCAGCCCGAGATTGTCGACGCGCGGGCAATACCTGCCCGGCTATATGGAATGAGTGACTCCAAAGCTTTTTGACAGCAGTGCATTTCAACGAGTTAGAATCGCTGGCACGTAGACTGCATGGTCAGTCCGCGCACTGCCCTTCTCGCTTTTTCTGGAGTACTGCCTTTGAATGCAACGACCATCAACAGCCTGTTCTTGATCGGCGCGTTGCTGGTAGGCGCAAGCATTTTGGTGAGCTCCCTGTCCTCGCGCCTCGGTATCCCCATCCTGGTGATCATCCTGGCCGTGGGGATGACCGCTGGCGTCGACGGCGGCGGGATCATTTTCGACAACTACCCAACCGCCTACTTGGTGGGCAACCTGGCCCTGGCCGTGATCCTGCTCGATGGCGGCCTGCGCACGCGGGTCGCGAGTTTTCGCGTGGCCCTCTGGCCGGCACTGTCGCTGGCGACCGTGGGCGTGCTAATCACCACTGCACTGACCGGTATAGCCGCCGCCTGGCTGTTCAACCTGAACATCATCCAAGGCCTGTTGATCGGCGCCATCGTCGGCTCGACGGATGCCGCCGCGGTATTTTCCCTACTGGGCGGCAAGGGCCTGAACGAACGGGTAAGCGCCAGCCTGGAAATCGAGTCGGGCAGTAACGACCCGATGGCGGTGTTCCTCACCGTGACGCTGATCGACATGCTTGCCAGCGGCCAGACCGGCCTGCACTGGAGCCTGTTCGGCCATCTGGTTCGCGAATTCGGCATCGGCAGCGTCATCGGCCTGGTTGGCGGCTGGCTGATGCTACAACTGGTCAACCGGATCAACTTGGCCAACGGCCTGTACCCGATCCTGGTGATTGCCGGCGGCCTGGTGGTCTTCGCCCTGACTAACGCCCTGCACGGCAGTGGCTTCCTGGCGGTCTACCTGTGCGGTCTGGTGATCGGCAACCGCCCGGTGCGCAGCCGCCATGGCATCCTGCACATGCTCGACGGCATGGCCTGGCTGGCGCAGATCGGCATGTTCCTGGTGCTGGGTCTGTTGGTCACGCCCCATGACCTGCTACCCATTGCCCTGCCGGCCCTGGGCCTGGCATTGTGGATGATCCTGTTCGCCCGACCGCTGTCGGTACTGATCGGCCTGCTGCCGTTCAAGGCTTTCCATGGCCGGGAAAAAGCCTTTATTTCCTGGGTCGGCCTGCG
The DNA here is from genome assembly GCF_900109755.1 of Pseudomonas agarici. GTDB lineage: Bacteria > Pseudomonadota > Gammaproteobacteria > Pseudomonadales > Pseudomonadaceae > Aquipseudomonas > Aquipseudomonas agarici. The sequence goes on along the minus strand of NZ_FOAR01000033.1, from coordinate 37,514 downwards.
CGGCGCGGTGCCGATTATTCTCGCGGTGTTCCCGTTGATGGCCGGCCTGCCCCATGCGCAGCTGTACTTCAACCTGGCGTTCTTTATCGTGCTGGTATCGCTGCTGGTGCAAGGCACCAGCCTGCCGTGGGTCGCCAAGTTGCTCAAGGTCACGGTGCCGCCGGAGCCGGCGCCGATTTCTCGCGCCGCGCTGGAGGTTCATGTCACCAGCGAGTGGGAACTGTTCGTCTACCACCTGGGCGCCGAGAAATGGTGCATCGGCGCCGCCCTGCGCGAGCTGAAAATGCCCGAAGGCACGCGGATCGCCGCACTGTTCCGAGGCCAGCAACTGCTCCATCCGTCGGGTAGTACCACCCTGGAAGTCGGCGACCTGTTGTGTGTCATCGGCCACGAGCACAACCTGTCGGCGCTCGGCAAACTGTTCAGCCAGGCGCCAGAGCGCGGCCTCGATCTGCGCTTCTTCGGCGATTTCGTGCTCGAAGGCGACGCCCAACTGGGCGCGGTCTCGGCGCTCTATGGTCTGAAACTCGAAGGCGTCGACCCGAACACGCCGCTGAGCAGCTTTATCGCCTACAAGGTCGGCGGCGCGCCAATCGTCGGCGACCAGGTGGAGTGGAACAACACCCTCTGGACGGTGGCAGTCATGGACGGGAACAAGATCGGCAAAGTGGGCGTCAGATTCCCCGAAGGAAGTCGCCCAGGGCCGGGACTCTTCCTCTAAACTGCCCATTCTCTTCATCAGGCTCGACCAGTACCTATGTCTTTCATGCGCTCTCTTTTCGTTACGACCCTGCTGGGCCTGAGTCTTGCCGTCGGCGCGCTACAGGCCGCCGAGCCACCCACCAGCGGGTCGGTCCAGCAGAGCCTGGACAAGATCGCCGAGCGCAAACTGCCTGACGCCGATCAGAAAGCCCTGCAACTGGTGCTCCAGCAGACCTTGAGCTGGCTGTCGAGCGCCGACGACTACGATAAGCGCCTGAGCGCGACCAAGCAACAAGTGGCCGAGGCTCCACGCCAGACCAACGAAAACCAACGTGAACTGGCACGCCTGAAAGTCACCAAAGTGGTCCCGGTCGCCCAGCGCTATGCCAACCAATCGGTCCCGCAACTCGAACAATTGCTGTCCGAGCGCACCACCCAGCAGGGCGAGCTACAAAAGGCCCTGGCCGACGCCAATAGCCTGATCATCACCGCCCAGACCCGTCCCGAGCGGGCACAGTCGGAGATCAGCAGCAGCCAGACCCGCATCCAACAGATCAACACCACCCTCAAGCTAGGTAAGGATAACGGTAAGACGCTAAGCGGCGACCAACGCAACCAGTTGAACGCAGAACTGGCCTCGATCAACGCCTTGATCCTGCTGCGCCGCCAAGAGCTGGCGGGCAATAGCCAGTTGCAGGACCTGGGCAACAGCCAGCACGACCTGCTGATGGAAAAGACCGCACGCCTGGAACAGGAAATCCAGGATATGCAGACGCTGATCAACCAGAAACGCCTGGCCCAGTCCCAGAAGACCGTTACCCAGCAATCCATCGAAGCCCAGAAGGCCGGTGACAGCAGCCTGCTGGCGACCGAGAGCGCGACCAACCTCAAGCTCTCCGACTACCTGCTCAAAAGTACCGACCGCCTCAACGAATTGACCCAGCAGAACCTACGGGCCAAGCAGCAACTCGATAGTGTGACCCAGAGCGACCAGGCCCTGGACGAACAGATCAGCGTGCTCAAGGGCAGCCTGCTGCTGTCGAAAATTCTCTACAAACAAAAACAGGCCCTGCCGCGACTGCAACTGGACAAGAACCTGGCGGATGAGATCGCCGATATCCGTCTGTACCAGTTCGAGGTCAACCAACAGCGCGAGCTGATCAACAGCCCCAGTACTTATGTGGATAACCTGCTGGCGACCCAGCCACCGGAGCAGCTCAACCCGCAGCTACGGCGCACCCTGCTTGACCTCGCCGTGACCCGTGGCGATCTGCTGGAGCGCCTGAATCGCGAACTGAGCGCCTTGCTCAACGAATCGATCACCCTGCAACTGAACCAGAAACAATTGCTCGACACCGCCCAGGCCCTGCGCGCGACCCTGGACGAGCAGATGTTCTGGATCCCCAGCAACAAGCCGCTGGACCTGGAATGGCTGGAGGGCGTACCCAGTCGCCTGCAAAAACAGCTCAATACCCTGCCCTGGGCTTCCAGCCTGAGCGAGCTGAGCGAAGGCCTGCTGCAACGGCCGCTGCTGTTCCTGCCCTTGCTGCTGTTGATCGGTGCGCTGTTATGGCGGCGCCGCCACCTGTACGCGCAACTGAGCAAGGTGCACAAGGACATCGGCCACTTCAAGCGAGACAGCCAGTGGCATACGCCGCAGGCGATCCTGGTCAACGTGCTGCTGGCGCTGCCGATTGCCCTGGGCCTGGCGCTCTGCGGCTATGCCTTGCAGATCGATGCCCGAGGCCAGAACGCCAACCTCGGTGCCGCATTGTTACAGATGTCCCAAGCCTGGCTGGTGTTCTACACCGCCTACCGGATCCTCGCGCCGGGCGGCGTGGCCGAACTGCATTTCCACTGGGAAAAACCCCAGGTCGAGTTCCTCCAGGGTTGGATCCGTCGCCTCGGCTTCGTGGTCATGGCACTGGTGGCCGTGGTGGCGGTGGCCGAACACCAACCGGCCGCGCTGGCCGACGACGTGCTCGGCATTGCCGTGGTCCTGACCTGTTATGCACTGATGGCCTGGCTGCTCAGCCGGTTACTGCTGCGCAGCCCGAATCACCACAATGCCTCATTGTTTCGCAAACTGGTGGGCGTGGTGTTCACCGCGCTGCCCATCGCCCTGTTCGTCGCGGTCTGCTTCGGCTACTACTACACCGCCTTGAAGCTCAGCGACCGCTTGATCAACACCCTCTACCTGCTAATGTTCTGGCTGGTGATCGAGGCCACCTTCGTGCGCGGCCTGGCCGTCGCGGCACGCCGCCTGGCCTATCAGCGCGCCCTGAGCAAACGCCAGGCTGCCAAGGACGCCGGCGATGGCGAGCCGACGGTCGAAGAGCCGGCCCTGGATATCGCACAGGTCAACCAGCAGTCCCTGCGCCTGATCCGCCTGATCCTGCTCGGCGGTTTCGTCGCGGCGCTGTACTGGGTCTGGTCGGACCTGATCACGGTGTTCTCGTACCTGGACAACATCACCCTCTACGAATACACCAGCGGTACCGGCGCCACCATGAGCATGGTGCCGATCACCATTGGCAACGTGATCGGTGCCCTGGCGATCGTCGGTATCACCTTTGCCCTGGCGCGCAACCTGCCCGGCCTGCTGGAAGTGCTGGTACTGTCCAAGCTCGAACTGGCCCAGGGCAGCGCCTACGCCACCACCACCCTGCTGTCCTATGTCATCGCCGGCATCGGTTTCGTGTCCACCCTCTCGACCCTGGGGGTGAGCTGGGATAAGTTGCAGTGGCTGGTAGCGGCTCTATCGGTCGGACTGGGCTTCGGCATGCAGGAAATCTTCGCCAACTTCATCTCCGGCATCATGATCCTGTTCGAACGCCCGGTGCGGATCGGCGATACCATTACCATCGGCACGCTGTCAGGTACGGTCAGCAAGATCCGCATCCGGGCGACCACCATCACCGACTTCGACCGCAAGGACATTATTGTCCCGAACAAGACCTTCATCACCGGACAACTGATCAACTGGTCGCTGACCGACACCGTCACCCGCGTGACCCTCAAGCTCGGCGTGGACTATGGCTCCGACCTGGATCGGGTTAAGGAATTGCTGCTCAAGGCTGCCCGCGACAACCCGCGGGTGCTCAAGGAGCCCGAGCCCCATGTGTATTTCCTCAACTTCGGCGAAAGCACCCTGGACCACGAGTTGCGCATGCATGTACGTGACCTGGGCGACCGCAACCCGGTGATCGACGAGGTCAACCGTTTTATCAACTGCGAGTTCAAGAAAGAACACATCAACATCTCGTTCCGGCAGATGGAGGTCTACCTCAAGAACCTGCACGGCCAGGAATACAAGTTGGTGCCCGTCGAAGGCGAAACAAGCAGCTTGGCGCCCAAGCCCCCGGTCGAGCCGGATCAGCAGTCGCCGCTGAACAAGCTTGACTAGCACTGGGAAGCCAATCCCAGCAAAATACTCGGACACTCTGCTGGAGATGGCCGTTGAAAGCCCTCGACGAACTGACCTTCGACAACCGCTTCGCCCGCCTGGGCGACGGCTTTTCTACCCATGTGCTGCCCGAGCCCATCGACAACCCGCGCCTGGTGGTTGCCAGTCCAGCGGCCATGGCTCTGCTCGACCTTGACCCGGCGGTTGCCGAGCAACCCGTGTTTGCCCAGCTATTTAGCGGCCACACGTTATGGGCCGAGGCCGAGCCACGGGCAATGGTCTATTCAGGGCATCAGTTCGGCGCCTACAACCCGCGCCTGGGCGACGGTCGTGGGCTGTTGCTGGGCGAGGTCTACAACCAGGCGGGCGAGCACTGGGACTTGCATCTCAAGGGTGCCGGCCAGACCCCCTATTCGCGCATGGGCGATGGTCGTGCGGTGCTACGCTCCTCGATCCGCGAATTTCTCGCCAGCGAAGCCCTGCATGCCCTGGGCATCCCCAGCAGCAGGGCACTCTGTGTAATCGGCTCCGACACTCCAGTCTGGCGGGAAAAACAGGAGCGCGCGGCGATGATCCTGCGCCTGGCGCCGAGCCATGTCCGTTTCGGTCATTTCGAGTATTTTTACTACACCCAGCAGCCCGAGCAGCACAAGCAACTCGGCGAGCACGTGCTGGCGCTGCACTTCCCCGAATGCCTGGAACAGCCGGAGCCGTACCTGGCGATGTTCAAGGAAATCGTCGAGCGCAATGCCGAGCTGATTGCCAAGTGGCAGGCCTACGGCTTCTGTCATGGCGTGATGAACACCGACAACATGTCAATCCTGGGCATCACTTTCGATTTTGGCCCCTTTGCCTTCCTCGATGATTTCGACGCCCATTTCATCTGCAACCATTCCGACGGCCAGGGCCGCTATTCCTTCAGCAACCAAGTGCCGATCGGCCAGTGGAACCTCAGTGCGCTGGCCCAGGCACTGAGTCCCTTCATCACGGTCGAGGCCCTGCGCGAAACCCTGGGCTTGTTCCTACCGCTGTACCAGGCCCACTACCTGGACCTGATGCGCCGCCGCCTCGGCCTGACCACGGCAGAAAGGGACGACCAGAAACTGGTGGAGGACCTGCTGCAACTGATGCAGGTCGGTGGCGTGGATTACAGCCTGTTCTTCCGCCGCTTGGGCAATGAACCCGCCGCCCTGGCCACGGCCCGCCTGCGCAACGACTTTATCGACCTCAACGGCTTCGATACCTGGGCGGAACGCTACAAGGCCCGCGTCGCCCGCGAACCGGACCAGGACGAAGCCCGGCGCCAGGCGCGGATGCACGCGGTCAATCCGCTCTACATCCTGCGCAACTACCTGGCGCAGAAGGCCATCGATGCAGCGGAGGGTGGCCACTACGAGGAAGTGCGGCGGCTACACGCGGTGCTGAGCAACCCGTTCGAGGAACAAGCGGGGATGCAAGCCTATGCCCAGCGGCCACCGGAATGGGGCAAGCACCTGGAGATCAGTTGTTCGTCCTGAACCGGCTCAGATAAAGGTCTGGTCGCGCACCCCGAAGCGTTCGGCCAGCCAGCGAATCTGGCGCAGGTTGAGCTGGCGCTTGCCGCTGAGGATTTCCGAAGCCACCGATTGCGGCCCCACGCCCGGCAGGTCGCTCTAGGTCAGGCCATGCTCGCGCATCATTTCCCGCAGGACATCGGCGCCACTGGCCTTCGGCATCGGCCGGTGCTCCTGGTCATAGGCTTGGATGTGATCACTGAGGATATCCACCAGGCTCATCAGCGGGCTCGACTCGTCCTCGCCGATCAGCTCGAGCAATTCATCGAGCATGCCGACCAACGCATCGTAGTCGGCTTCGTTTTTCGGCTTGCACAACAGCGGCCCGACAAAATGCCAATGCCCGAAAGCCTGTTGGGTCATGACGTTCATCAACGTTCCTCCCTCCATTTAACCTGAAACCTTGATAAAGCCCATTCACGACTCCAGATAGAGTCCACTGGCCATTTATCTGGAGCCCTGCCATGTCCGCCCCCCTGTTGATCCCCTGCCCCCACTGCAACGGTCTCAACCGCATTCCCGCCGACCGCTTGGGCGATCAGCCAAAATGCGGGCGCTGCAAGGCCGGGGTCCTGCTGGACAAACCTTTCGAGTTGAAACAGGGCGACTATGCGAGCCAGATCAAGGGCGACCTGCCGTTGCTGGTGGATGTCTGGGCCGATTGGTGCGGGCCGTGCAAATCCTTTGCGCCGATATTCGAGCAGGCGGCGGGTCAGCTCGCGGGCAAATGCCGACTGGCCAAGCTCGACAGCGAAGCCAACCCGCAACTGTCCGCGCAGTTGGGGATTCGCTCGATTCCCAGCCTGATCCTGTTCAGGAACGGCCGGGAAGTGGCGCGACAGAGCGGAGCTTTTCCATTGCCACAACTACTGGCGTGGCTGCGCAGCCAGGGGATCGCCGCTTAGGCGTTATCTTCCAGCAGGTTGTGCAGCTCGACAAACTGCTGGGTCAACTTGTGACGCGGGTCAAAGTGAATCAACGGCTTGCTGGCTTCGTGGGACTCGCGCATCTTCACCGAGCTGTTAAGGTATACCGACAGCACCGGCAGCCCTTCGGCGATCAGCTCGTCAAGCATCTGTCGCGGCAGGCTGGCCCGCGACTGGAACTGATTGACCACGATGCCTTCCACTTGCAGGCCTTCGTTGTGGTCTTCCTTCAACTCTTCGATTTCCGCCAGCAGGCCATACAGCGCCTGCCGGGAAAAGCTGTCGCAATCGAAGGGAATCAGTACACGATCAGCGGCAATCAGCGCTGAAACCGCATAGAAGTTCAGCGCTGGCGGGGTATCCAGGTAAGTCCGCTCGTAATCCTGCGCCAACTCGTCCAGCAGTTTGCGCAGCTTGTTGATCTTGTGCTTTGCCTCAAGCTTGGGCTGCAAGTCGGCCAGTTCGGCAGTGGCGGTGATCACATGCAGGTTGTCGAAGGGGGTTTCATAGATATCCACCTGGCCCTTCTTGGAAAACGGCCCGGACGACAGGGTTTGCTTGAAGAAGTCGGCAATACCCATGGGAATGTCCTCACCGGTGAGGCCGGTCAGGTATTGCGTGGAATTGGCTTGGGCATCGAGGTCCACCAGCAGGGTCCGATAGCCCTCGCTGGCGCTGACCGCCGCCAGATTGCAAGCAATGCTCGACTTGCCGACCCCACCCTTCTGATTGAATACCACACGCCGCATGACAGGACCTCCGTGCATCAATGAATAACCGAGTGTAGAGGGCTTGGCCCTAGAGGAGACAAGTACTATTCCATCATCGGCAATAACTGCGCAAACTCTCGAACGCTCCACTCAAATCAAGGAAACGACCGACAGACATATCGCCGAAAATATCGACAATGGGCATATGACACAGGGTGCTTTGGCCATTTGTAGATTTTATCGGGCAAAATGTAGCCCATTGTTTGCTACAAGTCCGTGGCACCGGGATAATGCGCGCCACTCGGCCATGGCGCCACGCCCAGTGGAATGTCGGTCAAGGAGCCAGCCGTGGCGTTCAAGCAAGCCCGCAGGGGCGGGAAGATTACTCAGTGATCAACTTCAATATTGCCCAATGGGGTGCCTGGGCCCCGGGCCTCGAGAGCGTGGCCGACTGGCAGGTCTGGAGCCGCCAGCCCACGGTGCTTGCGCCGAGCGATGCGGCTCCCGATGTGTCGTTCCTGCCAGCTATGCAACGCCGCCGCCTCAGCCGCCTGGCGCGCATGGCCTTCAGCGTCGGCTGGCCGCTGGCGCAGGGGCACCAGGCACTGCCACTGGTCTTCATCTCCCGGCACGGCGAAACCTTACGCACACTGGAAATTCTCAGCGATCTGGCTGCCGACCAGCCACTCTCGCCCACGCAGTTCAGTCTCTCGGTACATAACGCCATTGTCGGCTTGTGGTCGATCATACGCGGCGAAACCAGCGAAATGAGCGCGCTGGCCGCCAATGGCGACGGCCTGGAGCATGGCATGCTGGAGGCGGCGGCACTGCTCGGTGAAGGTGCTCCGGCGGTATTGCTGGTGATCACCGAAGAACAACCGCCCGAAGCCTACAGCCGCTGGATCGACGACGTACCGTTCCCCTATGCCGTCGGTTTGTTGCTGACACCGGGCGACGAATGGCAGTTGTCCCTGGACCGTTGCCAGGACGAAGGCGTCAGAAGCCAATGGCCTCATGCCCTCAATCTGGTGCGTACCTTGCTCGGCCCAGACCCGATCTGCCAACACAGATGGAAGACCCGGGCATGGAACTGGCGGCGCCGAACGTGAATAAGCCTCAAGACGCTTATTACTGGCGCCTGCTGGCCACCGCTGTCAGCTTCGCCCTGTTCGGGTTGGGTGGCCTGTGCCTGCGCCTGGTTATCTTCCCCTTACTCAACGCTCTGCCCGGCGATGCACGGCACTCATACCGGCGCGCACGGCAAACGGTCAGCCGGCTGTTCTGGCTGTTGATCCGATTCATGGCACGGACCGGCGTGCTGACCTACGAAGTCGAGGGCGTGCAACGGCTCGGACGCCCCGGACAAATGATTATCGCCAACCACCCGTCGCTGATCGACGTGGTGTTCCTGATCGGCCTGGTGCGTAACGCCAACTGCGTCGTCAAGCAGAGTCTCTGGCAGAACCCGTTCACCCGAGGACCAGTGCGCTGCGCCCAGTACATCAGCAACGATGGCAGCATGACAATGCTCGAGGCCGCTACTGCGGCGCTGCAAGAGGGCCAGACCTTGATCATTTTCCCCGAGGGTACACGCACCACGCCGGGAGAGGCGCCGGCCTTTCATCGCGGCGCCGCCGCGATTGCCTTGCGAGGTGCGAGAATGATCACCCCGGTCGTGATCAAGGTCAGCCCCTCCACCTTGACCAAGGCCGAACCCTGGTATCGCATTCCCAGACGCCGGGTACACTTCAGTTTTCGCGTCGGAGTCGATATAGACCCACAGGCCTTCGCCAGCCAAGGCCCCGCGCCTCAGGCTTCGCGCAGGCTCAACGATTTTCTGCACCATTACTTCATTAAGGAGCTCGCCACAGATGAGCGATCCGACAAGCGTCCTGCACCATGAGATCAAGGAACTGATCATCGATGCCCTCGGCCTCGAAGACATCAGTGCCCAGGACATCGGCAACGAGCAAACGCTGTTTGGCGAAGGCCTGGGCCTGGACTCGGTGGACGCCCTCGAACTCGGCCTGGCGATCCAGAAACGCTATGGCATCAAGATCGATGGCGACGCCAAGGACACCCGCGACCATTTTTCCAGCGTGGCCAGCCTTGCGGCTTTCGTCACGGCCAAACAGGCAGCCTGAGACACCACCATGCAAACCCGTGAAGACATCTTCAATACGCTGCGCGATGCCCTGGTCGAACTCTTCGAGCTGGTACCTGAGCGCGTCACGCTGGACAGCAACCTGTATCAGGATCTGGAAATCGACAGCATCGACGCCGTGGACCTGATCGACCACATCAAGCGTCAGACCGGCAAGAAAATCGCTGCCGATGAGTTCAAGTCGGTACGCACCGTTAACGACGTGGTCGAGGCTGTGTTTCGCCTGGTCCAACCGACCGCATGAGCCGACTGACCGGCCTGGGCCTACTACTGGCCGGCCTGCTGTATCCCTTTGCGGTGTATTTGGGCATGGAGCATTTTGCGCCCTGGCAGTTCGGGATATTGCTCGGCGGCCTGTGGCTGGCCCGTGCCCTGACCGGCGCACGCAAGCCCGCCAGCCTGTGGATGGCACTGTGCGCCATGGCGTTCTGCGGTTTGCTGGCCTGGCTGAACAACTCGTCGTTGCTGCGCTGGTATCCGGTGCTGATCAGCGGTTTCATGCTCGGTCTGTTCGGCCTGAGCCTGAAATTCGGCCCACCGATGGCCGAGCGGCTGGCACGCCTGAGCGAGCCGGAGCTGCCACAGATAGCAATTCGCTACACCCGCTGGGTGACCTGCGCCTGGAGCTGTTTTTTTCTCTGTAACGGCCTGCTCGCAGCCGCACTGACCCTGTGGGCGCCGCTGAGTTGGTGGGCGTTGTACAACGGCCTGATCGCCTATGGGCTGATGGGCCTGCTGTTTGCCATTGAATGGCTGATACGCCAACGCGTAAGAGGCAGTGCATGAATTGGATAAACCTTGAGCAGTTGCTGCTCAAGACACACGCCGGACGGGCCGTGACGATGGACCCGCCGCTGGAGCATGCCGACCTGTGCCGGCAGGCCCTGGGCCTGGCCGCCGGGCTGCGGGCCCGTGGCGTCGAGCGCATGGCATTGCACCTGGAAGACGCCGGAGAACTGGCGATTGCCCTATTCGGCGCCTGGCGGGCCGGGGTTGCCGTGCTGTTGGTGGCCGATCTGCAAGAACAGACACGCCAGCGCTGGTCAGCGGATGTCGACCTGTGGTTGACCGACAGCGCAACCCTCAATGACCTGCAGGCAAAGCCCTTGAGCCCCGCCGCGCTCGATCTCGATGCCTGTCGCCTGAGCCTGTGCACCTCCGGCTCCAGCGGCGAACCCAAGCGCATCGAAAAAAGCCTGCGACAACTGGCCAATGAAGTGCAGGCCCTCGAACACCTATGGGGCGCCGACCTCGACCAGGCCTGTGTCATCGGCAGCGTCGCCACCCAGCATATCTACGGCCTGTTGTTCCGCGTGCTCTGGCCACTGTGTGCCGGACGCCCCTTTGTGCGCACGCAACTGGCCTTCCCCGAGGACCTGCAACGCGCCAGTCGCCGGCACTCGCAGTTCGCTTGGGTGGCGAGCCCGGCCCTGCTCAAGCGCATGGGCGATAATCTTGACTGGCCGGCCCTGAGCCAGGTACGCCGGGTGTTCTCCTCCGGTGACACCTTGCCGCAAGACGCCGCCAGCAACCTGCGACAACACCTGCGCCAATGGCCGACGGAAATCCTCGGTAGTTCGGAAACCGGCGGTATCGCCTGGCGCCAGGGCGCCCGGCTGTGGCGTCCCTTCGCCGATGTGCAACTGGACCAGGACGCCGAGGGTGCCCTGCGGGTGGCTTCACCGTACCTACCAGTCGGGCATGTCGAGCAGACAGCGGATGCCGTGCGCTTCGAAGCCGATGGTCGCTTCGAGCTGTTGGGTCGCCTGGACCGCATCGTCAAGCTGGAGGAAAAACGCATCTCCCTGCCCATGCTCGAACAGGCCCTGGAGGAGCACGCCTGGGTCGCCGAAGCACGGCTGGGCGTGGTGCAGGAGAACCGAGCCTACCTCGGCGCACTGCTGGTGCTCTCCGACCGAGGGCTGCACACCCTGCGCAACCAAGGTCGGCGGACGCTGACCGACACCCTGCGCCAACACCTGCTGAAACATTGCGAGGTACTGGCGCTGCCACGTCGCTGGCGTCTGCTGCGGCAACTGCCGCTCAACCCCCAGGGCAAGCTGCCTCAAGCCGATGTCCAGGCACTGTTGCAGGCTCCACGCCCCAAAGGTCCGGAGATACTGGCCCAGAACGAAACGGATGGCGAATGGCTGCTGCAACTGGCCGTGCCGCCGGACCTCGCCTATTTCAGCGGCCACTTCCCCACCACCCCGGTGCTGCCGGGCGTGGTGCAAGTGGATTGGGCACTCGAACTGGGTCGCCAGCGACTCCAATTGCCGGCAAAATTCGCCGGCATGGAAGTGCTGAAGTTCCAACAGTTGGTCCGCCCCGGCGATCGGATCGATCTGAGCCTGCGCTTCGACCCGATACGCAGCAAACTACACTTCGCCTTTCGCAACGCCAGCGCCGCCTGCTCCAGCGGCCGGATCGTGCTGGAGGCAGCGCATGATTGATCTTGATCCACTCAGCATCCCGCACCAACCTTGCGCGGTAATCCCGGTCTACAACCACGAGGCTGCGGTGCCGGCCGTGGTCGAGGCGTTGCTGGCGGCCGGCCTGCCCTGCGTGCTGGTGGACGACGCCAGCAGCCCGGCCTGCGCCACGGTGCTGGAGCAACTGGCTGAACACGAGCGGATCTTCCTGGTCAAGCTGCCAATCAATCAGGGCAAGGGTGGCGCGGTCATGGCAGGGTTGCGGCAAGCTTCGCGCCTGGGCTTCAGCCACGCCTTGCAGGTGGACGCCGACGGCCAGCATGACCTGCGCGCTGTCGCGAGCTTTCTCGACGCCTCCCGCAGCCATCCCCAAGCATTGATCTGCGGCTACCCGCAATACGATGAAAGCGTGCCCAAGGGCCGCCTCTACGCCCGCTACCTGACCCATGTCTGGGTCTGGATCAACAGCCTGTCGTTGCAGATCCGCGATTCCATGTGTGGTTTGCGGGTCTACCCGCTGCCGCCGGTGCTGGCCCTGATCAACAGGGCCCGACTCGGCAAGCGCATGGACTTCGACCCGGAAATCCTCGTGCGCCTGTCCTGGCGCAACCAGCCCATGCGCTGGCTACCGACCCGCGTTCATTACCCGCAGGACGGTCTGTCGCACTTTCGCCTGTTCCACGACAACACGTTGATTGCCTGGATGCACACCCGACTGTTTTTCGGCATGTTGGTGCGCCTGCCGAGCATTCTCTGGCGAAGGTGGCAAGCATGAAGGACGCACAGCGACACTGGGCCGATCGCCAGGAACGCGGTAGCTTCTGGCTGATGAAACTCACCGCCTTCGGCGTCAAGATTCTGGGACGGCGGATGCTCAGTCCGGTGTTGCACGGCATCGTCCTGTACTTCTTCCTCTTCGGGCGCACTGCCCGGCGCAGTGCCTGGCAATACCAGCAGCACCTCGCTGCCTGGAGCGGCCAGGGCGCCCTGCGACCGACCCTGCTGACGGTCTTCCGGCAGTTCATGGCCTTTGCCGACGCGCTGCTGGACAAACTCGATGTATGGAATGGCAAGCTGAGCCTCGAGCAGATCGAGATCGTCGACCCGGCGCTGCTGCGCGATCAACTGCGCGGCGAACGTGGGCAGATGCTGGTGGGCGCCCACTTGGGCAACCTGGAAGTCTGCCGTGCCCTCGCCGAACTGGGGGGGAAAGTCACGATGAACGTGCTAGTCCACACCAAGCACGCCGAACGTTTCAATCGACTGTTGGGCGAGGCCGGCGCGACCAACCTGCGCTTGATCCAGGTCAGCGAGCTGGACCCGGCAGTCATGCTGCAACTGAGCCAGCGCCTGGACCGTGGCGAGTGGCTGGCGATTGCCGGCGACCGTGTTGCGCTCCACGGTAGGCGCAACGTGCGGGTGGATTTCCTCGGTCACCCGGCGACCTTCCCCCAAGGCCCCTGGTTGCTGGCCGGACTGCTCAAATGCCCGGTCAACCTGCTGTTCTGCCTGAAACTCCAGGGCCGCTATCGCATCACCCTCGAACCTTTCACCGACATGGTGCAATGGAAGCGCGGCGACCGCGAACAGGTGATCGCCCAATGGGCCGCCCGCTATGCCGAGCGCCTGGGCCAGTACTGCCTGCAGGCGCCCCTCCAATGGTTCAATTTCTACCCTTTCTGGAAGACCGATGACGACGTATCCGCTTGAGCCGGTAACCTTCGGCGAACTCCCGCTGCGCATCGAAGACGTGCTGGTCCTGGCCAACCGTCAGGCGCCGACGCAACTGCAAAACGACCCGGCCTACCGCCAACGCATCGCCAAGGGTGCGCAATTCCTCGACTCACTGCTGAACAAGGAAGGCGTGATCTATGGCGTCACCACCGGCTACGGGGACTCTTGCGTGGTGGCGGTGCCTTTGCGGCATGTCGAGGCACTGCCCCGTCATCTCTACACGTTCCACGGCTGCGGCCTAGGCAAGCTGCTCGATCCGCAGGCCACCCGCGCCGTGCTCGCGGCCCGTTTGCAGTCGCTGTGCCACGGTGTCTCCGGGGTGCGCGTGGAATTGCTGGAACGCCTGCACGCGTTTCTCGACCGGGACATCCTGCCGCTGATTCCCGAGGAGGGTTCGGTGGGCGCCAGCGGCGACCTGACACCGCTGTCCTATGTGGCCGCAACCCTGTCCGGCGAACGTGAAGTACTGTTGCGTGGCGAACGCCGCCAGGCCCGTGACGTCCACCGCGAGCTCGGCTGGGAGCCGTTGGTCCTGCGGCCCAAGGAAGCCCTGGCGCTGATGAACGGCACCGCCGTGATGACCGGCCTGGCCTGCCTGGCCTTCGCCCGTGCCGACTACCTGTTGCAATTGGCAACCCGTATCACCGCGCTGAATGTGGTGGCGTTGCAGGGCAATCCAGAGCATTTCGACGAGCGCCTGTTCGCCGCCAAGCCACACCCAGGGCAGATGCAAGTCGCCGCCTGGCTGCGCGAAGACCTGGCCATCGATGCCCCGACCGCGCCGCTGCACCGGCTGCAGGACCGTTACTCACTGCGCTGCGCGCCCCACGTCCTCGGCGTGCTGGCCGACAGCCTGGGCTGGCTGCGCGGCTTTATCGAAACCGAACTGAACAGCGCCAACGACAACCCGATCATCGACGCCGAAGAAGAACGCGTGCTCCACGGCGGGCATTTCTACGGAGGGCATATCGCCTTTGCCATGGACAGCCTCAAGACCCTGGTGGCCAACGTCGCCGACTTGCTCGACCGGCAGTTCGCCCTGCTGGTGGATGTGCGCTACAACCATGGTTTGCCGAGCAACCTGTCGGGTTGCGAGGCCGAGCGGGCGATGCTCAACCATGGCTTCAAGGCCGTGCAGATCGGCACCAGCGCCTGGACCGCCGAAGCGTTGAAAAACACCATGCCGGCCAGCGTATTCTCGCGCTCCACCGAATGCCATAACCAGGACAAGGTCAGCATGGGCACCATCGCCGCCCGCGACGCGATCCGTGTGCTGGAACTGACCGAGCAGGTCGCCGCCGCCACCCTGCTGGCCGCCAACCAGGGGGTCTGGCTGCGCAACCGGGCCACCGACGCCCGCCCGCTGCCGCCGGCCCTGGCGGCTATGCACGAAGCGTTGGCCAAGGACTTCCCGCCGGTGATCGAGGATCGCGCCCTGGAAGCCGAACTGCGCCTGTGCCTGCAACGCATCGCCGAGCGACGCTGGAGTCTGTATGCGTAGCCGTGGCGTGCTTCAGGTCGATAGCGAAATCCTCGTGCCGTTCTTCGACGTCGACACCATGAACGTGGTCTGGCACGGCCACTACGTGAAATATCTGGAAGTCGCCCGCTGCGCACTGCTGGATCGTATCGGCCACAACTACGCACAGATGCTCGAATCCGGCTACGCCTGGCCGGTGATCGACCTGCAACTGCGCTACGTGCGCGGTGCGGTGTTCGGTCAGAAGATCAAGGTGCGGGCCGATCTGATCGAGTGGGAGAACCGTCTGAAGGTCAACTACCTGATCAGCGATCTTGCCAGCGGCGAACGCCTGACCCGCGCCAGCACGGTGCAAGTGGCGGTGAATCTAAGCAGCCGCGAGATGCTGCTGGCCTCGCCAAGGGTGTTTGTCGACGCGGTCGAGAAGGTGCTGGCATGACTACAGGGTTCAAGGCAGCTTTCCTGGTCCTGATTCTGGCATTTGGCCTGTCGAGCCAAGCCGCCGCCTTCGACCTGCCGCAACTGAGCGAACAACTGGCCAAGCCTTCGGTGATCCACGGTCGGTTCATTCAGGAAAAACACCTGCGGGCGCTGCCACAGCCGCTGACCAGCCAAGGCACTTTCGTCCTCGCCAAGGACCATGGCCTGCTCTGGCTGCTCAAGAGCCCGCTGCAACAGGACTACCGCATCAGCGCCAAGGGCATTGCCCGGCGTGATGCCGATGGCTGGCGGATGCTGCCGAACAGAAGCGCCGGCGCCGAACAGAACCGTCTGTTCATTGCCGTGCTGCAAGGCGACAGCAGCGGCCTGCAACGGGACTTCGAACTGCAACTGCAAGGCGAGGCCAAGGCGTGGCAGTTGACTCTGATTCCGCGTTCGGTACTGCTCAAACAGATCTTCACCCGGATCAACATTGAGGGTGGCGAACGGGTACAGCGCATTGAGCTGCTGGAAACCCAGGGCGACAGCACCGTCCTGCGCATGCTGGACAGCACGGCGAACCGCCCATTGAGCGATGCGGAGCAGCATGACTTTGCCGAGTGAACGCCTGCTGCCGCGCTTGTTCCTGATCCTGCTGCTGGCCGTGCTGGCGCTCGCCGGCTGGCAATGGCGGCACGGCGCGCCGCTGTCGGCCAACTTGATGGAACTGGTGCCGGGCTCCTCGCCCGAGGCACTGGAACTCAGAGCCGACCAACGCATGCAGGAACCATTGAACCGGGAAATGCTGGTGCTGGTCGGCCACCTCGATCGCCAGAAGGCCATCGCCATGGCGCGCCAACTGGGTGAGCAATGGCAGGCCAGCGGGCTGTTCGAGAAGGTCAACTGGGATCTGCAAGCCGATTTACCTGCCTTGCGCCAACAACTGCTGCAAGGGCGCCTGGCCATGCTCGCGGCGAAGGACCGCCAGCAGTTGATCGACGATCCGGCGGCCTTTATCCAGCAACGGCTACAGGCGCTGTATGACCCTTTCGCCGGCTTCGATCTGGTGCCGAGCCAGGATGATTGGCTGGGCCTGACCGGACGTATCCAGAACAGCCAGCCGCAACGCGGCGCCGTGCAACTGGATATCGGCAGCGGTGCCCTGGTGGCCGATGCCGACGGCAAGAGCTGGGTATTGCTGCGGGCGCGGACCACCGGCAACGCCTTCGATATGCAGTTGCCGCTGCAAGTGGCCGAACTGCTCAGGCAAAGCCGCGAGCAAGCGAGCCAGGCCGATGTGCAACTGCTGGCCGCCAGCGGCCTGCTGTACGCCGCCAACGGCCAGCAACAGGCGACCCGGGAAATCACCTGGGTCGGCGGTGGCGCCACCCTGGGCATTCTCCTGCTGTTGCTGCTGGCCTTCCGTCGCTTGCGCGTGCTGCTGGCGTTTGTCCCGGTCCTGGTGGGCATGCTGTTCGGCGCCGTGGCTTGCGTGGCGCTGTTCGGCCATATGCATGTGATGACGCTGGTACTCGGTTCCAGCCTGATCGGCGTCGCGGTGGATTACCCGCTGCATTACCTGTCCAAGAGCTGGACGCTGAAACCCTGGCACAGTTGGCCGGCCCTGCGCCTCATCCTGCCCGGCCTGAGCCTGAGCCTGGCCACCAGTTGCATCGGTTATCTGGCACTGGCCTGGACCCCCTTTCCGGCGCTGACCCAGATTGCCGTGTTTTCCGCTGCCGGACTGCTGGGTGCCTATCTCAGTGCGGTATGCCTGCTGCCGGCGCTGCTCAAGGGCACCGACCTGCGCCCCGCGCAGTGGCCGTTGCGGATCTGTGAAGGGTTGCTGGGGCTGCGTGAACAACTCTTGAGAAAGCTCGGCAACCCCCTGTTGCTAGGCCTGTTGATCGTGTTCTGTGCCGCCGGCCTATGGCAGTTACACAGCAAGAACGACATCCGCCAGTGGGTCGGCGCGCCACCGCAATTGCAGGCCGAAGCCCAGGCCATTGCGCGGATCACCGGCTATCAGCCGACCAGCCAGTTCTTCCTCGTGCGCGCCGCCGATCAACCGCAACTGCTGCAGCGTTCGGCGGCACTGGGCAAGCGCCTCGAACAACTGGTGGGCCTGGAGAAGCTGCAAGGCTATCTGTCGTTGAACCAACTGGTCAGCCCGCCCAGCGAACAACAACACCTGCGCGACGCGCTCCAGCAACTGCCCGACCACTGGCAACCGCTACTCGACTTGGGCGTGCCGCTGGCGGCCTTGCATCGCGAACTGAGCCAGTTACAGGCGCTGCCGATCCAGGACATCGACAGCGCGCTGGTCGGGCCCTTGGCCGAACCCTGGCGCGCCCTCTGGCTCGGCCCCTACGCCGATGGCGTGGCGGGCATGGTCAGCCTGCAGGGCCTGAACGACGCCGAGCTGCTGCGGGTCCAGGCCGTGGACCTGCCGGGGGTACAACTGGTGGATCGTCTCGGCGACCTGAACAGGGTGTTCGCCGCCGCCCAGGTCAGCGCCGCAGAACTCAAGCTCGCCTCCTGCGTACTGATCGTGCTGCTGCTGATCCTGCCGTTCGGCCTCGGCGGTGCCTTGCGCATTGTCGCACTGCCGCTGCTGGCGGCGCTGTGCAGCCTCGCCAGTCTCGGGTGGCTGGGCCAGCCACTGACCTTATTCAGTCTGTTCGGATTGCTGCTGGTCACGGCCATCAGCGTCGACTACGCGATCCTGATGCGCGAGCAGATCGGCGGCGCCGCCGTCAGTCTGCTGGGCACCCTGCTCGCTGCGCTGACTACCTGGTTGTCGTTTGGTCTGCTGGCGATTTCCAACACCCCGGCCATCAGCAATTTCGGCCTCTCGGTCAGCCTCGGCCTGGTCTTCAGTTTCCTGCTGGCGCCCTGGGCCGGACGCCAATCGCCCACCCATAACGCCGAAACCGGCAAGGAGCTTGTGTGCCAATAGTTGAAACGCAACACCGCGAAGTCGTGGTGATAGGCGCCGGCCCTTCCGGCGCCATCGCCGCCGCATTGCTCAAGCGCAACGGCCATGACGTGCTGATCGTCGAGCGCCAGCATTTCCCGCGTTTCTCCATCGGTGAAAGCCTGCTGTCGCACTGCCTGGACTTCGTCGAGGAGGCCGGCATGCTCGATGCTGTCAACGCCGCCGGTTTCCAGTTGAAGAACGGCGCGGCCTTCGCCTGGGGAGAGCGCTACAGCGCCTTCGATTTCGGCCAGACCTTCAGCCAGGGCAAGCCGACCACCTTCCAGGTCCAGCGCGCTGATTTCGACCAACTGCTGGCCGATCAAGCCGCCCTGCAAGGCGTGGAAATCCGTTATGGCGAGGAAATCGTCAGCGTCGACTTCGAGTGTTCGCAGCCACAGTTGCGAGCCCGACGCGAAGATGGCCGCGAGTACCTGATCGAGGCCCGCTTCGTCCTCGATGCCAGCGGTTACGGACGTGTCCTGCCGCGCCTGCTGGACCTTGAGGCACCCTCGAACTTCCCGGCACGCCAGGCCATCTTCGCCCATGTCGAAGATCGGATCGACGCGGCGGCTTTCGAGCGGGAAAAGATCCTGATCACCACTCACCCCAAGCAACGGGACATCTGGTTCTGGACCATTCCCTTCAGCGATGGCCGCTGCTCCATCGGAGTCGTCGCCGCCGCCGGGCATTTTGCCGGTCGCGGCGATGATCTGGACGCCAGCCTGAAAAGCTTTATCGCCGAAACGCCCAGCCTGCAACGGGTATTGAAAAACGCCGTGTGGGACACCCCGGCACGGGCCATCGGCGGCTACTCGGCCAACGTCAAGCGTCTGCACGGCCCAGGCTTCGCCCTGCTGGGCAATGCCGCGGAATTTCTCGACCCGGTATTCTCCTCGGGCGTGACCATTGCCATGCGCTCGGCCAGCATGGCCGCCGGCCTGCTGCACCGCCACTTGCAGGGTGAACGTGTCGATTGGCAAAGCCAGTTCGCCGAACCGTTGAAGCGCGGTGTCGACACCTTTCGCTGCTACGTCGAAGGCTGGTACGACGGGACCTTCCAGGATGTGATCTATCACCCTGACAGCTCACCGCAAATCCGCGCCATGATCAGCTCGATCCTCGCCGGTTATGCCTGGGACGAGCGCAATCCGTTTGTCAGTGAATCCAAGCGCCGCCTGCGGATGCTCTCTGAAATCTGTGCGAGCACGCCGGCATGAACAATCCATACCTGAGCGATACCTACAGCGAGGAAACGCGGGGCAACGTGGTCGCGCGCAAGCCACTGGCAGGTCATACCGAATGATTCGCGCACTGCTGCTGAGCTGCTTCCTGTTGCTGGGCGCCTGCGCCAGCCGACTGCCATTGCCCGCGCATACGCCGACCCTGCCCCTGCCTCTGCAATTGCATATCGAACGCGAGCAGGACGGCGCACGACAGGACTGGCTGCTGGTGATCCAGCGCGAAGCCGGTGGCCTGCGCTGGTCGTTGATGGACCCGCTGGGTATCCCACTGGCACGCCAGCGCCTGCATGACGGCGACTGGCAGGCCGACGGCCTGCTGCCACCCAACCCGCAGGCCCTCGAACTCTTCGCCGCGCTGCTGTTCGCGCTGACACCGCCCGCCGAGTTGCCTGATAACTATCCGACTGCCCGCCAGCAGCCGGCACAACGCAGCCTCGGTGAACAGTGGCAGGTTCGTTATCGACAGCCGCTGGATTTCAGCCTCGAGCTGTCGCAAGGTCTGCATTACCGCATCAGCCCGCTGAACGAGGGCACACCATGACCGCCTACCTGAATGCACTCGGGCTGATCTGTGCCCTTGGCCGCGGCAAGCGCGAAATCGCCCGCAACCTGTTCGCCGGCGACTGCTCGGGCATCCGCGACGAAAGCGGCTGGGTTCCTGATCGGGTCTTGCCGGTTGCCGCCGTGCGCGGTGAGCTGGCGGCGATCCCGCCTGAATTCAGCGCACAACGCAGTCGTAACAACCAGTTGCTGATGGAGGCCACGTTGCAGATCGCCGAGCCGATCCAGCGAGCCATCGACACCTATGGTCGCGACCGCATCGGTATTGTCCTGGGCACCAGCACTTCGGGCATTGATGAGGCCAGTCGCGGTATCGCCGATTATTTGCGCAACCGGCAATTCCCTGGCGACTACGACTACCAGCAACAGGAACTGGGCGCCCCGGCCAACTTTCTCGCCGATTGGTTGCAACTGAGCGGCCCGGCCTATGTGATTTCCACCGCCTGCACCTCCAGCGCCCGCGCGCTGATGAGCGCCCAGCGCCTAATCGACCTGGGCCTGTGCGATGCTGTCCTGTGCGGCGGAGTCGACAGTCTGTGCAAACTGACCCTCAACGGCTTCACTTCGCTGGAGGCGGTGTCGGGGCAACGCTGCAATCCGTTCTCGGTCAACCGCAACGGTATCAATATCGGCGAAGCCGCCGTGTTGTTCCTGATGAGCAGACGGGCCACCGAGGCGCAGCCGCTGGCCCTGCTGGGCGCTGGTGCCAGCAGCGACGCGTACCATATCTCAGCCCCGGAACCGAGTGGCCAGGGGGCGACGCGTGCCATGGCCAAGGCCCTGCACAAAGCCGGCCTGCAGCCGGCGCAGATCGCCTACCTGAACCTGCACGGCACCGCGACCCAGCACAACGATGCCATGGAAAGCCTGGCGGTGGCCGGCCTGTTCCCAGACGGCGTGCCATGCTCTTCGACCAAGCCCATGACCGGCCATACCCTCGGCGCCGCCGGGGCGCTGGAAGCGGCGTTCTGCTGGTTGACCCTGAGTGCTGACAACCCGAGCGGCGCGCTGCCACCTCATATCTGGGACGGCCAGCCGGATCCGGCGCTGCCGCCGTTGAACTGGGTCGACGCACACCAGCGTCTCGATCCCACGGCCCCACGCCGGCTAATGAGCAACTCGTTTGCCTTCGGTGGCAACAACGTCAGCCTGATTATCGGAGACGCGCCATGATCGATTGGTCGCTCGCCCAATTGCTGCCCCACGCCGGCGACATGATCCTGATCGAGCAAGTCCTGGCGTTCGATGAAGAACAGATCCATACGCGTCTCACCGTGCGCCCAGACGGCCTGTTCAGTCGCGAGGACGGCAGCCTACCGGCCTGGATCGCAATCGAACTGATGGCCCAAAGCGTGGCCGCCTATGCCGGCTGCCACGCCCGTGGCGCGAACCGGCCGGTGGAGCTTGGATTCCTGCTCGGCACCCGCAAGTTCGAGTGCAACGTGGCACACTTCCCAGTAGGCAGCGAGCTGACCATTCACGCCCAACGCTCCTTGGAAGACGGCAACGGCATGGGCGTGTTCGAATGCCTGCTGACCGGCCCGGCTATCCGTGCCTCGGCCCGCCTGAACGTGTTCCGTCCGCCACTGGCCGCCGCTTATCTCAACGAATCAGAGGAATCCAAGCATGACTGAATCCATTCTGGTCACCGGGTCCAGCCGTGGCATTGGCCGCGCTATCGCCCTGCGCCTGGCCCAGGCCGGCCATGACCTGGTACTGCATTGCCGCAGTGGCCGCGCCGAAGCCGACGCGGTACAAGCCGCAATCCAGGCCATGGGGCGCAATGCCCGGGTGCTGCAATTCGATGTGTCCGACCGCCCGACCTGTCGAACAATTCTCGAAGCCGATGTCGAGGCCCACGGTGCCTACTACGGCGTGGTGCTCAATGCCGGCTTGACCCGCGACGGCGCCTTTCCGGCCCTCTCCGAAGACGACTGGGACCAGGTGCTAGGCACCAACCTCGACGGCTTCTACAACGTGTTGCATCCGCTGATGATGCCGATGATCCGCCGCCGCGCCGCCGGGCGGATCGTCTGCATCACCTCGGTCTCGGGGTTGATCGGCAATCGCGGCCAGGTCAACTACAGTGCCTCGAAAGCCGGCTTGATCGGCGCCGCCAAGGCCCTGGCCATCGAGTTGGGCAAACGCCGGATCACCGTCAACTGCGTCGCTCCGGGCCTGATCGACACCGCCATGCTCGATGAAAACGTGCCCGTGCAAGAGCTGCTGAAAATGATTCCCGCACAGCGCATGGGCACTGCTGAAGAAGTCGCCGGAGCGGTAAACTTTCTCATGTCGGCGGAAGCGGCCTATATCACCCGCCAGGTTTTGGCTGTCAACGGAGGCCTGTGCTGATGAAGCGCGTCGTCGTCACCGGCATGGCTGGCATTACCTCGCTGGGCAGCGACTGGGCCAGTATCGAAGCCCACTTTCGCGCCAACCGCAGCGGCATCCGGCGCATGGATGAGTGGGATCGCTTCACTGAACTGAACACTCGCCTGGCCGGCCCCATCGATGACTATGCGGTGCCCTCCCACTGGACCCGCAAGCAATTGCGGAGCATGGGCCGGGTCTCGCGCTTCGCCGTCGGCGCTGCGGAAATGGCCCTGGCCGATGCCGGTCTGCTGGACAACACGAGCATCCGCGACGGGCGCATGGGCGTGGCCTGCGGTTCGTCCACCGGCAGCACCGACGAGATCAAGGCCTTTGGCATGATGCTGATCAACTCCGTGGCCGAGGGACTGAACGCCAACTCCTACGTGCGCATGATGCCCCACACCACGGCGGCCAATATCAGCATCTTTTTCGGCCTCACTGGGCGCTTGATCCCCACTTCCAGTGCCTGCACCAGCGGCAGCCAGGGCATCGGCTATGCCTACGAAGCGATCAAGTTCGGCCGCCTGCCGCTGATGCTCGCCGGCGGCGCCGAAGAGCTGTGCCCGACCGAAGCCATGGTGTTCGACGCGCTCTACGCCACCAGCCTGAAAAACGATGCGCCGCACACCAGCCCGCGTCCCTACGACAGCGACCGCGACGGCCTGGTGATCGGTGAAGGCGGCGGTATGTTGGTGCTTGAGGAGCTTGAACATGCCCAGGCTCGAGGCGCCACTGTTCACGCGGAAATCGTCGGTTTCGGCAGTAACGCCGACGGCCAGCACGCCACTCGACCGGAGCAGACCACCATGCGTCGGGCCATGGAGCTGGCGCTGGAGGACGCGGGTCTTAGCCCCGATGCCATCGGCTACGTGAACGGCCACGGCACCGCCACCGAACAAGGCGATATCGCCGAGACCCTGGCGACCCAGAGCCTGTTCGGCAGCCGCATGCCCATCAGTTCGCAGAAGAGTTTCCTGGGCCACACCCTGGGCGCCTGCGGCGCACTGGAGTCCTGGTTCAGCATCGAGATGATGAACCGCGACAGCTACGTCCATACCCTGAACCTCGACCGGCTCGACCCACAATGCGGCGAGCTGGACTACCTGCGCGGCAAGTTTCGGCAGATGAGCAACGAATATGTGATGAACAACAACTTTGCCTTTGGCGGTGTGAACACCTCGTTGGTGTTTCGTCGCTGGTCCTGATTTTTTTCGCCGTTGGTGGAGAAAACGATTCCGCAAAAAAAGGTCGAGGTGAATGCCCTGACCAGCATCCTCGACCACGCAATGAAGTGGCGCACCTGCTCCCATTGCACAAATACCTCATTGAATCGCCAAACCTATCAGACAGATCGAACAATATATTGGAAAGAATAGTTAGCCAGCTATATGCTTTTTCCATTGCCTGATCGGCCGCTCCTCCCGAGGTCCTCCGTGAAAACTGCTGTTGCTTCACTGCTCCACGAAATTTCCCCTGGCGCGCCGGACGATGTTGTCGCCCAACCCAATGTCAGCTATATCGAAAAAGGTACTCCGGCGTTCAGGCGCACGGTCCTGGCACTGCTCAGCGGCGGCTTCGCCACCTTCGCCCTGCTGTACTGCGTGCAGCCGATGATGCCGGTGCTGTCCGAGGAATACGGTATCAACGCCGCCCAAAGCAGCCTGATCCTGTCGGTGGCCACCGCGATGCTTGCCATCGGCCTGCTGATCACCGGGCCGATTTCCGATAGCCTGGGGCGCAAGCCGGTGATGGTGGTCGCTTTGTTCGGCGCGGCACTGTTCACCCTCCTCGGAGCGTTCATGCCCAACTGGCAGAGCGTGTTGCTGATGCGAGCGCTGGTGGGGCTGTCGTTGAGCGGCCTGGCGGCGGTCGGCATGACCTATCTGAGCGAGGAGATTCACCCCCAGCACATTGGCCTGGCGATGGGTTTGTATATCGGCGGCAACGCCATCGGCGGGATGAGCGGGCGACTGATCGCCGGGGTACTGATCGACTTCGTCAGTTGGCACACCGCCCTGCTGCTGATCGGCGGCCTGGCGCTGATTGCGGCGACCCTGTTCTGGAAGATCCTGCCGCCATCGCGCAACTTCCGCCCCAGCAGGCTCAATACCCGCAACTTGCTCAATGGCTTCACCATCCACTTTCGCGACGCCGGCCTGCCGTGGCTGTTCCTCGAAGGTTTTCTGTTGATGGGTGCCTTCGTGACACTGTTCAACTACATCGGCTATCGCCTGCTGGCCGAACCCTACAGCCTGAGCCAGGCCTTTGTCGGCCTGCTGTCGATTGTCTATCTGTCAGGGATCTACAGTTCGGCGAAAATTGGTTCCCTGGGCGACAAACTGGGCCGGCGCAAGGTGCTGTGGACGATGATCCTGATCATGCTGGTGGGGATCGCGCTGACCATGGCCCTGCCTCTAACAGTGGTGATCGTCGGGGTCCTGTTGTTCACTTTCGGTTTCTTCGGTGCTCACTCGGTGGCCAGCAGTTGGATCGGGCGTCGGGCGCTGAAAGCCAAGGGTCAGGCGTCGTCGCTCTACTTGTTCAGCTATTACGCCGGCTCCAGCGTCGCCGGCACCCTGGGCGGCGTGGCCTGGCATTACGCGGGCTGGAACGGCATTGGCCTGTTTATCGGTGGACTGCTGGTGGTGGCCTTGCTGGTGGCGCTGAAGCTGGCGCGATTGCCGGTGCTGCCCGCTAACCATCCAACCTGAACCTTGGCCGGCTGAACTAAGGGCTCGTCCACACTACCTTCGCCTCCAGCAGCTTGTCGCGCTTTTCCAGGCTCAGGGTCTGCAACAACGCTGCGCCCTGTTCGATCTGGTCCAGCCAGCCGAGCAGGGTCAGGGCGTCTCCCGAGATCGTCACGCGCAGCGACTGCCCCTCCTGGTCCAATTGCTGCAATTCAAGCCCGGCGGCCAACGCGGTCTCGCCGAGACGGGTCGATAACGGTTGCGTCGAGGCCGACCGTACCGCCGCCGGTCGGGCACGCTGTACCTCGGCGGCCAGGGCCAAGCGTTGTTGATACAGCCGTTGTGCCTGCTCCAGACGCTGTTGCGTCGGCTGCCAGAGGCCGCTGAACAGTATCACCGCCAGAAGGAAAATACCCAGCCCGCCCAATAGCTGGCGCTCTCGCCGGGCCAAGCCTCGCCAACGCTCGCCCAGCATTGGCGCAACAGCAGCATACAGACGCCCGATCATCCGTTCTCCTCCAGGGTCAGCACCGCTTGCACGCGCTGGCGGTCCTTGCTCGCGCTGCCCAGATGGACCGGCAGCGCGCTTTGTCGTCCGCGTTCACGCAGTTGCTCCAACTCCGTGAAACTGTTCGCCGTCAGCACCACCGTCCAACCTTTAGTGGCCCGGTACTCGATGCGCTGCACCTCGACGCTGGCGCCACCGACCACCTGTTCGACCAGTTGCACCAGGCGCGCCATTTGCCGGGGTGCTTGTGCATCGCCAGCAGCCAACCCCTTGAGTTGCGCCGACAGATCGACAATACGGGTCTGCTCCGGGTAGAGCGCTTGAAAACGTTGGACACTTTGCTCATACAAATGCGCGGCGGTGTCTTCAAGGTACTGGCTGCGTGCCTGGGTAAAGCCCCAGGACAGGGCGAACAGCGCCAGCGTCGAAACCAGCAACAGCGGCCAGGGTCGGCGACCGCCGGTGCGTCGAAACGCACCCTGGAGCAAGTCCGTGCTCTGCGCCGATGTCAGCAGCGCCCGGACCTCGGACGCTTGCGACGGTCCCAACCAGCAAACATCGACCGGCAGTCGCGGGCGCAGGCACTGTAACGTCGACGCCGGCAACGCCAGGCGTACCTGCGCTGCACCACCGAACAGCCAGCGACCGCCCCACCAGACGCCATAGGCCTGATCAGCCGGCAGCAATTCAGCATCGACCTGGACGCTGGCGAGGTGCAGGTCCAACCCCTCTAGCAGGTCGACGATAGCGCGCAGACACCCCGTATCGATCACCAGCACCGGGTAACGACGCGCCTGGTCAGCCAGGCCCACGGCGATATGCAGGTTTTCCAAGTCATCCGCCAATTGCTCCTCAATCGCATAAGCCAGCGCCTGGACGGTCGGTTGCCGCCGCCCGGGCCATGGCTCGCTGCGTAACCAGCTACACGCTTCCATCGGCAGGACCACTCGTATGGACTGTCCCGCCAATGCCTTGGCGGCCTCGACGAGGGTCATTTCGTTCGGCTCCTCGGCGCCCCGCCAGCAAGCAACCGGCCAGTCGGTACCCGGCATATCGAGCCCGGAGGGATAAAGGTAAAGCCAGTGGTTCATGACGGCGGTTCACTGTGGGTCGGGGCTGGAAAACGGCGCTGTACTACGCGCATGCGATGGGTTTTCGGGTCGCGCTCCAGATCGCTGACCAGCCGTAGGTGATTGCGTCCGGCGCTGACGTCCACGGTAACTCTGAACCAGCGACTGCCGACACCCAAGCCATGGCTGGCGATGCCCCGGCCCTGAAGACCGGAGACCAGCGCAAAAGCACCTGCATCGAGGTATCCCTCGGCGGGACGTTGCTGGATCAGCGTCCGGGCCTCGGTGGCCGCCACGCCTTCCAGGGTCGACAGCAGCAGCACGCCAGCGGTGTTGATATTCAGGGTCGCATCGCCCGGCAACAGGGCGATCCAAGGCAACAGGCGTTGCAGGCTCGTCCGGTCCACGCCAGGAATCAGCCGCAGTTGACTCGGGTCGCTGACTTCGGTGCCCCGCAGCGGCGTAAGATCGATGGCTGGAATTTCCAGCAATTCAAGCAACCGTGCCCAACGAGCGAGAATAATTTCGTCGGCCTTGCCGGGCCTGAGCAACGGGGTCAGGTTGAAGCGCCCGGCCAGGTCCTCGATTTCCAACCGCACTTGGGCGTCGGGAATGTTGAAAGCCACTGGCTGGCGAGCCCACTCCTGGGACAAGTTGATGTTCTGCGTCGCGGCCAGCTGTGGGTTGTGCAGAAGCTGCCCGGCCCAATCTTCCACCGCGAGTGCCCACTGTCGCAGTTGCACCTGATGGATATGTTGGGCGCTGCTGTGCAAGGTCAGGCGATGGCTGCGCAGCAGGCCGGCGGTCAGCAGCAGCGCCAGGGCCATGATCAACAGCACGCTGATCAACGCCACCCCACGCTGTGGCATTGGCATCATGGGCCCTCCGGCAACGGGATGACCCGGCGGATCTGTTCGAAGCGTCCGGTGGACAAGGTGATCTCAAGGGCCCGAGGCTGACTGGCCGTGGTTGGCCAGTCGCCACGCCAACCGAGCTTGGCGTCGTAGAATCGCCACTGCAATCGCCGTACATCCGCGAGCAGGACCTGTCGCTGGACTGTCGCCGACTCGGGGCTGCGACTGTGTCGCCACAATGTACCGGCTTCGAGGCGATAGCTGATCTCCTGGCGCTCGCTGCGCGGCTGGTCAAGAGGGTTGCGCCAGTTGCCCCGTTGCAGGCTCAGGACGCCCTGACGTAATCCCAGCAACGCCGCGTCCCTGGGCACGGCGACCTGCAAGACATCCCGTTCAAGCACGCTGATCGCCCGTTGCAGGTTGCGCAACGCCTGTTGGTGCTGGGACACCTGGCTCTGGACCCGCAATAGCCCGTCATACAACTGCCAGCAGCCGAGGCTTAGCAGGCTGAAAATCGCCAGGGCGATAACCAGCTCCAGCAAGGTAAAGCCGGCTGACCTATTCATTCCGGGACAAACCCTCCACGTTCGGCAACCAGCCTGTGCCGCGATACACCACGTGCTGGCTGTCGCCGAGGCGGACTTCCAATTCGACCTTGATCAGGCGTTTATCGAACGCTGGTGTCAGGCTTTGACTCAGGCGCCATTGACGTCGGTCGAAGTGTCGCACCAGTTGCTGCCGACCCGGCGCCACAGAAGGTTGCAGACGCAGCTCGGTCAACTGATTATCCGCCAGCCAACTGGCGAAAAGACGCTCCTGCAGGGTGCCGGCCTGCTGCAATACATACTGACTGGCCGACAGCACGGCGGCGGCAAGCAGAGCGAATACCGCCAAGGCGACCATGACTTCCAGCAAGGTAAAACCGCGCTCAGCTCTCATCGATGGCCGGATCGCCAAGACCGTCCCCCGAGACACTCAGCCAACGCCGTTGGGCCGTTTCATAATGCAAGGTGAAGGCGCTCATTTCATCACTGCTGAGCACCAGCAGCTGTGGCTGGTTCAGGCGGCTGCCAAGTTTCAGCGGTCGCCCTTCGAGTTCCAGGCGGAAGTAAAGCCCATCGGGCAACCGATAAGGCGCGCCCGCCGAACGCCAGTCAGGATGTTCAAAGACCACCACTTGATAGCCACCCGCATCGACACGCAAGCCGAACTCCTGGCCATCGAGCACGGCCAGCTCACGCAACTGTTGCAGCAGTTGCACCAGAGCGCCGGCTTCATCGCGGGCCTGGCGGGCCGGGCTGGGTTTCATGGAGAAGCCGATCAGACCGACCACCACGCCCATGATCACCACGACCACCAACAACTCCAGCAAAGTGAAGCCACGCGAACGCCCGTGCATCGGTCAGCTTCCCCAGTTGCCGATATCGCCAGCCTGTTCCTCGCCGCCGGACACGCCGTCGGCACCGAAGGAATAGAGGTCGTAGGACTTGGAGCGGGTGCCTGGGCTCAGGTATTGGTAGGGCGTGCCCCAGGGGTCGACCGGCAGACGCTTCAGGTAGCCGTGGGGATTCCAGTTCTTCGGTTCCGGCGTGCCCAACGGTTTGCGTACCAGGGCCTCCAGCCCCTGCTGCGTCGAGGGATAGTTGAAATTGTCGAGACGGTACATTTCCAGCGCGGTGCCGATGGACTGGATATCGGTCTGGGCAGCCGTGACCTTGGCCTGGTCGGTACGACCCATAAACTGCGGGACCACCAGTGCCCCGAGCACACCGATGATCACCACCACCACCATGATTTCAATCAGGGTGAAGCCGCGTTGCACAGAGGTTCCAAAAGCTTTCATGGGTCAATTCACCATTTGGTTGAGGCTGAGAATCGGCAGCAGAATGGCCATGACGATCAGCAGCACAACGCCGCCCATCACCACCAGCATCGCCGGTTCGAACAGACTCACGACCAGCGCAATACGGGCCGCGAGGGTTTTCTCCTGTTGTTCGGCGGCACGCGCCAGCATGCCGTCGAGTTCGCCTGCACGCTCGCCGCTGGCGATCATGTGCAGCATCAACGGCGGAATATCGCCGCTCTGCTCCAGGCCCCGGGTCAGAGTGCCGCCCTCGCGTACCGACCGGGCAACCTCGAGCATGCGCGCACGAATCGTCAAGTTGCCGATCACCGTGGCGGAGATTTCCAGGGCATCCACCAGCGGCACCGCACTTTTGCAGAGAATCGCCAGGGTGCTGGCAAAGCGTGCCGCCTCCACCGCACGAAAAACCCCACCCGCCAGGGGCAGGCGCAACAGCCAGGCATGCCAGCGCAGGCGCACGGGCTGACGACTCAACGCGCCGCGCAGCAGCAGGCCAAGACCCATCAGGCCCAACAGGATCAGCAGCGCGTATTCACGCAGGCCGTCGCTCAGGCCGATCAGCCCACGGGTCAACCAGGGCAACTCACGACCACCGTCGATAAAGATCTTCACCACATCCGGCACCACATAGCCCAACAGAAAGCCAACGATGCCCAGGGACGCCAACAGGAGGATCAGCGGATAGACCAGCGCCAACTGGATCTTCTGTCGTGATTGCTGGCGAGCTTCGGTGTAGTGCGCCAATTGCTCCAGCACCTGCCCCAAGTGCCCCGAGCGCTCGCCGGCGGCAATCGTGGCGCGGAACAACTCAGGGAAGGCCCGGGGGAAACCGGCCAGGGCCGAGGACAGTTCATAGCCCTCCATGACCCGGCCCCGAACTGCCGCCAGCAGGCTGCTGACCCGGCGCTTCTCGCTCTGCGCGGCAACTGCCCGCAAGGCTTCTTCCAGTGGTAGCCCGGCCTGGATCAGGGTCGACAATTGCAGCGTCAACAACGCCAACTCAGCCGCCCCCAGGCGTGTCCCGCCACCATGGCCGCCGAGCGCGGTACCGGGCTCGCGGGCCGCCTTGAGTTCGCTTGGCAACAGGCCACGCTCGCGCAGTAACTGCCGGGCGTGCCGGGCACTCTCGGCTTGCTGTTGGCCACGGCAGCGGCGACCGTGAACGTCCTGGGCGTGATAATCGAAGGTCGGCATTCTCAATCCTCTTGCGTCACGCGCAGCAGCTCATCAAGGCTGGTGCGACCTTCCAGGACCAGCCGTTGCCCGTCCTGGAACAGGCTGGGCGCCACACTCCGGGCCTGGCGGGCCAGTTCCGGTTCGCCGACGCCACGGTGGATCAACTCGGATAGGGTCGGGGTCATGCTGATCAGCTCATGGATCCCGGTCCGCCCGCGATAACCTTGCTGACAGAGCTCGCAGCCCACGGCCTTGAACAGCCTCGCCGTGGCCTGCGGGGCCAGACCCAGGCGCTGGCGGGCCGCCAGGTCCACGGCACAGGGTGTCTTACACGCGGGGCACAGGGTGCGCACCAGGCGCTGGGCCAATACGCCGACCAGCGATGACGCCAGCAGGTACGCATCGACGCCCATGTCCAGCAGACGCGTCACCGCTCCCGCCGCGCTGTTGGTGTGCAAGGTCGAAAGCACCAGGTGCCCGGTCAGGGACGCCTGCACGGCGATGGCGGCGGTTTCCTGATCGCGTATCTCGCCGACCATCACCACGTCTGGGTCCTGGCGCAGGATTGCCCGCAGCCCACGGGCAAAGGTCATCTCGACCTTGGGATTGACCGGCGTCTGGCCAATGCCCGGCAAGTGGTACTCGATGGGGTCTTCGACCGTGAGGATATTGCGCGTCTGGTCGTTGAGATGGCTCAGCGCCGCGTAGAGGCTGGTGGTCTTGCCGGAGCCGGTGGGGCCGGTGACCAGGAAAATGCCATGGGGCTTGCCGAGAATTTGCCGGAAACGCTCCAGGGTCTGCGCCGGCATACCCAGGCGCTCGAGCTGCAGGCGCCCGGACTGCTTGTCGAGCAGGCGCAACACCACGCGCTCGCCATGGGCCGTGGGCAGGGTGGAGACCCGCACATCGACCTCATGCCCGGCCAGTCGCAAGGCCATCCGACCATCCTGGGGCACTCGTTTCTCGGCGATATCCAGTCGCGCCATGACCTTGATCCGCGACACCAACAGGGTGGCCAGTTCACGCCGGGGCCTCAACACTTCGCGCAATTGGCCGTCCACCCGCAGGCGCACCGAGACACTGTGCTCGAAGGTCTCCAGGTGCACGTCCGAGGCCTTTTCGCGCACGGCTTCACTGAGCAGGGCATTGATCAGGCGAATGATCGGCGCATCGCCCTCCTGTTCCAGCAGATCGGCGGTCTGCGGCACTCGATCGGCCAGGCTGATCAGGTCCAGTTCGTCGTCCAGGCCCTGGGCGACTTGCTCGGCGGCGCTCTGACCATCGCTGTAGCAGGCAGCCAGACGCGCCGCGAACATCGGCTCGTCGAGTACCTGCACGGGCCAGTCCCGGCCGAGCACCCGCCGCGCCTCGGACAAGGCCGTCAGCGGCGTATCGTCGCGTATCGACAGCAACGCTGTCTCGCCCTGGGCTTCCAGCAGCACGCCAAAACGCCGGGCAAAGCCGAACGGCAATTGTGTTCTCATGGTGTTGTCGCCTGGTTCCGACGCAGATCGATCGCCTCGTCTTCACGACCGTCGAACAGTTGCCCCGGATCGCTGGGCAGCAGCAGCGAATTACCCTGGCGGGCCGAAGGCCGGCTGAGTTCCCTCAATCGGTTGTAGCGCTGCGCGCTGACTTCGACCAGGTCTTCCTTGCCACGCACGATGCTCGGTCGGAGGAACACCATGAGATTGGTTTTTTCGTGTGTTTCACTGTTCCAGCGAAACAGCGCGCCCAGGTACGGGATATTGCGCAGCCACGGCACGCCACTTTCCTGGATGCGAATACTGTCCTTGATCAGGCCACCGATCACGATGATTTCGCCGTCGTCGACCAGGATGGTGCTCTTGAGGGAGCGTTTGTTGGTGATCAGGTCGTCGGTAATCTCGGCACTCTTGGTCAGTTCGGAGTTTTCCTGCTCGACCCGCAAGCGCAGGGTCGATCCTTCATTGATATGCGGGCGGATCTTCAGTTTGATGCCGATATCATGGCGCGTAACCGTGGTATAGGGCTTACCGTTGCCGTCGTCGGTAGGTTGGTAGGAGCCGCTCTTGAACGGCACGTTCTGGCCAACCAGAATCTCCGCCTCCTGGTTGTCCAGGGTCAGCAGGCTGGGGGTGGACAGCACATTGTTGCGGGTGTTGCTAGCCAGGGCGGACACCAGCATGCCGAAACGATCGGAACCGAAACGCAATACAGTGCCGCCTTCGCGCGGCAGCGTACCGGCCTCGAAACCCGGCAGGGTAATGTCCGTGCCGGGAAAGGCGATACTGCCCTGAACACTGCCGGATTTGCCGCCCCACTGCACGCCGAGAGCCTCTTTGATATCCCCGGTAATCTCCACGATCGCCGCATGAATCAGCACCTGCGAACGCGGCTGGTCGAGTTGGCGCACGATGCTCTCCAGGGTGCGCACCTGGGCTGGCTCGGCAATCACGATCAGCGCGTTCTGGCTCTCGTCGGCCTTGACCAACGCCTTGCTGGACGAGCTGTCCCGGCCAGCCGCACCGCCGGCATCCTGGCCGAGCCCCGGCCCCATGGCATCCAGCACCTCGGCCAACTGCGTGGCATCGCTATGGCGCAGGCGGATCACCCGGGCGTTGTCCGAGAGGGCCGGCGCGGGGGTATCGAGTGAACGCGCCAGCTCGCCGAGGCGTTTGCGCACCACCTCGGGGCCGATGAGCAGCAGGCGATTGTTGCGCGTATCGGCAATCACCTGGCTGCCTGACTCAGCCCCCTGCTTACCCAGGGATTGTTCCATCACGCGAGCCAGGTCAGTGGCCAGGCCATGCTTGAGTGGCACGACGGCATGGGCATTTTTGTGGCCGGCATCCAATTGCCGGACGATCCTCGCGATACGCCGGACGTTGCCGGCACCATCGGTGATGACCAGGGCATTGGCCGATGCCGAAGGACCGACATAACCATTGACCGACACCAGCGGACGCATCAGCCCGGCGATTTCGGTGGCCACACTGTTGTTCAGTGTCACCACTTCGGTGACGAACTGCCCGGTCTCGGCCACACGGCTATCGGTGCTACTGGCACGGGTACGGGCATCCGCCACCGGCGCGACCAGGATACGATCACCCTCATCGATGACCGTGAAGTTGTGGGCATCGAGCACGGAATAGAACAGCCGACGCACACCCTCACGATCCAGCGCCTGTTCCGAGAGCACGGTGATACGACCCTGCACCCGCGGGTCGAGGACCACCGTGGTGGCGAGAATCGAAGACATTTCCCGAACCACATCGCGCAACTCGGCATCGTTCATTGCCAGTTGCCATCGGGGCTCCTCGGCCTCAACCATAGTGCCCCCAAGCAGCATCGACAACAGCAGGCCGGGGACGATCAGGCACCCCATGGCGGTTCTGGCGGACGGGTTCATTCACTCACTCTGAGGCTTGGCGGACGTTGGCCGCAGATAAATAGAAGACTCGGCACCGGTACTCGGGCCGGCCGCCAGCAACAGCCGCTTGACGGGTTGCTCCAGGGCCAACCACTCCTCGCGCCCATTACGCCAGAGCACCACGCGCCCAACCTCGATCCGACGCAGGACACTGCCGCCGGGCAGGCGGTCGCCAACTTGATAGATTCGCTGCCCCTGTGCCCCGGCCAGCAACGCCCGTGACGCGCCTGAGCTGGCGACAAAACTGGCGCGCAGTTGTAGCGGCTCGGCACTACGGGCCAGCGCATCGGAGGTCGACAGGCCGAACACCGTTGCAACCGCCACCGGGTCGAGTGGCTCGGGCCTTTGTGCCGGTGCCGCAGCGATGAAGTTGAAGACCGGAGCCGCTGGCATTGCCTGACGAAATACCCACTCATGCCACGCCAACCAAGCGCCATATACCAGGGGCGCCAAGCACAGCAGCACTCGCGGCAGAACCGCGGCATACCGCATCATCCGGGTATTCATCGGCCTATGCGCCAGGGCGTCGATTTATTCATCTGTATAAGTACTGCCGTTTTATCCGAAGATATAAATTTATTATTTATAGAAATCATCCATTTCAAACCAAAAATAAACATTCACAAATATCACTACTAAAAAACGCTCAAAAATTATCGATAACACAATAAAAAGCCGACACACGAACCTGAAGCAACTTACCCACAAGCTGCCTCAGGTGCTTGATACTCGCGTTATCTGACTATCCAGGCATCTTGCCAATTGGAACCATGCCCAGGTACATAGTGGTGACTATTGATCTTGCACCAATCTCCTGCGGGAAAAGGTTTGCACTCATAGACCGTGTCGCCCTGAAGTACCGTCGTGCCAGGCTTGTAGTCGGCAATACCTTGCGGATAGACCGCATCGTATTGCTGGTCGCTCCCTTCGCCGCCCAGTTCGATGGACACCAAGTCCTGGCGCGTAGTGCGACCATCGACGGTCGTACCGACCAGCTTGAGCTGATGAGTGCCCGGCATGCTACGCACATCCACGTTCAACCAGGCCGCACCGGCTTGCACCTGCAGTGTGGTGGAACCCACCGATTTGTTGCTGGCATCGAAGACCGTGACTTCGACGTTCATCGCGCGGTTGCCAAAGATCGGCACGGGTAAGGTCACTCGCCCCTTGTCCAGCGAGTAGTCGTTGCTCACCGCCGAGATGCGCAGATCGGCCTCGGTATCTTCCTTCAGCTCCATCTGCAACTCGTAGCGCTTGACGCCGCTTTCGGCCTTGGCGAAGACTTTGTTCGCACCCTTGATCGGATGAATATTGCCGTCTTCGTCACGCACACCCGCACGGACCAGTTCCTGGGTGCGATTGATCTGCTCGGCCAACTTGAACGACCAGTTCTCAGGCCGGCCTTCTTCAGCGGTATCGATGGCGATCTCGACACGCCGTTCATTGATCTCGCCATCGGCGCCAAACGCCCGGGCCTTGACCGCATCTCCCACCCACAACGCAGCCGGCGCCGGCGTGATGTGACCGACGGTGCTCCAGCCGTCCGGCGCGACCGCCTCGGCCAGGATGTTCACATCGGCCACGTTATAGAAGGCCGCATCGGTATCACCTACCGTCCACGCCCCCAGGATGATGTGATGGCCGGTCTTGTCCGGAGGAATAACACAGGCATGCCGGGTGCCGGAAACCGGCAGCGCATTCTGACCATCGACCACGCAGAAGGGCGTCGCGTCAAACGAGGCACGGCTCAAGGGTTGATTGGGGTTCCATCCGGCGCGGGTCATGAAATACTCATGTTTGGTCGCCGGGTGCGCCGCCGTGTACTGCCAGGTGAACTCGATATCACGGTCCTTGATTTCGGTCAGATGCCAACGCGTCGCGCTCTGGGTGTCCAGCGCGGCGAAGTTGGCGGAACCGCCGCTGGCAATCTTGCCGTCGATGGGACCTTGAAGCGGGCTTCCACCCACCCCCGCCGGGAATCCCTTGAACGTCTCACCGACGCTTTGCGGTTCGTACTGAGCGCCTCCACACTCCTTGTTGAGGCCTTGCTGACAGGCATAGGCCCGTGAAGGTGGATCACTCAGATAACCATGCGCCGCCACCTGTTGCGAAGCAATCAGCGCCGCTAGCATGGCCAGGGAAGAACCCCCTATCGATACCGAACTTGAAAGTTTTTTTATCATGTAATCCAACTCCAGAGTCATATTTGGCGATGAAACGCTATCCCAACGCGGTACACGCCGTTTCCTTATTGATGTCACCCATTAATAATCACGAACACTCTGCTCATGATGTCCAACCCTATGTATTCAAAAACTATAAAGCCTGAAAAACACATAACACCCGAACGCCAAAAGCTTCGAGGGGAACTTCTCATTATTCATACAGACGAAAACAAATAGCCTTACAGATAAAGCTATCAAGACACCTGTCTCCGTAACTTTTCGAATGAGAATCAGGCTTCGCATTGTACGAACTTTTAGTTTTTTAGCTGTCGGACAACTCCGATCATGAGGAAGGAATGGTCAGCAATAATTCGACAAGGACTCCGGTGATTGTGAGCCACCGTGCTGATGATTATGAGCCGCGGATGGGTGCAGCTATAGGGACTTGTCATCGACGCCGTTTTTTGCTCATCAATTGTGACCGATAGTTTCCTCGCCCACATTAGCCGCGAGTGAGCTGGCACTCCATTTCCACGTGCTTATATTGGCTGCAACCGATGGGCCCTCCATAAAGCATTCATTTGTGGGGCACACCACCCCAAAGTCTGTTTCAGACGCGTCCTACTTACTTTTGGCGACCCGGACGCTAGCCTTTGAACGGCCAGCCGCTCTTCTTGCAGTCATTGCCCTGATATTCGTCCGATTACAGGCACACAACAACGTGACGCAGGAACAGCCGCCCAAAAAGCCCAAAGGACTAGGAATAACAAAATGAATATACCTTTGCAGCAGCGCTACACCCACCCAACCTCCCTTGAAGTTTTCGGCACGCTGAATCCGTCGGCTTTTACCGAACCGCCACTGGCTGGCTGCGAGGAATTCGCTTGCCTGCCATCGATTGAGGGCTGAATCATGGGTCGAGGAAGTGTCAACGGCATGGGACAAGGCCTGGACGGTGATCGGACCACCACTGGCGCGGTGTGTATCAGCAGCCTGCCCAGTGCCACGCAAGGCGGTGGTCGAGGCGTCTTGCGGCTCGGCGATAAAACCACCCCTTGCCCGTTATGCGGCAAAGCCGGGGTGATTGTCG
>NZ_FOAR01000039.1 GCF_900109755.1 Pseudomonas agarici | reverse complement strand
ATGAGCGAGATCATGGACTTGAAGAAAGAGAAGAACTTCTTCGAGACCCGCGTGATCGAGTATCAGACCGGTGGCGCGTTGAGCTGGGATTGATGCGGGTATTCATGGACTCAGCATCACTGCTGATGAAATGGATGCATCACAGAAGGCTGCCACTGGCAGCCTTTTTTGTCACACCCGTGGGCGGGAAAGGCAGCCATCTGCCCTCCCCATTCTAAGTTAGACGGTTGTGAGCCTATTGTCGCCGCTAACGACAAGCGCCTTTTTAGGGCGAATTTGACTAGCCGCGATAATGCCCAGTGAGACGCAGAATGCTATGAAATACCAACCATACGAATAGTCTTTGATGCCAACACCATTGACCACCACCAGCGCCGCGAAGATCTTCGCCGAGAAGGCCGCAAACAGATACCCGACCCCGTTGACAAACCCCATCGCTTTACCATAAACCTCAGGCGTAAATATTTCGGCAGGAACCGCTAGGAAAGGCCCCCATGCCATATTCCCGAAGAACCCCATCCCACACAGAGCGACCATCAGCAGCGCTTGATCAGCCGTCTTCAAGCTTGCCAATAGAACGATAAAAGGGATCAGCCCAATGAAGCATGTCAAGATCATGACCCGGCGATTGCCTTTAAATACTTTGTCCGAAAGATAGGAGGAAATAAAACTACCTATGGCTCCCGACAAGAAGTAAGCCGCACTCCAGATGCCCATTTTGACTAACGAAAATCCGAACACATCGGAGAGGTAGAGCGGTATCCAGGTCAACGCGCCATACAGTGTTATCTGCATGACCACGTCGACAAACACGACTGCGACGTAAGAACGTTCCTTGAAGAAGTCTCGGAACCTGATGTTGTTATGCTTAAGAATCGACTGCCGGGACGAGGCATACGCCCCTTCGATAATAGTGCCTTCTTCAATTTCATCCCTATAGGCGTACTCCATGTCA
This sequence comes from Pseudomonas agarici, assembly GCF_900109755.1. Classification (GTDB taxonomy): domain Bacteria; phylum Pseudomonadota; class Gammaproteobacteria; order Pseudomonadales; family Pseudomonadaceae; genus Aquipseudomonas; species Aquipseudomonas agarici. The sequence goes on along the minus strand of NZ_FOAR01000039.1, from coordinate 25,376 downwards.
GCCTCGGTGGCCTTGGGATGCTGCTCGGGTCGATCAAAGACCCAAAAAACAATCATCAACAGAGGGATGATGCCAGCAGCTCCCGTGACAAAAAACACGATGCGCCAGCTTTCAGCATGAGACGCCATTTGCGTAGCCAGAACGCTAGCCCAAGCGGGCGTCAAAATCCATGCCCAAGATAGCAAGGCCTGAGCACGTGCCCGGCCCTGCTTGTTGAACCAGCGCATCAGGATGCGTGCGGATGGCACATACTCCGTACCGACCATCATCCCAAAAAGTGCCATCCGCCAAAGATACTCTTCCCGAGTCTCGATGAATCCCATCCAGACGGTCATGATCGACCAGGCCACTACGGAAAATAGCAAAATCCGCTTGGCACCAAATTTGTCCGTCAGTATTCCCGACACGTATTGCGACGGTCCATAGAACAACAGCATCAGAAAGGCACCGGTGCCGATATCAGCAGTAGTAAGGCCGATATCGTGCGCAATGGATGGCAGGAGTACACTTGTCTTCACACGATCGAGGTACTGAATGCTGTAGGCCAGGAACAGCACAACCGCTATCCACCACCGCAGGGGGAGTAGAGCTTTCATACGATAACTCTCCGCTATTATTGTTGTATTTTTTTAGTACACGACTAACATATTAGTTAATTTATGACTTTTAAGTTGCACACTCCAAGGTTTTATCTCAGGTATACGACTGCTTAATCCAGGGTCGCCCGGGTAAAAGTCTCTACATTATCCAAGAGGACATCCAAGTCGCGCATAGCTTCTTCAGGTTTTTCCTCAGCGATATGCTGAGCAATTGCAGCATGAAGTTGAGCCGTTTCAGGTAAGTTGGCGAAACGTTTGTAGTAAGCAAACCAGAATCGACGAGACAAACCCTGCATCAGCTTCATCACCGAGGAGGCATACTCATTTCTTCCTGCTTTTATAACCAGCTTATTGAATTTTCTGTCGAGTTCCAGAAACGCCTCGCCGTCACTTTCCTGGCTGGCCAGCCGCATGTTTTTTGCAAGCCGTGCAAACTCAACACGCTCATCCGGCTCGGCTCTTTTTGCCGCAGCCCCCACCAAATAACGTTCAATTTCACGCCGTACTTCCAACAGTCGCAGCTGTTTTTTTACATCTATCTCTGAAACGACTATTCCGCGCTTCGGCATGATGACAACCAGACCTTCGCGTGCAAGCTGCTGCAGTGCTTCGCGAACGGGGGTACGGCCAAGTCCTATCAGCGTCGAGAGCATATTTTCAGAAACCATCTGCCCTGGTGGGAGCTGCAAGGTGGCAATCAGCTCCTCGATCTGCATGTACGCAAGATCGACCAGACTCTCCTCTGGAACCAGATTGATTTTTTCTGCGACTCTCTTCGCTAAAGAACTCATGACTCTCGCTATTCCTGAATGATCGAGCGTTTGCCTAACACAGCGCCACAGGATAACGGCTGTACGAGTTGCTGGTACATAGATAACCAGCCTTTTTCAGTCGTCGGTGGCCGTGGAATAAGCGCCCCCAGTCTCGCCGTGAGCTCCTGTGGCGTGATGGCGATATCGAGGCTGCGCTTGATCAGATCGATATGGATTATGTCGCCGGTTTCCACGATGGCCAGGGGGCCACCCTCCGCTGCTTCCGGCATGACTTGCCCAATGGTAATCCCACTGTTGAGTCCTGACAGCTCACCATCGGTGATGACAGCAACGTCGCTGCCAAATCCCGCCCCAACCAGCGCGGCCATGAAACTGGCTGCGAAAACGGTACCCGGACCGCCCTTGGGGCCAAGCATCCGAAGCACCACTACGTCGCCGTTTTGAATGCCACCGCCTTCCAACCCTTCAATGGCGACACTTTCATCCTCAAAGACCACCGCTCGGCCACTGAATTGGCGAACATGCGCAGGGACTGCCGACAGCTTGACGACCGCACCATCAGGCGCCAGGTTGCCTCGAATGACGATAAGCCCAGGCTCGGCTCGCAGGGGGGCGTTCAGCGGAGCAATCCGTTTGGGATCCGGTAACGGCCGAGTAGAAAGGTTTTGCGCCAACGTCCTGCCGGTAACGGTCAGGACACTGCCATCCAGCACCTCCAGTAGCTGCTTCATCGCCCCGGCACATCCGCCCGCTTCAGCAAAGTCTTCAATTCGGTCGGGGCCGTTTGGCCGTACCTGGGTAATTTGGCCCAGGCCACCCGCTGCTTCAAATTCCGCAATGATGTCGATTTTGCATTCAGACTCAATGGCAATAGCCGTGAGATGGCGGACTACGTTTACCGAGGCGCCAATGGAAACTGCCGTGCGTACCGCGTTGCGAAACGCACCGGCAGTCATGATTTGGCGGGGGCGGATGTCATTTTCCACCAAAGACACAATCGCTTGCCCCGCCTGCGTAGCCAGGCGATATAGCGCCTCACTGCCCGCCCGTATCGGCGCGTTACCGGTGAGCGCCATTCCCAGCGCCTCGGCCATGCAATGCATGGAGTTGGCTGTCGCCATCCCCGCGCAGACACCCGGTCCTTTGATCGCATGGCGGGTCATTTCCGTGAGGTCATGCAGCTCGATTTTATTGGCTTTCAGGGCACCGACGGCTTTGTAAACTTCTTCAATGTCGACGTGCTTGCCGCCGCACTGAGAACCCAACTGATAACCGCAAGTGAGCACCAAACTAGGCACATTCAATCTACCCGCTGCCATGAGTTGGGCCGGTGTCGTCTTATCGCATGACGCCAATAAAATCATGCCATCCAATTCGGCTCCTTCGACCTGGACCTCTACATCGTTAACCAGGAGGTCGCGTGTCGGCATCAGATACCGACCTTGCTTTCCCGCGCTGGTCACAAAGTCGGACGGCGCCACCGTGCGAATTTCAAAAGGCAAGGCCCCCGCCGCACGAATAGCCTCCTGAACAACCTTGGACACTTCATCGAGATGCTGGTAACAGACGGACAATTTGCTCGATGAGTTCACCACTGCGATTTTCGGCTTTTCGAAATCTTCTTCGGCGATGCCCATTGCGATCCATTGGGAACGCCGTACTGCCCAGCGGGTGGTTCCCGGCTCAAAATTGCTGCGATAGTTTTTACGGGGTTTCTCGCTCATCTCGCTCTCCCGACTCGTCAATCGAGCCTTGCCTCTTCACGGTTCAGCAGCATGCGAATGTCGCTGCCATTTATTTTTTTTGCGGCCAGCCCATCTTTCGCCATGAGCACGGCGGCATGCCCTATCGCGTGACCGTATGAGAAGCATTGCGCGGTGACGCGTGCCGATGCGACGGCCTCATGCTCGGCGCACAGGCAGCGCCCCGCCGCCAGCAGGCCTTCTCCCTCACTGGGTACGAAACAACCGAACGGTACTTCGTAGAAGTCATTAAGGAGCCATTCAACACGGGGTTTGGCGCCGGAGTGCAACTCAATCGGCCAGGGAGATCGAGCGATACCTTGAGGTGATTTTTCACCCGTGAGGATGGCTGCGTTGGTGAGTAAATGAGTGCCTTGAATCTGCCGCGTCTCGCGCACGCCGACCTGCGCCGCGGAATCGTTAACCCAACTGGCTTCGCAACCTTGAAGGTAGTCTTTGAAGAAACGCGCATATTCGCGCAACTGAAGGCGACCATTGATTTCAGCTTCGGTGAAATCTTCATAGCGAAGCACATTCAGCTCTCGACCATCGTTGCCGGTGATACGCGTGCAGTTGCAAAGGAGCTCCGCGGGGCGAGGCGTCTGGAACAGCCAGATTTTGCTGCGGGGCAATTTATACCCGCGCTGGTTGGCCTCGGCGATCATCTGCGTGACACACGCAGGCATGATGGTGTCAATGCCATAGGCTTTCCGAAAGCGTCCTACATCCACTCCCGAGAGCTTGAATATCATCGTCGGGTTTTGTACCCGGCCGTTATCTCCCATGAAGGTGGGAAGACCCGCCATCGCCGCCAAATCAGCGTCACCGGAGGCGTCAATGGTGACCGGAGCGAAGACTGAAAGCTTGCCCTGCTTCGTATAGATTTGCGCACCGAGGGTTCTATCGCCTTCCCGGATCACGTCGGTCACCAGTGCGTGATAGATGACGGTCACGCCAGCCTCGATCAGCAGGGCGTCGGCAACATCGCGCCAGACCAGGGGATCGTGGACTCGGGTGAAGGTTTTACCGTATTTGACCGGGGCTGTGAGTCCGTTTCGTGACTCCATCGCGCGCATGAACTCGTCGACAAATCCATGCACCACCTGGACAGCTCGGGACGCTGTATCACTGGCCTCGTAAAGCCCACAAATCGTTCCCGATAAGCCCGCTACGGCACCGCCACCGCAAAATCCATACTTCTCAATCAACACGACCCGACAGCCTTGCCGCGCCGCTGTGACCGCCGCCGCCAAGCCCGCGGCCCCGCCTCCGGCAATCAAGACATCGGTATGGAGCGTCATGCGTTGCCGACAATCGGTCACCGGAGATTTTTCTGAGGTCATGATTTGAGCTCACTTGTTGTTGTGCTTAAACCATCACATGCGGTAAATATTTTGTCAACATACAACTAACATATTAGAACAATCCCCAAAAAAACTCCGAGCCGTCTTGGAAAAACCGCCCATCGTCAAGGTAACGAAAACCATGCGCGGATTGCGCAACATTTTTTTCGATCCGTGTGATTACGGGACCTATTGGAAGGAAGCAAAGCACAGCCCTGAAGGAAATGATGGCCTTCCTGATAATTGGACGGGATGGCTTTTAGCCCCTCGCGCGCGAGTCAATTCCCCGACGAACACGACGGCCCTACCGATAATCGGAATTCCGAAAAAAAGTTTGCCCAAGCGCATCAACAACTGTACAAAAACACAGTACATTTCACTCTGATCGATACCGGAGAACAGCATGTCCTGTCCAGCCAGCCTTTCAGTGCCAAGGACCACCGCCGAACGCATCGTGCTTCATCAATTCACCCCGAAGCATTGCGCCCAAGCTCGCGCCATGTTGGGTTGGAGCCATGAGCAACTGTCCCGGGAGTCCAGCGTCTCGGTGGCCGCCATCCAACGCTTCGAAGCCGGCCAGCCACTCAAGGATGTCACCCGCCTGGCCTTGGCCTTTCGCTTCGAGGCCGAGGGTTTGGTATTTTTTCCAGGCTTTGCGCCGGGTCGGGGAATGAATATTCGCGGCTGCACGCCAGATCCGACCAAGCGCGAAGATTTCGAAATGATTGAGTAATTCCGGACCACCGCTTGGCGCCTCCTCTGGGTAAACTCCAGAGTCAGCATTGTGGCAGGCGGCAGCCGAAACGCCGCACCGCTGCTCGGTGACGAAGCCGTCGTAAAAGCGCAGACCTTATTCTGTCAGGCAGACCGCGGTCGCTGTTTTTTGGGGCGGCTTCGCGTCCCGCTGCGGACAAGCCTGCTCGCCACGACAACCCTGGTCGTGCCACCAAAGGCTGACCGCCCAGCCAGCCCTGGTAGCGATCCGGGCTTATTCGAAGTCCGGGTCTTGTCGTGCCAGGGAAGCCTGTTCGTATCCGTAGGCTATCGCCAGCAGCTGCGCCTCGCTCCAGCGAGCCGCGAAGAAATACACCGAAGTGGGCAGGCCATCGGCGCCCATGCCCGAAGGCACGGTAATGCCCGGATACCCCGCAAGGTTTACGCTCCCCAGCTCCAGGATCGCATTAGGATGGGGATCCCCCAGGATCGCATCCAGTCCGTTATCCACCAGCGCCCGATCGATATTGCGCCGAGCTTCATCACCCAACTCGGCTGACAGCGCCAGGTATTCGGCCTCGTCAAACGCCAGGGCATTGGCTCGCTTGAGCAGCTCCTGATCGTAGTTTTCCGCACCGGGATGACGCTCGTTGTAATCCACCAGTTCTTGAAGGCTCGAGACTTTCAGGCCCGAACGGCTGGCCAGGTAGCCAGGCAACACTCGCTTGATCGTCATATCGAACAGACGGGACACTCGCGTCCAATCGTTTTCAGACCAATCGGTCTGCTGCAGATCGACCGGCACCAGTTGTGCCCCGGATCGACGCAGGGTGTCCAGGGCCTGGGCAAATTGTGGGTGATCGTCCAGATCGTCGCTGCCGGGCTTGAAGCGACTGGGATAACCGATGATCTTTCCTTGCAGCGCATCGGCTTTGAGCTTTTGCGTGTAGTCCTTGAAGACAGGCACTTGCGCGGTGGCCAGGTCCTGCGGATCCAGTGCAGCCATGGCATTGAGGAGTAAGGCGGCATCACGCACGGTGCGTGTCATCGGCCCCGCGCTGTCGAGCTCGCGGGAAGCGGGAATGATACCGGCGCGGCTCAATAGCCCCACGCTAGGTTTCATACCGACAATGCCGGTCCTCGAGGCTGGGCAAATCACCGAGCCGAAGGTCTCGGTCCCTACCGACAAGGGTGCATACCCCGCGGCGACCGCCGCGCCAGAGCCCGAACTGGAGCCACAGACATCGCCATCGAGTGCATGGGGATTTTTCGTCAATCCACCCCGACTGCTCCAACCGTCAGGCAGTTGGTCACCACGAAAGTTCGCCCACTCGCTCATATTAGTCTTGCCTAGGATAATGGCACCTTGCTCACGCAGTCGCTGCACAATGAATGCATCGTCAGGCGTCGGCGCACCGACCATGGCCAATGAGCCTCCAGCGGTCTGCATCCGGTCGGCGGTGTGGATGTTATCCTTGAGCAATACCGGAATGCCGTGCAGCGGACCACGGACGGTGCCCGTCCTGCGTTCCTCGTCCAGCGTCCGGGCAATCGACAGCACATCGGGATTGAACTCGATCACCGCCTCGATGGCGGGACCGAATGAGTCCAGGTCGACCGCACGGGAGACGAGATAACCCACCAGATCCTCGGAGGTGAAGAGCCCTTCGGCCAACGCCCGCGCCACCTCCGTGGCGTCGGCATAGGCCATCTTCGCCAGCTCCTTACTGATGACGACCGGTTCCGCCTGGGACGCAGGGTTATCAAGAGGAGCCGCCTGACCGAGCGAGGTTGCCAGACAAAAAGCCGGCAGCACCGTAAACCAGCCGAGCTTCGTGAAAATTCGACGCATGACTTCGTATCCTGACCAAATGCCAGTGATCCATTTCACCGGCGGCGGCCATCCTAAAGGGCGTTGCCCTCAGAGACGTCGGACAAGATCGGCTACAACACGCGGGAAAAGTCGATGCCGACCGTGAGGTTCAGATTAAAGTCTTCGCTCGACCAATCACCGTGAAATATCCCGCCCCGGACCTGCGTCATAGAATCGGCGCAGGATGTGCGGCGTGCCAACGACGAAATCGTCAAATAGCCGGCGCAGACGCCTGAATCACCTTCCAGATCGTAGAAATGGCTTGGAAGGACACTGATTATTCTTTACGGAATGCTCGACAATATTCATCGTGCTTCTCCGATGAATGGCCGTTCCGTGCAGAGCACAGCTTCTGTGTTCAGATAAAGAAAAAGTGGCGCATAGAGACCTATGGAAATCCAACGTGGCAAAGGGCAGTCGTTTGCCAGACGCATTTACTTGCCCCGAACGGTAGGCGTTGGAGTCGGCTGTTTCAGCGTGATCGCGGCACTTGCGCCCCTGTCGATGCCAACCTGGATCTGGGGCCTGCTGGTATTCAATGCCGTGGCCTGGCCACACCTGGCGTACTGGGTGGCCCGTCACTCCGACTACCCCTACCGAACCGAATGGCGCAATATCCTGATCGACTCGCTGCTGGGCGGATTCTGGGCGGCGACCATGCAGTTCAACCCCTTGGTTACCGTCAACATGCTCTCGCTGATGAGCATGCACAACGTCGCCGCTGGCGGCCTGCGGTTGATGGCCCAAGGCATGGCCGCCCAGGCAGTGGGAATCCTGGTGTCCTGGCTGATCTTTATTCCGGCGTTCAATCCAGTGACCACTGCGTTGCAGATCTACGCCTGCCTGCCGGTACTGGTCCTCTACCCGCTGGTCATCGGCATGGGCGGCTTCAAGCTGGCGATCAAGCTGGCCGAGCACAAACGGGCGCTGAGCGCCCTGAGTCGTACCGACAGCCTGACTGGCCTGCTCAATCACGGTTCCTGGAAAGACCTGCTGCACGTCAGATTCCACAAATGCCGGCAGGCACAGTGCCAAGCGACGATTGCCGTGATCGACATCGACCATTTCAAGAGCATCAACGATACCTACGGTCACCTGATCGGTGACAGCGTGCTACGCCAGTTGAGCCGCGACCTGCGCGCTAACCTGCGTGAGCATGACTTGGCCGGGCGCTATGGCGGCGACGAGTTCTGCGTGATCCTGCCGGATATGTCACTGGCTCAAGCCAACGAAATCATGGAACGTCTGCGCCAGGTGTTCAGCAACTATCGAAGCGAGGAAGTACCGCAATTGCGGGTCACCCTGAGTATCGGCCTGGCGGCGTGCCGCGCAGACTTCAAGGATGCCGGCGCCTGGCTGAACGAGGCCGACAAGGCGCTCTACATGGCCAAGAACACCGGGCGCAACAAGGTCAACAGCGCCGAGGGGGAGAGCGCCGAGCCGGCCCTCGAGTGCCTGACCAACTCTGCCTGAGTTCGCTCACTTTGTACGAAAAAACATAGGCCGGATGAAGGAGCCGCCCCCTTCTGGTCGACGCCTTCCTGGCAGATTGCGTCGATCAGCAGCCACGATCGACGCGACGCCACAACCACCAGCAGTAATCTTCACCTCCCTGCTTACACACGACGAACAAGGTTGCAGCGAGGTCGTCCGCCCTATGGTTGAGCTGGCCCGTGAGCGCGACTGCTCGACCCGTAACAGGCGCGCCATATAAAGCATGCAAGGTCGAACGTGACTGACGCTTCGAGCGTCGATAACTGAAGGCAACAATGCGTCAGGTATTCAACACCCGGCGATGCGCGGCAATCTCAGGAATCTCCACTCGCCGCATATACACCCGCAACGGCTCAGTGATCTGAATCCGTTCATCGATATTTTGGTCCAGCAAAAACTGAACTCGCTCCCGGGATAGGTACATAGCCTCCTGCCCGGTTGGCAGCCAGACGAATTCGCAGGCAGGGATGATGGCGTCATCCGCCACATCCATGCCGAAGGAATCTTCGCTGAAGCGGACGAGGTAGCGGCCGGTCTTACGGTTCAAGCCGACAAAACCTTGGAGCTGGTCGGCGGCTTGGCAAATGAGTTCAGAGGTGATGCGCATGGTAAACCTCACGGGAGAGCCAGAAGGCTCATGGGTCGATGGTTTACACACAAGGTAGGCAGTGCGTTTCCCTCTGGAGGGGAAACTACCGCTCAAGCGTACTGCATAATCCATCACGATTGCGCCAAAAAAATATCGACTTTATTCAGTTTCGCGATAGCACTTGAAACATTCAGTTGTTAAAAGAGGTTCCCCCCCCCATCTCCAGGAAAGGAGTTCGCAATGCCTGTCACCTTTAGCAAAAGCCCATTGATCGTGAGCCTGCTGCTGGCCATGGGCCTGAGCGCCGCCCAGGCCAACAGTGCCCCGCTCAAGCATCCCACCTTCGATGGCATTCCCAATCCAGCCGTGATCGCCCACCGTGGCGCCTCATTCGATGCCCCTGAGTCAACCGCGGCGTCCTATACCCTGGCTCGCGACCTGGGCGCCGACTATCTGGAAATGGACCTGCAACGCAGCAAGGATGGTGTGATCTTCGCCCTGCACGACAACAACCTGTCGCGCACCACCGACGTCGCCAGCAAGTTCCCCGAGCGCAAGGACAGCCCGGCCAACGACTTCACCTGGGCCGAACTGCAAACCCTGGACGCCGGTAGTTGGTTCAACAAGGCGTACCCAGAGCGTGCCCGGCCATCTTATGTCGGCCTGAAAATCCTCAGCCTGGACCAGATCATCGATATCGCCCAGGCCAATCCGAATCACCAGCCGGGCTTGTACATCGAGACCAAGGTGCCCAAGCAGTTCCCCGGTATCGAACATGATTTGAAGAACAAGCTGCAGGAGCGCGGCCTGCTGAGCCAAAACAAAGGGGCCTCCAAACAGCCGACTCAGGTCGGCCAGGGCAAAGGCAAGGTGATCCTGCAGACCTTCGATAAGAGCAGCCTGGAACTGCTACAGAAGGAAATGCCGGACACGCCGAAAATCCTTCTGCTATGGGTCGGTGAAGGTGGCATCGAGCCGAAGTCGAACGTCAGCTTCGCCGACTCCGGCGAGAAGACCAAGGCCGCCTATTACGCCAGGCAGGAACCCAAGGACCAGGCCGAGTTCGAGCAGTGGGTCGACTACGCCAAAGCCCAGGGCGCCATCGGCACTGGTCCGTCCGCACAATTGTCCCATGGCGGCGACCAGAGCTATTCGGACCTGATCAAGCCCTGGATGAACAAGTACACTCACGACAAGGGCATGCTGGTGCATGTTTATACCGTCGACGAGTCGCTGGACTTCAAGAAGGTTCTCGATGCCGGCGTCGATGGCATCTTCACCAACCGTTCTTCGGAACTGCTCAAGTACTTCAAGCGTGCTTCACCAAAAACCGTGCCGCAGATCCTTGAGGCCAACGGCTACTGAGTCGCCCTATGAGTGGTCCGGCGCCCAAGGCGCCGGTTTCACGGTTTAAGGATGAGTTAAGTTGCAACATCTAAGCTGATCCCACTGAAGTCAATCAATCAAAGGATCTTTCAGATGAAAACGCTTACCACACTGCTGACTGCTACCGCCCTGACCTGCGTCGCCGGTTTTGCCCAGGCCGACGTTCGTCCGGACCTTATTTCCGGCCTGCTCGAATCCGGCGCCATCGCCAGCTTCGAGAAGCTCAACCAGGCCGCCCTGGCCAAGCATCCGAACGCCACTATCCTCGACACTGAGCTGGACCACACCAGCAGCGGCTATGTCTATGAAGTCGAGCTCAAAGATGCCGACGAGGTGAAATGGAAAGTCAAGGTCGACGCCAAGACCGCCGTGGTACAAAGTGAAAAGAAAAAGAAAAACAAGTGATCCACCCGTGTCCGTAAAAGCCGCGCCGGCCTCCCCAACGGCGCTGCTTTTACGCGCCACAAAGACACGCCCGTCGCCTCGGCCTGCCCCTGAACGTTACCAGAGCGCCAGCGTATAGCTGAGGATCAGGCGGTTCTCATCCAGATCATTGCCAAAGTTGGAGCGCACCGTCGCGTTGCGCCACTTCACCCCCACGCCCTTGAACGTGCCGTCCTGCACCACATAACCGATATCGGTGTTGCGCTCCCACTCCCGCCCCTCGCCCGGTGCCGCACGCTGCACATTGTCGCCGGAGACGTAGCGGGTCATAAAGCTCAACCCCGGCAAGCCGAGGGCGGCGAAGTTATAGTCATAACGCAGTTGCCAGGAGCGCTCGTTGATATTGGCGAAGTCGCCGATCTGCACGAAGTTCACCAGGTACGGGTCGCTGCGACCGATGTACGGGAATGGATCATTGCCGCTCATGCGTTGATAGGCCAGGCCCAGCGCATGGCCCTTGAGGCTGTAGGTGAACATCGCACCCAGGGCCCGGTTGTCCAACGACCGGAAGTTACCGTCCTCACTGCTGCGGGCATAACGCAGGTCAGTCTTCAGGCCTTGACCGCTACCCAGGTTCCAGTTATGCACCAGACCGACGAAGTTCTGCCGGTAGATGTCCTGCAACTTGCCGTAGCGATATTGAGTAAGCAGGTTCGGTAGCCACTGATAGTCGGCCCCGGCGAACTGGAACTTGTCGCTGACACCGCCAATGCGGTTGGCGCTCATGTCTTGATAGTCGGTGGAATCGACATAGTTGATCTGGCTCAACTGCCCCGCCGTCAGCTTCAGCCGCTCGATCTCCTGCACACTCAGTAGGCCGCCTTTGAACGTACCGGGCAACAGCCGGGTATCGTTGGAGTTCACCACCGGATCCTTGAGCTGCAAGGTCCCGACTTTCAGGGTGCTGTTGGACAAGCGAACCTTGGCGGTCAGGCCCAACTCGCCGTAACGGTCCTGGGAGCCGCCATGCGACAAGTCAGCCGGCAGCAGGCCGGTACCGGCGGTACCACGTCCCGAGTCGAGCTTGAAGCCGGTCATACCCAACGCATCGATGCCGAACCCAAGGGTCCCGGCGGTGTAACCGGACTCCAGACGCAGCATGAAACCCTGCGCCCATTCCTCGGCCTTTTCTCGCGAGCCGGGCTGCCGGAAATCGCGATTGAAATAGAAGTTACGCGCCTCCAAGTTGCCCTTGCTGTCGGCGACAAAGTCCGCCTTGGCACCTGGCGCACAGAGCAGTCCGAGGCCGAGCAAACTGGCGATGGAAAGCGGTGAACGTGACAATGCGTCGAAGTGCTGCATGGTGTGCTCCTGTATTGCGGGCACGAGCCGGCCCTCTCGGGGGCGTTGGGTTCGCGACCGATATGATGAAAAGCGGGTGGATCGCAATGGCCCGGACCGTGAAGGCCCGGGCGGGCAGCGGCTCAGGACTCGAGTTGTCGGCCGCGGGTTTCCGGCAGGCTCAGCGCCGCCAGGATTACTACGCCATAGGCCCCGGCGGCGAATACGCCGATACCGGTACCAATGGGCAGGGTTTCACTCAGGGCGCCGATAAACAGCGGAAACAACGCGGCGACGGAGCGCCCGGCGTTGTAGCAGAAGCCCTGGCCCGAACCCCGCATACGCGTGGGAAACAACTCGGTGAGGAACGCCCCCATGCCGGCGAAGATGCCCGAGGCGAAGAACCCCAGGGGAAATCCGAGCCAGAGCATCCAGGTGTTGTCGATGGGCAACTGAGTGTAGGCCAGGACAATGGCCATCGAGCCGATGGCGAAGAGGATGAAGTTCTTCTTGCGGCCAATGGCATCGGTCAGCAACGCGCTACTCACATAACCGACATAGGAGCCGACAATCACCATCGCCAGGTAACCGCCGGTGCCCAGCACGCTCAGGCCGCGCTCGGTCTTCAAGTAGGTCGGCAGCCAGGTGGTGATCGCGTAGTAGCCACCCAGCGCTCCAGTGGTCAGCAGCGAGGCACGCAAGGTGGTGCTGAGCATTTGCGGGGCGAAAATTTCGAAGAAGGCCCAGGGTGAGGTCTTGGCCGAGCGTTCCTGGCGGGCCTGCTCGAAAGTGTCGGACTCCTTGACCAGCCGGCGGATCACCAGCACGAACAAGGCCGGCACCAGGCCGATGATGAACAACGCCCGCCACGCCTGTTCCGGCGGCAGGAAACTGAACAATCCGGCATAGAGCAGCGCCGTCAGCCCCCAGCCCACGGCCCAGCCGGCCTGCACCATGCCCACCGCTTTGCCCCGATCCTGCGAGCGGATCACCTCGCCGATCAGTACCGCTCCGGCGGTCCACTCACCGCCGAAACCGAAGCCCATCAAGGTTCGCGCCACCAGCAATTGTTCATAATTCTGCGCCAGTCCGCAGAGGAAGGTGAAGAACGCAAACCACAGCACTGTCAGTTGCAGGGTGAGCACCCGGCCGATACGGTCTGAGAGAATCCCGGCAATCCAGCCACCGGCCGCCGAGGCGAGCAAGGTACTGGTACCGATCAATCCGGCTTCGCCCTTGGAAATGCCCCAGGTGGCGATCAGGGTCGGAATCACGAAGCTGAGCATCTGCGTGTCCATGCCATCCAGGCCATAGCCGATCTTGCAGCTCCAGAAAGTGCGTTTTTCATTTTTGCTCAGTGGGCCGTACCAACTGAACGGGCCGGCACGGCGCGTCCCTGAAGGCACGCGGTCTGTCATGGTGTTGTCCATGGAGGTTCCTGCGGCAGCAAAGGAAAGTGACGGACACGCCTCGTTGTTTTGTTATGAAGGCGTTATCGTGGGGGAGCCGACGCAAAACGCTGCATCGGGTAGCGAATTCTTCGCGCCTGTCCGCACCAGCGTCAAACGGGAAAAAAGCGGGTCAATGCATAAGAAAAATTGATGAGCCAAGTCATCAATTTTTCTTGTTTATAAAACCATATTTTCTGATTGGACAGCCTTAACTTAAGCTCTCTACAAAAGGCTCTTCACGCCCTGGAGACGTTTCGATGAATCAGCCCTCCCTGCCCTTCAACCAGTTGCAACACAGTACGCCGTTGGCGCTGCGTCAACAGATTGCCGCCGGACGCTACCAGGGCCACACCAGCGGTCTCGGCCAAGGCCGGGTGCAGGCCAATATCGTGATCCTGCCGGATGACTGGGCCGATGAATTCCTGCGTTTCTGTACGCTGAATCGCCAGGCCTGCCCGCTGCTGGACATCACCGAACCGGGTGACCCGATCTTCCGCCATTTGGGCGAGGCCGTGGATATTCGCCATGACGTACCACGCTATCGGGTTTACCGCGAGGGCGTGTTGAGCGAAGAACCTTCGGACATAGCCGCGCTCTGGCAGGACAATCTGGTGGCCTTTGCCATCGGCTGCTCGTTCTCCTTCGAACAACCGCTGTTGGAGGCCGGTATCGTCCTGAGGCATATCGAACGAGGTCTCAACGTGGCGATGTACCAGACCCATATCGACACCCGTCCGACGGCACGCCTGCAAGGCAAGCTGGTGGTCAGCATGCGCCCGCTCAAAGCCGCCGAGGCAATCCAGGCGATCCAGATCACTGGGCGCATGCCCAATGTCCACGGCGCCCCGGTGCATATCGGCGACCCGGCGCTGATCGGCATCCGCGACCTCGGCGCACCGGACTACGGCGACGCCGTGCCGGTGGCCGAGGACGAGATCCCAGTCTTCTGGGCCTGTGGCGTGACCCCGCAATCGGTGGTGCAGGCCTCACGCCCGCCGCTGTGCATCACCCATGCGCCAGGCTGCATGCTGGTGACCGACCTGCACAATCACGCTTTGTAGATCTATGAATTTCATTGCGCAGGTCGCCGGCTCGTAACAAAGATGTCAAAAAGCCCTGAGATGATGCGGTTCAAGCGAACCTGTAAAAAAGTTTCGGGCGCTTCACTCCAGCGAGTCTCCATGAACCACAGCCTTGACCAAAGCCACCGCGACTCGGATTTGTTCGGCCTTCTTTATGGCTTTCGCTTTCGCGCCGGAGAACGCGGCGAAGAGATCGACTCCGCCAGCGCCCTGCAATGCCTGCAACAACCTGACGACCCCGAGCAGTTTCTCTGGCTGCACCTGAACCTGGCCCACGCCGCCTGCGAACGCTGGATGAAGGCACACCTGTCGTTGCCCGAGGAATTCTTCGAAGCGCTGCACGAAGGTTCACGCTCGACCCGCATCGAACATGTCGACAACGCCCTGCTGGCGGTGGTCAACGACGTGGTCTTCAACCTCAGCAACATGGTCTCGTCGGATATTTCCACGTTGTGGGTCTGTGCCCGCAGCACGCTGTTGATCAGCGCCCGCCTACAACCGTTGCACTCGGTGGACAAACTGCGCTCTTCGGTCAAAGCCGGTGAGCGCTTCCGCTCGCCCCTGGAATTACTGGTACACCTGCTGCGCGACCAGGGTGAAGTGCTGACCCAGATCGTGCGTAAGACCAGCATCAGCGTCGACCAGATCGAAGACCAGTTGTTGGCCCTGCGCTTGAGCAACAATCGCGCGGAACTCGGTGCCATGCGCCGGGTGCTGGTGCGCCTGCAACGACTATTGGCCCTCGAACCGGGCTCGCTGTTGCGGTTGCTCAACCGGCCGCCGCAGTGGCTGCAAAAGGAAGATGTCAAGGAACTGCGCAAGTCCACCGAGGAATTCTCGCTGATCCTCAACGACCTCGAAGCCTTGAGTGAGCGAATCAAGCTGTTGCAGGAAGAGATCGCCGCCAACCTCAACGAACAGAGCAACCGGACTCTGTTCACCCTGACGGTGGTGACGGTGCTGGCGCTGCCGATCAACATCATCGCCGGCTTCTTTGGCATGAACGTCGGCGGGATTCCACTCGCGGGCGATCCCGAGGGATTTTGGATTTTAGTGGCGCTGGTAGCGACTTTCACCGTACTAGCTGGGCGCTGGGCATTTCGCAAGCGTCAGGATTACTGACCGTGCCTGCAGCGAATAGGATGGTTGTGGCGAGCGCGCGATGGGACGCGAAGCGGCCCCAACACCAGCGAAAGCGGTCTGCCTGCCAGAGTAAGGTCTGCGCTTTTACGACGGTATCGTAACCGGTTTAAAAAAAACGACGTAGCCAGGAAAACCGATAGAATCCTACGTCTTGCCCGCCGGAAAAAAGACTCGCTGCTGTGAGAACCACCCTGGTTGATTATACGGCCCTGAGCCCAGGCCAGCTCAAACAACTGAACCTGACTCAGGTCGATGCGGCGCAGAAAGAATTCTCCGGCGATATCGCCGGCGGTCGTGCGTTCCCATTGTTCAAGCGAACGCCCGCCCTGTGCATCGGTACGATCTGTATGCTGCATTCCTTGCAGATCGATAAAGGCCAACAGGGACACAGCCTGGGACGACGAAGAACACTGGCTGCCCCGGCGCGATGAATAGCGCCCTGGCACCGGCGGCAACTGCCGAGGCACCCACATCAGGTATCGACATGCAAACCCGTCTGGCCTGTTATTACGAGCTGTCGCCCCTGCAACGCGAACAGCTCGATACGCTGCAAGTACATCCCGAGCAATTGCCCTTCTGCGGCGATATCCACTGCGCCCTGTATTTTCTACCCCCTGATCCACATGCCGGAGTAAAGGGTCTGGTGCTGCTCGATGGGGAAATCCCGGTAGGTTTCCTGCTGCTCAAACTCTATCCACTTGTCCCCCATTGGGCCGGCCCCGGCAGTGTCACGGTGCATGCCGTGCAGGTGGACAAACGCGCCCAGGGCCGTGGCCTTGGCTCGGCTTTCATGCGAGCCTTGCCTGACACCACGCGTCGGCTCTGGCCGCAAGCCCTCGAACTGGTGCTATCGGTCGGCGCTGACAACCCGAACGCCATGGGGTTTTACCTCAGGCAAGGCTGGGTCGATACCGGCGAGGCCTACCTGGGCGAGCGGTGCCTGAAGCTCAGACTTTAGTGGCCTGAGTGGCTGGTTTCTGTTAATCAATTTCGGCACCACACGCGGCACTCGGGCCGACAGCACCCTGTAACCAATGATGGTAATTACAGAGTGGCCATATATATGAGATCAGCTATTCATCACTGGTAAAACTTGAGCGCTTTGCAAATCTGCCTTTCGGTTATTAAATCAAGCCATCTCTGCTTCGGGGTGAAACAGGGAGTCGTTCTATTAATAACTTGAAAGGATTCAATAATAAATGGACATACAAAACAGAACATCAAACGATGCGCCTCGTGCCTCCATCAGCGTCGACCAGAAAACCACCAACACCGCCGGCACACATGATCTCGAATTTGGTGAACACAGGGATGGGCTGGTCATTTTTTCAGAAGCTGGCCCAGGTTTTACCGGTCCCTCGATATTGCAACGCGATGGTCGTCATTTCTTTATCGGTGTTCATGAGTCCTCGTCAACCAGTTTGATGCAGGCAGACTTCAGTGCCGATGGTTTTTACTATAACTACTTCGCTTCGCCCTTGCCGGGCTCGAGTCGGGCACTGATCAATACAGTACTGGATAACGAAGAAAAGTTCGTTGTGCTCGGCAACTTTCGCTCCGATGAACAAGCTTTTTGCACCCGACTCACGGCAACCGGCGAGACAGACCCGACCTTCGGTGATCGCGGCGAATTCATACTGCCCTACAAAGCCCCTTGGACAGGCTATGGCCGCCGACTCGCCGTGCAAACGGACGGTCATATCGTCCTGCTCCTCAGGACCGCCGACCTGGACAAGCCAGACCGAGGCGTCATCGTCCGCCTGACACCCGAGGGAAGCTTCGACCCTGGCTTCGGGACCTGTGGCGTGGTCACGGCACCTGAGCCTGGCATGACTTTCGAGGCCGTTCGCATCCAGGCAGACGGCAAGCTGGTGATTGCTGGCAGGCGTGGTCGCCGGGCGGTACTGATGCGCTATGGCACCACCGGCCTGCCGGACAAGGCATTCGGCAACGCGGGTTACCTGGAGTTGGAGTCTGCCACCGAAGGCAGCGCGGCACTCTTCGATATCGCCATACAGGTCGATCAGAAAATAGTCGCCGTGGGTTCGGCGGACCTCGAGCGACAAGTGGCGCTACTCATTCGTGCTACCCCCGAGGGCACGCTGGACCCACTCTTCAACAACGCAACCCCTTGGGCGTTTCCGGGCCTGGGCCTGTGTTTCGCGACCGCCATCCAGGAGGACGGGAAGATCGTCAGTTCCGGTCATAAAGACAACGGTGGCCATACCTGGTTGATGCGCCATCTGGACAACGGCGAGCCAGACCGCAACTTTGGCGAGAGAGGGCTGAGCCGCGTCAACAACATTCCCGGCGACACCAGCTATCTCTCCCACTTGGAACTGCAACCCGACGGTAAGATCCTGCTCTCCGGACGCTACGCGACACACTCGGCGATCATTCGCTGCCACGATCGCTGAGGGAGTCCTCTTGCAGGCGTCCTGATGGCGCCTGCAAGAGGCTGGGCGATTGGCCATATCGAGCAAACTCTCGGTTAAAGGCTACGTGGCGCTGGCATGCTGGCATTCGCATTGAGTTGACCTACTCGCCGTAATGGCCACTAGATGCCTCGTCCACTGGCACAAAACGCCGTAGGAAAAGTGCCAGGCAACACGGCACAGAAACAAAAAATAGGCTGGACAGAATGCCATCAGCGCCTTTATCGTCTGCGCCGCAGGCCACCGCAGTGGCCGACGTCGCTCGGACGGTTCCGGGCGCTTACGTATCAGAGGCCAGCATGGCAAACCAAGGTTCGCCGCGCCGTTTTGCGCGCATCGATCGACTCCCCCCGTATGTATTCAATATCACCGCCGAACTGAAGATGGCTGCCCGTCGCCGTGGCGAAGACATCATCGACTTGAGCATGGGTAACCCCGATGGTGCGACTCCGGCACATATCGTCGAGAAACTGGTGACCGTCGCCCAGCGCGAGGACACCCATGGTTACTCCACCTCCAAGGGTATCCCACGGCTGCGCCGGGCGATTTCCCATTGGTACAAGGACCGCTACAACGTCGAGATCGACCCGGAAAGCGAAGCTATCGTCACCATCGGTTCCAAAGAGGGCCTGGCGCACCTGATGCTCGCTACCCTCGACCAGGGCGACACCGTGCTGGTGCCCAACCCCAGCTACCCGATTCATATCTACGGCGCGGTGATTGCGGGAGCCCAAGTACGTTCGGTGCCGCTGGTACCGGGTGTGGACTTCTTCGCCGAACTTGAACGAGCTATTCGCGGTTCGATCCCCAAACCGAAGATGATGATTCTCGGCTTTCCGTCGAACCCGACCGCGCAATGCGTGGAACTGGACTTCTTCGAACGGGTGATCGCCCTGGCCAAGCAGTACGACGTGCTGGTGATCCATGACCTGGCCTACGCCGATATTGTCTACGATGGCTGGAAGGCCCCGTCGATCATGCAAGTGCCGGGTGCCAAGGACATCGCGGTGGAGTTCTTCACTCTGTCCAAGAGCTACAACATGGCGGGCTGGCGGATCGGCTTCATGGTCGGCAACCCCGAGTTGGTCAGCGCCCTGGCGCGGATCAAGAGCTACCACGACTACGGGACCTTTACCCCGCTGCAAGTAGCGGCTATCGCTGCACTCGAAGGCGATCAGCAGTGTGTACGGGATATTGCCGAGCAGTATCGCCAACGCCGCAATGTGCTGGTCAAGGGCCTGCACGAGCTGGGCTGGAGGGTCGAAAATCCGAAGGCATCGATGTATGTCTGGGCGAAGATTCCCGAGGCCTATACACACCTCGGATCACTGGAGTTTGCCAAAAAGCTGCTGGCCGAAGCCAAGGTCTGTGTCTCACCCGGTGTCGGTTTCGGCGAATATGGCGATGATCATGTGCGCTTTGCCCTGATCGAGAACCAGGACCGGATTCGCCAGGCCGTGCGCGGTATCCGCGCGATGTTCCGGGCTGACGGGCTGGTGAAAAAGACCGTCGCCGAATAACCCGCCAATGTGGGAGTGGAGCTCGCCCACTCCCACAAGAACACTCAGGTTGCTGGGGCTCAGACCACCAGCGACAGCAACAGGATGAACACCAGGCCCACCACCGACAGGATGGTTTCCATCGCGGTCCAGGTCTTGAAAGTCTCGGCCACGGTCATGTTGAAGTACTGCTTCACCAGCCAGAACCCCGCATCGTTGACGTGAGACAGGATCAAGGAACCTGCGCCCGTCGCCAGCACCAGCAGTTCACGATTGACTCCGGGAATCAGGTCCACCACCGGCATCACGATACCGGCCCCGGTAATGGTCGCCACCGTCGCCGAACCCGTCGCCACGCGAATCACCGCTGCCACCAGCCAGGCCAGCAGGATGGGCGAAATCTGCGCATTCACCGCGATATGGCCAATCACATCGCCCACACCGCTGGTCACCAACATCTGCTTGAAACCACCACCGGCACCGATGATCAGGATGATTGCCGCCGTGGGGGCCAGGCTGGCGTCCAGCAGTTTGAGGATACGCTTGGCGTCCATGCCCTGGCGCTTGCCGAAGGTATACAGCGCCAACAGCAAGGCCAGCAGCAAAGCGCTGATCGGGTGACCAATCATGTCCATCCAGATACGGAAGAAGTGCCCATCCGGCAACGCGACATCGGCGAACGTCTTGAGCAACATCAGGAACACCGGCAAGAGCACGGTGACCAGGGTCACGCTGAAGCTGGGCAGGGTGCTGGATTGCGGCTCACGGGCCAATTGATCGACCAGCTCCTGGCTCGGATGGCCTGGTATGTACTTGGCGATGAAGGAGCCGTAGAGGGGGCCGGCGATGATGGCGGTCGGCAGAGCGACGATCAGCCCGTAGAAGATGGTCTTGCCGATATCGGCGTTGAACACCCCAATCGCCAGCAATGGGCCAGGATGCGGCGGCACCAGGCCATGCACCGCGGACAGGCCGGCCAGCAGTGGGATGCCGATCTTGATCAACGACACACCGGTACGTCGCGCCACGATGAACACCAGCGGGATCAGCAGCACGAAGCCGATTTCGAAGAACAGCGGAATCCCCACCAGGAAGGCCGCGAACATCATCGCCCACTGCACCCGCTCCTTGCCGAAGGCGCGGATCAGGGTCAGGGAGATCTGATCCGCGCCCCCCGAATCCGACATCATCTTACCGAGCATGGTCCCCAGCGCCAGAATAATCCCGACAAAACCGAGCACTCCACCGAAACCGTCCTGGAATGCCTTGATGATCTTGTCCGCCGGCATACCCGAGGTCAGGCCGAGAAACGCCGAGGCAATGATCAAGGCAATAAAAGGGTGGATCTTGAACCGGGTAATCAGCACGATCAGCCCGATAATAGTGACCACTGCATCCAGTAACAGAAAGGTTTCGTGGGACAATCCGAACATAAGGTATCTCCTGCATTGTTGTTTTTATCGTATTCGTGAATGAAGGATAGTCTTCAGGACAGCGCTATCTTTTGGAGCCAGCACTTCTTATCCAGGAGTCAGGCGATTCGCTCCAGACCGTGGGCCTGCCACCAGCGACAGGTCGATTGCGCCAGTTGCTCGACTTCCTGGGTGGCGTCGAGCGCCAGCGTCAGCGGTTCGCCCACGGGCGACTCCAGCGCAGCGAACTGGCTATCGATCAGGGTCCCAGGCATGAAATGCCCAGGACGATGATTAACCCGTTCCGCGGCGACAGTCGGTGTCAGTTCGAGAAACACGAAACCCAGGCCCGGCACGGCGCCGCGCAGGCGTTCGCGGTAGCGCCGCTTCAGCGCCGAACAGGTCAGCACCGGATGTTGGCCGCTGGCCACGGCTCGGCGCAGCTCATCGCACAGGCTGTCGAGCCAGCCGGCACGATCTTCGTCGGTAAGGGGAACGCCAGCGCTCATCTTGGCGATGTTCGCGGCGGGGTGAAAGCTGTCGCCTTCGATCAGGGTTGCATTGCGTTGCAAACAAATGGCTTCGCCCACGCTGGACTTGCCGCAACCGGAAACACCCATGATCACCAGGGCAGTGACGGGTTGACTCACGTAATACCTCAACACGTAGACAGCGCTGTCTTTGCCAGAGCTTTTGCTACCGCAAAAGCAAAGCACAAAACCATTCGTTGCCGACGCCCTCTTGTCATTTTTATGGGTTGCCGAGCCAAGCTTCTGCCAGCATCAGGTGGCGTTTGACAAACCACACCCCGGCATTTACAGGCCCATCGAGACAGCGCTACCTTAGTACCTCGAATTTTGTTTGGCAAGCCGTCCGATGACCTCGACCAAGAACGACAAGCACCCTCGTACCACGGGACGCCCTACCCTCAATGAAGTCGCCAGTCTTGCTGGCGTCAGCCCGATCACCGCTTCCCGGGCTCTGCGTGGCATCAGTAGCGTGGCCACGGAACTGGTGGAAAAGGTCCGTCGGGCGGCCGATGAACTGAACTATGTGGTCAACCCGGCTGCCCGCGCCCTGGCCTCGGCCCAGAGCCATTCGGTGGTGGTGCTGGTGCCGTCGCTGTCCAATCTGCTGTTTATCGATACCCTCGAAGCCATCCACAAGGTCCTGCGGCCACGCGGCTTCGAAGTCGTGATCGGCAACTACCACTACTCCCGCGACGAAGAAGAAAACCTGCTGCGCAATTACATGGCCTATCAGCCTCGCGGCCTGCTGCTGACCGGCTTCGACCGCTCGGAAAGCGCCCGACGGATGATCGAAGCGAGCCATGTACCGTGCGTGTACATGATGGACCTGAACCCTGGCGCCGGCGTGAACTGCGTCGGTTTCTCCCAGCAGAGCGCCGGGGCCACCGCCGCCGAGCACTTGATCTCCCGTGGCCGGCGACATCTGGCCTACATCGGCGCGCAGCTCGATCAGCGTACCCTGCTGCGCGGCGAAGGTTTTCGCCGGGCGCTGCAGATGGCCGGGCTCTACGATCCGGACCTGGAAGTACTGACTCCGCGCCCGTCGTCGGTGGGCTTGGGTGGCGAACTGTTCCTGCAACTGCTGAACAGCCATCCACAGGTGGACGCAATCTTCTTCGGCAACGACGACTTGGCCCAGGGTGCCTTGCTCGAAGCCTTGCGCTACGGGATCAAGGTGCCGGAACAGGTGGCGGTGCTGGGTTTCAACGACCTGCCCGGCTCGGCCTGTATGGTCCCACGCCTGAGCAGCATCCGCACCCCACGCGAAGCCATCGGCCAGCGCGCGGCTGAGCAGATGCTCAACCTGATGGCCGGTAATCCCGTCCCTCAGCCGGTGGTGGACATGGGCTTCGAGCTGATGGTGCGCGAGAGCAGTTGAGATCGGCTAATGAAACGTGTTGTAGTGCAGCCCCGTCTCGCGGTTCAGGTACTGCCCTTGAAACCGCAGGGTCTGTTCCTCGATATAGTACGGCTCGCGCACTTCTTCCAGGGTATTGCCCCAGACCTTGTAGCGCGCCTGCCATACCCGAATGCCATCGGCCTCCGTCAGTTGCTCGGGCAGGCCGTTGGGGTCGGTGTGGTAGTAACGGATTTTCTGTATGTCGCCGAGGCCATCGACACGCGCCAGCGGTTCATAGCTCTCGTCGACATACAGGTAGAGGCTGGTCTGGGTGTTCTTGTGTTCCTGCAACAGCCGCAAACCGTCCCAGGTAAAACGGGTTTCGCCCAGTAAATAGCCGTTGTGGTTGTGTTCGGTTTTGCCGATGCGTCGGCCCAGCGGGTCGTAGGTCATGCGCACCACGGTTTCGCGGATGCCGTCCTGGTTGTGGACTTCGATCAGGCGGTGTTCGGCGTCATAGGCAAAACGTTGTACCCGGTGGCTGGCGCTGCGTTTTTCGATCATGCGGCCAAAGCCATCGTAGCGATAACGCTTGTCCTGATAGGTCAGCAGTTTGTTGTGCAGCACCCGTTCCGCGTTTTGTTGCTGGCCGTTGAGCAGGTTGGCGGCGGCGTGTTTCGCTATGGCCCCGCGAGCTTCTCTTTTTTCGCTGGCGCATACGGTGCTGTTGATGTCGGACGATTTGGCGTCTACGATTCACTCGGGCTGTGTCCTTGCTTGATCGGTATGTGTTCGCAACCATCACCGAAGGCCAAGGCCAGACTTTTTTAATTTTTTTTCAGATGTATCAGCTAGTTAGCTGTTAAGTAAGTGCCATTCAAATCTGTCCCTGCTGCCTTTCAAGCTGAAAAATAAATCTGTCCCCGTTGCCTTGTGTCCCCGTTGCCTTTTATCTCGGAGCTGGCCGTGCTCGATGCTGCTGAGATAGTTTTGACTCTACTAATTTGGATCGAGTTCAAAGAAGGAGTCGTACTCACGATAGTGATTTATCGCATGAACATAATCATACACACCAGACTTTGGGTTAACTTTGTTTTGGGCAGCTATGACACTTCGCAAGGTTTCGATGTCTAGTAGCTGGCGGACATTTAATGATAGCGCTAGCTTTGGTATATGGTTGTAGATATCTCCGAGGTCTTCTAACTCATCATCACCTTCTAGGATAATTATTTCGCAATTTTCAGGTTCATTCTCCCATGATTTCAGATTGCAAAAAATTGCGCTATCCCATTGGATTTTTGAGTTTTCCTTAATGAGGTCTAAAATTTTTTCATATTTTTTCATTGTAACTCCCTTTGGATTTTATGGTGATTTCTATCGGCAGCGACCTCCGCCACCCCAGACGTTTCGGCCACCCACATAGTGCCTTCTAGATTTTTTCGGGTGATAGTCTTTGTGTCGACTACTGTGATCTTTTTTATCAACTAGCTGCAACAATCCTCCCACTTGCCCGTGATGGTGCCAAGAGGTATTTCTAGGTGCAGTGCCTCTAAATGTTCCTTTGGATGTTGGGTTAACATGATTGAGTATCCCTGGATATTTATTTTCAAGTTGAGAGGCCAATGTAGGATTGTTTTTGACTTCATAATGAAGCTGTCTATTTGCTTCCGAAAAATGCGTTGGATCGTTCAACTTGTACATTTCAGGACTAGGAAGGTATGCCTCAAAATATACAGAATACACACCCGGATTGCTGCTGGCCCAGCCAAGCGGATCAATCCATCCCGCCGTATTCGGCGCATACTGATAAAGATTAACCCCGCCAGCGAGTCCAATCGGGTCCGGCGTGGTAAACCGCCCCACATCCGGATCATAAAACCTAAACGTGTTGTAGTGCAGCCCCGTCTCGCGGTCCAGGTACTGTCCTTGAAAGCGCAGGTTCTGTTCTTCGATATAGTACGGTTCTCGCACTTCTTCCAGGGTATTGCCCCAGACTTTGTAGCGCGCCTGCCATACCCGGGTGCCATCGGCCTCCGTCAGTTGCTCGGGCAGGCCGTTGGGGTCGGTGTGGTAGTAGCGGATTTTCTGTACGTCGCCGAGGCCATCGACTCGCGCCAACGGTTCATAGCCTTCGTCGACATACAGGTAGAGGCTGGTTTGGGTGTTCTTGTGTTCCTGCAACAGCCGCAAACCGTCCCAGGTAAAACGGGTTTCGCCCAGTAAATAGCCGTTGTGGTTGTGTTCGGT
>NZ_FOAR01000032.1 GCF_900109755.1 Pseudomonas agarici | reverse complement strand
CCTTGGCGTCTAACTCTGCCAGATAAAAAAGAAAAAATCCATGCGCAAGTCAGCAGTTGTGAAGCGGTTGTTAATGTCTATCCAAATGCAATAGCAGTGGGTGGGCCAGCAGGTGTAAGCGAGATAGCATTTATGGGAATATTAATGATCACGTTTTTAATTATTATAATTATATTTAGCATAATGATTCTGGGTTTCGCCGCGTTTGATATATTTTCAGCGTTTATTGTGCTGGCAATTATTTCAGGATTTTACTGTTTGTCATTTTTTATAAGGATGACTTTTTTCTCGTTTCGCGATTTACCTACTCTGTTTAATAGAAAATTACGAACGGTGAGCTTATCAAAACCGCGACATCTATCATTTTTAAAATTTTGGCAGCCGGCGGTAGTTGATAGAGTCATTACCTATTCGTGGGACACCGTGCAAGCACGCACCTATAAAATCCTGCAAATGATGGGCGAGACTGCTCGTGAGCCTTATAGCTTGACCCTGTTGTGCGCTGATACCGATAATCCACGTCTCTTTAAAGACTTTACCTATCTCGGTCATGTTGAAACCTGGGAGGACGCCACGCTTTGGCGTCTGTGGGAACATATCCGCCGTTATATGGAAGAAGATGGCCCGCCCCTGCAACCTGACGAAACACTGCGCACATCGGGTATCGGTAAACTACCGCAATTCCCCCAGCATTTGATCGATGCTGCCGGTGGAGAAGCCTTGAGCATCCAGGAGATTGAACAACTCACCGGGTTCGATCATCGGCTCTGGTGATCAGTCGATGACAATGACGTTGTCCACGCTTATGCCTGAGCCGTGCAACAGCGCTAGTCAATGGCGGGACTGGCAACCCGAAGGCCCTTGGCGTTTGCAAACGGCCATGAGTCAGGAAGCTCGGCTACGTTTACAGCAATTCTGGAAGAAAAATTGCAGTGGAGCGCCGAAATTTATTTGTATCATACCAATGGCGCCAAAGAGTTGATTTATTCGACGGGTAATACCGCTCTGACCGGCGCCACCAAGCCTCACTGCCAACCGGGAACCACAAATCAACAAGAATATGCCTACATCTTTTTAAGCGCCGCATCAATGAACTATCCCCGTCATAGAAATTAATGTGATCTTTCCACGCAAACAGCTATCAATATGACGGAGTAGATAAGTTATGCGTGATAAAAAATATCTGTCGGATACTGCCCTTCAACAGTCACTTGATCTTCCTGATCTGACCGAAGTGTCATCTCCTCCCCATGCAGTCAACCTGATAGTCCACGAAATCCTCGGCGGACTGGTTCTTCAGGGGTGGCCGGACGCTCAAATCGAAACAGGCCCCAGAGTTGTTTCTACCGAAGAGAACTATGGGCTGCTCGGCTATGCCCCCAGCGAAATCACACTGGGTAGCGAACACACCCGCTGGGTCAACGAACAGGCACTGTTGCGTACACAAACCACCAGGCAGATTCCCTTCGCATTGCAACAGGCGGCTGAAAGGCGACAGCCCGGTGAAATGATTCTCCTGGCCGCACCAGGCATTACTTATCGAAGGGATACCCGTGATCGCTGGCACTGCGCCGAGCCGCACCAGATGGCCGGCGGATCAGAACAGCCGGGCGAGCAACGCGGTCACGGCGGTCTCGACCCGCAGGATGCGCTCGCCGAGCTGCACCGGTTGTAGCCCGGCCTTGCCCAGCAGCTCGATCTCGTAGGGAATCCAGCCGCCTTCCGGACCGATGGCCAGAGTCACCGGCTCGTCCAGGCCGCGTGGGCAGGAGGGGTAATCACCGGGGTGGCCGACCAGGCCGAGGGTGCCCGCGCTGATGGCCGGTAGACGGTCTTCGACAAAGGGCTTGAAGCGCTTCTCGATGACAATTTCCGGCAGCAGGGTGTCGCGGGTCTGCTCCAGGCCGAGGATCAGTTGCTCGCGAATCGCTGCGGGCTCAAGGAAGGGCGTCTGCCAGAAGCTCTTTTCCACCCGGTAGCTGTTCACCAGCACCACTTTCGGCACACCGAGGGTGGCAACGGTCTGGAACACCCGCCGAAGCATTTTCGGGCGCGGCAGGGCGAGAATCAGGGTCAGCGGCAGTTTCGCCGGCGGCGCTCGATCCAGGATCACCCGCAGCTCGGCCTCGCTGGCGTCCAGGCGCAGCACCTCGGCGCTGCCCATCAGGCCGCCGATACGTCCGACCCGCAGGTTGTCGCCCACCGCCAGGCGATGGACCTCCTGCATATGGGTCAGGCGCCGGTCGCGCAGCACGACGAGGTCGGCCGCAATAAAATCGGCCTCCTCCAGCAGCAGCAGGTTCACGTCAGCGGGGCGGGCGGCTGGGCGTCACTGTCGGCAGGCTCTTCGTCGCTGCGTTTGCGAACCAGGCCACCGAACAGGATGCCGATCTCGAACAGCAGCCACATCGGTACCGCCAGCAAGGTCTGTGAGAACACATCCGGTGGCGTCAGGATCATGCCGACCACGAAGCAGCCGATGATCACGTAGGGGCGGATCTTCTTCAGGTATTTGACGTCGACCACGCCGATCCACACCAACAGTACCACTGCCACCGGGATCTCGAAGGCCACGCCAAAGGCGAAGAACAGGGTCATGACGAAGTCGAGGTAGCTGGTGATGTCGGTCATCATCTCCACGCCAGCCGGGGTCGCGGCGGCGAAGAACTTGAAGATCAGCGGGAACACCAGGTAGTAGGCGAAAGCCATGCCGGTGTAAAACAGGACGATGCTCGATACCAGCAACGGCACGGCGATGCGCTTTTCGTGCTTGTACAGACCCGGCGCGATAAACCCCCAGATCTGGTGCAGGATCACCGGGATCGCCAGGAACAGCGAGACCATCATGGTCAGTTTGAGCGGCGTCAGAAACGGTGACGAGACATCGGTGGCGATCATCGTCGCCCCGGCTGGCAGGTACTGGCGCAGTGGCGTGGAGACAAAGGTGTAGATCTGCTGGGTGAAGGCGAACAACCCGGCAAAGATCAGGAAGATCACCGCGACACAACGCAGCAGACGGGTGCGCAGCTCTGTGAGGTGCGAAACCAGCGGCATGTGCTGGTCGTTTTCCGGAATATCGCTCATGGGGCTCGCGGCGGCAAAGTAGGGTCATGAGAAGCTGGCGCACTGGGCGTCGGCGCGGGAGTAACGGTCTCTACCGGCGTCGGCTGATCGCCCGGCAATGGCTCGGCTGGCGGCGTCGGCATGGCCGCAGGGTGAATCGTCTGCGGGGCGACCGGCGGCAGCGGATTCGCCGGTTCCTGGAGCGGTGAGAGGATCTTGCGGGCTTCCTGCTCCAGGGACAGGATGTGTTCGTTGTGCAGTTGCCGGCGAATTTCGTCGGCACCGATTTCCCGTTCCACTTCCTGCTTGATCGCGTTGAAACTGCGTTTCAGGCGCCCGACCCACAGGCCCGCGGTGCGCGCCGCACCTGGCAGACGCTCGGGACCGAGGACCAACAGGGCGACGAGGCCGACGAGCAGCAATTCACTGAAGCTGATACCGAACATTAGGCAGTGCTCACGAGTGGTTGCGAGGCTCTTCTACTTTCTGCGCCTGCACGTCGATGGTGTGCGGCGTGTTCTGTTGGGCAGTAGCCTGTGGCTGTATCGGCGCGGTTGGCTGGGCGACCGGCGGTACTGCCGGCTCGGCAGGTTTTTCGTCGTCGTTCATGGCCTTGCGAAAGCCCTTGATCGATTCGCCGACATCGGTGCCCAGGTTCTTGAGTTTCTTGGTGCCAAACACCAGCACGACGACAACCAGGATGACGATCCAGTGTTTCCAGTCAAAAATGCCCATGGTGCTGCTCCTCTCTAAAAGTTGTTCAGGCGGACGGACGCGAGGCTTTCTCGGCGTGTCCGGACAATCCGAAGCGACGGTCCAACTCATCCAGCACGGCCTGCGGATGCTGCCCCAGTTGGGCGAGCATGACCAGGCTGTGGAACCACAGATCGGCGGTTTCGTAGATCACCTCGCTGCAATCGCCGCTGATGGCGGCGTCCTTGGCGGCAATGATGGTCTCGACCGACTCTTCGCCGACCTTCTCCAGAATTTTGTTCAAGCCCTTGTGATACAGGCTGGCGACGTAGGAGCTGTCGGCGGCGGCGCCTTTGCGCTCCTCCAGCACCTGGGCCAAGCGGGTCAGGGTGTCAGTCATGTTCAGTGTCCAGCTGTGTAGATGCTGTGTGGGTCCTTGAGGACCGGGTCGACCGTCTTCCAGCCGTGGTTTTCATAAACGCGGTAGAAGCAGCTCTGGCGGCCCGTATGGCAGGCGATATCGCCGACCTGCTCGACCATCAGGACAATCACGTCGGCATCGCAGTCCAGGCGCATTTCATGCAAATGCTGTATATGGCCGGACTCCTCGCCCTTGCGCCACAGTTTGCCACGCGAGCGTGACCAGTAGATCGCCCGGCTTTCGCGGACACTCAGTTGCAGTGCCTCGCGGTTCATCCAGGCCATCATCAGTACGCGCCCGGTCTTGTGATCCTGGGCAATGGCCGGCACCAGGCCGTCGCTGTCCCATTTAATCTCGTCCAGCCAGTCTTTCATCTTCGACTCCGACAACCGGGTCCGACCTGCGTGGTCGGGCCTCGGCGAATGAACAGTTTGCCAGCCGGCGGCCTCACTGGCTATCGGCGCACGACCAGATACAAACCAATGGCCACCATGATCGCCGCCGGCCAGTGCCCCAACTCGTGCAGCGGTCCGCCGGCGGCAAGGAAGGCACCGGCGCCCAGGTGCAGCGACCCGAGCAGGCGCAGCGGCCAGTCGTTCTTGCGCTTTCTCCAGCTCGGTTCGGGATCGACGGCGTGAGGCTGCGACAGGCGTTCGAGCAGGTCGCGGGTCATGTCGGCCAGGTGCGGCAGTTGCTCGACCTGGCTGTGCAGGTTGCCCAGCAGGGCTTTGGGGCTGACCCGCTCGCGCATCCAGCGTTCGAGGAACGGTTGGGCGGTGCTCCACAGGTCCAGGTCCGGGTATAACTGGCGACCCAGGCCTTCGATATTGAGTAAGGTCTTCTGCAACAGCACCAGCTGCGGCTGAACCTCCATATTGAAGCGTCGCGCGGTTTGGAACAGTCGCATCAGCACCTGGCCGAAGGAGATGTCCTTCAGCGGCTTCTCGAAAATCGGCTCGCAGACGGTGCGGATGGCGGCTTCGAACTCGTTGAGTTTGGTGTGTGCCGGCACCCAGCCTGAATCGATGTGCAACTGGGCGACGCGCCGATAGTCACGCTTGAAGAAGGCGAACAGGTTGCGTGCCAGGTAATCCTGGTCCTGCGGGGTCAGGCTGCCGACGATGCCACAGTCGATGGCGATGTACTGCGGGCGCCACGGATTGACGGTGCTGACGAAGATGTTGCCGGGGTGCATGTCGGCGTGGAAAAAGCTGTCGCGAAACACCTGGGTGAAGAAGATCTCCACACCGCGCTCGGCGAGCATTTTCATGTCGGTGCGCTGGTCGGCGAGGGTCGCCAGGTCAGTGACCTGGATGCCGTGGATACGCTCCATTACCAAAACTTTCGGCCGGCACCAGTCCCAGTAGACCTGGGGCACGTACATCATGTCCGACCCTTCGAAGTTGCGGCGCAGTTGGCTGGCGTTGGCTGCCTCGCGCAACAGGTCAAGTTCGTCGTAGATGGTCTTTTCGTAGTCGCTGACCACATCGATGGGGTGCAGCAGGCGTGCGTCGGCGGAAACCCGCTCGGCGGCGCGAGCGAGGATAAACAGCCAAGCCAGGTCCTGGGCGATGATTGGCTTGAGGCCTGGGCGGATGACCTTCACCACCACTTCCTCGCCGCTTTTCAGTTGGGCGGCATGCACCTGGGCCACCGAGGCCGACGCCAGCGGTTCGATATCGAAACGGCTGAAGACCTCACTGATCTTCTTGCCCAGTTGCGACTCGATCAGTGCCACGGCTTTTTGCGAGTCGAACGGCGGTACACGGTCCTGCAGCAGCATCAGTTCGTCGGCGATGTCCTCCGGCAGCAGGTCGCGGCGGGTCGAGAGAATCTGCCCGAACTTGATGAAAATCGGTCCCAGGTCCTGCAATGCCAAACGCAGCCGCGCACCTCGGCTCAGTGGCGGCGGCTTGCGTGGAAACCAGCGCCACGGCAGGGCGAAGCGCAAGGCCAGGAGGAACCAGGGCAGGGGTAACTCGAACAGCAGGTCATCGAGACGGTAGCGGATCACGACGCGCTGGATGCGTAATAGACGGCGGACGGCAAGCAGCTTCATGCGTTATCGCTGGAGTCGAGGGATTGGGAAAGGCGTTTGAAGCGCGCCTCGAGTCGTTCTAAATCTAGCTTGATCTGGTCGAGTTCGGCGAAATGGGCTTCGGCCTCGTGCTTGCCGACCAGGGCGCGAGATTCTTCACTGAGGTATTCGGCGAGGTTCTGGTTGAGGCTGGCGAACCCCTGGCGATACCAGTGGGCCCGACCGCGCAGGTGGGCGCTGATCAGTTGCGTGGCCACGGGGCCCAGCCAGCGTGAGAGTTCGTACTCCCAGTCCAGCGCCAGGTCCTGCAGCACACCGGCGAGTTCAAGCAGCACCGCGCTGTCGCCTTCCAGGTGCACATCCGGGCCGTGCAGGACGGCGGTCTTGTCCTTGCTCAAGGCCAGGTTCAACAGGCTCGTGGTGGGTGCGCGCAGAATGCAGTCGGCGTCCACGGCCCAATGGGCGACCAGCATCAGACCCTCATCGCTGGGCAGGATGAATAACTTCAAGGCCGGGCTGTCGACTTCGATGACCTTGCCGGTCAGGTGCCCGAGCCGGCCCAGGGCGGTGCTGTCCAGACGCAGCACCCGGTTGAGGCCGTGTTCGACACCGGCAAGCAGGCCGCTGAACAGCATCAGGGCTTGATGCCGCGATGCAGGGCGACGATGCCCGCGGTCATGTTGTGATAGGTCACGCGGTCGAAACCGGCGTCCACCATCATCGACTTTAGGGTTTCCTGATTCGGGTGCATGCGAATTGATTCGGCCAGGTAGCGATAGCTTTCCGAGTCATTGGTGATCAACTTGCCGGCCAGGGGCATGAAGGCGAACGAATAGGCGTCGTAGACCTTGGACATCAGCGCGTTGGTCGGTTTGGAAAACTCCAGCACCAACAGGCGTCCGCCTGGCTTGAGTACCCGCAGCATGGAGCGCAGGGCGTCTTCCTTGTGGGTGACGTTGCGCAGGCCGAAGGCGATGGTCACGCAGTCGAAATGGTTGTCCGGGAACGGCAGCTTCTCCGCGTCGGCCTGGACGAACTCGATGTTACCGGCCACACCGAGGTCCAACAGGCGGTCACGGCCGACCTTGAGCATGGAGGCATTGATGTCAGCCAACACCACTTGGCCGGTGGGACCTACCAGGCGCGAGAATTTTTTGCTCAGGTCGCCGGTTCCGCCAGCGATATCCAGCACCCGGTTACCGGTACGCACGCCCGACAGTTCGATGGTGAAGCGCTTCCACAGGCGATGCATGCCGCCGGAGAGCACGTCGTTCATCAGGTCGTATTTGGCCGCGACCGAGTGAAACACCTCAGCGACTTTTTCCGCTTTTTGGCTTTCCGGCACGTTCTTGAAGCCGAAGTGGGTGGTGGGTTCGGCATCGCTGCCTTTGCGCTGATCAGTCATATCGCTGTCACCAGAAGAGAATGCGGGCCATTCTAATCCCGGTGGCCGGCTTTGTCTTGGCAAAGGCGGAATGTAAGTATAGTGGGCCACCGGGACCGATTGACCCAGCTTGATTCAAAACCGGCCCGGCGTATCTCTATAGAACAGGAATCAACCGATGGCCCGGATTAGTGTCGAGCGTGCCCACCACCTTGGTCTGGCAGGCGCTCGTGAGAAAACTGCAGTGTTGGTGCAAAAACTGGCCGAGCAATATGGCCTGGCGCCTCGCTGGTCGGGCGATACCGTGAGCCTCAAGCGCTCCGGCGTCAGCGGTGAAGTGCGGATCGCCGAGGATCGGATCAACGTGGATGTTGAGCTGGGCCTGTTGATGTCGGCCTTGAGCGATACTATCAAGGCCGAGATCGAGAAAGCATTGGACAAGGCGTTGGCCTGAGGCTGGCACGCCGCGCCGCCAGGGTAAGCGCACGGTTAGGGTGTCCATTCTAATTTTTCTGATTACGTTGTGCATGGCCCCCAATTTCTGTGGGCAGTTCCTCCAACCGTATTTCGCGTGAGGCGCACCATGGCCAAAGTCAGTCTGAAGAAAAAAACCGAGGTTCAGTCCAGCGCTCTGGCTGACGCGAATGTCTATGCCCGTAAGCTCTGGTTGGCGGGCCTTGGGGCCTATGTCAAGGTCGGCAGGGAAGGCGGCGAGTATTTCAGCGAGCTCGTGAAGGCCGGCCAAAACTTTGAAAAAAAAGGGAAAAAGGTTGTTGCTGCGAAGCTTGAGGCCGCCAATAGCCAGATCGACAACGTGCAACACGATGTCAGCCGTCTCAGGGGCAAGGTCGAAGTGCAACTGGACAAGGTGTCGAAAGCTTTCCACAAGCGTGCCGCCAGCGTCTTGAATCGCATTGGAATTGTGTCTAAACATGACGTGGAGACACTCTCTGCTAAGCTCGATGAGTTGGCGGCGTTTCTTCAACGTGTCTCGCGTAAACATTAAGGAGAACGGGATGGCTGGCAAAAAGAATACTGAGAAGGAAGGCAGCTCGTGGATCGGGAAGGTTGAAGAGTATTCCCGCAAAATCTGGCTGGCTGGTTTAGGTGTGTACTCGAAGATCGACAGTGACGGCAGCAAGCTCTTCGAGACCCTGGTAAAGGACGGCGAGAAGGCCGAGAAACTGACCAAGAGTGCCGTAGGTAAAACCGCCGAGGCCGCCAAGGGCTCCGCCAGTTCGGCCAAGTCGCGCATCAGCGGTGTCAAGGATCGCGCACTGGGTAAGTGGGATGAACTGGAAGAGGCTTTCGACAAGCGCCTCAATAGCGCCATTTCGCGTTTGGGCGTGCCCAGCCGCAATGAAGTGAAGGCGCTGCACAGTAAGGTCGAGACCCTGACCAAGCAAATCGAGAAGCTTACCGGTCAGGCCTTGACTGCGACCGCGTCGAAAACGACAGCCGCCAAGCCCGCGGCGAAAACGGCGGCCAAGCCACTGACCAAGGCTACGGCCAAATCTGGCGCCAAGCCTGCGGCGAAAACTGCGACGGCCAAAGCCGTGACCAAGCCGGTGGCGAAAGCGGCGACCCAGTCAGCGGCCAAAACGGTCGCTGCGAAAGCTGCCGCCAAGCCGACGTCCAAGTCAGCAGCAAAACCTGCCGCCAAGCCGGCTGCGGCAAAAAAGCCCGGCGCAGCCAAGCCGGTTGTCGCACCGACCGCGAACTCGGCAACCCCGACCGCTCCCACCGCTCCGGTTGTCGCACCGGCTCCATCAGGATCCACCCCGCAACCCTGAGTCGTGGTTCGCTGAACCAGAAACGCCCGGCCTGTGAAGGTCGGGCGTTTTCGTTTGTGCATTGCGATTTGCGTCCTCTGTCGGTCAGCCGCCGCGACCGAGCCCACGCTGTTTCTTACCGTCACTGGCGATCTTCGAGATACCGCAATGCCATCTGCTCCGTCACCTGCCTGGCCGGGGGCTGTAAATGGGGCGCCGTCAGCATCATGATCGAATACACCACCCAGCGCACCTCGCCTTCGCGTCCGAGAATCCGTTGATAGTCCAGCGAGAACAGCAGCGTCAGGGTGATTTGTTCCACCAACTGCCCCAATGCCTGGGTTTCACTGACCAGAAAGCCCTGGGCTTTCAGGCGCGCCAGCAACGAAGCCAGGGTCCGCTTGAGCGCATTGAGCAGGTTGCGGATGCCTTTGGCCAGTCTGGGCAGGCGGCCCGCAAGGTTGGAGAGGTCCTGGAACAGGAAACGGTAGTGAGCCAGGCGCTCGACGATCAGGTGCAGGAAGAACCAGTAATCCTCGGGCGCCAGTTCGACATCCGCCGGCGGGTCCAGCAATGGTGTCAGCTCTTGCTGGAAACGCTCGAACAGGCCGAGCACCAACGGCTCCTTGCCATGGAAGTGGTAGTAGAGATTGCCTGGGCTGATCCCCATTTCATTGGCAATTTCCATTGTCGAGACATTGGGTTCGCCTTTCTGGTTGAACAATTGCAGCGCACATTCAAGAATCCGATCGCGGGTTTTCATCCAGTCTTCTTAGGTCGATCCGACAGTTTTTCGCGACTGCCGGCCGCCGTGTCCAGTGATAGTCAACGCACTCGCACATAGGTGCCGGGTGCCGCTTCCATGGGGGGATAGTTCGGGTTGCCTGGCCTCATCCGAGTTTCTTCCAGGGCGCCGGAACGGGCCTGAATCCACTCTAGCCATTGCGTCCACCAGCTACCCGCTACCTGCTTGCCATCGTAGTACCAGGCCTGCGGATCGCCGCCGAGCTGCGGATCGCCGCCGAGCTGCGGGTTGTCGATATAGTTGGCCTTTGGGTTATCCGGCGGATTGAGGATGCTCTGGACATGGCCGCTGTTGGACAGCACGAAGCGGCGTTCGCCACCCAGTAGCAGGGTCGAGCGATAGACCGCCGCCCATGGCGTGATGTGATCGTTAATGCCGCCGACGCTGAAGCTGTCGACCGTGACCATGCGCAGGTCGATGGGCGTGCCACAAACTTGCAGGCCGCCGGGATGACACAGCGGG
The DNA here is from genome assembly GCF_900109755.1 of Pseudomonas agarici. Lineage (GTDB taxonomy): Bacteria > Pseudomonadota > Gammaproteobacteria > Pseudomonadales > Pseudomonadaceae > Aquipseudomonas > Aquipseudomonas agarici. Next base: position 43,942 of record NZ_FOAR01000032.1, on the reverse strand, counting down.
TTGTGCTTGAAGAAATCCAGCAGGTCGCCGTGCAGCGCGGCTGGTAGACGGGTGTTGTCGTTGTTCCAGTAGAGAACGTCGAAGGCCGGCGGTTCCTTGCCCAGCAGGTAGTTGTTGATCCAGTAGTTCCAGATCAGGTCGTTGGGCCGCATCCAGGCGAAGACCTTGGCCATGTCCCGGCCATCGAGCACGCCTTGTTGATAGGAGCGGCGCCGGGCGGCCTCGAGAGTCTGCTCGTCGGCGAACAGCATGGGCGGGCTGTCGAGCCGGCCGTCGAGCAGGCTGACCAGATAAGTGGCGCTGGAGACCCGGTGCAACTGCCGCTTAGCCTGCAGATGACCCTGCAGGGCGGCAATGGTCAGGCCGCCCGCGCAGGCGCCCATTAGGTTGACCTCGCTGCTGGCGGTGATCGCCCGGCAAACGTTCAAGGCCGCTTGCGCCGCCTCGACATAGGTCGATAGGCCCCATTCGCGGTGTCGTGCATCCGGGTTGCGCCAACTGACCACAAAAACCTGCAAGTCATTCTTCAGGGCGTACTGCACAAAGCTGTTGGCTGGGCTGAGATCGAAGATGTAGTACTTGTTGATTTGCGGCGGCACGATCAGCAAAGGCTTCGCGTACTGCTTCCGGCTCATCGGGCGGTACTGGATCAGCTCCAGCCATTCGTTGCGAAAGACCACCGAACCCTGAGTAGTGGCCACGGTCTTGCCGACTTCGAAGGCGTGCTTGGTGACCTGGCTGGGCAGTCCGTCGTTGTGCAGCAGATCGTTTATCAGGTGGCCGAAGCCGCGCACGATACTGCTGCCGCCGGAGTTGAACAGTTCTTTGACCGCCAGCGGGTTAAGCAGAGTGTTGGACGGTGCCACCGCGTCGTTGAGCAGGGCGCAGATAAAGTGCGCCCGGGCCCGGTCGTCGTGGCTCATCTGGCTGTCGTCGATCCATTGTCGGACCTGATTCTGCCAGGCCAGGTAGGCTTGCAGGCTGCGTCGGTAGAACGGGTTCAGGCTCCATGCCGGATCGGCGAAGCGCGGGTCTCGGGGGCAGGGTTTGTGCGGCGCTTCGCCAAGCAGCACTTTGCTCAACTGGCCACCCAGGGCCAGCGCATGTCGCACGGTATGTAGCGGATTGCGCAGGCCATGGCCAGCCACGCTGCGCAGGGTAGACAGCAGGTCCCGGCCACGCAGACCGGTAATCGCCCCCTGCGCGTTGCTGAACGCGGCGAGGGTGGGTAGCGAATCCATCACTGATTTGTCTCGCATGAGGCAACACTCCTTCGTCATCAAGCTATCAACCGATACATCTCACCAGGCCAACGATAGGGTTGACCCCGGCTTCTGTTGCACGCTGCCGGCGTCCTGCCGGAGGGTTTACTGTGAGTACTAGCGCCCTGTGTGGTGGGTTCTGGGAGCCAATGTCGGTGCCACCAGCCCCTGACCCGTGTTGCTGTTGCTCGCCAAAGCAGGCTATGACTGGTCACGGCGCCCTGGCCATGGGCTGTGGTCGCCGAACTAGCCGTACAGGCCACCGGCTCCCAGGCCGACCCTAAGTGTGCTTGAACGGCGCCGGTTGCGGGTGCATGACGGCCCGCAGGCGTTCTTCCTGGAGGAATTTCATGATGATGGGCGCCACGGCTTCGGCGCGGGTGATCAGAAACAAATGACCGTCATCGATTATGTGTAGCTGGGCGTTAGGAATGCGCCAGGCCAGCAGGCGCATATTGATCAGCGGAATCAGCGGATCGTCGTCGCCGGCCAGCACCAGGGTCGGCTGATGGATCTTGTGCAGCCAGTGAATGCTGGTCCAGCCCAGGCCGGCGAACAGTTGCCAGTAGTAGCCCAGTTTGCCCGCCGAACGCACCTGGGCCGCGTGTTCGGCGGCCAGGCGCGGGTCACGACGGAAGGCGCCGCCATACAGAGTCGGGGCGATGCGAATGACGTGGGACGGCTGGAGGTAGCGACGTGGGCTGGCCATATTCCACAGCACCTTGGGCTTGCCCGGAACCATGAAGGCGCCGGCGGCGGTGGCGGCGAGGATCAATTTTTTGCAACGCTCCGGGTAGTCGTAGGCGAACTGCTGGGCCAGGGCGCCACCCCAGGACACGCCCACCGCACTGACCTGGCCATAATCCAGATAGTCGAGCATGCGGGCGCTGAGTTTGGCCAGGCCGGGAAAGCGATAGGGGCGGCTCGGGGTGGAAGATCCGCCGACGCCGGGGACGTCGAAGGAAATCACTTCCAAGTCCGGGTCCAAGGCGTGGACGAACGGAAACACCAGCTCCAGGTTGGCGCCGATACCGTTGAAAATCAACAAGGGCGTCAGATGAGGCTTGCCAGGGCGAACCGCAGTGCGGATGGTTTGGCCATCCAGCTCGATGGTTCTGAAGATGAACGGTTGCGGCATGTTTGAAGCCCTGTGATGGAAGCTGCTTGGCTGATCCGACGCGGCCTCGGGTGATGAGGGCCACACCGTCCCTGTACCCTTAACGTTCGTGCACGTAGGTCCCCGGTGCCGCCTCGGCCGAAGGGTAGGCGTTGCTGCCCAGGCTGGTCGGTGGCTTCTTCAGCTTGCCCGAGCGCTCGGCCAGCCATGTCTGCCAGTAGAGCCACCAGGAGTCGGTGTGCTTGGTGGCATTTTCCTGCCAGTCCTCGGCCTGGACCGGCATTTCTTCGCTGGTCATGTAGCGTGACTTCGGATTGCTCGGTGGGTTGAGAATACTCTGAATATGCCCGCTGCTTGACAGCACGAACTCGACCTTGCCGCCGAATAGCTGAGCCGACTTGTAGCAGGACTTCCAGGGCGTGATGTGGTCGTTGGTGCCGGCCAGGGAGAAGATGTCGGCGGTGACTTTCTTCAGGTCGATCGGGGTACCGCACACTTCCAGGGCATCGGCGCGCACCAGCGGGTTGTTCTTGAACATCTCGATCAGGTCGCCATGGAACGCGGCTGGCAGACGGGTGGTGTCGTTGTTCCAGAACAGAATATCGAACACCGGTGGTTCATTGCCGAGCAGGTAGTTGTTGACCCAGTAGTTCCAGATCAGATCGTTGGGGCGCATCCAGGCGAAGACTTTCGCCATGTCACTGCCTTCCAGCACGCCGGCCTGGTAGGAATGGCGCTTGGCGGCTTCCAGGGTCTGTTCGTCGACGAACAATGCAACCTGGGTGTCGAGCGTGGTGTCGAGCACGCTGACCAGCAGGGTCAGGGAGCGGACCTTCTGTTCGCCGAGGGCGGCATAGTGGCCGAGCAGGGCGGTGCAGGTGATACCGCCGGAGCAGGCGCCGAGCATGTTGACGTCCTTGCTGCCGGTGATGGCGATGACCACCTCGACGGCTTCCTTCAGCGCCTCGATATAGGTCGACAGGCCCCACTCGCGCTGAGCCTTGGTCGGATTGCGCCAACTGACGATAAAGGTCTGCTGGCGACTGCGTAAGCAGAAGCGCGCCAGGCTCTTGTCCGGGCTGAGGTCGAAGACATAGAACTTGTTGATCTGTGGTGGGACCACCAACAGTGGACGCTCATGCACCTGTTCGGTGGTCGGTCCGTATTGGATCAGTTCCAGCACGTCGTTGCGAAACACCACCGCGCCTTCGGTGGTCCCCAGGCTTTTGCCGACCTCGAAGGCGCCCATGTTCACCTGGCTCGGCATGCCGCCGTTATGTATCAGATCCTTGGCCAGATTCGCCAAGCCGTCGAGCAGGCTCTTGCCGCCGGTCTCGAAGAAGCGCTTGACTGCCGCAGGGTTGGCTACGGTGTTGGTCGGCGCCATGGCCTCGGTCAGCAGGTTGATGACGAAGTGCCCGCGGCTGATGTCTTGGGGCGAGAGTGAGCTGTCACCTATCCAGTCATGGAGCTCCTTGCGCCAGGCCAGGTAGGTTTGCAGGTAGCGTTTGTAGAGCGGGTTCTGGCTCCAGGCCGGATCGCGGAAGCGGCGGTCATCGCTGTCTGGCTGCAGGCTCGATTTGCCGAGCAGCACATGCTGGAGTTCGAGGCCGAAATGGGCGATGTGCCTGGCGCTATGGACGGGTTGCCTGATGGCTTGGGCTAACACCATGCGTGCGGAAGTCAGCAGGCCCTTTCTACGCAAACCGACGACGGGGTTCAGGCCCAGGGTGTTTTCCAAGGCTTGGCGCTTGAGGTCATCGCTATTTTTGTCACTCATCTAGACGCTCCATTGTCCTGAGACGAGTACCGGCTAAAGCTGTGCAACTGGGCACAACGAATGCCAGGTACTACTGCTGCTCGGGCGACCGGTTGGTTGCACATCGTTAGCGATGCGCAATGGGTCAGCTCCATGGGTTACCCGAGTGTATTTTTTTGCAGGCGGGGCGAATGTCAGTGGACTAACGCAACTCGCCACACGGGCCACTAGCCCGCCAGCGGGTATTGAATCAGATCAAATTAGAAAATACGCCCCAAACGGCAAAATGCCCGTACAGGCCACTAGTGGCCTGTGTGGTGAGTTCTATGAGTCCATTTCGGCGCCCTAAATCCCTGGCCTGCGTTGCTGTTGCTCGCCATAGCCCGGCTATGACTCGTCACAGCGCCTTGGCCAGGGACTTATGGCATCCGAACTTGAGCTAACGAACTCACCGTACAGGCCACTAGAGCATGAGGCGTACAATCGACTCGGCCGGGTCGCGGGATTTTCCGGCGACTTTGAGTTCGGCAAGATAATCGGCCCACAAGTCATCCTGGCGACAGGCCAATTGGTAGAGGTAGTCCCAGGTGAACAGCCCGCTGTCATGACCGTCGTCGAAGGTCAGTTTCAGGGCGTACTGGCCGGCGGGTTCGATCTTGCTCAGGCCCACACCGAGCTTGCCGGATTGCAGGATCGGCTTGCCGTGGCCCTGGACCTCGGCGGAAGGGGAATGCACCCGCAGGAATTCGGCGGGCAGATGGTACTCCTCGTCCGGCCCGTAGGTGAGGGTCAGGGTTTTCGAGGCCTTGTGCAGGTTGATGGCGCTGGGGAGTCGAATGGTCATGGCTGAACGCTAACCTGTCTAGGTAAGAGCCTCCTGCGGGAGCCGGCTGGCTCCCGCAGGTCGAGGATTACAGGATATACCGCGACAGGTCTTCGTTCTGCGCCAATTCACCGAGGTGGCTGTTGACATAGGCAGCGTCGATGCGAATCGGCTCGACGCCCTGGGCACTCGCCAGGTCGCCGGCACTGAACGAGACCTCTTCGAGCAGGCGTTCGAGCAGCGTGTGCAGGCGCCGGGCGCCGATGTTTTCGGTCTTCTCGTTGACCTGCCAGGCGATCTCGGCGAGCCGCTTGATGCCATCCGGCTGAAACTCGATGCTCAGGCCTTCGGTTTTCAGCAACTCGCGATACTGCTCGGTCAACGAGGCGTGTGGTTCGCTGAGAATACGTTCGAAGTCCTCCGGACTGAGTGCCTTGAGCTCGACCCGGATCGGCAGGCGGCCTTGCAGCTCGGGCACCAGGTCGCTCGGCTTGCTCAGGTGGAACGCCCCGGAAGCGATAAACAGGATGTGGTCGGTCTTGACCATGCCCAGCTTGGTGTTGACGGTACAGCCTTCGATCAGCGGCAGCAGGTCGCGTTGTACGCCTTCACGAGAGACATCGGCGCCGCCGACATTGCCGCGCTTGGCGACCTTGTCGATTTCGTCGATGAAGACGATGCCATGCTGCTCGACCGCCTCCAGAGCCTTGGCCTTCAACTCTTCGTCGTTGACCAGGCGCCCGGCCTCTTCATCGCGCACCAGTTTAAGCGCCTCCTTGACCTTGAGCTTGCGGTTCTTGCGCTTGCCCTTGCCCATGTTGGCGAACAGGCTTTGCAGCTGATTGGTCATTTCTTCCATGCCCGGCGGCGCGGAGATATCGACGCCGGCGTGTTCCGCGACCTCGATTTCAATCTCCTTGTCATCCAACTGACCTTCACGCAGGCGCTTGCGGAACAGTTGGCGGGTATTGGAGTCCTGGCTCGGCGCGGCATCTTCATTGAAGCCCATGCGTGCCGGTGGCAGCAGGGCGTCGAGAATGCGCTCCTCGGCGGCGTCTTCGGCGCGGTGGCGAACTTTGACCATCTCCTGCTCGCGTAGCAGCTTGATTGCGGCGTCGGCCAGATCGCGGATAATCGATTCGACGTCACGCCCGACATAGCCGACTTCGGTGAACTTGGTCGCTTCGACCTTGATGAACGGTGCGTTGGCCAGCTTGGCCAGGCGTCGGGCGATTTCGGTCTTGCCGACGCCAGTCGGACCGATCATCAAGATGTTCTTGGGGGTGACTTCAACGCGCAGTTCTTCGGGCAACTGCATGCGGCGCCAACGGTTACGCAAAGCAATGGCAACGGCGCGCTTGGCATCGTCCTGGCCAATGATATGGCGATTGAGTTCGTGGACGATTTCGCGGGGGGTCATGGACATGGTATGTGGGATCCTCAAGCAGTAGTGATCAGCGTAGACACAGGTCTGGCACTGCTTTATTCCGCGAGGTCCTGTTCCTCAATAGTGAAGTTATGATTGGTGAATACGCAAATATCACCGGCGATCCCGAGGGCGGTCTCGACGATTTCCCGGGCTGACAGCTCGGTCTTCTTCAACAGGGCGCTGGCTGCGGCCTGGGCATAGCCGCCACCGGAGCCCATGGCGATCAGGCCCTGTTCCGGCTCGACGACATCGCCGTTGCCGGTGATGATCAGCGAAGCGTCCTTGTTGGCGACCGCCAGCATGGCTTCCAGGCGGCTCAGGGAGCGATCGGTGCGCCATTCCTTGGCCAATTCGACGGCGGCTCGAACCAGGTGGCCCTGGTGCTTTTCCAACTGGCCTTCAAAACGCTCGAACAGGGTGAAGGCGTCGGCGGTGGCGCCGGCGAAACCGGCGAGCACCTGGCCGTGGTAGAGGCGCCGGACTTTTTTCGCGTTGCCCTTCATGACGGTGTTGCCTAGGGAAACCTGGCCGTCGCCACCCATGACGACTTTGCCGTGGCGACGAACTGAAACGATGGTGGTCAAGGGAGAGTCTCCACGCAGGTAGGCGAAAATGCCTGATGAAAACTGATATGGGGATGGCGCAGGGATTTTCAACCGAAAGTAAGGCTGAGGGACGAGCGGTGTAGGAAGAGGAAAGCGTTTGTTGTCATGCAGTTCAACTGCGGGAGCCGAATGGCCGGCTCCCGCAGGGGCGGGCTTCAGCGGCTCTGGCGCTGTTGTAACAATAGATTACTGAAGCCGCTGCCGGCGAGTTGTTTTTGCGCCGTGGTCAATTGCTCGCGGTTGCTGAACGGACCGACCAGCACCCGATACCAAGTCTCTTCCTTGACTGTTCCCGACTCAATCGACACTGCCTGACCGAGCAGGATGATCTGTGCGCGGACCTTGTCGGCATCGGCTTCCTTGCGGAACGAGCCGGCCTGCAGGAAGAACTGCGTTACAGCCGCCGGTGCCGGCTTGGCCACGGGGGGCGGCGGTGGCGGGGTCATTCCGGCCAGCGCCGCCTGGGCACGTGCGGTATCGATCTTCGCCGCTTCGGCCGGGGTGACTGGCGTGGTCGGCACGGTCTGTGGCGTCGGCAGGGTTTTTTCCGGCACGGCTTCCGGTGGCACGATGACTTCCGATTCCGGCAGCAAGGTGTAGAAGTCGTACTTCGGTTTCACCGGCAGGGTAGGGCTCGGTGGGGTCTTGTTGGCTTCGGCGATCTTGGTCGCTTTCTGCTGTTCCTGTCTGACCCGCTTGACGTCATCGCCCTTGCCCGGCTCAAGTTTCATCAGAAACACGATAAAAGCCCCCACGCCAAGCCCGATGGCCAGCCACAACCAGCCCGGAATCGGCTTTTTTGCAGGAGCTTGGTAACGGCTGGCGCCTCGTTTGGGTGCGGGTTTTTTCTTGGCGGCCAACTTACATACGCTCCAGAGTTTCCAGGCCCAGCAGCTCCAGGCCTTGCTTGAGGGTGCGACCGGTCAGCGCGGCGAGACGCAGGCGGCTCTGCATCTGCGCCGGACTGTCGGCGGTCAGGATCGGGCAGTTCTCGTAGAAGCTGGAGAACAGGCCGGCGACATCGTACAGGTAGGCGCAGAGGAGGTGCGGCGTACCTTTTTCGGCGACGCTGTTGAGGACCTCGCCGAACTGCGCCAGCCTGGCCGCCAGTTCCTGCTCATGGGCGGCGTCGAGCACGATCTGGCCATCCGCTGCGCTGAAATCCTTGTCCAGCTTGCGGAACACGCCGGCCACGCGGGTGTAGGCGTACAGGAGGTACGGCGCGGTGTTGCCTTCGAAGTTGAGCATCAGGTCGAAGTTGAAACTGTAGTCGCTGGTGCGGTGCTTGGACAGGTCGGCGTACTTCACCGCGCCGATACCGACGACCTCGGCGATTTCGCGCAGGTCGCTCTCGGGCAGTTGCGGGTTCTTTTCCTTGACCAGCTTGTAGGCGCGCTCGCGGGCCTCGGTCAGCAGGTCGATGAGCTTCACGGTGCCGCCGTCGCGGGTCTTGAATGGTCGACCGTCGGCGCCGTTCATGGTGCCGAAGCCCATGTGCTCCATGTCCATCGGATGGTTCACGAAGCCGGCTTTGTGCGCCACGGCGAATACTTGCTGGAAGTGCAGGGCCTGGCGCTGGTCGACGAAGTACAGCGCACGATCGGCTTTGAGCACGTTGCTGCGGTAGCGCACGGCGGCCAGGTCGGTGGTGGCGTAGAGATAGCCGCCGTCGGCCTTGACGATAATCACTGGCAGCGGCTCGCCGTCGGCGTTCTTGAACTCGTCGAGGAACACGCACTGGGCACCGTTACTCTCGACCAGCATGCCTTTGGCCTTGAGGTCATTGACTACATTGATCAGATCGTCGTTGTAGGCACTTTCACCCATGACGTCGGCCATGGTCAGCTTGACGTTGAGCAACTCGTAGATTTTCTGGCAGTGGGACAGCGAGATGTCCTTGAAACGTGCCCATAGCGCCAGGCAATCCGCGTCGCCAGCCTGCAGCTTGACCACCAGGCTACGGGCGCGGTCGGCGAATTCGTTGGACTCGTCGAAGCGTTGCTTGGCGGCGCGGTAGAAGTTCTCCAGGTCCGACAGCTCGTTGCTACTGATCGGGTTTTCCTGCAGGTAGGCCATCAGCATGCCGAACTGCGTGCCCCAGTCGCCGACATGGTTCTGGCGGATCACGGTGTCGCCGAGAAACTCCAGGACCCGCGCCACGCCGTCACCAAGGATGGTCGAGCGCAGGTGGCCGACGTGCATTTCCTTGGCGAGGTTGGGGGCCGACAGGTCGACCACGGTGCGTTGCGCCGGGCCTGCCTTGCGCACGCCCAGGTTGGCGTCGGTCAGCGCGGCATCGAGGCGCGCGGCCAGGGCCTGAGTGTTCTGGAAGAAGTTGATGAAGCCAGGACCGGCGATTTGCGCCTTACTGACGTTGTCATCGGTCGGCAGTGCGGCGATCAATTTTTCCGCCAGGTCGCGTGGTTTCAGACCCGCAGGTTTGGCCAGCATCATGGCGATGTTGCTGGCGAAGTCACCATGGCTCTTGTCTCGGGTGTTTTCGACCTGGATCGCCGGCGTCAGGCCTTCAGGCAACACACCTTCGTCAACGAGTTGGGTGAGGGCTTGCTGGATCAACTGGCGAATGGTGTTTTTCATGCTGTTCTCTTTCGACCGCAAGCGCGGCGGCGCTTCGATGCGCAGGTGGAAAAACTGGATATTATCCGTTGCCGGGGTGAGCTTGCCAACAGGTTATAGACTGGTGGCGCCAGCTCGGCTCAATACAAATCCACCGGATCGACATCCAGCGACCAGCGTACCTGCCGTCCGCCGGGCATCTGCTCCAGTACCCGCAGCCAACTGCCGAGCAATCGGTGCAACGGTGCCCGGGCATTGGCCTGTAGCAGTAGCTGCGCCCGATAGCGTCCGGCCCGACGCTCCATGGGGGCTGGCACCGGCCCGAGCAACTCGATGCCGCCCAGGTTCATTTGCGCCAGCAGGCGTTCGGCCTCGCTGCAGGCTTCATCGAGAAAACCTTCGGCCTGTCCGGGCTTATGGGCTTCGGCACGCAACAGCGCCAAGTGGGCAAAGGGCGGTAATCCGGCGGCGCGGCGCTCGCTCAAGGCTTGTTCGGCAAAGGCGAAATAACCTTGCTCGGTGAGCTGGATCAACAATGGGTGGTCTGCCAGATGGGTCTGGATGATGACCTTGCCCGGCTCTTCCGCGCGCCCGGCCCGGCCCGCCACCTGGACGATCAATTGCGCCATGCGCTCGCTGGCGCGGAAGTCGCCGGAAAACAGCCCGCCATCGGCGTCGAGGATCGAAACCAGCGTCACCCTGGGGAAGTGATGCCCTTTGGCAAGCATCTGCGTGCCCACCAGGATGCAGGGCTGGCCCTTCTGGATCGTCGCGAACAGTTGGTTCATCGCGTCCTTTCGCGAGGTGCTGTCGCGGTCGACCCGCAGTACCGGATAATCGGGAAATAGGATGCCCAGCCGCTCCTCGGCGCGCTCGGTGCCCGCGCCTACTGGACGCAGGTCGACCTTGGCGCATTGCGGGCAGTTGCGTGGGACGCGTTCGACATGGCCGCAGTGGTGGCAACGCAATTCGCCGTGGCGCTGGTGCACCGTCATGCGGGCATCGCAACGCACGCATTCGGACATCCAGCCGCAGTCGTGGCACAGCAGGGTCGGGGCGAAGCCACGGCGGTTGAGAAATACCAGGACTTGCTGGCCTGCCGCCAGGGTCTGGCCGATGGCCTGTTGCATAGGACCGCAAATACCGCTGTCCAGTGGCCGGCTTTTTACGTCCAGGCGAAGGAAGCGTGGCTGCTTGGCACCGCCGGCCCGCTCGTTCAGCCGCAGCAAGCCGTAGCGGCCCATGTAGGCGTTGTGCAGGCTTTCCAAGGATGGGGTGGCCGAGCCCAGGACGATCGGGATGTTTTCCTGCCGGGCACGCACCAGCGCCAGGTCACGGGCGTGATAGCGCAGGCCTTCCTGTTGTTTATAGGAGCCATCGTGCTCTTCATCGATGATGATCAGCCCAGGGTGCTTCATTGGTGTAAACAGCGCCGAACGGGTGCCGATAATGATATCGGCCTCGCCATCGCGTGCCGCGAGCCAGGCATCCAGGCGCTCGCGATCATTGACCGCGGAATGCAGCAGAGCGATCCGTGCGTTGAAGCGTTGTTCGAAACGCGCCAGGGTCTGCGGCCCGAGGTTGATCTCGGGGATCAGCACCAGAGCCTGTTTGCCGGCTTCGAGGGTTTCGCGGATCAGTTGCAGGTAGACCTCGGTTTTGCCGCTGCCGGTGACGCCGGCCAGCAGAAAGGCCTGAAAGCTGCCGAAACCGGCGCGAATCGCCGTGCAGGCGGCGCGCTGTTCGTCGTTGAGTGGCAGCTCCGGTTGCGCCAGCCAGTGTTCGTGGCGTTGGCCAGGGGCATGACGGCGGATCTCCACCTGTACCAGCTCCTTGGCCAGCAACAGGTCAAGGCTGTCCTTGTTCAACATCAATTTGCTCAATAACGGATGAGCCACACCGTGCGGATGCTGAGCCAGGGTGGCCAGGGCTTCGCGCTGGCGCGGTGCGCGAGCGATGCGTGGGTCGTCGAGCCTGGCGCCCGGAGCGATCGACCAGAACCGTTCCTGACGCGCCTCGGCCAGTTCGCCCTGGCGCAGCAGTACCGGCAAGGCCCAGCTCAGCGTGTCGCCCAGGCTGTGCTGGTAATACTGGGCTGTCCACAGGCACAGTTTGAGCAGCGCCGGCGGCAAGGGGGGCGTGGCATCGAGCAGGGCGAGCGCCGGCTTGAGCTTTTCTGCCGGGACTTCGCTGTGGTCGGTGATTTCCACCAGGATACCGATCATTTCCCGCCGGCCAAACGGTACCCGCAAGCGCATGCCGGGATGCAGCTCGCTACGCAACACACCCTGGGGCGCGCGGTAATCAAACAGGCGGCGCAGAGGTGAAGGCAGGGCAAGGCGCAGAATGGCGTCGGGCACGCGGTTTTCCCAGGTAGTGTCATGAACCAGGGCGCGAGCCTAGCAGACGGTCGGTGTACGTGACAGCTTGCTTCATTTCGCAGGGCTGGTATTATCGCCGGCCAAATTACGTGCGGTGTTCAACAATAGTGTTGGGCGGCGGCACGCTAGCCGAGGAAGTCCCCATGAAAGCTGATATCCATCCAGAATACCCAGCAGTTGCCGTGACTTGCAGCTGCGGCAACAAGTTTGAAACTCGTTCGACTTTCGCCAAGCCACTGGCCATCGACGTGTGCAACGAGTGCCACCCGTTCTACACCGGTAAGCAAAAGACCCTGGACACCGGCGGCCGCGTTCAGAAGTTCGCCGACCGTTTCGGTACATTCGGTGCGAAGAAAGCCTAAGGCTTTTTTCCCTGGGCAGCCTGAAAGGCCGTTCCACGCTGATAAAAAAGGCGCTCCTTGTGAGCGCCTTTTTTGTCGGTGCAATTTGCCAGGAACAGGTGATGGCGTTCTGCCCGGCGGTGCCTGGCGCTCTGCGGGTTGAGGTGCATCGGGTCATCGACGGTGACACTGTTCGTCTGAAAGATGGCCGCAATGTCCGGCTGATCGGAATCAATGCACCGGAGCTGGGGCGTAAAGGGCGGGCCGGTGAACCCTTTGCCGAGGCCGCGCGCCGACGTCTCCAGGCTCTGGTAATGGAAAGCGGCGGCCATGTTGGAGTGGTGGCAGGTCGCGAACGCTATGACCGGTATGGGCGGACCCTGGCCCATTTGTACGGCAGCGATGGCATGAACCTCGAAGCGCGCTTGCTCGCCGAGGGCTTGGCTTATCAGGTGGCTATAGCGCCCAACGGCGATTTGTTCGAATGTCAGCAACTTGCCGAGCGCCAGGCTCGCCAGCTCCGGCTAGGGCTCTGGAAACGCCCATCGGTACTGAGGGCGGATCAGATCGGCAAACCCGGTTTTGTTCTGCTGAATGGTCGTGTGAGCACTATTCGACACAATCGTGGCGGGTTATGGATCGAGTTGCGGGGATCGGTTGTATTGCATGTCGCGCCCGGTCGGCTGGAGCAATTCGACGCCCGGTGGATTAGCGGGCTCAAAGGCAAACAGGTCGAAGCCCGTGGCTGGGTGGTCGAGCGTGGCGGTCGAAGCGTGGTGCGCCAGCGGGGAGCGCGCTGGTTGTTATCGTTGAGTCACCCTGGAATGCTTCAGGCGGCACGCTGAGAAAAAATTGTAGACATTTTTTGGATAGATTGTGAACATTTTAGCCCTTGTGTTTCGTGGCCCTTGGGCCAAAGTCGTAGGACATGGCTCTTGACACCGCTGGCTGGTCAGTCTTGTGAGGACTTGACGACACGCGTATCCTCGGCGGTCCGTCAGTCCCACAGTAAAAAGCGGAATGCCCACATGTCAGATTTGAAAACTGCCGCTCTCGAATATCACGCCAATCCTCGTCCAGGGAAGCTGAGCGTCGAGCTCACCAAGGCCACGGCTACCGCTCGCGACCTGTCGCTGGCCTACAGCCCTGGCGTGGCCGAACCAGTGCGTGAAATCGCCCGCGATCCTGAGCTGGCCTACAAGTACACTGGCAAGGGCAATCTGGTTGCAGTCATTTCCGATGGCACTGCGATTCTCGGCCTGGGTAACCTCGGCCCATTGGCCTCCAAGCCGGTAATGGAAGGCAAGGGCGTGCTGTTCAAACGTTTCGCCGGTATCGACGTGTTCGACATCGAAGTCGACTCGGAAAGCCCGCAAGCCTTTATCGACACCGTCAAGCGTATCTCCATTACCTTCGGTGGTATCAACCTGGAAGACATCAAGGCCCCTGAGTGCTTTGAAATCGAACGGGCGCTGATCGAGCAGTGCGATATCCCGGTATTCCATGACGACCAGCACGGTACCGCGATCGTGACCGCCGCCGGCATGATCAACGCCCTGGAAATCGCTGGCAAAACCTTGCCTGAAGCGAAGATTGTCTGCCTGGGCGCCGGTGCCGCCGCGATCTCCTGCATGAAGCTGCTGGTGAGCATGGGTGCCAGGATCGAGAACATCTTCATGGTTGACCGTACTGGTGTGATCCACGCTGGCCGTGACGACCTGAACCAGTACAAGGCAGTCTTCGCCCACGCGACAGACAAGCGCAGCCTGGCCGATGCCTTGAAGGGGGCTGACGTGTTCGTCGGCCTGTCCGGTCCGAACCTGCTGGATGCCGAAGGCCTGCTGTCCATGGCAGCTAACCCCATCGTGTTCGCCTGCTCGAACCCGGACCCGGAAATCTCCCCGGAGCTGGCTCACGCTACCCGTAGCGACGTGATCATGGCCACTGGCCGTTCGGACTACCCGAATCAGGTCAACAACGTCCTGGGTTTCCCGTTCATCTTCCGTGGTGCCCTGGACGTTCGCGCCAAGCGCATCAACGAAGAAATGAAAGTGGCCGCGGCCAACGCTCTGCGCGAACTGGCCAAGCTGCCGGTGCCTCAGGAAGTGTGCGATGCCTATGGCGGCATCAAGCTGGAGTTCGGTCGTGAGTACATCATTCCCAAGCCGATGGATGCCCGCCTGATCACCCTGATCTCCGACGCCGTGGCCAAGGCGGCGATCGAGACTGGCGTAGCGACCCTGCCGTATCCGAAGAACTACCCGCTGAAAAGCGTGGATGACGTGTTCAACGGCTAAGCCGTCGTAGCGTCAAAAAAAGCCCTGGCTCGAAAGAGTCAGGGCTTTTTTGTGGGGCGGCTGTCCAGGTTTTTATGGCGGAGCAGTGTATGTGGCAAGCCTGCTTGCCGCCACCGGCCCTCCGCCAAAGCGAGGCTCAGAACAGATCGATCGGCGCCGCTTCGTCCGCTGGCAGCGGGCTGCCCGGAGCGCTGCCGCCATTGCCCAGTTCGTTGACCGATGGCGGCGTGTCTTCGCTCTTGAACAGCTCGAAGTAGGCGTTGGGTGTGCCCGGCGTCGCCGCACGGCCACTGACCGGGTCGACCCGCAGACTGAGGATGCCTTCCGGTTCCGCCTGAGTGTGCAGTGGCATGCCCTTGAGCGCGGCCCCCATGTAGTCCATCCAGATCGGCAGTGCTACGGTGCCGCCGAACTCGCGGCGACCGAGACTCTCCGGTTGATCGAAGCCGGTCCAGACAGTGGTGATGTAGTCGGCGTTGTAACCGGTGAACCAGGCGTCCTTTGATTCGTTAGTCGTGCCGGTCTTGCCCGCCAGGTCGCCGCGCCCCAAGGCCAGGGCACGACGACCGGTGCCGAGCTTGATCACGTCCTCAAGCATGCTGTTGAGGATGTAGGTGGTACGCCCGTCGATGATGCGTTCGGCGATAGCCGAAGCCTGGGCTGTGGGAGCCGGTGCCTCGCCGGTATTGTTGACGGTAAACGTTGGCTGGCTCGGCGCCGCGATGCCGCTGCTGGTCACCTCGCCAGTCGGCACGCTCGGTGGGTTGGCGACGAACAGGGTATCGCCATTGCGGCTTTCGATCTTGTCGATCAGGTACGGCGTGATCTTGTAGCCACCGTTGGCGAAGGTGCTCCAGCCGGTGGCGATCTCCATCGGCGTCAGGGTGGCGGTGCCCAGAGCCAGGGACAGGTTGCGTGGCAGGTCCTGTTTGTTGAAGCCGAACCTGGCAATGTAGTCAATCGTCTTGTCAACGCCCAGGCTTTGCAGCAGGCGAATCGAAACCAGGTTACGCGACTTGTACAGCGCCTCGCGCATGCGGATCGGGCCGAGGAAGGTGTTGGTGTCGTTCTTCGGGCGCCAGACCTTGTCCAGATACTCGTCGACGAACACGATTGGGGCGTCGTTGACCAGGCTGGCCGGGGTGTAGCCGTTGTCCAGGGCCGCGCTGTAGATGAACGGCTTGAAGCTCGATCCCGGCTGGCGCTTGGCCTGCATGGCGCGGTTGTAGTTGCTTTGCTCGAAGGCGAAGCCGCCGACCAGGGCGCGAATCGCGCCGTTTTGCGGGTCAAGGGATACCAGCGCGCTTTGGGCTGCCGGGACCTGGCTGAATTTCAGGCTGTTGTCGGCCTGGCGCTGGACGCGGATCAGGTCGCCGACCTGAGCGACATCGGCAGGTTGTTTTGGCACGGCGCCCAGGCTATTGGTGTTGAGGTATGGCCGCGCCCATTTCAGGGTGTCCCAGGCGACGATTTCCGGGCCGTTGCGGGTCAGCACGTGCAGGCTGTTCTTGTCCACTTGGGTGACAATCGCCGGTTCCAGACCACTGATGGGACGTTGTTTGCCCAGTTCCGCGATCCAGGCATCGCGGGTCTTGCCTGGCAGACGGGACTCGGGGCCGCGATAGCCGTGGCGCTGGTCATAGGTGATCAAGCCTTCCTGAACCGCATGAGTGGCCAGTTCCTGGAGGTTGCTCGGTACCGTGGTGGTCACGCGAAAACCTTCGGTGTAGGCCTCGCCGCCATAGCGGCCGACCATTTCGGCACGGGCCATCTCGGCGATATACGGCGCGTTCACTTCCGGCGTCGGCACATGGTAGCTGGCGTTGATCGGCTCGACGATGGAGGCCTGATAGGTAGCTTCGTCGATCTTACCGAGTTTATACATGCGCCCCAGGATCCAGTCGCGACGTTCTTTGGCTCGGACCGGGTTGGCCAGTGGGTTGAAGCGTGACGGGGCTTTTGGCAGGCCGGCAATCATCGCCATCTGGGCCAGGGTGATATCACGGATCGATTTACCGTAATACACCTGCGCCGCGGCTTCGATACCGTAGGCGCGGTTGCCCAGGTAGATCTTGTTCACATACAGCTCAAGGATTTCATCCTTGGTCAGTTGGCGTTCGATCTGCAGGGCGAGAAGAATCTCGTTGGTCTTGCGCGAGAAGCTACGTTCGCTGGACAGGAAGAAATTCTTCGCCACCTGCATGGTGATGGTACTGCCGCCGGACTGGATATGTCCGCTCTTGATCAGTTGGGTCGCGGCGCGCATCAGGCTGCTGGGGTCGACCCCGTAGTGATTGGCGAAATTGTCGTCTTCGGCACTCAGCAAGGCATTGATGAAATTCGGCGGAATGTCGGCGAAACGGATGGGCGAGCGGCGCATCTCACCGAATTCGGCGATCAGCTTGCCATCGCTGGTGTAGACCCTGAGCGGAATCTGCAACTGGATGCTTCTCAAGGTCTCCACGGACGGCAAGCCCGGACTAAGATAGAGAAATGCGCCGCTCAGGACGAGCAACAGCCCGCAGAACACGGCGACGAAAGACCACCCGAAAAACTTCAGCAGACGAATCAAGGCTTGTGGATTTCCAGATAAAAAATGAATTGGGCGTCAGGCTAAATTCACAGCAAGCGCTGGTTCGACGGCTCGGAAAAAACGTGGGCATTATAAGCATTTTTTGGCGGCGGGCGTTATTTGCGCTTATGTCAAGACTGCTATTAAATGCCTCTTATCATAAAGGGTCCGTAAGTCGCGGATAGCAATAGGGAATCGGTAGTGCTTGGACTCTTTGGTAAAAAAGCGCATTCGCTCCTGGGGATCGACATCAGCTCCACTTCGGTAAAACTCCTCGAATTGAGCCGTTCAGGCAATCGATATCGAGTCGAGTCCTATGCCGTGGAACCGTTGCCACCTAACGCCGTGGTCGAGAAAAACATCGCCGAGCTCGAAGGCGTCGGTCAGGCGCTGGGGCGGGTGCTGCTCAAGGCCAAAACCAGCGCGCGCCATGTCGCGGTCGCCGTAGCCGGCTCCGCAGTGATCACCAAGACCATCGAAATGGACGCCGGGCTTTCCGATGACGACATGGAGAATCAGCTAAAAATAGAGGCCGACCAGTACATTCCCTATCCTCTCGAAGAAGTAGCCATCGACTTCGAAGTCCAGGGGTATTCGGCGCGCAATCCCGAGCGTGTCGAGGTGCTGCTGGCCGCCTGTCGGAAAGAAAACGTCGAGGTGCGCGAGGCGGCGCTGGCGCTGGCCGGGCTCGTTGCCCGGGTGGTGGATGTCGAAGCCTACGCCCTTGAACGCTCCTTTGGGCTGCTCGCGGCACAATTGGCCAACGACCAGGACCGATTGACGGTCGCGGTGGTCGATATCGGCGCGACCATGACTACCCTGAGTGTCCTGCACAATGGCCGGATCATCTATACCCGTGAACAATTGTTCGGCGGTCGCCAGCTCACCGAGGAAATCCAGCGGCGCTATGGCCTGTCCCCCGAAGAGGCTGGTCTGGCGAAAAAGCAGGGTGGCCTGCCGGACGACTATATCGCCGAGATCCTGCTGCCCTTCAAGGATGCCGTGGTTCATCAGGTGTCGCGTTCCCTGCAGTTCTTCTTCGCCTCAGGCCAATACAACGAGGTTGACTACATTCTGCTGGCGGGTGGCACCGCCTCGATTGCCGGGCTCGATCAGCTCATCGAGCAACGGCTTGGTACGCCGACCCTGGTGGCCAACCCTTTCGCCGACATGGCGTTGAGCAGCAAGGTCAATGCCGGGGCTCTGGCCGGTGATGCGCCGGCCCTGATGATCGCCTGCGGCCTGGCCTTGAGGAGTTTCGACTGATGGCGCGGATCAACCTTCTCCCCTGGCGCGAGCAGCTGCGCGAAGAGCGGCGCAAGCGCTTCTTGACGGCCCTGGTCGGGGTGCTGGTGGCGGCTGTCGGCCTGGTCCTGATGACGGACCAGTACATCAGTAACTCGATCGATCACCAGGCCGCGCGCAATGCCTATATGAACAAGGAGATTGCCCAGCTCGATACGCGGATCAAACAGATCAGCGAGCTCAAGGCGCGTCGCCAGCAATTGATCGAGCGGATGAAGATCATCCAGGACTTGCAAGGCAACCGGCCAATCAGTGGGCGGATCTTCGATCAGTTGGCGCGGACTCTGCCTGATGGCGTGTATTTCACGGAAGTGAAGATGACCGGCAAGAGCATTGCACTCAGCGGCGCGGCGGAGTCCAACAATCGAGTCTCGGACTTGATGCGTAACCTCGATGCCTCCGAGTGGCTCGAAGCACCGAGCCTGACCGAGGTCAAGGCGACAACGGCCGGTGCGCTCGACCAGGCGAATGTGTTCCAACTGAACGTGCGGCAGACTCAGCCCCCCGTTCCGGGAAGCACCCAATGAATGTCTCCGAGTGGCTGGGAAACCTGCGCCAGATCGACCTTGCCGATCTCGACATGCAGAACATTGGTTCCTGGCCCTCGGCGGTTAAGGGCGCTTGCGGTGTCATCGTCGCGGTCGTGGTGCTGACGCTGGGCTATAACTTCTATGTCAAGGACCTGATCGACCGGTTGGACCAGCAACGGGCCGCGGAGATCACGTCTAAGGAGCAATTCGCGACCAAGGCGCACCTGGCGGCTAACCTGGAGGCCTACACTCAGCAGATGCTCGATATGGAGGCGTCTTTCGGTGCACTGCTCAAGCAATTGCCTAGCGATACCGAGGTCCCGGGATTGCTGGAAGACATCACCCGTACCGGGCTTGGCAGTGGGTTGGAGTTCGAAGAGATCAAGCTGTTGCCCGAGGTGGCGCAGCAGTTCTATATCGAACTGCCGATCCAGATCACTGTGACCGGCGCTTACCATGACCTGGCAACCTTTGTCAGTGGCGTGGCCAGCCTGCCGCGAATCGTCACTCTGCACGATTTCCAGATCAAACCGGTCGCGCCGAATAATGGCAATAAGCTACGCATGAGCATTCTCGCCAAGACCTATCGCTATAACGACAAGGGGCTGCACAAATGAGCGGCTGGCGTGGCGGGTGCGTAGCAATGGTCGCGGTGTTGCTGGCCGGCTGTGGCAACAGTAACGACTTCAGTGACTTGGATGCCTACATGCGTGAAGTGCGCGCGCGTCCGGTCGGCAATATCGAGCCAACACCGAAGTTTATTTCCTATGAGGCATTTACCTACAACGCCGCATCGTTGCGCAGTCCGTTCCAGCCACCGGTCAAGATCGATCTGACGAGCCGCCAGAAAGGTACTCGCGAGGTCAAGCCGGATCCGAACCGGATCAAGCAGTTTCTCGAAGGCTTCAATATCGAACAGTTCGAGATGGTCGGCACACTTTCCAATGCCAGCGGTACCTACGCCTTGCTGCGTGGAGCCGATGGCGTTCATCGATTGAAAGTAGGTGATTACCTGGGGCGCAACGAGGGTCGGATCGTGGCCATCACCGACTCCCAGGTCGAAGTGATCGAAATCGTTCCAGACGGTGAAGGCGGCTGGCTGGAACGGCCGCGCACCCTGCCTTTGAAAGAGCACTCATAGTGGAACTCGATATGAACAGGATTATTTGTACCTTCGGCATTTCGCTATGGATGGCGTTGGTGTCGTCGATGGTGCTGGCTGCCGACCTGAAGACCCTCGATATAGCGGCGCTGCCGGGGGACCGGGTTGAGCTGAAACTGGCGTTCGACAGCCCGCCCTCCGCTCCCCATGGCTATACCACCGATCAGCCGGCGCGGATTGCCCTGGACCTGACCGGAGTGGCCAGCCGATTGACCGCCAAGACCCGTGACCTGGGCGTGGGCAACGCGCGCAGCGTGACCGTGGTGGAGGCCAAGGATCGTACCCGGCTGATCATCAATCTGAGCAAGCTGGTGCCCTACAGCACCCGCATCGAGGGCAACAACCTGTTCGTGGTGGTCGGCCAGGACACTGCGCCCAGCGCTCACGACCAGGCCGGCGCCGTCCGACCGGTGGCGGTGGCGCGCCCGACGCGTGCGGCCCAAAAGCCCTACGTGCCGGCGGCAAAGGCCATTCGCAATATTGACTTCCAGCGTGGCGAACAGGGCGAAGGCAACGTGGTCATTGAACTCTCTGACCCGTCCATCAGCCCGGATATCCAGGAAAAAGGCGGCAAGATCAGCGTGGAGTTCCCTCGCACCCAACTGCCCGATCCCTTGCGTGTGCGCCTGGACGTGAAGGATTTCGCCACGCCGGTGCAATTCGTCAATGCCAGCGCGTCTGCCGAGCGGGCAAGTATTTCCATCGAGCCGAGCGGCGCTTTCGACTACTCGACGTACCAGACCGATAACAAGCTGACGATCAGTGTTCGCCCGCTGACCGTCGACGACCTGCAGCGGCGTAATGCCGAACGGTTTGTCTACAGCGGCGAAAAGCTCTCGCTGAACTTCCAGGACATCGAGGTGCGTTCGGTGCTGCAACTGATCGCCGACTTCACCCATCTGAACCTGGTGGCCAGCGACACGGTGCAGGGCGGGATTACCCTGCGCTTGCAGAATGTGCCGTGGGATCAGGCGCTGGACCTGGTGCTTAAGACCAAGGGCCTGGACAAGCGCAAGATCGGTAACGTCTTGCTGGTGGCGCCGGCGGACGAGATCGCGGCGCGTGAACGCCAGGAGTTGGAGTCGCAAAAACAGATTGCCGAACTGGCCCCGCTGCGTCGCGAGCTGTTGCAAGTCAATTACGCGAAGGCGGCGGATATCGCCAAGCTGTTCCAGTCGGTGACCAGTGCCGAGGCCAAGGGTGAGGAGCGTGGCTCGATCACCGTGGATGACCGCACCAACAACATCATTGCCTACCAGACCCAGGACCGCCTCGACGAGCTGCGGCGGATCGTGGCGCAGTTGGATATTCCGGTGCGCCAGGTGATGATCGAGGCGCGTATCGTCGAGGCCAATGTGGGCTATGACAAGCAACTGGGTGCCCGTTGGGGCGGCAGCGTCTCTGGTGGCAACTGGAGCGGCAGTGGCGGTGCGCCGACGCTGTCCAGATTGACCGGCCAGAGCAACAGTACGCCGTTCGTCGACTTGGGCGCCACCACGGCGACTTCCGGTATCGGCATCGGCTTCGTGACCGACAACACGATCCTCGACCTGGAGTTGAGCGCGATGGAGAAGACCGGCAACGGTGAAGTCGTATCGCAGCCCAAGGTGGTCACTTCCGACAAGGAAACCGCGAAGATCCTCAAGGGCACGGAGATTCCGTACCAGGAGTCGAGCTCAAGCGGTGCGACCTCGGTGTCCTTCAAGGAAGCCTCGCTGTCCCTTGAGGTCACGCCGCAGATCACCCCGGACAACCGCATCATCATGGAAGTAAAGGTCACCAAGGATGAGCCGGACTACCAGAATGTGCTGAACAACGTACCACCGATCAAGAAGAACGAAGTCAACGCCAAGGTGCTGGTCAACGACGGCGAAACCGTGGTGATCGGTGGCGTGTTCTCCAATACCCAGAGCAAAACCGAAGAGAAGGTGCCATTTCTCGGCGATGTGCCGTATGTTGGCCGCCTTTTCCGCCGAGACATTGTCTCGGAAGCAAAATCCGAGCTGCTGGTATTCCTGACTCCGCGTATCATGAATAACCAGGCGATTGCTGTGAGTCGTTGATTCTGTGCGAAATTTGATTCTTGTTGGGCCTATGGGGGCTGGAAAGAGCACCATAGGTCGCTTGCTGGCCAAAGAGCTGCGTCTGCCTTTCAAAGATTCCGATAAGGAAATTGAACTGCGCACGGGCGCCAATATCCCGTGGATCTTCGATAAGGAAGGCGAACCGGGCTTTCGCGATCGCGAGCAAGTGATGATTGCCGAGTTGTGCGCGGCTGACGGTGTGGTCCTGGCCACGGGCGGGGGTGCGGTCATGCGTGATGAAAATCGCCAGGCGCTGCACGCTGGCGGGCGAGTGGTCTATCTGCATGCTTCGGTGGAGCAGCAAGTGGGACGTACCGCGCGTGATCGCAACCGTCCGTTGTTGCGTACCGCCGATCCGGCCAAGACATTGCGCGACCTATTGGCGATCCGTGATCCGCTTTATCGGGAAATTGCCGATCTGGTGGTGGAAACCGATGAGCGACCGCCGCGCATGGTGGTACTGGATATTCTGGAACGCTTGCAGCAGCTACCTCCCCGTTAAAGCGCGGGGCGAAATGCGCTATCCTCGATGCCCGCCACGCTCGGTGTGGGTTGTGGCTTAAGGCCATTGTCGGGCGTCGGAAACCAACGACGCCATCAATTGTTAATCCTGAGACTGGGCGCTCGCGTCCATCTTCACTGTGGGGACACATGCAGACACTTAAGGTCGATCTTGGCGAGCGTAGCTACCCGATTCATATTGGTGAAGGGCTGCTGGACACGCCTGAGTTATTGACGCCGCACATTGCCGGTCGCCAAGTCGCCATTATCTCCAACGACACTGTCGCTCCGCTCTATCTCGAACGCCTGAGCCGCAGCCTGGCGGCCTATTCGGTGATCTCGGTGGTATTGCCCGACGGCGAAGCCTTCAAGACCTGGGAAACCCTGCAACTGATTTTCGATGGCCTGCTGAACGCTCGACACGACCGTCGGACCACGATCATCGCCCTGGGCGGTGGCGTTATCGGTGACATGGCCGGTTTCGCGGCGGCCTGCTATCAGCGCGGAGTGGACTTTATCCAGGTTCCGACTACCTTGTTGTCTCAAGTTGATTCGTCGGTGGGCGGCAAGACCGGTATCAATCATCCGTTGGGCAAGAACATGGTCGGTGCCTTCTATCAGCCCAATGTGGTGCTGATCGATACCGCGACCCTGAACACTCTGCCGGCGCGCGAGCTTTCGGCGGGCCTGGCCGAAGTCATCAAATACGGCCTGATCCGCGACGAGCCGTTCCTGACCTGGTTGGAAGAGCATGTCGATGCGCTGCGCAGCCTCGACCAGGCGGCGCTGAGCGCGGCCATCGAGCGCTCCTGCGCGGCCAAGGCGGCCGTGGTCGGTGCCGATGAGCGCGAGTCTGGGGTGCGCGCTACCCTCAACCTCGGACATACTTTTGGCCATGCCATCGAAACCCATATGGGCTACGGTGTCTGGCTGCATGGTGAAGCCGTGGCCGCCGGAACGGTGATGGCGTTGGAGATGTCTGCGCGTCTGGGCTGGATTACCGACGCCGAGCGCGATCGCGGTATTCGCCTGTTTCAGCGTGCGGGTTTGCCGGTGATTCCTCCGGAGGCGATGACCGAGGCTGATTTTCTCGAACACATGGCCATTGATAAAAAAGTGATCGACGGTCGTTTACGTCTGGTGTTGTTGCGCCGCCTGGGCGAAGCCGTAGTGACCGACGATTATCCGAAAGAGGTTCTACAGGCCACGCTGGGGGCGGATTACCGCGCTCTGGCCCAGCTTAAAGGTTGATAAGATCCCGATGACTAGTTTACATGCCGACGAGGCTTTCCTCGGCCATTATCAGTTGCATCACGACCCTTTTGCTCCACGGGTGCCTGGCTTCAAGTTTTTCCCGGCCCAGCGCAAGCCGGTGTTGGGGCAGTTGCATCACCTGGCCCGCTACAGCCAGTTGCTGCTGGTGGTGACCGGGCCGCAGGGCAGCGGCAAGACCCTGTTGCGCCAGGCGCTGGTGGCGAGCACCAACAAGCAGTCGGTGCAAAGCGTGGTGGTGTCAGCTCGTGGCGCTGGCGAGGCGGTTGGCGTGTTGCGCCAGATCGCCCAGGCACTGAATGTGGCTCAGGCCGATATCGGCTCGATCCTGGCGCAGGTGGTGCAGTTGGCGTTGACCGGCCAGGAAGTCTATCTGCTGGTGGACGACGCTGAACAACTGGATGATTCCGCGATCGAAGCCTTGCTGGCATTGGCGGCAGGCGCGCCGGAAGGTCGTCCACACGTCTTTCTGTTTGGCGAGTCGTCGATGATTGCCGGCTTGGAACAGCAGGAGGCGCAGGAAGAGCGCTTCCACGTGATCGAATTACAGCCCTACACCGAAGAAGAAACGCGCGAGTACCTGGCGCAGCGTCTTGAAGGCGC
Source organism: Pseudomonas agarici (assembly GCF_900109755.1). Lineage (GTDB taxonomy): Bacteria > Pseudomonadota > Gammaproteobacteria > Pseudomonadales > Pseudomonadaceae > Aquipseudomonas > Aquipseudomonas agarici. The sequence goes on along the minus strand of NZ_FOAR01000032.1, from coordinate 19,322 downwards.
GGGCCGGGGAATCGAACTTTTTTCCGCTGAGCAGATCACTGAGATTCACCAAAGCGCCGAGGGTTGGCCTGGCAACATTAACCAGGTTGCCCGTGACGCCATGATCGAAGCCATGATTGCCAGCCGCTCCGCGGTCAAGCGACCAAGTATGGGGTTCAAGATGTCGAAGAAATATGTGTTGGCATTGTCTGGGGTAGTGGTGGTCGCTGTCGCTGCGGCCTGGATGAGTTCCGGTCGCAGCAAGGCGCCGGTGACGGCGGGTGCGCCAGCCGGTGAGCAGGCCCAGTTACCGCTGGGGCAAACACCGAAGCCGAATGCCGTGGGTGGCCCAGCGGTCGAATTCGCCGGTAATTCGCAACCGATGCCGCTGCCGTTGGTCGGCCAGTCGCAGCCGGTGATGCGTGGCCCGCTCGCCGAAGCCGCGGGTGGCATGAGCGAGGGTGACGACGGCGCTGCGCCAGTGGTCGATGGCGGTGTGGCTCAGCCTCCAACTGTCACCACCACGGCACCGCCTCTGGGTGTGCCGGCCGGTCCTGCTCCCACTCCTGCCGCCCGCCCGGCGGCTCCAGCCCAGGTGGCCGTGGCCAAGCCGGCAAGCCCGGTCGCCAAACCCGCGCCAGCCCCAGCGCCCGCCAAGCCCGCGGTCAAGACCGAGAAGCCGGTAGCGGCCAAGCCTGGCGCTGGTGGCAACTGGTACGCCGGTCAAGCACCGAGCCACTACGTGGTGCAGATTCTCGGTACCAGCTCGGAAGCCACGGCCCAGAACTTCGTCAAGGAGCAGGGTGGCGAGTACCGTTATTTCAAGAAAGTGCTCAACGGCAAGCCACTGTATGTGATTACTTATGGCAGCTTCCCGAGCCGCGATGCGGCAGTTACTGCTATCAAGGCCTTGCCAGCGAAGGTTCAGGCTGGTAAACCTTGGCCTCGGACTGTCGCCAGCGTCCAACAGGACCTCGCCACAACTCGCTGATGATTCGGCGGCCTTACCCAGGCTGCGCTCCCGGCACCTCAAAACTTCCACTTGAGCGCGCAGCTTTAAAGCTGCGTGCCTTGTGGTGTCTGCGTCACAGTAGATTTGAGTCGTAGCGGTCAAAATTCAAAAAATATTTTGACTAGCACGAGATATCCCTTTAAACCTTTCATAAATGCGACATAGATTTGCGACATTTCGTCGCCAAATTTGTGAGCGTCTGTGTCGGTGTGTACAATGACCTCCCTTTTGCCCCTGCAAAGCCGGCATACGTTCGGCGTGGATGGTAAGCGGTTGAATTAAAAAGAAATTTGTCTCTATAAGAGGCAGCCTGGTGAGAAAGTGTCTATGAAAGCAGGTCTGTATCAACCCGATGAATTCAAGGATAACTGCGGTTTCGGCCTGATTGCCCACATGCAGGGCGAGCCCAGTCATCACCTGTTGCAGACGGCCATTGAGGCCCTGACGTGCATGACCCACCGCGGTGGGATCAACGCCGACGGCAAGACCGGTGACGGTTGCGGCCTGTTGATTCAAAAGCCGGACCAGTTCCTGCGTGCTGTCGCCAAAGCGCAGTTTGGTAGCGATCTGCCCAAGCAGTATGCGGTTGGCATGGTGTTCTTCAATCAGGACCCCGTCAAAGCCGAAGCGGCTCGTGAACACATGAATCGTGAAATCCTCGCCGCGGGCCTGCAGTTGGTGGGCTGGCGCAAGGTGCCGATCGATACCCGCGTCCTCGGTCGTCTGGCCCTGGAGCGCCTGCCGCAGATCGAACAGGTATTCATCGGCGGCGAGGGCCTGAGTGACCAGGCGTTCGCTATCAAGCTGTTCAGTGCCCGTCGTCGCTCGTCGGTGGCCAACGCCGCCGATACCGATCACTACATCTGCAGCTTTTCGCACAAGACCATCATCTATAAAGGCCTGATGATGCCGGCGGACCTGACCGCCTTTTATCCAGACCTCAACGATCCGACGCTGCAGACCGCTATCTGCGTGTTCCACCAGCGTTTCTCCACCAACACCCTGCCAAAATGGCCGCTGGCGCAACCGTTCCGCTTCCTGGCGCACAACGGCGAGATCAACACCATCACCGGCAACCGCAACTGGGCGCAGGCCCGGCGCACCAAGTTCGCCAACGACCTGATCCCCGATCTCGATGAACTGGGGCCGTTGGTCAACCGTGTCGGTTCCGACTCCTCCAGCATGGACAACATGCTCGAATTAATGGTGACAGGTGGTATCGACCTGTTCCGTGGCGTGCGCATGCTGATTCCACCGGCGTGGCAGAACGTCGAGACCATGGACGCCGATCTGCGCGCGTTCTATGAATTCAACTCGATGCACATGGAACCCTGGGACGGTCCGGCGGGGGTGGTCATGACCGAAGGCCGCCACGCGGTCTGCCTGCTCGACCGTAACGGCCTGCGCCCAGCGCGCTGGGTCACCACCAAGAACGGCTATATCACCCTGGCATCGGAAATCGGCGTGTGGAACTACCAGCCGGAAGATGTCATCGCCAAGGGCCGTGTAGGGCCTGGGCAGATCTTCGCCGTGGACACCGAGACCGGCCAGATCCTCGACACCGACTCCATCGACAATCGCCTGAAGTCGCGTCATCCGTATAAGCAGTGGCTGCGCAGGCACGCCTTGCGCATCCAGGCGACCATGGACGACAACGACCATGGTTCGGCGTTCTACAACGTTGAGCAGCTCAAGCAATACATGAAAATGTACCAGGTCACGTTCGAAGAGCGCGATCAGGTGTTGCGGCCGTTAGGCGAGCAGGGCTATGAGGCGGTCGGCTCCATGGGCGACGACACGCCGATGGCGGTCCTCTCCCAGCGTGTGCGCACCCCATACGATTACTTCCGCCAGCAGTTCGCGCAGGTGACCAACCCGCCGATCGATCCGCTGCGCGAAGCCATCGTCATGTCGCTGGAGATTTGTCTCGGTGCCGAGCGCAACATCTTCGAAGAGTCGCCGGAACATGCCTCGCGAGTGATTCTCAGCTCACCGGTGATTTCTCCCGCCAAGTGGCGTTCTTTGATGAACCTCGAGCGTCCGGGCTTCGAACGCCAGATCATTGACCTGAACTACGAAGAAAGCGTCGGCTTGGAAGCCGCCGTGCGCAACATCGCCGACCAGGCCGAGGAAGCCGTGCGTGCCGGACGGACCCAGATTGTCCTTAGTGACCGCCATATAGCACCCGGTAAGCTGCCGGTGCATGCGTCCCTGGCAACGGGTGCCGTACACCACCGCCTGACCGAGAAAGGCCTGCGTTGCGACAGCAACATCCTGGTCGAAACCGCTACTGCCCGCGACCCGCATCACTTTGCGGTGCTGATCGGCTTCGGTGCGTCGGCGGTCTATCCGTTCCTCGCCTATGAAGTGCTCGGCGACCTGATCCGTACCGGCGAAGTGCTCGGCGATCTGTACGAAGTCTTCAAGAACTACCGCGAGGGCATCACCAAGGGGCTGCTGAAGATTCTCTCGAAAATGGGTATCTCTACCATTGCCTCGTATCGTGGTGCGCAGTTGTTCGAGGCCATCGGCCTGTCCGAGGAAGTGGTGGGCCTGAGCTTTCGTGGCGTGCCGAGTCGGATCAAGGGTGCCCGTTTCGTCGACCTCGAAGCCGAGCAGAAATTGCTGGCGAGCGAAGCCTGGAGTGCGCGCAAGCCGATCCAGCAAGGTGGCCTGCTGAAGTTCGTCTACGGTGGCGAATACCACGCCTACAACCCGGATGTGGTCAGTACCCTGCAAGCCGCCGTGCAGCAGGGCGACTATGCCAAATTCAAGGAATACACCGCGCTGGTGGACAACCGTCCGGTGTCGATGATCCGCGACCTGTTCAAGGTAAAGACCCTGGACACGCCGCTGCCGATCAGCGATATCGAGCCGCTGGAGTCGATCCTCAAGCGTTTCGACTCGGCCGGTATTTCCTTGGGCGCCTTGTCGCCGGAGGCCCATGAAGCCCTGGCCGAAGCCATGAACCGCCTGGGCGCGCGCTCCAACTCCGGCGAAGGCGGCGAAGACCCGGCGCGCTATGGCACGCTCAAGAGCTCGAAGATCAAGCAGGTCGCGACCGGCCGTTTCGGCGTGACCCCCGAATACCTGGTCAACGCCGAAGTCCTGCAGATCAAAGTGGCCCAGGGCGCCAAGCCCGGCGAGGGCGGCCAGTTGCCTGGCGGCAAGGTCAATGGCCTGATCGCCAAGTTGCGTTATGCGGTACCCGGCGTGACCCTGATCTCGCCACCGCCGCACCACGACATCTACTCCATCGAAGACTTGTCACAGTTGATCTTCGACCTGAAGCAGGTCAATCCACAAGCGCTGGTCTCGGTGAAGCTGGTGGCGGAAGCCGGTGTCGGCACCATCGCCGCCGGCGTGGCGAAAGCCTATGCCGACCTGATCACCATTTCCGGCTACGATGGTGGTACCGGCGCATCGCCCCTGACCTCGATCAAGTACGCCGGTGCGCCCTGGGAACTCGGCCTCGCCGAAACCCACCAGACCCTGCGCGGCAACGACCTGCGCGGCAAGGTCCGGGTACAGACCGACGGCGGCCTGAAAACCGGCCTCGATGTGATCAAGGCCGCCATCCTTGGCGCCGAGAGCTTCGGTTTCGGCACCGCGCCGATGATCGCCCTGGGCTGCAAGTACCTGCGCATCTGCCACCTGAACAACTGCGCCACCGGCGTGGCGACGCAGAACGAGAAGCTGCGCAAGGATCACTACATCGGCACTGTGGACATGGTGGTGAACTTCTTCACCTACGTCGCCGAGGAAACCCGTGAGTGGCTGGCCAAACTTGGCGTGCGCCGCCTCGAAGAGCTGATTGGGCGTACCGATCTGCTGGAAATCCTCGAAGGCGAGACGGCCAAGCAGAACCATCTGGACCTGACCCCGCTGCTCGGCAGCGATCACATTCCGGTGGACAAGCCGCAGTTCTGCCAGGTTGACCGCAACCCGCCGTTCGACAAGGGTTTGTTGGCCGAGAAGATGGTCGAGATGGCCAAATCGTCGATCAACGACCTGAGCGGTGCCGATTTTTCCCTGGATATCTGTAACTGCGACCGTTCCATCGGTGCGCGGATCTCCGGCGAGATCGCCCGTGCCCACGGCAACCAGGGCATGGCCAAGGCGCCGATCAGCTTCCGCTTCAAAGGGACCGCCGGGCAGAGCTTCGGCGTATGGAACGCAGGCGGCCTGAACCTGTACCTCGAAGGTGACGCCAACGACTACGTCGGCAAGGGCATGACCGGTGGCAAACTGGTGATCGTGCCGCCCAAAGGCAGCGCCTATAAAACCCAGGACAGCGCCATTATCGGCAACACCTGCCTGTATGGTGCCACCGGTGGCAAGTTGTTCGCCGCCGGTACTGCGGGCGAGCGTTTCGCGGTGCGTAACTCCGGCGCCCACACGGTCGTTGAAGGCACGGGCGATCACTGCTGCGAGTACATGACCGGCGGTTTTGTCTGTGTACTGGGCAAGACCGGCTACAACTTCGGCTCGGGCATGACCGGCGGTTTCGCCTACGTGTTGGACCAGGACAATACGTTTGTCGACAAGGTGAACCACGAGTTGGTCGAGATCCAGCGGATCAGCGGCGAAGCGATGGAAGCCTATCGCAGCCACCTGCAACGCGTGCTGGACGAGTATGTCGAGGAGACCGACAGCGAGTGGGGTCGTAACCTCGCCGAAAACCTGGACGACTACCTGCGGCGCTTTTGGCTGGTCAAGCCGAAGGCAGCCACCTTGAAGTCGTTGCTTTCCAGCACCCGTGCCAACCCGCAGTGATGCGCCTGAAGAGTTTGATGAGGTTTTTGTAATGGCTGAACGTCTGAGTAACGACTTCCAGTTCATCGATGTCGGGCGCAAGGATCCGAAGAAGAAACTGTTGCGTCAGCGCAAGAAAGAGTTCGTGGAAATCTACGAACCCTTCAAACCCCAGCAGTCGGCCGACCAGGCCCACCGCTGCCTGGGTTGTGGTAACCCGTATTGCGAATGGAAGTGCCCGGTGCACAACTTCATTCCCAACTGGCTCAAGCTGGTGGCCGAGGGCAATATCCTCGCCGCCGCCGAGCTGTCCCATCAGACCAACACTTTGCCGGAAGTCTGCGGCCGGGTGTGCCCGCAGGACCGCCTGTGCGAGGGTGCCTGCACCCTCAACGACGGTTTCGGCGCGGTGACCATCGGTTCGGTGGAGAAATACATCACTGATACCGCCTTTGCCATGGGCTGGCGTCCGGACATGTCCAAGGTCAAGCCGACCGGCAAGCGGGTCGCGATCATCGGTGCTGGCCCCGCCGGCCTGGGGTGTGCCGACGTGCTGGTGCGCGGTGGAGTGACCCCGGTGGTCTTCGATAAGAACCCGGAAATCGGCGGCCTGCTGACCTTCGGTATCCCCGAGTTCAAGTTGGAAAAGACCGTGCTGAGCAATCGTCGCGAAGTCTTCAGCGGCATGGGCATCGAGTTCCGCCTCAATACCGAGGTCGGCAAGGATGTGACCATGGAGCAACTGCTCGGCGAATACGACGCGGTGTTCATGGGCATGGGCACCTACACCTACATGAAGGGCGGCTTTGCCGGCGAAGACCTGCCGGGCGTGTATGACGCCCTGGATTTCCTCGTCGCCAACGTCAATCGCAACCTCGGCTTTGAAAAGTCGCCGGAAGATTTCGTCGACATGAAGGGCAAGAAGGTCGTGGTACTCGGTGGTGGCGATACGGCGATGGACTGCAACCGCACCTCGATTCGCCAGAGCGCCAAGTCGGTGACCTGTGCCTATCGTCGTGACGAGGCGAACATGCCCGGTTCGCGCAAAGAGGTGAAGAACGCCAAGGAAGAAGGCGTGAAGTTCCTCTACAACCGCCAGCCGATCGCGATTGTCGGTGAAGACAAGGTCGAAGGTGTGAAGGTGGTCGAGACCCGTCTCGGCGAGCCGGATGCCCGTGGCCGTCGCAGCCCCGAGCCGATCCCGGGTTCCGAAGAGATCATTGCGGCGGATGCCGTGGTTATCGCGTTCGGTTTCCGCCCGAGCCCGGCGCCGTGGTTCGAGCAGTTCAACATTCAGACCGACAGCCAGGGCCGGGTGGTGGCGCCGGAGCAGGGGCAGTTCAAGCACCAGACCAGCCATCCGAAGATCTTTGCCGGTGGCGATATGGTGCGCGGTTCCGACCTGGTGGTGACGGCGATCTTCGAGGGGCGCAATGCCGCCGAAGGAATCCTCGACTACCTGGGTCTTTAAGCTCTGCTGCGCTCGGCTATGCGGCGTTGCGACGCTTAAAGGACTGTCATCGTCCGCGACAAATTCAACCGATAAAACAAAAGGCACGGCTCTTTCCGTGCCTTTTGTGTCGCGCTCTGAGAAAATGCCCACACATTTTTTCCGGATGCCGATATGACTGCCCTGAAGAACGACCGTTTTCTGCGTGCTCTGCTCAAGCAACCCGTGGACGTCACTCCCGTGTGGATGATGCGTCAGGCCGGTCGCTACCTGCCTGAATACCGCGCCAGTCGCGCCAAGGCCGGCGACTTCATGAGCCTGTGCATGAACCCGTCATTCGCCTGCGAAGTCACCCTGCAGCCGTTGGATCGTTATCCGGGGCTGGATGCCGCCATCTTGTTCTCCGACATCCTGACCATTCCTGATGCCATGGGTCAGGGCCTGTATTTCGAGAGTGGCGAGGGCCCACGCTTCAAGAAAGTCGTCAGCACCCTGGCGGATATCGAAGCGCTGCCGATCCCCGATCCACAGAAGGACCTGGGTTATGTCATGGACGCAGTCAGCACCATTCGCCGTGAACTCAACGGTCGGGTGCCGCTGATCGGTTTCTCGGGCAGCCCCTGGACCCTGGCCACTTATATGGTCGAAGGCGGCTCGTCGAAAGACTTCCGCAAGACCAAGGCCATGCTCTACGACAACCCGCAGGCCTTGCACCTGCTGCTGGACAAGTTGGCCCAATCGGTCACTGCGTACCTCAACGGGCAGATCCTGGCGGGCGCCCAGGCGGTGCAGATCTTCGACACCTGGGGCGGCAACCTGTCGGCGGCTGCCTATCAGGCGTTCTCCCTGGCGTACATGCGCAAGATCGTCAGCGGGCTGATCCGCGAACATGAAGGGCGCCAGGTGCCGGTGATCCTGTTCACCAAGAACGGCGGCTTGTGGCTGGAAAGCATTGCCGAGGCGGGTGCCGACGCCCTCGGGCTCGACTGGACCTGCGATCTGGGCGAGGCCCGTCGCCGGGTGGGCGCCAAGGTCGCGCTGCAAGGCAACATGGATCCGACCGTGCTGTATGCCAAACCTGAAGCGATCCGTGCCGAAGTGGCGCGGATCCTCGCCAGCTACGGTGACGGCTCGGGCCATGTGTTCAACTTGGGCCATGGCATCACCCCGGAAGTCGACCCGGAACATGCCGGGGCGTTTATCCACGCCGTGCACGAGTTTTCCGCGCGCTACCATCACTGAGCCAGCGCTCAAAGCCCCGTTTCGGCGGGGCTGTCAGTCGTTCTTTCGATCTGCTCTGGTGTGTTCTGTCGGGTATCTTTTTTTTGGAAATCGGGTTTCCAGGGGAGCCTGGATCAGATGCGAAATTGCCCGACCAGCTTGCCCAGGCGTTGACCCAGGTCTGCCAGGCTGCGCGAAGTTTGGGCGCTTTGCTGCGTCTGATCGGCGACACTGTCCGCTGCCTCGGCGATCTGATGCATGTTACGGTTGATCTCTTCGGCCACGGCGGTCTGTTCTTCGGCGGCGCTGGCGATTTGTGCGTTCATCGAGTTGATGGTGCTCATCAGCCGCGCAATGGTATCCAGTGATGCCCCTGCTTCATTGGCTTGCACTGACGTATCGTCACCGGCCTGGCTGGAGCGGCGCATGGCCTCTACTGCACCCTGTGTACCCTGTTGCAGGCGATCAATCATACTCTGGATCTCCTGGGTACTCTGCTGAGTGCGGCTGGCCAGTGCGCGCACCTCGTCAGCCACGACCGCAAAACCACGTCCGGCTTCCCCCGCCCGTGCCGCCTCAATGGCGGCGTTGAGTGCCAGCAAGTTAGTCTGGTCGGCGATGGAGCGAATTACCCCAAGCACGCTGACAATCGACGAAACGTCTTTTTGCAGGCTGTCCAGAGAAGTGCCGCTGTTACGAATATCGTCAACCAAGGCGTGAATCTGCTTGATGTTGCCGTTGACCACGCGCTTGGCCGCCTGACCTTCCGCGTCGGTTTGTTGGGCTGCCACTGCTGCCCCTTGTGCGTTTTTTGCCACTTCGTGGGCGGCGGCGGACATTTGGTTGATGGCGGTCGCCACCTGATCGGTCTCGTGGCGCTGGCGCTCCATCGCCTGTCCCGAACGATCGACCTGGTCAGACACTGCGCTGACCAGCCCGGTCAATTGCAGGGTCATTTCGGCAATTTGCCGGACCAGACCATGAATTTTGTCGACAAAACGGTTGAACGAGGCGGCTAAGTCGCCTAATTCATCGCCACTGGTGACGGTCAAGCGGCGAGTAAGATCGCCTTCACCTGCCGCGATGTCGTCCAGATTGGCTTTCATCAAGTGCAGCGGACGCACAATCGTACCCGCCAGAACGGCACCGACAATACCGATCACCACCAACAGCAGCAAAGCGATGCCAACGATACTGAGCAGCATGTCTTGCAGGCGTGTGTGGGCCTTCGTTTGGATCTCGAGGACTTGCCGCTCAATGCCGTCCAGATTAATCGAGGTGCCGATCATCAGGTCCCATTTGGGTAGCCATTGGCTGTAACCCAGTTTCGGCAACAGCTCGGTTTTGCCCAGTAATGTTGAGTTGTACTGGGTGTAATGCGTGCCGGCCTTCGCGACCGCGACCAGGTCCTGAATAAAATAGAGGCCGTTGGGGTCCCTGGCGTCCTTGAAGCTTTTACCGATGTCTTGCGGGCTGCTGCCCTTGAAGAGACGCACCGCTTCAGAGTCATAACCGAAGAAATAACTTTCCTTGTCATAGGTGATGGCCGAAAGCATCTTTATCACTTGCGCCCGTGTGCTCATGTCTCCTGGCGCCGAAGCTTCGTAGATTGGTTTGATCATGCCCATCGCCACCGCGACATAGTTTTGCAAGGTGATTTTGGCATCGGCCAGAAGGCGCTCGCGTGTTTCCTGGACCTCTTGCTGCTCCTGGCTCTGGAGCATGAATACCGTCGCGATGCTGATGACTACCGCAAAGGTCAACACCGGGAGCACTGCCAAGAACAGCATTTTGGTCTTTAGATTAAGACGCATAAATTTTCACTCTTGTTGGTTTTCAGTGTTGAGTTACCAGGTTTGACTGGCTGGTGGGCTGCGCGCTTAGTCCGTGAGTTCAAGTTCGGATGCCATAAGTCCATGGCCAAGGCGCTGTGACGAGTCATAGCCGGGCTATGGCGAAGAACAGCAACGCAGGCCAGGGATTTATGGCATCCGAAATTGACTGATAGAACTCACCACACAGACCACTAGCAGGCGTTAACCCATAAATAGTCGGATATTTCTATCGCGCGCCTATCGTTGCGCCGCTGTTGGGTGATGCAATATGAGTGGTTTCGCGACTGTCGTCTGGCGGGTTGGCTTCATACTCAGCATTGCTGGTGATAATGAAATTGCGCCGCATCGGCGCCAGGACAAAGCGTGAGGCAATGGCCGACAACACGGCAATGATCGAGCAAAACACGAACACCGCATCCCAGGTACCGGTGATTTCTCGCAGTAGACTGCCGAACGGCACAATCAGCGCGGCGAAGCCTTTGGTGGTGAACAATGCACCGGCGTTAGCGGTCGCGTTTCGACTACCGTAGGTGTCGCCGATCATGGCAGACGAGATTGCGTAGATTTCACCCCAGCACAGGTAAATGAGCGGCGCGAAAATCAAGAACAAATATGGGTTATGGCCAAACTTGATGATTCCCAACAACGCCAAACCTTCGCCCAGGAAGACGAAGAACATCGTGTTTTCACGACCGAAGCGATCCGACAGCAGGCCGCACAATGGTCGGGTGAGACCGTTGACCAGGTTGTCGATCGACAGGGTCAGGGTCAGCAGCGGGATGACCGTCTGGAAGATCGACATGGGTATCGAGGCAATACCAAAGTCACGAGCAATCGAAGCAATTTGTGCCGTGGCAATGAGACCGCCTGCGGACATTGCGGTGAAAATCAGATAAGAGACCCAGAACACCGGCGTTTTCATCATCTGTACCGTGGTGTAATCGCGCTTGCCTTGCACGTTACGCGCAGACTTGGCGACTCGATCCGATTTGACCGGTTTGATCATAAGCATCGAAACCAGGAACACCGCGCCGCCGAGCAACAGGCCGAACTTCAGGAATGCATGCTGGTAACCACTCAGTGTGATTTCGTTGGCAATCGGAATAATCGTCAATGCCGCACCGACCCCGAATCCGGCGGCTGCCAGGCCACCGGCAAAACCGCGCCGATCCGGAAACCATTTGAGCGCGATGCCCACGCAGGTGCCGTAGACACAGCCCGCGCCGGTGCCAGCCAATAGGGAATCCAGGTACAACATGTAAAGGGAGTTGGTGTAAGCGTTCAGGACCCAGGCAATCATGATCAGGAGCGCGCCGCCCGCGATCACGGGGCGAGGGCCGAAGCGGTCCACCAGCATGCCTTCCAGGGGCACCAGCCAGGTTTCCGCCATGATGAAGAGGGTGAATGCCACTTGGATACTGAGTTCGGACCACCCCGTGGTTTCGTGAATAGGCCGTACAAACAGGGTCCAACTGTATTGCACGTTGGCGACAAGCCCCATACAGATAATCGCCAGTAGTAACTGTATCCAACGGTTGCCCAGGTTGAATCCAGTCGGTATCCCGCCTTTGCTGCTCATTTTCTATCCTCTTTATTGTTGTATTTGAGAGCTGTTCGGTAGAGCCCACTTCCTTTATCCGTGGCCGCCGCCGTGGCCGGTGCTGATGGTCGAGCACAGCAGAACGGCGCCGGCTTCCCTTGGCGTACACGGGTCTGAGGTAGATGGGGAGTGAAGCGTCAGTGTGTTTCGGCTAGCAGCTCAGCGCGAATCGCCGGACCATGTTCGTCGACCGAAGGCGCTCGCTGGCTTTGTGCTGCTTCTTCTTTTGCGAGTTGGCGCACCGGAGTGCGAACCGCTTTGAAGGAATAGCCGCTGTCGCTGGTGACATCGACGAACAATCCACGGGCTTCGAGTTGCGGGCTGGTAGCGATGTCGGCAATGGTGTTGATCGGCCCACAAGGAACCCCGGCATCGCCGATGACCTTGAGCCAATGGCTGCGTGGCTGGGTGCGAAACAGCGTCTCGAACTCGTTCTTCATCGCGACTTCGTTTTCGAGTCGCTTGGCGGGTGTGCAAAAGCGCTCGTCGTCGATCAGGTCCGGACGACCCAGTGCCTCGACCAGTTGGCGATAGAGCCCGTCGCCCACGGTGCAGACCACCATATAGCTGTCGGCGCAGGCATAAGCATCGAAGGGCACGATCAGGGGATGGCGCGAGCCCACGCGGCCTGGCACTTCGCCGGTCACGCTGTAGCGCATAAAATGACTTTCAAGCAGTGCGACCTGGCAATCGAGCATGGACATGTCGACCCGCCCGCCGAGCCCTGTGCGATGGCGTTCATTGATCGCCGACACCACGCTCAGCGCAGCATAGACGCCGGCACCGAGGTCGCCGATTGAAGTGCCGACTCGTGTCGGCGGGCCGTCGGCCTGGCCATTGATGCTCATCATGCCGCTCAGGGCCTGCACCACGAGGTCGTAGGCGGGCAGGTTGCGCCATGGACCGGTCTGGCCAAAGCCTGAGATCGAGGCGTATACCAGTCGCGGATAACGTTCAGCGAGCATCTGCGCCGAATAGCCCAGCTTGTCCATGATGCCGGGGCGGAAATTCTCAATCAGGATGTCTGCCTGTTCCAGCATGGTTGCCAGCACGGCACGGTCGTCGTCGTTCTTCAGGTCCAGGGCAATCGATTCCTTGCCACGGTTGATCGACATGAAATACGGCGAATCCTTACCCAGGATCGGTGGCACCGTGCGTGATTCATCTCCCTTGCCTGGGCTCTCGATCTTGATGACACGAGCGCCAAGATCCGATAGCAGCAGCGAGCAATAAGGCCCTGACAGAAATCGGGTCAGATCGACAACAATAAGATCTTTGAGCGGGCCGTGCCCAAGGGAAGCTGAAAGCGCCATGCGGTATCTCCGGGTGGTGTCATGTAGTTCGGTCGGAGTCGGCGAGACTCTCGTCCGGAAGCGTCATTACAAATTCGGCAAACGACTGGCCCGCTACGGCAATGTGATCCACGGCTGCCCGGAAGGCGCCGTTCTCATCCTGGGTCGCGATGAGCTCGACGATTTGCCGGTGTTCGGCGGCCGATTTCGCCATGCGCCCTGGCTGGTGAAAGATGTTGCGTCGGTACAACTGAGAGCGCCGACGCAACGCCATCACTTGCTGGGCTAATGGCGCGTTGCGGGTACTGGCGTACAAAATCCTGTGAAACTCCGCGTTAGCCGTGGCGAACGCTTCGCGATCATTTTGTTGTGCTGCGTGTTCGCAGGCTTCGACCATCATCATCAGTTCGGCCACTGTTTCGGTGGGCGAACGGCGCGCCGACAACATCGCGCACAGGCCTTCCATATAAGAGAGCATCTCGACCAGGGCGAGCAGCTCTTTGGATGACAGCTTCGAAACGAACGCCCCCTGACGAGCGACCTTGTACACAAGGCCTTGCGCCAACAACTGCTGGATAGCTTCCCGAACCGGAGTGCGGGAGACGCCATAGCGTTCGGCGAGCGCTTTCTCGTCGAGCAGGTCACCTGGCAGATAGCGACCTTCGCTCATCTCAATCTCAATCTTTTCTCGAATCGTTGAAGCGAAATTCGGATGTAGCTTGCTTGCACTCATGTACTTCTTTCCTCTTCCGTAATCATACGTTAGGATTCTGTAATTATAACAACCATATTGGTAATTTTATGAACCTTGCCGATCTAGCTCTGCCGCCGATCCTCACCATCGATCGATCAATTGCTCGAATCACGCTGCAGCGTCCGAAACAGGCGAACCGCATTGAGCATGACGATCTGGCCGTATTGCTGGGCCATTTTACGCACTTGTCCGCCAACAGCGCTGTACGGGCGGTAGTGTTGCAGTCAGAAGGGCGCTATTTCAGTTCCGGATACGACATCAGCAGCATCCAGAACATCGCGCTTAGCCAGCCTGACGGGATCATCGAAAATCCCTTCGAGCCGGTGATCGAGGCCCTTGAGCGCTTGCCGCAGGTGACTATTGCCCGGCTGCATGGCGGTGTTTATGGTGGCTCCATCGACCTGGCGCTGGCCTGCGATTTCCGTGTGGGTGTGGCCGCCAGCGAGATGTTCATGCCGGCGGCGGCACTCGGGCTTCTCTATTACCCGTCTGGGATCAAGCGCTTTGTATCGCGGTTAGGTGTCGACCGGACCAAGCAACTGTTCCTGCTCGCCGAAAAGGTTTATGCCGAAGAAATGTTGCGCATTGGCTTCCTCACCGACCTGGTCGATGCCGACGCCCTGGATGCGCATGTCACAGCGCTAGCAAACTGTGTCAGTAGCCTGGCGCCGCTGGCCCTGAAAGAAACCAAGCGTGCAATCAATGCCCTTGCCCGAGGCGACTTCGATCTCGACGATTTCAAGCGCTGCGAAGCCCGCTTACTGCGCTCCAATGACTTGAAAGAAGGCCAGGCCGCCTGGCATGAGAAACGCCCGGCGAACTTTTCCGGTCATTGAGTCGAGTCTTCAGAGGGGTATCCATGAATCTTTCCTTTGCGCCACCGATACGACTCCATGGCGCTGTCGCGTTCTCTGTGTCGCAATCCCTGCGCTTGCACACACCCAGTGCATGGGCCAACGCAAATGCGGGTGGGGCGCAGCTGCACTCATTTCTGGAAGGGCCGGTGTTCGATGCTGCCGGCAATCTATATGTGACGGACATTCCCCACGGGCGGATTTTTCGCATCTCACCCGCAGGCGACTGGACCTGCGCCGTCGAGTATGACGGTTGGCCCAATGGAATGGCTTTTGCGCCTGACGGTCGGATGCTGATCTGCGACTACAAGCTGGGCCTGTTGAGCCTGAATGTGGATACAGGGACAGTCGAGCCGGTGTTGATCGGTCGCTATTCGGAGAGCTTTAAAGGCATCAACGACCTGTGTGTTTCGGCTCGCGGTGACGTCTATTTCACCGATCAAGGCCAAACCGGCATGCACGACCCGAGCGGACGGGTATTCCGGTTGTCGGTCGAAGGCCGGCTGGATTGCCTGCTGTCCAATGTCCCGAGTCCGAATGGCATTGTCCTGACACCTGACGAGACCGCCTTGTTCGTGTCGGCGACGCGGGCCAATGCGGTCTGGCGCGTGCCGTTGATGGCCGATGGCGGAGTGTCGAAAGTCGGCGTGTTCTGCTCGCAATTCGGTCCCGGCGGTCCGGATGGCATGTGCATGGACGAGGCGCACAACCTGTTCGTCGCGCATGTCGGCTTGGGTTGCGTCTTCGTTTATTCGCGACTGGGGGAACTGACGCACACCATCGAAAGCACGGTGGGTGCGCAGACTACCAATGTCGCGCTCGGTGCCGCCGCCGCCGATGGCACGCGCCTGCTTTATATCACCGAGGCGCAGAGTGGTTCAGTGCTCACCGTGCCCTGGAACCGCGGTTGATCGCACGGACTTGATGGCCGGCATAACCAGTGACTGGTTATGCCGCTTTAAATCTTCGCGGATCAAGCGTTGTTTAGCAGCCTATCGGCAATCATCTCACCGATTGGAATCGCGCAAGTGGCGGCCGGTGAGGGCGCATTGCACACATGCAACATGCGCGGGGTGTCGACAAACAAGAAGTCGTGCACCAAGGTACCGTCGCGCATGACTGCCTGGGCACGGATACCGGCTTCGTAAGGCTGCAGGTCCTCGACACTCAGCTCGGGACAGTATTTTCTGCACTGCTCCAGATAACCCCGTTTCCACAGCGAGTTCTTCATCTCCGTCATGCCTGATGACAGGTTTTCGCGCATGACCTTCCAAAAACCGGGGAAACGTAGGAATTCGATGATGTCGGCCAGGTTGACCGATGCTTTCGGATAACCCTCGCGCGCGAAGCCCAGCACGGCGTTAGGACCCACGGTGACGCTGCCATCGATCATGCGCGTCAGGTGTACGCCAAGGAACGGCAATTGCGGGTCCGGCACCGGATAAATCAGATGTTTCACCACTTCATTTTTCGACGGTGGCAGGCGGTAGTACTCGCCACGAAAGGGCACGATCTGATGATCGATGCGCAGCCCCGCCATCTTCGCCAGGCGATCGGACTGCAATCCGGCGCAGACGACCAACTGTTTGGCCTGCCATTGTTGTTCGGTCGAACCGATCTGCACCTCATCGCCGCGCTCGACAATCGAATTGACCTTGATCCCCATTCGGATCTCGCCACCCGCTGCCTCGATCAACCGTGCCATCACGTTGCAAATGGCCTTGTAGTCAACGATGCCGGTACTGTCGATCAGCAATGCACCGATACCGACGATATTAGGTTCCAGTGCAGAAAGATCCTGACCGTCGATCCGTTGCGGTGTCAGGCCATTCAATTGCGCGCGTTCGTGCAACGCTTCCATCCGCGTCATTTCCAGCGTGTTGGTGGCCACCACCAGCTTTCCGCACACATCGAAAGCGATGCCATGTTCGGTGCAGAAATCCTTCGTCGCCTGCGCGCCACGGCGGCATAGATCTGCCTTGAGACTGCCCGGCGCGTAATATACCCCGGCGTGAATCACACCACTGTTATGCCCCGTCTGATGCCGTGCGAGCGAGGTTTCTTTCTCCAGTAGGATGATCGATGCGCCAGGCCGGCGACGTGTCAATTCCAGCGCCGTAGACATTCCGACGATGCCGCCACCAATGATGCAAAAGTCATACTTCATAGAGGTCTCTCACGTAGTGAACCGGGTCAGATGGGCCTAGTGTTCTGAAAAGGTCATATTATCAGGTTGTCAGACAAGCTAGCTTAAACAACGCTGCGATAAAAGCGCCGATTTGCAGCCGCTATCGTGGTTTCAGCGATGGCATATCAATCGAGATCCGAAGCCGAGCCGCTGCCGCGATCAAATGGCGTTCCGAGCATTCAGCGGCGGCAACGCTATCGCGTGCCTTGATCGCCTCGAAAATCGCCTGGTGCTCAAGATGTGCGTCGCTCGGACCGCTGGGCTTGGTCGCCGAATTCGCCCAGGCGGCACGTCGGGCGGCGGCCAGTTGCCCGCGCAGAAAATCATGAAACGCCACGAAATAGGTATTTTGCGTCGCCGCGACAATCCCCCGGTGAAACGCCACGTCCGCTGCCGCCGCTGCATTTAGCTCCGCGCTCTTGGACTGCATTGTCGACAAGGCATTGCCGAGACACTTCAAATCGGCAACGGTACGCCGTTGCGCTGCTGCGGCTGCCGCTTGTGTTTCCAGCCAGACTCTCATCTCAAACAACCGACCGAGGTCCAGTACACCGTCCGCCTCGCCCGGAAACCGAAAGACCTTACCTTCAGGATGTTCGGAGACATACGAGCCCAAACCGCGCCGGGTAGTGAGTACACCGTCGGCTTTCAATTGAGAAACGGCTTCGCGAATGACCGAGCGACTGACCTGGAGCTGCTCGGCGAGCTCATGCTCGGTTGGCATCCGCGTAGAGGCGGCGAACCGGCCAGAGTCGATTTCAGCACGGATGGCCGAGACAGTGCGTTGAACCAGGGATTCGGAACGTTGAAGGACGAGCATTGAGTGAGATCTATTAGTCAGGTTGTCTGATAATAGAGAGCGAGAGTGGGGAGTCAAGAAGGTTGTGAAGGAGAGCGCTGACAAAAGGTCCGCAGGCACACCCAGGACAGTTCGCCGCGCATTTGACGCTCAACCGCGAGGCGGCATAAACACGCTTTTCCGCCGGGGCATCGCAGAGCCGATGCCGGGTCTTTATGTCTCAGGTGGCTTCGGTATCACCACGAACCATAGGGAATTCCGTATTTCTCGATGTATTCCTTGGCGGCTGGCTTCAGAGGCAATGCGTACCGGCCATCATTTTTACCGCCCGAAGGCCCCACTTTCACCACCCAGCCCTGCACCCGTGCCACGTTGATGGGTTTCAGGCATGCGCCCCCAAGCCAGACCCTGGCGATGCCCCCAGGGGCCAGGCCGACCGTCAGCATGTTCCGATAATCCGTGATCCATTTACCGTCAAATGCGCAGTAGGTTTTCTCGCCCTTGAGCATGGCCTGCCGGGTGGTCTCGGGAATAACGATATAGGCCTCATAAGTCTGCGGTTCCACCAGCGATTGCCAGCGCACATAAATCAGCCTTGGTAAATCAGCCCCCAGGACCAGCTTGCCCTTTCCGGCCCCTGGGAACTTCGGCCAGCCACGCGGATCGTCCTTGAGGTTTTTCGATCTGTTGATTGAGGCCACACCGCTCATGGCGCGACGGTAGGCTCGGTCTTGAATATCCACCGCATCGGCAGTTTCGATCCACACCTCCATATAATCGGGGACGAACAACCCCAGGTACCACGCGTCATACGGCAAGCGCCCGGTACCATGGGCGCAGCCGCTCAACCACACCATCACGCCGCACAGCAGCAAGCCCTTAAGCGGACTCATGGGTGGTACTTCGCCCGTTGATAACCCTCGGCGGGACGGTTGATGAACACCCCCTCCAGGTCGCTGTTGTTCCATCCTTTGGCGGCATTCCAATGGGCCGAGAGATGAATGTAATGGCGGCGCAACAACGCGAGATCCTCGGCGTTCAGGAGAGTGAAGGGCTCATGTAAGGCATAGGCCTGCAACTTGGCGGCGATGGGCTGGAGTTCGGTAGGCAAGGCGAGGGCTGGTGTATCTGGAACGGGATCAAACGCCACCCCGGCACGCACGCCCAGCTCACGCATGATCCGCAGGTACACCAAGGAGAGTTCGCCGCGCACCTGACGTTCGCCCGCGATGGCCGCATAAACCCGCTTTTGTGCTGGGGTATCGCGGCGCCGGTGTTGGGTTCCCGTGTCCCAGGTGACAATGCTCAACCCCTCGTGCGGGATGTAATGCTGCCAGTAGTCTTGGCTACGTTCGAGGCGCTGCTGGGTACGGCGATAAGCCTCGCTATGTTCGTTGGGTTCCTGGGGCGGGCTGAAGCTGCTGTCGGGTTTGCTCAGCAACAGGTTTTCCGTGGACAACGGCAAGGTAACCGCCGCCAACATCGGAATGGCAGCCCGGTACAAACAAATCAGTGTCGGTACGGGTGAGCGAGAAGTTGTGACGATGCTCGTCGTTGGCCACCAGTTGCACCACCTGACGAGC
>NZ_FOAR01000029.1:53502-73959 GCF_900109755.1 Pseudomonas agarici | reverse complement strand
ACAACAAGCTGCTGACCTATCAGGACAAACGCTATCGCTACGATGGCTTTGGCCGCATGATCGAAAAACGCAGCGCCAGCCACCGGGTACAACGTTTTGCCTATGACGCCGAACACCGCCTGATCGAAGTCCACAACCAGGACGGCGTCCGCGAAACCGTGGTGCGCATGACCTACGACCCGCTGGGCCGGCGCATCGGCAAGACCGAACACAACCACAACGGCTATTTACTGGGCGAAACCCGTTTTACCTGGGACGGTTTGCGGCTGTTGCAGGAACACAAAAACACCCAGACCAGCCTCTACCTGTATGTCGACGAAGGTTATGAACCACTGGCGCGAGTCGATGGCCTCGGCGACGTACAGAAAATCCGCCACTACCACACCGACCCCAACGGCTTGCCCGAGCAACTGACGGAGGCCGATGGCACCCGGGTATGGCAGGCGCGCTACAAGGTCTGGGGCAATACCCTGGAAGAAGTGCGCGAACCGTACTATATCGAAGAGCAGAACCTGCGCTTTCAGGGGCAGCACCTGGACCGCGAGACGACGCTGCACTACAACACCTTTCGGTTCTATGATCCGAATGTGGGGCGGTTTACCACGCCGGATCCGATTGGACTCGCTGGTGGGGTCAATCTGTACCAATATGCGCCGAATACGGCGGGATAGATTGATCCACTAGGGCTAACCAATAATCCTATTAGCGGTACCCCATTAGGTGAAATACTGGAACACGTATCCTCAAGAACAGGAAAAACATATCAAGGCCAACAGATATTTAAGGTGGCGGGCAAAACGACAGTTGATAACATTAAATTTAAAACGGGGGACTACTACTATATGGATGGTATGCACAAAGATCACATAGAAACATTTTCATCGAAAAACTCATCAAAAGGGATGTTTAATTTTTACGGAACGTACAACACAGCAAAATCTACCAAAGCAGCCAAAAGAACAGGGCCAGGTTGCTGACGAATCCAAGGGCTAAATTTTATGAATGCACTAGAGAGCGAAATCCTAAAAAATAAAAATGACCTCATTGAAGGGACATTTTGTTTTGAGCTATTCGAAGAGAAAAATTTTAATGAAATTTTGTTCAGCAAACTGATAATCGACATAGAGGAAGCTCTAAAAAAATCTGCTCCTAAACCGTCAATCGAACTCAAGGAGTTCCTAGTTTGGTTTGTCATGGGGATGATGCATTGTATTATATGTCACAACGACAGTAACGATTCATACAAAATACAAGATTTTTCTATGGAAAAATGGCATGAAACATATGAGATAAAACTAAATGGTATTCTTATGATGCTCATAAAAAACTGATAATAGAAAAGGACACCCATTAGTCGATCTCAAGTCAAGGATAAAAGTCACCCAGTCCTGCTGTTTTAACTGCAGGGTTTTTGTCTCTTTCAACCCGGCAAAAATTAGACAGATTTGAATCGCATTTACTTAACAGCTAACTAGCTAATATACCTGAGAAAAATTGGACAGATTTATTTTCATCTGTGGAACATCAGCGTAGCACATCCTTTTTTGATGAAAAATAGCCGCTTGGTTGCGGCTGTAAAAGATTTTCAGCATGAATCAATTTTTATCATTCCATTCGACAACTTTAACATCAACGCATGGGAAACTATATTTGAGGACAGAGCCATATCACTCCCTATAGACTCTACGCCTGTAGAAATTGGAAGAGCCATAAAAAATGGCATTTAATATTGCAATTTACCATCCTCGGAAAAAATAGGAAAAGACAAGAAAAAGCTACAATTTTTATACGCTAGAGAGAAAAATGGGACATGGCTAGATCCCCAAACCTTGCAGGCAATATTTGAACTCATCAGAAAAAACAGATTCACCTGACCCTCAGTCCATTATAAACTTCATAAATCACTACCGCGAATATGATGATTTCTTGGAGCTGTAAAAAACATATAAAAAAAGGAAGAAACGGCAAGAAACGGCAAAGAGGACAGTTTTTTAGATAGTGGGACATCTAATTGCCAAGATCACCACCGACGCGCTGATGGCGTCAGAGTGTGGCGGCCCGCTACACAGCGAACCGACACAGGTGGCCATTCACCATACTCGATGAATCAAACCTCGTTGCGCGCCACCAAGCGGGAGAAGCTGGCCACGCAGGCCGCGGCGGCAAAACCGGCGCCGATATACAGCGCCAGGATCGGCCCCTGTGTGCTCGACAGACCGAAGCTCAACGCCACCAACGCAGCTCCGGTCGACTGTCCGATCAGCCGGGCAGTGGCTATGATGCCACTGGCGCCGCTGCTGCGTTCACGCGGTGCGCTGGTCATCAAAGCCTTCTGATTCGGCGACTGGAAGAAACCAAAACCCAGGCCACAGATCATCATGCGAATACCGATATCCAGCGCACTCGGGTCCTTCGGCAGTAAAGCCAATGACAGCATGCCCAGGGACAACACTCCCAAACCGATACCGCCCAGTAGCCCCGGCGGGTAGCGGTCCGACAAACGTCCGGCCAACGGTGCGATCAGCGCCACCACTACCGACCACGGTGTCATCAGATAACCGGTCTGTATCGGGTCACGGCCCAGTATCGTTTCGAAAAAGAACGGCAACGAAACAAACGCCAGGCTCTGGGTAGCGAAGGAGCAGAAGGCCGTTACCGCCGAGAGCGCAAACATTGGCCGCCTGAGCAAGTCGATGGGGAACATTGGCGCCGGATGCCCAGCCTCGCGGCGGATCATCAGGAAACCGGCGCTGATACACACCAGCAACGCCAGGCAGATCGGCAGCGCACCGGCAAACTGCGCGCCCTCCCCCAGTGCATAGATCAACGAGCCGAAAGTGACGATGCTCAGACCCGCGGTGACCCAGGCAAAGCGCTGGCCGTTGGGCGGCGTATAGGGCAACGAAGGAATGGCCATGGCCAGGGCGAGCAGGCCGATGGGAATATTCACCCCGAACAACCACGGCCAATCGGCTACCGAGAGGATCAGCGAAGCCACGGTCGGCCCGGCGGCGAACGACATGCCCACCACCAAGGCATTGAGGCCCATGCCCTTACCAAGCTTTTCCGGCGGGAACAGGCTGAAGATTAGCGCGGCGTTGACGCTCATGACCGCACTCGCGCCCACCCCCTGGAGGACACGGGCCAAGGTCAATTGAGTCAAGGTGGTCGACATCGCGCACAGCGCCGAGGATACCGTGAACAATATCAGGCCGAACAGATAGACCTTGCGATGCCCAAGCACCCCGCCCAACGAAGCGAAAGCCAGGATGGTCGCGACTGCCGACAGTTGGTAGGCATTGATGATCCACACCGAGGCAGCCGGTGTGGCGTGCAGGCTGGTGGCGATGGCCGGTAATGCCGTGTTGGCGATGGCGGTATCCAGCGATGCCAGGGCAATGGAGATCAGAATCGCCAACATGCCACTGACCTGACGCGATAGGCGCGGCCTGAAAATCCCCAATAACCCGCTGATCACACACCCCCCGAAACCCGTTGCACAGAACGGATCATAGCTTTTTGCCAATAACACTGAGGACGCATGGCTGACCTGTGCCAGTACAACAGTCAGCGCGGGTTCAGTTTATGTCGCTGCTCATGGTGATCCCATAACCTGGCTTGATAAACTAGCGCTTTCTTGGATCACTCCCAATCAAAGGTTGTCAATGGACGTCCTGGCAAGCATGAAAGTCTTCGTCAAAGTGGTGGATCACGGCAGCTTCAGCGCGGCGGCGCAGTCCATCGGCATCTCCTCGACCATGGTCGGCAACCATATCCAGGGCCTGGAGAAACATCTGGGCACCCGCCTCTTGCATCGCACCACCCGCCGGCAGAGCCTGACCGAGATCGGCCAGGGCTATTACACCCAGTGCCTAGTAATTCTCGGGCAGTTGGAACAGGCCGAATTGATCGCCCGCGAACAGCGTGCCCATCCTCGGGGCAGGCTACGGGTCAGCGCCTCGGCGACCCTGGCCTCGGACCGGCTGATGCCAGCGCTTGCCGCTTACCTCAAGACCTACCCGGAAGTGGATATCGAACTGCAATTCAATGATCGCGTGGTGGACCTGGTGGAAGACGGTTTCGATGTGGTATTTCGCTACGGTGAGTTGCCCAGCAGCGGATTGGTTGCACGCCTGCTCAACAGGAACCGTCGGATCGCCTGCGCCTCACCTGCGTATCTGGCGGCCCATGGCACGCCACAGGTACCGGCGGATCTGCAGCAACATAACTGCCTGGTGTTCCTGCGGGCCACTCCCCAGCGCGAGTGGTCATTTCGCGGAGTGAGCAGCGAGAATATCCGCGTCCACGGACAGCTCTCGGCCAATAACGGCATCGCCTTGATGAATGCGGCGCTGGAAGGTATCGGGATTGTCTTGCTACCACAGACGCTGGTGCAGGAGGCCTTGAAGGATGGGCGCCTGGTTCACCTGTTGCCGGACCATGAAACGCTGGACCGGCCGCTGCACCTGGTTTATCTGCCGGATAAACATATGACGCCGAAGTTGAGCAGTTTTATCGAATTTATGGTGGGACGGTTTGCCTGATTAAGGTGCCGTGGGAGCGATCAAACCAGACCAACGTGCTGATCGAGAATCGGGGTCTGCCTGCCAACCGTCGATTAAACAAAAGGCCTGGGATGATCACTCATTCCAGGCCTTCCATACAGGCTACTCGTGCCAGCCGATCAGACCTTGACGATCCAACCCTTCGGCGCCTCGATATCACCGGTCTGCACGCTCGTCAGTTCCTTGTACAGACGCTGGGTCACTGGCCCGACCTCGGTCTCGCTGTGGAACACATGCAGCTTGCCGTTGTACTCGATGCCACCGATTGGCGTGATCACCGCAGCAGTCCCGCAGGCCCCGGCTTCGATAAAGTCGGAGAGCCTGTCGATCTGCACATCACCTTCGACCACCTTCAAGCCCAGACGCGACTGCGCCAGTTCGATCAACGACAGGCGAGTAATACCTGGCAGCACCGAAGGCGATTTTGGCGTGACGAATTCATTGTGGGTCGTGATGCCGAAGAAGTTGGCGGAACCCACTTCCTCGATCTTCGAATGAGTCAACGGGTCCAGGTAGATGCTGTCGGCAAAGCCGCGCTTCTTGGCTTCGGCACCCGGCATCAGGCTGGCTGCGTAGTTGCCACCGACCTTGGCCGCGCCGGTACCTTCGGGTGCCGCGCGGTCATAGCTGGAAATCACGAAGTTGTGCGGCTTCATGCCGCCCTTGAAGTAAGCACCTACCGGGACACAAAACACCGAGAAAATAAACTCCGGAGCGGTACGCACGCCGATATTATCGCCCACGCCGATCACGAACGGACGCAGGTACAGGGCACCCCCGGTACCGTAGGGAGGAATGAAACGCTCGTTAGCCTTGATCACCTGCCTGCAGGCTTCGATAAAAGCTTCGGTCGATGGCGCCGGCATCAGTAGGCGGGCACAACTGCGCTGCATACGCGCGGCGTTCTGGTCAGGCCGGAACAGGTTGATCGAACCATCTTTGCAACGGTAGGCTTTCAGGCCTTCGAAACATTGCTGGCCGTAATGCAGCGCGGTCGAACCTTCGCTGATGTGCAGGACATTGTCTTCGCTCAGCGAACCGTTGTCCCACTCGCCGTCACGGAAGTACGACAGATAGCGCTTGTCGGTTTTGATGTAATCGAAACCCAACTTGTCCCAGTTAATGCTTTCCTGACCCATGGCACCCTCAATCGTCTGATAACCACCTGGATATCCCAGGCTTATGACATTTTTTTCGCAGGTAAACACAATACTCTATTCGGACAGGAAATCGCAGCCTGAACGACAGCCTGTCCTATGTGCGTTTATGCGCGCTCCGCACTGGCAGGGAGCTGGCCTCAAGCCCTGTCTTCAAGGTCCTATCCTACGTATCCCTGGGGCGACTACATGAGGATTTCCTGATGATCGAGCGCCGGGCCGCAAGCGGCGCCAGCGCGAAAGTCGAGGGAACAAGCGGATCAACCCGGAATGGTCAGGCCTTTCACCACCGCCGGCCGGGCGAGGAATTGCTCCAGCGCACGGGTAACATGAGTGAAGTCCTGAATACCCACCAGGTCGCCGGCCTCGTAGAAGCCAATCAGATTGCGGACCCATGGAAAGGTGGCGATATCGGCGATGCTGTAGTCGTCACCCATGATCCAGCGACGGCTCTCCAGACGTTGGTCGAGCACCGCCAGCAGGCGCTTGCTTTCAGCGACGTAACGGTCGCGTGGGCGTTTGTCCTCGTACTCCTTGCCGGCAAACTTGTTGAAGAAACCGACCTGACCGAACATCGGCCCGATCCCGGCCATCTGGAACATCAGCCATTGGATAGTTTCGTAGCGACTGGCCGGATCCTGGGACATGAACCGCCCGGTCTTCTCGGCGAGGTAGATCAGAATCGCGCCGGACTCGAACAATGCCAGCGGCTGGCCACCGGGACCGTTCGGATCGACGATCGCGGGGATCTTGTTGTTGGGATTCAACGACAGAAATGCCGCGCTCAACTGGTCATTGCTGGAAAAACTCACCAGATGCGGTTCGTAAGGCAGGCCCAGCTCTTCGAGCAGGATCGACACTTTGACACCGTTGGGCGTCGGCAACGAATACAACTGGAGACAGTCTGGACGTTGAGCAGGCCATTTTTGCGTGATGGCAAACGACGAAAGAGCGGTCATGGGAGGCTTCCAGTAAGCGACAGTGAATGCGGCAACGGGTCAGCACAAGCCACCCGTCCGGGGCCCTGATTATAGGCACAGCCAACGAGTGTGCTCACCTTGTTTGACGCGACACTCTTGCCCCATAAACAATAAACGCCTGTTTTTCGAGGGTATTTCCGGCAAGCCGTTGCGCATCAAAGCGTCCGACGAGGCAACGTGCAAACCCAAAGAGCGAGACTGTGCGTCAGGCCTCAGCGGAAGTCCCGGCTGCGCACGGTAATGTCCATCAGCATCGGACTCAGGTCGCTCAAGCGTCCGGCAATCACATTGCGCACTTCGCCTTCGGTTTCCAGGCGTCCGTCCACTTTCAATAGCTGTGAACCCACCAGCACCTGCCGTTGCCGCTCGGCCAGGTCACGCCAGACCACTACGTTGACATTGCCGAACTCATCTTCGAGAGTGACGAAGGTCACACCGCCAGCCGTGCTCGGGCGCTGGCGCCCGATGACCAGGCCAACGATGCTCACCGGGCGCCCATGCTCGACCGCCAGCAGCTCCCGTGAACTGCGACAGCGCATGGCTTGCAATTGCCCACGCAACAGCGCCAAGGGATGTGGACCGAGGGTGGTTCCAAGGCTGGCGTAATCCGCCTGCAGGTCTTCGCCGACACTCGGGCACGGCAAGGCCACCGGACTTTCGGCGCCCCTCGACAATCCAGCGAACAAGTCCAATTGCACCTCGACCCCAGCCACTTCCCAACGCGCCCGGTAACGGTTGCCCGCCATGCCACGCAAGGCGCCAGCGTCCGCCAGCAATTCCTGGGCGCGGACATCGAGCCGGGCTCGCTCGCCAAGATCGGCGATATCTTTGAAGGCCCCCAGGCTGCGAGCCACTTCGATGCGCTGGGCATCCTCCTCGCGAAACCCGCGAATCATCCGCAAGCCCAGGCGTAGCGCCGGCTGCGCGCCTTCAGCGGGCTCCAGGCTGCAATCCCAGCAACTGGTACGGACATCCACCGGACGGATCTGCAATTGGTGACGACGGGCATCCTGGAGGATCTGGTCCGGGCTGTAAAAACCCATCGGCCAACTGTTGATCAGCGCACAGGCGAAGGCCGCCGGCTCATGGCATTTCAGCCAACAACTGGCATAGGTCAGCAAGGCAAAGCTGGCAGCATGGGACTCGGGAAAACCGTAGCTGCCAAAGCCCTTGATCTGCTCGAAGATCTGCGCGGCGAATTCCGCCGGATAGCCGTTTTTTGCCATCCCCTCGGCCAGCCGCAGGCGATGCGGCTCAAGCCCGCCATGCCGCTTCCAGGCGGCCATGGAGCGGCGCAACTGATCGGCTTCGCCCGGGGTGAAGTTCGCCGCCACCACGGCGATCTGCATCACTTGCTCCTGGAACAGCGGCACCCCCAGGGTGCGCTTGAGGACTTCCTCAAGCTCCGGCGACGGGTAGGTCTCGGGCTCCTCCTTGTCGCGCCGACGCAGGTACGGGTGGACCATGCCGCCCTGGATCGGCCCCGGTCGGACAATCGCCACTTCGATCACCAGGTCGTAGAAATTCTTCGGCTTGAGCCGTGGCAGCATCGACATTTGTGCCCGCGACTCGATCTGGAACACGCCGATGGTGTCGGCCCGACCGATCATTTCATAGGTCGGCCCGTCATCCGCGGGAATGCTCGCCAAGGTCCAGCGCGGACCACCACGGTACTGCTGCACCAGGTCAAAACAGCGACGCAATGCGCTGAGCATGCCCAGGGACAGGACATCGACCTTGAGCAAGCCGACCTTGTCCAGGTCGTCCTTGTCCCACTGGATAATCGTGCGTTCGGCCATGGTCGCGTTTTCCACCGGCACCAGGGTGTCCAGCGGTTGTTCGCAAATCACGAAACCGCCCGGATGCTGGGACAGATGCCGGGGGAAGCCGATCAGTTGCCGGGTCAACTCCAGCACCCGGCGCAACACCGAGCTGTCGGGATCAAAACCGTTTTCACGCAGACGCTCGGGCGGCGGCGGCTCATCGCTCCAATGGCCGCAGGCATCGGCCAGGGCATTGACCTGGTCTGGCGCCAATCCCAGCGCCTTGGCCACATCGCGCACCGCCCCCGCGCTATGATAGGTGCTGACCACCGCGGTCAAGGCCGCGCGGTCCCGGCCATAACGTCGGAACACGTATTGCAGCACCTCTTCACGGCGGTCGTGCTCGAAATCGACATCGATATCCGGCGGCTCGTTGCGCTCGCGAGACAGAAAGCGCTCGAACAGCAGGTTGGTGCGATCCGGGTTCAGTTCGGTGACGCCCAGGGCATAACACACCACCGAGTTCGCCGCCGATCCGCGCCCCTGGCAGAGAATGCCCTGGTCACGGGCGAAGCGGACGATATCCTGCACCGTCAGGAAATAACTGTCGTAGTCCAGCTCGGCGATCAGCTTCAGCTCTTTTTCGATCAGCTCTCGGGCCTGCTCGCCAATCCCCTCGGGCCAACGGCGGCGGATGCCCTCTTCCGTCAGGTGACGCAGCCAGGTGGTCGGAGTCTGTCCTTGCGGCACCAGTTCACGGGGATACTGGTAGCGCAATTGACCGAGATCGAAGCTGCAACGTCGAGCGATGACCTGGGTTTCGGTCAGCAGAGTCGACGGATAAATGCCCCGCAAGACCTCAAGGCTGCGCAGATGGCGCTCGCCATTGGCATACAACTGCTGCCCGGCTTCGGCGACTCGGGTATGCAGACGAATGGCGGTCATGGTGTCTTGCAGGGCGCGGCGGGCCCGCACATGCATGTGCACATCGCCGCAGGCCACGGCGGGAATCGCCAGCTCGGCGGCCCTATCCAGCAGGCGCGTCAGATACCGGTCATCGTCCTGGCCACAATGCAGTTCCACGGCCAGCCACAGGCGCTCGGGAAAACGCTCGCGTAGCCAGCGACCATCGGTTTGGGCGATGTCCTGTCCGGGCAGCCACAATGCCAGCAATCCCGGCAACGCCTGTTCGAAATCTGTCGGTAGCACGCGATAACAGCCTTTTTCAGCGCGACGCCGCGCCTGGGTGATCAGTCGGCACAGGGCCTGGTAACCCAGCAGGTTTTCCACCAGCAGCACCACCCGAGGACCGTTGTCGATCTGCAGTTCACTGCCGATGATCAGCGGCAGGTCGCACGCCTGTGCGGCCTGCCAGGCCCGAACTATCCCGGCCAGGGTGCATTCGTCGGTGATCGCCAGGGCCTGATAACCTTGCTCCTTGGCTCGCTCGAACAGCTCCTGGGCACTGGAAGCACCACGCTGGAACGTGAAGTTCGACAAGCAATGCAATTCGGCGTATTCGCCACTCATGCGAACCAGCCCTGCAGCAGCAACGGGCCACTTTCCCCCACGGGGCGATAAGCCCAGGCGTGCCGACCGGCAGGAGTTTGGACTCGATAATAGTCACGACGCACATCCGCGCCATCCCACCATCCCGACTCGATCCGCTCCGGCCCGAGCAGGACCTTTGCTGCCTGCTCGGGCAGTGGCAGCGGCTCCTTGAGCAGCCAGCCGGGGCGCAGCGGTCCGGCCACGGCCAACGGACCCGGCGTAGTCGCCGACAGCGGCTGCCAGGCGCACTCGGGACGGTGATCGGCCTGAAAGCGCAGGCCCTGCACCGCTTCGTCGCCGAGCCGGGCACGCAGGCGTTCGCGCAATTGCTCCCAGGGCAAGGATTGATGCGGGCGTTCGTCGAACAATTGGCGGTGCTGGGGAACAAACACCGGCAAGTCCTCGGCCTCCAGGCGAAAGCCGCGTACCGGCGACTCGACCTGGACTTGTTCCAGCCGTCCGCGAGCCAGTTCGAACAGCATCGCCGGGTCGCGTTCGGCACTCAGCAGGCCGACCTTGATCCGCGTGTCCGCCACCCCGGCATGTTCCAGGATCAGTTCGAAGCGCTGCACGCCGCTGTCACGACCACTGAGAAACGCCGCCAAATCGCTGGTCAGGCGACGCAAGGGAAACAGCAGTGCCTGGTGCGAGGTCACGTCGAAATTCAGCTCGATTCGCGCCGCAAAGCGATCTGGCGGTAGGTAGAACGCCAAGGCCAGTGGCCGCTCGCCTAGCAGGGTGTCGAGATGCTTGAGCAACGCCGCATCGAAACGCCGGGCCAAGCTGTGTCGAGGCAAGGCCAGAACCTGATCCAAGGTCCGCAGCCCCATGCGCGACAGAGCCGTGGCCGCCTCCTTCGCCAGCCCGATCCGCTCGATCGGCATCGCCCCCAGGGCTTGGCGCAAGGCGGCGGTGTCCGCCAGGGCCAGGCCATCGTAGGCATTGGCCAGGACTCGCGCCGCCGCCGGATGGGGCGCGACCACGATCCGGTGACGAAACCCCAGTTCAGTCAGTTCCTGGCGCAAGCGTGCTTCCAACTGCGGCCAGGGTCCGAACAGGTCCAGGCTGGATTCGATTTCGAACAGCAAGGCACGCGGATAGCGCAGGCTGACCTGGGAGCTGAAGCGATAGGCCCAGGCGGCAAGAAACTGTTGCCACTGCTCGATTTCGACGGGGTCGTATTCAGCGCTGGCAAAGGCTTTAGTCAGGGCATGGGCGGCGGTCAGCGATTGTCCGGGACGCAGGCCCAAGGCTCGGGCCGAGGCGTTCACCGCCTGTACGATGCGCCGTTGCGGCGAGCCGGTCAGCAACGCCAACGGCGCATCGGGCTCGGCGGTCCGGCGCAACACACCGTCCAAGGCCAATTGCGGAAATACGATGCAGACCCAACGCATATCAACCTCAATACCCGGCACTGAAGGCGATCGGTGCCGCATGAGCCAGGCCGCCACGGCACTTGAGCACCCGCAATTGTGCAGGCCGGCCATCAATGGCAATCCGCAGGGCCGCTGGCGACGGGTTGATTGCCGCCGCTAGCGAGCGGTAGGCAAACGCCAGGGTCTGACCGGTTTGCGCGGCCACCTGCAAGCGGCGCAAGGCGCGGTCATCGACCTGTTGCGGCCAACACAGGACCGCCCCACAACTGCCGGAACGCAGGCACTGCTCAGCCGCCCACAAGGCATCCCGTGGGGGTGCCTGGATCACCGACAACTGCCGCAGGTCCACGCCTGCGCTCAACCACGCTTGAGGATAGGGCACATGGGGCGGTGCCACCAGGACAATGCGCTCGCCTCGCGCCGACAGCCGCGCCAGGGTCGGCCAGACCAGTTGCAATTCACCCACGCCCTCGCCGGCGATCAGGATTTCCGTCAATGCCGATTCCGGCCAGCCGCCACCGGGCAATACCGCGTCCAGCGCGGCATGCCCGGTCGTTTGCAGGCTCGGCACCTGCGCCGCCGGTCGGCCCTTCCAGACCCGACGCTCGTCCAGCAGCGTGTCCAGCGCAACCACGGCGCCCATCAGCCTTGCCTCACCAAGCCGCAGAACACGCCTTCGATGGCCAGTTCCTGGTGTTCTGGGTCGACAACGATGGGCGCATAAGCCGGGTTGCGGGCCAACAAGCGAATGCCGGTTGCCGTGCGCTCGAAACGCTTGATAGTGACTTCGCCATCAAGCCGGGCCACGACGATCTGGCCGTTGCGTACTTCGACATTGCGCCGCACCGCCACCAGGTCGCCATCGAGGATGCCGTCGCCGATCATCGAATCACCCTGTACCCGTAAGAGGAAATCCGGAGTCCGGGAAAACAGCCCCGGATCGAGCCACAAGCGGCTGTGGACCTCGGCGTCAACATCGATCGGCAGGCCGGCTGCCACCCGTCCCAGCACCGGGATTTCCAGCAAGGCCGGGCGCGCGGGCTGGTTCAGCAGGCGGATACCTCGTGCCTGGTGGGCGTTGACCTCGATAAAGCCGGCTTCGGCCAGCGCCACCACATGCTTGCGCGCCACGCTACGCGAGGCAAAGCCAAAGGCCTCGGCAATCTCGGCAAGGCTCGGAGGCTGGCCGTTTTCCGCGATACGCTCGCGGATAAAGGTCAGGATAGCGGAACGGCGAGGACTTAAAATGTTCATGGAGTACATTTGTACTCCTGTAGGACTCTCCTGACAAGAGCCACTAATCGATACCCTGTCGCGCCCCTTGACCAGTGTCCTTCGCCCTGTGATTCCCCAGGAGAAAAGTACTCTGTCACTTCGCCTGCCGAATAAACACAAACAACAATAACAGAATATGCCTACAGAACTATCTCGCAACCCAAAACATGCAAGTAATTTCTCGGACTTTAAAATAAAAATAACACTAAAAAAACAATCATGAATATTGAAAAACAAAACCTGATCGTTATAGCGTGAGCGTTTCAATCAATAATAAAATTCCTACACGAGATACCATGAAACAGTGAACAAAGACCTGTAAATGGATTTTACCCACAGAACGGAAACTTGCATAAAAAGGTCCAGTATCATGCCCTCACTCCATACCGCCCAACTTGACGACCTGTTCGAGCACAATACATTCCTACCCGACTCGACACCGGACCGTTTCTATCGTCTGCTGGACCAGATAAGCCAGGATCGCTACACCACCCTCGCCGCCCTATATGCCAAGGCTTATCGTCTGTTTCCGAGTACAGCCGAACTCGACGAGTTCTTTGCCAGTACCGCGAACCTGATCCTGCTGCCGGGTGCCCAACGGCGGGAGATCATCAATGAATCGGTGTTCCAGATCTGGGCTCGCCGGGTCCTGCACCTTACTCATGAGGTGCTCGGTGGTTTGCGTGATGATCTTTCGTCCTTGCAACGCAGCCTCCAGGAATTGCCGGATATCCTGCGACGGATCGCCCGTGCAGCCACCGAACATTCATATACCCATCGCCCACCTATTCGGCAGTTCGATATCGACCCACTGATCGCCGAGGTGCTCGCGCCCTGCTACGACTTTGCGCAAGACCTCGCCACCCGCCAGCGCCTCGAAGACTGCGGTTACTCCATTCATTTTTTCAGTGATGTGGTGAATGTAGCCCTGTCTCGTATCGCCATGACCTGGCCCGGCTGCCACGCGCAGTTTCGCCATCTGGTCAAGCTGATCTGTTACCTGCCGGACGGCACCTTCCGCAGGGGTTCGGCCGCCCGCTACAGCGGCACCATCCTACTGTCGGCCAAGGACCATTCGCTTCTCGATGTCGAAGAGTCGCTGATCCGTGAAACCGCCCATCAACTGCTTTATTACATCGAGGAAATCAGTCCGCTGATCGACCCACAGATCACCACGCCGCGCCTGTATTTCCTGCCCTGGTCAAACCGACCGTGTGGCCTGTCCGAGTATTTCCAGGCGTTCTTCGCCCAACTGATGCGGGCCAAGTACCTGGAACGCGTGCGCCAACGCCCGGCCAGTGAAATGCAACGGGCCCAAGAGCATCTGATGTTCAGTCTGCGCGGCCTCGGCGAAGCTTTGCCGGAACTGGCCAGCAGCCGCGACTTCACCCGTCACGGCCGCATCCTGTTGGATAACCTGGCCGAAGAGGTGCGGGCGATGGAGCGGCAGCACATTGGAGTGGAGGCCAGGATGGTTTCCATATGAGCCATGTCCATGACCTTCATCGGCCAGTCGTCCGGCGCCAGCCCTGCGCTGATCACGCCGTCGCGGCCATCGTCCCAGATGATCGCCATATCATTGTTTTACAAACAATTAATCCGTAGCAGGTGTCTCTCGACGAGGACCGTTAGCTCTTTGAATATCCTCGCCTGCAGCATTAATTACCGCTCATCGCCCTTGAGTTACGCGTTGAATGATAGCCATCACGCCACGACAAGGACCTGTAACATGAGCTCCCCGATCACCTCAAGCGATCCCCCGGCGGACGCCGTCGCGTCGGTATCGCTAGAACACGCCATCGAGCATTTTCTCAGCGATCTGCCCGACGAGACCGCCCGGCAAATTCGCTTGGTTAGCGGCATCGATACCCCCGCCTTGCGTACTGCCTACAGCGAGGCCCGGCAGGTGCCGGCGCCATTGCTCGACACTCGGCTGCGCTTCGAACTGGAGCAGGAGATTCAGCGCTTCATCGATGCGCTGAGTCATGCCTCTGCCCCTGTATCCGAGCTGACGACCCTGTCCTGGCAGTTGCAACTGCTCGGCCTGGAACTGATCTGGCCCGCGACAAGCGTGTTGCAAGTGTATGACCCGCCCGACGATTCGGTGGCAGCCGAGTACGGTCCCGACCTCTCGCCGAGTCTGCCGAGAGTGCGTGTCAAACGGGCCGCGGTGCTCGATGGCAGCTTGTGGAGCAGCGTCCTGCAACACATGAGCCCGGCCCAAAAGGTCTCACTGCTGGGCGGGCAGTATTCCACCCTCGATACCCAGTTAGCGGTGCTCAGGCACAAGGCCGCCGTGCAACTGTCCTCGCACCGCAAAGGCCTGTTCGACAACCTTCATGTTTTCAGGCAGCAATCGCATGATCCGCTGGTGAATCTGTTGCGTAGCCGAATGCCCCGGCTTTCCCGAGCGATGGCCAACGAATTGCTCGCTAATTCGAGCAAGCATGACCTTCAGTCGCTGAAACTCTCCGGGGGCGAAATGAGCGAGAGCCAAGCACGGGATGCCCACTGGTATCTTCAGGAAGAACGCTTGAACCAGGCTTACGAAGGTCTCTTCCTGGAAAGCCGACAGCATAACGACGACACCCACCGACTGGTGCTACACAGCCTCGCCACCCTGGCGAATTGGCCGCCAAGCGGGGTACGCCTGGAACTGCGCGAACACGTGCCGGACGGCGCGTTGCTGGCCAGCGTCGGCGACCCATGGGCAGAACAGCTCCATCTCATCCTTCGGCACAACGGCCGTTTCGCCCTGCATACCCCCGACAGTGCGGTGGCAGAGTCAGTGCCAGACCTGCTGGCAGCCCTGGCGACGCTACCCGACACCCTACGCAACCGACTCGGCCTGACGGATCGCCAGGCCATCCAACGCCTGCTACGCCAGCATCCTCCTCTTTCACGCGCTCATCTAGGCGCCTTGCTAGGACTCTCTCTCTTGGAACCCTCAAAACGTCTTTCCAATGGCAACGGCTACCAGCAGGACTCACCCAGCAACTTCACTGCCCCCGACCCCCTTGCCCAAAGCCAGCGGGAGACCTTCGATGCTCTGGCCGCCACCAATGAGCGCACCCTGTTGCTGGCGCAACAGCAACCCAATTTCCACTGGTTCGCGGCCCTGCTCCTGGGCCGGCAACTGGCGCATGACTTTCCCCTGGCCGCCTCGAAAGATCCCGATGCGATCTTCCTCAATACCTATGAGGAAAGCCTTTACTGGCCTCTGTCGGACACCGGCGAACGCGGCGAGCAGGTCCGTTATCGCGCAGTCAAGCAGTCGCGCACGTTGACGGAGGTCTTCAGCCACCACCTGGCCGGCAATCCCCAAACCTTCAACCCGGCCACGAGCGGCTTCTACGCCAGTGCAACCGCCGCCTACAACGAACAACAACTGGCCGGCCTGGACCTCGCACGCTTCGGTAAAACCTTGAATGATGCAGGCCTGGGCTTCGACACGCGCCTTACCGAGCAAGTGGACGGTTTCTGGGCCAGCGCCGCCCCGTTGCTGCGGGAAAACTTGCGGACCCAGATTCGCCTGGAAGCGCAGTTGCGCGAACTGGACCTGAGCGTGGATGAAAGCAACCGACTGGACCTGGAACAGGTGCTGGAACACCCCACCCATGACCTGCGTCGGAAAAAAAAACCCGTGGGCGGGCCGATCCACGTCTATCGGATTGCCGTGCAATCGCTCGACCTGTTGCTGGAAGGTTGTCTGGTTATCACCCGCAGCCCCGATGAGGACATCTACAAACTCCCGGCATTGCTCTACCAGATCGGCCGTGGTCTGGAGCAGTTCGCTTCGCTGCAGGCCCTGAAAAAGAGCCTGGCCCAGCGTCTGGATGACGAGGCCGAGCGCCAATCGCTGCTCGATCTGCTGCCCCGGCGGCAACGCGGCTGGAGCCCCAAGAACGCTGCCGAGCACGCGACTGTATTCAGCTACCGGAGCGAACAAGGCGATCCCTTCCAGATCCTGGTGGACGAATTGCTCGCCAGGCAGAAACAGGACTTCGCCGATACCTGGCGCTTCGCTAGAGGCGCTACGGGGCTGGAGAACGATGTCGGCGAGTTCGCCCGACAATTGAACGATGCCCTTAGCCTGGTCAAGCGGTTGGATATCTTTCCGGTTCTCCAGCGGCGTAATCGCGACCTGATGTTCAGCGACCTGTTGAAGCGAATCAACACCATCAGCCCAGACGAGCAAACCCGCCTCGCCGCCTTATGGCGACCCACCCTGAAAGTTGATCCGGTTCCCGCGTCGCTCGGCGACCTGCCGGCCCTCAAGACATACACCTCCGGTCTGCTCAAGACACACCTGCAACAGCACTATCCCCAAGTGCCGAGCGACCCTGACAATATCCTGGTACATGTCGCCCACCACACCATCCACCCGAGCCCCGCCTGGCAAAGCCAGTCACCGGTCAATAGGGTGCGCACCAGAAGCCTGTCGTTGACGGCCCTGGCGCTGGAGAACATCAAGGGGACGCGTTTGGGCGAAACGGTCCAGTTCAAGGCTGAAATCAGCGGCCCGACAGGGACCACGCTCAGTCTGTCGAACAGCGAAGTGCAGGCTATCGTGCGGAATGTCAACGCACTCGGACACTACAAGGCGCTGCTGGAGAACAAACTGCTGGGCTCGGACCGGGTGTCGCTGCGCACCGCCTGGGTCGAAGGGGAACGGGCGCGGATGAAGCTGCATGCCTATGTCGCCCGCCTGAGCGCAGACTTTCTCGACGCCAAGGACAGTGCTCTGGAACACGGCTACCGACGCATCGAACACGTGCTCGAACACCCTTCGCCAGAGCGTCGTCCACTGCTGGACGGCTACCGAGTCCAAGTCAACTACCTGATGCTTGGCGGCACGGACCAAGCGCGCAACGGTGTGAGCATCGATGAGGTGCTGGTCATCAGTACCAACAAGCCGAACGACACCCTGCTGCTCTACACACCACAAGCCTACGATGGCAAAGCCTGGCGCGAGCTGGCGAACGCATCGGCAATCGAATCGCTGCTACGCCAGCAAGATTGGAATAACTACTGCATTGCACGGGCCGCCCGGAACGAACAGTGGGATCCGGCCCAGTTGTTCGCACGTCAATTCCCCAAGGTTCGTTACTTTCCCATCGAAGGCGACCTGTTCACCACGCTGTACGAGGCCAGGACCCGTCATCTGATCAGCAGCGTGGAATACTTCGGAGCCAGCAACCAACGGGTAGATAGCGAAACACTCTGGTACTGGATCAACGTGGCCTTTCGCTTTGGCCTCGAGATCATTCTGGGTGTCGCCTCCTTGCCACTCAGCTTGCCCGTCTACCTGATGAGAGGCCTCTATGGCTTGGCCAACATCAGCCAGGCACTTGCCCTTGGGCACCACCAGGAAGCAGCGGATGCGCTAATCCAGACGCTGCTGGACGCTGCAGCGCCCTTGCCGCTGCAAGCGTTCAAGCCGCTGTTGCGGCAAATCCGACCATTGCCCCTGGCGCGGATTTCCCGCCTGGTCAGGACCAGTCGAGTCGGCCAGGACGGTAGCCGACAACTGCTTCTGGCCGCCGAGCCGTCGACGGCGACATCGCTCCGGTCCCTGGCCGCCGACCTCCGGGAATACGAAATCAGAACGCCGCCGGAACTGAACTATCTGCGCGACGGACTGTACGTGGACCGCACACCACGCATGGACCAGTATGTGAAACTGGAAGGCAAGTGGTACCGCACCGGCACCCGGGCCGGCAAACGCTACGTGCTTAGGGAGAACGCCTGGGCGGAAGACATCGAGCTCGTGCAAGTGGGCAACCGCTGGCAGCCCTTGCCCAGAGGGCGCCTGGCAGGCGGTGCGCCTGATTCGGTCGGTGCCATGCGCTATGAAATCGAAGCCATCCATCGCGGTACGCTCGAAGATCTGATTCGCACGTTCAGTCGGCGGCTTGATCGCAATTGGTGGGTCCCGAATGCCTCGGCGTCGGAGCGCCTGGCTGCGAGTCAACTTCATCAGGTTTCGCAACGCTTGCTTGAAGACGCTCAGTCTTTTTTCGCCGAGCGCCCGGCCTCTGTTCCCCGGACACTGGCGTCCGACCTACTGGAAGCAGGGACGGCGGCACAACTAATCGAACGTGGTTACCAGACCGGCAACGGCATCGTCCTCAGTGCAGCCTACCGGGCAAAGGCGGGTCGCAAGCTCCTGATCGACAACATGCGCTCGCTCGCCACGGAGCACCGGGTCAAGACCCTTTACCTGGAAAACCTCCTGAGGGACTTCGATCAAGTCCATCTCGATGACTTCCATCGCACCGGCGTCATGTCCCAACGCCTGACGAACACGCTGGAGATGCAGGATATCGCTCAAGGGATCGATCACCACGGCCCAAATACCCTGCAGGAGGTGATTCGCCAGGCACGGCGTTTTGGCATTCGCGTCCAGGCGCTCGACTGTGGCCCGAGCTACCGCCAAGGCATGGGCAGCTACACCCCGAATCGGGCCAGCACCCTGAAATACTATGCCCGACAGGTCATCAATACGGACCAATTGCAACAGGACCTGCATCGCTGGATCGCCCTGACCCAAGACTCACACGCCGCTGCCGTGCGCGGCGAGCCGGGCCTAGCCGAGCTGTTAGGGGCAGTGAACCTGCGAGCCGTCGATATCGGCGGGCAACCCTTGCCGCTGCGCGTTCTGCGTGATCCAGGAGAATTCACCAATGGCATATATGGGCCGGATATTCAGTGGGTCCGAGCCGATGCCAAGCTGGAAGTGAATGTCGCGCCCCAAGCGCTGCCGCAGGTACCGAAGCCTCACAGAGGGTTGCTGACTCAGGCTGGGGATTTTCTGATCGAACAACAAGGCGATCAGTACAATGTCGTCTTCCGACCGGTCGACCCTTACAGCTCACGCCTGCTGGTTCCGAAGGAGATACCGGTGGTACGCAGCCAGCTTGCCGACACTTCAGGGAGCCCCTATGCGGTGTTTCATGTCCAGGACTCGTTGTTCGGCGACATTCGTGGAGTCAAGTACAGAAGCATCGAGGACCTGATATGGGGGCTCAAGCAGGCCAGGATGAGACAGGTGGTCGAACTCAGCGATGTCACCTACATGCGTCAGCCCAGGCTCGACACCCATCCGCAACTCAGCCGTGCCGGCATGTTCACCGTCGACACGGCTCCACAAGGATCTGTGCTGATCAATCGCTCCAGGGATCGATCCCTGGCCACGACGATCATCCGCACCGACAGAGACACGGGCAAGTTCTATATTGTCCATCCGCGATGGGGATTCAGCGCGGCGCAACTGTTCGCCAGCATCGACGAACTGACCCAGGCGCTGGTCAGAAAGGTCGGACTGGAGCGAGTCGCCGAATCCACCCATCTCTGATCCACACCCTCTGATCCACTGGCCTCTGACTCAAGCCGCCCGGGGGACCGGGCGGTGAACAGATAGCCGGCTTGATCGCCGATACGGAGATTGCGCCGCATGCCGCGAACACCTTGCTATTCATTTCTTTCCCGATCCGCCGGTAGGCTCCTTATGCCGGCGCCTCCATCATTGTCATCGATGATCATCATCAACCCAATGAAGTTCTCTTAAAAATCCAACAGCGTAACCTTAGCTCCATACCAAACACATAACACCCGGAGCAAACCACCATGAAACGCCAACTCTTCCTCGGCCTCGCTTTTTCGGTACTGGCAGTCAACGTTTTCGCTGCATCCTCGGCTCAACCCATGGTTAACCACACTCAGCAAGCCGTTGCTGAAGGCGGGTCGGATCGCCTGATCGAAAACCGCATGGCTGAAGGTGGCTCCGA
>NZ_FOAR01000029.1:0-53377 GCF_900109755.1 Pseudomonas agarici | reverse complement strand
GAAGGTGGCTCCGATCGTTTGATCGAAAACCGCATGGCTGAAGGTGGCTCCGATCGTTTGATCGAAAACCATGCATGAGTGGCTTTACCGCAACATCCAACCCAAAGCCCGGCCTTGTCAGCCGGGTTTTTTTTCGTGCTTTTGTCCCGTCCTGAATAAGCTTTACACCTTCCGGTCTATTTTCAGGAGGGCGCAATGAGTTCTGGGAAAAAGGCGCGACCGGCACGTACTTCCTGAAGAACCAAGACCACATGGTCATATTTCGCCTACTTGGTCCCTTTTCAGTGTTACAAGAAGTGTTGGATCAGCAATATGTAGTGCTATAAAATATTCACTACAAAACGATTGACGCCTGCTTTCCGCACTTGCATGATGAGCTCGTCTCCCTGATCGGGAGCGTTGCAAAAGTGGTTGTTACAACAAGCTCGACAAGCCGTCGAGCTGTTCCGGATCTGTACTGCCCACAAGGCAGATTGATGAAGCTGACCTGTCGTGATCGTCCAAACGGGCGAGAAGCACCGGCCTAACGTCCTCAAAATGCTTGTGGCTGACTCCGTTGCTGTGGTCGGCGCCGTTCAAGGATTGCGCTGCCGCTTCGTCTCGTTGAAACGCCATGTAGCGGCATTTTTTAGTCACTACATGAATCACGCCCAGGGCCGGCGCCATGCTTCACGGACACGATTGTCCGCGCATGGCATCGCAGCAATTCGCCGTCTTGGCAATGATGCACACGTAAACCAGACAGATTAACGAGTGGTCAAAGGGGCTTTAACATGAATCTGAACAATCAACCGACTATCGATGAACTGGCTCGACTATTCGCCTCGCGCAAAGACAGCCACGACGATCATATCCTCTGGATTAACCGGGCCGGGGATGTAAGACTCGACGCCCGCTCACCCTACACCGACGAGCACGCCTTTACCCAGGCCCGCTCCGAACTGTTCGCCTACCTCAAGATGTACCGTCGCGGCCAGGGCTACGTTGGCAAGAAAGCGGCAGCGGACAAGGATTTCATAAGCGACGTCCTACAAGCGCTGAAGGCCAAATGGGCTTTCCACCAAGCCTTGGCGAAGAGCGCCTAGCCGCTCACTCCGAATGTTGTGGCGAATGGGCTTACCCATGCTGGGTCGAAGTGCCCCTGAAACCAGAAAATTCGCGGCATCAGTCAAACCGGGGCAATTGGTTTGGTAGCTGCTTCGCCGCTCAACGCGGCGAGGCGGCGTTCCACCAAACGCCTTATCGCCATAATTCTTCAGTCAATACTCCTTGATCGCCACACTTTGCGCCTCTCACAGAAGTATGACTGCCTGGGAAAGTCCAGAAGCTTGTTGGATTTGTCCAATTTACGCCGCTCCTGCTGCCCCACACTTGAGTCGTGACCAATCACCCACGGCCAGACTTCCACGAGGAAAACCCGCATGAGCGACTATGTATTCACCCCCCATCCCACCCCTTCCATGGCCGTCGAAGGCGAATCGACACGTTTCCCCATCCGCCGGGTGTTCTGTGTCGGTCGCAACTACTCCGAACATGCTCGGGAAATGGGCCATGACCCTGACCGCGAGCCGCCGTTCTTTTTCATGAAACCCGCCGATGCGGTGGTGCCGGCAACTGGCGTGATCACTTACCCGCCACTGACTCAGGACTTGCACCACGAAATCGAACTGGTGGTAGCCATCGGTGAAGGCGGTACCGGAATCGATCCGGCCGACGCTCTTCGCCATGTCTGGGGCTACGGCGTCGGCCTCGACCTGACCCGTCGGGACATCCAGGCCCAAGCCAAGAAGCTCGGCCGGCCATGGGACTGGGCCAAGGGCTTCGACGAGTCGGCACCCTGCACCGCCTTGCGCCGCGCCACGGCACTGGGGCACCCAGACAGCGGGGCCATCTGGCTAAAGGTCAACGATGTCGAGCGCCAACGCGGCGACCTGACGGACCAGATCTGGTCGGTCCGCGATGTGATCAGCCATGTATCGCACTCGGTCGGACTGCAGCCTGGCGACCTGATCTTCACCGGCACACCGGCGGGCGTCGGCCCGTTGCTACCAGGCGACCGGGTCAACGCCGGAATCGAGGGCATCGCCAGCTTCGAGTTGACCATCGGCTAGTGACCTGTACGGTGAGTTTATTAGCTTAAGTTCAAATGCCAGAAGTCCATGACCAAGGCGCTGTGACGAGTCATAGCCGGGATATGGCGAGGAACAGCAACGTCGGCCATGGGTTTCTGGCATTCGAAATTGGCTAATAGAACTCACCACACAGGCCACTAGCCCTGATCGAGGACTGGTAGCCTATGTGATCTGCACCCGCCCGCGCTGCGATGCAAGCAGGTCCTCGCTCGAAAACATTTCGTACAAAGCCTAAAATGACGACATCCCGCTTCCGCCATCCAGGACCGTGTCGATGTCGATCCCTTCACGTGTGCGCACCTACGGCATGCAACAACGTAGCGACCGCACGGATTTCTATATTCGTGACAAACAGGCCCGGCCAGCCATTGTCACCCCGCACCGGCATGACTACTTCCAGATCCAGATCAATCTCGGGGGCGATACCGTGCAACACATCGGCGGCGCCATCCGGCCTTATCCGCGCCAGGCATTGGCCTTTATCCTGCCCCATCGTCTGCACCTGATTCCGCACCCGCAAGAGAGCAACTTTGTCCTGATCAATTTTTCCCAGGCGTTTTTTCTGCCTCACCTGGACTGCGATCCGTTGGACCTGGAGGATCTTTCCATTCATGACCTACCGCAGTTGTCGCCGTTTCAGCATCAGGAGCACCTGGATTTCATC
Organism: Pseudomonas agarici; assembly: GCF_900109755.1. Classification (GTDB taxonomy): domain Bacteria; phylum Pseudomonadota; class Gammaproteobacteria; order Pseudomonadales; family Pseudomonadaceae; genus Aquipseudomonas; species Aquipseudomonas agarici. The sequence continues at coordinate 50,581 of NZ_FOAR01000029.1, read as the reverse complement.
CTCGCCGACCACGACTTTGCCGAGGTCCAGGCGTTGTTGGAGAAAATGCGCGAACTGGATCGGGGCCGCGATCTCGGCACTCGCCAGGCACTCAAGGGCTGCCTGTGCAACTGACCGGCAAGGTTTGTAGCCTGTATGCCGATGAACTGCTGACCCTATCAGCGAACAGGGCGGCGCGGCGTGGGCGACGGGATGCGTTGGCGCGGGTATCGAGCTACCTGCGCGAGCATATCGCCGACCCGACACTGAACCTTAAAGACACCGCCGAAGCGGCCTTTCTGTCGCCCAACTACCTGACGCACCTGTTGCGCAAGGAAACCGGTAACACCTTCTCGGAGTTGGTCCTGGAGCGTCGCATGCACCTGGCGCGCACTTACCTGCTCAACAGCGAGCGACCGGTGAGCCAGATTGCCCAACTGTGCGGATTCGCCGACGACGCTTACTTCTCGCGTCGCTTCAAGGCCACCCAAGGCCTGCCTCCGGGGCAGTTTCGGCGCAGCCGGCACAGCATCTGAACAGCGGCGCCTGAAGTTTATTTCAGTCCGCCTGTAACGAAATGTAATATCACACCCTCCACAGGCAAAACCCCGTGCAATCACGGGTGCCGGCACGCGCGCGTCGGTTCAAAAAAAGAATTGGATGAGGTAGCGAGTTGATCAACACACGATTTTCCTGCGTGGGCTGCGGCAAGTGCTGTAACGATCATTACGTTCCATTGACCCTTGAGGAGTCCCGCCAATGGGCCGTGGATGGCGGTACAGTCATCGTGCTGCTGGAGGCATTCCTGGAAAACGGTCATGGCGTGGCCGAGGAGCAGTTCGAGCACGCCCACCGCCGTTCCGTGCTGATCACCAGTGGAACGATCCAAGCATGGTTAGCGGTGACGTTCGCGGCCTACAACAACGGGCCGTGTCGCCACCTCGATGTCGACAATCGTTGCGGTATCTACGAACGGCGACCGCTGGTCTGCCGTATTTATCCGGCGGAGATCAACCCGCATATCAGGTTGCGTATCGACCATAAGGATTGTCCGCCGCAATCGTGGGAACAAGGCTCGGTCCTGATTGCCGGCGGGAAATTGGTGGACCAGGAACTGGCCGAACTGATTGACCGCTCGCGCCAGGCCGACCGCGAGGATATCGCGGCCAAGGCGGCAATCTGTGTCCGCCTCGGTATCGCTACTACCGCCCTCAAGGGCAACGGCTTTGCCACTTATCTGCCCGATATGGACGCGTTCCTGGCCGCTATCGAGCAGACGGCAGCGGATCAGGCGGGCGAGCACCCACAACAGCAATGGGCTTTTCAACTGGCGGATATGCACAGCACCCAGGTACTGCTTGCCCACGGGGCTGAAATTACCTCATCGGGCACGGGTCACTACCGCTTTATCCCCTTGCAGGCTGTCGATTGAGGCTTGGCTCAATGAGCAGCGAAAAGATCGGGCCACGACTTTTTTCAGCGCCTATAGGCTGCTTTCTGCATCGTCCTCGCGGGATCCGTCTACGATTCTGTAAGAACGGTCGCGATGGAGTGTGGCCGTGTCATAGCCACCGCACGAGAGCCGCACGGGAGAGCCATCCATGAAAACCGTTGCAGAACTGCTGAAGCTCAAGGGTAGCCAGCATCAGGAAGTCTACACAATCCACAACGACCACACGGTGTTCGAGGCGCTGATCAAGATGGCCGAGAAAAACATCGGTGCCCTGCCGGTGATCGGCAAAAACGGCGAGGTGCTCGGCATCATCAGCGAGCGGGACTATGCGCGCAAGGTGATCCTCAAAGGACTCAGCTCGGTCTCCACTCAGGTCGGCGAGATCATGAACGCACCGGTCATCACCGTGGACTCCCACCAGAGTGTCGAGACCTGCATGGCCCTCATGACCGATAAACACCTGCGCCATCTGCCGGTGGTCGAAGAAGGCCAATTGATCGGCCTGCTGTCCATAGGCGACCTGGTCAAAGAGGCTATCACCGAACAGGCCGACCTGATTCGTCAGCTCGAGCAATATATCCGCGGCGAATAACCCTTCCCTCAGTGCGTCAACCGCCGCAATCCCCTGCCAAAATGTTTCCACACGCTGCAAAAGACAACGGAAATATGGGGATTGACGGACTTCCAAATTTTTCACAACGCTTTCACTTCGCTCCCACTTGCGCCTTCGTAAATTACTACCACGCAACATCCATTGGATATTGCGTGATGGTCATTGTCATTTTCCGGGCGGGTTTGCAAATACGCCTTTTCTGAATTGCCAGAGGGTGAGTTTGTGGTTATCCCTGATGTCATGCGACCGGTCATTCAATGCCGGTTCAAGCCTATGTTTCTGGCAGGTGCTATAGCACTTATGGCGTTGCTCATGACCGGCTTTGCCTTGTGGCCCAAATCGCACCTCGACCTGGCGCTCAACGACCCGATGAGCAGCGCCAGCGTTTATGCTCACTGGAAGGCTGGTGACATTATCGTATTGGTACGCCATGCCGAGCGCTGCGATCGTTCAAGCCATGCGTGCCTGGGTCCCGAGGATGGCATTACCCGACTGGGCAGCCGCTCCGCGGTCGACGTGGGCCAAGCCTTCCAGGCTGTCGGCATGGACAATACCGATGTGCTGAGCAGTCCGACCACCCGGACCACTCAAACCGCACAAGCAATGTTCGGCAAAACCGCGATCAGCGCTGACTGGCTGCTGAGCTGCGGGCCGGCCCTGGGCCGGGACGCAGTCGCGCACAAGGCAGCACATCGCAATCTGGTGCTGGTGACCCACAGCGGTTGTATTGATGACCTCGAAAAAGAGTTGGGTTATCGGCATGAGGTGAAAAGCGAATACACCAGTTCGATCCTTGTTTCCGTGGGCGCCGATGGTCAGTTGAAAATGCTCGGAGTCATCAATGCGGAGAATTGGCAAACCACTCTCGGCAACAAAAAAATGAACGGCATGCAATAAATATTTTGCAACTTTAAACGCCTAAAAAATGCAACAAGCCGTAGTGTGAATGCACTTTTTTAACAACTTTTCTTAAAACAATTCTCATCGTCTGAAACCGATCCACTGCACTCGCCACGGCCACCTTATCCAGTGGGCAACCGGACTTGAGTGCCCGTGGGCGAGCGTTCGTCAAAGGCCTGTCACACTTCACTATTAAACAACTCGATTGCTGAGCAACTTGATCACCGAACATCAGAGTTGCCAAGTTCTCACCTTTGGTTAAAACCGCTTGAAGCGGTATATACCGCTAAGGTCGGCTCATGAACACACACTGCTTTCCTCTCTCTCTCGCAACACTCAAGCGCTGGTCGCTACCGGTATTGATACTGGCCTTCGGGTTGTTCTACCTGCTGCCCACGATGTTCACGGCCTGTGGATTCCCGACGAAACCCGTTATGCCCAGATCAGCCAAGAGTTTCGCCTCGGCGTTGCTGTTCATGAGTTTCAGCCTGATCGCCGGTCAGGCCGGCTATGCCAACCTCGATCCGCGGTTCATGCTATACGGCCTGGATTATCCAGACGCCACGGGACGTCGCGTCACCTTCGAGGACATCGGCCAGTGGATGAATGAAGCACGCAGACAGAGCTCGGTCGGCGTGATCATGCGGGTCAGGAATGTTGAAGAAATACAGGAACTCGCGCTACTGCCAGTGGATGGAAAACGCTATAAGAATAGGGATGTCGAGATCATCATCTTCCCGCAAACCCGACCATGAACCGCCAACAACTCCGACTAAGCGGGACAGACTCGCAATGCACGCACCTGCCCCGCCACTTGCCAGAACTCAGTAACCCAGCGACAGCCCGGTATTGCGACGAGGGTCATTCGCCCCGTAGAAGCGGTTGTTACCCACCGGCTTGCCGTCGAGAGAAGGCGCGCCAACCAGGATGGCCGCCAGGTGATTCAACGGTTGGGGACCGGCAAACTTGTGGCCCCAACCTTCAAGAATCTTCTGCGTGTCCGGGCTTAGTGCGAAGGCCTCGATATTGGTTTCCTCCGGCAACCACTGCTGGTGGAAACGCGGCGCATCCACCGCTTCCTGAATATTCATCTTATAGTCAATGACATTGAGGATAGTCAACAAGGTCGCAGTGATTATCCGACTGCCACCCGGAGTACCGACCACCATGACGGTCTTGCCGTCCTTAGTGACGATGGTCGGGCTCATCGACGACAGTGGCGTCTTGCCCGGAGCGATAGCGTTCGCTTCGCCCTGGACCAGACCGTACATGTTCGGCGCACCGACCTTGGAGGTGAAGTCGTCCATCTCGTCATTGAGGAGGATCCCGGTCTTGCTCGCCATGACGCCAGCACCGAACCAGCCGTTGAGGGTATAAGTCACTGACACCGCGTTGCCCCATTTGTCGATGATCGAGTAATGGGTGGTGTTGTTACCTTCATGGGGCGCCACGCCTGGATTGATGTCCTTGGAGATCCCGGCTTTGTGCGGATCGATGGCGGCTCGTAGCTTCTCGGCGTAACCCTTGTCCAACAGGTGGGCTACCGGGTTCTTGACGAAATCGGGATCGCCCAGATAGCTGTTGCGGTCGACATAGGCGTGACGCATGGCCTCGATCTGATAGTGCAGGCCCTGGGCCGAATGATAGCCCAGCTTGTCCATCGGATAGCCTTCGAGGATATTCATAATCTGGCAGATCACCACCCCGCCCGAACTGGGTGGGGGAGCCGAGACGACATGATAGCCACGATAATCGCACTCGATGGGCGCCAGTTCGCGGGTCTTGTACTTGTCGAGGTCGACCTGGGTAATAATGCCCTTGCCGGCCTGGCTCGAATCGACAATAGCCTTGGCGACCCAGCCCTTGTAAAAACCATCGGTGCCCTTGGCCGAGATCTCGCGTAGCGTCTTGGCCAGGTCTTTCTGCACCAGTTTCTGACCCACCTGCATCGGCTCGCCCTTGTTCAGGAAGATCGAGCCCGAGTCGTGGATATCCTTCTTGAAGTCGGCGGTAGCGGTGTGCAGCAGGTCGATATCGCCCTGCTCCAGCACAAAACCTTGCTCGGCGAGCTTGATCGCCGGGGCGATAACTTCAGCACGTTTTTTTGTGCCGTATTTTTCCAGCGCCAGCTCCATGCCTGAAACGGTACCCGGCACGGCGACCGCCAGATGCCCTTTGGCACTCAGGTCCGGAATGACATTACCGTCCTTGTCCAGATACATGTTGGCGGTGGCGGCCAGGGGTGCTTTTTCGCGGAAATCGAGGAAGGTCTTGCGGCCATCGGCCAACTGCACGGTCATGAAACCGCCACCGCCGAGGTTGCCCGCCGCCGGGTAGACCACCGCCAGCGCATAACCCACCGCGACGGCGGCATCAACCGCGTTGCCGCCGGCCTTGAGTACGTCGACACCGACATGAGTCGCCAGATGCTGCGCCGTAACCACCATGCCGTTTTCCCCGGCGACGGGTGTCTGGGAAGCGGCGTGGACAGGGGAAACAGCCAAAATCAGCGCTATCGCCAGAAGCGAGCGCGAAAGGGGTTCAAACTTCATAAGCCGACTCTCTTGCTTTTATTTGCTGGAAACACAGGCTCCTGCCTGCGCGGGCTTGTACAAAGTAGCTGCTGTAGGACTATTCAACTAGTATCCATCCCCGATTTTTTTCGCCATACCGGCCAACAACGCAGTTGTACCGGACTGGCCGCATCGTCGGTATTTGCGTACCATTCCTTGCTCTTCGCCCTGCCCTCGCTTGCCCCCGCTGGCTTCCACTTCAGGTAAACCATGAAACCCGCCCGTCTACGCGCTGATGTCCTGGCCGGACTCACCACCTCCTTTGCCCTGGTGCCCGAATGCATCGCCTTTGCCCTCGTCGCCCACCTCAACCCACTGATGGGCCTGTACGGCGCTTTTATCATCTGTACCCTGACCGCCCTGTTCGGCGGACGCCCGGGGATGATCTCCGGAGCCGCCGGGTCCATGGCCGTGGTCATCGTCGCGCTGGTGGTACAGCACGGCGCGCAATACCTGTTGGCAACGGTGCTGCTGGGTGGTTTGATCATGGTTGCGTTCGGCCTGTTGCGCCTGGGCAAGCTGGTGCGCATGGTGCCGCACTCGGTGATGCTCGGCTTCGTCAACGGGCTGGCGATCATTATCGCCCTGGCCCAACTGGAGCAATTCAAGGTGGGGGATGGTTGGTTGAGCGGCGAGCCATTGGCATTGATGCTCGGGCTGGTAGCGCTGACCATGGCCATCGTCTACCTGCTGCCACGCCTGAATCGTGCGGTACCGCCGGCGTTGGTGGCGATCCTCGGAGTCGGCCTGCTGGTCTACCTATTTGGCCTGCCGACTCGCACCCTGGGGGACATGGCTCATATCGCCGGTGGCCTACCCGCCCCCACGCTGCCGCAGATTCCGTGGAATCTGGAAACCCTGCATATCATCGCTCCCTACGCGCTGTTGATGGCGCTGGTGGGCCTGCTGGAAACCCTGCTGACTCTCAACCTCACCGACGAAATCACCGAGACCCGCAGCTATCCGGATCGCGAATGCGTGGCGCTCGGCGCGGCCAATATGGTCTCCGGCCTGTTCGGCGGCATGGCCGGTTGCGCCATGATCGGCCAGACCGTGATCAACCTCAGTTCCGGTGGCCGTGGCCGCTTATCCGGCGTGGTAGCTGGGGTGATGATCCTGCTGTTCGTGTTGTTCCTCTCTCCGTTGATCGAGCGCATCCCGCTGGCCGCGCTGGTGGGGGTGATGTTCGTGGTGTCCCAACAGACTTTCGCCTGGGCCTCGTTGCGAGTGTTGAACAAGGTGCCGCTCAACGATGTACTGGTGATCATTGCCGTCACGCTGATCACCGTATTGACCGACCTGGCGACGGCGGTTTTGTGCGGGATCCTGATAGCCGCGCTCAACTTCGCCTGGCAGCACGCCCGCGAGTTGTATGCCGACACCCATGAAGAAGCCGACGGCAGCAAGCTGTACCGCTTGCATGGCACACTGTTCTTTGCCTCGACGACGCCGTTCCAGAACCTGTTCGATCCCAGCAACGATCCACAGAAGGTGGTACTCGATTGTCGCCACCTAAGCTTCGTCGACTACTCGGCGATTGCCGCGCTAAAGAGCCTGCGCGAGCGTTATGCCAAGGCAGGCAAGCATTTACGGGTGGAGCATCTGTCCGAACGCTGCAAGCAATTGCTGAAACGGGCTGGGGTGCAGCACGGGTAAAACGGTCCCGAGCCGCCCTTTCACCAAGGTGATCTATTGCTATCAACTGCCCTGAACCTATTGGGTTTCCGCCGCCGACAGCCTGTAGCCTGACAGCATAAAGATTGTTTATTCAATAGCGCTTTATACCCGACCCAACCGACAACAACTCAAAGAACAATTACAGATTATCGAGACAAAGCCTACACCCATCGAAACAACAGTCCTGCACAATATTCAATACAAAACACCCTATCCACCTAGCCGTTTCGGTCAGTAACCGCTGATGGAAAGCGCAACGTGTGATGAAACAAGGAATGTCAGGATGAAAGCCCTTTTATTGATAATCGCCGGCCTGCCCCTGGTCGCCTGTGGCAACGATGCCACGCCCACCGTCCAGACGGTACTCAATGCCCTGAAAGCCAACGGTGTCCCTTTCGGTGCCGTGAGCTATCCCAAGCGCAAGCCCCTGAGCCTGCTGCCCAACACCTACAAGGAACGGGTGGAAGTGGCCTTTCCGAGTATTGCGCCCAAGGGCGGACAGTTCTTTGTCTGCGAAACCCGTGAGTACTGTGACCATCTGCAAGAGCATTTCCAAGCCTTGGAGGCCCTGGCGGGGCCGCATGTCTATCGTTCGAAAAGCGGCCGGGTCCTGGCACAGCTCTACAGCACACTGGAACAACCGGTCGCCGATCAGATCCGTGCGGCCATCGAGGAGCTGTGATCCGCTCAGCTGGCCGGCCCTTGCGGCTGATTGCGCCAGACCAGTGTCGGAATGACGCGGATATAGATCAACTGTGCCACCAGCTCGAGCAATGTCTGGGTGATCACGGCGGTGGCGGCCAGACCGCGGATATCCTCGGGCAACGCCAGGGCCAATGGCAGCACCACCAGGGAATTGCGCGTCGAAGCACTGAAGGTGACAGCGCGCGCGGTGCTCGCCGGCAATCCACAGAGTCGCGAAGCCAGAGCCCCCATGACCGGCGCCAGCAGCATGAAGCCGATATACACCGGAATCACTGGCGCGAGCCGGTCGATATCGCGCACCACCGAGGTAACCTGGGAACCGACCACCACCAGCAAGACCGCCGCCATCGCCGGCACCGGCAACCAGGCCCAGGCCTCGTTCCAGACATTGACGATCCGTGAGCGCCGGGACAGCGCGCAAGTTGCCACGGCCAACAGCAGAGGCGCAACGATCAGTGCAAGAAATGTCTCGACAAACGGGTCGATGGAGATCACCACCCCGGCCTGGCTACCCAGCATAAAAGCCAAGTAAATCGGCAACAAAATCAACTGAAGCAACAAGAGGATCGGCGTGGCCGCCAGAATGCTCCGCGAGTCACCCTTGCCAATATGAGTGAACACCACCACATAGTCGATGCAGGGTGTCAGTAGCACCATCAGCGCCCCCGTCAGAATCGCTGGATGTGCCACCAGGCCTCGGCTCAGGGCCCAGACCAGCAGCGGAATCAAAACGAAATTGGCTAGCAGCAACGCCACCATGAAGTCCCGGTCTCCGAGGCCACGGCGTAGATCGAGAAAGGGGATTTGCAGGAACATTGCATACATCAATAACGCGATGCTCGGTGTTACCAGGGCGTTTAGTCCCTGGGCGATACCAGGCGCCTTCAGTCCGAGCAACGCCGCAATGACCACGGCGACGAAGTAGACCGGTATTTGGCTCCGCTCAAGTGTGTCGCGATTCAAGACACGTTCCCCTGCCGCAAAAAAGCCGTCAGCCTATGCAAACGTAAAATGCTCGTCTAGCACCAAATGACTCAATCACGAAGAACCGCCTCACCACGTTGTTCAGCACGCATCCCTGTCAATGAACACTCAGCTAGTGCCTTGGTGTGAGAAACGCCAGGCACCGCGCCCCTGTCACGCCATCGTGCGCCATTTGAGCGAGGTTCCAATACCCTCCTAAGAGAGATACCACCAGGCTCATTCAGGGTCAGATCAAGCGCTCGATTCGCTTGTGGCGCCATACCAACCGGTAGTAAGCCACCTGCAAAAGCAACATGCCGATATACGTCGCCGGAAATGCCATCCACACACCTTCCAGGCCAAGGTGGGCGTCGAGCAGGTAGGCCACCGGCAATTCGATCCCAAGGATGCAGAAGATGATGATCACAACTGGCACCATTACCGTGCCGCTGGCGCGCATGACGCCGCCGATCACAGCCTGGTAACCGAACACCAGCAGGCTCCAAAGCATGATATGCAGCAGATGCTCGGCAGTCGCCTGAGTGGAGGGCTCGGTGATGAACAGACCCAGCAACCAGTGGGAAAGCCCATAGCCGAAAACTATCAGGCCACCGGTCAGACAGGTGTTGATCAACAGGCCGCTACGTAGGATCGCACCGATCCGTTCCTGGCGCCCGGCACCGATCGCCTGAGCACCGAGAATCGAGGCAGTGATAGCAATCGACAGCGCCGGGAACTGCACATAGTTGACGATCTGCGTGACCGCACCATAGGCCGCCGTGGCTTGGGAACCGTGGCGGTTGACCAGCGAGAGAATCACCAGTTCGGACAACGACAACACGATCATCTGCAGTCCGGTGGGCAAGCCGATGCGCAGGACCTTGCCGAGGATCGCCCGATCCAGGCGCATTGCCGTCAACAGGGCGCGGTCCGGAGCCATGACGCTGTTCTTGTGCCGCAGGCGCAGCGCAAGGAACAGCATGGCGCAAGCCGTCCCCGCCAGGCCGGCCAATGCGGCGCTCCGAATACCCATCTGCGGCAACCCCAGCCAGCCGCGAATCAACGCCGGAGTCAGCAACAAACCGACCCCGGTAGACACCAGCAACGCCAGCAGCGGCGATACCGTATCACTGATCCCGCGCAGCAACTGCGTGAACAGCACAAAAACCAGCAGCAACGGCATGATCAGCATCATCATCTGCGCATAACCGACAGCATCGTCCAGCACATCGGCAGGTGTTCCAAGCCCCTGCAACGCCGGTCGGGCGAAGATACTCCCGAGCACCGCGGCCGTCAGCCCGATCAACGCACCCAGCGCCAGCGTCGTGCCAACAACTGACTTGACGGTTTGCGGCTCACGCGCCCCCCAGGCCTGGCCGATCAGTACCGAGGCACCGGCGCCCAGGCCGATGATCAAAGCAATGAAGAAGAACACCACCGGGAACATGCCGGACACCGCTGCCAGGGCTTGGGTGCCGAGCATCTGCCCGATATAGATACTGTTGAGGGTGCCGGAAAATGACTGCAGGAAGTTGGACAGCACCATGGGTGCCAGGAAAACCAGGTAGACCTGCCAGAGAGGGCGTTGTGGGCGTGAGGACATGAAAGACTCGAATCCCTGATGATGTGTATCGACGTAGGCGCCGAGTCTATCTTAATAGAAGACGTCGAGATGAGTTGGCGTCAGCTGTTCAGGGGCGAGAAGACTTCCAGGATACCGGCTCGGGTAACACCGGTTCCCTGGCGGGAATCGCCAGGTTGCCTTCGATCTGCGCCGAGAGATAATAGACGCCAGCCATGACCCCGGTGCCGGGGTTGTTCAGCGACTTGAGCCAGGCCTGGTCGAAGGCCGCTCCCAGGGTTTGGCGAATCTGCGCATCAGTATTGGGCCGGTTGTTCTGCAGGCTCATCGCTCGGACGCCTGCCATGCCGATGGAAATCATTGCCCCGGCCACGCGTCCCACCGCCGCCGCGACAGCACCGACGGTGCCTCGGCCTGCAAACTGAGCCTCAAGCTCCTCGTGCGTCTGCTTAGCCACCGCCGAAATGCCGACACCCGGCTGGTCTGACACGCTTCCGGCGGCGGCGTGCACCCTTTCGATCAATGCCCCATAGGCTGGCAGTGTGCTCAGGGGCTGGGCCTGCAGCAACTGATACAGGGAAGCATTGCGCGCTGAGGGCGGGCCCAGTGATAGGGCGGGAATGGCATGGAGGTGTCGACTCCATTGCTCTGGTGGCACACCATAACGCTGGGCGATGGCCTGCGCCTGATGCCCCAGCAGTTCCACATAGAATTGCGCCGATTGTTCAACAATCGCCTCGGGATCGATCTCTACCGCGACCGGCGCCAGCACGCGCCGTTGATATTGATCTTGCAGATACGCCGCCAGGCGCATGGCCGATGGGTCAGGTTCGCCGCGCTCGTTGAGCTTGTACCAACCGACCTTGATCGACAGCCACTCCTGGGTCCAGTAGTTGTTGTACCAGGGCAGGAATTTTTCCTCGGTTTGCTGGTAAACCCTTGTTCGCCAGTGGTTCATGGCGCCGTGCGCATAGACTTCAGCCTGGCGAGTAGCCTCCTGTGAAGCGAGCACCAGCTCGACGTCGATTTGCTGCCAGGTTTGTGGGGTGAGGCTGATCGCCGCTGGAACCTGTCGGGCACGCTCATGGGCGGTGCATCCGACCAGCACCACGATCAAGGCGACGATCCATCCACGCCGGCTCACGCTTGCCACTCCTTGAAACAGGCACGGCCACGGTCGGCCGCACGCCTTGGAATACCTTGAGTATAGGTCGCGAAAGCCCCGCGGCGGGCGTTAACGCGTCTCGGTTTTGTTGATCGATTCCAGCCACCGCAGATCCAGGCCCAGTTGTTCGGTGTCGAGTCCGAGCGCTTCCATAGCAGACTTGTGCTGTTCGATCTCATGCAACATCTGGTCGTGGCTGCTGGAGTTGCCATCCAACTGATGCATCTGGGTCAACCCCAGGTGATAGAAGCGCAGCAGCTTCATTGCCAGTGGATCATGCGCCTGCACGTTGGCCGTCACCCGGTGCATGACGTTGGTGATTCGCATCAGGCTGCGCTTGAGCTGCCAGCCGTAGACGGCCGCCGCCATCCACGGCTGCTTCCAGAACACTTGGCGCATCAGCGCCGCCATCAGCAGGACCGCCACGAACACGCCAGCGGCGTTGAGCCGCAAGTTATCGCCACCGGGGGTGCCGAACAGCATCACTGTCAACCCAGACAACAGCATCGCCAGCAGGACGAAAATCACCGCGATGATCAGGGTAGCGCGACGGGTCTGCTGTCGATAGGTCTCGGGATTGAAGGGCTTGATTTCGAACATGAGGGAGACGCCTGAAGTGAGGGTAGTCCGGCATTATCGGGTCGAATGGGCGACGCGCCGACATTCAAGTCAATCAAAAGTGTTTCAGTACTGTCGATGAGCAGTGTCGATGATAGCCGCGCCGTAGCGCTACACCTCGTCGACCGGCACTTGCAGGCCGACCTTGACGCTGCTCATGGAGACCAGCGTCTTGAAGCGTTTGACGTTGTTGTTCTCGAAGAACAACCGCCGAGTCAGCTCGGTGTAGTGCTCCATGCTCCTGACCGCCAGGATCAACACGAAATCCCATTCTCCGGTCGTGTAGTAGCACTGTTGGACTTGAGGACAATCGGCAAAGCCGCGCTTCATCGCATCCAGCAGATCCAGGCGCTCGCTTTCCACCTCGACCTCGGCAATGATCGTCAGCGGATAGCCCAGCGCGACAGGATCGACCAGGGCAACGCTCTTGCGGATGGCACCGATCTGGCTCAGACGCTTGAGCCGACGATTGACTGCGGCGGAGGACAGATTGACCCGTTCGCCCAATTGGCTCTGGGACAGTCCCGCATCTTCCTGGACCGCGGCGATCAGTTGGCGGTCGAACTCATCCAGGCCCACGGTACACCTCGCATTAAGATTGATGAAAGCCTCTGCATGATGCAAAAAACCATCGCCTACACCCTCAATATCAAGAAAAGAGTGCGCAGAGGGCGAGATATTATTTCATTCATACCCAAAACCTCTACACAAGAGAGTTGCCAATGAGCTGTTCCACCTTCCCCGCCGCCCTGCGCTTGAACAGCGCCGAACTCCTGCGACAGATTGAGGCGCTTGGTGAGATCGGTCGCGATCATGAGGCCGGGGGACGCACACGCATCGCTTTTTCCGATACGGAAAAGGCTGGGCGCGACCAGTTGGTCGAATGGATGAACGAGCTGAAACTCATGGTGCAGATCGACCGCATCGGTAATATCTTCGGCACCCTGCAACCTCGACACGACACCCCGCTGGCACCGTTGATGGTCGGTTCGCATATTGACACCGTGACCAACGCCGGCGCGCTGGATGGTTGCTACGGCGTACTGGCAGGGCTAGCGGTGGCCCGTGCCTTTCGCGAGGCCGGCCAATACCCTGCCCGACCGCTGGTGATTGCTGCTTTCAGCAATGAAGAAGGTGTGCGCTACCAGCCGGACATGATGGGTTCACTGGTGCACGCCGGTGGCCTGACACTCGAAGCCGCGCTGTCGACCCAAGGCACCGACGGCACTCGCCTGGGTGATGAACTGGCCCGTATCGGCTATGCCGGCCAATTGTTGCCAGGCACCATCAGGCCCCATGAGTACCTGGAACTGCACATCGAGCAAGGGCCGATCCTGGAGGCGGAAAATACCCTGATCGGCGTGGTTGAGAACCTGCAAGGCATTTCCTGGCAACGGGTCACGGTACAGGGCAACGCCAACCACGCCGGCACCACCCCGATCAGCCTGCGCCATGATGCCGGCTGGGCCGCCTGCACCCTTGTCAGCCAATTACGCGATCTCGCCCAGGCCTCGTCCGGCACCACCCTGGCGACTGTCGGTTGCATGCGTTTTGAACCGGATGTGATCAACGTGATCCCGCGCAAGGCGACCTTCACCATCGACCTGCGCGATCCGGACGAGGCTCGTCTGCGGGCCGCCGAGCAACGCTTGAACACGATCATTGGGCACGTCGCCGAGCAGGAAGGCGTACACATCCAGTGTGAACAACTGGTGCGCTTCCAACCGGTGGTCTTCGATGCTGGGCTAGCGGACGAAATCGAGACCTCGGCCCGGCGTCTGGGGTTCTCGTCGCGGCGCATGACTTCCGGTGCCGGGCATGACGCGCAGATGATCGCCCGCATCGCCCCAGCGGCGATGATCTTCGTTCCCAGCCGCGGCGGCATCAGCCACAACCCACGGGAACACACCGACGACGAGCAACTGCTCAAAGGCGCCGAGGTGTTACTCGATGTCGTGACTCGGCGCCTCGCCGTCAGCCGCTGATGGCCGGCAAACCCTGCCTCCGTTTCCCCCTCCTATGGAGTCTGCAATGCTGATCAGCAATGACAATGCCTGCCGCCAGCGCTACCCCGATGAGCTGAAGGCGATTCTCAGCATCGAGCAGGCCCACCAGAGCCGTGCCTGGCTAGCCAACTGGAGCCAGTTGAACCCAGGCCCTACGCCGTTGTTCGAATTGCCGGACCTGGCGGCCAGCCTGGGCATCGATCAACTGTACGTGAAGGATGAGTCGGCACGCTCCAAACTGGGCAGTTTCAAGGCCCTCGGCGCGCCGGTCGCCCTGGTGCGTCTGCTGCTTGGGCAGTTTAGCTCGAGGCACTTCGAAGTGCGCCGCTTACTCAATGGCGAATATCGCGACGCGCTGGCCGATTTCACAGTCATCAGCGCCACCGACGGCAATCACGGACGCGCCCTGGCTGCGGCGGCACAAAGTGTCGGTTGCCGTTGCGTCATCGTGTTGCATGCCAATGTCAGTCACGAACGGGAAACCGCCATCGCCGCTTATGGCGCGCGGATCGTGCGTATCAGCGGTCACTATGACGACTCCGTCGAAGAAGCCGCGAGGTTGGCGACCCTCAACGGCTGGTGGGTCGTTTCCGATACGTCCTATGAAGGGTACGAAGAGATCCCCCGCGACGTGATGCAGGGCTACGGCACCATTGCCGCCGAAGTGCTCGAACAGCGCCTCGAACAACCTGCCTTTACCCATGTACTGTTACAAGGCGGGGTCGGTGGTTTGGCCGCGGGTATTGCCAGCTACTTCTGGGAATACCATGGACAGGCTCGACCGCATATGACGGTGGTGGAGCCGCGACAAGCCGACTGCCTGTTGCAGAGCGCCCTGAGTGGTCATGCCAGCCGTACCCAAGGTTCGGTGGACTCGGTGATGGCCGGATTGGCCTGCGGCGAAACCTCACCCCTGGCGTGGAAATTCCTGCGTCCGGCCATCGATCATTTCCTGACCATCGAGGACCATGAAGCAATCAACGCAATGCGCATCCTGGCCCGTGGCAGCCGCCGCGACACACCGCTGATAGCCGGCGAGTCGGCGGTTGCCGGGTTGGCCGGATTGATTCACCTGATCAAAGTTCCGGCGCTCAAGGCCCAGGTTGGCCTCGATGAGCACTCACGGGTGTTGTTGATCAGCACCGAGGGCGCCACCGCTCCCTCTGTCTACCAGGCGCTGGTGGGAGAAACCGCCCAGGCAGTTGCCCGGCGTCAACGAGACTGGAAGCCCTGCCAGGCTCTATAGAGACGATCAACTGAACGTAAAAAGGCTCAGTAACTTACCTACAGCTTTGTCGCCGATTATCGAACCAGAATCGCTATCGTTTATGACGGGGCAACGGTGAGGCTCTCCTGATCGTGGGAAATACCTGGGCCGGAACTCTCCAGCAACGCCTGCACCCGATTGGGCCAAACCAAAAACCGCACGGTCCTAGCGCCCGCACCTGCCCTCCCTGGCTGCAATCTGCTTGCCGCCCTGCTGCCCTACTTCTTGCGCCTGCCCATCACGCTGCTTGCCTTGTCGTGCCAGGCCCACCAACCGTGGAATCAGCGGCCCTTCCGGCAGGTGCCGCCAGAAACGTCCGGGCAGGTGCTGGCGCATCGCATCGGGGTTGACCCGGGCCGGATTGAAGGTGTGTCGGTAGTAGGTTAGCCATAATTCGGCACCCGGATCGTCGGCATGGCGAGCCCACTGTCGCCACTCCTCGGGACAACAGCGTCGATAGTCCAACACCTGCCCATCGAAACGGATAGCGTCACGAGATGTCGCAATCAGCCAACGGTGCCGCCCCAATCGCTCGGCGAAATGGCCACTGGCGCTTTCGAGGATGTCGTGGGCCGGCTCGTGGAAAGCCACCAGATCCAGTTGCAGCCGTTCGGCGAGTGCTTCAGGCAATGGTACGAAACGCACAAAGGCATGCAGATGATGGGCTTCGCGGCGGACCTGCCGGATCCGTCGCTGCAGCTCGCTGCCCAGACGATCACCAGCGAGCATGGCGGTGCGATCGCCGTGGGCGACACGCCAGAGCACTTCGTAGAGCAGGTTCCAGCGCTGCTCACCGCGATAGCGCCCAGCCTGTTCGAGCTGGGCCAGCAAAGTCGCCGGGACTCGTGCGAAAAACAGCCCACAGCCTTCTGGCAACGGTGTCGGCACGGCCAGCAGATCGTCCATCGGACCTTGCGCCCAAGTCACATCGACCGGATCGATACCGTGGCCAAGCAGTACCCGCGCCTGATCGCGCCAGATGCCGAAGTCGTCATTACAGTCCAGCGCGATCATCCCCACAACCCCATCTGCAGCGGTGCCTGGGGCTCGCGCAAGCGCGCCCGCAACAGGCCGCTGCACATCTGCGCCTGAGGCGGTCGATAGTCGCTGGTGACGATGAAGGGCCGGGCCTTGTCCAACACGCAGCGCAGCTGGATCAGGTCGTCATAGCGGATACGTCGCTCACGGCGCAGCGCCACCAGGCGTTGCACGCTGCGCAGGCCAATCCCCGGAATACGTGCCAGCAACGCCGGCTCGGCGCGGTTCACATCCAGCGGAAAGATCTCGCGATTAGCCAGTGCCCAGGCGAGCTTAGGGTCAATGTCCAGCGCCAGGTGGGTGGATTGGGTCAACAGCTCGCTGGCCTTGTAGCCATAACCGCGCATGAGGAAGTCGGCCTGGTACAAACGATGTTCACGCAACAATGGCGGCGCAGCGAGAGGTACGCTGCTGGGGCTGTCGGGGATCGGACTGAATGCCGAGTAGTAAACGCGCCTCAAGCCATACCCCTGATAGAGCGATTCGGCGTTGCGCAGAATGGTACGGTCGTCGCTGGCATCGGCACCGACGATCATCTGGGTGCTCTGCCCCGCCGGGGTAAAGCGCGGCGCTTTGATCTCGCCGGCCACCGCCTGTTGGCCGTGGTGGATGGTGCCCATAGCCTGACGAATGGTGGTCAATTGCTTCTCCGGCGCCAACAGCTTGAGGCCCGCCGCCGTGGGTAACTCGATGTTCACGCTCAGGCGGTCCGCCAGGCGCCCGGCCTCCTCGATCAACAACGGGTCGGCGTCGGGAATGGTCTTGAGATGGATGTAGCCCCGAAACTGGTGCTCCTCGCGCAGCAACCGCGCCACCCGCACCAACTGTTCCATCGTGTAGTCGGCCGATCGGATAATGCCCGAGCTCAGGAACAGCCCGCTGATGCAGTTGCGCCGATAGAAGTCGAGGGTCAGACGCACCACCTCCTCCGGCGTGAAACGCGCCCTCGGCACGTTACTGGAACGGCGATTGACGCAGTACTGGCAGTCGTAGAGGCAGAAGTTGGTCAGTAGCACCTTGAGCAACGAAACACAGCGACCATCGGGGGTGTAGCTATGACAGATACCCATGCCATCGGTGGCACCGATCCCTTCACGACCTCGGGAGCTGCGCTTGGGGGCGCCGCTGCTGGCGCACGAAGCGTCGTACTTGGCGGCGTCGGCGAGGATGCCGAGCTTGGCGATAAGCTGCATGGGATCTATCTCTATACTGATTATTCATACAGTATTCCGAGATACGATTCCGTGCAAGCGTCTTCAAGAACCGGATAAAAAAGCGAATAGGTCGCTCATCATCAAAAACAGATAAACCTTATTCAGGACGGGACAACACCAACAAAAAAGGCCCACCTTTCGGTGAGCCTTTCTAGACCGCCCAGCAGAGCGGATTTTATCTGGTAGGCGCGATTGGACTCGAACCAACGACCCCCACCATGTCAAGGTGGTGCTCTAACCAACTGAGCTACGTGCCTGCTGTGAGGCGGCATTCTACGGATTTGCGCAAGTGTGTCAATCTCTTTTTGCCGCTAAGTCTATGAATAAGCGAATTTTTATTTTTGCCTTCGACAGCGCCGATGTTTCGAGTGGCTGGCGGGGGTATTGCATCTGAGGTAGGATCGGGCCACTCGTAAAAAATATAAAACAGAGGTTGCAGGATGGCGAACACCCCCTACCCCCAGTCCTATTACGCCGCATCGGCCAATCCGGCTACCGGGCGCCCGGCCCTCCAGGACGATATCGAGACCGACGTATGCGTGATCGGCGCCGGCTATACCGGCCTCTCCAGTGCTCTATTCCTGCTGGAAAACGGTTTTCGGGTCACGGTACTGGAAGCCGCCAAGGTCGGCTTTGGCGCCTCGGGCCGCAACGGCGGTCAAATCGTCAACAGCTACAGCCGTGACATCGATGTGATCGAACGCAGTGTCAATACCAAACAGGCGCAACTACTCGGGCAGATGGCCTTTGAAGGTGGCCGGATCATTCGGCAACGAGTCGCCAAGTACAACATCCAGTGCGACCTGAAGGACGGCGGCGTCTTCGCGGCCATTACCCCAAAACAGATGGACCACCTCCAATCCCAGAAGAAACTCTGGGAGCGTTATGGACATACCCAGTTGGAATTGCTGGATCGGCGCCGTATCCGCGAAGTGGTCGATTGCGGTCACTATCTGGGGGGCATGCTCGACATGAGCGGCGGCCATATCCATCCACTCAACCTGGCGCTGGGCGAGGCGGCGGCGGTCGAATCCCTCGGCGGCACGATCTACGAGCAATCGCCGGCAGTACGTATCGAGCGCGGTGCCCACCCGCAAGTGCATACGCCGCAAGGCAAGGTCAGGGCCAGGTTCATCATCGTCGCGGGCAACGCCTATCTGGGCAACCTGGTACCGGAGCTGGCCGCTAAGTCGATGCCGTGCGGCACCCAGGTGATCGCCACCGAGCCACTGAACGAAGAACTGGCGAAGTCGTTGCTGCCGCAGGATTACTGCGTGGAGGATTGCAACTACCTGCTGGACTACTACCGTCTTTCCGGCGACAAGCGCCTGATCTTCGGGGGAGGAGTAGTTTATGGCGCACGGGATCCGGCGAATATCGAGGCGATCATCCGGCCGAAAATGCTCAAGGCCTTCCCGCAACTCAAGCATGTGAAGATCGACTATGCCTGGACCGGCAATTTCCTGCTGACCTTGTCGCGCCTGCCTCAGGTGGGTCGCCTGGGTGACAACATCTACTACTCCCAGGGCTGCAGCGGCCATGGCGTGACCTATACGCATCTGGCGGGCAAGGTGCTGGCCGAAGCCCTGCGCGGACAGGCCGAGCGTTTCGATGCCTTTGCCGACTTGCCGCATTATCCGTTCCCCGGTGGCCGGCTGTTGCGCACGCCGTTTACTGCACTGGGGGCGTGGTACTACACGATGCGGGACAAACTCGGGGTTTAAGAGTCTGAAGGCGCTGCGCCCAACGACCGTTCCCAGGCGAAAACGTGGGAACGCTCATGGCAAGCGATCAATGCCCGGCAAGGGCCTTGGTCGCCTTGGCGGCCGCCTGCTCCTGTCCTGCCCGGGCCAATTCATCGGCGGCTTGCAACCAGCGCCGTTGATCGACTTGAGCCGGCAATTGTGCCGGCGACTGGATCAGCACCGCCCAGCCACCGGCACTCTTCCAGGCCGAAGTGAAGGTGGCGAAATCCATCAGCATCCGACGGTTCATCCCCGCCCGCAACAATACCGTCTGCTTGGTCCGGTTGTAGCCAGCCAATACGGCATAACGCGGCTCGGACCAGAAACGCCCCTCATTGAATCGCACCATCACCGGATAGCCGGCCGCGACCTGAGTCAACAACGCCGGCAACTCGGAGTCCAGCGGATAGACCACCATTGCATACTCGCGCGCCAGCACCTGCATATTGCGCTGCAGATCCGCCTCGCCCCCCGGCAACCTCAATGGCTTGTCCAGAAGCCCCGGCGTCACGCTCACGCCCTGCTGCGAAAGCATGCTGGCCAGCGCCCCCGGACCGCCCTGATAAGCCTCGCCACGGAAGAACGGCACCCCGTTAAGCTCCACACGCTCCGGCAAATTCTGGATTGGCGGCTGGACGCTGCCGGCACAGCCGCCCAGGGCTAACAACAAAGCTCCCACCATCAACAATCGACGGGATGGCATGGGGCGCAAATGGGTCAATCCCTCAAACATCTTCACTCTCTTGATCAGGTGCCAGGCAAGGTCAGCCCCGGCTCGGGTCTTGATCATAGGTCCCGCTTACGCGCAGGTATAGCTTTTCATCACAGTTTATCTAATGCCATAGAACGAAATGACTGGGCGAACACGACCTTTGGTCAATAGCCTGAAACATGCCAGCGGCTAGACTAATCCTCAAGCGAAACGAAGTGAGCGGCCCTTCGGGGCGAAGGAGGCACTGATGAGCCTTATCGTGACAGTTACACTGTTGATCCTGGGTTGGCTGGCGGTCGCGGCAGCCATGCTGTGGGCAATCCTGAGAATCTCGCGGCGCCATCCCCCGCAGGCCGCGCCCTCGCAACCGAAAGAAGCCGCCCCATCACAGGGACGCACCGTCAGCGCCCACTAATGAGATTTCCCACAAAAGCCGCCTGAAACCAGACGGCCTTGATGATTATGGAGGCGAATCAGGCCTCCACCGCCTCGCGATTTTGCCGGGCACGACGAGCCAGCATGTTCAGGCCCTCGATCACCGCCGAAAAGGTCATGGCGGCGTACACATAACCCTTGGGCACATGGGCACCAAAACCTTCGGCAATCAGCGTCATGCCGATCATGATCAGGAAACCCAGGGCCAGCATCACGACAGTCGGGTTGTCGTTGATGAACTTCGCCAGCGGCTCGGAAGCCAGCAACATCACGGCCACCGCCACCACCACCGCGATCACCATGATCGGCAGGTGTTCGGTCATGCCTACCGCAGTAATGATGCTGTCGATCGAGAAGACCAGGTCGAGCATCAGGATCTGGCCGATAGCCGCGGCGAAACCCAAGGCAACCCGCGAGCTCTTGTCCTCGGATTCCTTGGCTCGTGGGTCCATGCTGTGATGAATCTCCGTGGTGGCTTTCCAGACGAGGAACAGGCCGCCGGCGATCAAGATCATGTCCTTCCACGAAAACCCCTGGCCGAACACGTCGATCACCGGTGCCGTGAGCTTGACGATATAGGCGATAGTACCAAGCAGGGCCAGGCGCAGGATCAGTGCCATGCCGATACCGACTCGCCGCGCCTGGGTGCGAAACTGCGCGGGCAGCTTATTGGTCAGGATCGAAATGAAGATCAGGTTATCGATGCCCAGCACGACTTCCATGACGATCAACGTCGCCAGGGCAATCCAGGCGGTGGGGCTGACAGCGAGTTCCAACAGGTATTCCATGATTCAGTCCTGGCTCCGGGTAAGCGACTTAGATTTCCTGGGACGACTTTTCAGTCTCTTCCGCAGGTTTCGACGGGTTGAGCGGCAATCCCTTGATCACCTCACTGAGAGCCTGGTCGGCAGCCTTGTGCGTGTCGTCGAGGGCTTGCTTGGCCGTTTCAGCCGCTTTGCCCAGCAGTTGCTGGGCGCTTTTCTCCGCCTGGTCGCAACCACCGAGCAGCAGCAAGGTGGCCATCAGCAGCGAAGTAGTCATGATCGAAGGGTGTTTCATCCAGGGCTCCTACTAATTGTTCCCAGGCGCGCCTCTCAGTTGGCTCGCCGATAGCGCTGTATTGTAGAGAGCGCAATACTTCAGAAAAATTCGTATTTTCAAGCGCTATACTTCGGTTTTTACGAAGTGATGATCGCAATGCTCAATTATCGACAACTGCACTATTTTTGGGTGGTGGCCAAGACCGGCAGCATCGTGCGCGCCTGCGAACAACTGAACCTGACCCCACAAACCATCAGCGGCCAGATCAGCCTGTTGGAACAGACCTTCGGTGTAGAGCTGTTGCGCAAGGCCGGACGCCAACTCGAACTGACCGAGGCCGGCCGCCAGACCCTACCCTATGCCGAGCAGATGTTTCAGTTGGGCAACGAGCTGGAGGCCATGCTGCGGGCAGAACCCAAAGAACAGCAGGTGCTCTTTCGGGTCGGAGTGGCGGATGTGGTGCCCAAGTCCATCGTCTATCGACTGATTGCCCCGACTATGGAACTGGACGAACCGATCCGAATTACCTGCCGCGAAGATAAGCTCGAACGCCTGCTGGCGGACCTGGCCATCCAGCGCCTGGACCTGGTGATTTCCGATAGCCCGATGCCGACCCACTTGGATATCAAAGGTTACAGCCAGAAGCTGGGTGAGTGCGGGATCAGCTTTTTCGCTACCAGGGCGCTGGCGCAACGCTACGGCGACACCTTCCCGAACTGCCTGCAGGGTGCGCCGCTACTGATTCCCGGTCAGGAAACCGTCGTGCGCAGCCGGTTATTGCGTTGGCTTGCCGAACAGAAGATCCAACCGAAAATTGTTGGAGAGTTCGACGACAGTGCCTTGATGCAGGCTTTCGGACAATCCGGCAGTGGCTTCTTTATCGCTCCGAGTGTCATCGCCGATGAAGTGTGCAAGCAGTATGGCGTCAAGCTGATGGGCCAAACCGATGCAGTGAGCGAATCCTTCTATGCGATCTCGGTGGAGCGCAAGGTCAAGCATCCGAGCATCCTGGCGATCACCGAAGGCGCCCGGCGCGAGCTGTTCAGTGGCCTGTACGGTTAGGCAGTCCATGGCCGAGACGCTGGGACGAGTCATAGCCGGGCTATGGCGGGCAACGGCAACGCAGGCCAGGGTTGGGTGGTGACTGCCGAAATTGCCTAACAGAACTCACCACACAGGCCGCTAGGCAGTCACCATGCGCGACTTGACGCCGATCAGAATCAGGCTTAGCACCATCGCCAACAGGATAAAGCCGGCGGCAGCAAAACCGAGGCTGCCCAAGCCCACACTGTCGATCACCCGTCCACCCACTATGGCTCCCAGACCGATTCCCAGGTTGGCGCCGGCGATATTCAGTGATGCGGCAAAGGCCGGCGCGCGCGGCGCAACCTTCATCAGCCGGACATGACTAACCACGAACAACGCCGACTGGGTCACCCCCCAAACACCTAGCGCCACCGTCAGGCCCAACGTGGAATGAATATTGGGCACCAGCGCTACCATCGCACCGATCATAAAGGCGCAGAACACCAGCGAGGCAATCAACGGATGGCGGTCGACCAGGCGCCCGCCCAAGGAGTTGCCGATCAGCCCGACCGCGCCGAATGCCATCAGACACCAACCGACGATGGTGCCGTTGAAACCGGCCAGGCGCTCGAGAATATCCGCCAGGTAGGTGTAGACCGTGAACATGCCGCTGAAGACCAGGACCGACAGCATCACATGACCGATCATCAAGGGCTGACGCAGTATCCCAAACTGCGCGCGTAGCGACACCTGTTCCAGGTGCAAACGGGTCGCGGGCAAGTATCGCCACAGCAACAAGGCCTTGATCAAGGCCACCACCGCCAGGATCGAAAAAGCCACGCGCCAGCCCCACGCATCAGAGATCAACGTGCCCACTGGGATACCGAATACCGTGGCACAAACGATGCCCAGGCCGATCTGCTCAATCGCCCGGCCCGCATAATCCGGCCCGACAATATCCACTGCTGTTTCACTGGCAAGGGCCCAGAACACCGGCAATCCCAGTGCCGGCAGCAAACGGGCACTCGCCATGACCCAGATGTTCGGAGCCAGCGCCGCCACGGTATTAGCCAACCCGAACATCACCAGGATGGCAATGAACAGGCGCCGCCGTTCGAAGCGGGAAAAGTAGGCGGTCAGGAACGGACCAAAGGTCGCCACGGTGAAGGCAAACAGAGTCACCAACAAACCGGCCTGGGGAATGCTGATCTCCAAGTCGCGAGCAATCGAGGGCAAGATCCCGACAATGACGAATTCGGTGGTCAGCACGGTAAAACCGGCGGCCGACAACAGGAGAATGGGTAACAGCATGGATAACTCCGCAAACCAGAACGTCAGCGACTGCCCGAAGGCTCGCTGAAAAGAGGAAAAGTGAGGATGGAGCGATTGTAACAGAGCATTTATGACAAAACGCGAATCATGGTCTGTCGCTGAAGGATATTGTGAAGGGAAGCCATGACACGCGCCCGGGGAAATCGTGGGCCCTTCGTGGACAAGCTCCGCGCCACCGGGGCTATATTCTTCATAAGCTCGCTATCTTCGAGCACACGGCATTACCCCGAGGCACTTCAGTACCAAGCGCCCCAGGGCGATTACATTAAGCGCCGATAAAATCGCGCTTGCCGATTTCCACGCCGTTGTGACGCAGGATTGCGTAGGTCGTGGTCACGTGGAAGAAGAAGTGTGGCAGAGCATAGCTCAGCAGGTACGACTGGCCGCTGAAGCGCTTCTCTTTCGGGGTGCCCGGACGGGTTACGATCTCAATGCCCTCGTTGCCATCGATCTGCTCGGCACTAATGCTGTCCAGATGAGCCAATACCTTGCTGATCAGCGCTTGCAGTTCAGCGAAGCTGGTTTCGGTATCCGGGTAGGACGGTACCTCGATCTGCGCCAGACGCGAAGACACGCCCTTGGCAAAATCGACCGCGATCTGCACTTGGCGCGCCAGTGGGAACATGTCAGGAGCCAGACGAGCTTGCACAAATACGCTTGGGTCAATGTTCTTGCTCGTTGCGTGGGCCTGCGCCTTGTTCAGAACATCGCTCAGGGCACTGAGCATCTGTTTGAAGACTGGGACGGAGGCGGCGTACAAGGAAATGGTCATGAGAATCTCACAGCGAAGATGGCAGGAATGAAACCACGCGATTATAGACAGGCTCGGCGGCATGGCGGCTTGTCTTTTTACACCGGGAAGTCCTAGGCTAGTGGCCTTTCAACGCAGAGGGGACAGCACAATGAGCACCGAGCAAGAGACTTGCGTCGACCAATCACGACTGACCAGCACGGAAATCCGCATCCTCGGCTCCTTGATTGAAAAGCAGGCCACCAACCCGGAAACCTATCCGCTGACGCTCAATGCGCTGGTCCTCGCCTGCAACCAGAAAACCAGCCGCGAACCGGTGACCTACCTCAGTCAGGGCCAAGTCGGACAAGGCCTTCGCACCCTTGAAGGTCAGGGGTTCACTCGGCTGGTGATGGGCAGCCGAGCCGACCGCTGGGAGCATCGGATCGACAAGGCGCTGGAGCTAGTGCCAGCGCAGGTGGTATTGCTCGGTCTGTTGTTCCTGCGTGGACCGCAGACAGTCAATGAACTGTTGACCCGCAGCGGCCGAATGCACGAATTCGAGGACACCGAGCAGGTGGCGCACCAGCTGGAGCGCCTGATCGCTCGCGGCCTGGCACTGTTGATTGCACGCCAGGCCGGACAGCGCGAAGATCGCTACACCCACGCCCTGGGCGACCCGGTTGATATCGAAACGATCATCGCCGCTCGCCAGCAGGGCTCTGAACGCGGGAGTTCCGTCAGTGTGTCGGCGGAGCGAATCGCAGAGCTGGAAGCACGAATTGCTGAGCTGGAAGAGCGACTTACCCGGCTGGAGCAGTAACCTCCAGGATTCGGCTGACGCCATCAAACACGATCTACCCCTGCCCTCGAGTACCTGAAAAATCCGCGAGTCTACTTTCGACTCCGCTAAAGCAGATTTATTTATGGCGCAGCCTAATTCAAACTTGCGGTTTTTACAGGCTCGTATCTTATGCAAGCCATTGCCGCACCATCCACGTAAAAAGCCGGTATTATTTCCTCATAATCGATCTTTGCGAGTTTGTCATATATTTGCTTTAAGTCCCTAATCTGCTTGGCAGTTAGCGACAACGAGCCTTCTTGATATTCATCAACAAACTCCCGAAGATCTACCAAATGAAATCAATGACATCCTTTGTCCTTTTTACTCTAGTAGCTATATCCTTCGAAACGTAAATTGTAGCTGGTTTCCACTAGAAAAACGCTTTAACGCGCCATATGCAGAGAAATATTGTCCCCAGTTAATATTAATGCTGTCATTAACGGCAGAAAACTCATCAAAAAAGCTGGGGCGCTGTTTTTACTGAATTCAGTCTATTTTTTATTAACTTATCCAGCATCTCATAAAGCCTCTTTAAACTTCCAGAAGCTCCTGAAATATCAAATTAGCCGCAATTTGCCATTGAGCCAAAATAAGAAAACATAGGATAAACATCAATACTAAGTGCAGCATAGTCAAACAGCATCCTGAGGATGCTCATCGTTAGTAGTCACAACTTACCCTTCCCATTTAATAGATTACGACAGGATTCATTGCGTAATAATTTAGAAACACAAGCACTTAAAATATCGAACAGACTTATTTCTACAAAAATATAGCAATAATGCGCTACGATGAACTTAGCCTCGCTACTATTTCTGATAGATTTCTGGAAACTCATGAAAAATTTCCAAATACCTCCACCGCGCGTTTGATGTGCGAGCCCCAAGCAAGAGCAGGTGCCGAAGCTGAACGCCATATATTAGTGAATTGAACTGAGAGACCATGACACCTAGCCGCGATTCCTGTGGCTTGAGTCATCGTTTCGATAGCGTATTTGCAGCATCAATGCCCGAAAAAGGCGAGCACCCACTCTAAAAATGCCGGCCAAGAAAAGGTGTCATTTCTTCGGCCAAAGCGACTATCGCCCACTAATTTGTGAGCATATCCATAAAAATTTATAAAAATTAATAGTTACAGCGATTAAATGTAAAATTATAATCACAGTCAATCACGTCATTTATCACCACTTAGCTATTTCAGGACTTTACAGAGAGCAAATTATAAATCAGCCTATAGAGGCCCCACAAATGAGCTATCATTATATATTTCTCCAATTAAAATCCGACCGGGATTATGGGAGTTTAGTTAGGTCTAATATAGATCAGACAGCATGGACACCACCGAAAAAGATCAAAGCAACTGAGCTAGAGTGCAAATATGCCAATCCAACCGGCATCAGATACAAGGAAAAAATATACTTGGTTATCAGAGAAGATCGAATTGTTAATTTTTTCAATAAAATTATCTTCATTGAAATCAAAGAAGGCACTGTAATCGAAACAGACTTTACGTCTCATGAAACCATTGTTCCATTTCATATATCATCAGCTTCTTATGTGTTTTACCAAGAAAGTCGCGGGACCTTGAACGTGGCTTCTCTAGGCTGGGAAAACAACACCCCGAAACTCGCCAGCCTCAGCACTCTGGACAAAAAACTAAAATCTTATGACATCATTGGCTATCCATCTATTGCGCAATATGTTGGTCAACCGGGAAATAGCCCACGAGTTTTCTATGTCAATACCAATGGAAAGCTCGCTAGCTTTCAGATTAACTGTACTCGTCAAACAATTGGCAATCCAAAAGACTACGACCTGGAGATCGCTGGCAGCCCTAGCGCGGTAGTCTGGCAGGACAACTATATAGTTCTATATAGGACCAACAATAACAATTTGTATTGCGCCCTTTTTAACGCAATTGAATCCGGCGACGCCGAAGAAGGAGATTTCATTGAAAAATATAATCTTTCGGAGAGCAGCATAATCAGAGCATTTAGTTCACCTTCGATCATTCTCGACGATGAGAATAATTTACTATACATCTATTTTATAGGCGGAGACAGCAAACTCAGAAAGAGCACTATTGATATGAGTATGAAATTACCTAATATTTCAGTCTCCACGGTTATTGATTCTGAATATGATTTTTCTTATAGTTCAGGAGCCGCCCCATTTGCGATTTCCTCTGATAAGCGCCTAGATTAACGACTTAGCTCTATAACTCACTGCGTAGCACTGGAACGAATCACAATCCGACATGGGAGGAACAGCAGCTTGTGGTACCGAAATTGACGAACAAAACTAGCTGCACAGACACTAGTAGCCCTTGTAGTTATTTCGTTTACCCAAAAGCACCGCGAAGACAGTGCATTTTTTGAAATAGATAAAATATTAACCAACCAGGCTACTAGACCATGATCTTTTTATCGGCAATGACGCTCTTAGAAAACTTATCTGTCAATGACTATCTTGACCTCACCTCACAGAAAGATAATTTTGATTCAGTAAAAAGTCCAAGCTAGCTAAATTTCTAATCAATCATAAAAGACTCATGAGTGCGGCTTTTGCAATTATTTGTGTTTTGTTATGACACGCCATTTTTTTGCTTATAATCTTTAAATGATAATCAACTGCAGCTTTGGTGAGAAAAATTTCGCGTGCGATTTGTTGTGCTGTCATTCCGTCGGCTGTAAGGCGGAGTATGCCAAGCTGCTGAGGTGATAAGTCACTGGCGACAAGTTTATATTTTGTTTTTTTTCCTAATTCAGCTATGTCGATAGCTGTTTTGCAAATCAGATAAGCATCTGCCGCCATGGCTTGCACTTGCGCATCTGTTACCATAGTTTCACCTGCGAACGACATGTATGCAACAGAACCATCCTGCAATGGAAAACAATAAGTAACCCCATCCTTCATCTCATTGAAGTGACTAAGCAACTCATACATATGGGTTTTTTTTCGAAAAATTCTATGCCATATCATGTAATCCTGATCACCTATCGAATTGATTCTCGGATCAATTCTCCAGAATTCACGCTCACAATAGAGTTTTACCAACTCACGCGGATAATTACAGAAAGCATACAAGGGTGGAGAAGAAACAGGTAACGGTTGCCTCATTAGCAAACCAAAATAATTGAACCCTAACCTTTCTCGCACGAGAGTTTGAATCTCGTTGATCTTTGTTAGGTGCAACTTAACGCAGTGAAAATCCCAGGATTTATTATATCTGCCTAGCCGAGCAAAGTTGTCTTCCATGACTAATTCCTTTTGTCGCCAATCCGTTATTATTGTTCATAATTATCCAAGATAATATCTAGCCACCTGGTGCCCTGTATGGTGAGTCTGTTAGTCAGTTTCGATGCCACAAACCCCTGGCCTTGCATGGCTGTTTCTCGTCCTAGCAGGCTATGACTGGTTACAGCGTCTTGGCCATGAATTTTCGGCAGCCGAATTTGAACGAACTAACCCTACGGACCACTCGCAAATTAGTCACTATCACTAAGCCATTTAAATGGCCGTACCTTTACGCCCCTCACAATTTTTATGTATCAGTGTATCCCCATTGGCAGTTAACGCACAACTATGAAAATTACTAGTTTTCCTGAGCTGCAGTGAAAAACAGCCTTAACTCAAAATCGCCTGTAGACCGA
Source organism: Pseudomonas agarici (assembly GCF_900109755.1). Classification (GTDB taxonomy): domain Bacteria; phylum Pseudomonadota; class Gammaproteobacteria; order Pseudomonadales; family Pseudomonadaceae; genus Aquipseudomonas; species Aquipseudomonas agarici. The sequence continues at coordinate 21,311 of NZ_FOAR01000029.1, read as the reverse complement.
TTGCAAAGCAGCACGACCATTTTTCATAAGCATATCGTAGCTATATTATTTCAACGAATAATAATGCAATAAAAATATCGTACCTAATCATCTAACTGAATCGCTCTCGTTGCATCTTTTATATTGCAGATTTCTATTTTTTGTCAATAAAATAAACCATCTATAATTTCAGCCCGAATAAATTCGCACGGATAGTATTTATAATTTCGCCTCATATGCAAAATCCTTTTGCTTCTACCAAAAAAAATAGTAGCTTAAGGCATTATAGCAAATTTATGACTTGCAATATATAGGGGCGATTTGGCGCAAAAATCCCCCCTAATATAAGTTTACAATATACTCATTAGTGCAGCTTTAGCGATCGCCTGAGCTTTGTTTTTACAGCAGAGTTTCGACACTATATTTTTTATATGAAATTGTACAGTGCTTTGAGTTAAAAAAATATGTACCGCGATTTGCTCAGCAGTCATGCCATCTGCCGACAATCTGAGTATTCGTAGCTCCGGGGCTGTCAAAAGCCTCCCACACACATTATATGTTACTCGTCGCTTCTCCAACAAAACATTGAGTGCCGCTTTGTACACATTATACACTTTGAAAAATATCGATTGGGCATACATTTTTGTAACTGACTGCGGCCCTGCAAAAGAAATACTAGCGATAGAACCATTACACTGAGGAAACCGATAAGTTACCCCATCTTTAATTTCCTGGTTATCCTCTAGTAACTTAGCCACAGGATTTTTCTTATCTAAACTGAGGCTCCAGATCGTAAAATCCTCTCTGTTTAGATAATTAAAGACCGGGTCAATTCTCCAGCATTGTTTTTCGTCGTAAACTCGATTGAACTCCTCCGGAAAATTATTGAAGGTGTAAACTATTGGAGCTGAGGCCGGCAATGGAAGCTTGTGGGTAAAAGAAAAATAGTCGAATCCAACAGCCTCCTGAGCAAGCCTATGTAATTTATTCAATTCGCTTAAATGAACGTTGACCCGGTGAAAATCCCAAGACTTCTCATTATTCAGTCGCGACATTTGCCCTCCTCGGCCATTTGGCAACTTTTGACTCAAAACCGGAGCAGAATAGTTCTTATTGCATGAACTGATAACTTTTCAGCTATATGCAAAGGTCATCCTCAATTTAGTTCAGGTGCTTAAACTCAGGCACATGTTTAAATACCTATACCAAAAAGCTGAACGGGTTCGTGACAAAAAAATTTATATGCCAAATCCTTCCTCCTTGTGTGCTTACCTGCCACTTGGGATACTATTTGTACCTGCCCTGTACATATCACCACTCCTGTACAAACTCTACCTAGCTGTACAATTCCTTCTCGTTTGTGCACCTCTCCTTGCACCAATTTTTACTGTACAAATTTTAGAAACTGTACAGTTTTTATCATCTCGTAAACAAAACCATCAACAGCGCCGCCTGGCAACGAACCTCGCTCTGTAACTGGTTAGCCCCGTCTTCTTATCATTCTAATCGAGTATGATTCTTATTACGAGAGCATTAGACTTTAGTATAAAATGCTGGACAAATCTTGTTATACCGTTGGCAATAAATGGCGTCAACAAATCTCCGCAAAAATTTTGACGCGGCTGAGCATCGCGTAACAAAAATGTAATAATAGAGCTGGGCAATCAGGCAGCGAAGCTCAACGAGAGGAAACAACGAAAAATTATCAGGTAGGTAAAAGTGCCAATTGGCAATATGCGAGGAGGGATATCTCCTTCCGTCGAGGCGGTTAAATCACCGCCCTATCGGGCAATTTGGCACCGACGGCCACGGAGCTAAAACTTAAAGATGCTGAAGCAAATTTTCAATATCTGAGATAATAATTTGAACGACCAGGGTATTTACCATCGATATGATATCCCATGCGGTCAATCTCCTTGGTTGGTGATAGGTACGCTTCAGCCAACGACACCCTTTGCATTAGTAGTCTGTGTGACGAGTTCTACCAAGAAGGTAAGGCAAAGCAGACGAGCAAGCATCGTTGATAGATTGCCAATGGGCATCACGATACCTGCGCTTAACACCGCATGGGAAGTGCAAATATACCAGTCAGATTTGGCGTCATAAGCCCTCCGGCCAGCGCTACCGGTATTCGCCATCGCGGACTCTGGCCGGTCACGGCGCCTCGCCATGCACTTCTAGCATGCGAACTTGAATTAGGGTACTAACCAGAATTTTATAGTGAAATGAAATGCTCTCGCCAGTGCGCAGAGGATTCGATAACGATATCGTGGAAGGGGAATAGATCGAAACTCTAAAACTAATAAAAATAATAAATCCAGCAAGCGGAAAAATATATAGTATCCCTTACCGAGCAGCGCTAATTATTTCAATAACAAATGGAATTGGCGCCAATGCTGAAACACCGAATATCGGCACCGGTGGAGCCCATTATAAAGATGAACGCTTTCATCTTAGAGCTTTATAATTTCATAAATTAAACTGAAGAACCTTCCCGATAATATGCCGTATACAGAATAATTAAAAATTACATAGCAAACATATCATACTCACTTGTGAAAAAACCTAGGAGTACATCATGCTTGAATCGTTTACGTGGAATCCCCAAGAAAACCAAAACTACAGCCTACCGGGGACGAATGAAATCAGTCTTCCTTCCTTTAATAAGGACCCCGCAAAATCGTTTTCGATGACTCCTCCAGCCGGAACCTTGACATTACTTTCTAGCGAATCGTCAGAATGGGGAGGGAGCTTCGATGCTACACTCCCACCTTCTGAGATTAATCTTAGCAACTCCACGCTTATCATGCGAGCAGTGCCCAATCAGCCAACAGATATCGTTGATTTTTCTATTGGGCCATACATTCCAAAAATGATCCCACATCCGTTGGTGATATTTGTCATTAGCGATTCTTCATTCGAAGCAAAGAATTTCAATACTATCAAAGCGGGTGGTCCTGCCTCTTTGGTGATTGGTATGGCGGCGGCTATCCATCTCGATCTGACGCTGAAAGGCACCAGCCTTTATCAAGTCGAATGTCTCAACTACGCCAGTACTAAAAAAATGCAAGTCATGGGTTGCTCAACTGCAAAAATCCGGGCGGAGGATATTCTACTGACATTCAGTCAATATAATATTTCGAGATCCTCGCAACCTTCGTCACAACCTCTGTCGCAACCAGATCATTACTCTCTGAATGTGGAGGCGACAACAGGCACTATAACGTTAGCCGAAACCGGTATGGTATTCAGTGAAAAAGCATGGGGTAAATTAAAAAGTACAAACATTATCTTACGCAAGAACATTGGAATAGCCGTTAACGATGACGCATCTGTGACATTTGTCACTGACCTCGTCTCATTTTATGACGTCGCGACTACTGCACAATTTTCAATTGCCGATAATGCAAATATAACATTCCAGACCTATTCTGGAGGTTATCCCTTTGATTTTAAAAACGAAAAATTAGTATACCCTGAAGGCTTATTCAACCTTCAAAAAAATTGCAAAGGGAAAATCATTCTTTACGGTATCGGTAGCGCATTCGATAAAAGCGTTATGTTGAACAAGAAGATTGTTGCAGTCGACGGTGTACCGCAATCTGACGACAAAATGGTCAATTTTGAGTACGTTCGTGGCGAAGGTAACACTCAGAATATGGTGTTATCGCTCAAGTGAATTGACATATATCATTACGCTCAGCCATACATCCGTACTCATCAAGCAGAAAACAGAATGACTTTTGCTTGATGAGTACACTGCCGTATGTAATGACAACCTTGTCCAGAAGCTAGCTGTGAATGCACGAGAGCAAATTCCAAAAAACTTCACCCGCCCCCCATTCAACCGAAAAAAGTCATCGGCGCTAAACAACTAATACCCGTTGTTTAGCGCCGCTTGGTCGTAGCCCTTCGAATGGTGCCTCGCACGACGTAAGTGCCTCCCTTTTTCTCCAACCTATCATGGGTGTTTCAGCGATGGCGATCATCCACCCTTGCAAATCAATCAACCCTTGTGCATTCAACCTGAGATGTAGCTGTTGCGGTGAATGCTTCCAACCGGGTTTGAATTGGGTGCGCGATAGACTGTTGTTCAATTAGCGTCATCCGCTGGCCTGTGTCGAACGGCTCGGTTGGTCGCCGAACAGCCAGTCCTAGATGTGGGTGTGGATACAAACTTTGATGGGAACAGTGGTTGATGGAGCGCCTAGCTCATACGTGCGTTTTCCATCATATAGTGCTTCTTCGGCTTTAGTACAACTACCTCATTTTTCGACCCCAAAATGGGGCCGAAAAATGATGAGGGTAAAAATTTTACCTGGCAGCTAAATACCTAAACATCTATTAGTGCTACTTGAGCTTCCGGTACATCCGTTTCAAACATCTTCAGCTTAACCCGACAGGCGTTACCGTATTGCTCATACAACACTACATTAATAGGATAGTTTTGTGCCTGACCAGAAGATCCGGATAGAGTTTGCTTTACGATCACCACCGGGAGGCTTCCGGATACTCGTTGAGGGGAGAGCGATATAGGAAATTTAATTTTTCCAAGGCAATATCTATAACTTCGCCCAAGTAGTTTATACCTATTTGGTGCCTCTCCAAAAATATCTCCCTCTTCTTTATTTATGTCCCAAACATAATAAGTAAAAACCAGCCTGCTACCCAAGCAATACCTTCTAAGCCATTGCAGATCATGATTATAAAATACCCTTTCCAACTGTTTTATCTCATCAGGGGTTTTATGATCCTTACCGTCATCGCTATTCACAGGGGTTATTTTTGACTTAATGAATGATTTGTCATTTTCCTTAAGTCTAATAAATGCCTGTTTTGCATAGAAAGCGGGGCGCTCATCCGAATTGATAGAACTTTCGCAAGTGGTGTCTAACTCTTTCCAGGGAGAGTATTCAATTACGCAATCGTCTTTACCATAATTTCTAGGCTTAATGGTACGAAAATCGACATGAGAGCTGAGAGTCCCGCCGAATGCAGTGGTAAAAACCTGGCCACTTCCAGGCAGCGTTACTTTAACCGCAACTCGCTTAGCACGACTCGTTGTCTGAAACAAACAATGCACATAAAAATCAATAACCCTTACAGAAGCATCGGCGCCTTCAAGAGAATATAACTCATCTTTTACTGAATCAGGAAAGCCCATATTAGGTATAGAATCGAATCCATTCGGGCGATCCGCATAGTACCATCCCTCCTCCGTTGGAGGACTGTCGTCGTCAGAACTCTTAATTAGCTCTTTACTATCATCGTAATCGATGAGCTTTAAGCTCTGCCGCACCTCCGAGTCAGGCAGATCGCTTTCGCTAAGTGCATCTCCATTTGAATCAAGAGGTGAGATATATACCAAAACCTTTAACATATTCAAGCCATTGCTATATATAGGCAGCTCGCTTCTAATTGCCGATATAGAGAAGCGCCCGTTACGTACCCACTGTTTGCTTTCTGCAACAACCATAATACACCTCGTTTTCTACAGCATTAGAAACTAGCCGCAGTTACTTATAAATACTATATTGTGGCGTAACTTTATAACCTGCTTGGAATCGCAAGGAACACGTAAAAATTCTGCACCTGTTTTATAAGGGCGCTTGTTCGTTGCGGGCTGCCACTAGGAGGTGGAGCATCCCAACTAAAGCTGCGTGAAAACACACGCATATTAAACTCTTCCATAACGGGAATTTCGGCAACATCCCACGAATAAGAGCGCGGCAGTACTCTAGGCAATACAAAGTTACCCAGACTTGCCGCATCACTTACCAAGCCACTATAAAAGCTAATGTTTGACAAAACTGTGTTCGCGGTACTATCAGCGGCAGATGTCTGATCCAGAATTCGTTTTGCTATCAAGCTACCATAGCTGATGGTACCACTAACGTAGCTAGTAGCCGTTAAGCCAAGATTGACTCTTGACGCTACCCCCATGGTCCCAAGCGTGGTTCGTAAACCCAACTCTCGCACGGCGGAAGATACCCCCCTGACAACAGCAGAAGTGCCAAAAGAGAAGCCTACCATTCCTGTGCCCAAGGCGACCCATCTCAATATCCTGGCTACCTCGGGTAAATTGTCACCAATAGCATTTGCGACAATTGCACTTACTCCGGAAATCAGGCTAGCGCCTGTAGTACCCATGGCAATAGCTGTTGCCAGAACACCGCTGGCCGCTGCAATGGCGAGGCCACCTGTTATTAAAGTCAAACCGATACCAAGCCCCGAGGTGATCATTCCTACCCAGCCTTTCCAACTTATCTGTCCTGTAGGGTCAGAAAAGTTAATCGGATCATCGTGACAATAGGCATAAGCGTTAATCCCGGCGACACCTAGTGGACTATTTTGGGGGCCATCTGGGCTAGTGAAACGCATGAGTTCCGGAGAGTATGTACGATAGCCATTCCCGAGGCTATAACCGTCTAGTCCAGCATCTATCCATTCTCCGTTATAGCCAATCGCACTCAAATCAGATTTATTATTGACTTTCCCTCCATATGGAGTATAGACAGGGCAAGCTGAGTTCTTATTATCCCCCGCATACACAACACTTAATTTGTTATCTGTGCCGATAAGTAATGCGGCGTCATCATGCAGCTCAGCAACCATATGGCCATCGACTGAGTTAACAAAGCTTTTCCATTTATCTCCATTTATCTCATTACTAAGCCGGCCTCCCATGTAATAAAGCTTACTATCACCTACTTTAGCCAACTTATTAAACGCATCATATCTATATTCTTTTTCGCCATTTCTTTGCAGTCTGCCCAAATTGTCGTACTGCGTTACCTTATCGCCCTCCTTGATAAGATCGCCCAGTTCATTGTATTCGTACTTCAAAACACCAGGATAACTAGGGTGGGTATTATTAACTTCCGTTAACTGACACGGATCGTCGGCATTCCCATAGATGAAGCTAGCATTATTTTCTGTTTTGTCAGAAAAAAGGCTTTGTACTGATGTGATATTATCATAAGGATCAAAGATGAAATTTTGCTCCACAATAGAATTCGAATATTTATCTAATACCAAGGGCCAGCCGGTAGCGCTGTATTTCTTCAATCTGCCTGTTTTATCATAATCAAATAATTCATTACGAACTGTACTGGTCAGATTTTTTTGTGGAGTGATGGTTTTTCGGCTCTTAAGTTTATTATCAGCCCACCAGGTCTGGTTGATCTGCAGAACGCCATACTTACTATCTTTTATAACTCTCGAAACTTCGCGACCTACTTCATCGAAATCAAGATTTGTCTCCATACTATGAATATTTTTTTTATCAGTCGACTTCCATCCATTCAGACGACTAAAAGCATCATAGGTAAACGACACATCAATTGCCGAGGTGGTCATGGCCTTTATTCGACCATATTCATCAAAGGTATTTTGTTGCGACACCCCACAGGCGTCGATAACGCTATTAGGCCCGCCCCTTAATGTCCATGTATATTTCGTTGTTTTAGAAGTGGATGAGCCGGTGGTGACCTTTTCTGATTTCAGGTAGCCGCTAGGATAATACTCTCGTTGAATGTCACTCCCAGCAGTGGACGCTGTTTTAATAAGCCCATTTTCCGGATAGTATGAATATTGCTGTGTGATATCGACAGCCTGAACTCTTTCTGACTTACGTCCAAACAAGTTGGTATATGTAAAAGAGCGACTGGTGCCGCTGGGATCGACAATGGTAGAGGGCTCTCTGTCTGCGGGCGAACCATAGACCAAACTCCAAGAACGGCTACCTACTGAACTTCGCGTGAGCCTTCCCAGCCCGTCAAATACATTTGTTCCAAGCGAGCGGCCTTCGCTATCTAACAATGAGTGTGGGTACACCTGCTTGGCAGTTTCTGCCGTGGTTTTTAACGTCACATTAGTGACCAGCGGCTCTGCAGCAAAATCCACATATTCTTTTTCGATGAAAGTGCCATCAGGCTTGGTTATTTTCACAACCCTATCAAAGTGATCGTATGCGTAGGTTTGAACGTTGCCCAGTGCGTTTGTATCACTCACCAGCCGCTTCCAGCCATCACGTACCAATGTACGGCGGCTGATAGGTTTTGAATCGACACCGATGAGGGATATACCAAGAAGCAAGCCGGCGCGATTAAAAACCTCTTCTTTCCTGGCCGTTTCCAAACTACCCGACTTAGTGACACATGTTCTGATCATATTAATCGGATCATAAGCTACCAGCTCTTCCACACCAGTATTTGAAGCTCGTTTACACTCTCGCCCCCAGTCGTCATAAGAACACCTTATTTCGTTTTTCAGAGTGTCATTAACGCTACCATCATTGATTACATAATCAAAATTCGTCGTCATAGTTTCACGACCAAAAGCATATTCACACTCTAAAATCTTCAGCCACTGGCTTTTATTTGAACTTTCCTTACCGGTAATGGGAACTCTCTTGCACAAAAGGCGACCAAGACTGTCGAGCTCATGAAAAAATTTACTACCGTCATAATCGACCACAAGTAGGCTAAATGGCTTATACTTATCTTTTTCAATGGAATACTGATAGGTTCTTACTCTTTCAGGTCCTCTACTAAATTTATCGTTTGATTCACTGACTTCTACTTCTCTAATAACGCGCCCGGCTTTATCGTAATCCGTATTTTTTGTATTTCCATAAGCATCAACGTTGGACAAAACCCTACCGGTAAAGCGAGACGATACTTGAGAGGTTTTTAGCTGTTGATTGTCGTGGGATACAAAAGTGTCCGTACTCGTTATTTTTTCATCTGCGATGCTATATTTATAGCTATGCCGGCTTTTCAGCGTTTTTTTCTTCGCGAACCATTCCTCATCAATGGCAAGCAGCCTACCTAACTCTCGCTCCGTGGTGTCATAGGAGAAGGTTCGTTTGATAAGCTTTTCAGTCTCCCCATAAAATTGAGTCTCAGTGCTTTTTAATATTACAGAGGGTTTAGTTTTATCGGGCAAACTATAGGAAAATTGCACGGTACGTTTTAATTCACCTTGGTCTTGGCTACAAGGCACTTGTGTCATTGATTTAACAAACCGTTTGAAACCTGATGGCTCTGGAGGGCAGACAGAACCGGAGCTGACGTCTGAAAATCCTTCAGGGGGGTAATAACTCCAAGAAACACTAGGTTCTATTAGCTGGCCTGTAGATTCATCCTTGACAGACTTACTCGTTGGATTGGCAAACTCATCAAATGTTGTAGTGGTCGTGATAGTTGCTTTTTTACCTCGCGGATCAGTCCACTTTTCATGACTTGCTTTTGGCAGTTGAAAAAAGGCAGGCTGCTTATCAAATGACAAACCAATTTGTGCATAATATTCAGTCTTTATTTCTTGCTTACAACTATTTTTTGTTTTCTCCTCACTGATCTGACAATGATAACTATTGAAGGTATATTTTATATCTACAACCCCATCAATCGTTTTTTGATGTTCTTCTGTATAATATTGATAATCAGACAGCAAACCATATAAATTATCAACTTTGTCCGACCAAACCAAGCCAGAAAATGCACCAAGGAAATTTGTCTTAGAATAACCATAAGAACTTTCTGAGTCTGTTTCCCCATTACTTAAACGACGTATAAAACGGCTAACATAGGGAAGTTTCGGTAAATTTGCCGACTCAGGAAAGGCATTGCCATCAAGTAGATAATCTACCGTCTCTTTTGTACCACCTGGGTAAGTCGCCTCGACAAGCCAGCTCCCCCAGCCTTCCATTGACTCATATCTAAATTCCCATTTCAGTGGATTATTCATATCGATACAATAATTTAAAACGGTCTCCAGCAAGCCATTCTGAAAATTCAACTCGATACGATAACCCTCTGCGGTTCCTGGCAAAATATTTAGGGTGAGTTTTGAGCCCGGAGTGTTTCTCAGCGACAATAGAGGTTTGTCTCTACCGTAGGAGTCATAAACTATTTGAAGCAATGCAGTTTCATATAGGCCTTGCGAGGGGTACTCCCACTCCAGATACATTATTTTTCCTGTGTCGGAGTGTATTTCATACGGGGTTTTCCAGCCTGGCCCGGCTGAGCCGCCTTTAAGATACTCAACAACGCCATTTTTATAATAAATAGCATAGCTGTTTTCTTTAATTTTTTTAAATATAAAACTTTTCAACTTTTGCTGTTGAACCACTACAGAGGTTTTGTCTTCATAAACCTTATATTGATCTCCGGTCGAAAGAAAAAGCATGCCTCGATGGGTATCATAATAAGAGATTCCCGAAAGAAAACCCATGCCAAATCCACTATCAACCGTATTGAGTGGAGAATAATTAAGTGCCAGTGAAAAGTCCGGCCCTTGAAGGTCATTACCTGTTATTTTGGCAAGTTCCAAACTCACCCCGTACAACCCCGTGCGAGAATTCACACCGGAAGCAACAGCTCCAATAAAATTATTAGCCTGCGTGAAAAAATCTTTTTCTTTAGCCGCCATTTTCACTACTCCTTGTTGGACACTTAAAACACAGGATTTTATTCTTTTGGCATTGATTAGCCCTGCTTGACAATACTAATGCAAAGCCTATTAACTAAATCACTACCGCCAACCCCACTATATGAAACAAAATAGCCAGCAACACCGTTATTTTTAATAGTTTTCGACTAAATGGCTCGTGCTAATCTACACTACCCTGAAAGTCCGAAGATCATACTGATCAGAAAAACACTAATTCAGTTAGATTACTTCTCTGGCTTCGTGCGAACATCGTCAATTGATAAATTTAATCATCGCTCGCTATAAACCAAACTAGTTGGCAGGCGGTGGCGTTCCATTAGCTAATTGCTGTCAAAACCATGATCATCTTATATTTTTTAAACACAATATAATCGGGGCTTCTGATTCGCCTCTGCAATCCTGCAGAAAATAAATTCAAACTAGCAAATACAACATCGATCATGAAATTCGAAGGCAACAAAAAAATAAATATGGTGCACTCAATAGTGAGCAACAGATAAGCCCGGCAATCTTCTTGCCGAAGACTGTATTAATCACATGAACCTTACTCGTTTTGCTGGTTAATCTATCCAGACTGCGGGCACTCCTGGCCCGCAAGGGTTCGGTCAGCGATACCACGACGAGGTCGCGTCGCCTGCTTGGCGCGATCGACTCATGCGCCTTGGCTCATCAGTCTTTCTCATGAAATATCGCGGGTAAATATTGCAAGTTAACGATATCCCCCTTTACCCTTCCCCACCCCTCGCGCATGTCCAAGGCTCCGGCTTCAATGTTTTCCGTATTAAGCGTTCTGCTGCCCATCTTTGCCCTGATCCTGGTCGGTTTCATCTGCCGTCGCACTAATCGTCTGGGGCCTAATGCGGCCTCCGAAATCAACCGCATGGTGGTCTGGCTGTGCCTGCCGGCCTTGTTGTTCAAAGCCACGGCGACCTCCACCTGGGAGCAGATCTGGCACCCCGGCTTTGTTTTGGCATTTACCCTTAGTACGCTGGCGATGTTTGTCCTGACCCTGTTACTGCGCTGGCGCAAGGCCGGACATTTCGCTGAAGCGAGCATCGACGCCCTCAGTGCGTCCTATGCCAATACCGGTTATATCGGCATCCCATTGTGCGTGATGGTGTTGGGCCAAGATGGTCTGGAACCGGCGTTGATCGCTTCCCTACTGGTGGTCTGTGTGCTGTTCGGGCTAGCCCTGGTGTGTATTGAGATCGGCCTGCAGACCGAGCGCCAGATACATCGGATTATCTTCAAGGTGCTGCTAGCCCTGGCGAAAAACCCGCTGGTGGTATCGCCGCTGCTCGGAGCGCTGTGGGCCTGGGGCGGCGCGCCGTTGCCGGCGCCGTTCGAGAAGTTCCTCGGCTTGTTGGGTGCCGCCACTATCCCTTGCGCCCTGATTTCCCTCGGTCTGTTCCTCGCTCACAAGCAACAAGGGCCGCGCCAGGGTGTGGTGCTGCTGGTATTGATCAAGCTGATCGTCCACCCGTTGCTGACCTGGTTCCTCGCCTTCAAGGTCTTCCACCTGCCACCGCTGTGGGCCCATTCGGCCCTGCTGCTGAGCGCCTTGCCCACCGGCACCGGGCCGTTCATGCTGGCTGAGTATTACAAACGCGAAGCCTCGGTGGTGTCGAGTGTCATCCTGATTTCCACACTAGGATCGTTGGTGACCCTGTCGTTCTGCCTTTACCTGATCGGCAACTGACGACCGCCCTTCCGGGGCCACGTCTGAACGATTGTCAACTTCGGCAATCAGGCGCCCACAAGAATCATGGCATGACATAGGCTGGCTGCGGCCACAGGCTGAGTTATCATTCATCGATCAACCTTTCATTCCCCTCCGGATACTGCTCTTCATGACTTCTCTCTCCTCCACCGCCCCTGCTCGGGGTTGGTCGCTCTGGTGGAAGCCGCTGCTGTTTCTCGCCATTGCCGCCATCGGCCTGTACTACGTCAAGTGGTCGCCCTACTACGCCAAGGCCTTTGTCGCCGCCGACAGCCACAGCATCGGCGCGTCGATCATCAACGACAATCCAGACTCGCCGGTCACGGCGGCGTTAGCCTATGCCCAGGTATACTTTTTGGCGATCTGGAAAGCTGCTGTCCTGGCGGTGATTCTCGGCTCGTTGCTGCAGGTACTGATTCCCCGGGACTGGTTGTTGCGCCTGTTCGGCAGCGCCAGTTTCGGCTCGACCCTGCGCGGCGGGCTGTTCGCCCTGCCCGGCATGATGTGCTCATGCTGTGCGGCCCCGGTGGCCGCGGGAATGCGCCGGCAGAATGTTTCGGTCGGCGCGGCACTGGCATTCTGGATCGCCAACCCGGTGCTCAACCCGGCCACGCTGGTGTTCATGGGCTTTGTGCTGGGCTGGGGCTTCAGTGCGATCCGTCTGGTGGCCGGCCTGGTGCTGGTGTTTGGGGTGTCGCTGATCGCCCAGCGTATTTCACGGCCTGAAACGTTGCCCGGACCCGCTGTGGAGGCGGTGACGGCAGCCAGCAACGCGGACACTCAAGGCTTTTTTGCCCGCTGGGGCAAGACTCTCTGGAAGCTGTTCTGGAGCACCATTCCGATCTATATCCTGGCGGTCCTGCTGCTGGGTGCCGCGCGGGTCTGGCTGTTTCCCCATATCGATGGGGCAATGGGCAACGGTCTGCTGTGGTTGGTGCCACTGGCGATCATCGGTACGTTGTTCGTGATTCCGACGGCCGCCGAGATTCCCATCGTACAGACTATGATGACTCTCGGCCTGGGCACCGCTCCCGCCGTCGCGCTGCTGATGACCCTGCCGAGCATCAGCTTGCCGTCGCTGTTGATGCTGCGTAGGGATTTCGATGCTCAGGTCCTGATCACCGTGGCGGGGCTGACGATGCTGGTGGGGATCGTCAGTGGCCTGGTGGCTGTCCTGGTTCTCTGACGCACCATGCCCTCGGCTCTCAGGTGTTCCTGCGAGCCCTGAGGTACTCCAGCACCGCCGCCTGCTCGCCGGCAAACTCGATTCGTGTGCCTTGGTTTTCCCGTTGGAAGGCATACATCGGGTCGTAGTATTCGTTGAGCAGGCCCAAAATCCAGGCACGGTGCAAGTCAACGCTACCACTGCGCTCCTGTTCCGCCAGGGCATCGGCCATCAACCCGCGTATGCGCCGATGGCGCTCGCCGCCCAGGCGTTTGTGGATATTGTCCAGGCTCGCCAGCAGCCGCTCGGCAAACAACGGGTAACCCTGCTCCCCATGGAGCGCGATAAACTCCGCGCAGAGCTGCACCACATAGTCGCGTAGGATTCGCTCGACGCGACTTTCCAAGCCGTCTTCGAGCCAGACCATGGAGAATCGCTGCATCCCCTGATACAACGCCAGCGGCAGAGCACAGCGCCCGACCATGCGGCTCTCATCTTCCAGCACGAACTGCTCGATGCCCCTTGCGCGTTTTTTCAGCAGATCCACGGCCAGACGGCTTTCGAAGTCGATATTGGACGGTTGCCCGGTGGCGCGCTTGCCGAAACTGGAGCCACGATGATTGGCGTGCCCTTCCAGGTCCAGGCTGTTGTCCAGTTGGACGATCACGTCAGTCTTGCCGGTACCGGTCATGCCCCCCAGCAACAGGAAATCAGCCTGCGCCACCGCCTGTTCGACACTCTGCAGCAGGAAGGTGCGCATGGCCTTATAGCCGCCGCTCACACGCGGATAGTCGATCCCGGCGTCCTTGAGCCACTGCTGGACGATCTGCGAGCGCAAGCCGCCACGCAAGCAATACAACACACCATCGGGATGGGCCTGGGTGAAATCGACCCAGGCCTGCAACCGGGCTGCCTTGATATCGCCGGACACCAACTGGTGACCGAGGACAATGGCCGCCTGCTGACCGTGCTGTTTGTAGCAAGTGCCGACCCGCTGGCGTTCCAGATCGGTCATCAACGGCAGGTTGATCACGCCGGGAAAAGCCCCCTTGGCAAATTCAACCGGTGCCCGGGTATCCATCATCGGTACATCGTTGAGAAACAGTTGGCGGTAGTCGGTGATATCGCCGGGCATCAGCACACCTCTACCGCGTGGTGCTGTCGCTCTACCAACTGGCCGATGGGCTCCAGGGCCAGGCCCAGTTCGGCGGCGACGGCAAGAAACTCCGCCTGACCTTCGGCCGTGACCGCCACCAGCAGGCCACCGCTGGTCTGCGGATCGCACAACACGCGCTTATGCAGCTCACGCAAGGGACCGATTTTGTTCGCATAGCTGTCGAAATTGCGCAGCGTGCCGCCGGGAACACAACCTTGATCCAGGTAGTACTCCACCGCTGGCAGGCGCGGCACCTGCTCATAGACGATGCGTGCGGTGAGGCCACTGCCGTCGGCCATCTCCACCAGATGCCCCAACAGGCCGAAACCGGTGACATCGGTCATCGCGGTCACGCCCGCCAGCTTGCCGAAGCGGCTGCCGGGCTTGTTCAACGTACACATCCAGTCACGGGCCACGCCGACGTCCTCATTGCGCAGCTTGCCTTTCTTTTCCGCAGTGGTCAGCACGCCGATCCCCAAGGGCTTGGTCAGGTACAGGGTGCAGCCGGCGGTGGCGGTGTCGTTGCGTTTCATGTGGCGCTTGTCCACCAGCCCGGTAACGGCCAGACCGAAGATCGGCTCGGGGGCATCGATCGAGTGCCCGCCGGCCAGCGGGATACCGGCGGCGTCACAGACTGCACGTCCGCCACGGATCACTTCGCGAGCAATCTCCGGTGCCAGGACATTCACTGGCCAACCAAGAATCGCGATGGCCATCAATGGGTCACCGCCCATGGCATAGATGTCGCTGATGGCATTGGTCGCGGCAATTCGGCCGAAGTCGAAAGGATCGTCGACGATTGGCATGAAAAAGTCAGTGGTCGAGACCACCCCGCGTTCTTCGTCAATTGCATACACCGCCGCGTCGTCGCGGGAGGCGTTGCCGACCCAAAGCTTCGGGTCCAGGTGCTGCGCGCCACTGCCGGCGAGGATCACTTCCAGCACCTGGGGAGAAATCTTGCAACCACAGCCTGCGCCGTGGCTGTACTGGGTCAGGCGAATCGGTTCGCTCATCGGTACACCTCGCGGTCTCAAAGTCGGCGAGTCTAACAGACCCTCCGTCGTTCAGTCCGTGCAGCCTATGGCCCAATCCTGAGCATGACCGCTCCGTTTGGTATCCATGGGGCCACCGGGCAGCGAAGCGTGCCCAGAAATTCATTCGCGGCGCTCTGGGCCGTACCGTGCCTCTCGATGAAGTGGCCAAGCACAGCGACGTGTGGATCTGAGGCACCTGAACTGACGCCTCCGATCACCCGCGGTCACCGACCTGCGTGATGCCCGCAGGTCGGCATATAGCTTCAGGCCTGTATCAGGTCGACGATTGCCACGTCCGGGCTGACGTCCGCGTCGTAGTCCACGCCTTCGACACCGAAACCGAACAGACGCAGGAACTCGGCCTTGTAGCCGGCGAAGTCGGTCAGTTCGTTGAGGTTCTCGCTAGTGACCTGGTCCCACAGCTTGCCAACCAGGTTCTGTACTTCTGGGGCCAATTCCTTGTAGTCGGCACGCAGGCGGCCGTCTTCGTCGAGAATCGGCGTCGGCGAGTACAGGCTGTCTTTGTACAAGCCATAGACCTGTTCGATGCAGCCTTCGTGGACGCCCTGCTCCTTCATCACCTTGAACAGCAGCGACAGGTACAACGGCATGATCGGGATCGCCGAACTGGCCTGGGTCACCACGGCCTTGAGTACCGATACCCGTGCGTCGCCGCCCTTGGGCGCCAGACGCTCGCGAATCTTCAGGACTTTCTGGTCCAGGTCCTTCTTGGCCGCGCCAATGGAGCCGTTCCAGTAGATGTCGTGGGTCAGCTTTTCGCCCAGGTAGGTGAAGGCGGTGGTTTTCGCGCCGTCAGCCAGCACGCCGGCTTCGTCCAGGGCATCGATCCACAACTGCCAGTCTTCGCCGCCCATGACCTTGACGGTGCCGTCGATTTCTTCCTGGGTCGCTTGCGCCAAGGTGGTCACGTTGACCTCTTCCTTGTCGGTGTTCAGACCCCGCTGGGTGATCGATTGACCGATCGGCTTGAGTGTCGAGCTGTAGACCTCGCCGGTCTTTGGATCGGTGCGGCGCGGCGCGGCCAGACTGTAGACCACCAGATCGATCTTGCCCAGGTCGCGCTTGATGGTTTCGATGGTCAGGCGCTTGACCTCGTCGGAGAAGGCGTCGCCGTTGATGCTCTTGGCGTACAGGCCGTCGGCATCGGCAAACTTGTGGAACGCCGCGCTGTTGTACCAGCCGGCGGTACCGAGCTTGCCTTCATCGCCTTCACGCTCGAAAAACACCCCGAGGGTCTTGGCGCCGCAAGCGAATGCGGCGGTAATGCGCGCGGCCAGGCCATAACCGGTGGACGCGCCGAGCACCAGGACGTTCTTCGGTCCATCATTGACCGGGCCTTGCTGGGTGACGTAGTCAATCTGTTGCTTGACGTTGGCTTCGCAGCCCACCGGATGGGTGGTCACACAGATAAAGCCACGAACGCGTGGTTTGATGATCATAAGGTCCTCTTTTCTCTTAGGCCGATATCGACACTGACGACTGCAGCGTCGCGGATTCTAGTCATAGACGTTCAAAAAGCCCATGCGTCACTGCTTTTACAACAGCGGCCCGCGCGGGGAAAGCAAAATCCCCGACCTTGCATCGCCTGGATCTTGATTGTGCAGCGTGAGCGCAACATTCTAGCGCCCATCCACGCCAGAGGAGCCTGCCTGATTATCGGTGTCAGGGCTTACGCCGAATACACGTAGATGGGTGACATGGGGCATGTGGTGCGCAACGAAGGCGAAGTCCAGACACTGATCGCTCCCGCGATCGCCGACGTACCTCGGATGGCAGAGACACACCTTGACGGCTGATTTAGCTATGCTAGTGGCCTGCCGGCGCAGATGAAATGCCTGGCGATACAACGCAGCGCATGATCGCGCCTTGCCTCACCCCCGGCGTCAGACCACGCTTGACGCCGGCCTTTCTGATGCCCCAGGCACCTTGGCGCCCGGTCGCATCGCTTTCATGGAATAGAGAATGACCCAACGATCTGTAATCAATGCTTCAGTCAGCCCAAAAGGCAGCCTTGAAACCCTTTCCCAGCGTGAAGTGCAACAACTGAGCGAGGCCGGTTCCGGCAGTGTCTATACCTTATTCCGCCAGTGCGCCCTGGCCATTCTGAATACCGGCGCCCATGTCGACAACGCCAAGACGATCCTCGAAGCCTACAAGGATTTCGAAATCCGCATTCACCAGCAGGACCGTGGTGTGCGCCTGGAACTGCTGAACGCCCCGGCTGACGCCTTCGTCGACGGCGAGATGATCGCCAGCACCCGGGAAATGCTCTTCAGCGCCCTGCGCGATATCGTCTACACCGAGAACGAGCTGGAAAGCCAGCGCATCGACCTGGACAGCTCCCAGGGCATCACCGACTACGTTTTCCACCTGCTACGCAATGCCCGCACCCTGCGTCCCGGCCTGGAGCCGAAGATGGTGGTGTGTTGGGGTGGCCATTCGATCAGCAGCGAGGAGTACCAGTACACCAAGAAAGTCGGCCACGAACTGGGCCTGCGCAGCCTGGACATCTGCACCGGCTGCGGTCCCGGGGTGATGAAAGGACCGATGAAAGGCGCGACCATTTCCCACGCCAAACAGCGCATCACCACGGGCCGTTACCTGGGCCTGACCGAACCGGGCATCATCGCCGCCGAGGCGCCGAATCCGATCGTCAACGAACTGGTGATCATGCCCGATATCGAGAAGCGTCTGGAGGCGTTCGTGCGGGTCGGCCACGGCATTATCATCTTCCCGGGCGGTGCCGGTACGGCCGAGGAGTTCCTCTACCTGCTGGGGATCTTGATGCACCCGGACAACCGCGACCTGCCGTTCCCGGTGATTCTCACCGGACCGAAAAGTGCGCAAGCCTACCTGCAACAGTTGCACGCCTTTGTCGGCGCGACCCTGGGAGAAGCGGCGCACCAGCACTACCAGATCATCATCGACGATCCGGCACAGGTCGCCCGGCAAATGGCCCAAGGTCTCAAGGCCGTCAAGCAGTTCCGCCGCGAGCGCAACGACGCTTTCCATTTCAATTGGCTGATGAAGATCGATGAAGGTTTCCAGCGGCCATTCGATCCGACCCACGCCAACATGGCCGGCCTGAAGCTGCACCGCAACCAACCGGCCCATCAGTTGGCGGCCGACCTACGTCGAGCGTTTTCCGGGATCGTTGCCGGTAATGTCAAGGACAAGGGCATTCGCCTGATCGAGGAGCATGGTCCCTACGAGATCCATGGCGATGCCGAGGTCATGAAGCCGTTGGACAAACTGCTCCAGGCCTTCGTCGCGCAACACCGGATGAAACTGCCGGGCGGCGCCGCCTATGAGCCTTGCTACCGGGTCGTTAGCTGAATCAACGGATCCGCCAGGGCTCTTCTGGCGGCTACCTCGGCCGCCAGACCCTGAGCGAAAGCCTGCCGATTCAGGGACGCTTGAGTGCCTGGCGCAGGTGCTCGATTTCAGCCTGGCAGGCACAGCCGGCAAGGTGATCGTTAACCATGCCCGTAGCCTGCATCAAGGCGTAGATCGTGGTGGGACCAATGAATGTCCAGCCGCGTGCCTTCAAGGCCTTGGACAAGCGCACGGAGGCCGGCGAGGTCGGGTTGGCGTTCCAGTAGTCGAAGTCCACCACGGCGGGCCGCTCATCCGCGGATGGCTCGAACGACCACATCCAGGCCGCCAACGATCCAGTCTCATCCACCAATTCGCAGGCACGCTTGGCATTATTGATCGTCGAGAGGATCTTGCTGCGATTACGCACGATGCTTGGGTCATCCATCAGCCGGGCCACGTCCGCGTCGCCGTACTGAGCCACGCGCCTGAAATCGAATTGATCAAAGGCTGCGCGGAAGTTCTCGCGCTTGCGCAGGATGGTGATCCAGGCCATGCCTGCCTGAAAACCCTCCAGGCAGATTTTCTCGAACAGAAGAATATCGTCGGTGATGGGACGTCCCCACTCCGCGTCGTGGTAACGGGCATACTCGGGCTTGGAAGAACGCCAGAAACATCGGGTGATACCCGCCTCATCGACCGTCAGCCCCTGGGAAGTCGTATCCATGCCTTACCTTGCCTTTGTTCGCTAGGAGTCATGACCAATCTTGACACAACGTGTGACACTCTTGCACCGATTCTTTTGCGACAACGCCAATCAACGCATCGCGACCACAAACAACCGTGGGAACGGCAACAGCACGGTGCCATCAACCGACGCCGGATAGGCTTCGCTGATCGCCGCCAGGTAACGCTGCAGGTAAGCGGTCTTTTCCGCCTCGTCCAGCAGCGCCAGGTACGGTCGCAGAGCGGAGCCCTTGAACCACTCGACGACCGCCGCATGCCCACCCGCTAGCGGATGGTGGTAAGTGGTACACCAGACATCCACTGTCGCGCAGTGCCGCCGCAGCAACTCATAATAGAAAGTCGCATCGTGCCGTGGCGGATGGCGAACTGCGCCGATCTTGGCCGTCCACGGCCCGTGCGCCGCCACTTCGCGGGCCAGCCGGTGGGACGGTTCCTGCATATTATCCGGGGTCTGCACCGCCAGAGTGCCACCGGCGACGAGCTTGCTCACCAGATGAGGATAAAGCGTGGCGTGATCCTCCAGCCACTGCAGCGAGGCATTGGCCAGAATCACATCGAAGGCTTGCTCAGGGTCCCAGGTCGCAATATCGGCCTGTTCGAAATTCAGCTCGGGCAAACGTTGCCGGGCACTGGCCAGCATCTCCTCGGAACTGTCCATGCCAGTGACCCGCGCCTCGGGAAAACGCCGCGCCAGGACCTCGGTGGAATTGCCCGGACCGCAGCCCAGGTCGACGGCCACCTGCACCGACTTCGTCGCAATCGCGGCGACCAGATCGCGGACGGGACGGGTACGTTCAGCTTCAAAGGTCGAATATTGCTTGGCTGACCAGCTCATCACGCTTCCTCTTGTGTGTGGGGAGTGAGCACCGCGTAGGGTTTGCAAACCATGCTGACAAATGCCAGCAAAGGCAAGCGGCTACACGCCGAAACCAGGCGCAGAGTCTGCGTGCGGTATTGTGCCGTGGCGTTCGCATCACCCCTATACCAAATAGGAAGTGCTCAACACCGGTGTTGTCAGCCATGAATCCTGCACCACATGCCGTAGAGACAACTCAATCGCTTCAATAGCCCAGCGCTACCGCCGCCTCTTGGATTGACCCTTCGATAAAACCACCATATAGTGTGCCCACTTAAAATAAAAACACTACATGCTGTGCCATACCACTCCTACGGCACCGCTCACTTCCCTGGAGCGCCAGGGTTTTCCGATGCCTGCTTGTGCTGTGAATCCTGTTGACCGGGAGTTGCAAACGCGTGCCTACCTGCCTGGGGAGAAGGCAGTGAATCGGGTCTACACACACTTCATACAAGGAATATCCGATGCTCAGCTGGGACGAATTCGACAAAGAAGAAGGCGAAGTAACGGTCAAGGGCGCCAACGCCGGCCATGCCACCGAAGCCAACATGGACCGCCTGGACAACGCCGGCGGTGCCGCCGCCCTCGAAGCCCGTGCCGTGACCGCCAACGACTCCGCCGCGATCATCCGGGCCAAGGCCGCTCTCGACGCCCTCGATGTCGCCGAAGGCCTGGCCGAACTCGAAGGCGCCTCGGCTCGGGTCGCCGTCGATGAAAAGCGCATGATCAACTGCCGCGCCGACCTCAACCAGCTCGTCCCCTTCAAGTACGACTGGGCCTGGCAGAAGTACCTCGACGGCTGCGCCAACCACTGGATGCCGCAAGAGGTCAACATGACCGCCGACATCGCCCTGTGGAAAAAC
>NZ_FOAR01000064.1 GCF_900109755.1 Pseudomonas agarici | reverse complement strand
CGGCTGCACCAGCAGTACGTCGGCAAGATCGAGCGCTTCTCTGATGAGTTGATGGTGTTTCAGGACGCCGCCTACGCGATGGGCCTGGATCGCGGCAAGAAGCTCGCCAGCAAGCCTGGCGTAACCCTCCGGGCCGCCCGCGCCAACCGCGTCTACGTGGCCGGGCCCATGACGGGTATCGCCGACTTCAACTACCCCGCCTTCAACGCCGTGGCCGACCAACTGCGCGCCCAGGGCTACGAAGTCGAGAACCCAGCAGACCACGGCATCGTCGAGGGTGCCCAGCGGGCCGACTACATGGCCTACGACCTGACGCGGCTCGGGCTGTGCGGTGTTATCGCCCTGCTGCCGGACTGGGAGAAGTCGCAGGGCGCCCGCCTGGAAGTCCTGATCGCCGAGCGCCTCGGCATGACGGTTGTGAATGCCCATGATCTGGTAACGAGGGAGGCTGTATGAGCGAGGTTAAGAGGTGGTACATCGGTGTTTACGATGGAGAGGCGCAGGCCCGCGTCTGCGCCCCCCACCAACATGAATTTATCCGCGACACAGAAGGCGAAATATTTGTTATCGCCGAACAGTTCGACGCGTGTGAGGCCCGTAATCGAGCCCTGCAACAGCGCCTGACCGCAGCGGATGAGCGGTGGGATGAGCTGGTCAGCGCGGTACGGTCAATCAACTACGGGCCGGCCCACAAGATCACCGTGCCTGGCGACGATGAACCTCAGTACAGGCAGCGCAAGGAGTGGATCGAGTGGGTGCTTGGGCTTTGCGATACGCCACTCAAGCCAGCAGAGGGTGGCAAGCCATCCACCTGCACCTGGTCAGAAGGCGGATTCTCCTGGCACACAGGCTGCGGCAAGGAATGGCAGTTCACTGACGGAGGTCTGCCAAGTGAGAACGGCATGGAGTTCTGCCACTCATGCGGCAAGACGCTGGTTGTTGAGGGTAAAGGCGATGAGTAACCAAACGATTGGCGGCGTGCCGCGTGAGCTGCTGGAGCGAATCCTGTCTTATGCATGGTTCCCGTCGACTGAAGTAAGTGTGTTTGACCTGCGACTGATTGACCGCGAGCAGCTGCGCGCCCTGCTGGATGCGCCCGCGTGCAAGGCATGCAACGACACCGGCAAGATGCATGAGCCAGGGCAAGATCCGGGCAGCTGCGCCGCGTGCTTTGAAGAGCCAGCCGCCCAACCCCAGGGCGAGCCGGTAGCGCGTGTAGAAATTGGCGCCGACCGTGATGCAGTGATGACCATTACCGATGACAACTGGCTGCGCTCTCTGAAAGCGCGTGTTGTCCACCAGATAGTGCCGCTCTACGCCGAGCAGCCAGCGCCGGTAGCGGTGGTGATGCCTGAGCGCCGCGATCTTCCTCCATCTGGGCCAAGTTTCTATGCTCGAGGCTGGAACGCCTGCCTCGACGAGCTGAAACGCCTCAACCCCTCTCTGTAACCCCTCCCCCTTCAAAGTCAGCCGCTATAGCGGAAGGACGAAGTCATGCCTGAAGAAAAGGTTGTGATGTACGAATCGCCGGAAGCGGCCAGCATTCAAACCGTC
>NZ_FOAR01000028.1 GCF_900109755.1 Pseudomonas agarici | reverse complement strand
GATATTGCGCCGGCACTCGGCTTCGAGGCGCCGTGATGAACGGATCCGCTGGAAATAACCGTAGAGGTAAAGTTTTAGCTGATCGGCTGGATCGTAAGAAGGCCGGCCGGTGCTTTTGGGAAGTGCTTTATCAAAGCCTAGTCGCACCAGATCCAGTTTGGAGACGTAAAGGTCGATAACGCGAACGAGGTGATCCTCGGGGATCAACTCTTCCAGCGATACCGGAAACAGGCTGGTCTGGCTGCGGGACTGTCCCTGGATGTAAGCCATAACGAAAAATGCTCCGTATCTTTCGATACGGAGCATTTTCTTCGAGCACTGCGCAGATTGCTAGGTTTTCACACAGTCTGTTTTGGCGGGTTTTTTCGTTCCAGGACCCTCCGTCGGGATCCAACAAAATCCCCCTTCTCCGAGGGTATGTTAGGGGTACTGCGATTTCCCGGTCAGGAGCGCGTACCCCCTATGCCACGTCTAGCGATCCCCCTCAGCGACCTGCAATGCCGCACGGCCAAAACCCGCGAACGCGCCTACAAACTGTTCGACGGCGGAGGCATGTACCTTTTCGTCAAACCCAATGGCGTGAAGACCTGGCGCTTGAAGTACACCAAGCCCAGCGGCAAGGAAGGGACGCTCATCATCGGCAATTATTCCATCGTTACCCTTTCCGTCGCACGATGTAAGCGAGACGAAGCCAAGGCGTTGCTGCTCGACAACCTCGACCCAATGGAAGAAAAGAAGAAGGCCAAGATCGTAGCCCAGCGGGCGGCACTGCTTTTCGAAACCGTTGCGCTGGAGTGGCACGCCGACATGTCCCGTCGCTGGACCGAAGGCCACGCAAAAACCGTAATGAGCCGACTGCGCACCCACGTCTTCCCGCTGATCGGCCAACGACCCATCGCCGAACTCGATACCCATGACCTGCTAGAGATCACCCAGCGCATCAAGGAACGCGGCACCATGGATGTGGCGTTACGGGTACAGAACTACTTATCCACCATCATGCGCGGGGCCAAAAAGGGCTCGGCAGATCACCATGAATCCTGCACTGGATCTGGCAGGCTCGATTCACGCGCCGCGCACAGTCCATCGCCCGGCCCTCTCCCTCAACCGCCTACCCGAACTACTACACCGTATCGACAACTACAACGGCCGCGAGCTGACGCGCCTCGCCGTCCTGCTGACGTTGCATGTATTCGTCCGCTCCAGCGAACTGCGCTTCGCTCGATGGAGTGAGTTCGACCTTCAACGCGCCATGTGGGAAATCCCCGATACGTGCACACCGATTGAAGAGGTACGCAACTCCACACGTGGGACCAAGATGAACGGCGACATTCAAATGGTTCCGCTGTCGCCGCAGGTCATCGAAATACTGGAGCACCCTGCGCAGCCTGAGTCGCTTTTCAGAGTTGGTGCTACCGGGCGACCACAAGTACTGGAAGCCCATGTCCGAGAACACGGTGAACACCATGCTCCGCAACGCCGGCTATGACACCAGCAAGGACGTGTGCGGCCACGGCTTCAGGACCATGGCCTGTAGCGCCCTACTGGAGTCCGGGTTATGGACCGACGCAGCCATCGAAAGACAAATGAGCCACAAGGAACGCAACCGTGTACGTGCCGCGTATATCCACAAGGCCGAATTCCTCGAACAGCGCAGGCTGATCATGGCGTGGTGGAGCAACTACATCGACGCCAACCGCCATGGGCATGTGACACCCCACGAATTCGCTCATCCAGTCGGCGACAACATCACAGCCCTACAAAATAGCCGTGGCGCATCCAAACGTGGGTAAGCCTGTGAGATCACCGTTGTCCGCCCTTCCACGCGGGTCCATCCAAGCGGGGCTGCAAAGCCGCCCTGCTTGGATGGACCTCACTTAAAAAATCTAAAGCCCCCACAACTGTCTGTGGAAAACCACTGATTTCCACCGGTGGATAATTTCATCCACAGCCCCAGAACTACCGAAAATTCGAGCCTTGACCCGAATTATCCACAGGCGTAGAAAAGATCGGGCAAAGCGCTGTCGTTGACAGCAACCCAGGTAGCCAGAACCTTTAAGGCTACGCCACACCGTGGTGGTTCTCCCAAAGTGCGATTAGCGTCCGGCGGCTCGCACGGTCACAGCGATGTGATGGATGCCTACTTTTATCAGTGTGCCCACTGCGGCAACTCATCCCCTTTCATAGCTGCCCTGCAGCAACCTATCCGCTTGGCCATTTACTTGCGCCAACCTGCGCCCGTCTCTTTCTCCCGGAAAGAGACGGGCGCTCCTAACGCTGCTACAGCTCAACTCGTAAAAGGCTTTGCGGCATTCCCCCTCGTGACAATCGGCGTGACAAACACCGAAGCCGCTAGCAACAGCAATGCAGATGATGGTGCCGCAGCCCACGGAATGGACTGCACCTGACTGACAGTCAGGTATGCCCCGGTCATCGCATCACTGCCTTCACCCGACTCAGGATCTCGCGGCGCTGGTCTCGTCAGCCAGCGCAGCCTCCACCCGCCCGCTTCTTCGGAAGTGCTCAGGAGGCCAGATCATGAGATGCCCAAGCTCCCGGTCGTAAAGAGCCGCCAGTCCCGCGTTAGTGGACAACCCTCACAGGTCGCAGGGGCCTTGATCCCTGATAACACTCAACATTCTTGGCGGGATGACGTGGGGAAAGCTTCAAAGATTTGGCTTCGACAGGAATTTGATCATGGCACTGGTAGGTAAACGTGACGGGCGCAATTTTGGCTATGGCCGGCAACTGAGTTATGCCGGGCCACAGGCGCTACGTGATCTGTTTGGCGGCGGGCATTACGGGACGGTCAAAGCACACAGTGATCGGTGGCTGGCGTTTGTACGCTGGTGTCGGTCGGAGGATGGCCCGGGAATTAATGACGCACGGCAGATTGATCGGCAGACCTTGCTGGATTACGCGGAGCATCTGCGTCACCTGGTTGAACGCAGCGATCTCGCCATCGCCACTGCGCAAAACCGATTGTCCAGCGTCAATCGGACCCTGGCAGCGCTTCGCGGTGATCAGTATGTGAAAGTACCGAGTCCGAGCAAGGCGTTGGGAATGCGGCGCTCCAGTGTTCGTCGCTCGGTGCCGCAAGGCCAAGACCGCGAATACGTGAAGCGGGTCGTAGACGTGCTCTGCGGACATCGGCAGTCGCGCGCCGCGGCTATCGCGCAGTTGGCGCGAGCCACCGGTATGCGCTTACGCGAGGCGATTTTGGCCGACCTTCCGCGTCTAAAGCGTGAGGCCGAACACTACGGCAAGATCAACATTCAAGATGGCACCAAAGGCGGCCGTTCGGGAGCCTCAGCCCCCCGCTGGATAATGATGGATGAGCACATCCGCGACGCACTGGCATTCGCCTTTCAAGTCTCGCCAAATGGTAGCCGCAACCTGCTTGCACCGAATGAAAGCTACCTCGATTTCCAACGGGGAATCGTCCGCCCTGCCCGAGACATCCTCCATCAGCAAAAGCTCAAAGGCTTCCATGAGTTACGGGCGGCCTATGCGTGCGAACGCTATGAGCAAATCACCCAACATCTCGCGCCCATCAACGGCGGCAGGTGCTACCAGCTCGACCGATGCCTCGATCAGGAGGCCCGAGCACAAATCAACTATGAACTCGGACACGGCCGCATCGACGTGGTGTCGGCTTACATTGGGGGTCGAACATGAGTAAGCCTTTCGACATGGAGTTGTTCATGACTGGCGTACTCACCGGATCAGATGCTACCCGTCAGCGCCATACTCAACAGGCCAAGATTATCCAAAGTGCAATTTCGGAGCACTGGGGACGAGAAAATCCGTGGACTTGGCAGCGAAAACATCTCACGTGGTTTCTGAATCACAGAATGGATAACCAAAAAGAAGCAACGCGATATTACTACCGGCTAACTATCCAGTTGATAGCCGTCCGCCTTGGAAAAAAGAACTCAAACATATGATCACTCTTTCCGGCATGCAACCTCCTGCTGCAGAGCCGTCGATACAGACAGTAGAAAATGGCAAACTGAGAGCGATTCAGTAACTAGAAAGCTGTAGACCGCTCAGCCATCAATTGGCCAGTTTTAACTCCAGAGCGCCTGCTAGCTGATGGATTTAGCTATTCATGGCTTCGGATCAAAAGCACAAATTTCAAAAAATTGATTTTTTATGCTGTATTGGCGGCTGACGTCATGTCGACAAATACATGCATCAGACTGATCTGATGAGCGCAGCCAGCCTGCTGTAAGACGCTGGCGTACATATCTAGGCAATTAGGATGGACGGGAGTGGCATTCAAACTAGCAGCCTCGCCATGACCTTTGCGTAAATGCTTGTCGATACTTTTTACAAGTCTGACCGTTGGCTGCTTGATGACGTAGCCGAGCATGACACCCCAATGGTGTCCTGCTGCATACCTCCCAGAAGCGAAGCGATCGACTCCTTGAGTGACATAACGTTGATTTAGCGTAGGCTCGTTATCAGCAACGCGCTTGCACTCAACACCGACATAGGCTCCCTCATCACCAAACTGATGTAGGAACTTAAAAATAATATCAATTCGCCCCTGCACATCTGTCGAGGAACTATCGACGTCTAATAGCTCATGCTCCCCCATGATTTCTATGTTGGTAAGCGAGAGTTGACGTTTCACTCGGCGCATTGCTTTTTTCACCAATGTGGTGATAGGAACTTCAAGCATACCGGCCGTCACATATGTGTGGGCTTCCGTAGAGCCGAGGCACAGAAGATCTGAAACAATCGCAACTTCATCTTCTGAAAGATCAAGTGAAGGGCGCCCCACTGGTGTATCAGGAATGAACTGCATGGCGATCCTTCATCCAATGGTCCGCCAAAATGACGTCTGCGTCATTGAGTCCAGTGGTACGCATCCAATAGCGAACCTCGGAAGGCTTGAGAACCAACAATTCGTTGTCACCGTACATGCGTAGTTGCCGACGCTCATTTAAATAAGGAGGGACATCTAATTTGTTTTGTCCACGCAGCACAGCACCCAGCCGTTCCATGTCTGTGTTATCTCCTAAATGCACGATTGGCTCATCTGTTGCAACACCTGGCACCATCATGAACTTGACGGCAGTAATACCGGGAATTCTATCAACGATGTTTCCGGCCGCGATTCTGCGCGAATAGACCACAGCCTCTAAATGGCGTACTCGTTTTGCTCGAAGAAATGCATTAACGACCCGTATGACTTCGCCTGCATAAGCGGTTAGCGCAGCAACATCCGGCGTCTTTACGAATGCAAGACGCTGCGCACGACCTTCAAGGAGAAGCATCCGAGCGCGAATAATACTCTCACGAGCGATCACTGTTTCATCACGTTCCAACTCGTATAGATCAAATACCGCCTGATCGAGTGCTTCTAGGGCCTCTGGGTCATCTGGATTAGCAGCTGCGTTACGCTCAGCTTTTACCACTGCAGCCAAATCCGCGCTATCAGCTGTTCTGAGGTCAGGGACTCGAATAGCCAACACATCGTTCGGTTCTACCGTCGGCCGCTCTAATCCCCACGCGGCACCGCCGAATGCCAACTGAAAGGTCGTCAGGCTCGAGTTGAGGATGGCCGTGAGAACATATGCCCACTTCTCGTCGTTATCCGAAAACGAAATACCATAAAAACTCTCGGTATACAGTACGTCGTTTGTGCAGACCGCAGCGCTGTAACGACCAACTTCCACCCCATAATTAGCACTTCCCTTTGGACAAACTACTAAAGGTCCTTTGTAAATACTGGGACGACGTGATCGATGAAGCGTCAGATGCTTAAATACCGACAACGAGTCAGACTTGATCCGGAACGGAGTAAAAGTATCTGCAGTTAACACTCGAAGCTTATAGTATTCATCAGGTGCCGGTAGTGCATTAGCACCCTTGACTTGGAAACCTTGGCCTCGAGTTTCTAGCTTTAACAAACCTGCATTATTTAGAGACTCATTCAACGTAGGAAAGCGACGCTCTAATTTTTCGATCAGCCAGCCATCACGCGCAGTACCGAAAGTTGCAGCTTTTAACATTGCGGGCGTCTGCAAGGCTCGTTTCAGCGGCAAGCTTCTGAACTCACCCGGCCCTACATGAAATACTCCGTTGCGTTTAAAGTCTGGCGTCCATGGAATAGAACCGATCATCAAACTGCTCTCTGTACCCGCCAGCGCGCACCGTGCAAAAAACAACAAAGCGGGCCCACTCGCGTCAGGAAATAATCCCTCCTTTCGCAGCGCAGACAGGTTGACCAATGCAACGGGTGTCAGATGACTGAACAGGGCCTGGCGTGCATCGATGGCATATGGGTCCTTTGAAAAGAAAGGCGATGCCTTCATTATCATGCCAATTCGGCCGTGCTCTCCAGCCAGGCGCGAGGCTACCCACAAGAATTCCTGATCGGGGCTGCGACGTGGGCGTGCCGTTTCCTCTTTCCCCAGCCTGCGTTTAGCGCGAGGTTGCTCCTGGCGCACAAATGTCCAAGGGGGATTGCCGACAACCGCATCAAAATAGCGTTCGGTTATTAATGTTGGCAGCTCATCTTGTACTGTATCCGCCTCGAACAATGTGCTGCCTATTAACCGATGAAACTTCAGATCGGCAATATCCGAAACCGGCTCGTCGTCTAATTCAAGTGCCGCCAGATAAAGGCTAAATGCGGCAATACCTAACGCAGATCGGTTTATATCAATGCCATACAAGCGCTTATAAAGTATTTCGCGCACTAACGCTCTGCTAGCAGGCTTGCCGTGTGTGTTTTTCCACACAAGACGCCTGAAAGCCTCGACCAGAAAGGCTCCAGAGCCACAAGTAGGATCTATGATGCGAGCAGTGGCAGGCAGCGCCTCGAATACTGGATCAAGTGTCAAATGCACTAACTCAATAGGAGTGTAGTGAAGTCCTTGATCATCTGCTTGGTCGGCAGCGCTAGAGCGTGCAAACTGCTGATAAATCGAACTTATCAGATCAACGGGAATAACATCGTAACGGAACTGGAACAGCCGTCTTTGACCGGAAACAAGGCTACACCCTTCGGTAAAATCGCGTAAAAGTGCTAGATGAGCCTCGCCCAAACGATGGTGCTCTGCCCCGGGGTCATCCATCGGAAACAAATCGCCATTGAACGTAGCGCGCAACCAATCGAATAGCTCGAACGCACGCTCATCGGTCGCGAACATACTGGTGATCTGGGCAGGCATACCTGCAGGTAGAAAAGGTTGGGCTATAGCGCGATCGAGCAGGTATGAAGTGAAGATACAGCGGCCAATCAAGCGCTGTGCAAAGTCGCGCGCCGCTTGTGCTTCTGCACGCTCATCCTCCAACGCCGGACCGTAGGCCGGGGGCAGGCGCGTCAAATGCTCTTCCAATGCCTTGATTTCGGAAAGGAGCTCGCGATCAACACGATGCCGGCGATCAATTGTCTTTCCGATGTCGCTTGACCAGAAAGCACCGGTTTCCGTGGCGTGGCGGCCACACATAGAGTCAAGCTCACTCAGTCGCTCTTCAGCATCCAGCGCAAATACACCTAACGGCGCAGCGGTCACTTGGCCATCAGTTTCTCGTTGCGGGGAAGCAAAGCAATCATACAGACGGATATCGGTGGGAGTAACGATCCATAGCAATGGGGCCAGGCCGAGGTTCCAAGCGGCCTCATGCCAACGGCCGATATCAATTTCCGAAGGTTGCTCGCTACCCGCATCTTTGAATATTGCTGTTGGTGCTTTTTGAGCGGAGAAGACGGCATCCGCACTCAGCCCTGTTCTACTCGCAGACAGTAAAGGGCGAACTCGAGCATCCTTCTCGTGGCCTGCAAACACTAGTCCCGGAGCAGCTTTGCCGTCGGGTAGTAAATAGCCGGTTGCCGTGAGTGCCTTCTTAAAGGCGGAACTGCTCATGTCAAACAGCCTCGATACGATGGGATATGAATATTTAAGTAGTTCATCTGCGGCGTCCAAAAGCGACCGCGAAATCGCTAGTTACGCCAGTAGCAGGAAAAAGGGGAAATTGTGCGGTGGGGATCGGCGGCGACATGGAAAAATCATCAGAGAGAATTTGCAGATGCGAATCAAGCCTCAACACGATAAAGGCGCCTGCTGGATGGCCGTTTTCTGTTGAGTCCTGCAAGCACCATGCATCTCCACCCTGCAATACCAACGACTGCCCCCAAAGCGAGAGAAAGGACCTCTTTCTCAAACCATTTCCCAAACTGAAGAACAGCTGTTGGTGGGCTTGTAGCTCCAGCTTGAAGCGCTCTCGGAGTGTCACTGCCAAACGCAGCAGGAGTATTGTTTGCCAGGAATATTGGGCGGGAGAGCCATGCCCTTTGGGTTTGATGTCCGCTGGAATCAAGGCCCTACGACTCGTCCACTCTCGAAGCTGATCTGTCGAGAGACCTGTGAGCCTCGCGGCATCGCGGGTGGTGACGAGATGCATAACATTCAATCCATGAAAAAGAACGGGTAGTCTACCCGTTTTTTACGATCGAGTAGATAACGTAAACAGCCACTGGTCGTGGAGGACAGCTTATTTGTCGCTTGGTGAACCGGCACAATTCGTTACGGATGCTTCAGTCTTCATCCTGAGAGGGGGCCACTCTCGACCTAGAATCCACATGAAAACGGATCGGCTTTGTTCAATTATTGGAACGCCATTTGGCCCAAGCTAGGAAGGAGTCGGCATCAGCCGTTGCCAAGCAGTATGCAAGACGTCAGAGGGGGTGGAGAAGCTCCCAAGAAATTTAAGCCACTCGTAGGCTCAGACTAAGGTACTAGATCCAGCGGGCTTCTCAAACGCACACAATAGTGGCAATCTGAAATCTCACTAATTTGAAAGGGATTTTTTATGGCCGCTCGGGAAGGGTTAATTACAGAACTATTAGAGACGATAGGCGATTATCGCAAGGGGAAAATCAAGCCTCTCGATTACGCCCATGTCGAGAAATGGATAAGTCAGTTTGAGCCAGAAAAGCAACTCCCAATACTTAGTGAAATGGTACACACACTTAAAAAAACATACTTCTCAAAAAAACGCATAGAAGATATTTTTTTGCAACTGATCAACCACAGTAAATCTGCTGGGCCAGACCCTGCAAAATACTGGAGCACGGTATCATTACTGGATATCCAGGAAGGTGGAAATAGCCAACATGAGTTTGTGGGAATCTTGTCCAACCTTATCACTTCAAAGCTTGGTGTTACGCCACTAATAAACTCCAATACGGCGAGTGTATACTGGTACATAGACGATGGTTTATTCTCCGGATCACGCGTAACCAATGATGTGTCGAAGTGGATAAAAAACAACGCACCATCTCGCGCCACGCTGTTTATGACAATCATAAGCCTACACAAATATGGCGAATACAGCACTAACAAAAAGCTCAATGAAGTTATAAAGGAAAGTGGAAAAAACATAACCATAAATTGGTTACAGCATATATATCCGGAGGATAGAAAACGCTACATGTATTCATCCGATGTTCTACGGCCGACATGTGCACCTCAAGATGAAAGAGTTACCAACTACATCCAAGGAATGAAGTATCAACCCGTATACCGACAACCAGGCAGCATTGGTAGTTTACAGTTTTTTACGTCTGAATCTGGACGTCACTTGCTAGAGCAAGAGTTTTTGATAAAAGGAATGCATATCAGAACCATATGCTCCAATTTGAAAATTCCCCATAGTCCATTGGGATTTAGCACATTAGAAACTCTTGGTTTTGGCTCCATGTTTGTGACGTATAGAAACTGCCCAAACAATGCACCTCTAGCGCTATGGCGCGGGCGATCCGTGGTACCCTTTGTTCCCTAGGTCGACCAATGCTGATGCGGCTATGGAGCGAGCATTCGAAGCATTGTAGGGAGAACATGATGGGGAAAGTAGCAATCCGTACTTATGAGAGAGATCGAAGCATTGTGTTCCTTAAAACGCAAGAGAAATTCGGCGGCCTATCCAATATGGCTGGCGGCTTCCCTATTATTATAAATGGGACAAAAATTCTAACATCGGAAGCTCTCTATCAGGCCTGCCGCTTCCCTCATCTACCAGATATACAAAAATTAATAGTCTCGCAAACAAGTCCGATGACGGCAAAAATGCGAAGCAAACCGTTCCGAGAGCAATCACGTCCTGACTGGATGCGCGTAAGAGTACGTATTATGCGATGGTGCTTATCTGCAAAATTATTGCAGAACTGGTCAAAATTCTCATCCCTTCTGCTTGAAACTGGCGACTCCCCTATTGTGGAACAGTCTCGAGCCGATATGTTCTGGGGAGCTGTTTCAGAAGACGACGGTAGGTTAGTTGGTGCAAATGTCCTAGGGCGGCTGTTGATGGAATTACGAGAAGGAGTTAAGAAAAATACGATTCCACCCAGCGTTCCCCCACTGCATATTGACGACTTCAATATTTTTGGATCCCCTATTGAGATTGTAAACTTGAGAGAGACGACCGAGCCATTTCAGCACGACACACTATTCTGAATTAGCATTGAGGCAACGTTTCATCCCAAGTTCGATTCCGCTAAAATCCATATTTAGCTGATTCATTTATAGCTATAGGTAGGGGTATGCCTAGTTTTCCACCGACTTCCAGCCCCACAGAAAACCTGGCCTCGCCAAAAGCTACCGTTCGTCTGGTGCCACCATACAGAACAACGACTTAGGCTCACCTCACGGTGGGCCTTTTCGTTTTAGGCGTCCCGTAGTAGATATTTTCCCCGTTCGTTCCCCGTTTCTTTAAAAGACTGTTGACCCACCCTCGTCAGCCATCCGCGCAACAAGCCATCTGAGCCCTCCAGACAACGCCATGGTGTTCTCGGTTGACGAGAAAACCCAGATCCAGGCGTTGGATCGTACTCAACCAATGCTGCAACTTCGGCCCAGGCAGATTGAGCGGCGAACCCATGATTACAAGCGCCACGGCACGGCAAGCCTGTACGCCGCGTTCGACATCATGACTGATGAAGTAATGGGCCGGATCACCCAGCGGCACCGGGCCAAGGAACTCTTGGATTTTCTCCGACAGATTGATAGCAACACACCTGCCGCGCTGGATTTCCATGTGATTCTGGACAACAGTTCGACCCACAAAACCGCTGCGATCAACGCCTGGCTGGAAAAACATCCGCGCTTCAAGTTGCACTTCACACCGACCAGCGCGTCTTGGCTGAACGCAGTGGAAGGATAGTTTCCGCAGTTGGAGAGACGGGCGCTGTATCGAGGTGTCTTCACCAGCGTTACTGACCTGAAAGCCGCCATCCGGCAATTTATCACGGCTCACAACGAGCATTCGGCCAAGCCGTTCAAATGGAACAAGACGGCAGAGGCTATCATCAGCTCGGTATATATGGCAAAACTGAGTGTGATGAAAAATAAGCTAATGAATTAAACGCTCGGGACACTAGATGCTCTGGAGGAGCTAGGGAACCGCTGATTTATTCCATTTTTCACCCCCTCAATCCTCTGGAGGCCTTGATTTATAAGGGAGCAATAACGATCTTTTTGAATAAATCAGCGTTTCCCTAGGTATGGTACAGCGGGACGTAAACCAGTATCGTTTAGCGGGTTAATGTTTCGAGAGTCTAATCAGTGTAAATGTAATGTCGCGCCTGAGTCATACAAGGTGGCTTAGGCGGGCGTACGAGACAGAGTCAGGCTTTTGGTTTTCGTCATTCCTGATAGTCTGGTCGGCTCTGAAAAATTCAGGGTGGTGCACATCAAATGCCACGGTAAACGCAAGCCGCATTCGGTAGGTGTACTTGGTGGATCGCTTACAATACCGGAAAGAAGCGAGTGCCGAGCAACAGGCGGTGTTCGCCACAGGAAAACCCCAAGAGTAGGCTTTCGACTGTTACAACGGGGAGCAGGCTTGGCGCCAGGCGAGTTGGATGGTCTTTATTAAAATAACGTCAGATTTTGCCGGGGTCGCATAACCGAGTCGAAATGGACCACGTGTGACTTGAACCTGCTCATATCACAAAGATAATAAAGCCCATCGGTCTCGAATATACAAATGCCCCCGACACTGAAGCAGATCCTCCCGGATACCTCGAGCGGTGACTCCCTCGACACATCGATCAAGGCAGAGAACGGTATCCGCTCAGGCTTGTAATAGGTAGTCAGATCCACCGTAAGACCGGCCCGATCGCCCAGGACAGCGGACGCGGAAATCAGGTTTAAGACTCTTTCAAAACTCGGCTCAGGATCGTATACAACGCCATACCTGACGAGCGACCTCGCCTTAAGAGCGACCGAAACCTGTTCCACAATCGAGGCGCTCGAAGACACAAAAGCCTCCAGCTCCCTGGCCGAAGCGGCGTCGGCGCAGTTGAAGATCTCTCGAGCGTATATCGCGCCCTGATCCAACCATCGATCATTAAGCCGTCCCGAATTAGAGATACCGACCTTGATCAAATCAGGCCCAAAGGACGCCAGGTACACGGAATGCGGCGATGCATTGTAATTTCGCTGTTGCTGCGAAATTTGTGCAGCAGGGACATTGTAAAAAAACGGGCTGTATCCGGTCTTTTTTACGCAGGCCTCACAGGAATTGCCATTGGCAGTCAACTGGCTCGATGTAGGGCATGGATGCGGCGTAAAGCTAGAAAGATCATACCAGCCGCTGCAGAACCTTGCACTCATCCGGCGCAAAGTGATGGGGCAGTCCAGTAATGCCACCGTACGCCTGCCGTGGGTGCCAATGTTGTCCAAGATGAACTGCCCACCTTCGGTGGTATAACTCAACCCAGAAAAAATATATCTCATAGAAACTGGCTTACCGCTTTATTAAATAATTCACTCACCGCAGAAATCTGCGACTCTGTTAATTCTGGCAAGCACGGAATCGACGTAATGTTATACGCCATGAACTCTGCATTTTTGCAGAGTCGAAAATAAGGGCTCAGCAGCGAGTACCGATAGCTTGGTTTAATATTATATTTGATCGCATTGCTGGGCACGCCACGCTCATGGCAATAACTAATCAAGTTGGCCGCGCACGCTCTTTCAGCCTGGATAAAAAAGCCCAGATTGTAAAAATTCGGATGTGAAGTTGCCTCAAACTCTATCGGCGCGACGATGGCCGGGAGCGACAGTTGAGCAAGCAAAGCGCTTGCAACTGTTTTGCGAGCGGCTATCTGACTCTCAAGCCGCGTCAATCTGTCCTGCCCAAGCAAGGCCTGTGGCGCTCCCAGCTTGAAATTGAAGCCCATCACCTCGCCCCGACAGTAGCCAAGATGACTATAGGCTTTCATCCTTTCATACAGCTCAGTGCTGTTTGTTAACACAAACCCGCCCTCCCCTGTGGAGAGCAATTTATTATCGTGGGTACTGAAACAGCCGATGCTCCCTACCGTTCCTGAAAACTTGCCCAACTCAATGGAACCGTGTGCGTGCGCAGAATCCTCAATCAACGGCATCGCATTATCAGCCAATACATCGATCAATTCACGCGTTAAGACTGGGTATCCCCACAGCGCTACAGCCAGTAAAGCCTTTGGCTTGAGCTCGATTGCTTTCTTTAGATCCTCTGTGTCGAACCTGAAGCTACCCACCTCAACATCAACAAACAAAGGCTCCGCCCCCAGTTGCAAAATGGGGAGAAGTGAAGGGATAGGGGCCAATGCGCTGACGACGACCTTATCGCCCCTTTGTACGCCACATGCGTAAAGCGCCAAAAAAATCGCGGCAGACCCTGATGCGACGGGCAGTGCATACTCGGTACCAAACCAAACCTTCAGTTTTTCTTCATAGCTTGAAACTGACGGAGAAGTCCCTGACAGCCGCTTGTCGTGAAAAGCACATTCTAAAGTGGATAGATAACTGGTCGACGCCTCATCAAAAAACTTTTCAGGCAATTGCTCTACCAATGTCAGGTCGCTCATAGATTATCGTCCGATTAAAAATCTCTAAAAAATGCCTATGATGATGATTTTTCAGCCGCCGATATTGCAAATTGTCCTTGCTCAGCAGGTGATTGATATCTGAAACTTCTACGTAATGGTTAAGCTCTTCAAAAATACTCGACGAGGGCTTGTCAGTCACTATGTGCAAGCAGGAAAACGGCACCGGCGTGGAGACTGCCCTGTTAACCAATGCGATGCTTGCGGCGATAAACGAAATCTCATTATCGATCGTTTCTGCGCCATTGACATTGAAGTGATTTAATAGAAAATTCGTTTCCTCGACCAGCGTTGGCAATGAAACATGTACCGTTTGGGACACTCCCATTTCCGAGAGTATGGTCTCATCAAAAAAGGCCGGGGGCGCCTGAACATGAGTAACCTTATTAGCTTCCCACAGAAGAAATTTACACGGCGAAACCATATCAAACAAATCAAGCTTTTGTGAGATCGCGCCCAACTTGGCGATGTAAACAATACCCTTGGTAGAGCCAAGCTCTGCGCATACCTTTGCCACATTCCCGGCGGCGCTCCCCCAGAACGAATGCTTGATCGCTATGATCCTGATTCTGAAAATGGCATCAGGAAGGGTGAGATCGATCACGCTGAACGATGTTGAATCATGCAAGTTTTCGACAAACAACCCATCACTTATGACTTGAGCAAATGCTTTGTCACCCTCACCAATGACATAAACATCATCTGGTCCTTTAGTGTGCTCAAGATAAGCAGTTAGCCCTAACCGATCCGAGTAGTGCTCTGCAATTTCAGGATAATAAAAAGCCTTCATTGCCTCGGCTGCATGGGCAGCTTTAGCATAGCTGGCTGAACGTTGCCCTCTCGGGCACAAAAAAAGCACTGCGCTTTGAACGATAGAAGCATACTGGAGAAGGTATTCTTTAGTGGGAGACACACTAATAGTCAGTAGCGTTTTTCCTTCCTCATTTTCTACCAACAGCCAGGAGGGTCGCTTATTATTAGCTATTTTTTTGTAGCTGAATGGCATGGGCTGAAGTACGTTGAGCATTTTCAGCTTTCTGTAAACAAGAAAATCTTCAAGATCTTCAAAGAAAAAAGAATGGCATTCGATTCGAAAATCATTGCACACGGCAATCGACAGTAACGCAAACTGTTCGCTGGTTATTTTCGATCGAATGTATCTTAAAAAATTTCGACTTCCCATGGAGTGGTCAGCCGGAAAGACAGGGTTGATGCTTATTTGCCTGGGATTGAGGAACACGAACAAATCCTTTTTTTCATTCAATGAAAAACTGCGCATCAGTCCTTTAGTGGCACATCCATGTGCCCTATTCAGTCCGTTATTGACGTGCTACTTAGGCCTTTGCATGTACGCCACCGCCGCCGCCACCGCCGCTAGCGGTGAACGTGGTCTTAGCACTTACAGCACTTTGCTCTTGCGTGTTCAGAACGCGGATACTAGTCATAAAAAATCCTTCTTAGATTTGTAGATCCGAAGTGCGGTATTGCTCTTCGCAGGACAAAAATTAGCAGCAAATTAATTTATGTCAATATTTTTTTAAAATTCTTTCCTCGGATACTAACGTCCCCTCTACCTAAGTCACATCCCCTGTTTCCCCAATACATACGGGCTAAGTGTGATTCATAACCCACTAGGCACTGTACGAAAAGTAATGTCGCAAATACCGCATAGCACAAGCTAACGAGACCATCGCTGCATAACTTTTCGCAAGCTTGTCGAAGCGTGTGACGATACGACGGTTTTCTTTCAGCCAGCCGAACATGCGTTCGACGATGTTGCGCTACCGGTATTTTGGCCGATCAAACAAGCGAGGCAAACCGAGCTTGGGTTTGCGTTTCATGGATCGCAGAGGGATTACCGACTGCATCCGGTAACGGTCACAGTAGCGACGCAGAGCCTCAACATCGTAGCCTTTGTCAGCCAAAAGCCAGCGACATCGTTTGCGAGGACGACCGCGCAAACTGGGGATATAGGCTTCATCGAGCAGTGGTTGGGCATACGAGATGTCACTGGCCTGTCTGCCCCTACCGAATATCGGTGTTCAAGTGCAGCGATGGCAGTGTCAAAGGATTTCGTACAGAACCTAGTCAGGTGTCAATCCGCCCTAGTGATTTAAACACTGTCAGTCGAAACAGCAGCAACCGCCCCTAAGGATTCCTGAAGGCTATTCGTGCTCAACTAATTTTAATTGCTACGACACATGTCATATTGCCATCAATTTTCGATATTTTAGGCAGCTTGCTTTGTGAGTATTTTCGACACTATTTCAAAAATTCAAAACCTCCTTACCGGAGTTGACAGCTTTTGTTCGGCGTGTTAATTCTAAGAAGTAAGTTTGCTTGAAACGGAAATCAGCATGGAACAAGGATGCTCCAGATGCCCCAGACAATTTGCGTACCCGCAATCCAGCCAGCAGCGGCTAACGAATCACGACACCTACCTTTCCTAAATCACTCCTTTTCAACTGTTGCGCACATTGAACTACGGCCAGTGCTAACCCACATGTCTCTGCAGTGTTAAAACTGGCGGCCTGAATCATCATTCCTGTGAGAGATTTATCGATGAACCACGTCCATAAACAAGATGCCAAAGCTCTATCCTCTGCCGATATATCCGCACTTGAAGCCTTCCTGGATAAAAACTATCTCAAGAATCAACAACCTCTATTTACCTTTTTGTCAGGGTCAATCGCAGAAGGTCTATCAACACCTAAATCCGATTACGACATTTATGCCGTTTACGATGAATGCGAAGAAACTGAAATCCTGCTGACCGATTTTGAACGCCCGATTGAAGTCACCTCCATAAAGCTATCAAAGCTGGTTGGTATATTTGAATTTGTTCACACCGGTAAGGATTTGGCGAACATTTCGCCCTATGAGCTGTTGCTGTGTCATCGCGTACATTCAGGTATCGGCTTGACCGGTCAGGCAGCCTTCCAGAAACTAAAAAACCTTCTGGATACGCAAACATTCGCGGAGCGACTGTCCGAGCTATGTTTCCTGTATGCGGAGCGCTCGCTAAAGGTCTGCGCCGGGAACCTCCTAGTTAATGATCATGCTTCAGCGCTGCTCAACGCTCACCATGCCGTCAGGCAAACATTCAACCGCTTACTGGCAGTCTTCGGTGCGACATCGCTGCTGGAAAAGTGGCAACTGGCTTACGCCGAAAAGTATTTGGGGCTGCAGCACCCAGCCTATAAAGAATTTATCCAGCTGATGTCAGTGGTGCCCTATGAAAATGAGATCACAGGCAATATCTATATAGAGCGGGCATTCCGCTTTCAGCAAGTAGTGGGCGACTACGTTCGATTCGAGGCCGATGAGTTGGGCGATTTTGACTGGAATGCCAGGTTCCTGCACAAGCCGAATGATACCGGCAATATGATATTACGTAAGTCTGCGTTAAGTCGCGTTATTGAGACGCAGGGAAAATTCTACATGGTGGTTTCCTCTACGCCTTTACTTGAGCTACCTGCGACGGCCGCCAATCTGTGGGCACTGATTGACAATACGTCATCTATCACCACGCTACAAAAGAAGGCTGAAGACGTATTGAAATTAACTCCCCAGACCTTATCCGAATACCTCGAAGCTTTCAGCTCAGTCGATGTGCTGGCTGTTGATAAATTCAATTTCGAACACTATAAGGTCTGACCATGACTGATAAGCAATTTTTTGTTGCGTTTGAGGGCCTGGATGGTGCGGGAAAGTCGACTTTGTTTGAGGCGCTTGGTCCCTTGTTAAAAAATCGAATCAAGAGCAAGCTCGTCCTTGTCGATAAAAAATACCCGCCTGCGTTTTCCTCCTACACCGACAATCATATCTCCACTATCCGCAGCATCCTTTGGGAGTACCCCAAGGGTGCGCCGATGGACGAGCTTGGCGATATGCACTGGCTGTATTTGCTGGCAGCCTGGTTTCATGTCATAGACAACACACAAATTAAGCCCGCTCTGGTTGAGGGCCACAATGTCATAATGGAAAGCTGGTGCTATAAATATTTGGTGCGCTATCGATTAAAAGCCGACTATATGTATGAAGCCATGCTGACCGCCTTCTACAGCCTCACACGCCCCAGCCCGGTTATATATATAGATGTAGACCCTAAAATTGCCGCAGAGAGAAAGACCTCCTATGGCTTTTCAGAGAGTGGAGGAATGGATGGCTTGAAAGGCTCAAGCAAAAGCGACTTCATTGCCTATCAAAATACACTCAGAGAGATTTATCTGGATCTCGCCGCGCAAAACGGTTGGATGATAATCAAAGCAGACCATAAACCCATTGATTTCATGGCACATGAGGTTATGGAGTCTTTATCAGACTTTGGGATATAACATCCATGCATACCCACACATCCAACTATCTAAAGTTTTATAAATCTAATATTTTAAAATTTTCCGCCAACCGTTTTTTTCCGTACTTGGGCATTTCGCTCGTAGGCATTCTGGTTGCCAATAAAAATTTCGAAGAATTTTCTTTTTTCAGCTACATCTCTTCAGCTTTTGTATTTCCCGCGACCATAGCCACTTTTACTTTTTACGCAATCGGAAATTTAACCCCCTCGCCGAAAGACACTGAAAACAAGGACATCTTTAATTCCATCTTTTTTTTAGCGTTGGTTTTCGCCAGTTTGGTAGCGTCAGCCTGCAGTGTTATTCTGCTCTTCTCTTCCAACGAAATTTCCGCCTACCCTTCTAATTACAAGGCTAAAGAGCTGGCTGCCTGGTACATTACCTATATTTTCATCTACGTCCTTACTAGTTTTTTCAACTGTTATTACGAGGCCTGGATCAAAGATCGCAGCAGTAATATCGGAAGAATGATCGGGTTTGTACCACTCATCACCCTTGCCATTATCGGATTTTTCATACATAGCCCATTAAACTACTCTTACGCCGTGGTTGTACTAATGACTGTCTGTGGTTTCTTTGAATTAATCTACTACCTCTACATCAGTAGAAAAAATCGATTGTTCTCCTTACACGTCAATCTCGACACGATGCGTATGCTCATTGCAATAGGAGCCCCCCAAGGTTTTGGCTTGGCGCTACAACGGCTGGCATTTTTCATGGCAAATAAACGATTATTACTTATTGATAAAGATTTTGTTTCGGTATTTTCTGTTGCTATCAGTATAGTTTCTCTACTGGCCATTCCCGTTTCAGCATTTACGCAAATCCATAGTATCCATGTCACTCGAAATAGAACTGAGCCTCTTCATGCACACCCTATTCTGTTGTTACTGGCCAGTGCGCTTCCCACGGCAATACTCATTACATGCTTCGACAACCTTATTCTGCCCTTATACGGTTTGAGAGCGGACTTATTGGGCCAGGATCCATGGATCAGTTTGGGGATTTTGGCAATGTTGCTGTCAACCGCCTCATTGATGTTGGTCACGGCTCACCTTAGAGCCTACGGGCAGAGCGTCGCGCCACAAATCATAATTAATCTGTCTGTCTATGGTGTCTATGTCTCGACCGTTTTCTCCGGCTTTCTGGATAACAGGCCCTTGTCGTATTTACTTTTTACCTACGCGATCACGTTTTTGATTTGCCTCTTGCTGCTTACATCACGCGAGCGGCTCAACTTGCTAAAATTTGGTGTTCCCAAAGGTGCCCTGCACGCGAATTAAGCGATTGATGGTGCATCGACATCTGTTGCCCTGTATTGCCGGTACAGGATGTCGCAGGCTCGGAGTGTCTCGCTTGGACTAGGCATCAGTACTCCAACGCGCGGACCTCCGCCATGAATGCGCTTAGAAAGTGATCAAGACGTTGATGTCTTTTTGCCGCCATGCGCTTACCTTCATTTGTTCTAAACCCGGAGGCCAGTCTGAGCAGCTTGGTTTGGAAGTGTTCGATAGCGAACTGCTTGTCTTGGTATTCCCTGCCAGATGCCGTTGGGTTGGTCACATCATATAAAGCCGCCCCCATGCGGCCCGCTGTATAGAAGCACCTGGCGATCCCCACCATGCCAATTGCATCAAGCCTGTCACTGTCCTGGAGTATTTTGGCTTCGAGTGTGAGCGGTTCCAACCCTGCGGAAAAGCTGTGGCTTTCTATCGTGTGCGCCACTGCCATGACCTTCGACTCTGACCATCCCAAGCCGGATAAAATAGTCGACGCTTTTTCCGATGAGAGTGTTGAAGCCTTCGCTCGCAGTGGCGAGTTTTTCTCGACAGCAACGCAATCATGCAGGATGGTCGCCGCCAAAAGAATCTCGAGATCCCCTCCTTCCATGGCCTGAATAACGCTGGCGTTAACCCAAACACGATGGATATGCGAAAGATCGTGCGAGCCATCTCCACTGTCCTCAGGAAGATGCGTCAGCAGATCGGTGGCCAGGCTTTGATACGGAAAAAACAGGTTATCAGTCACTTTTACCTCTCTCGGCGAGTGGCGAGAACGTAAGGTTGTTGGCGCTTATTGAAAACTGCCCCCCTGCCGATTGAAAATTGACCCAGGGGGGATTGCTGATTTTTGCCCCAGCAATTGTGGATAAGCGTAGCAGCAGTGTACCGGTTGAAGACGCATCAAGCCCCATCGCATGGATGCATGCAGCAGGGCGCTTATGGCACGGATCAAAACGGCTCATCGTCCTCGATATCATCTCCGTCCTTACGTGCGTATATCGGCCCACCGTGACCGCCTATTTCGGTAGGGGCGTGACCGATTTCCGCCTGTTCCGAAACAGCCGGTCACGCCCTTACCGAAATGACCAATCACGTGGTTAGCGAAATACCCTCCACTGCGTTGCGCATGACTTGACGCGCGGCCACCCTCAGTCCCATTTCGGGGAATCGAAGGATGGCGGTGCCGCGAGTAGCCATGCGTAATATCAAAGTGAAGTGCTGGGTATTCCAAGCCCGCGAGTTGCCTCAGTGAATTGCCTCGCTGACCTTCGAAGTCATTTCGGCGGTTAGCGGAGTTAGGGTTCAGTGAGATCGCCTCACACCGCTGGCCTTTCGAGGCGCTTATGAACCGTCGAGCTCACCATTTC
Organism: Pseudomonas agarici; assembly: GCF_900109755.1. Taxonomy (GTDB): domain Bacteria; phylum Pseudomonadota; class Gammaproteobacteria; order Pseudomonadales; family Pseudomonadaceae; genus Aquipseudomonas; species Aquipseudomonas agarici. The sequence continues at coordinate 56,963 of NZ_FOAR01000028.1, read as the reverse complement.
AAAATCTACAAAAATTGAAATGCATGGAATGTAGATGTATGCTCATTTCAAATTCAGGGAAAATTGAAATCATGATCAAGTCGCCGCCAAAAGCGATCCTTAATCCCTTCGGCCGCATCATCAAGGAGCATACCGATCAGATTGGAGCCTATCTGGAGGTCGGTCAGGTCTTAGACGGCCAAGGCCGCTATCTGCCTTTCGACAAAATGCGCTTTCGATTTCCAAAGGAGCTGGACCAGGCACTTGCGTGGTCGGTAGTAAAAAGCGCGAGAAACAAGCAACTGGCTTCTGTGATTAGCCTGGGGCAGCCGCCACAAGTGTGTAACTTCCTCTATACCCCAGCAATGCATATTGCCGTATCGGCTTGTGACCAGAATACGACTACAGCAGCGTTAGAGTGGATGTGCTCCAGCATTGGAGAAACGAAACAGTTGCAATATTTGCTCAATGATCTGGTTGAGGATGAAGCTATTAGCAGCAGCCAATTAGAGGGTGCTGCCACTACCACGAAAGTCGCCAAGGATTTATTGAGCAGAAAGCGTGGCCCAAGAACGCCCGATGAAAAAATGATCATCGGAAACTTTAAAATGATGCAACATGCCTGGGAATGCCGTAACAAAGACTTATCGCTAAAACTAATTACTGACCTACATCAAGTCGGGGTAGAAGGTATAGATGATGAGCGGTATTATCCGGGCGTATTTCGTAGCGATGACAACGTAGTCGTGGAAGACGGAGAAGGAAACGTAGTTCACCAGCCTCCTCCTGCCGAACATTTGAAGGCGCGACTACAAAAGATTATTGAATGGGTTAACACTAACCATACCGATATCAGCAACCAGAATTACATCCACCCGATGATAAAGGCGATCATATTGCATTTTATCGTAGGCTACGAGCACCCCTTCCACGATGGGAATGGCCGGGTAGCAAGGTCGCTGTTCTACTGGTACCTGTTTAAAAAGGGGTTTGGCGGCTTTCGGTACATCGCTATTAGTACGCTGTTGAAAATTGCACCTATAAAATACGGGAAGAGCTATCTGTACACCGAAACTGATGAGATGGACTTGACGTATTTTATCGATTATCAGTGTCGCGTGATTGCTAGAGCGATTAGGCAATTCAAGAAAAATTATGACGATGCTGTGGCATCAATCGATGCCTTTAACACATTCTTGTACGAGTCCGGCCTGTTTGGAAAATTGTCAGAAAAGCAACGAGTCGTTTTTAACGTTGCTAGATCTGGTAATAATAGATTATTTACAGTTAACAACGTTAAAGAAAACCTCAACTGCGCGTACAATACAGCTGCGACGGTATTGAATGGTTTGGTTGGTCTGAAACTGTTCCGCAAGGCCAAACAAGGAAACGAATGGGTCTATTCAATGATTGAGCCTAAGCAGATCCTAAAATCTTGGACCTGAGTCGGCCAGATAACTACACCTCCTCTTAATTTTTTGTGTGTGGTACACAACCAAACGTCCTCCTGCAAGCCTCAAATACACACAACACATAACAACGCTTGAAATTTGAGCGGCAAAGGAAGAAACGTACTTTCTTCCCGGCCAGTGACTTGATACACCCATCGATATTGTCGTTGGATCCCGGCTTCACTGGCTGAGCCCCATGGGGTCGAAGCTGGGCTTGGAAAAGTCGCAGTGCAGGATGCAGAGTTGGGCGATCTGCGCGCTAAAGCCGGCAATGCTGTCTTCGCCCAGGTACACCGCGTTGTACTGAATCAGTGGGCTGGGTTCGTCCAGGGTGATCTCACGCAGTAGGTTCTTGCGCGCTAAATCGCTGAAATACAGCGATGGCAAGTAGCTGACACCGAAGCCGAGTATGGTCAGGGTCGCCAGGGAGATCAGGCTGTTACCGGCGTACACCTTGCGAATTCGGGCGGTTTTCTCCTTAAACCAGGCGTCGTAGACCACGTCCACACCGGAACGACCGGTCTGCGTCAGGATCGGGTACTGCGCCAACTCATCGAAACTCAGGCGCTCGCCCTGGTTGTCGATCAGGTCGGGACGGCACATCCACGACAACCGCATTTCCTGAAGCGGCACCGCCACCACTCGATCTGCCGAGAACACCTTGGGCACTATCACCAGGTCGACTTGGCCAGCCTGGAGTTTTTCGACCAGGTTGATGCTCAGGTCGATCTCCGGTTCGAAAGAGATATCCGGGTAGCGCTCACGAAACGCCTGTACCAGTTGTGGTAGCCAGGTCAGGGCGATCAGCTCGGTGACGCCGACTCGGAAGCGTTTGACCTGGGCCGATTCCTTGCCCATGCGCGCGAGCAGGCGGTCGCGGTTGCGCAACATTTCCTCTGCTTGCTCGACGAATTCGAGGCCGTCGTGGGTCAGCTTCACCCGTCGTTTGGAGCGGTCGAACAAGGCCTTGCCGAGGAAGATTTCCAGCTCCGAAACCCGTTTGGAAATGGCCGACTCGCTGGTGTGCAGGCGCTCTGCCGCGGCGGCGAAGGTCCCCAGGCGCGCGCCCCAGAATACCGCTTCCAGTTGTTTGAAACTGAGCATGGCAGAGCGTCCTGAAGCATAGAGAAGGGATGACTCTAACATGAATAAAAGTAGTCATTCATGCTGATATTTAATCACTTTTACTCTTTGCCAGTAAAATCCATACTCCACCTCGTACTCACCGTTTGGTCTCGGCCAAGGGTGTATTGAGTCAGTGAGTGGCCTTAGGCGCTCCTTGTATTACTGCTATCGCTTGAAGGGGCTGGTCCTTGAACGGATTGACTATCGCCGAAAAAATTCTCTCACGCTCTCTGGGCCGAACGGTCGAAGCGGGCGAATTAGTGATCTGCCAGCCCGACTTTGCCATGGGCACCGATGGGTCGATTCCCATGGCCCTGGATTACCTCAAGCAAATGACTGGCGGGCTACTGCGCAAGCCCCGTTACCCCGAGCGCCTGCTGTTTGCCCTGGATCATTACGGCGCAGCCTCGGGCACCAAGGCTTTGGGCTTGCAGGAGCTGGCCCGGGACTATGCCAAGGCCCATTGTGTGGCGGTGGCCGATGTTGGACAGGGCATTGGGCATCAACTGGTCATGGAGTTGGGCCACGCCCGGCCAGGGCGGATAATGGTCGGTGCCGACTCTCACAGTACTTCCTATGGTGCCTTTAACGCCTTCGCCACCGGCATAGGCTCCTCCGACCTGGCGGGCATCCTGCTCTGTGGCCAGGTTTGGTTCAAAGTGCCGGCGAGCATTCGTGTGGTGCTGCACGGGCGGCTCACACCAGGGGTTGCGGCCAAGGATCTGGCTCTGCATCTTGCTCGTCACTTGCGCGCCGACGGCGCCAACTATTGTGCTCTGGAGTTTGCCGGGGTCGGGGTCGGCAGCCTGGATATGGACGACCGCATTGTGCTCGCCAACATGGCGGTGGAGATGGGCGCCAAGGTCGGCCTGTTCCCCTGTGATCAGTTGACTCACCAGTGGCTGGCTGCCCTGGGTGTGACCGATTACCAACCCGTCGAGGCCGACGCCGATGCTCGCTACCTGAGCAGTCTGGAGGTCGATCTGGGCCAGGTGCGAGCACAGGTCGCGCTGCCGCATAGGGTCGATAATGTAATCGATGTGCGCGATGTCAGCGCCACCAAGGTGGATATGGTCTACCTGGGCACCTGCACCGGTGGCCGGGTGAAGGACTACCGCGAGGCGCTGGTCGAATTGCAGGCCAGGGGTGGTATCGCTAAAGGTGTGCAACTGGTGGTCACCCCGGCCTCCGAGGCGGTGCGTGCGCAATTGGCCAGCGAGGGCCTGTTGGCGGCCTTCGAGCAAATGGGCGCGACCATACAGCCGCCCGGTTGTGGTTCCTGTTGCGGTACCTGCGGGGTCATTCCGGCCTCGCAAAGCACGGTGCTGTCCACCGCCAACCGTAATTTCAAGGGCCGCATGGGCAACGCCGAGGCCGCTATCTATCTGGCGTCACCACGGGTCTGTGCCATCGCTGCGGCCACGGGTGAGCTGAATGCCGAGGGAGTCCCTGTATGAGTTTGTTACCCATCAATGGCCGAGCCCGAGTCTTCGCCGACGACATCAACACCGACTACATCATCTCCTCCCATCGTAAGAAGGAGACCATCGATCCTCAGGTGCTTAAACAGTACCTGCTTGAGGACGCCCAGCCAGGTTTCGCCCGGACCCTGGGTAAAAGCGACATTTTGGTGGCAGGCAAGAACTTCGGTTGTGGCTCGGCCATGGAGGTGGCGGTCACGGTGGTGCTGGCGGCGGGTATTCGCGCAGTGGTGGCCCAGAGCTTTTCCCGTACCTATCTGCGTAATGCCCTGAACAATGGACTGATGCCGGTAGTGGCTGACACCCGGACGATTGTCGAAGGTTCGCCGCTGAGTTTAAGACTGGATGAGCAGGGCCGTTTGCTGCTGGAGCATGGCCAGGCTGAACCGATTGTTTGTGAGCCGTTGCCCGCCTTCGTGCTGAGCATGCTCCAGGCCGGTGGGCTGGTGGCCTACCTGAAAGACCAAGGGAGTTTGCTAGCTTCGTAAAGGGATAGATTGTGGTGCATGACCAATAATTAAAACAAAGGTGATCAAGATGATGCGCAATGCAATAGCCGTTTCCCTCGCCATGCTCTGTAGCTTCGGCGTCGCGGCCGAGGAAATTGGCAGTACCCTGAGCAAGATCAAGACCGATGGCGTGATGGTGTTGGGCTATCGTGAATCGTCGGTACCCTGGTCCTATATCGACAGTAACAGCAATCAGGTAGTGGGCTACGCCCGAGACATCAGCCTGCAGGTGGTGGAGGCAATCAAGAAGAAGCTCAACTTGCCGGAGTTGCAATTACGCTCGATCCCGATTAACGCGCAAAATCGTATTTCCTTGATGCAGAATGGCACTCTGGACTTGGAGTGTAACGCCACCACCAACAATGCCGAGCGACGCCGCCAGGTAGCGTTCTCCACCACCATTGCAATCACCGAAACCCAGTTGCTGACGCGCAAGGACTCGGGGATCAAATCCCTTAAAGACCTCGATGGCAAGTCCGTGGTGGTTACTGCGGGCAGCACCTCGGAGCGTTTCATGCGCCTCTATGTGCAAGAGCACAACATGAAGACCAACGTGATCAGCGCCCGGGACCATTCGCAGTCGTTCGTCATGCTGCAAACCAACCGTGCAGCGGCCTTCTTTATGGACCGTGACGTGCTCGCGGCGCTGTTGAGCAAGGCCAAGGACTCCGATCAATACGCCCTGACAGGTGAGATGCCGACCAAGGAAACCCTGGCCTGCATGATGCGCAAGGACGACCCGCAGTTTAAGGCGCTGGTCGATGCCACCATCACGCAATTGCACCTCAGTGGCGAGACCGAGCGCCTGTACCACAAATGGTTCCTCGAACCCATCGCGCCGGACGGCATAGTGCTCAACACGCCGGAGAGCGACGCGATGAAAGCGCTGTTCGCTCACCCCAGCGACAAGACCTTCGAAGACGAGTAACACCACGCTTTGCCCTGGCTAGCGACCGCGTTAGCCATCGATTCCATCCGAGCCTTGCCCGGCGCCCTGCCTTTGTCGCGCGCCATGGCTTCGCTCGGTCTGTAAAAGCCAATGGGCTGTCCCTGGAGCATGCATTATGTTGAAAATTGCCGACCGCATTAATCGAATCAAACCCTCGCCCAGCTCCATGGCTGGCCAGTACGCCCGCGAGCTGAAGGCTGCCGGTAAGGACATTCTCGGGCTGCTTTCCGGCGAGCCGGACTTCGACACCCCGGACAATATCAAGCAAGCTGCCTCCCGCGCCCTGGCCGAGGGCAAGACCAAGTACACCGACGTGGCTGGCACCCCCGAGCTGCGTGCGGCCATCACCAGCAAGTTCAAGCGCGAGAACCAGCTTGAGTACACTGCCAACGAAATCATCGTCAGCACCGGCGGCAAGCAGGTCATTTTCAACGCGCTGATGTGCACGGTGCAGGCTGGTGATGAAGTACTGATCCCGTCACCTTATTGGGTGTCCTACCCGGATATGACGCTATTGGCAGAGGGCACGCCGAAGTTCGTTGCCTGCCACGCGGAGAATGCCTTCAAGCTGCGCGCCAAAGACCTGGAGGCAAGCATCACGGAGCGTACCCGGTGGTTGATCCTCAATGCACCGAACAACCCCAGTGGCGCCCTGTACACCGAAGAGGAGATGCGTGAACTGACCGATGTGTTGCTGCGTCATCCCCACGTATGGGTGATGACTGACGATATATACGAGCATCTCGTCTATGACCAGCGCCGCTTCGTTACCCCGGCCCAGGTCGAACCCCGGCTCAAGGATCGCACCCTGACCATCAACGGGGTTTCCAAGGCCTATGCCATGACCGGTTGGCGAATCGGCTATGCCGGCGGCCCCGCGGCCCTGATCAAGGCCATGGTCAAGCTGCAGTCGCAGAGCACCTCCAACCCGTCCACCGGCGCCCAAGCCGGCGCCCTCGAAGCCCTGACAGGCCCACAGGACTTCCCCCGCGCATCGCGTATTGAGTTCCAGGCGCGGCGTGACTATGTGGTCGCGCGGCTCAATGCGATCCCCGGCATCCGTTGCCACAGTCCGGAAGGGGCCTTCTATGTGTTCCCTCGTTGCAGCGCCTTGTTCGGCTCTAAAACCCCAGCGGGCAAGGTCATTAACAATAGCGATGACTTCGTTATCTACCTGCTCGAAGAAGTTGGGTTGGCGGTGTTGCAGGGCTCGGCCTATGGTGTTGACGAGCACTTTCGCATCTCCTTCGCCACCTCCATGGAGGCCCTGCGCGAAGGCTGCGATCGCTTGGAGAAGGCTTGTTCGCGACTTATATATTGAGGGGCAGAGCCGCTTCGCCTGATATCCACTTGGGCCTGTGTTGATCCCGCCCAAAGCTCATTAGCGACAGATACGTCCGAGTCCTGTGTAGTACCCGGGCGCGCAGAGAACAGCGATGAATTATAACTGGCACTGGGGCGTTTTTTTCAATGAGGCCTGGCCCGGCCAAACCTATCTCGATTGGGTGCTTTCCGGTCTGGCGGTGACCGTATCCGTAGGCTTGCTAGCCTGGTGCATCGGCCTGCTGCTGGGGATTGTAATGGGTGTGTTACGCACCGTGCCCAATCGCTGGGTATCTGCCGTAGCGGCTGCCTATGTGGAGCTGTTTCGCAACATTCCACTGCTGGTGCAGCTGTTTATCTGGTACTTCGTGGTGCCGGAGCTGTTGCCCCTGAGTTGGGGAACGCAGATCAAGAGCATCGACCCCTTCCTGCAGCAGTTTTTTGCTGCGGTATTGTGCCTGGGTATGTACACCTCGGCGCGTATCTGTGAGCAGGTGCGCGCCGGCATCGAGTCCCTGCCTCCCGGCCAGCGTAATGCCGGCCTGGCCCTGGGCATGACGCTGCCACAAACCTATCGCTATGTGCTGTTGCCGGTGTCGTTGCGGGTGATTGTGCCGCCGCTGACCTCCGAGTGTATGACGGTGTTCAAGAACTCGGCCGTGGCCTCGATGATCGGCCTGCTGGACCTCACCGCCCAGGGCCGGCAGTTGGTGGATTACACCTCCCAGCCCTATGAGACCTTCACCATGGTCACCGTGCTTTACATCATGGTCAGCGGCTCGGCGATGCTGGTGATGCGCGCGGTCGAGAAGCGCACGCGTATTCCCTCCCACGTTCGCTCGCAGGAGCGCAGCTGATGAGCTATCAGTTCGATTTTTCGTTTCTTGTCGGCAACAACCTGAACTACCTGGCACAAGGCCTCTGGGTGTCGTTGCAGATCACCATAGTAGCCTTACTGGCTGGTTTGGTCTGGGGCACCGTACTGGCGCTGATGCGCCTGTCGAGCTCGCGCCTGATCTCTGGTTTCGCCACGTTGTATATCAACCTGTTCCGCTCGGTGCCACTGGTGATGGTGCTGCTGTGGTTTTTCCTGGTGGTGCCACAACTGCTACAGAGCGTATTGGGCCTGTCGCCCTCCACCGACGTGAGGATGATCTCGGCGCTCGTGGCCTTCTCGCTGTTCGAGGCGGCTTACTACGCGGAAATCATTCGTTCGGGCATCCAAAGCGTCTCCAAGGGCCAATTGGCTGCGGCCTACGCGTTGGGCATGACCCATCGCCAAGCGATGCAGCTGGTGATACTGCCCCAGGCGTTTCGCAATATGGTGCCGATGCTGCTGACCCAGGCCATTGTGCTGTTTCAAGACACGGCCCTGGTGTATGTCAGCGCCCTGTCGGACTTCTTCGGTACCGCTTACAGCATTGGCGAGCGTGGTGGACGCATCGTCGAAGCGCTGCTATTGGCCGGCGCGGTGTATTTCGTCTTGTGCTTCTGCGCCTCGCTATTGGTTAAATTTTGCCGCAAGAGAACCGCGCTATGATCGAATTAACAAATATCAGCAAATGGTACGGCCCCTTTCAGGTGCTCAAGGATTGTTCCACTCGCGTCAATAAGGGCGAGGTGGTGGTCGTCTGCGGGCCTTCAGGTTCCGGCAAGTCAACCCTGATCAAGTGCGTCAACGGCCTGGAGGCGTTCCAGCAGGGCGATATCCTGGTCGACGGCACCTCGGTGGCGAAAACCGGCTCGGACCTGCCCAAGCTACGGGCACGCGTGGGCATGGTGTTTCAGAACTTCGAGTTGTTCCCTCATCTGAGCGTGCGTGACAACCTGTCTCTGGCGCAAATCAAGGTGCTCGGCCGTTCTCGCGACGAGGCCATGGAGCATGGCCTGGCCTATCTCGACCGTGTTGGGCTGCGCGCTCACGCCGAGAAATTCCCTGGGCAACTGTCCGGTGGCCAGCAGCAGCGCGTGGCCATTGCCAGGGCGCTATCCATGGACCCGATCTGCATGCTGTTCGATGAGCCCACCTCGGCCCTGGACCCGGAAATGGTCAACGAGGTGCTGGATGTAATGGTCGGTCTCGCCAAGGAAGGCATGACCATGATGTGCGTCACCCACGAAATGGGGTTCGCCCGCCAGGTCGCCGACCGTGTGGTGTTTATGGACGCCGGCAGCATCATCGAGGACTGCGAGACGGAAACCTTCTTCGGCGATATCGATACGCGCTGTGAACGCGCCCGGCATTTTCTTTCCCGCATTCTGCCCCACTAGTGGCCTATTTGAATAAGTAGCCGGAGATCTCATGAACGATAACAACGTAACCAGCAATGACTGGCCCGCCGGCTGGCGAATCAACCCACGGCCCGAGTCGTTGAGCCCTGAGCTGGTGGCCGCTTTTGGCGAGATGCCCGTTGCGGCGGTGGGCGATGCCATGAGCCGCAATGTCGGCGCCATGGGCCTGAACCGCTATCACGGGCAGATCGATACCCTGATGTGCGGCCCAGCGCTGACCGTGCGCGTGCGCCCAGGTGACAACCTGATGATCCACAAGGCCCTGATGATGGCCAAGCCCGGCGACGTACTGGTAGTCGATGGCGGCGGCGATCTGAGCCAGGCGCTGGTCGGCGGCTTGATTCGCACCACCTGCGTGACCCGCCGTCTGGCCGGTTTGGTGATTAACGGGGCAATCCGCGACCTCGCGGAGTGGGCCGAGCCAGGCATGCCGATCTTCGCCAAGGGCCACACCCATCGTGGCCCGAGCAAGGACGGTCCGGGGGAGGTCAATGTGGTGATTTCCTGCGCCGGCTTGGTGGTCAATCCCGGCGACCTGATTATTGGCGATGCCGACGGCGTGATCGCCGTACCGGCCGCCGAAGCCGAGTCAGTGTTGCAGCGCACCCGTGCGCACTTGGCCAAGGAAGAGGCGATCCGCGTGGTCAATCAGTCGGACAACCCCGACACCGAGCGGTTTGACTCTATTCTGCGCGGTAAAGGCCTGCCCATTCCGTGACGTCGGCAGCAACGCCCCACGATTGCGGGGCGTTGCTGCTCAGATCTGGCCGCACCCAATGAGCATAGCCGCCGGACCGCCCCAAGTGGAACCAGTCAGTGCCGCAAAACGGCTGTACGCTCGTCGATAGGGTCAAGAAAGCCAGGGATGCTCACCGCCAGCAATGGCAACAGCGTGGGCAGCAGCAATGTGTGGTGGAAGGCACCAAAGAGAATACTTGAGCGGTATAGCTTGTTGCTGAAAATACCCCGGGTGGGTTGCTCCAGATCCGGCCCCAGGATAGCGGCAGCGATGACATAGACGACACCCAACAACATGATCAACTCAAGGTAGCTGTCCTTGTAGTTGGCTATCCTGAAAAACCCGAGAAAGCTCACGCGTAGCGAAAACCGACAGAACAGCGCGCCCCAGGCAAGCATGAGCGCCAGCAGCAGCAGATCCTTTTCGTAAATCCAGGCGGTTTTCTTCAGGTAGTCCAGTTGTCCCTGGGCAATGAAGTAGCCTTCTGCCCGTGCGATGACTGGCAGCCAGCGATGCAGGTCGCTGCCAAGGATGATATCACTGTAGAAAATGCCAAGGCTGCTCAACCACGACACAACCAAATAGGTACCCCACCCGTACACAAGCGCTTTCACCGCCATTTTCCGAATCCCTTGTGTTGTGATTGTCAATCACCCGCATAGCTCCTGACCGACAGCGATTGCGCTGCATCAAACCTCGCCAGCAAAGCACATTTTTAATTTATGGTAACAATAATCATTATTTATAGAGCGCCAGCATTTTGGCATAACCGCACGTTTTTGGCTGCTGATTCCTTCTTCTGATATGGCTTACCCTTTCAGGGGATTGGGTCTGGATCGACCGGCATCTGCGTGCCGACGATGGGAAAAGGCGGCTAGCTGCTCCGGGAAGGCCGCCTGCTGGCGGGCAGGGTTGGTGGTTGTGCGCGAAATGTATCTGCGCTCACTCATGCGGCGTTGAAAGCTGGCTCGTCATGCTCAATGACCAGTCCTCAACCGCGCTTGCTCGCCTGCTTTCGCCTGGCCGGCCTTCGCTTGCAAATACTTCCAACAGTCTCTACGAAGCAACGAAATTATGTGCCGGCGTACAAATTGTCCGAATAAGCTTTGAGCGAATGTAAGAAAAGCAAATAACATAATTAGCAAAACAGTCTAAAGATCCGACCACTGGAAATCATCACCTATCAAAACAACCGCCAAAACTCACAACCGTATAGCAAAACCGTATAACCCACTGTCAACATTGACAGTAGACAACACCCACTTGTCTTTTAAAATATTATCTAGCTGATGAATTCCATGAGTCACTTCTGCTTTTTCATTGATCAGCTATTTAAAAACACCCAATGGAGAAACATCATGACTGTCTCGGCACCTGTATTTACCTATCCCCCAGACCGCTCACCAGGCATGGGCCCTACTCCGACGATTTTTGGAACTGGGACCCCGAATAGTACGGTCACTATCTATGAAACCAATACATGGAATGCGCTGGGCTCTACCATAGTAGGGGCTGATGGAGCATGGGCCATCGGAGTTACTGTTCCAAAACAAAACCCTGGAGCATTCAATGCGTTCGGTGCCCAGGCGACCTTTCAAGGTGAGACATCCGGTTGGGCCACTGATTTGACCCTGTACGTCTAAAACAGAGCGGCTTTATTAACTGGTTGTACTTCTCATCATGCACCAGAAGTCTGATTTATCTTTTTTCCAGGTAAATCAGACTTCCAATAAAGCAATAAGCATTGTTCTCCAGGACAAACAAAGCCAGTGATTACCTCACCATCGAGCCACGGTAATCAGTCGCACTTGCACAGACAAATGGCTTGTCAAATGGCTGATCAAACATAATCGTTGTAATATCATTTGAGAAACCGCATCGTACTTTCCTGGATCGGCGTATTCGGACGGATACTCGATATGTCGCGATAAGTCATCGATGTTTGCGCACGTCATTGTTATATCTTCCAGTGACCGCGTGATCCTGTCGAGTTTCGCCTTTCGTCTCAGCAACCTCTCCAGGATTTTGATCGGCAGCATCAACCCAAAGCGGCAGGCAAAGCGTGAAGGTTGTCCCCCGGCCTTCGAGGCTGTCACAACGAATGCAACCGTCATGTCGGTCGATCACCGCCTTGACCATCGCCATTCCCAGGCCCAACCCTTCGGTGTCGTGAGCCGAGGTAAAGCGTCTGTAGGGGTCGAAGATGCACGGCAACTCGACGGCGCTGATACCTGAGCCCTGATCGCTGATACTGCAGGCCAACTGATTGTCCGTCACCTTCAGGTCGAGGCTGACGAACGTGCCGGAAGGGCTGTACTTGATGGCGTTTTCAAGCAGGTTGAACAGCGCTCTGGTGAGCAGCGCGGCATCGGCGCACACCAGACTTTCATCGGCCTCGCCGAGCTGATGACGCAGTTCGATACCCTTGAGCTGCGCCAACGGCGCCACCTGGTCGAAGGCATCCAGGACCAACATGGCGAACAGCACCGGCTGGAACCGATAGGCTTCCGACTCGGCTTTGGCCAGGTGCACGAAGGCCTCGGTCAGGCCCAGGGCCCGGCGGACCTGTTGTTCAATCTGTCGATGCAGCGGCGTATCGCAGTGCTGCTCGCGCTGCACATCCAACAGCGCCAGGATCGCCGAATGCGGCGCACGAAGGTCATGGGACAGAAAGCGCAGCAGCGCCGCCCGCTGCTGCTCGGCCTCGCGCTCCAAGGTCAGGTCCGCCAGACTGAACAGCCAGCCGATAGCGACTTCATCTTGCGCCGACCGCAGCGGCGCAAGGTCCAGGTGCAGGGTACGTTGGCGGCTGTCACGAAACTCCTGGCTGACCAGCGCGGACAATACCGGGCTCTCTGGCCCGTTCATGCCGGGGAAGCCGAGACGCGCCAGCACATCGATCCAATCCTCGCCGACCAACGCCGACCCCAGCAGCTTGCGGGCGCTGCGGTTGGCCAGGAGCACCTGGCCGCGGATGTCGCTGATCAGTGTTGCGACAGGTAGGCATTCCAGGCCATCGGCGATGAATCGGCGGGTATCGCGGGTGCGCCCGAGGGCCTGCTCCAGCGCAGCGATGCGGCCTTGCAAGACATCGCCCTTGGGCATGCTCGACCGGTGGCGTTCAGGCAAGATCACCGGCTCCTCATTCAGGCGGGCCAGCTCCCAGCCGAAGTAGGCCAGCACCGCACTCAGGCGCCGCCAGTTCCAGATCAGATACGCCAGCAGAAAACCGCTCAAACTCGCTGCCGGCGACCACCACAAGCCAAGGCGCAACAGGCCCCAGGCACCTGCCAGCACCGTGACCATGCAGGCCAGCGTCAGCCACAACGCATGACGCGCACATAACAATAGACCGCCCAACAGCAGCGCCACCGCCGACACGGACAACAGCAGGCTCGACAGCGCTGTCAGTTCGACAATGCTGCGCTGCTGCAACAGGCCATTGAGCAGGTTGGCCTGAATCTCCACCCCAGCGGTGGTTCCGGCCTGCTCGGAGACCGGTGTGACATAACGATCCCCCAGGCCCGGCGCGGTGGCGCCCACCAGGATCAGCCGGTCACGCAACAACTGCGGTGGTACCTCACCGCGCAACACACTGATATAGGGCACGCTGGGGAAGCTGCCGGCAGCGCCGACAAAGGGCAGCAGGATTTCATTCTGGCGCTGCCAGCCGTGGGCTTCGACGGGCCCCGCGACACCCGGCATCGATTGCCGCTCGCCCACCGGCAGCGCCATCTGATAAGCCAGCCAGGCCAACTGCCCACGAGGTTGCCCGACCGGCCCTTCGCGCAGGAAAACCCCACGCACTACACCATCGCTATCCGCCTCGACGTTGATATGACCAACGGCCCGAGCACAGCGCCGTAACGGTTCGATCGGCCCGATTTCCCGCAACTGCGTGGCAAATCGCGGCACGCCTTCGCGCAACAGCGGCAAGACCACGTTACCGGCGCCACACAACGCCTTTGCCAGGCGTTCGTCGCCCTCGCCGGAACGCTCCGGCTCATCGAAGATGACATCGAACAGCACACCCAGGGGAGGCGCCTCGGCCAGGCGATCCAGCAATTTTGCATGCACCTCGCGAGGCCAAGGCCAGCGGCCCAGCGCCTCCAGACTGCGGTCATCGATGGTGACCAGCAGGATCCGTGGATCGACCGCAAGTACATTCAACCGGCTCAGACGATCATAGAGAAAATGGCTGAACGCCAGGTTCCGACTCAGGGAAAGCACAGCAGTCAGCGACAGCAACAGCAATCCCACCACCAGCCATTCGCGCAGCAGACCGCGAAACAGCCGCTGTGCCTGCGTCGGGTCGCGTCCCTCGATCCGCCAGAATCTCATGGATACGAGACGCTCATGAAGGTGCAACACCGCGACTATTGCGCATCAAACGTCCTGGGCCAGTAGTAGATATCGTAGACCCCAGTCTGGCCCTCAAGTCCCTGTTCGTCGAATGCTGATAATCGTACATGGTAGAACGCCGCCCGCAAGCCGCTGAAGCGGATCTGCGGCGTGCTGGAGAAGCGTTCCTGCTTGATATTGAGGAAGCCGACATCAGTCGCGACCTGGGCCCGGTAGCGACGGGCGCCCTCCAGCGGCTGGAGAAACAGTTGCCAGACCGGTGTGTCGCCACGCTGGCCGTCCTGCCCGACCAAGCGCGGCGCCGGTAGCAGATCGCTGGGTTTCAGCTCGCCGCTGTTGCGGATCTTCAGGCCCTGCCGGGCATTCACCGATACCGTCGCCTCAGCAACCGGCAGCCTCTTCGAGCCGGCCTTGCCCGGCAACTTCGACGCGGAGATACGATTAACCGCCACCCGCCCGTCCAGCACTTCGACCAGCACCTCGCCGTCTTGGTTACGGGTGCGGAAATGGGTGCCACGCACACCGAGGACACCCACCGGGGTTTGGATCCGAAAGCGGTCGTGATCACTGGCCCGTTTGATCACATAGGACTCGACCTGGCCCTGCTCAAGAATCACCTGCGGCACCGCCAGCACTTCATCCAGCTGCAAGCGCACCTGGGAGCTGGACGGCAGGACAATCCGCGAGCCGTCCCCCAGCCCAAGGCTGACAAAGGCATCGGGTGCCGTTCGCACCGCCTCCTGCTCATCCACGCCCATGCCCTCTTCCAGGCGACTCTCCTGCCCTTTGGCGTCGAGCTTCCAGGCCTCGCCGGCCAGATGCAGGACGACAGCCGGAAACGGCTGCGGACGGCATTGTTGTTCACGATCGAGATAGGGCGCGCGGGACACGGGGGCCGCCGTCGACATGCCCGAACAGAGCAGGCCGATAACGGTGCTGATCAGCCACGGCGCCGTGGTTCGAAGCAGGGAGAAGGAGGGAAGCTCGGTCATGGGCTCGGTCGCTCGGACAAAGAGCAAGGATAAGGACTACGGCACAGAGCCAGCTTTCTCAATCATGCCACAGCGCTGCGCAACCAACGGCTCGCACTGTATGTCTTGATATGAAAGGAGTGCAAAAAAAATGGTCAAGGAAAGGCATCCCAACCTTCCCTTGACAACGATTCGTGTGGATCCGAATCGCTACCCATCCATGGGTCGGACTTGCTCCAATTGCCCCTGTGCTACGGAGCTTACTGTAGAGGCAAATCCATCAATGGCGGACAATCTGTCAGAATTGTTCAGAATTGCCCGATTCAGAAAATCCAGCGTTGCTGCTTGTGCTCCGTCGCCTGCTCCTTGATCCACCGCGACAGCTCGGGGCGGCAGGAACCTGGCCATTCAGAGGGTGTGGACAGCTCGCTGGCCGCGAGCATGGACAAGCGCACGGAGACAATCGTCACCTCACGTGGGGTCGAATAGAACATTCCGATGGCAAAGCCGAGTCCCAGGCATACCGTCAGCCCGGCGATCACTGCCAAGATAGCCCAGGGTTGCAAGCGAGTGACGTGAAGGGGAATACTCATTGTTCCTTCTCCTTGTACCAGCGAACCGGTACCCTGCAACCAGGCAACTTGAGCCTCGGACAACAGGAACCGGCAATTTGACATCAGCCTAACCGGCCAGTACCGAAGCTTGCGGGATTCGCCAGAATTGTTCAGATTTCGCTGGCGGCGATCCTGCAGAATCGAGCTCATCAGACAAGGGGAAAGGACTAGGTCATGCGTGTCGCCATACTCGATGACGAACCCGCCGAATTGCGCCGGCTCGAACAGACCCTGAGGCAAATGTCCCAGGCAGGCGAGCCGCCTTGGGCCGTGCACAGCTTCGAGCGCGGCGAAGACCTGTTGCGACAGTTACGCCGCGAAACCTTCGACCTGCTGATCCTCGACTGGCAGTTACCGGACCTCAGCGGCCTGGCGCTCCTGCGCTGGACCCGCGAGCATATGCAGGTGCCGCCGCCGGCCATCATGCTCACCAGTCGCGACGCCGAGAACGATATTGTCCTGGCCCTGAGCAGCGGTGCCGACGACTACGTCAGCAAGCCGTTTCGCGCCAATGAGCTCAAGGCGCGGATCAACGCGGTGCTGCGGCGCCACGGCGTGCAGCGTCATGCCGCCGACCAAACCGTGACCTTCAATGACCTGAGCTTCGACGATGGCGAACTGCTCGTTAGCCGCGGCGGCCAGCCGATCAACCTGACAGAACGCGAATACCGCCTGGCCCGCTGCCTGTTCGCCAACCTGGGCCGGCCACTATCGCGCGAGTACCTCTACGAGCGCTTCTGGCCCCACGAGGAAGTGCTTTCCTCGCGCCCCCTCGATACCCATATCTATCGCCTGCGCAATAAGCTCGGGCTGACCGCCGAGCGCGGCTGGCAATTGCAGACCGTCTACGGTTATGGCTATCGCCTGGAAAGTGTCCTGTCAGAGACCAAGTAAGGCCGCGTCGCTTCCAGGGAGCAGACAGCAAAACGCCCGAGCGGCTCGCTGTGGCGAATCGCTCGGGCGTCGACGAAGAACGGTCTTACTCGGCGGCTTCGGCACCGCTCAGACCACCAATTTTAGACATCATCAGCACGATAAAATTTTCCACCGGCATCTTCTGCCCGTTGAAATCCACCTGGCCCGCGGCGTAGTGCAGCTTGGAGACGATATCCGTGCCTTCGAGGGTCGCCATCTCAGTGGACACCGCCAGGGTGCCGGCCATCTCGCTGGTGATCGAGGCTTGCTGGGCGATAACCTTCGGATCGGTCTGGCCATCGACCTGCGCCTGCACGCTGGCAAGATCGGCGATCATTGGTTTGGACAGCGACAACTTGGCCTCCAGTTGCGCGATCAGTTGCTTGCCCAACTCCAGCGGCGGCAAGCGAGTGGACGACGGATTGGTCAGGTCCAACAGCAGGTTGAAACGGCTTTCGCCATTGGCGGTCTTGAACGACAGGTTTTCCACGGCGATCTGCGGCTTGCCAGCCAGAAGTTGCTTGATGTCGGCCTGGGCCTTGAGTTGCTGTTCAGCGGTCAGTTCCGGCATCGCCGGTGTTTCTCGGCCCTGCGCCGCAGCCTGCTGCATGGCCTGCAATTGGGCCTGGTAGGTCTGGGTCAGAGACCTTACCGCGGGAATATCAAGGTTCTTCGCGGCCAGGCTCATTTGCGCGCTGCCCACCGATTTGCCGTTGTAACCGATATCGCCGATGGTGTAGGCCAGGTGTCCGGCGAGAATGTTGCCGGTGGCGTCCAGGGCGTCCTTCTGCTCGAAGTCCTTGATCGTCACCACCGCCGGTTTCACCCCGTAGGTCACCTTGGCGTTGCTCAGTTCCAGGGTGTTGCCCCCCAGGTAGAAACCGAAATCGCTCCTGGCCAGGTCGCTGACCAGGGTCAGACCGCCCAACTCGACCGATACCGGACCATCCTCCGCGGATTGGCCGGCAATCTTCAGGCTGTCCATGTAGCCGTTGAGCTTGAGTTTCGCCCCACGGTCGCTGCCGCTCAGGTTCAGGTTCAGCCCGGAAAACTTCACCGAGCTCCCGGCATCCGGCGCGAAGTCCAATGGGATCAGTTCAACGTTGCCGTCGATCGAGTGGTTGTAGCCCAGCGCGACCACGCCCTTGAGCGGCGCGGCGCCGTTGGCGGCGTCGAACCACCTGGCGGTGACGTCGTTCTTCTCCAGCGCGTAGTTGCTGTTGACCAGGACCGGTGCCAGCTTCAATGCCTTAAGGCGCGACCACGGCAATGGCCCGTGCTCGATATGGTCGACGAACAGCAGTTCGACATCGCGGTTTTCTTCACTGAGCTGCAAGTTCTGCAGCTTGACCCGGTAATGCGCGGTGCTGGTGAACAGGTTGCGATCCAACGAAACCAGCTCAATGCTGGCATTGCCGCCGCCACTGCTCAGGGCGGTCTTCAATTGAGCGTTAGCCTCCTCGATCGAGGTCTTCAACACCCCTTCCAACTGATTACCGGTGTACCAAGCGCCAGTGGTGCTCAAGGCACCCACCACCACGACAAGCCCTAACAGTACACCTGCTGATTTATTCATGAGTTGACCCGATCAATGTCCGTTGTGTTGAAAATGCGGGTCTTCCCTGAACCCTTGGTCGGATTCGGCTCGACGGCGCCCGAAGGGGCGAAGAGTAGCATTTGCGCGAAGACGGACGCACCTGTTCAGGCTTTTGCGTGGTGCTGCAAGGCGCAAACCCACAGAGCAGCGTCTACGGCACATCCGGGCCACCCGCGAATTCGCCACTCGCCTGCCGCCCTTAAGCCCGCAAGCAACAAGGACATATCCCACGAGCCTTGAGTCCTTGTCCGATACGCTCGACGCATCAGGTCATGCTCTGATCTGCGCTCTTCGTTTACAAAAAACGCTCGGCTTTCTTATCTCATTACCTGTCGGGAGGCTTCCATGCAAAAGGATTTTGCGCGTCAGTGTTCTGCCCAGCACAAACGCCTGATCAAGCTCACGGTTGACGTCGAACTCCGCAGCGAACTGCTCGTCGAGAGTTTCACCGGCACTGAAGCCATTTGCGAGCCTTTCAGTTTCGAGCTGTCGCTGCTGAGCCAGGATAACCACCTGGAACTCAAGACTTTGATCGGTCGGCCCGCGCTGCTGGAAATCGAGTTGTTCGACGGTGATCGGCGCTTGATTCACGGACATATCAGCCGCTTCGCCCACGTGGACCACGACGCGGGCGCCGCCCGCTACTCGGCGACGCTGAGCTCTTGGCTATGGATGCTTGGCCAGCGCAAAGACTCGCGGATCTTCCAGGAACAGACAGTTATCGATGTCGCTCGCCTGGTCTTCGATCATTACACCTGGATGGCCCGTTATCGAATCGACGTTGGCAACCCGCCGCAATCCCATAGTTACCTGACCCAGTTCAACGAAACCGACGAGCAATTCATTCGCCGGTTGTTCGAGGAGGAAGGTTGGCTGTTCTTTTTCGAGCACAGTGCCGAAGGTCACACCCTGGTGATCACCGATGACAGCAGTTACTTCAAGCCATTGGCGCAGCAACCGAGCATTGGCTTTCAGCCGCCGTCGGGGCCAAACACCCGCGATCATGTGACGCACTGGTGTGCCGAACGACAGTTGCAAGCGGCGGCGGTCACGCTTTGCAGCTTCGATTACAAGCGACCTGGGTACGGTGATTGCGTCATGACTGTGCCTACCGGAATCCGCCAAGGCCAGGTGCCCGTCTACGAACGCTACGAGTTCACCGGCTACTACAGCCACAAGGGCTATGACAGCGTCAGGCCGCTGGCGCGAAGACACGCGCAGGCCTTGAAAGCCCAGGGCAAGACCTTTCGGGGTGCCAGCAATTGCCGGGCGCTGGTGCCGGGGTACAGCTTCCGGCTCACCGGCCACCGCCGACATGATTACGAGCCGCCGGGACGGCAACAGGAGTACTCACCCGAAGACTACCCCTTCGACCGTCGCGACTTCCTGCTGTTGAGCGTGCAACATGTGGCCCACAACGACTACCTTCCAGGGCAGCAAGCGAACTACAGCAACACCTTCACCTGTATTCGCCGGAAGATCGCCTATCGCCCCGAATGCAAGATACCGCGCCCGCGCATTGGCGGCCCATTGATCGCGATTGTCGTCGGCCCTGAAGGCGTGGAGGAGGTTCACACCGACGAGTTGGCACGGGTCAAGGTCCGTTTTCACTGGCAACGGGAGCAGGACGCGCAGGTTCCAGACTACGAACGCCACGCCCGGGACACTACCTGGGTGCGAGTGGCCCAGCCCAGTGCGGGGGCCGGTTTCGGTCATCAGTTCCTGCCGCGCATCGGCCAGGAAGTGCTGGTGAGTTTCCTCGGTGGGGACATTTGCCGTCCGGTGATCACAGGGGTGTTGTACAACGCCCGGTAGACGCCGCCCCACTTCAGCAATGTCCAACGCCTTCCGGGCAGCCGCCTGCTGTCGGGGATCAAGAGCCGTGAACAGGCCGGGCGCGGCTATAACGAATTGCTGTTCGACGATACCAGCGGCTCACTGCGGGCACATCTTGTCAGCACGCACCAGGCTTCTGCCCTGAACCTGGGACGCCTGGTTCACCCGGCGCAGGGGAGCTGCAGCCCACCCAAGGGCCAGGGCGCCGAGTTGCGTACCGACGCAGCCATTGCCCTGCGCGCAGCCCAAGGCTTGCTGCTGACCACCCAGGCGGGGCATCGGGCGCAAAACGATCAACTGGAACGCGAAGCCTTGCTCGACCTGTTGAGCCAATGCGCCGAGCTGTTCCGGTCCCTGGGCCGCAGTGCCAGCGAGCGCGGCGCCCCGGCCATCGACTACGCCGAACTGGAAGGTTTGCGCAATGCCCTGGATCGCTGGCCGGCAGCCGATAGCCAGGCCCAGGGTGAACCGTTGCTGGCCATGACCGGGGAGGCAGGCATCGTCAGCGCCACGCCTGCGTCACAGGTGCATTACGCCGGGAAGAACCACGACACCACCGCCCAGGATCATCTGCACCTGAGCAGCGGCGGTGCCACGCGGATGCAGGCTGGGCGGGGGATTTCGGTCTTCGCCCAGGACGACGGCATCAGCGCCATCGCCCAGCGCGGCAAAGTGCGTGTGCAAGCGCAGGACGACGACATTCTTTTCAATGCCCAAAAGAGCTTCCACGTGTCCGCTGGCGAAGGCGAGGTGCTGATCAGCGCACCGACGATCCGCCTGGTGGCCGACGATGGTAGCTACATCAGGATCGGCGGCGGCGTGGAGATCGGTACCTCGGGCAAGGCCATCGTCCATGCCAGTGACCACGACTGGCTGGAGCCGAAAACCCAAAGCACCGAAAAAATGACCTTTGCCGGCAGCTCGGCGGACCAGCGCCTGGTGTTTCACTACCCCGGCCATCAAGACTTGTGCCCGCGACCGGCGGCTGAGCAGCCCTACGCGATCGAACTGGACGACGGCAGCTCATTGAAAGGCCTGACCGATGCCGCCGGACGCACCCCGGTCGTCGAGCGCGAGGCCATGCGCAAAGCCGCCTTCAGCGCACGTCGCGAGGTTCCGCCCCAAAGCGCAGGACAGTCGAAAGGAGACGACTCATGACGGCTTCCGACCCTTATGTCATTGCGCAAAAAACACCCGCCTGAGGCCCAATCGCGCCGCCGACGGCAAACTGGAGATTCCCGGCGACATGCCCGGCGTGGTGATTTTCCTGCACGGGGTCAACGATCCCGGTGCTGCCTACCAGGCCGTGGAAAGCGGCTTGTGCCAGGGATTGAACGAGCGGCTGGATCGGCCGGATTTATGGCCGGGAGTGTATGGCGCCGACTATACAAGGGCAAAGTCCACGCCGCCGGAAAAATGGTTGAATCGAGAACGGGATGTGCTGGACGACCCTGACACCTACCTTTACCAACGTAGCGTCGATCAAGCCCGGACCCGTAGCTTTTTCATTCCGTTCTATTGGGGTTATCGCGCCGCGCCGGATGAAATCAAACGTGATGAAAACGGCGATCCGGCCACTTATCGCACCCAGTTCCAAGACATCTTCGGTAATCGGCTCGACCGGCATTTCGCCAAGGGCGGCGGTTTCTTTGCCAATGCCACCAATAATCTGGCCGATATGTATGTGCAAGGGTTCGCCGATTGGTATCGGGCAGTGCCCCAGGCGTTCCTGCCCAACACGCTCTATATGGGCCAGGCGCCCCATCGCCGCTATTTCGTGCTGGCCGCGCATCGGCTGGCCATGCTGGTCCGGGAAATCCGCAGGGTCTCGCCCGACGACACCATCACCATCATGGGCCATAGCCAGGGCACGCTGATTACCCTGCTGGCCCAGGCGCTGTTGGTCGATCGCGGTGAGCGCTGTGCCGACTGCGCGATCATGGTCGCCTCGCCCTACTCGGTGTTGCCGGCAAGCACACCCAAGGATTCCCAGACCCTGCAGACCCTGCTCGACATCGTTCAGAAGGTTACGCAAAGCCCCCACCCACAACCGCCGCTCGACGCGCTCGTGTGTGGGCGACCGGGCTATGGCGGCCGAACCGGCCCGAAGTGGTCAGCCGAACAAGGTCAACGGCTGGGGACCGACCAACAGACACAGGTGTTCCCCGAGCGGGACAATCGCGGCAAGGTCTATCTGTATTTCAGCCACGACGACACCACGGTGGCGCTACGGGACATGGGCACCTTTGGCGTGCCGGATACCTTGCCGGATGGCACCCCGGCGATGAACCACCTGAAAGAGCGGCGCTTCTTCCAGCGTTTGTGGAGCAAACGCCGGCGCGATGGACAACCGATTCTGCTGGGGACCGCGCCGGGGCCACTGGCTTTGCGAGGCCAGGATGAGCGCCGTAGCGCAGGGCACAATTGGGGGGTGTCGGTCCTCACTCAAGCCGGCATGGATGAAGGCGAAAAGCGCCTGATCAATGGCGAGGCGTTGTTTCCGCCTTATGCGCCACAGATGTTCGGCGCAGAGGCGCGGGTGGGCACGCCGGACGTTCCCGGCAAGGACCGCCCGGATGCCGTTTCACAGCACAATGGGCTGGGCAATATCGAAGCGCGATTCAAATGGGTCGAAATCGGCACCAGCCCTCAACGCGTCAATCTCGACGTCGTGCGCGCCCAGTGGAACCAGGGCCGCGAACCGGATAACCAGACCCAGGCCGTGCGCCAGACGCCAGTCTCGGGCAACCCCATGCTCAATCGCGAGGATCACTACCGTATCGAGCGCGAGGAAACCGCCAATGAAGTGCGCGCACGGATGCACGTCGATGAATCGGAGTGGGATGACAACAGCTACCACTCGGCAGTGTTGCGCAGCCCGGAAAACCACCGCTGGGTCACGGCCATGGACGTGGCATTGGGACAGGCGCATTGCCTGGACGATCCGGTGATGCGGGAGGTGTTGGTGGCGATTGCGGATTGGAGAATGGATGAAAAACGCTGGGACAAACTCAACGAATTGCCTGGCTGGCAGCGACTAAGCACCAGTTCAAGGGATTTGGTACGTGCCAATTACCTGTATTACGACAAAGGTAAGTTCCCTCCCGTCGAGTTGGTGCCATTGACTCCACCCCCCCTGGTCAGGAATCCGTACAACAAAGGAACGGGGCCATGACCGATCCCGTGCAAATCAAACCCGGCAGACGCCCCCAGCTCAAACCGTATTTCCAGGTGGGTTATTTCCTGCTGTTGATCTGGCTCCTTTCAACCGGCGGGTATTTGGAACTGCAAAGCGGAGTGGTCGACATGAACGTCAAGGCTGCCCTTTTTTTGAAAAGTTCGTTGGCAGGGCTTGGGGTAATTTTCGTTGGGATGACGCTGGTCTATGCCGTGGTTTGGGTAGGCAAGACCACCGTTGCCGAACACGACGAACGGCAAGCGCTGCTCGATGCGGCCCGACAAACTCAGGAGAAAGTCGAGGATCCACAGACCTTCACCCTGGAGATTCGCGGAGCAGGGTTGGCGGTGGAGGGTTGGCAGCAGTCGAATATCTGGCGGCTGATTCAGGAAAAGAACGACAACTTTGTCTCGATCTACTCGCAAAACCCCGAGGACTATCCGGACAACGCCCATAGTCGAACTATTACTGCCAAGATCAATGTACGCGCGGCCTCCCGACATTCCGCCGGAGAGGCGGTGGCCTATTGGCCGATACCGACATTTGCATTGGGCCCCCCGAAACAACCGGAAGATACGGGAGCGGCCACTAATATTCTCGGCGCACGAAACGGGGCAACCTTGGGGGTAACGTTATTCCTTTGGCAAGACGCAGATAACACGACTCACGCGCAAACCATGATCGAGCGGCTATTCAGCTTTTTTGATGAAAATCAGCAAGTACCACAAGCGCTGATTATAAGCCGCGATGGTGATGTCACCCGCAGTGGTTACCGGGTTGCTGGCACGCCGGGTGTGCCCAATGGACATTACGTCCCCACGATCTTCGAAAGCATGACCGGCTTGCTGGTCAGTCGCACGGATCGAGTCGACCGCTATATCCGCCCTTATGCACTCGATGAAAAAGCCAATAACCAGGACAAATCCAGCAGCCTGGGCATGCTGTGGGCCTTCTACTGGCAACAATCCTATGCGTTCCCAGCAGTCTACAAGAAAGCGAAGCAAGCCGAAGGTATCGAACATTCTTATTCCCCTGGCACCATGTCCACCGCCTACTGGCAGGCCCAACTGCCGGTCCTGCAGTACAAACTCGGCAATCAATACGGTCCGGGTGGCCGCTTCCAGGCTTCGTCCTGGCTGCCGATCCGCTGGACCAAGGGCCAATTGAAAGAATTCGACACTGCGCCGATGCTCGGTTATCTGCACCGCCCGATCAAGGTCCCGATGACCGATACAAACGGCCAATTGCTCAAGCCCGCCCTTCAGGCCCTGGCGTTGCAAGCCGGCTGGGAGCGCGCCTTGGCCACCCTGCCCGAAGGTGAAAAACCGGTTCGGGTGTTCTATGACAGTACCGACAATATTGATGGCGTCATCGCCCTGCATGTGGCGCTGAGCCACTTGAACCTCGACGGCACGGGCCTGGCCCCGAGCAATGTCAACGAGGGCTACGACATCGGTCGGCGTCTGGGCAATACCGGCGTCAGCAGCGCACTGGTACAGATCAACCTCGCCACCATCGCCAGCTACCACAGCGGCGGCATCAGCGCAGTGGTCTATTCCGGTAGCGACGCCAGCGCGACCATCCAGATGGTGCGTCCTCCCGACGAAACCAGCAAAGCCCGCAATACGCAATGGCGCGGTAAGGATCCCTTCAAATATGGTGCTCCATGAGGTGATAAATGACCCATCCTGTCTGCCTGGGCGATAGCCTCAACAACGGCGGCAACGTCATCCAATGCCAATTGGCTGCTACTCACCGGATCAATGGCAGGCCAATCGCGGTCGTTGGTGATCAAGCCTGTTGCGAGTTGCACCAGGGCACCTTTGCCTTTGTCGAAGGCCACCCCAAACGGCGCATGAACAATAAGAAGGTGGTCATGGAGGGCCATCGCCTGGCCTGCGGTTGCCATGCCCTGGCCGGTAGCGGCAAACAGATAAGGGTCGAGTGATCCCCCCGGCGAACGGCCAGCACTTATGAGCACAACCCAGCGACTCACGAATACTGCGACTCCATCTCGTCCAGTTGATGGTCGAAGGTCTTCAACCGCGCCGTCCAGGTGTAGACCAGCACCTCGAAATCACGGTTGATCACCACGCCGTCCGGTGAGTCGTTGCGCGGGTCGCACACGTCCAGTTGATAACGCTCGCGGGCCATGGCAATGGCCACGTCCGCCAGCTCACGGGCATCGCTCAGCCAATGGCGCTCCTCGTGGGCCACCTCGTGATCAAGTTTCAGGCATTGGCTCTTGAGGGTTTCGAGACTTTTTTCCAGGGGCGTGCCGGTCAGCTCGCCCATGACCTCCTGGAAGGTCCGGCCCGGTTGCCAGTAACTGCCCCAGAAATAGCGGTCGAACACGGTTTCGACTCGGCGCAGGGCAACCTTGGTGTCCCAGACCAGGACCAGGGTCTTGCTCTGGACCAACTGACGCTTTTTTACCTGCTGGCTCTGATAGCTGGCCCAGGCCACCACCACAATGGACATCACGGCAATCAGGGCGCTGGCGCTGTCGAGGAAGATCAGTGCCTTGTCGATCTGGTGAGCAAGCATCACGCCGTAGAAATACGTGGCCGAAAGCAACACCAGGGCCACCACCGCACACCAAAAACCGGGAGCATAAGGGTTTTTCATTATTAGAATCCCCATCAAGCCACGCCGACCGACCCTGCGAGGATTCACCCGAAACCCCGAACCAACGACGGCCAGCCGATAGTTCAGAGCATAGCAACGGACTCAGGGTTTTGCGTGCTGCGCAGGTGGCGTTCGTCCGCTTTCCCAACCACCGCCCAGCGCCAGGAACAGATCGATCTGACCCATCGCCACCTGGGTGTTGGCCGACGCCAGTTGAGCACGCACATCGGTGTAGGTACGGGTGGCTTGCAGGTCGGCGAGGAACGAGGCGCGACCGGCCTTGAAGAAGCGATGCGTCTGGTCCGCCGCGAGCGCGGCCGACTGCTCGGCATCGGCCAGGGCGTCGCGGCGAGCGAGCTGCGCGGTGTACTGGGCAAGGCTGGTCTGGGTCTCGCGGATGGCATTGAGCACCACGCCGTCGAAATGCGCCAGAACACCCTGGGTGGTGGCCTCGGCCTCACGGATTCGCGCCCGCGCACCGTTGGTCGGCACGGTCCAACTGATCGCCGGGCCAAAGCCCCAGCGATTGGTCGACGGGTCGCCCAGATCCTCTAGCAGCCCCACGGTGCCGATGGTCGCACCGATGCTGACATTCGGGTACAGCTCGCCGGTGGCGACGCCGATGCTCGCGGTGGCCGCCGCCAGCCGACGTTCGGCCTGGCGGATATCCGGACGGCGCTTGAGCAGCTCGGCGCCATCGCCCACCGGTAGCAACTGGGCGATATGCGGCAGCGCAGCGCAATCGGCCACCCCAGCGGGCAGTTGATCCAACGGCTGGCCCAGCAACATCGACAACCGGTACAACCCACTCTGGCGCAACGCCGTATAGCGCGGCAACTCGGCGCGCAAGGATTTGAATTGGGTCTGGGAGCGCGTGACTTGGGTTTCGTCGCCACGTCCGGCGTCGCGCAGGCGCTTGGTTAACTCGGTGCTCTGGGCTTGCAGGTCGAGGGATCGCTGGGCAATCTCGCGCTCCTCGTTGGCCGCGCAGATCTGCGTGTAGGAGCGCACCACATCCGCCACCAGAGTGATCCGGGCGACATCGGCCGCCGCCTGGGTCGCATCGGCATTGGCCTTGGCCGCCTCGATACCGCGTTGCAAGGTACCCCACAGATCGAACTGATAGGACGCGGAAAACGCGATATCGGCGATGTTCGCCACGGGCACCTTTTCCGTCAGCAGGAAGGCTTGGCCGGACTCCTGCAAACGCTGCGCCCCCGCCTTCGCCCCGGCACTGAAACCGCCAGCGGCTTCGGCCTCTTCGACCTGGGCACGGGCGCGCGACAGGCTCGCCGCCGCTACACGCAGGTCGGTGTTGGATGCCAGTGCCTGGCGCACCAACTCATCCAGGCGCGGGTCCTGGTACAGCCGCCACCAGTCCATCGGTACGGGCGCCGAAACGACATTGTCGCCACTGCCGGCAATCTCGCCTTGCAGGTCCTTGCGCAGCAGAGCCGAATCGCCCGGCAGATGATAATCCGGACCGACCATGGAACAGGCCGACAGCAGCAGGCCCAGGCCGAGCGCGGTGACTTTCACCGGCGCGGTCATTTCACGGCCTCTTTTTTCGCTGCGTCCTTGGCGTCATCAATGATTGAAACGGTCGCCGTGCGCCCGGCGATCATACGGAAGTCCTCCGGCACATCCACAAAGGCGATCCGCACGGGAATCCGCTGGGCCAGGCGCACCCAACTGAAAGCCGGATTGACGTTGGGCAACAGATTCGAGCCGCTGCTGCGGTCACGGTCCTCGATCCCGGCGACAATGCTTTCGACACGACCGCGCAGGCGGGCGTTGTCGCCGATCACCCGGATATCCACGCTCTGGCCGACATGGATACCCTCCAGCTTGGTTTCCTCGAAATAACCGTCGATATGGAACGACCCGCTGTCCACCACCGACAGCACCGGGCGGCCCGCCGTGACGAACTCCTGCTCACGCGGTGCGCGGTCGTTGACATAGCCGTCCACCGGGCTGCGGATCACCGAACGTTCGAGGTTCAGTTGCGCGGCATCCACCGCCACCTGGGCTTCGGCCAGGGCTGACTCAGCACGGGCGACCTTCGACTGGCTTTCCTCCAGTTGCTCACCCGCCACCAGATTGCCCAGGCCACGGTTGCGCTTGTTTTCGCGCTGGGCCTGGGCCAGGGTTTCCCGGCGATCGGCGACAGCGGCCTGGGCCTGGCGCAGCGCCAGCTTGAAGCGATCCTGGTCAATGCTGAACAGCACCTGCCCACGCACCACCGGCTGGTTGTCGCGCACCTGCACCTGTTGGATCAGTCCGGACACGTCCGGGGCGATTTGCACGATATCGGCACGGATATGGCCGTCCCGGGTCCAGGGCGCAAACATGTAGTACATCACCATGCGCCAGACCACGAGGCAGGCGAAGATCACCACCAACAAGGTCAGGACCACACGGCCAATGGTCAAGATAGGTTTTTTCATATCATCAGGTATCGACTGAGCGAATCCACAACGCCCAGTAGCAAAGCGTAGAGACCGACGTTGAACAATGCCCGGTGCCAGACCAGGCGATAGAAATGTAAATGCGTCAACACCCCGTGCACCACCAGGTACAACGCGTAGGTAATCGCCATCAGCACCAGCAACGTGGGCAGGAACACCCCGCTGATATCCACGTCACCGATCATAGAGGCACTCCATTGATGCCATACGGCACGCTTTCGGGCGGCTCGCCGTTGTCGACGAACTCGACTCCCGGCAACAGCGCCAGGCGCAGGCCACTCAAGGCGTGCAGCAGGTGCAGGCGAGTCTCGCCATCGTCCAGGCCTTGGGAACTAAGGGCTCGGCGCGTGCGGTCCAGGGTCATCAGCAAGGGAGCCGGGGCCGGCAGCCGTTCGCGGGCCGTGAGGCAGGCACGAAAGTACGCGCCGACCTCTTCCACCACTTGCCTGAGCAGCCCATTGGCCACGCCCAGTACACGCGGGGTATAGGCCAACAGGTCGAGCAGATTCAGCGCCACCCGCAATTCGCGCAGTGCCGAACCGGTGTCCTGGCCGGTCATGGCCAGGCGCGGCAAGTGCTGCATCAGCCGATCGAGCATCTGCGCGCCCATGTGTCGGTGCTCGGCCAGGGTCGCAGGCTCAGTCAGCCGGACGATATCGCGCCAACTGAAACGGGTCAGGCGCTTGGCCGCCAGCTCGGCACCGAAGGGCCGCGCCACCAGCGTCCAGATAAAGGCGAACAGTAGCCCCAACGGCCCGGCCAGATTGGCGTTGGTGAAATTCAGGAAGTCCGCGTCATAGGCTCCCGAGATGCTGATAAAGGATGAGGTGTTGACGATGGTCAGCAAGGTGCCAAGGTAGAAACGCGGCTGCACGGTGAGGGTGCCGATGCAGATAAACGGCACGGCAAACGCCAGCACCAGCATCGGGAAATCGTGCAGGTTGGGCAGCACGACGAAAAGGTAAAGGCTGGCCAGGAGCACCGCCATCGCGGTCCAGAAAAAGAACCGATAGATCTGCGGCGCCGGGTCGTCCATCGCCGCGAAAAAGCTGCAGGCGACCGCCGCGAGGATTACCCCGCTGGCGCCGTCGGTCCAGCCGAGCAGGATCCACAGCGCCGAGGCGACAATGATTGCCAGGACCGTGGAGCCGACCGAATACAGCATCAGACCACGATCCAGAAACGGTGTCAGGCGACTCAGGCGCCAGTGACGGTAGACCGCGCGCCAGTTGTCCTGGCTTTCGCACTGGATGGCATATTGCAGGCTGCGCAGGTCCTGCCACAGATCGATCCACTCCCCAAGGCGATAGAGGGCGTTGGAGAACAACAACTGGCGTCGCTCATCCAGCTCGACCGGACTCGGTTGCAGGCTTTCGACCTGTGCCCGCAGGGCCTGCCAGCGCTCGACCGACGCTTCCCGTGCGGTGTTTTCCAGCCATTGGCGGGTGGCAACGAGTAACGGCTCGAAGCGCGTCACCAGTTCCGGTGTGCGCCGCGCCATGGCATACAGGGCGTCGTCCAGGGCGTCGACCACCGGCAGCAGGTGAATCATCCGCCCACGCAACTCCTGGGTGTTGCGCACGGTCTGGGGCCGGGCACCCTCGTGAGGTAACTGGCCGATCATCAGTTCGAAGCTATTGAAGGTCGCCACCATGGCCGAACGCAGGCCGCTGATTTCATCGGCCCGCACATCGCGTGCGAGGAATCGCAGACTGTAGGTCGAAGCATCGCCGAACCAATTGGCCACCGCTTCGATAAACACCGGGGCCAGGCGCCGGGGCCAGAACATGCTGCCGACCACCGCGGCGACGACGATGCCGAGAAAAATTTCCTCGGTCCGCGACACAGCGATATCGAACACGTTCAGCGGATTGTCCACCACTGGCAGGGCAATCATCGGCATGGTGTAGCCGGCCAGCATCAACGCATAGCTATTGGCGGTGCGCAGGTGCAGCGAGAGAAACAGCAGGATGCCAGTCCACAGCGCGACCGCCACCACCAGCAAAAACGGCGTCTGCACCAACAACGGCACCAACAGCACTGCTGCCGAGGCACCGAGGAATGTGCCGACCGCCCGGTACAGCGCCTTGGAGCTGGTGGGGCCGACAAAGGGGCTGGAAACGATGTACACGGTCGCCATCGCCCAATAGGGGCGCGGCAGCTCCATCAACAGGGCGATATACAGCGCGATCATCGAAGCTGCGAAGGTACGCACACCGTAAAACCAGTCGCGGGCGGGCGGCATGCCTGTCCAGAAACCGTTCAAGAGCCGACCGCTCCCGATACTCGCCCGGCGGCCTCAAAGGCCCGGATCACCCGCAGTGCCGCTTCCAGGTCGGCGGGCGCGATGCCGTCCAGTACCTGGCGACGCAAGCGCACCAATTGGCTTTCGATGGCATGGAACAGGCCATGGCCGGTCTCAGTCAGACTCAGGGTCTTGGCCCGGCGATCACTGGCGTCTTCGGTGCGCTGCACATAGCCGGCATTGCACAACTGATCGAGCAGGCGTACCAGCGACGGGCTTTCCATCCCGGCCACCTGGGCCACCGTGACCTGCCGTACCCCCGGTCCCATGCGCCCGATGATCAACAACGGCATGGCGCAGGCTTCGGAGATGCCATAGTTGGCCAGCGTGGCCTGGCAAGCCCGCCGCCAATGACGCGAGGCCAGCACCATGCCCGTGCTGATGTTCTGCTGGAGCTGTTCGAGAGGCTTGGACACGAGAGAATTCACATAATGTTAGTTTGCTAACTATTAATATTGCGTATCGATAGAGATTTCGTCAAGTTTTGAAACAATCTGCTACTGTCCATTCGCTCAAGCGCAGAGGGGCCCTGGCCGTCAGCTTGAGCCTAGCTCTTGGGGGATAGGGGGATTGGCGTCACGGGCTTGATCATTGCCGAGCGTTTCAAGGCCAAAGCTTTCAGGCTCAACGCTTGGCGAAAATAGGCGTAACCGACAACGTGCCTGTTTGATATCCACAGAAAAAGCTCACTTGGGCGATTAAAGCCTAGATTTTTTTTGTCCTTCCACCGTTTTTTACATTTCAGGGTTTTTCGGCATCTTTTTACATGCCGCCCATACGCAAGTCTGTTTCAGCCCAGGCGCCCCTTCCTCAACAACACATTCAACTGATCCACTACCTCGGCCCAGTCCGCATCTTTAAGCACTTCGTTGCGCAGGAAATCCGCCTGGCTCCTGCTCCAGAAAAACGCATCCGCCAGGTGCAATGCCGGTTTGAGCGGCGAGTGGATGGCGACAAATTTTTCAATGCTCTCGGAGTCATCGGGCAAGCCCAGTTGCTTGAACAACGACGGGAGGTTATGGGTAGGTGATTGCATTGGCTGCTCCAGTGATCTTATGGACAGACGGGATCCGATCGCTCCTCCACAGTGGAGGGCGCGGGCAGGCCAAAGGTTCAATGACAGGCTTCGCACACTTGGGCATGGGGCATCATTCTCCGGTATGCGTCTAGTGGCCTGTGTGGTTAGACCTGTTAGTCAATGTCGGCGCCGGGGCGTCGGTCCGGCTCAATCACCGTTATCGCTATTGCCGGATCTGGGTAGTCGACTGGGTGCTAAACGCAGGCGCTCCAACGCTTCGTAAGGCCCCTGGGCCCAGGCTGACACCTGCACCCTGAGCCATTCGCAGGCTTCGCGGCGCTTGTCCTGGCTATCAGGCACAAACACCTGGGCAGGCTGTTTGGCGTGTTGTCCGACTGTCGCGAAAACGCGGTTGCGCTGTCCGGCATCCAGACCGAAAAAGTCCGCCAGATGCCCGTCCATGGCCACCGGTAATTCACTGTAGTTCACCGGCACGCCAGCGAATGCCTGGCAATGCTCCAGTCCCTGCCGGAGGATCCGTCCCAGCCGCCGGGCGATATAGTCCTCCCGCGAATTGTCCTGCCCCGGCGCGTCCAGCGAGCTGGCACCGATCATTCCAGGCACCATGTGCATGCCCGCCCGCCGCCAATGGGACACGGCGATTTCCAACGGATCGCGGTACACGAACAACCACGGTGTAGCGGGAAAACACTCGCGCAACACCGCCAGCTCACCGATATTCCAGGCATCGAGCTTGATCACCAACTTCTGTTCACTACCGCGCCGGATTTGGCCGTATGCCGCCAGCAGGCCGCGCAACGCCGCCTGCCGCTCTTGCGGCTCGAATGCGCCGCGCAGCAAGCTATCCAGCGGTGGCGGTTCGCAAATGACAATCGCCTCGTCGAGCTGTGCCAACATCTGGCAGATCAAGGTCGAGCCACAGCGCGAAGCGTGGTAGATAAAGGCCGTCGGGGCGAGCGCCGGAGCGCGCCATTCACGGAGACTCGCCAAGGCGGTTTCACGGCGAAAGGCCTGGTTGAAAGGCAATCGCAAGGCATCCTCCACCGCCTCGCGAAAGAACGGTTGGTCGAGCTTGCGCCCGCCGAACCAGCACCAGTCCACTCGCCACTCCCCGGCCTGCTGCCAGAGACGGATCGGCAACCAGTCCTTCAAGCCGTCCATTGCTGGTTCCAGCGGCTACGGCCCTGGCGCATCGCCGAGCGGATATCTTCGCGGCCAAAGCGCAAGCCGCGCTCGGTGGCCAGTTGCAGCGTGCGGGCGATAAAGGCGTCGCTGTCCTCCAGGGCCTGCAAGGATGCGCATAACCATGGATCGCTCGCCAACAAGGCCCGAAACCGCGCCAGATCCTCGGCGGCCCGCCCAATGCCAGGCGCTGGCGTAGTCGCCAGACCACCGGCGATCTGCTGTTCCAGCCAGCGGTTCGGACGGCAATCGAGCACCAGGTGAATCCGCTCGCCCTCGCCCCAGTTATCGACGCTGTGGGGCCGCGACAGATCGAGAAACCAGCATTCGCCGGCCTGCATCGGGATACGTTGTCCATCGACCATGAAATCCACATCCGGCGAACTGAGCAAGGGTAGGTGCAGGCGACGGTCTGCGTCCGGCGCGCCGAGGTCGTAATCGCGATGTTCATGAATCCGCCCGCCCGGCCCCAGGCGCAGCAGGCGCGCCGAACGAATCTCCAGGGGCAGGTCCAAGGCCGTCGCCCACGCCGTATCCAACAGCCAGGGTGCGCGCTCGGTCGCCGGGGCAGTCCCCGGCGCCAGTTCGCTCAAGGCATCCGCCGCCGAAATCAGCGCGACGCCACTCCAGTCACCGTCGTAGTAATCGACATTGAAGTGGGCCTTCCAGGCAGGTTCGGCAATGCGCGAAAGGGCCTGCAGCAACAGCGGCAACGCCACTGCGACAGGCAAACGGGAAAAGGCCGGCAGGCTCAGGGAATCACCCCGGCTGATTGCAGATGGCCCAGCAGTTGTTCGACACAAGCGCCGACAGAGAGGCGCCCAGTATCGAGGATCAAATCGGCGGCTCGCGGCACGTCATAAGGCGCCGAGATCCCGGTGAAACTCGCCAACTCGCCACGCCGGGCCTGCGCATAATGCCCTTTCGGATCGCGCTCTTCACAGATCGGCAACGACGCGCTACACCAGACCTCACGATAATCTTCACCCAGGCGTCGGGCGAACAGTTCGCGCTGTTCGGCTTGCGGCGCAATCATGGCGAGGATGACGATCTGGCCGTTTTCCACCAGCAACCGGGCCAGCTCGCTGGCGCGCCGGATATTTTCCCGGCGATCGCTCTCGGCAAATCCAAGATCACGGTTCAATCCACCGCGCAGGGCATCGCCGTCCAGTACCAGACATTGCAATCCACGTTCGAACAACGCCGCCTGCAGCGCCTGGGCCACGGTCGACTTGCCCGCCGCCGGCAAGCCGGTCAATAAGATCGCGCCGCCGCGATGACCGTTGCGGGCCTCGCGCTGGCCGCGGCTGACGCTCGCCCGCGGCGCCAACAGGTTACTGCCCTTGGGCATGGCTGACGGCTACGCCGATATTGCCGGACGCCCACTGCAACTCGCGTGTCGCCATGGCATCGGCAATCGCCGCGACCTTGGTCGAGGGGACCTCCGACGGCAACGGGTCCAAACCGGCGCTGGCGAAGATCTGGCCGTAGGCGTTGCGTAGGTCGGCATAAGCCAGGTCGCGGCGCAGGTCGGCTTGCAGGGTGTTGAGTTCGCCTTGAATCAGGTCCAACTCGCCCAGCCCGGCAGCCTGGTAGCGGTTACGCAGTTGGCCGAGAATCTGTCCGTCGATATTCGACAGTTGCTGGCTGGTCTTGAACTGGCGCAGCGCCTCGCGGTAGTTGGCATTGGCCACGTAGAGTTGCGCCAGCACGGCGATCGACATCGCCTGGCGCCGCGCGGTCGCCACTTCTTCACCGGCTTTGGCCACGTCGATGGCCGCCGGGGCGGAGATCACGTTGAACAGGTTCCAGGTGACCTTGACGCCATAATCGGCCCACTTGTCATTGACCAGGAACGAGTTGCTGTCGTAATGGCCGCCCGCCGAGAACTCCAGCCCCGGCAGCAGACGCAACATGGCCTTACGGGTTTCGGCGGCACTGATACGGCTCTGGTAATCCTGTTCGCGCAATTCCGGACGACTGGCCAGCGCTTCGTGCTCCAACTGGGCCATATCGACCTTGAGCTGCGGAATCGCATAATCATCCGGAGTCGCCAGGGTCAGCTCGGTGCCCATGGGCAGGTTGATCAGGGTCGCCAGTTCGGTCTTGGCCAGGGACAGCGCCTTGCGCTGTTCTTCCAGTTGACGAGTGGCCTCGATCAGCGAGCGCTGATAACCCAAGGCCTGGATCGGGTCGCCGATACGCTGTTCACTCATCTTCTCGCTGTTGCCCTGCGCCGCCTCGACCCGCGCCATCAGGCTGTCGATCTGCTTGAGCAGGCGTTCGGCCGCCACGGCCCGCCAATAGGCAGAGCGCACGTCCTGGACGATGGTGTTGATCACCTTACGCCGACGCTCCTGGACGATCAGGCGCTGGTCGCCCTGTTGCTTGGCGCTGATATAACTGACGCCGAAGTCGAGCACGTTCCAAACCATGGTCAGATCAGCGACGCGCCGGTCGCGGTCCTGGGAGGTCGAAGGTTCCAGCGACTGAGTGCCGGTCTGCACACTCTGGCTACTGGAGGCGCTGACATTGCTACGCCCCGCATAGCCCGCCGAAAGCGCCATGCGTGGCAGCATATCGAAACTGGCAAGGTCCAGTTGGCGTTTGGCCAGGGCCTCTTCCATGATCTTCAGGCGCCCTTCGAGGTTGTATTTCACCGCACGGGCCATGGCTTCGTGCAAGGTGAGCGGGCCGCTGAGAGCTTCCTGACCCTGGTACATGGTCTGTAGATCGCTTTTGGCGCGTTGCTCACTGACGCTACGATCGATCGGCTGGCTGGTCACGGCACAACCGCTGACCACCAGCGCCAGCAAGCTGACGCTGAACAACTTCTGATTTCTTCTCATTCCCTGGCACCGCCCCTGACTACTGCTCTTTATTTTTATAGGTGCCGACAACCGTCGGCGCAGATCTCAGATCATCGTTCAGGCCGGCATTTCGCTGACACTGACCTGCTCCAGCGCCCAGGCTAGTTCATGCAGCTGTTTCTGCTCGGAATCTTTGAGCTGCTGCAATTGCTGGCCGAGGGTCGGCGCGCCAAAAATCCCGCGAAGGCCCTGGGACGGATCGCCCAGGCTCTTACTGTCCTTGTGGTCGAACGCATTGAATCCAGCGCCATCGCCGGTCGACGAGTCGCGATTGAACAGGCCGGACAAGGTGCTGCTACCGAACACCCCACCATCGCCGCCACCAAAGCCGAGGAAGCCGCTGCCATTGCCGTCGCCACCGCTGTCGGTGCTGAACACCTGGGCAAGAAAGCTCGGGGCCAGGGCACCGTTCCTGATGAAGATATTGCCAATCGGCGGCAGGCCACCGCCCACATCACGCGGTTCGAACAACGGTGGGAAGCCAATAGGCGAACCGAGGTTGCCATTCGGTGGACCAAAGACAACCGGCTGCAACGGCACGTTCGGCAGGTCCGGCGCCGGTGGCGGCTCGCCGATCCGAAATTGCGGGTCACCGTCCAGCGCCACGGTGGTGATTGCATAGTTATTGGAGTTGGCAAAGCCACTACCGGCGTTGCCCGCCAGGTCAGTGACCAGGCGGGTGTCGAGGGTGATGAAGTTGCTCGGGTCGGTGATGTTCGCTGTCGGCGTCAGGGTCGCGGTCCAGGTCTTGCCGCTGTCGCTGCTGTGCAAGTTGGATAGGATGCCGTTGGCCACGCTGAGGTCCGACAGGTCAAAACCGCTGACCGCTTCGCTGAAGGTGAACGTCACCGTGGTGGTCTGGCCGGCAGTCAGGTTCGGGTTGGCAACCACGATGGTCGCTGTCGGCAGATCGGCGTCAACTCCGTAGTTGTTGGAGATGGCGATAGCCGATCCGCTGTTGCCGGCCCCATCGCTGACCAAGCTGGTATCGAGCACCACCAGGTTGGTGGCGTCGGTGACACCGACCGTCGGTGTCAGGGTGGCGGTCCAGTGGATATTGTCGCTGGTGGTCAGGTTGGACAGCACGCCATTGGCCACGCTCAGGTCCGACAGGTCGAAACCGCTGACCGCCTCGTTGAAGGTGATGGTCACCGTGGTGGTCTGGCCGATCCCGACATGCTCATTGGCCACCGCGATGGTCGCGCCTGGCCGCTGGGTATCAATGCTGTAGTTGTTGGAGTCGGTGGTGCCGCTGCCAGCGTTGCCCGAGGCATTGGCGACACCGCTGTTATTCAAGGTGATGACGTTACTGGTATCGGTGATGTTGTTGGTCGGGGTGAGGGTCGCGGTCCAGGTGATACCGCCGTCGCTGGAAGCCAGGTTGGTCAGGACACCGTTGGCCGGGGTCAGGTCCGCCAGGTCAAAGCCGCTGACCGCCTCACTGAAGGTAATGGTCACCGTCGAGGTTTCGCCGGCCTTGAGGGCCGTGTCCGCCACCACGATAGTCGCGGTCGGCACTACCGTGTCGATGGTGAAGTTGCCTGAGTTGGTCACTCCGCTGCCGGTGTTGCCGGCCAGGTCGGTATAACCGCTATTGTTCAGACTGATCAGGTTGCTGGTGTCGTTGACATTGACGGTCGGGGTGAAGGTCGCGGTCCAGGTCAAACCACCGTCGCTGCTGGTCAAGGTGCTCAGGGTGCCGTTGGGTACGCTCAAGTCGCTGTTGTCGAAACCAGTTACCGCCTCGCTGAAGGTAATGGTCACCGTCGAGGTTTCACCGATAACGAGTGCCGAATCACTGACAACGATAGTGGCGCTCGGGCGTTGGCTGTCGATGGCGTAGGTGTTGGAGTCGGTGGTGCCGGTCCCCATGTTACCGGCGCCGTCGATCACGCCACTGTTAGCCAGGGTTATGTGATTGTTGCCCTGGTCGATACCGGCCACCGGAGTCAGGGTGGCGGTGTAGGTGATGTTATCGCTGGTGCTCAGGTTGCTCAGGGTGCCGTTGTCAACGGTCAGGTCGGCCAGGCTGAAACCGGTCACGGCTTCATTGAAGGTGATGGTCACCACGGACGTGCCACCTACACCCAAATGATCGGTCTCGACCACTACGGTGGCGGTCGGCCGTTGGGTATCGATGGCGTAGTTGTTGGAAACGCTGTTGCCGGTACCGACATTGCCGGAAGCCAGCGCCTGGACGCCGCTGTTATCCAGGGTGATCTGGTTACTGGCGTCGGTGAGATCGGAGCTTGGGGTGAAGGAGGCGGTCCAGGTGATGCCACCGTCGCTGCTGGTCACCACACCCAGGCTGCCGTTGGCAACGGTCAGGTCGGCATTGCTGAAACCGCTGACGGCCTCGTTGAAGGTAATGGTCACCAGGGACGTGCCACCGATATTCAACGCCGGATTCGCCACCACGATGCTCGCCGTGGGCAGCACCGTGTCGATGGTGAAGTTCGCCGAGTTGGTGGTGCCGGCGCCAACGTTGCCCGCCGCATCCTGCACGCCGGTGTTGTCCAGAGTGATGAGGTTGGTGGTGTCGCTGATGTTCGTGTCCGGGGTGAGCGTCGCGGTCCAGGTTATACCGCCGTCGCTGCTGCTCAACCCGCTCAGAGTGCCGTGACTGGTGCTCAGATCGGCCAGGGTGAACGCCGTCACCGCTTCGCTGAAGGTGACGGTGATCAGCGAAGTTTCTCCCGCCGTGAGCGTCGGATCGGCAACGACGACGGTTGCCGTCGGCCGTTGGGTGTCGATTGCATAGTTGTTGGAGTCACTGGTGCCGCTGCCGCTGTTACCGCTGGTGTCGGTATAGGCGGTATTGTCCAGGGTGATCAGGTTGCTGGTGTCGGTGATGTTCGTCGTCGGGGTGAAGGTCGCGGTCCAGGTGATGCC
The DNA here is from genome assembly GCF_900109755.1 of Pseudomonas agarici. Classification (GTDB taxonomy): domain Bacteria; phylum Pseudomonadota; class Gammaproteobacteria; order Pseudomonadales; family Pseudomonadaceae; genus Aquipseudomonas; species Aquipseudomonas agarici. The sequence continues at coordinate 18,258 of NZ_FOAR01000028.1, read as the reverse complement.
GCCATCACTGCTGGTTATTGCCGTCAATGTCCCGTTGGCGATGGTCAGGTCGGTGTTGCTGAAACCCACCACGGCTTCCGAGAAGGTCACCGTCACCAGTGAGGTCTGGCCAATAGCAAGGGTGCTGTTGGCCACCACCACGGTCGCGGTCGGACGCACGCCGTCGATGGATACGTTGTTGGAATCGGTGGTGCCGCTGCCCACGTTGCCCGCCGCGTCCTGTACGCCCGTATTGTTCAGAGTGATGTGGTTGCTTGGGCTGACGATACTCGCCGTCGGGGTAAAGGTTGCGGTCCAGGTGATGCCACCGTCGCCGCTGCTCAGTCCGCTGAGGGTACCGTTGCTCACGGTCAGGTCGGCCAGGGTCAAACCGCTCACGGCTTCGCTGAAGGTGATGGTCACCGGCGAAGTCTGACCGATCCCCAAGTTGGTGTTGCCGAACACGACGCTCGCGGTGGGCCGCTGGGTGTCGATGGCATAGGCATTGGACGTGGTCGTGCCGCTGCCGGCGTTGCTCGCGGCGTCGGTGACCCCGGTATTGCTCAGGGTGATGACATCGCCGCTATGGCTGACCCCGGCGTTCGGCGTCAGGGTCGCGGTCCAGTGCGTGCCATCGACTTGAACGAGGTTGCTCAAGCTACCGTTGGAGGCCGACAGGTCGGCCAGGGTGAAATCGTTCACCGCTTCGCTGAAGGTGATGCTCACCGTCGCCGTGCCGCCGATGTTCAGTGCCGTATTGTCGACCACGATACTCGCCGTCGGGCGCACGGTGTCCACCGCATAGCTGTTGGATGTGCTCGTACCACTGCCGGCGTTGGTCGCGGTATCGGTATAAAGGGTGTTATCCAGGGTAATGACGTTGCCGCTGCTGTTATTGCCGGCGTTGGGCGTCAGGGTCGCGGTCCAATGGGTGGCGTCGACCTGGACCAGGTTGCTCAGGGTGCCATTGGAGGCCGACAGGTCCGCGAGGCTGAAGTTGCTCACTGCTTCGCTGAACGTAATGTTCACCGTCGCGTTGGTCGTGGTACTCAGCGTGGAGCCGACAACCGCAACGGTCGCGGTCGGCCGTACAGTATCGACGCTGTAGTTGTTGGACGAGGTGGTGCCGATCCCTGCCGTGCCGGTCGACAGGCTGTTGACCCCGGTGTTGTCCAGGATGATCAGGTTGGTGGCACTGCTGACACTTGAGTTCGGGGTAAGGGTCGCGGTCCAGGTGGTGCCACCGTCGCTGGTGCTCAAGTTGCTCAGCACACCGTTGGAGGCCGTCAGGTCGGCCAGGGCAAAGTTGTTCACCGCCTGGTTGAAGGTAATGGTCACCGTTGACGTGCTGCCGATGTGTTGGGCAGGAGTGGTGACCACGATGGTCGCGGTCGGTGCCGGGTTGTAAGCAGTGTTCAGCGTTCCGCCGTCGTTGAAGATGGTGTTCAGGGCCGCCGGCTGAGTCCCCGTTGAGCCGCCGCCCGACGACAGGCCACCGGAGCCACTGACGCCAAGGTTATTACCGCTACTCAAGGCCGCGAAGTTGGCGGCGGTAATCAACAACGTACCCTTGTTCCAGATCGCACCGACGCCTTTGCCCCCCGCACCACCCGAATCGCCGGAACCACCACTGCCGCCGCCACCACCACCACCGCCGCCGGCAGCGATGTTATTGGAGATCACCGAGGTGCCGACAACGGTCAGGGTACCGGTGCTGGCATTGTAGATACCGCCGCTTGCCGCGGCACCGGCCCTACCGGGCTGATCCCAACCCGAGCCGCCACCACCACCGCCAATGGACAGAGTGCCGTTGTTAGACGTGGCGCCCGCGCCGCCGCTACTGTAGCCGAAAGACCCCTGGCCGCCCGCGCCGCCGCTGCTACTGCCGCCAAGCCCCCCCATGGAAGCGTAGCCGCCACCGGTACCGCCTTGGTTGGCGCTACCGGCGAGGCCCGCATAAACCCCTGTGCCGAAGCCCGAATCACCGCCGCTTCCACCGTTTTGCCCACCAATACCACCGCCACCGCCACCGCCACCGCCCACCGCGCCGCCGAGGTAGGGTGCAATCACCCCGCCACCGCCACCGCCACCCGAGGCCGCGTTGCCGGTCACGGTGACATTGTTCAGGGTCAGGTTGCCGGCGTTGACAATGCCGCCGCCCATTGCCGCCAGGCCGTCGGTACCCGCCGCCGCGCCGTCGCCCGCTGCCAGGCCCTGGGTGATGATCAGGCCGTCGAGTGTCGCGGTGACTCCCGCATTGACCTTGAGCACCTGGGTCTTGTACTGCCCGCTGATGGTCACATCAGCGCTACCGTTGTTGTCCAGGTCGCCGTCGACGGTCAGGTTCTTGGCGATCACCAGTTGCGAGTTCAGGTTGACCGTCATACCTGGGGTGGTGAAAGTAACGATGTCGCCCGCCACCGCATCGCTCAGGGCCTGGCGCAGGCTGCCGGCGCCAGTGTCGGCGCCACTGCTTACGGTAATGGTGGCCAAGCCGTACTGGTACGCGGCCATGGCGTCGGCCGACAGCACGTTGTGGCTTTCGATGCTGCCGGAGGCGATTTCCAGGCTCCAGTCGCCGCCCAGGCCCGTGCGGTTGGTCGAGGCCGCGATATCGCGCCCGGTGTATTGCGCCAGGGCATCGACAAATCCGCTGCCCTTGTCGCCCGAGGCGGTATTGCAGGCATAAATCAGGATATCGCCGCCGACATTCATGTCATTGCCGATCCGTGCCAGCACATCGGCCCGCGCCGCGACGTTATCGGAAGAGAGATAGGTGTTGCCCAGCCACAAGTCGCCCGAATTGCCGTGGGCGATGATTTCCACGCTACTCACGCCCGAGTGGGAGCCCAGGTAATCGGCGATCTGCTGCAGGCCGTCTTTGCCGGCCTCGAGTACCACCACCTGAGTGCCGGGTGCGGCGCCCTTGAGCAGACTGTCGAAATCTTTCACCCGCGAGTCGATGAACACCACCGACTCGCCCGGTACGGCAACCGGTGCCGGAGTCGAAGGGGCATCGGATAGCGGGTGCGCTTCGGCGGGGGCGAGCGCGTGATCGCTAGTCGGCGCCTGCGCTGCATCAGCGGCGGGGTGACTGGCCGGCTGCGCGGCCTCGGCCACGGTGGCCGCCACGGCACCGTCGAACAGCATGCGTGGTTCCAGCGCAATGATCATGGGTGAAACCAGGCTTCTCACGCCTTCGGCCCGCGCTTTCGGTTTGCTCCACCACATGCTTCACCTGCACTCGAACGCTCATGCGCTCAATGGTTTTTTTTGTCGGCATAAAAAACCGCGATCAGCTGACCGCGGCGTTGGTTTTCAAACGAATGACATTCGCGGCACTGGCCGAGCCATCGTTCCAGAACGATAGCTCGGCATACTTTTCGAACAAATCCGGCGGCAGGATGGTGCGCCGCGACGTCAGCGCGACCTTGGGCTTGACCTTGTGCAGACCGGCGACCCCGAGGGCCTGGTCGAATTCCGGGGCGTCATAGGCCAGATGGTCGAAATCATGCTCGAACCAGGGTTCGCCGATAAAATCGTAGACCAGCCGCAACACCCGCTCCGGGGCCTGGGCCAGGAGATCGTAATCCACCAGCAGCACGGAACCGGCGTGTTCGCTGTAGTAGGCTTCCTTGAGCGCGGTCCAAGCAAAACCCACCAGGCGATTGCGCTGGGCAAGGGTTTCACAGCGGCTGTAGACCGTGTTGCGCTCCACCTCGTCGTTGAACAACTTGGTGTTCTCGAAGGGATTGGCGCGGTACAGCCGCTCCAGGCTGTCCATCACCCAGGCGACGTTACGCACGCAGGCGATAACCTTGGATTGCGCAAACATATCCATCAACGCCGGCAAGCGCGCGGACCACTGGCGATTGGTATCGAAGATAACCGACTGTTCGCCCTTGTCGGCGTAATAGGACTCGAACAGCCCACGCAGCAGGCGGCGACGCCTATCGGTACCAATCACCGCGCCGAACTCGCTGCCAGCGCTACACTGTTCCAACACGCTGTTAAACAGGCCGCCAACCGGGCTGCTCATGCCAGCATGAAAACGTGGGTTCTGCAGGAGAATAGCGGACAGCAGAGTGGACCCTGAGCGCGGCAATCCGGAGATAAAGTGAAAACTGCGCAATCCATTCACCGTGACGTTAAGTCCTTTGTAGGACAAAGCGTAGCGTAAGGAATTGTTGCGCACTAGTAGTATTTTGACATCAATCGCAGCGACTTTACGCCGCAAAAGGCCCATAAACACGGGAGTTATGGCCCTCAAATACGACCGGGAAGCTCTATATCAAGTGTCCGGTAGTGAGTGCCGGCTACCCGAAGGGTGGCAGGTTTCATATAAAACCGCTTGGGTATCTCCCCCGCATGCTGGTCGATTTTCCGCCAGCCGGTCGGAATTGACGGAAACTCGTCCGGTGCCACCCGACTCATCAGCAGCCAGACCCTGCCGTTAGCCGATGGCAGATCTTTCAGATGATCGAAGTAGACCCCGGCATTTTCATCGATCAAGGTGCCGAAACCGTAGCCGGTAGCAGGCCAGGACCGTCGCTCGACGACCGACGATCAAGTGGGTTAGCCAATACCGAGGAGAGCGTGATCACCCCAGGCTGCGCGCTCATCGTCTGGATCGACAGGTTGGCATCGCCAAACAGACCGATCCAACCACGCAATTCGTCGCCCCACATCGCCGCCGCCGTCCGTTTATAGGCTAGAACGACATCGGCTTGCCTGACTGTTCCAATCGCGACCTCTATCCCGCAAAGAACCGGCGCAAGCCAAGCCAGCGTCTACGCTTCGGGACGGTGCACAAAAAAGCCCGGACACCACGGGCACGGCACCTCTCCCAACACGGCTGAAGGATAACGATCCATGGAAGTATTTCTCGGCACCATCCAGATGTTTGGCTTCAACTTCGCACCCTCGGGCTGGGCGCTCTGCGGCGGGCAACTGCTGCCTCTCTCGCAATACCAGGCACTGTTCGCGTTGATGGGTACGACCTATGGCGGTAACGGCCAACAGACCTTCGGCCTGCCCAACCTCCAAGGCCGGCTGCCGGTTTGCCAGGGCAATGGGCCGGGCTTGACGTCGCGGGTCATGGGCGAAGCCAGCGGTACTGAAAACGTATCGATCCTGACCAGTAACCTGCCCACCCAGGTGATTCCGACCTCTGGCTTGACCGTCGACACCACCATCAACCTGGCGAGCACCCCCAGCAATCCGGTCACGGCACCGACCAGCACCAACGCCTATATCGGCGCGTCCAACCCTGCCGGGCCGCCCTCGGCGGCGATCTATTCCGATGCACAGGGCGCCTCGCCGGTAGCCCTCAAAGGTGCCGCCAGCACCATCGCCGGCAACCTGACCCTACCAGGTGGCAACCTACCGCTGGGGACGATGAACCCGTTCCTGGTGGTGAACTTCAGCATCGCACTGGAAGGGATCTTCCCGTCGCGTAACTGACACACCGCAACGCCTGTAGCAGCCGGCTTGCCGGCTCCTACCGGGGCCTGAGCCCACTCTGCATACGGAGAACATCGATGCTGCAACAGGTTTCCAACGAACATTTCCAGCCGCTGGTCAACCAGCGCTGCCCGCTGCACCTGCCCGACGGCAGCCTGCTGGCGGTCCAGGTCGAATCGATCCAGTTGCACCCGCGAGCGCAACTGTCGGAGAGCTCTCGCCTACCCTTCAACGTGATGCTGCGCAGCCTCGAGCCGACGGATTTCGTCGACGGCCTGTGCGCCCTGGAGCTGCCGCAACTGGGACGCCTCGATGCAGTGTTCGTCTCTCGCGAGCCGCCGCTGGGACGCGACCCGACCCTGGGCTACTTCAATATCGTCTTCAATTGAGGCCTGGGTACCACACCAGCCGCTCGGCCGCCGGCGAGCTTTCCTCGACCCGAAACCCCAGCGCCAGGTAATGCTGGCGCGCCTGCGGATTGCTGGCCCAGACCACCGTCGCCACTGGGCAGCGCACCTGTTCGGCGGCCTTCTGCACGCCTTGCAGCACAATACGTCCGAACCCCTTGCCACGGGCCGCCGGAATGAACGCCAGGTACAGCACGCGGATTTCATTGGGACCGAAGTCGGCACTCAGCACGCCAATGGGCGTATCGAGCTTCTCCACCACATAGTGCATCGCATCCGGGTAATGATCGCCAACCCCCTGTTCCTGCACCTGGAACTGCTGGGCAATCACCTGTTCGATCAGTTCGGGCTCGGCATCGATCCATTGCAACTCCGGGCGGGCCGACTGATAAAGGCTGCGCAGAAAAGGCCCATCGGTGGCCCGCGATGGGCGCATGGACAACCCTGCGGCGGACGAGCTGTTCAACATGGGTGGTACTCCCTGAACCGTTGTAATGACTAGAAACCACTCTCGCGCACGCCCAGCGCTATCAGGCGCCGCCAGGCGGTACCCAGCAATGATTCGTGGCGCCCTTGCAACACCGCCACGCCGCGCAGCGGATGGCTCGGTGTCGGCACTTCTTCCAGCAGCTTGAGCCGCACGCCGTATTGGGCTTGCACTGGCTCCGGACGGCGGTTTTCGTCGCGCCGCACGGCAATCGGCCCGTGGTGGTCGGAGGTCAAGGCTTCCTGGTCGATGGCCGCAACACCGTTGGCGTCGATATCCAACAACTGCACCGGCCAAGCCGGGCGCATCGGGTCGTCGGCGACAAAGCGCCCGTTCGACCCCGGCGCGACGCGCCACAAATCCTCTTCGGCCAGATAACCGCGCACACGGGTACCATCCTCGACAACTCGCGCCAGCGGTTCCTGAGTCGAAACCCAGCGTCCGGCGACCAGTTGCGGCAGCAGATCGCGGACCTGGCCGGCCTGGGGTGCCCGTAGCAATAAGCGCTCACGACGGGCCTGCAATCCCCGGTATTCGGCCACCGCCTCCGCCAGCCGCTGTTCGAGGACACCGACATCCGCCGCCGTCTCGCTGCGCCCGGCCTGGCGACGCATCTGCAACTGCAAAATATCGATTTCACGGCGCACGATGAACAGTCGCGAGTCGACATCCGGTGACTCCAACTCCACCAACACCGTGCCTTGCTCCACCCGCTGGCCATCGCGCACATTAACTTGTTTGACCCGTGCGGCCACCGGAGCATGCAGCGCCGTGACCCGCCCGGCCTCGAGCATCACCGGTATTTCCACGCTGCTACGCCAGGGCAGCACCACCAGCAACAGCAGCGCCAGCAGGCCCAGGCCACTGAGCAGCACACGCGGAGTATGCGCCTGCTCGCGCCGCGACCACCATTCGCGGGCTTCCTTGAAAATCGGCAGGAAGATGAACCAACCCAGTTCCACCAGCATCAGGCAGATGCCCAGCAACTTGAAGAACAGGTGATAGACCGCCAGGGCGATCCCGAAAAACAATACCGCCCGCCACAACCAGGAAAGGAATCCCCACCACAGCAGTCGGCGGCGCATGGCCGGTGGCCAGGGCTCCGGTGCCGGCGTGTCGTAGCCGAACAGGGCCTCGCGCAAACGCCAGCGGCACAGGGCAAAGGCACGGCCCTGGAGGTTGTCGATTTCCCAGAAGTCGCTGAGCAGAAAGTAACCGTCGAAGCGCATGAACGGGTTGAGGTTCACCGCCAGAGTGGTCAGCCAGGTGGCACTGGCGAGCATGAACGCCGCCGTGCGCGCCGGCCCGTCTGGCAGCAGCGACCAGGCCAACAGGGCGATACAGGCCAACACCAGCTCCGCCAGGACCCCGCCGGCACCGATCAGCAACCGCGCCTTGCGGTCGTTAATCCGCCAGGCATCGCTGACATCGGTATAGAACAACGGCAGCAGGACCATGAACGCCACCCCCATGCTCTGCACCCGACAGCCGGCGCGCTTGGCCATGAAAGCATGGCCGAACTCATGACAGAGCTTGGCGAAGAATAGCGCGATGCCAAAGGCCATGGCCCCACCGAGGCTGAACAGGTGGGGAAAGGTTGAGAGAAAGCGCTCCCAGTCCCGCGAGACCAGGAACACTCCCAGCCCCAGGGTGATCGGCAAGCCGTAGCGCAACAGGCGCGGGCCGAAACGTCGCAGCCATGGCCAGGCGCGATTGAGGAAGGCATCCGGGCGCCACAGCGGGATGCGGAAAAACAGGTATTGGTGCAGTGCCATCTGCCACAGGCTCTGGCGCGACGCGGCGGCTTTCCACGCATAGCTGGCGCGCTGTTGCGGGTCCAGCGCGGCGATCAGGTCATGGGCGCGCAAAAAACCCAGCAACTGCTCCAGTTCCGGATCGCCCAACGGCAGGCCCGGCTCACGGTTCGCCGCCTGCAGCACCTGCTCGGGATCACCCAGCGACCAATGCCGCAGCAAGCGGATGGCCTGGACGCCCAGCTTGAAATAACGCCCACGAACCGGGTCGGCCAACGTCCAACGCGGTGAGCCGTCCAACGCCGCCGAGGCCGGCGTGAGCTGCAGATCCGCTCGCAGGCTCGGCAGGTTCATTACAGGCCTACGCTCTGGCGCAACCCGGCCAGTGGTCGGCGCAGCAGGTACAAGGCCAGCGGTGCGCGCTGGCCGAAGATTTTCGCGGTGCCGCGCAAGCCGATGCGCGGCACCGGGGTGTCGATGAAGCTGGCATCCAGCCGATACGCCAACTGCCCGGCCGCAGTGGATTGCGCCTCGTAGGCCACTCGCTCCAGTTTCGCCGGGTAACGCTGCAATGGGTCGCTGTCGAGGAACAGGGCAACCTCGGCATCGGGAGCCAGGACGATGGCATCGCCGACCGCCAGTTCGATACGTAGTTCGGCCTGGGTCGGGTCGGCGATTTCCATCAGCCGCTCACCGGTCTGGATCGGTTTACCGGTCCAGCGTTCAGCGTCGGCGAACACCGCAATACCGTCGCGCTCGGCACGCACTTCGCTGCGCTTGAGCAATTCACTGGCGTAATCGCGTTCGGCGCGCTTCTGCTCGACTCGCGCCGCCAGCAAGTCGATCTTCGAACTCGACTCGGCATCGGCAAACGCACGCTGGGCATTGGCCTTCAATTCAGCCTCGGCCACTCCGAGAGTGCGCTGGGCCACATCGGCCTGGGCCTTGAGGGTGGTGCTTTCGAAACGTACCAGCAGGTCGCCGCTGCGCACCACTTGGTTGGGCTTAACCAGAAACTCGGCAATCACCCCATCCAGCGGCGCCGCCACCACCCGGCCAGCCAGCGGCACGACCTCCGCAGGGGCCAGCACCGACTGGCGGACTGGAATCAACAGGCTCAGCAACGCCAGCGCGCCGAGCAATGCCTGGCGCTTACGCGTCAGGCGTAAACGCCACGGCCGGCGCGGCTGCAAGGCCAGCCAGGCATGGCTATAGGTGTCGCCCAACTGCGCCAGCAACACCTGTTCGGAAGGGCTCCAGGGGTTGTCGCGAGCCAGCCAGATGCCGCCAAAGACTTCGCCCTTGTGATCGAGCAGCGGCAACCAGAACACCTGGAGCGCCGACAGGCTCTGCCAGTCCTCGCGCACCGAGGCGCTGAACGCCGCCATCGGCACCACGCTCGCAGGCGTCGCCCGCTTCAGCTTGACGAGCTGCGCCACGGCGTGTTCGACAAAGGCGACAAACGGCGCATTCGGCTCCACCGCGCTGACCCCGGTCACGGCCCGCACCTTACCAGCGATCAGCAGGGCAGCATGGCGAAAGCCGAACAGCGCCTGGCCATCATTGACCAAACTATAAGCAAGCTGTTCGGTGGTGCGGGCGGCACGGGTCAAGCGTTCGAGGTCGAGGAACTGGGCAAACACCCGCTCGGTTGCGCCCGCCACCGGGGCGTTCACTTCAGTGCCTCGAAGCGCGCGGTGCCGCTCATGCCTGCCAACAGGCCATCGGCCTTGGGCAGACTGGCCACCAGCAACAGAGTCTGGCTGCCCTCATCGATCTGCGCCCCCAGCCGCTTGATAGTGGCGGTCAGCGGCTGGCCGGTTTCGTCCGGGACGAAACTGAAGGTCTGCCCCGGCTTGAGTTTGCTCATCCAGTGCGAGGGCACTAGCAAATGAATTTCCAGGGTGCGGTTGTCGACAATTTCCAGCAGCGGCGAACCGATCGAGACGCTTTCGTAGCGCTGCACTTTGCGCTGCACGACCTGACCGTCATAAGGAGCAATCACGCTGCAACGCTTGACCTGTACCTGATAGACCTGGGCCTGGGCCTGGGCTTCGGCAACCTTGGCCTCGGCGCGAGCCACCTCGAAGCGGCCTACCGAGTTGAGCGACGCGAGCTGGCGGTTATGGGCCAGTTCCTCATTGGCGCCACGCCCGGCGGCCAGGGCCGCATTGAGCTGGGCCTGGAACGCCGAACAGTCGAAACGCGCCAGGGTATCGCCCTTGTTGAAGGCTTCGCCTTCGCTGAAGGGCAGCTCGATGATCCGCCCTGACAATTCACTGGCGAGCATCGCCTGGTTGCGCGCGCGCAACACGCCACGGGCCTCGCTGGCCGAGGTCACCCGGGCGCTCGACGTGGCACTGTCCAACAACGGGTCACCCTCGGCGGCCGCTTGCGCCTGGACCAGGCACGCAACACAGGACAATCCGAAAACCCAACCGTACAAACGCTGCATAACAGTGACTCCTTGTCGGACAATCGCGAGTCTACGACAGCCGTATCGAGCGTCAAGCAAATTGCCAGCATGCTGATCGAAAACCGAGTGACCGCCGATGGGTCGGTGGGTACGCAGGAGGATGACCATATCGTCATAGGAGAAACAATTTAAATATCATTTATGAGTAAACATAGGGCCACAGCGCCGCCCACCACCGTCGTTTCAGATCCGCCCGCAAAACCGACCTATCGCTGACAAGTAAAACGTACTGACAAAATGACTGGTCCCTACACTCATTTAAGAAACGATTGATGGTTAAGCGGCGTGCATGGGAAGAAAATGGCACCTTGCAATCATCGCCGTTGAAAAGTCTCGATCATGAGCCGCGGCCAATTTGAATTCTGTTCTCGAGCAGCAGGTAGTTTTAGCGTGGCAGAAAAACCGAACCCTTTGAGCAGCATTCTCGTCAACGCTCCCATCCCCGCTCACTTCGCGCGGGCGGTGATCGAGGAAACCTTGCGCGGCGCCATTCTGGATGGACGACTGCCCTGCGGCATGGCTCTTCGCCAGCAAGAGTTGGCAACGTTATTCGGCGTCAGTCGCATGCCGGTCCGTGAGGCGTTGCGCCAACTCGAGGCACAGGAACTGCTGCACGTCGTCCAGCACAAGGGCGCCGTGGTTGCTCCGTTGATCGACGATACCTCGACCGAAAATTACAACCTGCGCATCCTACTGGAGTCCGAAGCCTTGCGCCTGTCGGTCCCCCTGCTCACCGAAGAAGACCTCGCCCAAAGCGCCACCTATATCGACCAGCTTGAAACGAAGACCGACTACGCCCAGGTTGGCCGGCTCAACCGGCTGTTTCATATGAGCCTATACAGCAAGGCACCCAACCACAAACTGCTGAGCCTGATCGAACAGAGCCTGGTGGAGGAAGAACGCTTTTTGCGTTTCAACCTCTCGGCCATGGGTTTGGGAAAACTGTCCCAGGACGATCACCGGGAACTGCTCCAAGCCGCCCGTGACGGCCAGGTCGAGCTGTGCGTGGAGCATTTGCGTCACCACTTGCAACGCGGTATCGAGGTCATCCGACGCTACTTGGATAAGACTTGAACAATCCACCGACACACGCCATACCCGTGTCTTGAGCACAACGGCTCCGTAACCTCACAGGTGAAACGCAGCCATGCCGCCTCTGCCACGGCGGGATAACCGAGTCTGTTCGAAGCGTCGGACGCACTTCACATCCCTTGGTGATAGTCGAGCCGTGCATTTAGGCACACTCTGGTCAATCCAGGCAGCACGAGCGGATCGTGGACGAACTCGCACACAACGCACGGACAAGAGACAGATCAAAAGGAGAGCTTTGCCACAGACCAGGGGCACGGATGAACCGTGCCTCGGCCTCGCCTATCAAACAACCGGCCACCCTGTTCAAGAGTGCTCGAGTGAGGCATTCACTCAATATTTTTTATTCTGCTTGTTATCGAGCGGAAGAGCCGCTCTCATCCAAATAAAACAACTTAAAATTGTTTTATCGGCGCTGCTCAACCCTTATAAATAGGAAATTTTCAATATTTTAAAAACAACTTGATCACTACTTATTTTCTGTACTAGGTTTGAATAACCGCCAGGATGCGCTCCGCTGTGACAGCCCACAGTGTGGGGACACTTCCCCGGCAAAGCCAGACAAAATACGCTCACACAACCAACAGACACGATGACAGCGGCATGCACGCTGTTGGTTCAAGCTCCTGAGTTTTCAAACTCTTGGGCAAGGGCTTTGCTCGTCCGTCATTTTTCGGCGGCCATGGCACAGCATGACAAGCAACCGCGCAGAGGTGTTTGCCGTTACTCCATTTACCAACCGAAAAGGTGGCTAATGAATACTTGTAAAGAACATCTGGAACATAAAAAAACCCAACTGAGCGAACATTCTGTTTTCAGTGAAATACATTCACTGCCATTACTCAGATGCTTTATGGAAGTACATATCTTCGCGGTATGGGACTTCATGTCACTGGCCAAGCGATTGCAGCAGGAATTGACCAGCCTCGATCTCCCCTGGCTGCCGCCCAAGGATCCAAGGGCGGCACGAATGATCAACGAGATCGTGCTGGACGAGGAATCGGACGCACGCCATGGAGAAGGCCATTGCAGCCATTTCGAGCTGTATCTGGAGGCCATGCGCGAAATCGGTGCCGACACGCAGGTCATCGAGGGCTTTATCGAGCGGTTGCGCGAAGGTGTCGCCGTCGACAGTGCCCTGCAACAGTCTGGCGCCGACCCAGGCGCCAGCCGCTTTGTCCGCCAGACCCTGGATATCGCCCTGAACGCGGCTCCGCATTGCGTCGCCGCGGCCTTCCTGCATGGCCGGGAAAGCCTGATCCCACAGATGTTTCAGCGACTGCTCGAACAGTGGGGTATCGACCAGACCCAGGCTCCGACCCTGCACCACTACCTGCACCGGCATATCGAGGTGGACGCCGGCGATCATGGCCCGGCCGCCGGGCAACTGCTCGAACGCCTGATCGACGCCGACCCGCAACGGCAAAGCGAAGCTTATGCCGCCGCCCTGCTGGCCGTGGAAAGCCGTCTCGCGCTCTGGGACGCCATCCAACAGAAACTGCTCGCCAAGACTCATGAGGCCGCCGTATGAACACCGAGGACTACCGTTCGCTCGCTAATACCTGGGAAAGCCGCTCCAGCATCCGTACCCGTCCGCGGCGCCAGTTGGAAGACGATGACCAACTGATCTACCCCCTCAGCCGCCAACCGCTGGTCAACAGTGCGGCCTTTCTCACCCATTGCCCTGAGCAACGCGATTTCGTGTTGATCCAGAGCTTGTACAAGTTCATCAACGATGTGGTGATTTTCGAGACCGAAATCGTCGACCACACCGCCCGCCGCATTGCCAAGGACCGCTTCCCGATCCGCTTTCCGTTCGCTTGTCGCCATGACGCCATGACGGTGGTCGTGGACGAGGACTATCACGCCCTGGCGGCCATGGACTTTATGCAGCAAACCATTGTTCTGACCGGCGTCCAGCCGATTACCTTGCCCGATGAGATAGAGCTCAGCCGCGCCATACCGACAGCCCTGAGCATGGCGCCAGAGCATCTGCTAGGTGCTGTCGAGCTGATCTGTGTGGCGATCGCGGAAAACACCGTGACCAACGATGTCGCGGCCTTTGCCAAGGACAACACGATCAAGGCTTCGGTCAAGGGACTGATGGCCGACCACCTGCTCGACGAAGGACGACACGCTGTGTTCTGGACCCACCTGGTGCGTCTCTACTGGCAGAGCGCAAGCGAGGCCGATCGGGAACTGATCGCCGGAATCCTGCCGGTATTCATGGTCCATTACCTGACCAACGACATCCAGAAGGCCTTCGATTTCGCCGTGATCGAACACCTTTCGGTCAACGAACAGGTCCGACAGGCGCTCAGGTGCGAAACCTTGGGTCTGGCCTATCCGATCAACCGTCACCATCCGCTGGTTATCAATATCGTGCGGTTCCTGCGCAACAGCTCACTACTGGATTCGCCCGACGTCCGGGACACCCTGAGCGACTACCTGCTCTAGCCAAGGAGAACATCATGAGACGTCTCGAGATTCTGCTCGTCGGACACAGCCAGGTACTCGATGAGTTGATGCAGGAGCTGGAGCAGCAGGGCCATCTTGTTCGACGCCTAAATACCCCCCAAGCCATCGACGCGAGCCTACCGTCCGCGCCGGACCTGGTGATCGAGGATGGCAGCCTGGCGCCGCCGCCCCACATCGAGGGTGCGGCCCAACTGGGCCTACGCCTGGAGTACGGACCGTTGACGGTCGCCGGCCTGCCCGCATTGGCGCTGCACTTCTGTCTGGACAGCCGCCTGATCGAGCGCCGGCCTGTCGACCCGGGCGGCTCCGGTAATGGCCAGGTCCTGCGACAGGCGGCAACCGAGGCATTGCTGGAGCGGTGCACGCTGCTGATCAGTCGCTTTGCTCGTGACGCCGACTACTTTCTCGATATTCCATCGGTGGCGGTGTCGCCTTGCGCCGCACAACATCCGCTACCGGCGCTGGAGTCGCTGGCCTTCGAACATCGCTTCAACCACACGGCCCGCGCTGATCTACTGACCTTGGCGGCGGTACCGCTGCTCCTGCGCATCGAAGACCGCCTGCGCCGCTTCGCCGAGCGCCCGGCCTTGACCTTCAACGGCCACTCGTCGAACTATCGCCAGTTGCACGCCCACGGTCTGGCGATTCAGGAGAGCCTGCTGGCGGCATTCGCCGGGCTAGAGACTCTCCCGGGCGCATCGGTAGTCGGGGTCTGCCTGGACAAGACACCGGCCCTGTACGCAGCACTCCTGGCCATACTCGGTTGCGGTGCGATCTATCTGCCGCTGGACCCGGCTCATCCACTCCAGCGCCAGCGATCAATCCTGGAGGACGCCGGGGCGGTCCTGTTACTGCACGAGGGTCATCATCCTCTCGGCGACCACCTGCCCTCCCTGGATATCGGCACCGTGGCAATCGACCACGCAACCCTGGCCTCCTCCTCCCTGCAGCACCAGGTATCAGCTCCCGAAGCGCCCTGCCTGGCGCTCTACACTTCGGGCACCGGCGGTAAGCCCAAGGGGGTGCTGCTCAGCCACGCCAATCTTGCGCATTTCACCGCTTGGTACGCCGAGCATGTGCAGCTCACCGAACACAGCCGGGTCCTGCAGTTCTCGAGCTTGAGCTTCGACGCCTCGCTGATCGATATACTCCCCAGCCTGGTCCAGGGTGCCGAACTGGTGATCCCTAATGAAGACCAGCGACGCGATCCCTTGCAGTTGGTAGCGCTGATCCGTCAACAGCGCATCAGCCACGCTTTCCTCCCACCTATGTTGCTCGGCATCTTGCCCCTGGAGCCGCCATTGGGGCTGAGCCACGTGACCACCGGCGGCGATGTCTGCGAGCCCTGGGTCATCGAACAGCTCTCGCAACAGGCGCGTTTCTATAACCTCTATGGGCCCACCGAGGCCACGGTGCTGGTCACCGCGCAACGGTTCCGCAGGGGAACCGGCAACCGCAACCTGGGACGGCCTATCGCCAACAGCCAAGTGTTCATTCTTGACGAGCACGGCCAGCCGGTTGTCGAGCAGACGGTCGGCGAGCTGTATATCGCCGGACCGGGCGTGGGCCTGGGGTACCTGAACAATCCCGAGAAAACCGGCGAATGCTACCTCTCCCTGGATACGGGCAACGGATCGGCACGGCGAGTCTACCGCACCGGCGACTTGGCGAAATGGACCGAGGAAGGCATAGAGCTCTGCGGCCGTCGCGACCATCAGGTGAAGATTCGCGGCTTTCGGGTCGAACCCGAAGAAATCGAGCACTGCCTGCGCAACAGCCGCTTGTATCGCCAGGTGGCCGTGGTCATCGACAGCCGCCGTCGGATATTGGCCTATATGGCGCAACCAGCCACCGCCAGTAGCGACCGCGACGCCTTGCGCCAACACGTCGAGCGCTGCTTGCCGGACTACATGCACCCCGCCGCTTATGTCGAACTGGCCGGGCTGCCGTCTGCCAGCAGCGGCAAGGTCGACCGTCGGGCGCTGCTGGAGATGCCCGTCCACTTGCCCGGCGCGCCTCGCCTACGTCTGCCTGAAAATACCGATGAGGCCTGGTTGCTCGGACTCTGGGCCGAGCTATTGGAACTGCCGGATGAAGAGATTTCCACCGACGAGAGCTTTTTCAACCTCGGCGGCCATTCGATCCTGCTGTCCAAGCTGCTGCTGGGGATTCGCGAACACTACGGACACGGCATCTCCATCAACCGCTTTATCGAAGAGCCGACCCTGTGCCGACTGGCGGTATTGGTCAGGGGGGAATCGATTCGGGAGACCGTGAGCCCACGGGCATTCATCGACGCCGTGCGCGAACTGGATTTTTGGCCACTCCCGCCGACGCGCGCGGGCGACCTGGGCAAGGTGGTGCTGACCGGCGCCAACAGCTTTGTCGGCGTGCATATCGTCGAGGCCCTGCTGGCCGCTGGTGTGAGCGAGATCGCCTGCCTGGTACGCGACAGCACGGCGACCTCGGCAGCTGAGCGTTTCTCTCAGGCGTTACGCGACAACCGTCTGGAGCATCTGGACCTGACTCGCGTCCGGGTCTATTCGGCAGATATCCGCCAGCCACGCTTGGGGCTGACGATGCAGGTGCACGAACGGATCGACCGCGAGTTCGGCGTGCTGATCCACAACGCTGCTCACGTCAATCATGTGCTCGACTATGAGGCCCTGGCCGCCGACAACGTCGACCCGCTATTAGAATGCCTGCGGTTGTGCGAGGGCCGCAGTAAGAAGGTCTTCAATTTCATCTCCAGCCTGTCGGCCTGCAGCCGTATCGCCGACGACGGGCGAGTGCTGGAACAGCCGCCAGCGGACACGCCGCCGATCTACATCCGCAATGGCTACAACTTGTCCAAGTGGGTCGGTGAACGAATTCTGCAACGGGCACGCGAACAAGGTGCCTGGGTCAATCTCTACCGCCCCGGAAACATCAGCTTCAACAGCCGCAACGGCGTCTGCCAACCACATCGCAACCGCCTGCTGCTGATGCTCAAGGGCTCGCTGCAATTGGGCCATGTACCCGCCTTGGCGATGAACTTCGACCTGATGCCCGTGGATTTCCTCGCCCGCTTCATCGCCTCTGAAAGCCGCTGCGTGCCCAAAAGTCTCGGCGTGTTCAACCTGCATAACCCGCAACCGTTGAGCTGGAACGATTACGTCGCGGCGTTTCGCGAAATCGGCCATGACTTCCAACTGGTCAGCGTCGCCGATTGGCAAAAACGACTGCAACGAGTCGATCGCCATAACGCGCTGTTCGAAGTGCTGGGTTTCTACCTCAACGGTTTCGAAGAGGACATCGGCGATATCTCGGCCATCGAGCATGACCAGGCCGCAGCCGGTATCCGGCGCATGGCCGAAGCCTACCCACGCAAGACCCCGGCGTTGCTGCGAAAAGGCTGCAACTACCTCAGACAGATTCAATTCATCTGACCCATCATCACCAGGAGCACTCCATGCATACCTTGCAACCCGATACCCTGATCAGCAACCCTCAGGGCCAACCCATGGTTTCCTCGATTGAGATTTCCCGAGACGCCGCCAGCGTCTGGGCCGTAGTCGGCGACTTTGCTGGTTATGCTGCCTTCATCCCGGCGCTCTCGCAGATCGAGATGATCGGCAGTGGTCCAGGCGCACTGCGCAAAAAATTGTTCAAGGATGGCAATGTGGTAGTCGAGCAACTCAACAGCCACGACAACCTGACGATGTGCATGACCTGGACCACCCTCTACAACACCCTTGGGGTCGGCAAGCTCTGGGCGGCGATGCGCGTCGAAGCCCTGGCGGCGGATCGCTGCCGAGCGACCTGGACCATCATTGCCGAACCGGCGAATGACGATCCCGAGGACTTGCCGGGCTTTCGCCATTTCATCCAGGGCTTCACCGATGAGGCCATGGGCAATGTGCGCAACCTATTGGCCTGAATGACAGAGGCTGATCGTTCCCATGCTCTATTGCGACCGGTTGTAGCCAGGCTTCAGCTCAAGGTTTCACGCACAAAAACAAAACCCCTACCTGCTAAGCAGATAGGGGTCTCGGAATTCAATCTTGACGATGACCTACTCTCACATGGGGAAACCCCACACTACCATCGGCGATGCATCGTTTCACTGCTGAGTTCGGGATGGGA
>NZ_FOAR01000030.1 GCF_900109755.1 Pseudomonas agarici | reverse complement strand
GAGCTTGCCAATCAAAGCGTTTTGGCAGGCATGCGACCTACAAGTCTGGAAGGCCGATCAGCGAGCAGACCTGTTGTTTGCAGCGGCGGTGCTGCACTTCATCAAAGATCACAAGGTGTTGCTGCCACATTTATTGGCACAACTCAATCCCGGTGGCTGCCTGGCGGCGCATATGCCCAACTGGCGTGATGCACCCTGGTATCAATTGATGCTGGAAACCCTTGAGCACGGCGGTATCAATAACGGACCACTGGGGGATTTGCAACTGCGACGGTCTATGGCCGAGCGTTCGGTGCTGTCACTAGACGATTACTATCGTTTGTTGGCTCCGCTGACCAAGGACGTGGATATCTGGGAAACAGAGCACTTACAGATAGTCGAGGGCAACTCACCGATCTTCGACTGGGTCAAGGTCTCGGCATTACGTCCAGTGCTGCTGGCACTGGACGAGCAAGAACGGCAAAGATTTCTCGATCACTATCTGCCACGTGTTCATCAGGATTACCCACCGGAAGGGAATGGATGCACCCTGTTTCCGTTCAAACGGATCTTCATTCTCGCGACTGTTTGAGCGCGAAGGCGGCGGTGCCCGACATAACGTGGATAACCGCCCGGACTTAACCATCGAAGCCAGGGGGCGGAAAAGTTGCTCTCCAAACCCCTGGAAACGGCGTTCCCACAAACTGCTGCTCGTTAGTGCATGAAACTGCGGATCGGCGTATGATTGGTGCCCCTTCGACGATCCTATCGTCCAGAACAGGCTTTTATCTCTTCAGGCCGAGCCTGAATCGACACACCGGGAGGTGCCCAGATGAGTGACAACGATCAGAAAGACAGCCAGGAAATCGGCCCCGCAGGCGAAAAACTGCAGAAGGTCCTCGCCCGTATCGGCGTTGGCTCGCGCCGCGACGTGGAAGGCTGGATCAGTAAAGGCCGGATCAAGGTCAATGGCAAAGATGCCACTCTTGGCCAGCGCGTCGACCTGCACGACGCCATCACCATTGATGGCAAGGTCATCAAGCGCGAAGAAGCCGCTGAATCGGTGCGCCGCGTGATCATGTACAACAAACCCGACGGCGAAATCTGCACCCGTGACGATCCGGAAGGGCGCCCGACTGTGTTCGATAAGCTGCCGCGTCCGAAAGAGGGCCGTTGGATCAATATCGGCCGCCTGGACATCAATACCACCGGTTTGTTGATGTTCACCACCGACGGTGAACTCGCCAATCGCCTGATGCACCCGTCCTACGAAATGGACCGTGAATACGCGGTCCGTGTGCGTGGCGAGGTTGACGACGAGATGATCGAGCGGCTCAAGGCTGGTGTGGTCCTCGAAGACGGTCCGGCGAAGTTTACCGACATCCAGCAGGCACCGGGTGGCGAAGGCTTCAACCATTGGTACCACTGCGTGGTGATGGAAGGTCGCAACCGTGAAGTTCGTCGCCTCTGGGAATCTCAGGGCCTGGTGGTCAGCCGTCTCAAACGCGTGCGTTTTGGCCCGGTATTCTTGAACTCCGACTTGCCGATGGGCCGCTGGCGCGAAATGACCCAGTACGAGGTCGATATCCTCAGTGCCGAGGTTGGCCTGACGCCGGTGGCGATGCCGCAGTTGAACGCCAAGAGTAAGGACAAGCTGGAGCGGATGCAGCGTAAATCCTCGCGTCCAATGGGCAAGACCGAGCGTGTACGGACCTTGCGTCCGGCCAGCGGCGCAGCCGCCCCTGAGCGTGTATCGCGCGAGCCGCACATCGACGGTGAGCGCCCGGCTCGCAAACCGGCCCCTCGTCAGGATGGTGAGCGCACCCCCCGCGCCCCGCGGCCAGCCGGTCGTGGCGAGTCGCGCGGAACACCGCTGGCGGATCGTCCGGTGGACAGCAAGCGTCCGGCCAAGCCAGCACCGAAGTCCAAGCGTCCAGGTATCAGCCTGGTGGACAAGGACGCGCCGTCGGGCAAGCGTCGTGGCGCCCCGGCCGGTTCTGGCCAGCGCCCTGGATTCGGGCGGCGCAAGCCTGAATAAGCGCTGAGCGTCCTGTTGGAATAAACAACGCCAATCCTCGGATTGGCGTTTTTTTTGCCGATCAATTGTGTAATCAGAACGCGAATTGGCCGTCGAATACCGGTTTGCCATCCAGCGCCAGTTCACCACTGGCGAATATCAGGTCCAGGTGGTGACTGCCCTTGGCGCCGCCACCGAGGCCCAGGTGTAGGCCGCAATGCCGTTCCTCGAATCCCGAGTTGCGCGCATACAGCTCTGTTATGCCTTCATTGGTTCCGATGCCTAGCTCCTCGACCCGACGATTGGAGGGGTTGGCACTCAGGTATTTGTTGAAATCGGCTTCCAGGCCCGGCACTTGGCTGGAAACCCGGCTGATGATGGAGTTGTCGATCCACAGCTCCAGGGGGGACTCCAGCACGCCATACTTGCGGGCGAAGGGAATGGTCCCGAGAAAGGTCCCGATAAATTGCACGTGACCATTGATTGTATCGCTGTGGGTGGCGATTTCTCCGGGCGCCAGGTCGTAGTTGCCGACGCCGTTGATATTGGTCCACTTGTGGATGTTGTGCAGCGGCGCCTCCAGGTAGGAGCCATGGCGGTCCTTGAAGCTCAGTATGCTGGCTTGGGAGATCCGTCGGATCAAGGTTTCATTGAGGTCGGCAATGCGCTGGGGACTGACGCTGAAGGTGTCGTAGAAATAGTCGCCGTAATCCTTGAACAGCAGCGACTTACGCCAATGTTCAGCCATCACGCCATGCAGTGCGCGCATGAATTCGGGTCCTTCCGGACGCGGTGGCGAGAGTGTCGAGGAATCGTAGAAGAAGATATACAGGTCGCTGTCGGTAATGGCCTCCTGAAGGATCGGGCTGGGTTGGAGATCCAGGCGCATGGCGTCGAACGAAAAATGCCGGGTACCAGCAGCGTGCTCGATAATGGCGGCGCAGATGTCGGTGTAGTCCAAGGTGTGCCCCACCAGCACTTTCGGATGGGCAACGCCTTCAAGGGCCGGGTGGTGTCCCAGGTAGTAGAGAAAGTGTTCGAGGGCGTGGGTCTTGTCCATGACGTCGTTCCTGGTCCGCATCGAAAAGTGGCGGGTGCGTTGCACCGCCCCCGCCCTGGGATGCCTTTAGAAAGGCCACATCGCGGTGCCGAATGGCACGACCGCATCGGCTTGCATCATTTCAACGGCTGCCTCGTGTGTCGGGGCTTCAAACCAGTCGTCCAGTTGCAGGTCGGTTACCACGTCTTGATCCGATACTTGCATGATGAATCTCCTTATTAAGAATGTCTTGCACGGCTATCGGGCGGTGTTCAAAGAGGCGTACCGGTTTGCACCGCTCGTTGACTCGCCGAAGCGGTTTCGGCAAGTGGGTGAAAATTTAGTGCAGGAACTTCCTTGGTGCAAAAAATAATTCAAAATATTTTTAGATGGATTTTTTATTCTGTTTTTTGCTGAAAAGCTTGCTCAGTAAAAACAATGGTTCAGTCGAAAATATCGGATCGAAAAGCGCTATTCGTCAATTTACAGGCAGTCGAGTTGATTCGCATGATTGGAAGATTTTCGTTACGCAGTGTCAGACAATGCTTACGGATTACCGGTCAAGCCCTTTGAAATCACTCGTCTGGATGCCGTGCAAGGAATAGTTGCCGAGGTTGCGAGCAACCGGGTTTTTTCTGCCGACTGTCCTCCGGCATCGCGGTGGTGTGATGCGCCTACCTGCCGGTCGCAGCTTAGCGGTGTACAATACCGGGCGTTTTAACTGTGACCCAACTGCGTACCCGCATTTTGTCCTGCTCGGTGGCTGCCTCGCGATGCCCCGAAGGCCGTACACTCAAGGCTACCCGCCTTATTCACGCCATCGCGCCACAAGCGTGATGGGTTCGATTTCGTCACGGATAAAAACAAACAGGTGACGCATGACTCGTAATATTTCCTACAATTGCTGCCCTCTGAATGCCTGGCGTCCATGCGGTGGCCTGGTGTGTGTCTCTGCGGTTTCATCTAGCACCCATCGCTGATACCTCGACACCTCATCAAACCTTGCGTGAGACCCTTTGTAATGAGTGGATCCATTCCCCCTTCAGGTGAGCTGAAACGCGGCCTGAAAAATCGTCATATCCAATTGATCGCCCTTGGCGGCGCCATCGGCACAGGGCTGTTCCTCGGTTCCGCCGGGGTGCTGAAATCCGCCGGTCCGTCGATGATCCTCGGCTATGCGATCTGTGGCTTCATTGCCTTCATGATCATGCGTCAACTGGGCGAGATGATCGTCGAAGAGCCGGTGGCCGGCTCCTTCAGCCACTTCGCCCACAAGTATTGGGGCGGCTTCGCCGGTTTCCTGTCGGGTTGGAACTGTTGGCTCCTGTATATCCTGGTGGGCATGTCGGAGTTGACCGCGGTCGGCAAGTACATCCACTATTGGTGGCCGACTGTCCCCACCTGGGCTTCGGCGGCGGCTTTCTTCGTACTGATCAACCTGATCAACCTGGCCAACGTCAGGGTCTTCGGTGAGGCGGAGTTCTGGTTTGCCATCATCAAGGTGGTGGCTATTGTCGGCATGATCGCCCTCGGCAGCTACCTGTTGGTCAGCGGCCACGGCGGCCCTCAAGCCTCGGTGAGTAACCTGTGGGAGCACGGTGGTTTCTTCCCCAATGGCGTTAGTGGCCTGGTTCTGGCCATGGCGATCATCATGTTCTCCTTCGGTGGCCTGGAAATGCTCGGTTTCACGGCAGCTGAAGCCGACCAGCCGAAAACCGTGATTCCCAAGGCGATCAACCAGGTGATCTACCGGATTCTGATTTTCTACATCGGCGCCTTGATCGTGCTGCTGTCGCTGACACCCTGGGACAACCTGCTCAGTAGCCTGAACGGCTCTGGCGACGCCTACAGTGCCAGCCCGTTCGTCCAGGTGTTTTCGATGCTCGGCAGCAACACCGCCGCGCATATCCTCAACTTCGTGGTCCTGACTGCGGCGCTCTCGGTGTACAACAGCGGCACCTACTGCAACAGCCGTATGCTGCTGGGTATGGCCGAGCAGGGTGATGCGCCGCGGATGTTGGCGCGGATCGACAAGCGTGGCGTGCCGGTGCGTTCGATTCTCGCTTCGGCGCTGGTGACCTTCGTCGCCGTGGTCATGAACTACCTGATCCCGCAGCATGCCCTGGAGCTATTGATGTCACTGGTGGTTGCGACCCTGGTGATCAACTGGGCGATGATCAGCTACTCGCACTTCAAGTTCCGCCAGCACTTGAATAGCACGCAACAGGTGCCGTTGTTCAAGGCACTCTGGTACCCCTATGGCAACTATGTCTGCCTGGCGTTCGTGGTGTTCATCCTCGGCATCATGCTGATGACTCCGGGTATCCAGGTCTCGGTGTATGCCATTCCGCTGTGGTTGGCGTTCATGTGGTTCTGCTACGGCCTCAAGAACAAGCGCGATGCCAGACAGCCGGTGCCAGCGGTGAAGTAGGCAATGATGGTGCCAGACAAACCCGGTCCCGCAGCAAATGTACCCGCGTGTGCCTTGTCTGGCCCTCGCTCTCAAACATTTGGTACTGAGCCCATGAGTTAAACCTGGACGTGCGGCGTTCCGATACGCAGGCTCGCCACAAGGGGGGGGGCGACTGCAAAGGTTTAAGTGAACAGCATGATGCGGCCCTGTATCGGGTTGGTTATTTCGGTATCCTGAATGCCCTGATGTCGGACGCTTTCACATGCTGGTGATTTCCAACAACGTGCACCTGCCGGATACCGAGATCGAGCTGACGGCCATCCGCTCCCAGGGCGCTGGCGGGCAGAACGTCAACAAGGTGTCCAGCGCGGTGCACCTGCGTTTCGATATTCCGGCCTCGTCCCTGCCGCCGTTCTACAAGGAGCGCCTGCTGGCCCTGCGGGACAGTCGCATCACTGCTGACGGAGTGATTGTGATCAAGGCCCAGCAATATCGAACCCAGGAGCAGAATCGCGCGGATGCCCTGGAGCGCCTGGTCGCGTTGATTCTGGCGGCGACTAAGGTCGTCAAGAAGCGCCGTCCGACCCAGCCCACACAGGGCTCGAAAAAGCGTCGACTGGAGACCAAGAACCAGCGCGGGGCGATCAAGGCAGGGCGCGGCAAGGTCGATTTCTAGGCGAATAACAACGATAGGCTGAGCGGCGGGTGGCTTGCAGGGCGTTAAATCGAACCCAGGCCGGGCGGGGCAGCGTTCAGGATTGGGTCGGTGCCAACAGTCGGGTAGCGACCAGGGTGGCCAGGGCATTTTCCTGATTGCCGAAACGGGCGAGCAAGACAGCCTGTTTTTCCGGGCTAAGACTGTTCCACAGCTCGATCATCTTTTCGGCGGTGCCGATCAGTAGGCTGGCTTGGGTTTCGTCGAAAGTGTCGGTCACGGCGTGGTCCGGGGAGTGATGGTTGTGTCTGGCTGTATGAAAAACACCAGAGGCGGTTTTTCACACGGCCAGCGTTTCAGGCGTTTCAGTCTTCGCTGTCGGCCTTGAGGCTTTCTGCGGCCTCGGTCTTTTCAGGCGGTTGGGCACTGGCTGGTTGCGGGGTTTTCTGCTCAGTTTCGTGCAGGCTTGGGAAGGGGAGGTTGGGTATCTCGTGCATCGTCGTCGCTCCTCGCAAGGTCTGTTTTTAAATCGCTGGGTAGATCCGCGCTTTTAAAAAAGCCTGGATAGGATACAGCAGTACAAATAACAGAAAGATTTTTATCTGTCCGGTGGTGGCTCATTACCGGTACTAGCAGACCGCCGCAATCGCCTCGGCCAGTGCGTTCAGGCGTGTCGCGTCGATCCCGGCGACGTTGGCCCGGCCAGAGCTGACCATATACACGCTGTACTCGTCGCGCAGGCGCTTGACCTGGGCGGGTGACAGGCCTGTGTAGGAAAACATCCCGCGCTGCTGGCCGATATGCGCAAAGCGTTGCGCCAACCCATGGGGCTGCAGGGCTTCGACCAGGCCGCTGCGCAACTGCGCGATTCGCAGACGCATGGCTTCCACTTCGTCGGCCCACAGGCTTTTCAATTGGGCATCGTCAAGGATGCTCATGACCACCGCTGCGCCATGGTCCGGCGGGTTGGACCAGAGATTACGGGCGATGGCGGCCAACTGGCTGCGCACATCCAGCAGCTTATCGGCATCGGCGGTGCTGACGATCAGCGCGCCGGTGCGCTCGCGATACAGGCCAAAGTTCTTCGAGCAGGAACTGGTGATCAGCACCTCCGGCAGTTCCTGGGCGAACAGGCGCACGGCCCAGGCATCCTGCTCTACACCGTCGCCAAAGCCCTGGTAGGCGAAGTCGATCAGTGGCAGCAGTTCGCGGCGACGGACGATATCCAGCACCTTGTACCAATCCGCGTGGGACAGATCGAAACCGGTCGGGTTGTGGCAGCAGGCGTGCAACAGCACGACGTCGCCCGGCGGAACCTGCTCCAGGGTGGCCAGCATGCCTGCGATGTCCAGGCGGTTGTGGGCGTCGACGTAAGGGTAGTGGCTGATCTTCAGGCCGGCGGCGGCGAAGATGGTTTCGTGGATCGGCCAGGTCGGATCGCTGAGCCAGATGCCCCGCCCCGGCAGGCAGTGGGCGATAAAGTCGGCGCTCAGGCGCAACGCCCCGGTGCCGCCGGGGGTCTGGGTGGCGCCGACACGCTGGCCGGCGATCAGCGGCGAATCGGCGCCCATGACCAGTTCGGTCAGCAGACTGGCGAAACGCGGATCACCATGGCCGCCGATATAGGACTTGGTCATCTGTCCTTCCACCAGTTTCTGCTCGGCCAGCTTGACCGAGCGCAGGATCGGCGTCAGGCCTTGGGCGTCTTTGTAGACCCCTACGCCGAGATCGAACTTGGCCGGGTTGGGGTCCTGGGCATAGGCCTCCAATAATCCGAGAATCGGATCGCCAGGTACGCGCGCAATGGCGGTGAAATGCATTATTTACAGCCCTCGGCGGATTTGCTGACCTCGTCGGTGCGTGCCGCCATGATGAAATCGTTACGGTGCAGACCCTTGATCGAGTGGCTCCACCAGGTCACGGTGACTTTGCCCCACTCGGTCAACAGGCCAGGATGATGGCCTTCGGCTTCGGAGAGGTCGCCGATGGCATTGGTGAAGGCCAGGGCGAACTTGAAGTTCTTGAACCGGTAGACCTTCTCCAACTGCATGATGCCGTCGCGGACTTCGATATTCCAGTCCGGAATCTGTTTGATCAGTACCGGCAGTTCTTCGTCGCTGACCTGTGGGGCATCGGCGCGGCAGGCTTCGCAGTGGGCTTGGTGCAAGCTGTTCATGGGGTATTCCTGTGGTTCGTTTTTGTTCGGTAGACGCCATTCGCCCAGATGAACGTATGTGGGCGAGAATGGCTCGGGCAGTGGCAAAAAGCCGATCAGGCAGCCTTGGGCTTGGGCGCAAATTTCGCTGGGTGCAAGCCCAGCTTCATCCCTTGTTCGACCATACCCATGATGTCCTCGTGGGCCAGATCGAACAACCGCTTGAGGTTCGGCAGCGTAAAGTACACCGGTTGCAGGATATCGATGCGATACGGGGTGCGCATGGCTTCCAGCGGGTCGAACGGTTGATGCTCGGGCGTGTCTGACAAGCTGTACAGCGTCTCCTTGGGCGAGGAGAGAATGCCGCCGCCATAGATGCGCCGGCCTTGTGGCGTGTCCACCAGGCCGAATTCGATGGTCATCCAATACAGGCGCGCCAGGTACACCCGTTGTTCCTTACTGGCCTGCAGGCCGAGCTTGCCGTAGGTGTGGGTGAATTCGGCGAACCAAGGGTTGGTCAACAGTGGGCAGTGGCCAAAGATCTCGTGGAAGATGTCCGGCTCCTGCAGGTAGTCCAGCTCTTCTTCGGTACGAATGAAAGTGGCCACCGGAAACTGCTTGTTGGCCAGCAATTCAAAGAAGGTCTGGAACGGGATCAATGCCGGCACTCGAGCCACCTGCCAGCCAGTGGTGGCCGCCAGGACCGTGTTGATTTCGCCGAGTTGCGGAATTCGCTCATGGGGTAGCTTGAGCTTTTCGATGCCATCCAGGTATTCCTGGCACGCACGACCATCGATCACTTGCAACTGACGAGTGATCAGAGTGTTCCAGACCGCATGCTCGGCGGGCGGGTAGTCGATAAACCCTTGTGCGTCGGGCTCGCGCGCCACGTATTGCGTCTGCTTCATACCGCTCTCCTGCTCGAGGGATCATTCTTGTTATGTCTACTAGTGTTGATCCGCGGACGCGGGAAATGCATCGGAGCGGGAGGTCGCGATGAAGCGCTTGAGGCGGTTGACCTGTAAAGTATTCGTGACGAGTGTCGGCCGTTGTCGAGAAGACGGGGCTTTTGTGCGATGGCGAAGTTGATATCTGTCACGTAATCTTTACGAAAAATTGCAAGGCAATGGAAAAAATTGCCCAGAGTCGGGCCGAAAAACGCCCACGACACCGTCCCCACCATCTTCCTGGATCTTTCCATGCGTATCAAAGTGCATTGCCAGAACCGCATCGGCATCCTGCGCGACATTCTCAACCTGCTGGTGGACTACGGCATCAACGTGGCCCGTGGCGAGGTCGGTGGCGACCAGGGCAATGCCATCTACTTGCATTGCCCGAACCTGATCAACCTGCAGTTTCAGGCCCTGCGTCCGAAGTTCGAGACCATCGCGGGGGTGTTTGGCGTGAAGCGGGTCGGGTTGATGCCCAGCGAGCGCCGGCACATGGAGCTCAATGCGCTGCTGGGGGCGCTGGAGTTTCCGGTGTTGTCCATCGACATGGGCGGCTCGATTGTCGCGGCGAACCGGGCGGCGGCGCAGTTGCTCGGTGTGCGGGTCGATGAGGTGCCGGGGATCGCTTTGTCCCGCTATGCGGCGGATTTCGACCTGCCGCAACTGGTGCGCACCAGCAAGTCGCGAATCAATGGCCTGCGGGTCAAGATCAAGGGTGACGTCTTTCTGGCGGATATCGCCCCCCTGCGGTCGGAGCATGACGACAGCGAGGCGATGGCTGGCGCGGTGTTGACGCTGCACCGCGCCGATCAGCTCGGTGAACGGATCTATAACGTGCGCAAGCAGGAATTGCGTGGGTTCGACAGTATTTTCCAGAGTTCCCGGGTGATGGCCGCGGTGGTGCGCGAGGCTCGGCGTATGGCCCCGTTGGATGCGCCGCTGTTGATCGAAGGTGAGACCGGTACCGGCAAGGAGCTGTTGGCGCGCGCCTGTCACCTGGCCAGTCCACGTGGCCAGGCGCCGTTGATGGCGCTTAATTGCGCTGGGCTGTCGGAGTCGATGGCCGAAACCGAATTGTTCGGTTATGGCCCCGGCGCTTTTGACGGTGCGCGCGCGGAAGGCAAGCTCGGGTTGTTGGAACTGACGGCCGGCGGCACGCTGTTTCTGGATGGGGTCGCGGAGATGAGCCCGCGCTTGCAGGCCAAGCTGCTGCGCTTTCTGCAGGATGGCGGTTTCCGTCGGGTGGGCAGTGACGAAGAGGTTTATCTCGATGTGCGGGTGATCTGCGCCACCCAGGTCGATCTGTCGGAGTCGTGTGCCCGTGGCGAGTTTCGCCAGGATCTGTATCACCGCCTCAATGTACTGTCGCTGCATATCCCGCCCTTGCGTGAATGCCTGGACGGCCTGGCGCCATTGGTGGAGCACTTCCTCGACCAGGCCAGCCGGCAGATCGGCTGCCCGTTGCCGCAACTGGCGCCGGCGGCCATGGAGCGCCTGAGTCACTACCACTGGCCGGGAAATATCCGGCAACTGGAAAACGTATTGTTTCAGGCGGTTTCGTTATGCGAAGGGGGATGGGTCAAGGGCGAACATATTCGCCTGCCGGATTACGGGGTGCGCCAGCCGCTGGGGGACTTTTCCCTGGAGGGTGGGTTGGACGAGATTGTCGGACGATTCGAGAAGGCGGTGCTGGAGCGCTTGTATTCGGAGCATCCGAGCAGTCGTTTGCTGGGCAAGCGGCTGGGCGTTTCCCATACCACCATTGCCAATAAACTGAAGGAACATAATCTCGGAAAGAGAGACAGCGTATCGGATTCCTAGGGTACATCGGAGCTGGGTCTGCCTGGGCGCCGGCTTTTCTCCCGCATCGCTACCGATACTTGCCGTCAGCGGCATAACTGCGCCGTTTTTTCGTCCCTGCTCACCCTCTTGAAACCCTCGAAATACCATCGAAGTCCCGGCTGGCTTGGGTTTGGCCGTCAAAAAAACAAGTTGGTGCAAAAATTGCTAGGCCTCTCGCTGTACAACGGTGGGCGGCAAACGTCCGTCAGTAAAGAGGAAAGACTGTGGACAAGTACCTTTACGTGGCAATGACCGGCGCCAGCCAGAATGCTCTGGCGCAAAAGGCACATGCCAACAATCTGGCGAACATCTCCACCAGCGGCTTTCAGCGTGACCTGGAGCAGGCCCGTTCGATGCCGGTGTTCGGTGATGTCTTTGCGGCGCGCGCGTTTGCCATGTCCGAGCGGCCGGCAACCGACTTCTCGCCAGGCCCGATGCAGCAAACCGGGCGTGATCTCGACGTAGCCGTGGGCGGCACCGGCTGGGTGGCGGTGCAGGCTCCCGACGGTAGCGAAGGCTATGTGCGTACCGCGAGCATGAATATCGATGCGCTGGGCATATTGCGTGCAGGCAACGGTATGCCGGTGATGGGCAATGCCGGGCCGATTGCCGTGCCGCCCGAGGCGAAGGTCGAAGTGGGCGAGGACGGCACCATCAGTATCCGTGCGATGGGTGAAGGCCCGCGTGTCGTGGCCGTGGTCGATCGCATCAAGCTGGTCAACCCGGACCTGAAGAACATGACCAAGGGCCTGGACGGGATGATCCACACCAAGGACGGCCAGCCAGCGGCGGCGGATGCCAACGTCAAGCTGGTGTCCGGTTTCCTTGAGGCAAGCAACGTCAATGCCGTCGAGGAAATGACCTCGGTGCTGGCCTTGGCCAAGCAGTTCGAGTTGCATATCAAAATGATGAACACCGCCAAAGACGATGACCAGGCAATGGCTCGGGTCTTGCAGATTAGCTAATCACCACAACGTAGCGCCGTAAAACAGGCGCGCGAAGGAGAGCAGAATGCTTCCGGCACTATGGGTTGCAAAAACAGGTTTGGCGGCGCAAGACACCAACCTGACCACCATTTCCAACAACCTGGCCAACGTCTCGACCACCGGCTTCAAACGTGATCGCGCCGAGTTCCAGGACCTGCTGTACCAGATCAAACGCCAACCTGGCGCCCAGTCCACTCAGGACAGCGAACTGCCGTCTGGCTTGCAACTGGGTACGGGTGTGCGCATTGTCGGCACGCAAAAGAACTTCGCCGCCGGCAGCCTGCAGACCACTGATCAACCGCTGGACATGGCGGTCAACGGTCGCGGCTTCTTCCAGATACTGCAACCGGACGGCACCACGGCCTACACCCGTGACGGCACTTTCCATCTGGACAACAACGGCCAGGTCGTCACCGCCAGCGGCTTTGCTCTGGATCCCGCGATCGTGATTCCGAACAACGCCCAGACCTTCACCGTGGGCAAGGACGGCACCGTATCGATCACCGTCGCCGGCAACCCGGCTTCGCAAGTGATCGGCAACCTGCAGACCGCCGACTTCATCAACCCGGCTGGCTTGCAAGCCGTGGGCGGCAACCTGTTCCTGGAAACCGCCGCCAGTGGCGCGCCACAGGTCGGTACGCCGGGGCTCAACGGTTTCGGTACCACCGAGCAGAGCACCCTGGAAACGTCGAACGTCAGCACGGTGGAAGAGATGGTCAACATGATCACCACCCAGCGTGCCTACGAAATGAACTCCAAGGTGATCTCCACCGCCGACCAGATGCTCTCGTTCGTCACGCAGAATCTGTAATCAAGTCTATGGGGCGGTCTGAAGGTCGCCTGCAACACCGTGAGGTAGGGTCATGAATCGGTTGTTTTCAATTCTCGCGCTGAGTGGGGTCGCGGCACTGGCAGGTTGCGTGAATCCGCCACCCAAGCCGAACGACCCTTACTACGCGCCGGTGTTGCCGCGCACGCCGTTGCCCGCAGCGGCAAACAACGGTTCGATCTATCAGGCCGGTTTCGAACAGAACTTGTACAGTGATCGCAAGGCATTCCGGGTCGGCGACATCATCACCATCACCTTGAACGAGGCGACCCAGGCCAGCAAGAACGCCAGCTCCAACCTGTCGAAGAAAAGTGCCACGAACATCGGTCTGAGCTCGTTGTTTGGCAGTACGCCCAATACCAACAACCCACTGGGCGGCGGTGACCTGAGCCTGAGCGCCGGCTACAGCGGCAACCGTGCCACCGACGGCTCGGCCAAGGCCGGCCAGAGCAACAGCCTGACCGGTTCGATCACCGTCACCGTGGCGGATGTATTGCCCAACGGCATCATTGCGGTGCGTGGCGAGAAGTGGATGACCCTCAACACCGGCGATGAGCTGGTGCGGATTGCCGGCCTGGTTCGGGCCGACGATATCTCCACCGATAACACCGTTTCATCGACCCGAGTGGCCGATGCGCGCATCACCTATTCGGGGACCGGCTCCTTTGCCGATACGAGCCAGCCGGGTTGGTTCGACCGTTTCTTCCTCAGCCCGCTCTGGCCTTTCTAGGTGCCGATGACCATGTTCAACTTCAAGCATCTGATGGCGGCTGTGTTGCTGATGTCTATCGCCTTCGATGTCCAGGCCGAGCGGTTGAAGGACATCGCCAGCATTTCCGGCGTGCGCTCCAACCAGTTGATCGGTTATGGCCTGGTGGTCGGCCTCAATGGCACCGGTGACCAGACCACCCAGACGCCGTTTACCCTACAGACGTTCAACAACATGCTGTCGCAGTTCGGTATCAAGGTGCCGCCCAGTTCCGCCAACGTGCAGTTGAAGAACGTCGCGGCGGTGTCGATCAGCGCCGATCTGCCGGCGTTCGCCAAGCCGGGTCAGGTGGTGGATATCACCGTTTCTTCCATCGGTAACTCCAAGAGCCTGCGTGGCGGCACCTTGCTGCTGACGCCGCTGAAGGGGATCGACGGTAACGTCTACGCCATCGCCCAGGGCAACCTGGTGGTGGGCGGTTTTGATGCCGAGGGGCGTGACGGTTCGAAGATCACCGTCAACGTGCCGTCGGCCGGTCGTATTCCCGGTGGTGCTTCGGTCGAGCGCGCGGTGCCCAGTGGTTTCAATCAGGGCAATAGCCTGACCCTGAATCTCAACCGTTCGGACTTCACCACGGCCAAGCGCATCGTCGATAAAATTAACAATATGCTCGGCCCCGGCGTGGCACAAGCCATCGACGGCGGCTCGATTCGGGTCACCGCGCCACTGGATCCGAGCCAACGTGTCGACTACCTGTCGATCCTGGAAAACCTTGAGGTCGATCCGGGGCAGGCGGTGGCTAAGGTCATCATCAACTCGCGTACCGGCACTATCGTGATCGGTCAGAACGTCAAGGTTTCGCCGGCGGCAGTGACCCACGGCAGCCTGACGGTGACCATCACCGAAGACCCGATCGTCAGCCAGCCAGGCCCGCTGTCGAACGGCACCACGGCGGTGGTCCCGCGTTCGCGGGTCAATGCCCAGCAGGAAGCCAAGCCGATGTTCAAGTTCGGTCCAGGCACGACCCTGGACGAGATCGTCCGGGCGGTGAATCAGGTGGGGGCGGCGCCAGGCGACCTGATGGCGATCCTCGAAGCGCTGAAACAGGCCGGCGCGCTGCAAGCCGACCTGATCGTGATTTGAGGCCGTTTCCATGGTGGATATTCATAAGAGTGGGATCGTCAGCGCCAGCGACTCGGGCGCCTATACCGACCTCAATCGCCTGAACAATCTGAAGGTCGGCGACCGCAACAGTGACGGCAATCTGCGCAAGGTCGCGCAGGAATTCGAGTCGCTGTTTCTCAGTCAAATGCTCAAGTCCATGCGTTCGGCCACCGAAGTGCTGGGCCAGGACAATCCGCTCAATACTCCGGCGGCCAAGCAATACCAGGAAATGTATGACCAGCAACTGGCCGTGACCATGTCCCGCCAGGGTGGAGGTATCGGTCTGGCTGACGTGTTGATGCGCCAGATGTCCAAGGAAAAATCCTCCAGGCCGTCGGAAAGTGGGCTCAAGGCCGGACCGCCAGCGGGAGCGCTCGAGAAGCCGGTCCAGACGCCGATTGCCGCAGGTACCGCGACGCCGACGCCGGGTTCGCCGTTCGTGCGCTCTAACGGCCAGCACGCCCTGTGGGCGTCGCGGGTCGCTACGCAGAACAACGCCGACGCCAGCCTGCGCAACGATGTGGCGAAACTCAACTCGCGGCGTCTGGCGTTGCCGAGCAAGCTGGCTGATCGCTTGCTGGCCGGGCTTGTTCCGTCGATTGACGGTGCCCAAGTCGCACCGGCCAGGCACGTCCTGGCGCAACGTGCCGCTGGCGATAGCGTGGTCAATGGCGACTGGCTGGCCGTACCGAATGGGGGCATGCAGATCTACGGTCGCGCCATGGCTCAGCCGCCCTTGGCGCCGGCCAGGCGGGCGTTCAGTTCTCAGGATGAATTTGTCGCCACCCTGCTACCCATGGCGCAACAGGCGGCCCAACGCATTGGTGTCGATCCGCGTTACCTGGTGGCTCAGGCAGCCCTGGAAACCGGTTGGGGCAAATCGGTCATGCGCCAGCAGGACGGCAGCAGCAGTCATAACCTGTTCGGCATCAAGACCGGCGGCAGTTGGCAGGGACCGCAGGCTCGGGCGATCACTAGCGAGTTTCGCAATGGGCAGATGGTCAAGGAAACGGCGGACTTTCGCTCTTACGCTTCCTACCAGGACAGCTTCCACGATTTGATCTCGATGCTGCAAAGCAACAATCGTTATCAAGATGTGCTGAAGTCAGCCGATAACCCAGAGCAGTTTGTCCGTGAGCTACAAAAGGCCGGGTATGCAACCGACCCGGACTACGCCAGCAAGATTTCGCAAATAGCAAAAACCATGAAGAGCTACCAGAACTACGCTGCGGCGGGCGCTTCCACGAATTTATAAGGTCTGAATCATGAGTCTGCTCAATATCGGGATGACGGGGTTGAACGCGGCCAGCTCGGCGCTATCAACCACCGGCAACAACATTGCCAACGTCGATACCGCCGGTTATTCGCGTCAGCAAACCGTGCAGAGCTCCGCGGCCTCGCAAAAGTACGGCAGCGTCTTCATCGGCACCGGCACCACCCTGGCGGATGTGCGCCGAGTCTACAGTTCGTACCTGGAATCGCAGTTGCATACCGCGACCTCGCTCAACAACGACACCTCGTCGTACCTGGCCCAAGTCACGCCGACCGATGCGATGTTGTCCGATACCAACACCGGCATGACGGCCTCCTTGCAGAAGTTCTTCACTTCCCTGCAAGCGGTCTCGGCCTCGCCAACCGACGACCCCTCCCGGCAGAGCGCACTGAGCAGTGCCAAGGCCCTGAGTGATAAGTTCAACGCCATCGCCAAGCAGCTCAACGAGCAGAACACCGGTATCAATACCAATCTGGCGGATATGGCCGACCAGGTGAACAAACTGGCAACCAGCGTCGCTCAATACAACGACCAGATTTCCAGGATTTCCCCATCCGGTGGCGCGCCCAACGACCTGATGGACAAGCGTAACGAGGCTGTTCGTCAGTTGTCCGAACTGGTCGGCACTTCGGTGACCGAGCGCGGCGCCAACTATGATGTCTACCTCGCCAATGGCCAACCGCTGGTCATGGGCAACAGCACGAACACCCTGGCGGCGGTGCCGAGCAAGGACGATCCGAGTCGTTCGGCACTGCAACTGAACCGCGCCTCGAGTACCATCGATATCACCAACACGGTGAGCGGTGGCGAGATCGGCGGTCTGCTGCGTTATCGCAACGAAGTGCTGAACCCGGCGCTGAACGAGCTGGGTCGCGTGGCCTTGGTGGTTGCCGATCAGATGAACCGGCAGAACGCCCAAGGCATCGACAAGAACGGCAACTTCGGTTCGGCGATCTTCAACGATATCAACAGCGCCGCGTTGATCAGCCAGCGCAGTATCGCCAAGTCGACCAACAGTGCCGGTTCCGGCAACCTGAACGTGAATATCAGCGACACCGGCGCCTTGACCACCTACGACTACCAAGTGACCTTCACCAGCGGCACGAACTACTCGGTCAAGCGTTCCGACGGCACCGACATGGGCAGTTTCAGCACGGCTACCACGCCGCCGCCGGTTATCGATGGCTTCACCCTGAACCCCAATAGCGCCACGGCGATGACTGCCGGCGACAGCTTCAAGATCACCCCGACCCGCAGTGGCGCCAGCGATATCCAGACGGTGATGAGCGATTCGAAGAACATCGCCGCCGCTGCGCCGCTGACCGGTGTGACCAGTGCCAACAATGGCGGGACCTATACCCAGCCGACCCTGGTCGACCAATTGGGGGCCTCCACCCCGATCAACAACGCGCAGTTGCGGGACGCCATCAAGTATGGGACGCCGGCCAAGCTCGTCTTCGCTGCCCCCGGCACCGGGGCGGCGGCGGGCACCCAGAACTACACCCTGACCGACGCCAAGGGCAATGTCATGGGCACCGGCACCATCGTGCCAGGCCAGGCCAACACCCTGAACTTGAAGATCAACATGGTGGACGCCTCGGGCAACCCAGTGATGGACACCACCGTCACGCCTAACGTGCAGAAGACCTTCACGGCCCAGACCACGGTGGGCGGCAACCCGAAGGCCGGTGAAAGCTTCACCCTGTCGATGACCGGTGCCGGTTCCTCGGACAACCGCAACAGCACCGTCCTGGTCGGCTTGCAGACCAAGAAGACCGTCGACACCGGCACGCCAAGCCAGGGCATCAGCCTCTCGGATGCCTACGGCAAGCTGGTCTCCAATGTCGGTACCCGGGCATCCACGGCCAAGTCGGACAGCGACGCGACCACCATGGTGCTGACCAACGCCAAGGGCGCGCGCGATTCCCTGTCCGGGGTCAATCTCGACGAGGAAACCGGCAACCTGGTCAAGTACCAGCAGTACTACACCGCCTCGTCACAGATTATCAAAGCGGCCCAGGAAACTTTCAGCATGCTGATCAACAGTCTTTAAGGAGTCGTAATTGATGCGCATTTCCACCGCTCAGTATTACGAAACGACCGCTGCCAATTATCAGCGTGGCTACAATGACACGCTCAAGAGCGCCGCCGAAGCCAGCAGCCTGGTCAAGGTCAATACCGCCGCCGACGACCCGGTTGGCGCGGCGCGGCTGCTGCAACTGGGTCAGCAAAGCGCGGCGCTGACTCAGTACGGCACCAATAGCTCGGCACTCAAGACACAATACACTCAAACCGAAACGGCGCTGGACTCGATCCAGACGGCGATGCAGCGGGCTCGTGAGCTGGCGTTGGCCGCCAACACCGGCAGCAAGACCGATGCCGACCGCAAGGCGGCGGCCCAGGAACTGGGGCAGATCCAGCAGACGATCCTTGGCCTGATGAACAGCCAGGATTCGAACGGCAACTACCTGTTTGGCGGCTCGAAGACCAATGCCGAGCCTTATACCGCCAACGCGGACGGTACCTACCGCTACAACGGCGACCAGTCCACCTTGAGCCTGCAAGTTGGCGAGAATCTGTCGCTGGGCAGTAATATCACCGGTTGGGAAGCCTTCCAGCAGTCCATCAACACCGCGCGAACCCAGGTCACCCTGACCGCGCCGGCGGTGGACGATGGTCGGGTGAGCCTGTCCAACGGCCTGGTCAGCGACAGTGCGACCTACAACGCCGCATTCACTGCCGGCCAACCGTATACCGTGACCTTCCTCAGTAGCACGCAGTTGAGGATTACCGACGGCGCCGGCAACGATGTCACCGCGCAAGCGAGTCAGAACGGCCTGATCAGCAACAGCAACGGTGCCAATCAGACCGTGAACTTCCGTGGCGTCGACCTGGCCCTTAACATCAATCTGAAGGCCGGCGATGTCCCTGACACCGTGATCGCCGGACATAGCTTCACGCTGGCGGCGCAACCGGACTCCTTGAATACCACGCGCAGTCCGGGCAACAGCTCGACAGCGGTGATTACCAGCGCCACCACCACCAACCAGGTTGCCTATACCAGCACCTTCCCTGGCGGTGGGGCAATCATCAAGTTTGGCGCCGGCGGCGCCTATGACCTCTATGCCGCGCCGATCTCGGCGGACAGTAAACCGGTGTCCTCGGGCACCCTGCCGGCGCTGCCGGCGGCGCAGACCATCACCGCCGCTGGCGTCACTTTCACCTTCAATGGCGCGGCCAATGCCGGTGACCAGTTCATCGTTCAGCCCAACGATCATCAGACCCAGAATATCCTCGACACCCTGAACTCGATGATTATTGGCCTGAACACTGCGGTCGACGGCAATCCGCCAGCCCAGCAGAAACTCCTCGCGACCATAAATGCCGGAATCAGCAATATCGACAGTGCGATGAATCAGGCGGGTAGCGCGATTACCACCGTCGGTACGCGGGGTGGGGCACTCGATACTCAGGCGGCCACCAACGAAAGCCTGACCCTGGCCAACGGCAGCAGCCAACAGGCCATCAGGGATTCCGATCCGGCCGAGGTGATGACTCGTCTGACGCTGCAGCAGACCATGTTGCAAGCAGCGCAGTTGGCTTTCAGCAAGATCAGCCAGCTCGGTCTGTTCAACAAGATTTGAAGGCGCTGGGCGCCAAAGCGTCCTCGGCTTCCAATGGTACTGTCGTCTATCAGCCGCTGTCCTCAGCGGCCCTGGGGGTCTCCCGGTCGGGAGAGTCCCTGTCGCTTGAGAGCTTCGTCGTGAACCCTATCCCGCTTGTCAGTGTTGTGATCCCAGCCTTCAATCCACGGTTTTTCGCCGCCGCGCTGAGTACCGCGTTGACTCAGAGTTACGCCAATCTGGAAGTTGTCGTCTGCGACGACAGCCAGGGCGATGAGATCGAGAAGCTGGTGTTGTCGCTCAGCGAGCAGACGGCCAAGCCGGTGCGTTACGTGCGCAATCCTCAGCGAATGGGTTTTGTCGCTAACCTGCTGGCGTGCCTGGAGCAGGCCCAGGGCGACTACATCAAGTTTCTCTGCGACGATGATCGACTGTTTTCCGGGTGTGTCGAGCAGCAGGCACAGGTCTTGATTGGACAGGCGGATGTCAACCTGGTGCTGGGCCAGCGACTGCTGTGGGATGCGGACAATCTTCAGTTGCCCTCGCGCTTGGAGAACAGCGCGCTGTCGCCGGTCTCGGGATTGTTCAAGGGCGAGGATCTGTTGGGGATCTGTGAAAACTTCCCGGTCAATTTCTTCGGTGGTTTTAGCAGTACGTTGTTTCGTCGGGCGGACATGCTCGAGTTGTTGCCCGCGCTGACTCAGCCGGGGCATTGTTTTGCCGCGTCGCTGGACTTGGCCCTGTACATCTGCCTGATGCGCCGCGGCAATATCGTGGTATTGAACACCGTCTTGAGCGTCGAGCGTCTTTATCCTGAACGGCTGAGCAACCAGCAGTCGATGAAGGAGGCAAAAACCATCGAAATGGATTGGCTGATACAGATGCTCAAGGCGCGCAGTGGCGAGCCGGCGCCAGCGCCAGGCTGGGTGCGGTATGTGCCCCTGGTGCGCGCCGATGAAGTGCCACGCCCCTGGGAGGAACTGCCACTCAGTCGGACGCTGGGGACCAAGCAGACCACGCAATCCTGGCGGGTCGGGATTGCCAGCGAGAGCTTTGCACAGATGTATGCCCAGTGGCTGGGCTGCCGCACGCTGACCGACGCCCAGCGCCTGTTGCTGCCCGATACCGTCAGTGGCTGGGCGACGCAGCCGAAGATCGTAGCGGTCGTCATTGACGAGCAGGGCAGCCATGCGGGCCTGCAGGTGACGCTCGACAGTCTCGACGGGCAAGACTATGCGCCGGAGCTGACGCTGGTGCTGTCCAGTGCCTGTACCGAGTCGGTACTGGACGGGCGCGTGTTCCGCCTGCCCTTGCTGGACGACTGGAGGCAGCAACTGAACGAGTTACTGCCGCAGTTGCAGGGTGCTCACTGGTTTTATCTGCTGCGCGCCGGCGACCGGCTGGTGGCGCCGGCCTTGCTGATTCTGGCCGAACGTATTGCGGTCTCGTCGCAGGCCCTGTGTGTCTATAGCGACGAAGGTGGCCTGCATGAAGGGGAGTCCATGGCGCCGGTGTTCAAGCCGGACTTCAACCTGGACCTGATGCGTAGTTATCCCTATGTCGGACGGGCATTGGCGTTCCAGCGCGAGGCCTTTCTGGCCTCGGGTGGCTTTGACGTGAGCCATGGCGAGTTGGCACCGCACGATATGCTGTGGCGCCTGGTCGAACTCGCGGGCACCCAGGCCGTGGAGCATATTGCCGAGATCCTGCTGGAGTCGGGGTTTTCCCTGGCCGACTGGCTTTCGTTGCCTGAACTGGTCGAGCTCAACCCTCTTGTCGTAGGTGCGCATTTGCGGCGTCTGGGTATCGCGCACGAGATCCGTCGCGGCTCCGCGCCGTTGCTCAACCACGTGGAGTACCGGCATGGCGAACGACCGCTGGTGTCGATCATTATTATCAGCAAGGATCAATCGGCGGCTGTGCAGCGTTGCGTCGAGAGTCTGCTGGAGAAGACCGCCTATGCCGAATACGAGTTGCTGCTGGTCGACAATGGCAGTGAAGGCGCCGACGCCAAGGCGTGGTTGGCCGGCATGGCGCAATTGGCCGGCAGCCTGGTGCGGGTGCTGGAATATCCTGGGCAAGGTAATGTCGCCGCAGTGCGTAATTTCGCGGCTCGACAGGCTCGTGGCCAGTACTTGTTGCTGCTTAATCCCTTTGCCGTGATCACCGACGGCCAATGGCTGGAGCAAATGCTCAATCAGGCTCAGCGGCCGGAAGTCGGGGTGGTGGGGGCGAAACTGTTCAGTCCTGATGGTAGTATCCTACACGCGGGCTTGATCCTCGGGTTGCGCGGCCCGGCGGGCTTGCCGTTCTATGGCGAGACCCTGAATGCCTCCGGGTATATGTATCGGTTGCAGGTGACACAGGATCTGAGCGCGGTCGGTGCCGATTGCCTGTTGGTGCGCAAGTCGGTGTTTGATGACGTGGGAGGGCTTGACGAACAACACTTTGCCCACACCCTCAATGAGGTTGATCTTTGCCTGCGCATCGTTCAAAGCAATCACTTGGTGGTGTGGACACCCCACGCACAGTTGGCTATCGGCGTTCAGCCAGCGGTGGCCCAGAATGCAGCCGAGCAGGCGTTGCGAGCCAAGGAAGAAGAGCTGTTTTACCAGCGTTGGTTGCCGTCGATTGCCAGAGACCCGGCGTACAATCCCAACCTGACACTCGACGGCCTCAATGGCTCCAGCTTCAGCCTGGAACCGGGCTTGTGTGCAGGCTGGACACCTTTTTCCAGTCGACATCTGCCTAGGATCATGGCGCTGCCGGTCAATGCCTCGGCTATCGGCCACTATCGGGTGACCCAGCCGCTTATCGAGCTGGAAGCGGCGGGCAGGGCGGTTGGCCGAACCTACTACAACTTGCCGACGATCATTGAGGTAGAACGTCAGTCGCCTGATGTGATTGTCCTGCAAGGCCGTTATGCCGAACAGCCGATCAATGAAATCACGGGTTTGAAAACCTATAGCCATGCCCGGCGCATCTATGAACTGGATGACTATGTCATTAAGGTGCCCCACAAGAACGGGCACATCCGCAACTTGCCGGACCAGATGGAGATGGAGCGGCTGGTGCGTCGTGGCATCGGCATGTGTGACCGGGTCGTCGTGTCGACGCCGGAGCTGGGCAATGCCTTGTCGTCCATGCACAGCGATATCCGGGTGGTCCCGAACATGCTCGCGCCTCACCTCTGGACGGGCCTGCGCAGTCGACGGCGGACATCGAGCAAGCCACGGGTGGGCTGGGGTGGTGGCACCAGCCATGCGGGGGACCTGGCGATTATCGCCGACGTCGTCCGGGAGTTGGCGGACCGGGTCGATTGGGTGTTCTTTGGCATGTGCCCGGAAGAGTTGCGTCCGTATATGCATGAATTCCACGGCGTCATCGACCTGAGCATCTACCCGGCGAAACTGGCCAGCCTCAATCTGGACCTGGCCC
Organism: Pseudomonas agarici; assembly: GCF_900109755.1. Lineage (GTDB taxonomy): Bacteria > Pseudomonadota > Gammaproteobacteria > Pseudomonadales > Pseudomonadaceae > Aquipseudomonas > Aquipseudomonas agarici. The sequence continues at coordinate 43,827 of NZ_FOAR01000030.1, read as the reverse complement.
TGGCACCGTTGGAGTTTCATATCTTCAACGACTGCAAGAGCAACTTGCGCCTGCTTGAATATGGCGCTTGCGGTTATCCGGTGGTTTGTACCGATACCGCCGCCTATCGAGGTTACTTGCCTTGTACGCGGGTGATGACCAACACCACCGAGGAATGGCTGGAGGCTATTGGCATGCATCTGGCCGATCCCGATGCCAGTTACCGCATGGGTGATCAGCTTCGCGAGGTGGTGCTGCGCGACTACCTGCTGCAGGGCGATAACCTGCGCTACTGGGAGCACGGCTGGTTGGCTGACTGATCGAGAGTGCCCGGTGGTTGTCTTCGGCTGGTGCTCGATAAAGAGCGACTCGGCGTAAGGCCCTGTCGGCTGCCGGCAGCACTGACCTATCCTCCTGTATTCGCGGCCTTTCCTGCCTGTCAGGCCAGTGAACTGGCGCGTTTCCTGCAACGACTGCATCACTTCAAGCCTAAGCCAATTATCTGGCACACCCTGGGCCCTTGGTGAGTCAAACAGCGCGTCATTAGTCTTGTGTCTAAAACAAAGACATCACTATTAAGTTCATCGGGCGATTAGCCGACTGTGGGGAAAAGTTATGCAAGGCAATTTCGGTTCTGAACACGCGTTACCACTGAACGAGCTGTTGACGGTGCTGTTGATCACCCACAACCGACCTGCTTTCCTACGCAGGGCATTGGAGTTCTACAGCCCGCTGCCTTGCCGGATCATTGTTCTCGACTCCTCTGTGCAGACCAGTGAAGGCGTGGCCGATGGCATGTCCAATGTCGATTACCGGCACCTGCCACAATTCGGTTATTGGGATGCCCAGGCCAAAGTCGTCTATGGCATCGATCAAGTCACCACGCCTTATACGGTGTTTGCCGCCGACGATGACTTCCTTATCCATGACTCGGTGGTCGAGTCGGTAAAATTCCTCGAAGCTAATCCCGATTATGGTATGTGCCATGGTTATTGCCTGATGTACCTGGCACTGGCCAACAGCGTGACTTACTACCGGCGCGACAAGAAAGTCTGTGAAGACTATGCGTCCGAGCGGGCACAGGATCGTGTCCTGGATTTCATGAATCAGTTCATTCCGCCGTTTTATGCCGTGCATCGGACCTCGCTGTTTCGCGACTGGTATGCAGCCATGCCGAACGACGCGAAGTTCGAATGGCAGGAGATTGGCCATACGTTCTACATGCTGGCCCAGGCCAAGGCGCGGATTCTTCCGATGGCGTATGTGGTCCGCGAGATCAACTACATACAGTCGGAGCACAAGACCGAGGTTTATCACTCGCTGACGTTCACCGACAGCAAGTCGGTAGCCGAGCGCGAAGCATTTGCCGAGTTTCTGGCGGGTCTGACCGCCGGACAAACCGGCTTGGACCCGCGCGAAGGCAAGGCGTTTGCACTCCAGGCCTTCGAAGCGATGGCCGAAAGCCTGATTTGCGGGCGAGCCCTGGCAGCCGAAATCATTTTCGAGTCCTACTGGAAGAGCGCTACGCAAGCGCCTGAGCGACGTTTCGGCCCTCGCCAGTACGTCGAGATGCCGTTTTACAACCAGGTGTTTTTCGACGAGTTGACTCATATCGAGTTTCTGCTCCACGGCTTGCCGGCGGGGCGTCTGCAGCTCGAAAAACTGGAAGGTGTCTGGGCGCGGCAGCACGACCTGATACGGGCGCGTAATAACGATACGGCGCAAAGCGTGGTTGATCGTTTGTGGCAGGCGCACGATTGCAATATGTTTGATCGGGATCTGGTCAAGCGATTGGCCCGGCAACTGGATCTGCTCGGAGAGCAAGAAGATGCCGAGAAAATGAGCGCCTGGGCGACGCGCCTGGACACCTTGCCGGATCCTCACAATCAGCGGACCTTCGCCGCGACCCGCTCGGGACGTCTGCTGCAGTGGCTGGAGGCCCGCCAACCCGATCACGAGCAAGCCGAGGCGGCGATCCAATACCTGGCGGCTCGCCAGGGCCCGCCTCAGTTCGGGATCATGGTGCTCGATCTGGAGGGTGATATCGATAAACTGCAGGTGACGCTCGATAGCCTGCTGGAGGGGCATTGCAAGTCCTTCCGGATTGTCGTCCTGACCACCGGTGAGCCGTTGGCGGCGACCACCCCACAGAACCTCCTGCACTTTGTCCGGGTGAGCCTGGGCAACTACGTCGACAAACTCAACCAGGTGGCGCGGCAGTCGCCTTGTGAGTGGCTGTTGCTGGTTGAAGCGGGCGACGAGTTTACCGCCAGCGGCCTGTTGCGCGCCGACCTGGAGCTGCTGGATGCAACCTCCTGCCGGGCGGTGATGACCGATGAGATCCAACGTGCGGCGGACGGTGCGCTGATGGATGTATTCCGTCCGGGATTCAACCTCGATCTGCTGCAAAGCGTGCCGGCCTTGATGGCGCGCCATTGGCTGATTCGCCGCGAGGTCCTGGTGGCGGTCGGTGGCTATAGCGCCGACTTCAGCAAGGCACTCGAATTCGACCTGTTGTTGCGGGTGATCGAGCAGGGCGGCATGGCCGGGCTGGCGCATCTGGATGAGCCCCTGCTGATCAGCCGGGCGGTGGAGGTGCAGGAAAACCCTCAAGAGCGCCAGTCTCTGCTTCGCCATCTGGGCACGCGCGGTTACAAGGCCCAGGTGAGTTCGCCGTTGCCGGGTACTTATCTGATCGATTATCGGCATACCGCACGTCCTCTGGTATCGATCATCTTGCAGAGCCAGGACAATCTGCCCGCGCTACAACGCTGCCTGGCCGCTGTCCTGCAGCGCACTCGCTATACCCACTACGAAGTGTTGATTGTCGATAACCATAGCCAATCCGCTGCCGTTGCGGCCTGGCTGGAGGAGCTGGCGCGCCAGGGCGGCAAGGTCAGTGTGATCAGGCTTGAGCAGCGTCTGGAGACATCGGCGTTGCACAACGTTGCCAGCCAACAGGCCCAGGGCGAATACCTGGTACTGTTATCGGCCGAGAGTGAGGTGGTCAACCCGAATTGGATTGAATCGCTGCTCAATCAAGCGCAGCGCCCGGAGGTCGGGATCGTGGGGGCGAAGCTGTTTGATCGGGACACCAAGGTTTTCCAGGCTGGCTTGCTGCTGGGGCTGAACGGCGCCGTGGGCTCGCCTTTCGTGGGTGAAGACAAGGATGCCAAGGGCTACTTGCAGCGTTTGGTAGTAGGACAGAACTACAGCGCGGTTTCCTCCGTGTGTCTGATGATTCGCCATGACCTCTACAATGCCGTCGGTGGTATGGATGAGGAAGTTTTCGTCGATGCCTTGGGGGATGTCGACCTGTGTCTGAAAGTCGGGCAGGCCGGTTACTTGATCGTCTGGACACCGCAAGTGCAGGTTCTTTACTCGGGAGAGGTGGCGCAAGCAGCGTCGGCGATCGAGGCACTCCGCGAGAAGTGGGCAGATGCGTTCGCGCATGATCCGGCCTACAATCGGAACCTGTCGTTGAGCGGAAAAGGCTTCGCTCTGGGCGCCGCCGCCGGTCCGGATTGGGCTCGGTTATTGGTTTGAACGGGTTGAAGCGTTCAGTGCCCACCAGCGCTGATACGCCTCTGGACGGCTTGCTGGTCGAATAAGTTCCTTCATCTGTGGATTCGGGCAAAATAAGCGTGACCTGTGAGTCATAACGCGCATCTTCACTGTATTGTATTTGCCGGGGATGCGGGCACCTGAGCCTTTTGGGTCAGTGATTGCCCCTCGACTCCGCCGTTTCTACTCCATTTTTTGGGAGGGCGGCAAATCCCTGTTGGTCGGCGCCCTCGATTCCTGCGAGCGGCGGTATTCAGCTGTTTATTATTGGGAAGCCATAATGATTGGCATAAAAAGCATTGCCAGTTACGTGCCGACAGCCGGCGTGGATAACTACGCTCAGGGTGCCAAATTCGCCAAGGATGAAGACTTTATCCTGGGTAAGATCGGTTCAGCCTTTCTGCCGCGCAAAGACCCCGGTCAGGAAACCTCGGACCTGTGTGTCGAAGCGGTGAATGCCTTGTTCGCCAGGCATCCCGAACTCCAACGCGAAAGCATCGATGCGCTGATCGTGGTCACCCAGAACGGTGACGAGGAAGGCCTGCCGCACACGGCGGCGATTGTCCAGGACAAACTCGGTCTGGCGACCAGCGTGGCGGCGTTCGATATTTCCCTGGGCTGTTCCGGTTACGTCTATGGCATCTATGCCATGAAAGGTTTCATGGAAGCCGCCGGTCTGAAGAACGGCCTGCTGGTGACCGCCGATCCGTATTCGAAGATCGTCGACCCCGAGGATCGCAATACCACCATGTTGTTCGGCGATGCCGCGACTGCGACCTGGATGGCCGAAGATGCGCCCTGGCAGTTGGGCAAGGCCAAGTTCGGTACCGACGGTGCTGGTGCGCCGCACCTGAAGGTCAGCGACGGGGTGTTCTTCATGAACGGTCGCCAGGTGTTTAACTTCGCCTTGCTGAAGGTGCCGGCGCACTTGCACGAACTGCTCGATGAGTCCGGCCTGCAACCGGCCGACATCGACGCATTCTGTATCCACCAGGGCAGTGCGGCGATTGTCGACGCCGTAGCGCGGCGTTTCGAGGGCGAGCCGGAGAAGTTCATCAAGGACATGGTCGAGACCGGCAATACCGTGTCTTCGAGTATTCCGTTGCTGCTGGAAAAGCATGCCCTGGATTCCACTTGGAAGCGCGTCGCCCTCAGTGGCTTCGGCGTCGGTCTGTCGTGGGGTTCGGCGATTATTCATCGACCTTGACCCCACAAGGTCGCAAAGTAGCGCTGCGGGTAGGTTGACCGTGAGCGCTATTTTTTTGCGCGGATATTGAGCGAAGTACCCGCAGCGCAAGCTTTGCGCTCAATGCACGGATCAGCGGGGCGCACCGGTCAGGTTTGTCGCCCCGGCGTCATACGCAATAGCCCCCGGCTTGCTTTGCGGTTCCTCGCCATAGTCGGGCCATGACTGTTCACAGCGCCTGGGCCATAGGCTTCTGGCCTTCGAACTTGCGCTAACGAACTCCCCGTACAAACCACTAGACCCTCGTTTTTTCAGGGATGGCAGCTTGATGGCAAAATTTTTGAAAAAACCCCTCAAGCAACCTGCTATCGCGACGATAACTATTACGAAGGTTCTCTAGGCCACACCCGGCGGTTGCCAGGGCCGGAAGCCGCAGTACCCAACCCACGAGGATTTCGTCATGGCTTTAACCGTAACCACCAACACCACGTCGTTGAGCGTTCAAAAGAACCTGAATCGTGCTTCCGATGCACTGTCTACCTCCATGCAGCGCCTGTCTTCCGGCCTGAAAATCAACAGCGCCAAAGACGACGCCGCCGGCCTGCAGATCGCCAGCCGCATGACCTCGCAGATCCGTGGCATGGTCCAGGCCACGCAAAACGCCAACGACGGTATCTCCATTGCACAGACCGCTGAAGGCGCGCTGCAAGCTTCGACCGACATCCTGCAACGTATGCGTGAATTGGCGATCAAGGCACGTAACGGCACCAACAGTTCCGCCGATCAGACCGCTACCAACGCTGAATTCGGTCAGATGTCCGACGAACTGACCCGTATCGCCGCTTCGACCAACCTGAACGGCAAAAACCTGATGGATGGCACGGCAGGCACCATGCAACTGCAAGTCGGTGCCAACGTGGGTTCGGCCAACCGCATCGACCTGGTACTGAGCACCTCGTTCGACGCCGTCAGCCTGTCGGTAGGTAGCGGTACCGTTGTGCTGACCGGTGCCACTTCCGCCACTCTGTCTGCGAACATCGACAACGCCATCACCGCGATCGACGCTGCACTGGCAACCATCAACTCCACTCGTGCCAACCTCGGTGCTTCGCAGAACCGCCTGACCAGCACCATCGCCAACCTGCAGAACATCACCGAAAACACCACCGCCGCACAAGGTCGCGTACAAGATACCGACTTCGCCGCAGAAACCGCTAACCTGACCAAGCAGCAGACCCTGCAACAGGCTTCCACTGCTGTTCTGGCCCAGGCTAACCAACTGCCTTCCGCTGTACTGAAGCTGCTTCAGTAATTTCGGAATGAGTTTGAGCGAGAGAGTGTGCCGGTTGCGCTCTCTCGCTTTTTTTCGTTGAGAGGTGATGAAGATGGACATGAGTGTAAAGCTTAATCTGTCTTACCCTGCTGTGACGCCGGCCAGTTCAAGCCCGGTGGCCGATCAGCCGACCGTGGCACCTCAGGTGGATAGAGTGAAAGCCGCTCCTGCTCCGCACAAGGATGAGGGTTCCTCCGAAAGACTCAAGCAGGCTGTGCGGGACATCGAAAAGTTCGTGCAGTCGATCAAGCGAAACCTGGAGTTCTCCATTGATGAGCACTCCGGGAAGGTCATCGTCAAGGTCATCGTCAGCGAGACCGGCGAAGTGGTACGGCAGATCCCGACCGCTGAAGCCTTGAGCCTGGCGGACAATTTAAGTTCGGCGAGCAGCGTGCTGTTCGACGGCGAAGTCTGACAACGGCATGAATAGTGCCTGTATGTTCTTTAGGCGCGGTTAAGGGTCAAAAGACTGGCGGCAAGCTGAAGGGAGAAGTCAATGGCAAGTCCAATTTTACCAGGCGCGGGCTTAGGTTCTGGCCTGGACATCGGTGCGATCGTCACCGCTCTGGTGGATGCCGACAAGTCGGCCAAGCAGACCCAGATCGATAAAGCCACCAAAGCCAACACGCTGAAGATTTCCGGCATTGGTTCCCTGAAAAGTGCGTTGACCGCATTTCAGGCGACGCTGACCAATCTTGGCAATACGACGAGTCCGGCGTTTTCCGGGTATACCGCGACTTCGGGTACTCCGGCGATTTTGACCACCAGTTCCGACAATACCGTGGTTGCCGGTACGTACAGTGTCGTGGTGCAGAGCCTGGCCACGGGTTCGAAAATAGCCAGTGCCGCGTTTGCCGGTGGCGCGAACAGTGCCATTGCCAGCGGTACCCTGAAAATCAACCAGAATGGCATTGATTACGATGTCGCGATCCCGGCCAATGCGACCTTGCAGAGTACTCGCGATGCGATCAACAGCTCGCAGGCGAGCAATGGTTTTTCGGCTAACATCGTCACCGATAGCAGTGGCTCGTCGCGCCTGGTGATCAGTTCGAGCAAGACCGGTGCGGGCTCGGACCTGAAAGTCAGCGGTATTGCGGGGCTTGTCATCGACGGTACGCAGGTTATGGCCAACCCCCCCTTGGCCTCGTCTTCGGGCGCGGTCAGCGGAGTCGCCACCGATGCAAAACTGACCGTCGACGGCCTGCAGGTGACCAGTAAGAGCAACACGGTGACCGGTGCGATCAGTGGTCTGACGTTGAATCTGGTGGCCGTCAGCGCGGGAACGCCGCCAGCGACTCCTGCGGCGATCACCGTTGCGACTAATACCACAGGTTTGCAGACCTCGATCAAGTCGTTCGTCGACGCCTATAACACCTTGCTGACCGCCATCAATGCACTGTCCGATGCGACACCCGACGCTGATGGCAAGCCGGCCGTCGCGGCCGCTTTCACTGGCGACTCCATGCCGCGCTCGTTGATTGCCGATATTCGCAGCGTGCTGACGGCTCCTGGAACCGGCAGCCAGTTGGCGGTCCTGTCGCAGTTGGGAGTGATGACAGACAGGAGCGGCCAGTTGGGATTCGACAGCGTCGCCTTCAACAAGGCGATGTCGACCAGTGGCATGAGCAGTCAAGTGCAACAACTGTTCACGGGGACCGATCCCAGCAACGGTCTACTGTCGCGCATGGGGCATGCGCTCGACGCCTATCTGGGGACGCCGCTCTCGACGGGGTTGCGAACAGGAGGACTGCTCGATCAGCGCAACACCAACCTGCAGGTCCAAAGCAAGCAACTCCAGGAGCAGCAGACGGCCTTGAACGTGCGAGTCACCAACCTGACCGCGACCCTGACCGCCAAGTACAACGCAATGGACATATTGGTCGGGCAGATGAAAGCGACGGCCAACAGTATCACCTCGTTTTTCAACTCTCTGAACGCACAACAGAAGTCCAGTTAGTGGGCTGTACGGTGAGTTCGTTAGCTCAAGTTCGGCTGCCACACGTCCATGACCAAGGCGCTGTGACGAGTCATGGTCGGGCTATGACGAGGAGCGGCAATGCAGGCCAGGGGCGGGTGGCAGCCGAAATTGACTGACAGAACTCACCACACCGGCCACTAGTTTCCAAACTGGCGCCAAAAACCCGGCTACACTTTAGTGCGCGCCGGGTTTTTGCCTTTCGAGCTAAAGTTTTTTGGCGCGAAGGCGATACATTGGGTATACGAACTCTTGAGTTGCGACGAGGTAGAACATGAACCCGATGCTAGCCCTTCGGCAATATCAGAAGGTGGGTGCTCAAGCACAGACTTCCGAGGCCAGCCCTCACCGTCTGGTACAAATGCTGATGGAGGGTGGCCTGGATCGTATCGCCCAGGCCAAGGGCGCCATAGAGCGCAAGGATATCGCCGCCAAAGGCGTGGCGATCGGCAAGGCCATTGGCATTGTCGGTGGCTTGCGCGAAGGCTTGGATCTGGAAAATCAGGCCGACACGCTCGCGGATCTGGACAACCTGTACGCTTACATGATGAAGCGACTGGTCGAGGCCAATATCCATTCCGATCCGCAGATCCTGGATGAAGTCTCAGGCCTGCTCGGCACCGTCAAAGAGGGCTGGGACACAATCGGCGCGCCGGGACCACAGTTTTAAGGAGTAGATCTTCATGAGCTCGGTACTGCAGCGTATCCAGGAGACCCGCGAAGCCCTTGTCGAGGCTTTAGCCGAGCGCGATTGGGCGAGTATTGCCCAGTTGGACCTGGCCTGTCGTGCCTGCATGGAGGAGGTGCTCAACGAGGCATCACTGAATGAGGATGCCTTGCGCAGTCATCTGGAAGAGCTATTACACGTCTACCGGCAGTTGTTGGAAACGGCGATGGCACAAAGACAAGCGATAGTCGACGAGATGCAACAGATCCAGCAAGCGCAGAACGCGACAAAGGTTTACCATCTGTTCGGTTAACGGCGGGTTAATCGAAGCGTATTGCGCCATAAATTTGACTGGGTACGATTTTTTGACTTAACTAGTGCTGTTTTTCAGGTTTAAGTCGTCTTTGAGGATGTTATCGCACCTCGGGCGTCTAACTTGCCCACCCATCTTGGGCATCGAGTTGACTAGGGAAGTTGCTATTGCATGTGGCGTGAAACCAAAATTCTGCTGATCGATGACGATAGCGTTCGCCGCCGCGACCTGGCGGTGATTTTAAATTTTCTTGGCGAAGAAAATCTGTCCTGCGCGAGCCTTGACTGGCGCCAGGCGGTCGACGCTCTGGCTTCCAGTCGTGAGGTGCTTTGTGTCCTGATCGGCACGGTCAATATGCCGTCGGGGCTATCGGGCTTGTTAAAGACACTCGGAACCTGGGATGAGTTCCTTCCGGTTCTGCTTTTGGGTGAAAATACTTCCAGCGACCTATCCGAAGACCTGCGTCGTCGGGTTCTTTCCAGTCTGGAAATGCCGCCCAGCTACAGCAAATTGCTCGACTCCCTGCACCGTGCCCAGGTCTATCGCGAAATGTATGATCAGGCTCGCGAGCGTGGTCGCCAGCGCGAGCCGAACCTGTTTCGCAGTCTGGTCGGCACCAGTCGTGCCATCCAGCATGTGCGCCAGATGATGCAGCAAGTGGCCGATACCGATGCCAGTGTGCTGATCCTCGGCGAATCCGGCACCGGCAAGGAGGTGGTGGCGCGCAACCTGCACTATCACTCCAAGCGCCGTGATGCGCCGTTCGTCCCGGTCAACTGTGGGGCGATTCCTGCGGAGCTGCTGGAAAGCGAACTGTTCGGTCATGAGAAGGGCGCCTTTACGGGAGCCATCACCAGTCGCGCCGGACGTTTCGAACTGGCCAACGGTGGCACCCTGTTCCTTGACGAAATCGGCGACATGCCGCTACCGATGCAGGTCAAGCTGCTGCGCGTGCTGCAGGAGCGTACCTTCGAGCGCGTGGGCAGCAACAAGACCCAGAGCGTGGACGTGCGTATCATTGCCGCGACCCACAAGAACCTCGAAAGCATGATCGAGGTCGGCAGTTTTCGTGAAGACCTCTACTACCGCCTGAACGTTTTCCCGATCGAAATGGCGCCGCTGCGCGAGCGGGTCGAAGATATCCCGTTGCTGATGAACGAGTTGATTTCGCGCATGGAGCACGAAAAACGCGGTTCGATTCGTTTCAACTCGGCGGCGATCATGTCCCTGTGCCGCCACGGCTGGCCAGGCAACGTTCGCGAGCTGGCCAACCTGGTGGAGCGCATGGCGATCATGCATCCGTATGGGGTGATCGGCGTCATCGAGCTGCCAAAGAAATTTCGCTATGTCGACGATGAAGACGAGCAGATGGTCGACGGCCTACGTAGCGATCTGGAAGAACGCGTGGCGATCAATGGCCATACGCCGGGCTTCGGCACTTCGGCGATGCTGCCGCCCGAAGGTCTGGACCTCAAGGATTACCTCGGTAGCCTGGAGCAGGGTCTGATCCAGCAAGCGCTGGACGATGCCAACGGCATTGTGGCGCGAGCAGCCGAGCGCCTGCGCATCCGCCGTACCACCCTGGTGGAGAAGATGCGCAAGTACGGCATGAGTCGTCGTGAGGGCGAGGAACAGGCGGATGATTGACGCCTGTTTTTCAAGTCACTGAAAACCAGTTGGTTTTTTTTAGGCACGGGTATTGCTAAGTCTCCTGCAACGTTCCGTTTAAATGACGGTCAGCCAAGCGAGAGAGCACGATGCCCCAAGCCGCCCAGATGTCTCCTGTCCCCGCAGTGCCGGGACAACCGTCGTCCGTAGAGCGAGCCAACCGGCTGGGTCTTGAGCAGACCTTCGACCTGTTCGATCAGATGTCGACGCAGCTCAGCGACTCCTACAGCTTGCTTGAGGCGCGAGTCACTGCGCTCAAGGGCGAACTGGCCGTGGTCAGCGCCCAGCGTATGAGCGAGCTGGCGGAAAAGGAACGCCTGGTCAATCGCTTGCAGAACCTGCTGGATCTGTTGCCTGGCGGGGTGATCGTGATCGACTCCCATGGTTTTGTCAGCGAGGCCAATCCCGCGGCCCATGAGCTACTGGGCTTGCCGCTGGAAGGTGAGTTGTGGCGTCGGGTGATCGCCCGCAGCTTTGCGCCCCGTGAAGATGACGGTCATGAAGTCTCCCTCAAGGACGGTCGGCGTTTGTCGATTGCCACGCGTGCGCTGGAAGGCGAGCCGGGGCAACTGGTGCTGCTCAATGACCTGACTGAAACCCGTCGCCTGCAGGGCCAGTTGGCTCGCCATGAGCGGCTATCGTCCCTGGGGCGGATGGTGGCCTCGCTGGCCCATCAGATTCGCACCCCGTTGTCGGCGGCGCTGCTGTACGCCAGTCATCTCACCGAGCAGGCCTTGCCGGTGCAAACCCAGCAACGTTTCGCCGCACGCCTGAAAGAGCGCCTGCACGCGCTGGAACATCAAGTGCGCGACATGTTGGTGTTTGCTCGTGGCGAGCTGACGCTGACCGATCGCCTGGCGCCCAAAGTGTTGTTGCAGGCTTTGCAGAGTGCCGCACAGGTCCACGTGCAAGGCGTGGCGATCCGTTGGCAGTGCGATAGCCATGAGGGCGAGCTGCTGTGCAATCGCGATATTCTGGTTGGAGCGCTGCTCAACTTGCTTGAAAATGCCTTACAGGCCGGCGGTCGCGATGTGCGCCTCAAGGTGCACTTGTACAGCCGTGGGAGCACCTTGCGCCTGAGCGTCAGCGATAACGGCAGCGGGATCGAGCCCGAAGTGCTGGCGCAACTTGGCGAACCTTTCTTCACCACCAAGGCTACCGGCACCGGTCTGGGCTTGACTGTGGTCAAGGCCGTTGCCAGGGCGCACCAGGGCGACATGCAACTGCGTTCCCGGCTGGGACGCGGCACCTGTGCAATGTTGTGCCTGCCGCTGATCCCTGGCGCCGTGGAGACACACTAATGGTCGGGATGATCAAAGTCCTGTTGGTCGAGGACGATCGAGCGCTACGCGAAGCACTGGCGGACACCTTGTTGCTGGCGGGCTATGAATGCCTGGCGGTCGCCTGTGCCGAGGAGGCCCTGGAGGCCGCGACGCGAGAGGCGTTCAGCCTGGTGGTCAGCGATGTGAATATGCCGGGCATGGACGGGCACCAGTTGCTCGGCTTGCTGCGCGTGCGCCAGCCACTGTTGCCTGTGCTACTGATAACCGCGCACGGTGCGGTCGAGCGCGCCGTGCAAGCGATGCGCCAAGGGGCCGCCGACTATCTGGTCAAACCGTTCGAACCCAAGGCTTTGCTGGATCTGGTGGCGCGCCATGCGCTTGGTCAGTTGGGTGCGGTGGAGAGCGAAGGGCCGATTGCCGCCGAGCCTGCCAGCGCCCAGTTGCTCGATTTGGCGGCACGGGTGGCACGCAGCGATTCGACTGTGCTGATTTCCGGCGAGTCGGGGACCGGCAAGGAAGTACTGGCGCGGTATATCCACCAGCAGTCCCATCGCGCCTGCCAGCCGTTTGTCGCGATCAACTGTGCGGCAATCCCCGACAATATGCTTGAGGCGACCCTGTTCGGGCATGAAAAGGGCGCGTTTACCGGTGCCATCGCCGCCCAGGCGGGCAAGTTCGAGCAAGCTGATGGCGGGACGATTCTACTCGACGAGATTTCCGAAATGCCCCTCGGTCTGCAAGCCAAGCTGCTGCGAGTGCTGCAGGAGCGCGAGGTCGAGCGGGTCGGGGCCCGTAAACCGATTACCCTGGATATCCGTGTGGTTGCCACCACCAACCGCGACCTGGCCGGCGAAGTCAAGGCAGGGCGGTTTCGTGAAGATCTCTATTACCGGCTGTCGGTATTTCCGTTGGCCTGGCGTCCGTTGCGCGAGCGCACTGGCGATATCCTGCCGCTGGCCGAACGCCTGCTGACCAAGCACAGCGCAAAAATGAAGCATGCCGCCGTTAGATTGTCGCCCCAAGCCCAGGCTTGCCTGGTCGGTTATGCCTGGCCGGGCAATGTCCGGGAACTCGATAATGCGATTCAGCGAGCGTTGATTTTGCAGCAGGGCGGACTGATCCAGGCCGAGGATTTTTGTCTGGCCGGGCCATTGGCTTGCGCACCCTTGCCAATCCTGTCGGCGCCGTTGATCGAGACGGCGGCCCGTGAAGGGGGGGCTGGCGAATCCGCCGGGGCCTTGGGCGACGACCTGCGTCGACGCGAGTTCCAGATGATCATCGACACGTTGCGTGCCGAGCGCGGGCGGCGCAAGGAAGCGGCGCAACGCCTGGGTATCAGCCCACGGACGTTGCGCTACAAGTTGGCACAGATGCGCGATGCCGGCATGGACGTCGAGGCTTATTTATTCGCCACTTGAGGCGATCTATCCCTAATGCAGTGCGGTAGCGGTTTTTGTTCAGAGGCGACAAGGAGCTGGCACCCTTGTTGCTAACACCTCATTAACCGCTGCACGAGTGTCAAAAAATTGCAGGTCGCCGGAGAGAGCAATCCATGAGCCAGGGTATTGAATTTAATCGATTGATGTTGGACATGCGGGCCATGCAAATGGACGCCATGGCTCAACCGAAATCGGCGGTGGCGGCGCCGCAAATGAGTGGTAGCAGCTTTGCCGATCTGCTCGGCAAGGCCGTCGGCAAGGTCAATGACACCCAGCAGGCCGCGAGCCAGTTGGCGAACGCCTTCGAGATCGGCAAAAGCGGTGTGGACTTGACGGACGTGATGATTTCCTCGCAGAAAGCCAGCGTTTCATTCCAGGCCTTGACCCAGGTGCGCAATAAGTTGGTCCAGGCCTACCAAGACATCATGCAGATGCCGGTTTAAGGACGAGATTGAGTCATGGCTGAAGCAGTCGCCGATAACGTACCGGTCAAGACCGGTTCGACAGACGGCAAACCACCGTTGTTTGGTTTGTCCTTTCTGGAAAACCTTTCCGAAATGACCGTGTTGCGTCAGGTCGGCCTGATGGTGGGCCTGGCCGCGAGCGTGGCGATTGGTTTTGCCGTGGTGTTGTGGTCCCAACAACCGGATTACCGGCCCCTGTATGGCAGCCTGGCCGGTATGGACGCTAAGCAGATCATGGAAACTCTGGCAACTGCGGATATTCCTTACACCGTTGAGCCGAATTCCGGCGCCTTGTTGGTCAAGGCCGACGATGTGTCCCGTGCCCGCCTGAAACTGGCAGCTGCTGGTGTGACGGCGAGCGATGGCAATATCGGTTTCGAGATCCTCGACAAGGATCAGGGCCTGGGCACTAGCCAGTTCATGGAAGCGACCCGTTATCGTCGCGGCCTGGAGGGTGAGTTGGCACGGACCATCTCCAGCCTGAACAACGTCAAGGGCGCGCGCGTGCACCTGGCGATTCCAAAGAGTTCGGTGTTCGTGCGCGACGAGCGCAAGCCGAGTGCCTCGGTATTGGTCGAGCTGTATTCCGGTCGCTCACTGGAGCCGGGCCAGGTGGTGGCGATCATCAATCTGGTGGCGACCAGTGTTCCCGAACTGAGCAAGGCGCAGATCACCGTGGTCGACCAGAAGGGCAACCTGCTCTCCGACCAGGCGCAGAACAACGAATTGACCATGGCCGGCAAGCAGTTCGACTACAGTCGCCGCATGGAAAGCATGCTGACCCAACGTGTACACAATATCCTGCAGCCAGTGCTGGGTAACGACCGTTATAAGGCCGAAGTGTCCGCCGATGTGGATTTCAGCGCCGTCGAATCGACGTCCGAGCAGTTCAACCCGGATCAGCCGGCGTTGCGCAGTGAGCAATCGACCACCGAGCAGCGCACTGCCAGCAACGGTCCGCAAGGTGTTCCCGGCGCGTTGAGCAACCAGCCGCCGGCACCGGCCTCGGCACCGCAGACCACCGCTGGCGCCACCGCCTCGACGGGCCCGGTGCAGCCCGGCCAGCCGCTGCTCGATGCCAACGGCCAGCAGATCATGGACCCCGCCACCGGCCAGCCGATGCTGGCGCCGTACCCGGCGGACAAGCGTCAACAATCCACGAAAAACTTCGAGCTGGATCGCTCTATCAGTCACACCAAGCAGCAACTGGGTCGCCTGACCCGTCTGTCAGTGGCGGTAGTGGTCGACGATCAGGTCAAGGTCAACGCCGCCAATGGCGAAACCAGCCGTGCGCCGTGGAGTGCCGAGGAATTGGCGCGCTTCACCCGCCTGGTCCAGGATGCCGTTGGCTTCGACGCCAGCCGTGGCGACAGCGTCAGTGTGATCAATGTGCCGTTCTCCGCTGAACGCGGGGAGGTAATCGCCGATATCCCGTTCTACTCGCAACCCTGGTTTTGGGATGTGGTCAAGCAGGTCGTGGGCGTGCTGTTTATCCTGATGCTGGTGTTCGGCGTGCTGCGTCCGGTGCTCAACAACATCACTGGCGGTGGCAAGAAACAACTGGCGGGCATCGGCGGCGATGTCGAGCTGGGCGGTATGGGCGGTCTGGACGGCGAATTGGCCAATGATCGCGTGAGCCTTGGTGGTCCGCAAAGCATCCTCTTGCCCAGCCCGAGTGAAGGCTATGACGCTCAACTCAATGCCATCAAGAGTCTGGTAGCTGAAGATCCGGGCCGTGTGGCACAGGTCGTCAAAGAATGGATTAACGCCGATGAGTAATAACGCCGCCGTCACCCAGAAGCTGAGCCGGGTCGATAAAGCCGCGATCTTGCTGCTGTCGCTGGGTTCCACCGATGCCGCGCAGGTGTTGCGCCACATGGGACCCAAGGAGGTTCAACGGGTTGGCGTGGCCATGGCGCAGATGCGCAACGTGCATCGCGAGCAGGTCGAGCAGGTCATGAGCGAGTTTGTCGAGATTGTCGGCGACCAGACCAGCCTGGGCGTCGGTTCCGATGACTATGTGCGCAAGATGCTCACCCAGGCCCTCGGCGAAGACAAGGCCAATGGCCTGATCGACCGCATCCTGCTCGGTGGCAATACCAGCGGCCTGGATAGCCTCAAGTGGATGGAACCGCGCGCCGTGGCGGACGTGATCCGTTACGAGCACCCGCAGATCCAGGCAATCGTGGTGGCCTACCTGGACCCCGATCAGGCCGGCGAGGTGCTGAATAACTTCGACCACAAGGTGCGCCTGGACATCATCCTGCGTGTCTCCTCGCTGAACACGGTACAGCCGGCGGCCCTCAAGGAGCTCAACCAGATTTTGGAGCGCCAGTTCTCCGGCAATTCCAACGCCGCGCGTACCACCCTGGGCGGTATCAAGCGTGCCGCGGATATCATGAACTTCCTCGACAGCTCGATCGAAGGCCAGTTGATGGACTCGATCCGCGAAGTGGACGAGGACCTGTCGACTCAGATCGAAGACCTGATGTTCGTCTTCAACAACCTGTCCGACGTCGACGACCGGGGTATCCAGGCGCTGTTGCGCGAGGTCTCCTCCGATGTACTGGTGCTTGCCCTTAAAGGCTCGGATGAGGGCGTCAAGGAAAAGATCTTCAAGAACATGTCCAAGCGCGCCGCGGAGCTGCTGCGCGACGACCTCGAGGCCAAGGGGCCGGTGCGCGTCAGCGACGTCGAAGCCGCCCAAAAGGAAATTCTCACCATCGCCCGCCGTATGGCCGAAGCCGGAGAAATCGTGCTCGGTGGCAAGGGCGGCGAAGAGATGATCTAAGGATCAAGTCATGACTGATCCAACCGATCTGATCCGCGCACGGGACGTAACAGGCTTCGACCTATGGTCGTTGCCCAGCTTCGATCCGCCTGTCGAGGAGCCTGAACCTGCGCCGGTGCAAGAGCCACCGGTCGAGATCGAGGAGGTGCCGCTGGAGGAAGTGCAGCCACTGACCCTCGAAGAACTCGAGAGCATCCGCCAGGAAGCCTACAACGAAGGTTTCGCGGTGGGCGAGCGAGAAGGTTTCCACAGCACTCAAATCAAGGTACGCCAGGAGGCCGAGGTCGCCTTGAGCGCCAAGCTGGTCCACCTGGAAACCCTGATGAGCAACCTGTTCGCCCCCATCGCCGAGCAGGACCGGCAGATCGAGCAAAGCCTGGTAGGGTTGGTTGGACATATGACTCGCCAGGTCATCCAGCGCGAACTCAAGATGGACTCCAGCCAGATCGGGCATGTCCTGCGCGAAACCCTCAAGCTGCTGCCACTGGGCGCCGAGAATGTACGGTTGTACATCAATCCCCAGGACTTCGAGCAGATCAAGGCCTTGCGCGAACGCCATGAGGCGACCTGGCGCATCGTCGAGGATGAGGCTCTGCTGCCCGGTGGTTGTCGGGTCGAGACCGAGCACAGTCGGATCGATGCCAGCGTCGAAACCCGCATCGAGCAGGCGCTGGCGCAACTGTTCGATCAATTGCACGAGCAATCCCTGCATCCAGCCCAGCCCGACCTGGCATTGGCGCTGGGCGAACCTCATGTACCGACCAGTGCTGCGGACCTGTGCGATGCGCCTTGAGCGAACCAGCTTCGGCAGACGCCTGAGCACCTACGCCGATGCCATCGACTTGCCCGGCCAGCCGATTCTCGAAGGTCGCCTGGTGCGCATGGTTGGCCTGACCCTCGAAGCCGAAGGCCTGCGGGCCGCCATGGGCGCTCGCTGCCTGGTCATCAACGACGACAGCTATCACCCGGTGCAGGTCGAAGCCGAGGTCATGGGCTTCTCCGGCAACAAGGTGTTTCTGATGCCGGTGGGCAGTGTGGCCGGTATCGCCCCAGGTGCCAGGGTCGTACCACTGGCCGACACCGGGCGTCTGCCAATGGGCATGAGCATGCTCGGGCGGGTGCTGGACGGGGCAGGGCGAGCACTGGATGGTAAGGGGGCAATGAAGGCCGAGGATTGGGTGCCGATGGACGGCCCAACCATCAACCCGCTCAAGCGTGACCCCATCCATCAGCCACTGGATGTGGGCATCCGCAGTATCAACGGATTACTGACGGTGGGCCGCGGCCAGCGTCTCGGCCTGTTCGCCGGCACAGGGGTGGGCAAGAGTGTGCTGCTGGGTATGATGACCCGCTTTACCGAGGCCGACATCATCGTGGTCGGGCTGATCGGTGAGCGGGGCCGCGAAGTGAAGGAGTTCATCGAGCACATTCTTGGCGAGGAAGGACTCAAGCGTTCGGTGGTGGTCGCGTCGCCCGCCGACGATGCGCCATTGATGCGCCTGCGCGCCGCCATGTATTGCACGCGGATCGCCGAGTATTTCCGTGATAAGGGCAAGAATGTCCTGCTACTCATGGATTCGTTGACCCGTTTCGCCCAAGCCCAGCGAGAAATCGCCCTGGCCATCGGCGAGCCACCGGCGACCAAGGGCTATCCGCCGTCGGTCTTTGCCAAGCTGCCAAAACTGGTGGAACGTGCGGGTAACGCCGAGGCCGGCGGTGGTTCAATCACGGCGTTCTATACCGTGCTGTCCGAGGGCGACGACCAGCAGGACCCGATTGCCGACTCGGCGCGGGGGGTGCTCGATGGGCATATCGTGCTGTCCCGGCGCCTGGCCGAGGAAGGTCACTACCCGGCAATCGATATCGAGGCGTCCATCAGTCGGGTGATGCCGGCGGTGGTCAGTGCCGAACACATGAAGCGTGCGCAATATTTCAAGCAGCTCTGGTCGCGCTACCAGCAAAGCCGTGACCTGATCAGCGTCGGCGCTTATGTGGCTGGCGGCGACCGCGAGACCGACACGGCGATCTCCCTGCAGCCGGCGCTGGTCCAGTACCTGCGCCAGGGGCTGAACGACAATGTCAGCCTGGGCGCGAGTGACGCACACCTGGCGACGGTCTTCGCGCCCGCGGCGGGCGGTTGACCGGCCATGGCCCAGAGTCGTGTCGCGAGGTTGGCGCCGGTGGTCGAGATGGCCCAAAGCACTGAGCGGACCGCTGTCCAGCGTCTGGGGTATTTCCAGGGGCAGGTGCGGCTGGCGCAAAGCAAACTGGCCGACCTCGAAGGATTTCGTCTGCAATACCAGGAGCAATGGATCGAGCGTGGCCGCCAGGGCGTTTCCAGTCAATGGTTGCTGGGCTATCAGCAGTTCCTCAGTCAGCTGGATACCGCCGTTGCCCAGCAACGGCAGAGCCTGGCCTGGCACCAGAACAACCTCGACAAGGGCCGGGTCAGCTGGCAAGAGGCCTATACTCGTGTCGAAGGCTTGCGCAAGTTGGTGCGACGCTACATCGAAGAGGCTCGCCAGTTGGAAGACAAGCGTGAACAGAAACTCCTGGACGAGTTGTCTCAGCGGTTGCCGCGCCAGAGCCCGTATTGAGCAGGTATTTTGACGTTTTCGGTTGCTCTGCTGTCAGTGGGGTGCTACACCTTGTACACATCGCCATTGACAAGGAAGCTGGATCATGGCTGTAGAGTCGGCAGTAACAGGCAACGGCAGAAAGTTGACGATTTCCATCAAAGGGCGGTTTGACTTCGGCAAACATCAGGCATTTCGCAATTCCTACGAACAGCTCGACAGCCTGCCTGAGTCGGTTATCGTCGACTTGAACGAGACCACCTACCTCGACAGTTCGGCCCTGGGCATGCTGTTGTTGCTGCGCGACCATGTCGGTGGCGACGATGCCGATATCCGGGTGATCAACAGCAATTCCGACGTGCGCAAGATCCTCGCCATTTCCAATTTCGACAAACTCTTCGACATCGTTTGAGCACCATGCAGCCTGGAGAAGAGTCGCTGACGGTACTGATCGCCGAGGACGGCGCGGCGGATCGCTTGCTGCTGTCGAACATCGTGCGGCGCCAGGGGCATGCGGTGCTGACTGCAAGCAACGGTGCCGAGGCGGTCGAGGTCTTCAGGGCGCAACGACCGCAGTTGGTACTGATGGATGCCTTGATGCCGGTGATGGATGGCTTCGAAGCGGCGCGAGAGATCAAGGCGCTGGCCGGCGAATCGCTGGTGCCGATCATCTTTCTCACCTCCCTGAGTGAAAGTGACGCCCTGGTGCGCTGCCTGGACGCGGGCGGTGACGATTTTCTGGCAAAACCCTACAACCAAGTCATTCTCGGTGCCAAGATCAAGGCGATGGATCGTCTGCGACGCCTGCAGGCCACCGTGCTGCGCCAGCGCGACTTGATCGCCCGGCACCACGACCACCTGCTCAACGAGCAACGGGTGGCTAAGGCCGTGTTCGACAAGGTGGCGCATTCCGGATGCCTGCGAGCGCCGAATATCCGCTACCTGCAATCGCCCTATGCGTTATTCAACGGCGACCTGCTGCTGGCAGCCCATACCCCGGAGGGGGGCATGCATATCCTGCTCGGCGATTTTACCGGGCATGGCCTGCCCGCCGCCGTCGGCGCGATGCCCCTGGCGGAAGTCTTCTATGGCATGACCGCCAAGGGCTATGGCGTGCCGGAAACCCTGCGGGAGATGAACGCCAAGCTCAAGCGTATCCTGCCGGTGGATATGTTCTGTTGCGCCACTTTTCTGCGCCTGAGTCCGCAGCGCCAGGTGGTCGAGGTCTGGAACGGCGGCATGCCCGACGGCTATCTGCACGATGTCGCCTCGGGCGTGCGGCGTCCGCTGGTGGCGCGGCACCTGCCGTTGGGGGTGCTGGGGGCCGAGGCGTTCGACGATCACACCGATGTCTATCCCATGGCCCAGGGCGACCGGATTTTCCTGCTGTCCGACGGAGTAATCGATACCTGTAATCGCGATGAGCAGTTGTTCGGCGTCGAGCGCCTGCATCGGGTATTCGAGAGCAACCGGGACCCGGATTGCCTGTTCGAGGAAATCCAGTTGGCGTTGATGCGGTTCGGTGGCGAGGCGCGTGACGACATCAGCATGGTCCAGATCAGTCTCCCCGTGCCCGGACAGGCATTGCCTGCAACCATGGTTTACTCCGACAGTGGCGAGTCGTGCCCGCTGGATTGGTCGGTGAGCTTCGAATTCCGTGCGGCGACGCTGCGACGCTTCAATCCGTTGCCCTATCTGCTGCAACTGCTGATGGAGATACACGGCTTGCGTACTCACAGCGGAGCGCTATACAGCGTACTGGCCGAACTCTACTCCAATGCCCTGGAGCACGGCGTCCTGGGCCTGGATTCAAGCCTCAAGCGCGATGTCCGCGGATTTGCGCAATACTATGAGCAGCGCAATCGGCGTTTGCTCGACTTGCGGGAAGGTTTTGTCCGCGTGAGCCTGCGAGTGGTTCCTGAAGGAAAGGGTGGGCGGTTGTGCATCGAAGTCGAGGACAGCGGCGAGGGGTTTGACGTCGAGCAGGTCATGGCGCGTCCATTGGAGGTCGATCGGTTATCGGGAAGAGGTATCGACCTGATTCGGCAACTGAGTCACCGTGCCCGTTGGTCAAACGACGGGCGGCGTGCCCACGTGGAGTTTTCGTGGGGGACTCAGGCATAATTTGCAGGTGTTGATCAAGGAGTGAACCAGTGAATGGCAATCAGGAAAAGCACCTCGACTACGATGTGCTGGGCGCATTGCGGGAAGTCATGGAAGATGAGTATCCACTGTTGCTGGATACTTTTCTCAACGATTCGGAAAAACGCCTGGGGCAGTTACATCAGGCCAGCAACGCGCTGGAGCTTGGGCGGGCAGCCCACAGTTTCAAGGGCAGCAGCAGCAATATGGGGGCTTTGTACTTGGCCGATCTTTGCCGGCAACTGGAAGAGCGGGCCGCACGGTTGCCGCTGACCGGGATCGAAGATCTGGTCGGGCGGATCGACCGTGAGTATGAACAGGTACGCCATTTGTTCGCGCGCGAGCGTGAGCGTTTCCCTGTCAAGCATTAACCCGCGTGGCGATTCAGAAAAACTGGCCCGAACCTTGCTGTCACTCCCTGCATTGACTTTACAATCCCTGTGCAGCGGAGACTGTGTTATGCCCCTTGCTCCCCATTCTCTTCTTCAGGCCACCGCTGCGGTCAAACCCAAGGCGGACCTCGCGAGCAATCCGCTGGCAGCTGTTGCGCAGCCCAAGGACAATGCTTCCAGCTTTGCCCAGGTCTACCAGGAGAACCAGGGCAAGGCGGGAAAGGCAGTTGACAATCCGCTCAAGTCGACCCGGGATAATAGCCCTGCGGTGCCTGCAAAAAAGGAGGCGGTTGCCAGCAACAAAAGCGACGCGGCAAAGTCGGCGATTGCCGATAGCGGCAATTCCTTGCCTGCCGATAAAACCACCGGCAGCGATACCGCGCAGACTGCCGGCGACCAGGGCGCCTCTGACGAAAGCGACAAGGACATCGGCGACGAAAGCCCGGTGGCCGATGCCACGCCGGTGGCTCCAACTCTTGATCTGGCGCTGATCCAGGCTGGCGTTACGCCGGCGACGCCAGTCGCCGAAGCGCCGCAGCCGGTCGTGCCCATGCAACTGCCGGTGGTCGAGGCGCCCCTGACGGCGGTGACCGCTGCGCAGGTGCCGGAAGTGGCGACCGCTGCGACCGCCGGTGGTGATTTCGATCCGAATTCCGATCCGCTGGATAACCTGCCCGCCGTGCGTCTGGCGATGGAGCAGGGTGGGCATGTGTCGACGACCAGTCAGTCGGCCACGAAGACCGCCAGCCTTAACGAAGCGGACCCGAACCTGGCGCTTAATCAGACCGTTGGCGTGGCCATGCAAGGGGAGCCGGATACCGACGCCGGCGCCAGCGAGCAGGGTGGCGAAAAGTCCTTCAAGGGATTGATCGAGGATGGCCTGAAAGATTTGCAGAACGCCTCTGGTGACACTCGGGTCGACGACTTCGCCAATCGCCTGGCCGCACTGACCCAGGCCACGGTGCCCAAAACCGCGAACGCGCTGCCGGTTAACCAACCTCTGGCAATGCATCAGAGTGGCTGGACCGAAGAAGTGGTCAATCGGGTCATGTACCTGTCGAGCAGTAGCATTAAGTCCGCCGATATCCAACTGGAGCCGGCCGAACTAGGGCGACTGGATATCAAGGTCAATATGGCCGCCGATCAGGCGACGCAGGTCAGTTTCATCAGTGGTCATGCCGGCGTGCGTGATGCCTTGGAAAGCAACCTGTTCCGCCTGCGCGACATGCTCCAACAGCAAGGCCTGGGGCAGGCCGATGTCAGCGTTTCGGATCAATCGCGCGGCTGGACCGGCCAGGGTCAGGATCCACAACAGCAGCAACAGCAGGCTCAGAAAGGCCGTAACAACGGTAGCGGTGGTCGTCTGGATAGTGGCGAGGACGATATTGCCATCGTCACCGCGACCGATACGGCAACCACCGGCGCCAGCGTGGTGGTGGGTTCCAGCGCGGTCGACTACTACGCCTGATGGCTTTGTTGTGGGAGCGGTGCTGGTGGGCTGGCGCTTCGCCGTGAAGCGGCTGTTGAGGATGCCAAAAGCCTCATGGGCAAGTCTGCGCCCACAATCAGCACGACTCTGATAGGTTCTCTCGTACTGCCTTATTTGCAGCGCTTGCCCGCACACGCCTTTGCTTCCGATTTCCAGCAACTCTGGCATAACACTTGCTCCAGCCTTGCCCTGCGACTGTGAAAAACCGAATAGTGACGGATTATTGGCATGGCGAAGAGCGAAGCAGCAGCGGTAAAAGAACCTGTCGGGCAAGGCAAACTCAAGCTGATTATCGTGATCATATTGGCTTTGCTGCTGGCAATCGGTCTGTCCGTGGGGGCGACCTGGTACTTTATGCACAATGCCCAGAGCAAAGTCGCGGCGACGCCCGCCGAGGCCAGCACGACCCAGCAGCCGGCGATCTACGAGTCGATGGCGCCGCCCTTTGTCGCCAATTTCAAGGATGCCAATGGCCGCCAGCGCTACCTGCAAGTGAGCATTACCATGATGGCGCGCAACTCCGCTGACCTGGAGGCCCTGAAAGTCCATATGCCAGTAATCCGCAACAACCTGGTGATGTTGTTTTCCGGACAGACCTACGAAACCCTGGCGACCCCGGTCGGCCAGGAGTTGCTGCGCCAGAAAGCCACTGCCAGCGTGCAGGAAGTGGCACAGAAAGAGATCGGCAAGGTAGTGGTCGAACAGTTGCTCTTCACTAACTACGTACTGCAGTAGGATCACGAGATGGCCGTGCAAGACCTGCTGTCCCAGGATGAGATCGATGCCCTCTTGCATGGTGTCGATGATGGTCTGGTACAGACCGAAAACCCTGCCGAACCCGGCAGTGTCAAAAGCTACGACCTGACCAGCCAGGATCGCATCGTCCGTGGACGCATGCCGACCCTGGAGATGATCAACGAGCGTTTTGCCCGTTATACCCGTATCAGTATGTTCAACATGCTGCGCCGTTCCGCCGATGTGGCGGTGGGCGGCGTTCAGGTGATGAAGTTCGGCGAGTATGTGCATTCGTTGTATGTGCCGACCAGTCTCAATCTGGTCAAGATCAAGCCGTTGCGTGGCACGGCCCTGTTTATCCTCGATGCCAAGCTGGTGTTCAAACTGGTGGACAACTTCTTCGGCGGCGACGGTCGTCATGCCAAGATCGAGGGACGTGAATTCACTCCCACCGAACTGCGTGTGGTGCGCATGGTGCTGGAGCAGGCCTTCATCGATTTGAAGGAAGCCTGGCAAGCGATCATGGAAGTCAATTTCGAGTACATTAATTCGGAAGTGAATCCGGCCATGGCCAATATCGTCGGCCCGAGCGAAGCAGTGGTGGTCTCCACCTTCCACATCGAACTCGACGGTGGCGGTGGCGACCTGCACGTGACCATGCCGTACTCGATGATCGAGCCGGTGCGCGAGATGCTCGATGCCGGTTTCCAGTCGGACCTCGACGACCAGGACGAACGTTGGGTCAAGGCCTTGCGCGAAGACGTGCTGGACGTGGCGGTACCGCTCAGCGCCACGGTGGCGCGGCGTCAACTGCGCCTGCGGGACATCCTGCACATGCAGCCAGGGGATGTGATCCCCGTGGAGCTGCCCGAGGATATGGTCATGCGCGCCAACGGCGTGCCGTCGTTCAAGGTCAAGCTCGGTTCCCACAAGGGCAACCTGGCATTGCAAGTGATTGAGCCGATCGAGCGCCGTTGAGCGGGTCGATCAAGAATAGGCTGTGTTAACTGATTTTCTGCCCGCCGAGGACAACTGATGGCTGACGAACACAATTTGACTGACGACCAGGCCCTGGCCGACGAGTGGGCGGCTGCCTTGGAAGAGTCCGGCGAAACCGGCCAGGACGATATCGACGCCCTGCTGGCGGCCGATGCCGCTAGCGCGCCGAGCTCCCATCGGCTGCCGATGGAAGAGTTCGGCAGTGTACCCAAGAGCCATGAGCCGGTGACCCTCGACGGTCCGAACCTGGACGTGATCCTGGATATTCCGGTGTCGATTTCCATGGAAGTCGGCAGTACCGATATCAATATTCGCAACCTGCTGCAACTGAACCAGGGATCGGTGATTGAGCTCGACCGGCTGGCTGGCGAGCCGCTGGACGTGCTGGTCAACGGCACCCTGATTGCCCACGGCGAAGTCGTGGTAGTTAACGAAAAGTTCGGTATCCGGCTGACGGACGTGATCAGCCCGAGCGAACGCATCAAGAAGTTACGCTGAATGAACAGGTTCTTCGGAAGTCTCCTGTTTTTGCCGTTCAGTGTGCTGGCTGCCGAACCCGTGGCCAACGCGGTGGCTGCGCCAGCAGCCAGCGGCGGTATGGCCGGGCAACTGACACAATTGGTGTTGGGCTTGCTGCTGGTATTGGCGATCATCTTTGCCCTGGCCTGGCTGCTGCGTCGTGTGCAGCAGGCGGGACCGACGGGTAAGAAGAATCAGGTGATCGAGCTGATCGGCTCCCGTGCCCTCGGACCGCGTGACCGGCTGGTGCTGGTGCAAGTCGGCAACGAGCAGATCCTGCTTGGGTTGACGCCGGGCTCCATCACGCCGTTGCATGTGCTCAAGGAGCCGGTTGAGGTGCCGAGTGGCGAGCCGGCGAGCGCGGAGTTCGCTCAACGCCTGATGGAGCTGCTGGGTAAGGACAAGAAGTGATGGCGCCGTTGCGGCTTATCCTTGCTCTGACGCTGGTGCTGGTCGCGCCATTGGCGTTCGGCGCCGATCCGCTGTCGATCCCGGCAATCACGCTCGGCACCGGAGCCAACGGGCAGCCGGAGTACTCGGTCAGCCTGCAGATCCTGCTGATCATGACCGCGCTGAGTTTTATTCCGGCGTTCGTCATCCTGATGACCAGCTTTACCCGGATCATCATCGTCTTCTCGATCCTGCGTCAGGCCCTGGGCCTGGCGCAGACACCGTCGAACCAGATTCTGACCGGCATGGCGATGTTCCTCACCCTGTTCATCATGGCGCCGGTCTTCGACAAGGTGAACCAGGATGCGCTGCAGCCCTACCTGGCCGAGAAACTCACGGCCCAGGACGCGGTGCTCAAGGCTCAGGGGCCGATCAAGGACTTTATGCTGGCACAGACCCGCAGCAGCGACCTGGAGCTGTTCATGCGCCTGTCCAAGCGCACCGACATCGCCACACCCGACCAGGCGCCACTGACCATTATTGTGCCGGCCTTCGTCACTTCCGAACTCAAGACTGCGTTCCAGATCGGTTTTATGATCTTCATTCCATTCCTGGTTATCGACCTGGTGGTCGCCAGTGTGTTGATGGCGATGGGGATGATGATGCTGTCGCCGCTGATCATTTCCCTGCCGTTCAAGATCATGCTGTTTGTATTAGTGGATGGCTGGGCGTTGATCATCGGTACTTTGGCGAGCAGTTTTGGTGGTGTCTAAAACCTTCACGAGTAGCGCGCCATGACGCCTGAAGTTGCCATTGACATCTTTCGCGACGCCCTCTGGCTGACCACCCTGATGGTCACGGTGCTGGTGATTCCGACCCTGCTGGTGGGCCTGCTGGTGGCGATGTTCCAGGCCGCCACGCAGATCAACGAACAGACCCTGGGTTTCCTGCCGCGCCTGCTGGTGATGCTGATCACCCTGATTGTCGCGGGTCCGTGGCTGGTGCAGAAATTCATGGAATACATCCTGTCGCTCTACGGCAGCATTCCGCAGGTCATCGGCTGATATGTCGCTGCTGGCCCTGACGGACACGCAGATCAGTACCTGGGTCGCCAGCTTCATGCTGCCGATGTTCCGGGTCGGCGCGGTGATCATGACCATGCCGATCTTCGGGACCACTCTGGTGCCACGGCGCATACGACTGTATTTCATCGTGGCCATCACCGTGGTGATCGCGCCAGGCCTGCCGCCGATGCCGGCGGTACATCCGCTGGATCTCAGCGGGTTGATGTTGATCGCCGAGCAGATCATCTTCGGCGCCTTGCTCGGATTTTCCCTTCAGTTGTTTTTCCAGGCTTTCGTGGTCGCCGGACAGATTGTCGCGGTGCAGATGGGCATGGGTTTCGCCTCCATGGTCGACCCGATCAACGGTGTCTCCAGTGCGGTGATCGGGCAGTTCTTCACCATGCTGGTGACGCTGATGTTCCTGGCGATGAATGGTCATCTGGTGGTGTTCGAGGTCTTGATCGAGAGTTTCACCACCTTCCCGGTCGGCAGCGGGCTGTCGACCACGGATCTGTGGGTGATTGCCGGCAAGCTCGGTTGGGTCCTCGGTGCCGCGCTGATGCTGGTGCTGCCGGCGATCACCGCCTTGTTGGTGGTCAACGTGGCCTTCGGAATCATGACTCGCGCCGCGCCGCAGTTAAACATCTTTTCCATCGGTTTTCCGCTGACCCTGGTGCTGGGGATGTTCATCCTCTGGGTGAGCCTGGGCGATATTCTTAATCAGTATCAGCCGTTGGCCGTCGAGGCCTTGCAGTTTCTACGTCAACTGATACGGGCACCCTGAGCCATGGCGGAGAGCGAGAGCGGTCAGGACAAAACAGAAGACCCCACGGAAAAAAGAAAGAAGGAGTCCCGCGAGAAGGGCGAGACTGCCCGTTCCAAGGAGCTCAACACCCTGGCGGTGATGCTGGCCGGGACGGGTGGCCTGCTGGTCTTTGGTGGGGCGCTGGCCCAGGAGATGGCTGAACTGATGCGCCTGAACTTCACGCTCTCGCGGGAAGTGATACTCGATCAGCGTTACATGGCGACCTTTCTCCTGCAGTCGGGCAAGATGGCGATCTGGGCGGTTCAACCCATCCTCCTGACCTTGCTGTTGGCTGCCTTTATCGGCCCAATCGCCCTGGGCGGCTGGTTGTTCGCGGCGAGCAGCATGGCGCCCAAGTTCAGCCGGATGAATCCGTTGCCCGGACTCAAGCGGATGTTCTCGGCCAAGGCGCTGGTCGAACTGCTCAAGGCGCTGGCGAAATTCATCATCGTGCTGTTGGTAGCGCTGGTCGTGTTATCGTCGGATATCGACGATCTGGTGCGGATCGCCCATGAACCCCTGGAATCGTCGATTATCCACAGCCTGCAGGTGGTGGGCTGGAGCGCCTTATGGATGTCTCTCGGACTGTTGCTGATCGCCCTGGTGGATGTGCCGATACAGCTCTGGGAAAGCCACAAGAAACTGCTGATGACCAAGCAGGAAGTGCGTGACGAATACAAGGACCAGGAAGGCCGGCCAGAGGTCAAGCAACGGATTCGCCAGTTGCAGCGCGAGATGTCCCAGCGGCGCATGATGGCGGCGATCCCCGAGGCGGACGTGGTGATCACCAACCCGACCCACTACGCGGTGGCGCTCAAGTACGACGCCGAGAAGGGCGGAGCGCCGGTGCTGCTGGCCAAGGGCAATGACTTTATCGCCCTGAAGATTCGTGAGATCGCTGTCGAACACCAGATCATGCTGCTCGAATCACCGGCCCTGGCGCGGTCGATCTACTACTCCACCGAACTGGACCAGGAGATTCCGGCGGGCCTCTACCTGGCGGTGGCGCAGGTACTCGCCTATGTCTTCCAGATCCGCCAGTTCCGCGCAGGCAAAGGCAAGCGCCCGGACCCGCTCAAGGACAACCTGCCGATTCCACCAGACCTGCGCCGCGATTCCTGAAGGTTTATTCGCTAGGTGTCACGGCCATCGCCGACCAGCCGGCGCCTCCGGATCTGTTGATCGTCCCTGTATTTTCAATTATTTCACCGGAGTTGGAAGGTTTCTTGCACAAGCAGATTTTGCGACGCTTTCAGCGTCAAAAGTTTGCTTCAAAGTGACGAGGAATACCGGTGGACCGCACTCAATTTATCAACACCGCGCGCAGCAACTTGAGCGACCTCGGCCGGGGCAACCTGGGCGTGCCGCTGTTGTTGTTGGTCATGCTGGCGATGATGATGTTGCCGGTGCCGGCGTTCCTGCTGGACGTTTTCTTTACGTTCAACATCGCCTTGTCGATCGTCGTCCTGCTGGTCTGCGTCTACGCCTTGCGGCCACTGGACTTCGCTGTCTTCCCGACCATCCTGCTGATTGCCACGTTGTTGCGCCTGGCCCTGAACGTGGCTTCTACTCGCGTGGTGATGCTCCACGGTCAGGACGGGCATGCCGCCGCGGGCAAGGTGATCCAGGCCTTCGGCGAAGTGGTGATCGGTGGTAACTACGTGGTCGGTATCGTGGTTTTCGCCATCTTGATGATCATCAACTTTGTCGTGGTGACCAAGGGGGCCGGGCGGATTTCCGAGGTGAGCGCGCGTTTCACCCTCGATGCGATGCCGGGCAAACAGATGGCGATTGACGCCGACCTCAACGCCGGCCTGATCGATCAGCCGCAAGCCAAGCTGCGTCGCCAGGAAGTAGCCCAGGAAGCCGAATTCTACGGTTCCATGGACGGTGCCAGCAAATTCGTGCGCGGTGACGCCATCGCCGGTTTGCTGATCCTGTTCATCAACCTGATCGGTGGCATGGCGGTCGGGATCTTCCAGCACAACATGTCATTTGCCGACGCCAGCAAGGTCTACGCGTTGCTGACTATCGGCGACGGTTTAGTGGCGCAATTGCCATCACTGTTATTATCCACAGCCGCCGCGATTATGGTGACCCGTGCTTCCGGCTCGGAAGACATGGGCAAGCAGATCAACCGGCAGATGTTCGCCTCGCCTAAGGCCCTCGGGGTGGCCGCCGGCCTGATGGCCGTGATGGGACTGGTACCGGGCATGCCGCACTTTTCCTTCCTCAGCCTGGCCCTGGTAGCGGGCGGTGTGGCCTATCTGGTCTGGAAGAAACAGAACGTGGTCAAGGTCCAGGCCCTGGCCGAAGTCCAGCGTCAGCAGGAGCTTCTGCCTTCGCCGGCGCGTGCCATGGAAACCAAGGAACTGGGCTGGGATGACGTCACGCCGATCGACATGATCGGTCTGGAAGTGGGCTATCGCTTGATTCCGTTGGTAGACCGCAACCAGGGCGGGCAATTGCTGGCGCGGATCAAGGGCGTGCGCAAGAAGCTCTCCCAAGACCTCGGCTTCCTGATGCCCACCGTGCATATTCGTGACAACCTCGATCTGGCGCCCAGTGCTTACCGCCTGACCCTGATGGGCGTGACCCTGGCCGAGGCCGAGATTTACCCGGATCGCGAGCTGGCGATCAACCCGGGTCAAGTCTACGGCACTCTCAACGGCATCACCGCCAGGGACCCGGCCTTTGGCCTGGAAGCGGTCTGGATCGAAATCAGTCAGCGTGCCCAGGCGCAGTCGCTGGGCTACACGGTGGTGGATGCCAGCACGGTCGTGGCGACTCACCTCAATCAGATTCTCTACAAGCACTCCAGCGAACTGATCGGCCACGAAGAAGTCCAGCAACTCATGCAACTACTGGCCAAAGGCTCGCCGAAGCTGGCCGAGGAACTGGTACCGGGCATCATTTCTCTGTCGCACCTGCTCAAAGTGTCGCAATGCCTGCTCGCTGAACACGTACCGGTACGCGATATTCGCAGCATTGCCGAGGCTATCGCCAACAATGCCGCCAAGAGTCAAGATACTGCCGCCTTGGTGGCCGCGGTGCGTGTTGGTTTGTCGCGCGCAATCGTCCAAAGCATTATAGGGCTTGACTCCGAGCTGCCTGTGATCACCTTGGAACCCAAGTTGGAACAAATATTGCTCAATAGTCTGCAGAAGGCCGGACAGGGCTCGGAAGAAGGGGTTCTGCTGGAACCGAGCATGGCTGAAAAGCTGCAGCGTTCACTGATCGATGCCGCTCAGCGTCAAGAGATGCAAGGACAGCCGGTGATCCTGCTGGTAGCCGGCCCGGTTCGCGCGATGCTTTCGCGGTTCGGCCGCCTGGCGGTACCCAGCCTGCATGTCTTGGCCTATCAGGAAATTCCGGACAATAAGCAAGTTACCATCGTTGCCACAGTAGGGCCCAACGGCTGAGGTAGTGGGTTATGCAAGTTAAGCGTTTTTTCGCCGCCGATATGCGTCAGGCCATGAAGCTGGTTCGTGATGAGCTGGGCTCGGACGCCGCTATCATCGGCAACCGCCGGATTGCGGGCGGTGTCGAGCTGACGGCTGCCCTGGACTACAAGCTCTCGGCCCTGACGCCACGGGTGCCGAACATGGAGCTCGAAGATGAGCTGCGCAAGACCCAGTCGCGGATTGCCACCGCTCGAGCCGAACTGAGCCTGCGTAGCGAAGGCGACAGCGATGCAACCACCAATCGCCAGTTGTTCGCCGGTTTGCCGCTGACCGCCGCCGAGCCGCTGATTGAACCGACTTTCGACGAGCCACGACGCTCGGCCCCGGCGCCTGTTGCCTCGGCCCCGGCGGTGGACCCACGGGTCTTCGACTCGATGCGTTTCGAACTCAACGGCCTGCGCGAATTGCTGGAAGTCCAGCTCGGCTCCCTGGCGTGGAACCAATTGCAAGGTAGCCAGCCGGCACAGGCCAATCTCTGGCGCCGCCTGCAGCGTATCGGACTGTCCGGTCCGCTGTCGCGCGACCTGCTGGCGCTGATCAACGGCATCGAAGAACCGCGCCAGGCTTGGCGTATGCTGTTGGCGCACCTGGCCCGGATGATCCTCACCCCCGAGATCGAGCCGTTGGAGGAGGGTGGAATTATCGCGATGGTTGGCCCGGCTGGAATGGGCAAGACCACCACGCTGGCCAAGCTGGCGGCGCGCTACGTGCTCAAGTACGGCGCGCAGAACATCGCCCTGGTGAGCATGGACAGCTTCCGGATCGGTGCCCAGGAACAGCTCAAGACACTCGGGCGAATCCTCAATGTGCCGGTGACCCATGTCGATCCGGGCCAGTCTTTGGTGCAAGCCCTCGATCCGCTGCTGCGCAAACGCGTGGTGCTGATCGACACCGCTGGCCTGCAGGCCAGCGACCCGGCCTTGCGCATGCAACTGGAAAGCCTGGCCGGGCGCGGGATCAAGGCCAAGAATTACCTGGTCCTGGCCACGACCAGCCAGAAACAGGTGCTGACCGCTGCCTACCACAGCTACAAGCGTTGTGGGCTGGCCGGCTGCATCCTGACTAAACTGGATGAAACGGCCAGTCTCGGCGAAGTGCTGAGCCTGGCCATCAGCCATGAATTGCCAGTGGCCTATCTGACCGACGGTCCAAGGATTCCGGACGATCTGCATTTGCCGCGCCGCCACCAGTTGGTGAGTCGCGCAGTCAGTGTGCAAATGCAGGACAGACCCAGCGAAGAGGCGATGGCCGATATGTTCGCGGACATCTACCATCAGTCCTCGAAACGAGTGGGTTGAGGTCATTATGAAGACGTTGCCATGCACCTATATCGATAGTCTGCCAGGCAGTAGTTCCGTTCGAGAACGCGTGGCCAGTTATGTGGCCTTCCGTCTAAGCAAGACAAGGTAAGAAGAGAACATGGGCAGCATGCATCCCGTACAGGTGATTGCGGTGACCGGCGGCAAGGGCGGCGTCGGCAAGACTAACGTGTCAGTGAACTTGTCCCTGGCGCTGGCTGAGCTTGGCCGGCGGGTCATGCTGCTGGACGCCGATCTGGGGTTGGCGAATGTCGACGTCCTGCTGGGGTTGACCCCCAAGCGGACCCTGGCCGATGTGGTCGAGGGGCGCTGTGAGCTGCGCGATGTGTTGCTGCAGGGACCGGGCGGGATCCGTATCGTCCCGGCCGCCTCCGGCACCCAGAGCATGGTTCATCTAAGCCCGGCTCAGCATGCCGGCCTGATCAACGCCTTCAGCGATATTGGCGACAACCTCGATGTGTTGGTGATCGATACTGCCGCGGGTATTGGAGACTCGGTCGTCAGTTTCGTCCGCGCGGCCCAGGAAGTACTGTTGGTGGTCTGCGACGAACCGACCTCGATCACCGATGCTTATGCGCTGATCAAGCTGCTCAATCGTGACTACGGTATGAACCGCTTCCGGGTGCTGGCCAACATGGCCCAGAGCCCGCAGGAAGGACGCAACCTGTTCGCCAAGTTGACTAAAGTCACCGATCGCTTCCTTGATGTCGCCCTGCAATACGTCGGTGCGGTTCCTTACGATGAATGCGTGCGCAAGGCTGTGCAGAAGCAGCGTGCCGTCTACGAAGCGTTCCCTCGTTCGAAATGTGCGCTGGCGTTCAAGGCCATCGCCCAGAAGGTCGACACCTGGCCGTTGCCCGCCAACCCACGGGGGCATTTGGAGTTTTTCGTCGAACGTCTGGTGCATCGGACGAGCGCGGGACCGGTGCTATGACCGCCAGTGGCTATCGCATGTATTCCAACTCGTCGCGTGACAGCCAGTATGAGTTGATCGAGCGTTATACGCCGTTGGTCAAGCGAATCGCCTATCACTTGTTGGCGCGGCTGCCGGCCAGTGTCCAGGTCGAGGATCTGATCCAGGCGGGCATGATCGGTCTGTTGGAAGTCTCAACCAAATATGACGCCAGCAAGGGTGCAAGTTTTGAAACCTATGCCGGTATCCGGATTCGCGGTGCAATGCTCGATGAGGTCCGCAAGGGCGACTGGGCACCCCGTTCGGTACACCGCAATACCCGTATGGTCAGTGACGCAATCAGGGTAATTGAAGCGAAAACCGGTCGTGATGCTAAAGATCACGAAGTCGCAGCCGAACTCCAATTGAGCCTCGATGATTATTACGCAATTTTGAACGATACCTTGGGCAGCCGACTGTTCAGTTTCGACGACCTGTTGCAGGACGGCGAACATGAAGGGCTGCATGAGGATGGCGCGAGTGCTCATCTCGAACCGTCACGCGACCTGGAGGATGAACGCTTCCAGACCGCGTTGGCGGATGCGATTGCCAATTTGCCGGAGCGTGAGCGACTGGTGTTGGCGCTGTACTACGACGAGGAGCTGAACCTCAAGGAAATCGGTGAGGTGCTGGGGGTCAGCGAATCACGAGTCAGCCAGTTACACAGCCAGTGCGCGGCCCGTTTGCGGGGGCGTTTGGGGGAATGGCGAGCGCGTTGACAGGCGGTGTGGGGGACACTGCGAACGAGACCGATGCGGCGTTTGACGGTGCCTCGGCGCTCGGTCGGTAGTGATTTCCATGCAGTAGGGGCTGTCGAAAGCTGTGCCGAATTGATTGAACAGCGCGTTCAGGTGCTGAAACGCGTTTAAGACTGCTTGGAGGTCGAATTGAACAAGAACATGAAAATCCTCATTGTTGATGATTTCTCAACGATGCGGCGGATCATCAAAAACCTGTTGCGTGACCTCGGGTTCACCAACACGGTCGAGGCCGATGACGGTACCACCGCCATTCCGGTCCTCAATAGCGGTAGCATCGACTTTCTGGTCACCGATTGGAACATGCCCGGCATGACCGGCATCGACTTGCTGCGCCATGTGCGTGCCGATGAAAAACTCAAGCACCTGCCGGTGCTGATGGTCACGGCCGAAGCCAAGCGCGAGCAGATCATCGAAGCCGCCCAGGCCGGCGTCAACGGCTATGTGGTCAAACCATTCACGGCCCAGGCGCTGAAAGAGAAAATCGAGAAGATCTTCGAACGCATCGGTTGATGAAGTCCGCCACGGGGGCGCTATGGAGCACAACGAATCTTCACTGGGCGATTTTGAATCGACCCTGAAAAAACATGCCCGTGAACTGGTCGACAGCCTTGAAAAGGGCCGCTTCGGCGACGCGGTGCAAATGATCCATGAGCTTAACCAGACCCGTGACCGCGGCCTGTATCTGGAAGTCGGCAAGCTGACTCGCGAACTGCACAGCGCCATCGTCAATTTTCAGATTGATCCGACCATGCCGCAAGCCGAGGAGGTTTCGCAGATCACCGACGCGACCGAACGCTTGTCCTATGTGGTCCGGCTGACCGAGGCGGCGGCCAACCGCACCATGGATCTGGTGGAGAGTGCCACCCCTCGGGTCAACGGGCTGAATGACGAAGCCAAGGCGCTGAGGAACGACTGGGGGCGCTTTATGCGGCGTGAGGTCGGTGCCGAAGAGTTTCGCGTGTTGGCCCGGCGAGTCGATGATTTCCTCTCGCGTAGCGAGCAGGAGACCCGTGCGGTGTCGAACGATCTCAATGACATTCTGCTGGCCCAGGATTACCAGGACCTGACCGGCCAGGTGATCAAGCGCGTCACGCAGATGGTCACCGAAGTCGAAAGCAATCTGCTCAAACTGGTGTTGATGGCCAGCCAGGTCGATCGTTTTGCGGGTATCGAACACGACCGCGAAGCCATCCTCGCGGAAAAAGATCCACAAAAACAGATGGCCAAGGGTGAAGGTCCGCAAATTCATGCCGATAAACGTGAAGACGTCATGTCCGGTCAGGACGATGTCGACGATTTGCTTTCCAGCCTTGGATTCTAGGAGCACCCCTACACATGAGCTTCGGCGCCGATGAAGAGATCCTTCAGGATTTCCTGGTTGAGGCCGGCGAGATTCTTGAGCAACTGTCCGAGCAACTGGTCGAGCTGGAAAGCCGCCCGGATGACGCGGATCTGCTCAATGCTATTTTTCGCGGTTTTCACACTGTAAAAGGAGGCGCCGGCTTCCTCCAGCTCAACGAGTTGGTGGAGTGCTGTCACATCGCCGAGAACGTGTTCGACATCCTGCGCAAGGGTGAGCGACGCGTCGACTCGGAATTGATGGACGTGGTTCTGGAAGCGCTGGACGCGGTCAACGGCATGTTCGGCGAAGTGCGCGAACGCCGCCCGATCACCGCCGCCACCCCGCAACTGTTGGCAGCCCTGGCGCGCCTGGCGGAGCCGGCAGCCGCTGATGAAGCAGCGGCTGCCGTGGAAGCGGTCGTCGTCGAGCCGTCCGCCGATTCCGGCGACATCACCGACAATGAATTCGAGTTGCTCCTCGATTCACTCAATGCGGTCAAGGAACAAGCGCAAGTGCCCGTGGCGCCGACCCCGAGTGCTGCCCAAGCAGGTAGCGACGAGATCACCGATGCCGAGTTCGAGTCGTTGCTCGATCAGTTGCACGGCAAGGGGCAGTTCGCCCCAGCGGTTATTGCTGCCGAGGCCGCCGTCGCGGCGAGCGCCGCACCGGCACCGGACTCGGCGCCGGAAAGCGGCGATATTACCGATGACGAGTTCGAAGCCTTGCTCGATCAGTTGCATGGCAAGGGTTCGTTCAAGGTTGATGCCCTCGACGTGGCTGTGGCCTCTGCACCAGTGGCGAACGCCTCCGACAGTGCTGCGGTCGCGAGCGGCGACCTGATCACCGATCACGAGTTCGAATCGCTGCTCGACGAGCTGCATGGCAAGGGCAAGTTTTCCGAAGTGGCGGGTGGCACCACCGCTGCCGTTGCCCCACCGACGGCAGCCAAGCCGGCTGCGGCACCTGTCGCCAAAGCCGAAGCCAAGGTCGAGCCGGTCAGGCCTGCGGCGGCGCCCGCGCGTGCGTCGGCAGCGACGGCGGAAAAACCGGCCAGCGAAGCCGAAACCACCGTGCGGGTCGATACCGCGCGCCTGGACGAGATCATGAACATGGTCGGCGAGCTGGTGCTGGTGCGTAACCGTCTGGTGCGCCTGGGCCTCAACAGCGGCGACGAAGCCATGTCCAAGGCGGTGTCCAACCTCGACGTGGTGACCGCCGACCTGCAGACTGCGGTGATGAAGACCCGGATGCAGCCGATCAAGAAAGTTTTCGGGCGCTTCCCGCGCCTGGTTCGCGACCTGGCCCGGCAGTTGAAGAAAGAGATCAACCTGGAACTGGTGGGCGAGGAAACCGACCTCGACAAAAACCTCGTCGAGGCCCTGGCCGACCCGTTGGTTCACTTGGTGCGAAATTCGGTCGACCACGGCATCGAAGAGCCGACCGAGCGTGAAGCGATGGGCAAACCCCGCAACGGTCGGGTCGTACTGTCGGCGGAACAGGAAGGCGACCACATTCTGCTGTCGATCTCCGATGACGGCAAGGGTATGGATGCCGACGTGCTGCGCGGCATTGCAGTGAAGAAGGGCCTGATGGACAAGGATGCGGCGGACCGTCTCAGCGAGACCGAGTGCTTCAACCTGATCTTTGCCCCAGGCTTCTCGACCAAGACCGAGATTTCCGATGTGTCCGGTCGTGGCGTTGGCATGGACGTGGTGAAAACCAAGATTGCCCAGCTCAACGGCACCATCAATATCTACTCGACCAAGGGCAAGGGCTCGAAGATCGTCATCAAGGTGCCGTTGACCCTGGCGATCATGCCGACCCTGATGGTGATGCTCGGCAACCAGGCCTTTGCGTTCCCGCTGGTCAATGTCAACGAGATCTTCCACCTCGACCTGTCGCGCACCAACGTGGTCGACGGCCAGGAGGTGGTGATCGTGCGAGACAAGGCCCTGCCGCTGTTCTACCTCAAGCGCTGGCTGATCAGCTCCGCCGCTCACGAAGAACAGCGCGAAGGCCATGTGGTGATCCTGTCGGTGGGCAC
Source organism: Pseudomonas agarici (assembly GCF_900109755.1). Taxonomy (GTDB): domain Bacteria; phylum Pseudomonadota; class Gammaproteobacteria; order Pseudomonadales; family Pseudomonadaceae; genus Aquipseudomonas; species Aquipseudomonas agarici. Next base: position 6,172 of record NZ_FOAR01000030.1, on the reverse strand, counting down.
CCAGCGGATCGGCTTTGTCGTTGATCAACTGGTGGGTCAGGAAGAAGTGGTCATCAAGCCGCTGGGCAAAATGCTCCAGGGCACACCGGGCATGTCAGGCGCCACCATCACCGGCGACGGTCGTATCGCGCTGATTCTCGATGTGCCGAGCATGCTCAAGCATTACGCCGCCCGGCGTATTTGATTATGGTTCGGCGGTGCATGAGTCTGCCGCCGTGCCTAACGGAGTGTTTATGGTAGTCAAGGTCCTGGTGGTGGATGATTCGGGTTTTTTCCGCCGCCGCGTCTCGGAAATCCTTTCGGCGGATCCGAGCATCCAGGTCGTCGGTACGGCGACCAATGGTAAAGAAGCCATCGATCAGGCCCTGGCGCTCAAGCCGGACGTGATCACCATGGACTACGAGATGCCGATGATGGACGGCATCACAGCGGTGCGGCATATCATGCAGCGCTGCCCGACGCCGGTTCTGATGTTCTCGTCGCTGACCCACGAAGGCGCCCGCGTCACTCTCGACGCGTTGGATGCCGGGGCCGTGGACTTCTTGCCGAAGAATTTCGAAGACATCTCGCGGCATCCCGAGAAGGTCAAGCAACTGCTGTGCGAGAAAGTTCACAGCATTTCGCGCAGCAACCGTCGTTTCAGCAGCTACAGTGCACCAACCCCGAGTGTCGCGCCCGCTCCGTCCAACAGTTTTGACCACGGTGCTCCGGCATCGCCCCCTGTGCGCACCGCGCCGCTGGCCAGCCGTGCCCCGGCACCCGCCGCCCCGACCTCGGCCGCCCCGAAACGCAAGGCCTACAAGCTGGTTGCCATTGGCACTTCCACCGGCGGTCCGGTCGCCTTGCAACGCGTCCTGACGCAACTGCCGGCGAACTTTCCGGCGCCGATCGTGTTGATCCAGCATATGCCCGCATCTTTCACCAAGGCCTTTGCCGAGCGCCTGGACAAGTTGTGCCGGATTAGCGTGAAGGAAGCGGAAGATGGTGACCTCTTGCGCCCAGGTTTGGCATTGCTAGCCCCAGGTGGCAAGCAGATGATGGTCGACGGTCGTGGCGCGGTAAAAATCCTGCCGGGCGACGAGCGCCTGAACTACAAGCCGTGCGTAGACATCACCTTCGGTTCCGCCGCTAAGTCCTACGGCGACAAAGTTTTGGCGGTGGTACTGACCGGCATGGGCGCCGACGGTCGCGAAGGCGCGCGCCTGCTCAAACAGGGCGGCAGTGCGATTTGGGCCCAGGACGAGGCGAGCTGCGTGATCTACGGCATGCCGATGGCGATCGTCAAGGCCGAGCTGGCGGATGCCGTGTATTGCCTGGACGACATTGGCAAACACTTGGTCGAGGCCTGTCTCTGATGGATGTGTTGAGCCTTATTGGCATCATTATGGCGTTTGTCGCCATTATTGGCGGCAACTACCTCGAAGGCGGCCACCTCGGCGCCCTGGCCAACGGCCCGGCAGCCTTGATCGTAATCGGCGGGACCATCGGCGCGGCGCTGCTGCAATCGCCGCTGAGCGCGTTCAAGCGAGCCATGCAGACCCTCGTCTGGATCCTGTTGCCACCCCGCGTCGACCTGCCCGGTGGCATCGATCGTGTGGTGAACTGGAGCCTGACCGCGCGCAAGGAAGGCCTGCTGGGCTTGGAAGGCATAGCCGATGCCGAACCAGACACCTACTCGCGCAAGGGCTTGCAATTGTTGGTCGACGGTGCCGAGCCGGAGGCTATTCGCAGTATCCTTGAGGTGGATTTCTATACTCAGGAAAACCGCGATATCGAAGCCGCCAAGGTCTTCGAAAGCATGGGTGGCTACGCGCCGACCATTGGTATCATCGGTGCGGTCATGGGGTTGATCCACGTGATGGGCAACTTGGGCGATCCCTCACAACTGGGCAATGGCATTGCCGTGGCGTTCGTCGCGACCATCTATGGCGTGGCCAGTGCCAATCTGGTGCTGTTGCCGATTGCCAGCAAACTGAAATCGATTGCCCGGCGCCAGTCGCGTTATCGGGAAATGCTCCTCGAAGGCATTCTGTCGATTGCCGAAGGCGAAAACCCACGCTCCATTGAACTGAAGCTCCAGGGCTTCATGGACTGATGGAGTAGGACATGGCCAGACGTCGCCAACACGAAGAGCATGTGAACCACGAGCGCTGGTTGGTTTCCTACGCCGACTTCATCACGCTGCTGTTCGCCTTTTTTGTGGTCATGTACTCGATCTCGTCGATCAACGAAGGTAAGTACAAGATCATCTCCCAAGCCTTGGTTGGCGTCTTCACCGATACCGACCGCAGCCTCAAGCCGATCCCCATCGGCGACGAACGTCCAGTGACCGTCAAACCCGCCGACCCGCTGATCAAGGAGGCCGAACAGACCGACGCCGCCTTCGGCCAGGGTGCGGCGGACCCACTCAAGAGCATTGCCGACGACATCAGCGCGGCGTTCGGCGACCTGATCAGCACCCACCAAATGACCGTGCGCGGCAACGAACTGTGGGTCGAGATCGAACTCAATTCCGGCCTGTTGTTCGGCAGCGGTGACGCCTTGCCCAGCGACCAGGCCTTCGACATCATCGCCAAGGTGGCGAAGATCCTGGAGCCCTTCGACAACCCGATCCATGTCGAAGGGTTTACCGATGATCAGCCGATCCAGACGGCGCAGTACCCGACCAACTGGGAGCTGTCCTCGGCGCGTTCGTCGAGTATCGTGCGGATGATGGCCATGGAAGGGGTCAACCCGCAGCGGATGGCCTCGGTCGGTTATGGCGAATTCCAGCCGGTGGCCAACAACGCTACCGCGCAAGGCCGGGCGCGCAATCGCCGGGTGGTATTGGTGGTGTCGCGCAACCTGGATGTGCGCCGTAGCCTGACCGGCACGGGTACCGCCAACGCGACGCCGGATGCGGCACTCAAGCGCGCTGGCACACAAACTGCACCGCCAGCGGTAAAGCAAGCGGTACGCGAGAGCTCCGTCAAATCTCCGGCACCTACTCTATAACTTAGCGCCATTTCTCGGCGGGCTCGATGCTTTGCCCAGAGGAACACACCGAATGAGAGTCTGGGCAGTAGCTAATCAAAAAGGAGGGGTCGGTAAGACCACTTCTTCCATCGCTTTAGCCGGCTTGCTGGCCGAGGCGGGCAAACGCGTGGTCGTCGTCGATCTCGACCCGCACGGCTCGATGACCAGCTACTTCGGCTACGACCCAGACACCCTGGAGCACAGCAATTTCGACCTGTTTCAGCACCAAGGCCAGGTGCCTGAAGATTTGCCGGGCCAATTGCTGCTGTCCACCAGTGACGCACGTATTTCCCTGCTGCCTTCCAGTACCGCGCTGGCAACCCTCGAACGGCTGTCGCCGGGACAGAGCGGGCTGGGATTGGTGATTGCCAAGAGCCTGGCGCAGTTGTGGCAGGATTTCGACTATGCGGTGATCGACAGTCCGCCATTGCTGGGCGTACTGATGGTCAACGCCCTGGCGGCCAGCCAGCAGTTGGTGATTCCGGTGCAGACCGAACACCTGGCGGTAAAGGGCCTGGAACGCATGGTCAACACCCTGGCGATGATCAATCGCTCGCGCAAACAGGCCTTGCCTTACAGCATTGTGCCCACCCTGTTCGACCGGCGCACCCAGGCGTCCATGGGCACCCTGCGAGTGTTGCGCGACAAGTTCCCGGAGTCGATCTGGCAGGGCTACATTCCCATCGACACGCGCCTGCGCGACGCCAGCCGGTTGGGGGTTACGCCGTCGCAATTCGACGGCAAGAGCCGTGGCGTGCTGGCTTACCGGGCGCTGCTCAAGCATCTGCTGACCCAGCAGCTCGTGCCGCAGGTGGCCTGATATGATGTACGGCTCAAGTTGCCTGCCGGTCCCGCCGATAACCCCTACAGGTCACTGTAACGGTGCATCTCCATGAGCATTCCGATGAACCGTCCTGTCGACATCGCCACCCGTCCGCAACTGGCATTGCAGTCCTATCTGGATGCATTGCTGCAGGAGGCGACCGGCGAGTTGCCGGTGGCGCTTGCCGTAGAGCCGGCGCTTGTCGGCGAACTGGATGACTTTCAGGCGGCGGTACTCGAAGAGCAGGCTCGTGATGCCCTGGCCGCTGAGGTGACTGTCGCGGCCGTTGCGCGTGCGCCAGTGCCCACTCCGGTCCAAGTGATAGCTGAAGCGGCTGTTCGACCGGTCGCCCCGGTGTGGGTAGAACCGGTGGTTGAGGTGCATCTGCCTCCCGCCCGGAACATCCCACCGCCACCGGTCGAAGGCGACGCCCGCCCGCATTGGGCCGCCGAGCCGTTCGAATGTCTGTTGTTCGATGTCGCCGGGCTGACCCTGGCGGTGCCGCTGGTGTGCCTGGGATCGATTTATTCCCTGGCCGGCCATGAACTGACGCCGCTGTTCGGTCAGCCCGATTGGTTCCTTGGCATCCTGACGAGCCAGGCCGGTAATCTTAAGGTACTGGACACGGCCCGCTGGGTGATGCCTGATCGCTATCGCGACGACTTCCGCCAGGGGCTGCAATACGTTATTTCGGTGCAGGGCTACGAATGGGGGCTGGCGGTGCATCAGGTCAGTCGCTCGTTGCGCCTGGACCCCAGTGAAATAAAATGGCGCACCCGTCGTGGACAGCGACCGTGGCTAGCGGGCACGGTCATCGAACACATGTGTGCGTTGCTCGACGTCTCCGAACTGGCCGAGTTGATCGCCAGCGGCGCGGTCAAGCACCTGCAGTTGCACAAGCCAACCAATAATTGAGCCGGGGCGGTTACTGCGTCCGGCGTTAGACAGCACACACACCGTATCAACGGTAATCAAGGGGCAGGGGTATGAACAAGTCAGCGTCTTCACAGGGTTCCGATGATCCAATCCTGCAGTGGGTGACGTTCAAGCTGGACAACGAGTCCTATGGCATCAACGTGATGCGGGTCCAGGAAGTCCTGCGTTATACCGAGATTGCTCCGGTACCGGGCGCGCCGAGCTACGTGCTGGGGATCATCAACCTGCGCGGCAACGTCGTCACCGTGATCGACACCCGCCAGCGTTTCGGCCTGTTGCCGACCGAGGTCAACGACAACACTCGTATCGTCATCATCGAAGCCGACAAGCAAGTGGTCGGGATCATGGTCGACAGCGTGGCGGAAGTGGTGTACCTGCGCCAGTCGGAAGTCGAGACCGCGCCGAACGTCGGTAACGAAGAATCGGCCAAGTTCATCCAGGGCGTGTGCAACAAGAACGGCGAACTGTTGATCCTGGTCGAGCTGGACAAGATGATGAGTGAAGAAGAATGGTCCGAGCTGGAGAGCATCTGATTGATTCTTGAGGTCGCAGTCATCCTCCTGGCCCTGTTGTGGGTCGGGACGCTGGGCATGTGCCTGGCCTATACCCGCCGCCGGCGGCAGATTGCCGCGCAGCAGGCCGAGGGCGATGCGTTGCGTGACCAGCGCATCAAGGAGCTGGCTCGCCGTGTCGATAACTTCCAGAACGGCACGGTGCGCATGGGCGAGGACCTGCACGAGCTGCGCGCAGTGGTCGCGCCCTTGCCAGACAAACTGGCGCGGTTGGAACAGCGCGATCCCTCGACCCTGTCCTTCGCCCAGGCTGCCCGCCTGGTCGGCATGGGCGCCAGCGTCGACGAGCTGACCCAATCCTGCGGCCTGACCCAGGCCGAGGCGGAGTTGATGAGCAAGCTGCATCGGGGTTGAGGGGTTGAGCATCCCTCGCTCTACCCAATCTCGATGGGCACACGCTGTATTTCATAAGGCTTGTGATCTCAATAGCCGTTTCGTGACTGTTCATAAAAATCAGTTTAGCGGCGGCATGCCTTTGGGCAGTGAATCGCGCAGAGCGTCCCGCGCGCGTCGGCGGGCGACTTCGGCGGCTCGGGCCGGCAGCTCGCTGACGCTATCGGTCAGCCGTTCCTTCACGGCACCGACGCTCTCGGTGGCTTGTCGGGTGCGCTCCTGAATCTCGTCGAACAGATGCCCCAAATGCCGCCCCGCTTCATCGATTAGCGACAGCGCCTCATGGTCATGATCGAAGATGCGCCGGTACTGCCCGCAGCCGTTGGCCTCGCGGCGGGTGCCGCTGCCCATGCCGTATTCCACCACCAGCCCGGCAATTCCCAGGTTGTCGCGCAGGTCAGCGGCATCGGCGTCGCTCATCAGCGGAATCACC
>NZ_FOAR01000050.1 GCF_900109755.1 Pseudomonas agarici | reverse complement strand
TCATGGCGCGACCATCATCGAAGTGGCCGCCAGGGTGCTGACCAACTGGCAACCACAGGCGCAACGATGGCCGTCCAGCGCCACCGGCTTGCCATCTATGGTTGATCCCGAGGCACCCTCGATAATGTGCGTCAGGCCATGTAGGTTGCAGCGCACCGGATCATCCACACAGGCCACCGGCTTACCGAAAGCTTCGTAGTGTCCCGCCAAAACCTCACCGCCAAAGGGCCGCAACGGATCACCGAGACGAACCAGGGGCATCATGGCAGCACCGCCTTGACCTGTTCGACCAGGGTGCCTTCCTTGCGTAACATGGCACTGGTCTGCTCGATGCGCTGTCTATAGTCGTCCAGCGCGATCTGGCGTTTCTGCTCGACCACCACCTGGCCGATATGGCCGGTGGGCTTTAGCAACTGCTCGGCGTCAGGCAGGAAGGGCACCACCTTGCCAGTGACCTTATCGATCACCTGATAGCCGATGGTCGCCGCGCCGATGCCCGCCGCCAGTCCGCCAATCCCTCCCAGCACTTTACCGCGCCTGATGCCATACGCCGTGGCCCCGGCAATCATCGCCACGCCCAATAGACGCCCGGCCACCACCACCGGCGACAGATCGCGGCTGTTTTCATTCCCGAAATAGATCATGCGGTAAAAGAAATAACCGGCCCACAACTCCCTCGACTTCAGTTTGTCGTGCATAAACCAGGCTCGTGAGTCGTGTATATGGTCGTCGAACAACGCCACCAGCAAGGCCATTTCGGCATCGGTACTGGGTGTCCCGTGGGCGTCGCGGAACAGTTGCTCACTGCGCCGCTTGCCCTCTGTTCTGAGGGTTTCGTGGTCTTTGCGCTCATCGTTTTCATTGAGCAGATAGGCCGTGTCGCGCAATATCACATCGAGTACCCCGCCCTTCCTGCTGGTCTGCTCGCGCTTTTGTCCGGTGTAATCGGATTTGAATTCAGCGGCAGCCTGGCTCAGTTGGGTCTGATCGATTTGTGCTTCATACACCGGCGGTCCGGGATGCTGAGGATTGGTCAGGCGCACAGCCAGGACGGCGGCCCGTAAGTCCTCGTCATTCTTTTTCTCCTGACTGCTCCTCTCGGCGGTGAATTCAGTGGCCTCGATAAAGAACGGCTGGCGCTGGTAGCTGTCGTTATCGGTTTTGGCATCATTGGCATAGCGACCAATGCGCCAGCCGGTGATCCAGCCCAATTGATCGGCCATACCGTCTTCCACCGTGGTGCCCAGAAGCTGCGGGGTGTACTCACAGGCGGGATGATTGACGGGCTGGTCGGCGGTGATTACCGGTAGGGTTTTGCTTCGCCAGGCGTTGAAGCGTTCGATTACATGCGGGTTGATCTTGAAATCAGTGTTAGTTGCCTCAGATATGACACGCCATGACTTCTGAGAAAGCAGCGTCCGCGGTAACACTTCCTCGGGGACCCGCAACGGGGCGCCAGCAGCAAAGGCGGCGGCATACAGATCGTGTAGGACGATCTGCGACACCAGTTCATGGGTGCCGCCACGGGCCTTGCCCTGGTCATTTTTTGGGTAGCCACCGCCAACATCGGAGTGAACACCGGGGTACAGCACTTCATAGCTGTTGTCCGGGTATCGACCGTCCTCGTTACGGATCGATTCCAAGGGGAAGCAGGAGCGTTGTTCAAAGGCGGCGACAAAGTGCGAGCAGCGCTTGATAAATTTCGGGAAGCGCCGCGCATCCGGCAGCAACTGGGTGTCGTCGGCCCAATCCATATGCCCGGAGAAAAAAGGCGCCACATGGGCAATGCCCACCGAGGCCACGGTATCCAGTATCCCGAGAAACTCGACGCTGATCGGCAAGCCAATCAGCGTTTGAGCGGGTAGCTCCGCCCCGACAGGGGTGTCGAACAATTGGCTCAACCAGGTGACAAAGGTGCGAGCTTCGGCTGCTCCTCGGGAGAAACCATACACAAACAGCTTGACCCCCAGTACGCGAGGCTGAGCCCATTCCGTCCGAGCCTGCAAGGGTGCTAGCAACCCGTTCATCGTCCGCCGCCGATTACCCTGGCCCATGGCACTCATCAGCGGTGCCCTCCAGGTGCTCATGGCTTCGACTTTGGCCTTGGCAACAACATTATCGATTTCTTTCTTATTGTTAAGCGCGAAAGAAAGAGCACTGGCCACTTGTACCAATGCCCAATTGATACGATCCTCGCCACCAGCGGCAAATTGCAATCCGCTATCGCTGTAATCCAGCTCGCCAATTTCTGGAAATGGAGTGCCAACACCGGGCATGTAATACGAAAAGTAACCTTGTCCCTTGGCCTTTGAACCTCTGAGTGATGCATGGAATAACTTGGCAATATTGCTCGGATGATTTTTTTTGGTATCGTTGGCCTCGTTATTATTAGTGCCATCAAAAAATAAGCTGATATGCAGGCTGTGGCAGCATTCGGAATACCGCTTTTGGCCTCTAGAGTTGGTTCCTCGACGAAAAATATCTTCCTCGTAAGTCTGCTTCCGGCAGTTAGCGGCTACCATTGATACTTTGGTAGGTAAACGACCATCCTTCGGAAAATAGGGTGGTCCCCATGCTTTATCTTTTGAGTCTCTTTTCACTTCGGACATACGGTCGGCTCCTTCATATCAAGAGGTTCTTTAATTGGATTATTCGGTGAACCATAACCCCAGCAGGAAGTTGTGACCTTGACCTGATTACAAGTTAGAAAATGCACACTCAAGCCACAAGACTCCGTTCCTGGCCACTCTGGTATCTCCACGGTGGTACTGTGGTCTTGGTAGTTAGCTGCGTGTTTGAGTTGAGCGGCTTGGTATCCATCAAAATCAGATGGCCATTTTGAATAAGCATATGGCTCTGGGTCGACCTCCCACTCGATATGGGCTTTCAAGCCAGGGCGCCATTTGGTAGGCATGATAATGCAGCACGAACTCCCGCCCCCTCCGTCGGCCCGATAACCATTGACCGACATCCAGTTAATAGCATGCACGGTATGATTGACGGCTTGCAGATTTCCCCCGGCCATTTCGTTATCGGCTGAAGAACATCCGAACAATGTCAATCCCAACAAAGCAAGCAAGCCTTGCCGTATGATTTTTCTTATTATCATTTGCATCGCTAGAAATTTCCTTGCTGATCATTCTTGTCACGCAAACCATTCGAAGCATGAAACATGCCTGGCGATATTAGTTGGCCAACTGTTCTTGACATCATGCTTCTCGTTATCATTGGCATCGTAGAAAACAAGCTGATATGCAGGCTATGGCAGCATTCAAAATATCGCTTTTGACCTCTGGAGTCGGTCACTCGACAAAAAAGGTCTTCCTCGTAAGTTTGCTTTCGGTGGTTGGCGGCTACCATTGATGTATTGGCAGGTAAGCGGCCACCCTCCGGAAAATGCGGTGTCCCCCACGCTTTAGCTTTTGAATTACTGTTCACTTCGGACATACGGCTGGTTCCTTTATTTGCGAGGGTTCTTTAATCGGGTAGTGCTCTGAATTAAACGCCCAACACGAACTCGTAACCCTGACCTGGTTACAAACCAAAAAATGTACCTTCAAGCCACATCGCTTCGTTCCTGGCCACTCTGGTATCTCCACCGTAGTACTGTGGCGTTGGTAGTTGGCTTTATGTTTAACCATAAAATCCAGGAATTCATCGGTTCCTAAAGGCGGCGTTGGACCAAAGGGCTCAGGATCGACTTCCCACTCGATATGGGCTTTCAAGCCAGGGCGCCATTTGGCGGGCATGATGATGCAACAGACGTTGCCGCCCCCTCCGTCCGCCCGGTAACCATTGACCGACATCCAGTTAATAGCATGCACTGTGTGATTGACGGCTTGGAGATTTCCACCGGCCATTTCGTTGTCGGCTGAAGAACACCCGAACAATGTCAATCCCAACGAGGTAAGTAAGCCTTGCTGTATGATTTTTCTTATTATCATCTTCATCGCTAGCAACTTCCTTGCTGATTGTTCTGGTTGCGTAAACCATTCGAGGCATGAAACATGCCTAGCGATATTAGTTGGCCAACTGTTCTTGACATCATGCTTCTCGTTATCATTGGCATCGTAGAAAACAAGCTGATATACAGGCTATGGCAGCATTCAAAATATCGCTTTTGACCTCTAGAGTTGGTTCCTCGACGAAAAATATCTTCCTCGTAAGTCTGCTTCCGGCAGTTAGCGGCTACCATTGATGTATTGGTAGGTAAGCGGCCACTCTCCGGAAAATGCGGTGACCCCCATGCTTTAGTTTTTGAATTATTGTTCACTTTGGGCATACGGCTGGCTCCTTCATTTGCGAGGGTTCTTTAATCGGATAGTGCTCTGAATTAAATGCCCAGCATGAAGTTGTTACCTTGACTTTATTACAAACCAAAAAATGAACTTTTAGGTCACAAGACTCCGTTCCTGGCCATTCTGGGATTTCTACGGTAGCACTATGATGTTGATAGTTAGCTTTATGCTTAACCATAAAATCCAGGAACTCATCGGTTCCTAAAGGCGGTGTTGGACCAAAGGGCTCGGGATCGACCTCCCATTCGACATGAGCTTTCAAGCCAGGGCGCCATTTGGTAGGCATGATGATGCAACAGACACTGCCACCACCACCGTGAGCCCGATAACCATTGACCGACATCCAGTTAATCCCCTGCACGGTATGATTGACGGCTTGCAGATTCCCCCCGGCCATTTCATTATCCGCAGAAGAACATCCCAATAACATTAACCCTAATAGGCACCACAATCCTTGTATCCGCGCCTTTCTCATTATTATTTTCATGATCTTTAACTCCCTTGATCACCAGCAACTCACACTCAAACAGAACCCTGCATCAAGGCCCAATTTTTTAGTGCTGCTTCATCTGGCCTATCCTCAGCGAGAGCGTGTTCATCTCGAATATATCCGCTGTTTTTTTGTTCTTCTTTGAGTTTATTTTGATGGTCGCTATACAACATCACCGTATCGACCAGAAAATCTACCGGCATGCTGAGCAGAGTCGCAAATGGGCATACGATGATTAGATAGCAGTACGTGGGAATGGGGTCATAACCACCGGCGCCTTCCAATGTAAGAAGCCTCCAGTCATATTGAACACCGACATAGTAATGACCTGAACGGTGGTAGGTTTTCGATGATTCGCCCCGCTCAACTAATGTTCCGCAGCCGGCACTACTGATTGCAAGACCGCATAGCATGATCAAAGCTAATCGTTTCAGTATATCGACCTTTTGCTTGAGTAAATTTTCTACATTCCGAACACGCTGACCATTCGACACGCCTTGTTTGCGGCTCATAGCTTTTGCCTCGCGTATTCGGTCAAATTATCTAAATTATTTTCCTGGTGGGCCTGCACGACAATTGAGTATAAGGCGGCGAAACGCAGTTCCCGGGTCGCCTCCAAATCATCGAATTTCCCGCCATCTAGCAGTTTCTGTGCATTACCGATACAACCAATCAGCTCGCCTTGCTGATCGCTCAAATTCAGAAAAGGGGGTAACTTCGATTTCAGCGTGATATCCCTGGCAATTACCTTGCAGCCACTGCGGCTGGTCGTCCCGATCCAGCCAGCCCCAATAGTTGACCGCTTGCAGGTATTCGGTGCGCTGGTTATCCGTCAGGATCGCGGACGTCAGCAAAGGAAAGATTCGTGGGTCGTAATACCGCAACAGGCCCGTCCGTGCGCCCCACTTTACTTGCGAGAGGGCTTGCAGAGCCTGGCTCAAGGTATCGAAGGGCAATGGCGAGATCACCACCAGCAAGCGAGCCTCGGTGGCGCACTGGGTCAGCAGTTCTTCCAGCCAGGCTTTATGTTGCCAATGCGTCAGGTTCAAGCGCATCAACAACGGGGCCTGATCCAGAAGGTTTTCCTCCGGTGTGCCGCTGAACAATGAAAACCATGGAACTTGCGGCCTCAGCATCTTCAGCGCCGGTACAGCGCAGTTGTTCCAATCGGCTTGGTCGAGCAGCACGTTAACCTGTTGCAGGCCGACGCTGGCACATGCCCGCTCGATGTGTTCTTGCCATTCTGTTGGTGTTGCCATCTGCATCTTCCCTTCAATCAACGTTCACGGCTCAATAAACCGGTAGTGTTTGCCCGGGCCTTGTCCAGGCACTTTTTACATATCGATTGCGGCAACTCAGGCAGCGGAAAACTCTGACTGGCGGTTTTTTCCCAAACATGTTGCCCCTTGAGGTTGAGCTTGCCGGGGGTGTAAATGTCGATGGCCCCGGACGCGGTGATGCGGATGTAGCCGCCACCACAGCCCAGGGTGATGCCATTTTTGGCCGTCAGTTGCAGTTGGCCCTGTGCGGACTGCATGCTGATGTCTTGTTGGGCAAGCAGATTCAACACGTCGCCGTGGGATTCGATTTCCAGCGGCCCCTTGCCGGACACCAGGCGCATGCCTTCCTGCTGGGCCAGCAGGGAAATAGCCTGATTGGCGTGGACCGACAGGCGCTGGGCAGCGGCCAGGTTGATCTCGTCGTTGCTTTGCACGTACAGCGCCTCGCCGCTTTGCAACAGCAGGCTGGCCGGTGTCACCGCGCCGATGCCCTGGGGAGCACTGAGCAGGATGGCGCAGGCGTTGAGGTCTTTGGCGTTGTCCTGAAACTGCTGCAAGCCGTCGATTGCGGGTGGGCGGCTATGGTGGGCCTGGGCGATTTCCCGCCAGTCGGCGATTTGCTGTTTCGCGCCCTGGATCTGGCTGGAAGCCGGTTGCATGGCCAGGACATCGCCAATGGCCTTGGTCTGTTCATCAGCGCTGATAAACAAGCCTTTGCCACCTCGAATCGCGCCCCAACCATCGGTGCGCAACTCAAAGCCTTCTCCGCGCTTTTTTTCCGCGCATCCACCATATGCCCGAGGTTGAGCTGGCTCTTGCCACTGTGTTCGGTACTGAGCTTGATATGCTCCTGGCCCCGCGTGTCGTCCATGCGCAGTTTGTTATTGGCCGGCGTGCGCAGCACATTGCGTTTGTAGTTCGGCAAGGCCACGTGGTCGGGGTGCTGGCTGTCGTGCAGGGCGTGGGCAATGTAGGGACGGTCCGGGTCGCCTTGTTCGAAGGCGATGGCCACTTCGGTGCCGGCAAGCAGTGGCAGGTGCAAACCGTAAGTGTCGCCCGCATAGGGACGGGCCAGGCGCAACCAGAGGCTTTCCGCGCCGAGTTTCCAGGTGTCGCGGTCGAACAGGAAGCAGACTTTGTAACGCCCTTCACGGTCGATGTGGCCATAAGGGTCGTTGGCCAGGGTGCTGCTGATCCGGGCCGGGACGGTGCCGGCGATGTGCGGTTTGTCTTGTAGCGCGGGACGAAAACACACCCGCTCCGAGTAGGGAATGGCCTCGAAGCTGACTTCAAAGCTACGATCCCGTGCGGCGCGGGTGGTCAGTCGGGTGATCACCGCGCCGGGGGCAAAAGCCTGCGGGGCGCCGTCGCTGATTTTCAGGACCTGGCCAGGGGCCAGGGTGGCGCTGGTGCTGATCCCGCTGAGCTGGGTCTGGTCATTGAGGTAACGCTCGTGACGCAGGCGCGCATAGAAAAAACCACTTTCGCTTTGCAGGTCTTCGTCATAGGCATGCGGATCGCCCAAGGTGCTGTAGGACTCGGCGAAATGATAGGCCTCGCC
>NZ_FOAR01000026.1 GCF_900109755.1 Pseudomonas agarici | reverse complement strand
AAGCTGGCGCGGTTGCATAACGTGCTGCGCAGCACCGCCGCTTCATGGGTAATGCCGACCGCGTCCGGGAGACAGACGATGTTGACATCGCTGAGCGAATAACCGCCTGCTTCACACAAGGCTTGTGCTTGTGCCATCAGGTCGCTGGCGCGCTCCGGGCGTTTTTGTGCAACGCCTGGGGTGTCGGTCAACTCCAGGGGCGCGTGGGGGTTACCGCGTAATGCGAAGCGAGGTAACTCGGGATCATAATCGGCCAGGGTTTGGCTGATCAGGGCTTCGCTGATGGGTTGACGGCGAGCCCCCTGGCCGTTCAGTGCGTTGACCTCGCTCATGCGCTGTGCTCTGAGCGTGGCGTCTTGCGCGTAGCGCTCACGCACGCTTTCACTGAACGGATGGTCGCTGTAAGCCACCCACACCTTGCCGGTATTTTGGGCGTATGGAATGACAAACAACATCGCCGTGGCATAGGAAGCTGTTCGTGTGCAACTGAAGTCTTCGGGGTGCTTGAGGGTGTTTGCCGGGAAAATGTCCAAATAGTGGGGCTTCATGTAGCCGCCCTCAGTCACCCGAAAGACTTGCCAGCCTTTTTGCACCCGCGTGTGCGGGGTGTGCGGTTTTTCGTAGTAGGCCATGACATAGCCTTGACGCAATGGCCGCATCACGTAGCGCGAATAGCTCAAGACCACCGGAGCGGTCTGTTGATCGAGCCAGGGACTGAGGGTGGCCTGTTTGCTTTGTGCGTAAAGGGCGTCAGCAAGACCGGCGCGGACCAATAACACGGGCAAGCCCTCTTTGACGCAAGCCTCGCAGCCGTTTTTTACATTGACGCTGGGCATGAGCGACATGGCCAAGTCGATATTGGCGGCATATTGACTTACTGGCTCATCACTCATTTATCTTTGCTCCCAATCGTGTGTGTTCCGGGTTTAAGTCATTGCTGGCCAGTGCCTGCTGATAACGGGCCAGCCCGCCATTGCTGCCCACGCGCGCGTAGTGGCTGACATGCCCATGAAAGGGGCGCAACTCGCTACGCGAGTCCGCGCACCGCATCTGCAACAGGACCTGCGCGCGCACCAGTTGTTCCAGGGGTAAGCGACCATCTGCGGGCAAGGCGCTCAGCTCCAGGCGGTAGCCGCCTTGATCCAGCGCTTCCCAGTCGTCGAGGTATTTAGCGATGAATACGTTCTCGCCCAAGGGTGTGTGCAGGCGCAGGAGGCAGTTCTGCTGGAAAACCGCTTTGTTCAATAAGATGGAGGACATCCCTTGGCTCCTGGATTTCAACGGAGCCCAGAGAGTAAAGACAGAATGGCAACCAAGTCTGTCGGAAATGTCCTTGCTGCGATGGGGTTATTTCTCTATAGGGGGTATTCCCGGTCGGATCGCTCAATAACCTATGGGGAACCATCTTACAGTTGATGTCCGGTTTTGTAGGGGCAAGTCCAGTGAGTACCTTTTGACCGTTAACGCCATCACTAAATTGGTGCCAAGGGTCGTTTGCTGCGAACTCTTGGACGTTAGAAGGAGCAGCCGCTACTCCTATCGGGAGAACGGCAGCCAAGACGAGTGCTAGCCTTATTTGGTTAACAGCCCTCCGACTTCTTTCCGCAATTGTTCAACGACCACGTCAAACATTTGAGGGAAAGTCTCTCCGAAAAATTTCGCCTCAGTCTTAAAGGGATGGCCCATAGACGCCTTGTTGACGCCGAAGGCTTCACCTTGATCGGTCAATTTCCTGAATGACTTCATCACACCGTTGCCGGTGGTGCTCACATACTCAAAATTTTCCGCGTAACCAGCTTTCAACAGAGCATTCATGATGGTGCTCGCGTCAAATGAGACGTCATGGTCAGCAACCAAGGCCTTCAGGGATTTTGCTTGCATGTGGCTTTCCTTGCGTGGTGGCGATGTGCCTAGGTTAATCCTCGCCTGAGCCACACATCTATGCAGCCCATGGTTGACCCTTTTACGCACTGCTGCAGAGCCGCAGCACTTCAAACGGTCTGGATCAGAAAGGATGGCTTGAACGCACAGTCTCTCGCGTGAATGCAAAGCAAGAAGACCACTGCCTGGAGGCAATTTTTCCCAAGAAAAGGGTATGAGAAGGGTAGGTTTTTTGGATAGAAAAAGGGGTAGAAATTTCTTTCTACCCCTTCTCTAAATCCTTGATTTACAAGGATTTGTATGGTGCCCCGAGGGAGACTCGAACTCCCACTCCTTTCGAAAACGGATTTTGAATCCGCCGCGTCTACCAATTCCGCCATCAGGGCTCAATGGCGGCGAAGTATAGAGACGTGATTACCGTTGGTCAATCGCCTTTCATGGTCAATTTTGCTGAATTCCGCTAAACTTTCCGGCCCTGCTAGACGAACCCCATCATGCGCGTCGCTGACTTTACTTTCGAGCTCCCCGATTCCCTGATCGCTCGCCATCCACTGGCCGAGCGTCGCAATAGCCGCCTGCTGACCCTGGATGGGCCCAGCGGCACGCTGGCACACCGTCAATTCACTGATTTGCTTGAGCATTTGCGCCCAGGCGATCTGATGGTGTTCAACAATACCCGGGTCATTCCAGCCCGTCTGTTCGGCCAGAAAGCCTCCGGCGGCAAGCTGGAGATTCTCGTGGAGCGGGTGCTCGACAGTCACCGCGTATTGGCCCACGTGCGCTCCAGCAAGTCGCCAAAGCCCGGTTCGAAGATCCTGATCGAAGGCGGTGGCGAGGCCGAGATGCTGGCCCGTCACGACACGCTGTTCGAGCTGGGTTTCACAGAGCACGTACTGCCTTTGCTGGAGCGGGTCGGCCATATGCCGTTGCCTCCTTATATAGACCGTCCCGACGAGGGCGCGGACCGCGAGCGTTATCAGACGGTCTACGCCGAGCGCCTGGGGGCCGTGGCCGCGCCCACCGCCGGCCTGCATTTCGATCAACCGCTGCTGGACGCCATCGCCGCCAAGGGTGTCGAGACCGCGTTCGTTACCCTGCATGTCGGTGCCGGGACCTTCCAGCCGGTGCGCGTGGAGCGTATCGAAGACCACCACATGCACCACGAATGGCTGGAAGTCAGCCAGGCGGTGGTGGATGCCGTCGCCGCCTGTCGCGCGCGCGGTGGGCGGGTGGTCGCCGTTGGCACCACCAGTGTGCGCTCGCTGGAAAGCGCCGCCCGCGATGGCGTGCTCAAGCCGTTCAGCGGCGATACCGATATCTTTATCTATCCTGGCCGACCCTTCCATGTGGTCGATGCACTGGTGACCAATTTCCATCTGCCCGAATCCACGCTGCTGATGCTGGTTTCGGCCTTCGCCGGTTATCCCGAGACCATGGCCGCCTACCAGGCCGCTGTGGCGAACGGTTACCGCTTTTTCAGTTACGGTGATGCGATGTTCATCACCCGAAACCCCGCGCCGACCGGACCCCAAAAATCGGCCTCCGAGGATCAAGCATGAGTCGTACCAGTCGTATGTCGTTCGAGTTGCTCGCCACCGATGGCAAGGCCCGTCGCGGTCGCCTGACCTTCCCGCGCGGCACCGTCGAGACCCCGGCCTTCATGCCGGTGGGCACCTACGGCACGGTCAAGGGCATGCTGCCACGGGATATTGTCGCTACCGGCGCCGAGATCATTCTGGGCAATACCTTCCACCTGTGGTTGCGCCCAGGCACCGAAGTGATTAAGGCTCATGGCGACCTGCATGATTTCATGCAGTGGAACGGCCCGATCCTCACCGATTCCGGCGGTTTCCAGGTGTTCAGTCTGGGCGCCATGCGCAAAATCAAGGAGGAGGGGGTCACCTTCGCCTCGCCGGTCGACGGTGCCAAGGTGTTCATGGGGCCGGAAGAGTCGATGCAGGTCCAGCGCGACCTCGGCTCGGACATTGTGATGATTTTCGACGAGTGTACGCCGTACCCCGCCGATGAAGACGTCGCCCGGACCTCCATGGAGTTGTCGCTGCGTTGGGCCCAGCGTTCGAAGAATGCCCATGGCGACAACAGCGCGGCGCTGTTCGGTATTGTCCAGGGCGGCATGCATCAGAACCTGCGTATGCGCTCGCTCGAAGGTCTCGACAAGATCGGCTTCGATGGCCTGGCCATCGGTGGTCTGTCGGTGGGCGAGCCCAAGCATGAAATGATCAAGGTGCTCGATTACCTGCCGGGTCAGATGCCTGCTGACAAACCTCGTTACCTTATGGGTGTTGGCAAGCCTGAGGATCTCGTAGAGGGTGTGCGCCGCGGGGTGGACATGTTCGATTGCGTGATGCCGACCCGCAATGCCCGCAATGGGCATCTGTTCGTCGATACCGGCGTGCTGAAGATCCGTAACGCGTTCCATCGCCATGATGATTCGCCGCTGGATCCGACCTGCGATTGCTACACCTGCCAGAACTTCTCCCGCGCTTATCTGCATCATCTGGACAAGTGCGGCGAAATGCTGGGGAGTATGTTGAATACCCTTCACAACTTGCGCCATTACCAACGGCTTATGGCTGGTTTGCGCGAGGCTATTCAACAGGGTACATTGGCCGCCTTTATCGATGCCTTCTACGCCAAACGCGGGCTTTGCGTGCCGCCTTTGGACTGAGTTTTCAGACCGCAGGGTCCGAGCAAAAACTTGCCGAGCGATGATCAGGCAAGGCAAAAACAGGCAAAGAGGCGCGATTGACTGGTGTCAAACCGCATTGCGAGCCTGTTTTTAACCCAGCATGATCGTCGCACGGCGGGTTTTGCTCAGATCCCGGAATAATTTTGCAACTGGAGTGCTATATGAGCCTTTTTATCTCTAACGCGTTCGCGGATGGCGCCGCACCTGCTGCTGCCGGTCCGATGGGCGGTGGTTTCGAATGGATTTTTCTGGTCGGCTTCCTGGTCATTTTCTATCTGATGATCTGGCGTCCGCAGGCCAAGCGCGCCAAGGAGCAGAAGAACCTGCTGGGCAACCTGGCCAAGGGCGACGAGGTGGTGACTACCGGTGGTATTGCCGGCAAGATCCTCAAAGTGACCGACGATTTCGTCGTACTGGAAGTTTCCGACACCGTTGAAATGAAGTTCCAAAAGGGTGCCATCGCGGCCACTCTGCCTAAAGGCACGCTGAAAGCGATCTAAGTTTCAATATTTAACAATCGACGGGGCGCGCAAGGCGCCTCGCGTCATAAGCGGGCGGCGTGATGCTGAACAAATACCCTCTGTGGAAATACGTACTGATCCTGGCGGTGCTGGCGATCGGTTTTATTTATTCCGCTCCCAATCTCTACCCTGACGATCCGGCAATCCAGGTCAGTGGCGCCAGCACGGCGTTGCGGGTCAATCAGGCCGATCTGGATCGAGCGAGCAAAGCGCTCACCGAAGCCGGTTTCGCTGTCAAGGGGGCGACCCTGGCTGCCAACGGCAAGGACGGCCTGCTGCGCTTGACCAAGCAGGAAGACCAACTGCCGGCCAAGGACGTGGTGCGTAAAGCCCTCGGTGACGACTACGTAGTGGCCCTCAACCTGGCACAAACCACCCCGCAATGGCTGCGCAACCTTGGCGCGCACCCGATGAAGCTGGGTCTGGATTTGTCCGGTGGTGTGCACTTCTTGCTGGAAGTGGACATGGACAAGGCCCTCGATGCCCGCCTGAAAGTCTACGAGGGCGACGTCAAGAGCCTGTTGCGCAAAGAGCGTGTACGTTATCGTAGCCTGCCGCAGCTCAACGGCGCCATTCAACTGGGCTTCGCTGACAATGATTCCCGCGAGCAGGCTCGTGCCCTGATTCGCAAGAACTTCAACGATTTCGACATTGTTCCGGCTGATCTGAACGGTCAGGCGGTGCTGCGTCTGGCGATGACCCCAGTCAAGCTGGCGGAAATCCGTGAATATTCCATCAAGCAGAACTTGACCACGGTCCGTAACCGCGTCAACGAACTGGGTGTGGCCGAGCCACTGGTTCAGCGCCAGGGTGCCAATCGCATCGTGGTCGAGCTGCCGGGTGTGCAGGACACCGCTGAAGCCAAGCGAATTCTGGGCAAGACCGCCAACCTCGAGTTCCGCCTGGCCGCCGAGCCGGGAGCGTCGAAGGCGACTTCCGAAGAGTTCGAGTTCCGTGAAGGCAATCGCCCTCCCGCGCTGATCGAGCGTGGCCTGATTATCACCGGCGACCAGGTGACCGATGCCAAGGCCGGTTTCGGCGAGCACGGTAGCCCGGAAGTGAACATCCACCTGGATGGCCACGGCGGCGAACTGATGAGCCGTGCCACGCGCAGTAACGTCGGTCGCCAGATGGCGGTGATCTTCATTGAGCAGCGTCCGGTCACCACCTACACCAAGCAGATGGTCGACGGTGTCGAGAAAGATGTGCCGGTGCAGACCTTCAAGGAAGACAAGAAAATCATCAGCCTGGCGACTATCCAGTCGCCGTTGGGCGCGCAGTTCCGTATCACCGGCCTGAACGGTCAGGGTGAATCGTCGGAACTGGCTCTGCTGCTGCGTGCCGGTGGTCTGGCTGCGCCGATGTACTTCGCTGAAGAACGTACCATCGGCCCGAGCCTGGGTGCCGACAACATCACCAAGGGTATCGACGCGTCGCTGTGGGGGATGCTGTTCGTTTCTCTGTTCATCATCGCCATCTATCGCTTCTTCGGTATCATCGCCACCGTGGCGCTGGCCTTCAATATGGTCGCGCTGTTGGCATTGATGTCGCTGTTGGGGGCGACCCTGACTCTGCCGGGTATTGCCGGTATCGTCTTGACCATGGGGATGGCGGTCGACGCCAACGTACTGATCTTCTCGCGGATCCGTGAAGAGATCGCCGCAGGCATGACGGTTCAGCGAGCGATCAACGAGGGCTTCAATCGCGCCTATACGGCAATTGTCGACGCCAACCTGACGACGTTGCTGGTGGGCGGCATCCTGTTCTCCATGGGTACCGGTCCGGTCAAGGGCTTTGCGGTGACCATGTCCCTCGGGATCTTTACCTCGATGTTCACGGCCATCATGGTGACTCGTGCGATGGTCAACCTGATCTTCGGCGGTCGTGACTTCAAGAAGTTGTGGATTTAAGGGGCTGCCATGTTACGTACTATCAACTTCATGGGCGTTCGCAACGTTGCGTTCGGCGTCACTGTGCTCCTTACCGTTCTGGCGTTGTTCAGCTGGTTCCATAAGGGCTTGAACTACGGTCTGGATTTCACCGGCGGTACGCTGATCGAGCTGACCTATGAGCGTCCGGCCGATGTGATGAAGGTGCGCTCGCAACTGGCCGAGGCCGGTTATCACGATGCGATTGTGCAAAGCTTCGGTGCAACCACCGACCTGCTGGTGCGGATGCCGGGTGAAGACCCGCAACTGGGTCACCAGGTCGCCGAGGCGTTGCAGAAGACCGGTGGCGACAACCCGGCACAGGTCAAGCGTGTCGAATTCGTCGGCCCGCAGGTGGGTGAGGAGCTGCGCGACCAGGGCGGTCTCGGCATGCTGATGGCGCTGGGCGGCGTGCTGATCTACCTGGCCTTTCGCTTTCAGTGGAAGTTCGCGGTCGGCGCCATCGTGTCGTTGATCCACGACGTGGTCGTGACCGTGGGGATCCTGTCGCTGTTTCAGATTACCTTCGACCTGACGGTGCTGGCGGCGGTGTTGGCGATCATCGGTTACTCGCTCAACGACACCATTGTGGTATTCGACCGGGTTCGCGAGAACTTCCGGGTCCTGCGCAAGGCCAGCCTGATCGAGAACATCAACATCTCGACCACCCAGACTTTGCTGCGCACCGTGGCGACGTCGATCTCCACGTTGCTGGCGATTGCGGCCTTGCTGTTCTTTGGTGGCGACAACCTGTTCGGCTTCTCCATTGCACTGTTCGTCGGTGTGATGGCCGGTACCTACTCATCGATCTATATCGCCAACGTGGTGTTGATCTGGCTGAACCTGAGTAGCGAGGACCTGATTCCTGCGGCCAACACCCAGAAGGAAATCGACGACCGTCCTTGACGCTGGTTTCCCTTCCGGCTGTCGCCTTGAAAGGCGCGAGTATTGAACTCGCGCCTTTTTTTATGCTCCAAGGCTAGGAGAGTGCGGATATTTTCCGCTTGAGATGGTCTGGAGGTTCACGTGAACAAATCGTTGCTGGTGGGTGCGGTATTAGGTGCTGTCGGTGTCACTGCCGGAGGTGCTGTTGCGACCTACAGCATGGTGAAAAGCGGCCCCGAGTATGCACAGGTGTTGGCGGTCGAGCCTGTGAAAACGCAGATCAAGACGCCGCGTGAGGTGTGTAAGGATGTGGCCGTGACCCGGCAGAAACCGGTCCAGGACGAGCATCGCCTGGCGGGTACGGCGTTGGGCGCAGTGGGCGGTGGCCTGCTGGGCAGTCTGGTCGGTGGCGGCAAGGGCAAGACCCTGGCCACTGTGGTTGGCGCGGTGGGTGGCGGTTATGCCGGTAACAAGGTGCAGGAGGGCATGCAGGAGCGTGACACTTACACCACAACCCAGACCCGCTGCAACACGGTCAATGATATCAGCGACAAGGTCGTCGGTTATGACGTGCGCTACC
The DNA here is from genome assembly GCF_900109755.1 of Pseudomonas agarici. Lineage (GTDB taxonomy): Bacteria > Pseudomonadota > Gammaproteobacteria > Pseudomonadales > Pseudomonadaceae > Aquipseudomonas > Aquipseudomonas agarici. The sequence goes on along the minus strand of NZ_FOAR01000026.1, from coordinate 75,712 downwards.
AGCTCGACGGCAAGGAGGGCAAGGTGCGCATGGATCGCGATCCTGGCAACCAGATTCCAGTCGACAAGGAAGGTCGCCTGATTCTCAGCCAGAACCAGCCCGGCCAGTAAATGTTGATTGTCCCCTGTGGGGTCGGTTGACGAATCACAGGTACAAAAAAAGCACCCCTCGGGGTGCTTTTTCATTCTCTGGCGCTTAGCGCTTCAGCGAGGCCGGCAAGTGCGGCTGGATCGCGGTCAGCACGGCCTTGAAGCACTTGGTGTTGCCGGCGACGATATGGCCTTTCTCAAGGAAGTCGTGACTGCCGGTGAAATCGCTCACCAAGCCACCTGCTTCCTGAATCAGCAGGGCGCCCGCCGCCATGTCCCATTCGGATAGGCCAGATTCCCAGAAAGCGTCGAAACGACCGGCAGCCACATAGGCCAGGTCGAGGCTTGCAGCGCCTGCGCGGCGAATACCGGCGGTCTGGCCGACCAGGGCGCGGAACATGCCCAGGTAGTTGTCGATATTGTCCATCTGGTCATTACGGAACGGGAAACCGGTACCCAGCAGGGCGCCGTCGAGGCTGGTGCGACCGCTGACGCGCAGGCGACGACCGTTCAGTTGGGCGCCACGGCCACGGCTGGCGGTGAATTCTTCCTGGCGAACCGGGTCCAGAACCACGGCGTGCTCAAGGCGGCCGCGATACTTGCAGGCGATACTGACCGCGAAGTGGGGGATGCCGCGCAGGAAGTTGGTGGTGCCATCAAGTGGGTCTATGATCCACAGGTAATCTTCGCCTTCACCGCTGCCGGCATGGAAGCCGGTTTCTTCGCCGCGAATGGCGTGGGTCGGATACGCTTTGCGTAGCGCATCGATGATTTTCTGTTCGGCGGCGCGATCTACCTCGGACACGTAGTCCTTGGCGTCTTTTTCGTCGACCTTGATGGTATCCAGGCGCTCGATGGAGCGGAAAATCAATTCACTGGCGCTGCGGGCGGCGCGCAGCGCGATATTCAGCATGGGCTGCATGGACGTTTCACCTAGAGTGTTAAAGAAAGCCGAATATTCTAACAGAAAAGTATTATCGGTGAAGGACGACATTCAGCTTCGTGGCGTAAACCTGAGCGCTTCTGTAAGATTTGCTCCCCTTTGCCCTGTCCGAGAGCGCCTCTTCGTGTTGCAAAATATTCGTGTCGTCTTGGTCAATACCAGTCATCCGGGCAATATCGGCGGGGCTGCGCGAGCCATGAAGAACATGGGGTTGTCGCGCCTGGTGTTGGTTGAACCACGTACCTTTCCGTCCGATGAGGCTGACGCACGTGCCGCCGGCGCCACCGATATCCTTGCAAACGCCCAGGTCGTCGCCACCTTGGAGGATGCGCTGAGCGGCTGCAAACTGGTGTTCGGTACCAGTGCGCGGGATCGGCGGATTCCGTGGCCGTTGCTCGATCCTCGCGAGTGCGGTGTGAAGGTGGTCGAGGCGGCGGCACACGATGCGCAGATCGCCCTGGTGTTCGGTCGTGAAGACAGCGGCCTGACAAACGACGAGTTGCAGCGCTGTCATTACCACGTGCATATCCCATCGGATCCCGAATTCAGCTCGCTGAACCTTGCGGCGGCGGTGCAGGTGTTGAGTTATGAGGTGCGCATGGCGTGGTTGGCGGCCGAAGGCCAACCGCACAAGATCGAGAAGGATGAAGTGGCGTCCACCCGCAGTGGTGAGCTGGCGACCATGGATGAGTTGGAGCGATTCTATGAGCATCTGGAACAAACGCTGACGGCCATCGAGTTTCTCGATCCGCAAAAGCCCCGGCACCTGATGGCGCGCCTGCGCCGCCTTTACGGACGCAGCTCGGTTAGTCGAGCGGAAATGAATATATTGCGTGGCATTCTCACGGAAACCCAGAAAGCGGCCCGTGGCGAGCTTCTTAAACGGAAGGATTAATGATGTTCGAGCGTTTGCGTGAAGATATCCAGAGCGTATTCCATCGTGACCCGGCGGCGCGCAATGCTTTTGAGGTACTGACCTGCTACCCCGGCATGCACGCCATCTGGCTGCATCGCCTCAGTCATTGGCTGTGGGGGATGGGCTGGAAGTGGCTGGCGCGGGTGGTGTCGAACTTTGGCCGCTGGTTGACCGGCATCGAGATTCACCCAGGCGCCAAGGTCGGGCGACGCTTCTTTATCGACCATGGCATGGGCATCGTGATTGGCGAAACCGCCGAGATCGGCAACGACGTGACCATTTATCAAGGCGTCACCCTGGGAGGGACCAGCTGGAACAAGGGCAAGCGTCATCCGACCCTGGAGGACGGCGTGGTCATCGGTGCCGGGGCCAAGGTGCTGGGGCCGTTTGCTGTCGGCGCTGGAGCCAAGGTTGGCTCCAATGCGGTAGTGACCAAGGCGGTTCCGCCGGGGGCGACGGTGGTGGGTATCCCAGGACGGATTATCATGAAATCCGACGATCAGCAGCAGGCCAAGCGCAAAGCGATGGCCGAGAAGCTGGGCTTCGATGCTTATGGTGTCGGTGAGGATATGCCGGACCCAGTGGCGCGGGCCATCGGCCAGATGCTCGATCATTTGCAGGCGGTCGACGGACGTCTGGAAGACATGTGCGGTGCGCTGAAGGATCTGGGCAGCAACTACCGCGCCAAGGACTTGCCGGAGTTGCACTGTGAGGGTTTTGTCGAAGTGAAAGATGAGAATGAGGGTGAGGCCAAGACAGGTTGATCCTCGTTGGGTTTGCCAGCCGCGTCGTTGGCGAACCGGCTCCCATGGGCTCGCTGGCGCAGGCGTCCGAAAGGGCGCCACTGAGTCAGTAGTCGCACCGAGCTAGCATCAGTGCCATTGCGCTGGGGACTTTGCTATAATGCGCGCACTCTTTTACGGGTAAACCTGACTAAAGTACTGGGTCTTATAGTTGACTTAAATACTCGGGAATTGCATACTCGTACCTATCCCGTAACTCCGTGGTAATTGTCCATGCGACTGACTACAAAAGGCCGATATGCCGTGACCGCCATGCTCGATCTGGCGTTGCACGCGCAGCACGGGCCGGTGTCCCTGGCCGATATCTCCGAGCGCCAAGGCATCTCCCTGTCCTACCTCGAACAGCTTTTCGCCAAGTTGCGTCGCAGCAACCTGGTCTCCAGTGTCCGTGGTCCGGGCGGCGGCTACCAGCTGTCGCGTGACATGCAGGGGATCCAGGTTGCTCAGGTGATCGACGCAGTGAATGAATCGGTTGACGCCACCAAGTGCCAGGGGCTCGGTGATTGCCACTCCGGCGACACCTGCTTGACCCATCACTTGTGGTGCGACCTCAGCCTGCAGATCCACGAATTTCTCAGTGGTATCAGCTTGGCGGACCTTGTGACTCGCCGTGAGGTACAAGAAGTCGCCCAGCGTCAGGATCAGCGCCGCTGTAATGGCAAGGCGCCACGCCTGGATAAGATCGAAGCGTCCGCCGTCGAATGACAGCCAAAGAGCCCGCGGTGCGCCAGCCAGCCTGATTAGGAGATAGTTGATGAAATTGCCGATTTACCTTGATTACTCTGCAACTACACCGGTTGATCCGCGTGTCGCGCAGAAAATGAGTGAGTGTCTATTGGTTGACGGAAATTTCGGCAACCCGGCTTCGCGTTCCCACGTGTTTGGCTGGAAAGCCGAGGAGTCCGTCGAGAACGCACGTCGCCAGGTCGCTGATCTGGTCAATGCCGACCCCCGTGAAATCGTCTGGACCTCAGGTGCCACCGAGTCCGACAACCTGGCGATCAAGGGTGTCGCGCATTTCTACCACACCAAGGGCAAGCACCTGATCACCAGCAAGATCGAGCACAAGGCGGTTCTCGACACCACGCGCCAATTGGAGCGTGAGGGTTTCGAGGTCACTTACATCGAGCCCGGTGAAGATGGTCTGATTACGCCGGCCATGGTCGAAGCTGTCTTGCGCGACGACACCATCCTGGTGTCGATCATGCACGTGAACAACGAGATCGGTACCGTCAACGATATCGCCGCCATCGGTGAGCTGACCCGTTCGCGCGGTGTGCTGTTCCACGTAGATGCCGCCCAATCGACTGGCAAGGTCGAGATCGATTTGCAGAAGCTGAAGGTCGACCTGATGTCCTTCTCGGCCCACAAAACCTACGGCCCCAAAGGTATCGGTGCGCTGTATGTGAGCCGCAAGCCGCGTGTGCGCCTCGAAGCGACCATGCACGGCGGCGGCCATGAGCGTGGCATGCGCTCCGGCACCCTGGCGACCCACCAGATCGTCGGCATGGGCGAAGCCTTCCGTGTGGCCAAAGAAGACATGGCCACCGAGAACGTGCGAATCAAGGCTCTGAGCGACCGTTTCTACAAGCAGGTCGAGCACCTGGAAGAACTGTACGTCAACGGCAGCGTGACCGCCCGTGTACCGCACAACCTGAACCTGAGCTTCAACTACGTCGAAGGCGAGTCGCTGATCATGGCGCTCAAGGATCTGGCGGTTTCCTCCGGTTCGGCCTGTACCTCCGCCTCGCTGGAGCCTTCCTATGTGTTGCGCGCCTTGGGCCGCAACGACGAACTGGCACACAGCTCGATCCGCTTCACCTTCGGCCGTTTCACCACCGAGGAAGAAATCGATTACGCCGCGCAGAAAGTCTGCGAGGCCGTGACCAAGCTGCGCGCTCTGTCGCCGCTGTGGGACATGTTCAAAGACGGCGTCGATATCTCGAAGATCGAGTGGGCGGCACACTAACCATAGAAGCCGCCGGATACAGCTCCTGTAGTGACGCGGCGACTGACGCAAGCGCAACTACAGGGTCTCAAGAGCGGCCCTGATGAGAGAGGATTAAGTATCATGGCTTACAGCGAAAAGGTCATCGACCACTACGAAAACCCGCGCAACGTCGGCAAGATGAATGCCGAGGACCCGGATGTCGGTACCGGCATGGTCGGCGCGCCGGCGTGCGGCGACGTGATGCGCCTGCAGATCAAAGTCAACGAGCAGGGCGTTATCGAAGATGCCAAGTTCAAGACCTACGGTTGCGGTTCGGCCATCGCCTCCAGCTCCCTGGCGACCGAGTGGATGAAAGGCAAGACTCTGGATGAAGCAGAGACCATCAAGAACACTCAGTTGGCTGAAGAGCTGGCTCTGCCGCCGGTGAAAATCCACTGCTCGGTACTCGCCGAAGACGCCATCAAGGCTGCCGTTCGCGACTACAAGCAGAAGAAAGGCCTGATCTGAAGGATCCGGCGTTCAAGCGAAAAGTAAGGAGTCAACGATGGCTATCAGCATGACAGAAGCGGCTGCTCGGCACGTGCGACGCTCCCTTGACGGGCGCGGCAAGGGTGAAGGGATTCGTCTGGGTGTTCGCACCACGGGCTGTTCCGGCCTTGCCTATGTGCTGGAGTTCGTCGACGAGGTGGTTTCCGAGGATCAGGTGTTCGAGAGTCACGGCGAGAAAGTGATCATCGACCCCAAAAGCCTCACGTACCTGGATGGCACCGAACTGGATTTCGTCAAGGAAGGGTTGAACGAAGGCTTCAAATTCAACAACCCCAACGTGCGCGGTGAGTGTGGCTGCGGCGAAAGCTTCAACATCTGAGGCTATGTGTGGGTACTCCTTGTCATTACGCTTTATTCGAGCTGCAGCCGAGCTTTACGCTGGATCTCGAGCAGTTGGCCGTGCGTTACCGAGAGTTGGCGCGCGCTGTTCATCCGGATCGCTTTGCCGACGCTTCCGAGCGTGAGCAGCGGCGGGCCCTGGAGCAATCCGCGAGCCTCAACGAGGCCTACCAGACGCTCAAGAGTCCGGCCAAGCGCGCGCGTTACCTGCTCGCCATGGGCGGTCGTGAGTTGCCGCTGGAAGTCACGGTGCATGACCCCGACTTCCTGATGCAGCAGATGCAATGGCGCGAGGAGCTTGAGGAGCTGCAGGACGATGCCGACCTGCCGGGCATCGTCGTGTTCAAGCAGCGCCTGAAGGCCGCGCAGAATCAATTGAACGACAGCTTCGCAGCCTGCTGGAACGATGCCGCGCAACGTGAGCAGGCCGAACGCCTGATGCGGCGCATGCAGTTCCTCGACAAGCTCACCTACGAAGTGCGCCAGTTAGAAGAGCGCCTCGACGATTAACCCAGTGCCGCTGCGGTGGCACGCCTGATATTCAGATAAGTCCAGATAACGATGGCCCTACTGCAGATCGCCGAACCCGGCCAAAGTCCCCAACCGCACCAGCGTCGCCTGGCGGTCGGGATTGACTTGGGTACTACCAATTCGCTGGTCGCTGCATTGCGCAGTGGTCTTTGCGAGCCGCTGGCCGACGCCGACGGGCAGGTGATCCTGCCGTCTGCGGTGCGCTATCACGCCGACCGCATCGAAGTCGGCCAGTCAGCCAAGCTTGCCGCCACCAGTGATCCGTTCAATACCGTGTTGTCCGTGAAGCGCCTGATGGGTCGTGGCCTGGAGGACGTCAAGCAATTGGGCGAGCAACTGCCTTACCGCTTTGTCGGCGGTGAGTCGCACATGCCGTTCATCGACACTGTCCAAGGTCCCAAAAGCCCGGTCGAAGTTTCCGCCGATATCCTCAAGGTGTTGCGCCGCCGCGCCGAGGCGACCCTGGGTGGTGAACTGGTAGGGGCGGTGATCACCGTGCCGGCCTATTTCGACGATGCTCAACGCCAGGCGACCAAGGATGCGGCCCGGCTGGCTGGCCTGAACGTGCTGCGCCTGCTCAACGAGCCCACCGCCGCCGCCGTGGCTTATGGCCTGGACCAGCATGCCGAAGGCCTGGTCGCGATCTACGACCTGGGTGGGGGCACTTTCGATATTTCTATCCTGCGCCTGACCGGCGGGGTCTTCGAGGTCTTGGCTACCGGCGGCGACAGCGCCCTGGGCGGTGATGACTTCGATCACGCGATTGCCGGCTGGATCATCGAGCAGGCTGGTTTGTCCGCCGATCTCGATCCGGGTGCTCAGCGCAGCTTGCTACAGGCAGCCTGTGCGGCGAAAGAAGCCCTCACCGACATTGCCTCGGTCCAGGTGAGCTATGGCGTGTGGCACGGGCAACTGACTCGTGAAGCGTTTGACGCGCTGATCGAACCGATGGTCGCCCGCAGTCTCAAGGCGTGCCGGCGTGCCGTGCGTGATTCGAATGTCGAGCTTGAAGAAGTGCGTGCGGTGGTCATGGTGGGCGGTTCGACCCGCGTACCCCGAGTGCGCGAGGCCGTGGCCGAGATGTTCGGTCGCCAGCCGCTGACCGAAATCGACCCGGATCAAGTAGTGGCCATCGGCGCCGCGATCCAGGCCGATACACTGGCTGGCAACAAGCGCGACGGTGACGAGTTGTTGCTGCTCGATGTGATTCCGCTGTCCCTGGGCTTGGAGACCATGGGCGGGTTGATGGAGAAGGTGATCCCGCGCAACACCACTATTCCCGTGGCCCGTGCCCAGGATTTCACCACCTACAAGGACGGTCAGTCGGCCATGGCGATTCACGTGCTGCAAGGCGAACGTGAGCTGATCAGCGACTGCCGTTCCCTGGCTCGCTTCGAACTGCGAGGTATTCCGGCGATGGTTGCCGGTGCGGCGAAGATCCGCGTGACCTTCCAGGTCGATGCCGACGGCCTGCTCAATGTCACGGCCCGCGAGCTGGGTTCGGGTGTCGAGGCGGGCGTCCAGGTCAAGCCATCGTATGGCCTGACCGATGGTGAAGTGGCCCGGATGCTCAAGGATTCCTTCCAATATGCCGGCGACGATAAGGTTGCCCGCGTGCTGCGTGAGCAACAGGTCGATGCCCAGCGCTTGATCGAAGCGGTGCAGGGCGCCCTTGAGGCAGATGGCAAACGCCTGCTTGATGACGAAGAGCGCAGGGTCATCGAGCTGCAGATGCGAGAATTGGGTGAGTTGATGAAAGGCACCGACGGTTATGCCATCGAGCAACAAACCAAGCGCCTGTCGCAAGTGACCGATGCCTTTGCCGCCCGCCGCCTGGATTCAACGGTGAAAGCTGCCCTGGCGGGGCGCAACCTGAATGAGATTGAGGAATAACAATGCCGCAGGTGATTTTTCTTCCCCATGAGAAGTTCTGTCCGGAAGGGGCGGTTTTGGACGCTGAACCGGGTACTTCCATTTTCGAATTGGTAAAGAAGTATAACAACGAGCAGCGGCTTGAGTATGGGCATGGTCACGATGGCGAAATCGAAATCGAGAGTGCCTGCGGTGGTGTCTGCGCGTGTACCACCTGCCACTGTGTTGTTCGCGAGGGCTTCGATTCGCTGAACGAGGCCGACGAACTGGAAGAAGATTTACTGGACAAGGCTTGGGGGCTGGAGGCGCAATCACGCTTGTCCTGCCAGATAGTCGTCGGGGAGGAAGATCTGACGATAGAGTTTCCTAAGTATACGCTCAACCTTGCGGCCGAGGCGCCGCACTGACTCGGGGAGTTGTGATGAGTCTCAAGTGGACTAATGTGTCGGACATCGCCATCGAGCTGGCGGAACGCAGGCCTGAGGTGGACCCGCGTTACGTGAACTTCGTCGATCTTCACAATTGGGTCGTCACGTTGCCGGGGTTTGATGACGATCCTAAGCGCGGTGGCGAAAAGGTTCTCGAAGCTATTCAGCTCGCCTGGATCGATGAAGCGGGCTGAGTTTGCACCCTACGCAGTTAGGCAATACCCGAGAACCCGCGTATAATTCGCGGGTTTAATTTTTCGCAAACTATCGTTTCTGGAGTTACACCATGGCTGTTCAACGCACTTTCTCCATCATCAAGCCTGACGCTGTTGCAAAAAACGTTATCGGCGAGATTACTACCCGTTTCGAAAAAGCCGGCCTGCGCGTTGTCGCGTCGAAACTCAAGCAACTGTCCAAGGCCGAGGCCGAAGGCTTCTACGCTGAGCACAGCGCTCGCGGTTTCTTCGGCGATCTGGTGGCTTTCATGATCTCCGGCCCTGTGGTTGTCCAGGTTCTGGAAGGCGAAAACGCTATCGCTCTGAACCGTGAACTGATGGGCGCCACCAACCCTAAAGAAGCCGCCGCCGGCACCATCCGTGCCGATTTCGCCGAATCCATCGATGCCAACGCTGTACACGGTTCGGACTCCGAAGCCGCTGCTGCTCGCGAAATCTCGTACTTCTTCGCGGCTACCGAAGTAACCACTCGCTAAGCGAAGGCTTTGGAGTGAGGATGAAACCATGACGACATCGATCGGCAAAACCAACCTGTTGGGTTTGACTCAACCGGAAATGGAACAATTCTTCGACTCAATCGGGGAAAAGCGTTTCCGTGCCGGTCAGGTCATGAAGTGGATTCACCACTTTGGCGTCGATGATTTCGATGCCATGACGAACGTCAGCAAGGCCTTGCGCGAAAAGCTCAAGGCTGTTGCTGAGGTTCGCGGTCCTGAAATCGTCAGCGAGGACATTTCCGCCGATGGCACCCGTAAATGGGTGGTGCGCGTGGCGTCCGGCAGCTGTGTCGAGACCGTCTACATTCCCCAGGGCAAGCGTGGCACCTTGTGCGTTTCGTCCCAGGCAGGCTGTGCCCTGGATTGCAGTTTCTGCTCCACTGGCAAGCAAGGTTTCAACAGCAACCTCACCGCCGCCGAAGTGATCGGCCAGGTGTGGATTGCCAACAAATCCTTCGGCAGCGTCCCGGCCACCATCGACCGCGCCATTACCAATGTGGTGATGATGGGCATGGGCGAGCCGTTGCTCAACTTCGACAATGTCATTGCCGCCATGCGCCTGATGATGGACGACCTGGGCTACGGCATCTCCAAGCGTCGGGTGACTTTGTCGACTTCCGGCGTGGTGCCGATGATCGACGTGCTGGCCGAGCATGTCGACGTGTCCCTGGCGTTGTCGCTGCACGCACCGAATGACGCATTGCGTAACCAATTGGTGCCGATCAACAAGAAGTATCCGCTTAAGATGTTGCTCGAATCGTGCCGTCGCTATATGGCGACCCTTGGCGAGAAGCGCGTCCTGACCGTTGAATACACCCTGCTCAAGGATGTCAATGATCAGGTCGAGCATGCGCTTGAGATGATCGAGCTGCTCAAGGATACGCCGTGCAAGATCAACCTGATCCCGTTCAACGCGTTCCCGCATTCAGGCTATGAGCGCCCGAGCAATAATGCGATCCGGCGTTTCCAGGATCTGTTGCACCAGGCTGGTTACAACGTCACGGTGCGCACCACTCGCGGCGAAGACATTGACGCTGCCTGCGGGCAGTTGGTCGGGCAGGTGCTGGATCGCACCCGCCGCAGCCAGCGTTATATCGCGGTGCGTGAACTGAGCGCCGATACCGATTTGCCAAAAAGCGCCGCGAACTGAACCTGAGAGAGGACCTCCATGACCGTGCGCACCGCGCTCCTTGCACTTTTTGCCGGCCTGCTGGCCGGTTGCGTTTCTTCGGGCAATGTCGACCCGATGAGCACCAGCAAGGGGCGTGATGAAGCGCGTATGGCCTATGTGCAGTTGGGCATCGGTTATCTGCAGCAAGGTCAGACCGAGCAGGCCAAGGTCCCGCTCAAAAAGGCCCTGGAGTTGAACAGCTCCGATCCCGACGCCAACGCGGCCCTGGCGCTGGTATTCCAGGCCGAGATGGAATGGGACCTGGCGGACCAGCATTTTCGCAAGGCGCTGTCCTCTCGTCCGGGGGATGCGCGGATCCTCAACAACTACGGTGGCTTCCTGTACGAGCGCAAACAGTACAAGCAGGCCTACGAGCGTTTCGAGCAGGCGGCAGCCGATAGCCTGTATCCCGAGCGTTCGCGGGTCTACGAGAACCTTGGCCTGACCGCCCTGGCCCTCGGCAATCGCGACGACGCACGGCAGAATCTGGAAAAATCCCTGCGCCTGAACCGACAACAACCACGCGCCTTGCTGGAAATGGCTGAGTTGTCTTACGAAGACAGGCATTATGTGCCCGCACGCGATTATTACGATCGCTTTAGCCTACTGAGCGAGCAAAATGCACGTAGTCTGTTGCTCGGTATTCGACTGGCGAAGATTTACCAGGATCGCGACAAGGTCGCCAGTTACGGCCTGCAATTAAAACGACTCTATCCCGGTACGCCGGAATATCAGCAATACCTGTCGGAGCAATGATGAAAGCGGCGCATCCAGAAGTTGTAGCAGCGACTCGCGTAAACCCCGGTGAGACCCTGCGTCAGGTTCGCGAAAGCAACGGTTGGACGTTGGCCGAGGTGGCCCTGAAGCTCAATCTGACCACGACGTCGTTGAGTAACCTGGAGGCCGGCGCCTTCGACAAGCTGCCGGGGCATACCTTTGCCCGCGGTTATATCCGTGCCTACGCCAAGCTGTTGGGGATGGACCAGACCCTGCTGGTGCAGCAGTTCGACCAATGTACCGGGACCGATTCCCGTGGCAGCAATGTCCACGCACTCGGTCGGATCGAAGAACCGGTGCGGGTTTCCCATACTATTCTGCGAATTGTCAGCCTGTTGCTGCTGATTGCGGTGATCGGTGGCGGTTTTGTCTGGTGGCAGGACCAGGCTAACCTGCGTTCCAAGGATCAGGCGACGATCAGCATGGAGCACGTCGAAGTCGAAAGCGCCGACGGTACCACCCAGATTCATCCGATCGACGAGCCGGAAGACCAGGCTGTCGCGCAAAATCAGCCCGACAGTGAAAACCTGCCCGAAACTGAAGCGACTCCGGCTGAGCCGTCGAGCGAAACCCAGGCCGAAGCTCCTGCCTCGACCGCTCCGCCAGCCCCGGCTACCCCCTCCGTAGTGCCAGTGCCGCATGGCGCGCAGTCCTTGGTGGTACCGCCACAGCCTGCACCCAGTCCGGTGTCACCGGTATCGCCGAACGCGCCGGTCGATGGTGCACCGGCCGTCGCACCGGTAGCGGGCGCCGGACAAATCCATGTGACTTTCGTCGCCGATTGCTGGACCCAGGTCACCGACGGGGCCGGCAAGGTTCTGTTCAGCGGTCTCAAGCGCAAGGGCGATACCCTTGAAACCAGTGGCAAGCCGCCATTTATGGTGCGTCTGGGTTACGCCAAGGGCGCACAGATCACGTACAACGGTCAGGCGGTTGATGTCACGCCGTTCACCAGTGGCGAGACCGCTCGCCTGAAGCTAGGTCAATAAGTCATGCACGGCGAATCTCCAATCAAGCGTCGCGAATCGCGTAAAATCTGGGTCGGCTCGGTGCCGGTGGGCGGCGATGCACCTATCGCGGTGCAGAGTATGACCAACAGCGACACCAATGACGTGGCCGCGACTGTGGCCCAGATCAATCGGCTGGAAGCCGCCGGCGTCGATATCGTCCGGGTTTCGGTGCCGGACATGGATGCCGCCGAGGCCTTCGGCAGGATCAAGCAGTTAGTCAAGGTGCCGTTGGTCGCCGATATCCATTTCGACTACAAGATCGCCCTGCGCGTGGCCGAGTTGGGCGTCGATTGCTTGCGGATCAACCCAGGCAACATCGGTCGTGAAGACCGGGTGCGCGCGGTGGTCGATGCCGCCCGTGATCGCGGGATTCCGATTCGTATCGGGGTCAACGCCGGTTCCCTGGAAAAGGATCTGCAGAAGAAGTACGGCGAACCGACCCCGGCGGCGCTGGTTGAGTCCGCGTTGCGTCACGTGGAGCACCTGGAACGCTTGAATTTCCAGGACTTCAAGGTCAGCGTAAAGGCCTCCGATGTGTTCATGGCGGTGGCGGCCTACCGTCTGCTGGCCAAGGAAATTGTCCAGCCATTGCACCTGGGCATTACCGAAGCCGGTGGTTTGCGTTCAGGTACAGTGAAATCGGCGGTGGGCCTCGGTATGCTGCTGGCCGAAGGGATTGGCGATACTATTCGCATCTCGTTGGCGGCCGACCCGGTCGAGGAAGTGAAAGTCGGCTACGACATACTCAAGTCCCTGCGTCTGCGGTCTCGTGGGATCAACTTCATCGCCTGTCCGAGCTGCTCGCGGCAGAACTTCGATGTGGTGAAGACCATGAACGAGCTGGAGGGACGCCTGGAAGATCTGCTGGTGCCGCTGGATGTCGCGGTGATCGGTTGTGTGGTGAACGGTCCCGGCGAAGCCAAGGAAGCCCATATCGGCTTGACCGGTGGTACGCCGAACCTGATCTACATCGACGGCAAGCCGGCGCAGAAATTGACCAATGACAATCTGGTGGATGAGCTGGAGAAGCTGATCCGGCAGAAGGCGACCGAAAAGGTCGAGGCCGACGCGGCGCTGATCGCCCGCGGCTGAAACGAAGAATTTAAGGAAAATCCGTGAGCAAGTCTTTGCAAGCCATTCGTGGCATGAACGACATCCTGCCCGAGCAGACGCCGCTTTGGCGTTATTTCGAGGGCAACGTTGCGCGTTTGCTGGATAACTACGGTTACAAGCAGATCCGTATGCCGATCGTCGAGTTCACCGAGTTGTTCCAGCGGTCGATCGGCGAAGTGACCGACATCGTCGAAAAAGAGATGTACACGTTCCAAGACCGCAATGGCGATTCCCTGACCTTGCGTCCGGAAGGCACCGCGGCCTGTGTGCGGGCTGTGCTGGAACACGGTATTAGCGGTGGTGGCCAGCCGCAGAAGCTCTGGTACATCGGCCCGATGTTCCGTCACGAACGTCCGCAAAAAGGCCGCTATCGCCAGTTCCACCAGATCGGTTGCGAAGTTTTCAATATCGACGGTCCGGACATCGACGCCGAATTGATCGTGCTGACCTGGCGCCTCTGGGGGCTGCTGGGCGTGCGCGAGGCGGTCAAGCTCGAGCTCAACAGCCTGGGCACCAGCGAATCCCGTGGCCGTTATCGCGAAGCGCTGGTTGAGTTCCTCTCGGCCCGTTTCGAACAGTTGGACGAAGATAGCCAACGTCGGTTGGAAAGCAACCCGCTGCGCGTGCTCGATACCAAGAACGCCGCTACCCAGGCGATCCTGGCGGATGCGCCGAAGCTCGCCGATTACCTCGACGAAGAGTCCCGCCTGCATTTCGAGGGCCTCAAGATCCGCCTGGATGCCGCCGGTATTCCCTACGTGATCAATCCGAAGCTGGTGCGCGGCCTGGATTACTACAGCAAGACCGTTTTCGAATGGGTCACCGACCAGTTGGGCGCCCAGGGCACGGTGTGTGCCGGTGGTCGTTATGACGGCCTGGTGGAACAGATGGGCGGCAAGCCGACCCCGGGCGTGGGCTTTGCCATGGGCATTGAGCGGCTGATCCTGCTGCTGGAAACCTTGGCGCAAGTGCCGCAGGAGATTTCCCGCCAGGTCGATGTCTACCTGTGTGCGTTCGGCGAGGCGGCCGAGCTAGCGGCCCTGGTCCTGAGCGAGAAAGTCCGTGACCAACTGCCGAACCTGCGTTTGCAGGTTAACGCCGGTGCCGGTAGCTTCAAGAGCCAATTCAAGAAAGCTGACAAGAGTGGTGCGCTGTACGCCTTGATTCTCGGAGACGAGGAGTTGGCTCAGCAAGTGATAGGTTTCAAACCCCTGCGTGGCCAGGGCGAGCAACAAAGCATTGCCTGGGATGCTCTTTCCGAGCACTTGTCCACCTGCGTCGTGCAGGGTTGAAGCTGTAAAAACAGCCGATTTAGAGAATAAGGAGTATTGGGGTGTCGAGTTCCGAAGATGATCAACTGGCGGAGTTGAAGGACTGGTGGCAGCGCAACGGTAAACCCCTGCTCACTGGCGGCCTGTTGGCGCTGGTGGTGGTGTTCGGCTGGCAGGCATGGCACAAATATCAGGGCAATCAGTCGCAAGGCGCCTCGGTGCTCTATCAGGAGTTGCTGCAGTCCACGCTGACGCCTGACGGCAAGCCTGATCCGGCGCGCGTCGCGGACGTCGCCGGCAAGCTCAACAGCCAGTTCGCCGGCAGCGCCTATGCACAGTACGGCAGCCTGTTCGTCGCGAAGGTCGCGGTCGACACCGGCAAGCTGGACGACGCCGCCAGCGAGCTTCAGGCGGTGGTCGACAAGCCCGCTAATGCCACCTTGGGTGAAGTCGCGCGTCAGCGCCTGGCCCAAGTCATGGCGGCACAGAACAAGGTCGACGATGCATTGAAATTGCTCGACGGCGATCCTGATAAGGCGTTCCTGGCCAGTCGTGAAGAGCTCAAGGGAGACCTGCTGGTTCAACTGGGTCGTACCGATGAAGCCCATGCTGCCTACCAGAAGGCCAAGGCGGCGCTGTCTGATGAAGCGGCGGTGGGTGGCTTACAACTCAAGCTCGACGACTTGGCCAAAGGGGATGCATGACGTGATCCGTTGGAAACAGGCAGCATTGCTGGCTCTGGCCATTTTGGCCGCGGGTTGCAGCAGCAACAGCAAGAAAGAACTGCCACCGGCCGAGTTGACTTCTTTCAAGGAAGAAGTGGTTCTGCAAAAGCAATGGAGCCGTTCTATCGGTGATGGTCAGGGTAAGATCTACAACGTGCTGGTGCCGGCGGTTGACGGCGATACTCTCTACGCGGCCGATGCGAACGGCGTAGTCGTCTCGATGGACCGCATGAACGGCGACGTGAAGTGGAAGAAGGACCTGGAGTTGCCGGTTTCCGGTGCAATCGGTGTCGGCTATGGACTGGTGCTGATGGGGACCCTCAAGGGCGAGATCATTGCCCTGGACTCCAGCGACGGCGAAGAAAAATGGCGTGCTCGCGTGACCAGCGAAGTCCTTGCGCCGCCGGCCACCAACGGTGACGTGGTGGTGGTACAGACCCAGGACGACCGCGTGATTGGCCTCGATGCCGCCACGGGCAGCCAGCGCTGGCTGTACGACAGCACCCCGGCGGTCCTGACCTTGCGGGGGACTGGTGGGCCTATCGTGACTAACCACCTCGCGGTAGCCGGCCTGTCGAGCGGCAAGGTGGTTGCCTTGGATACGCACAATGGCGTACCGGTGTGGGAAACCCGCGTGGCGATCCCACAAGGTCGTTCGGAACTGGAGCGCGTGGTTGATATCGACGGTGGTCTGCTGCTGTCCGGCGGCGCGCTGTATGTCGCCAGCTATCAGGGTCGCATGGCGGCGCTGGACCTGGAAAGCGGTCGGGTACTCTGGCAGCGCGATGCTTCCAGCTACGCGGGTGTCGCCCAGGGCTTCGGCAGCGTCTACGTTGCCTTGGCCTCCGGTACGGTGGAAGGTGTCGAC
This sequence comes from Pseudomonas agarici, assembly GCF_900109755.1. GTDB lineage: Bacteria > Pseudomonadota > Gammaproteobacteria > Pseudomonadales > Pseudomonadaceae > Aquipseudomonas > Aquipseudomonas agarici. Next base: position 59,623 of record NZ_FOAR01000026.1, on the reverse strand, counting down.
GAGCGCTCCACCACCGCGATCTGGAGTAACGACTCCCTGGCTCGCCGCCAATTGTCGGCACCGCAAGTGTTTTCCAGTTATGTGGCGGTCGGTGACTTTGAAGGCTACCTGCATCTGCTGAGCCAGGTGGACGGTCGTTTCGTCGGTCGCGAGCGTATCGACAGCGACGGCCTGCGTGCCCGCCCGCTGGTGGTGGGTGACATGATTTACGTGTATGGCAACAGCGGCAAATTGGAAGCCTTGACCATCAAGTAGTTTTGGCGCCTGAAGTTGCCGAGCGAAGATCAGGCAAGGCAAAGATCAGCGAGCATTGCGAACCGATCTTCAACGCCGCATGATCGAGTGCGGGCACTTCAGGTACTAAAACAGCGTTGACTATGCTTGGGGGGTACCTCCAAGCGGCCTTGCTCCGGCAAGGTTTGCGGCACCCTTGGGTGCTGCCCCGAGCACCAGCCGCTGCCTCGCAGCGGCTTTTGTATTTTCTGAAATAACGAAGTGGAGAGCCGCATGGTTCCCGTAATCGCCCTGGTGGGCCGACCGAACGTCGGCAAGTCCACCTTGTTCAACCGCTTGACCAGGACTCGCGACGCTATCGTCGGCGACTTGTCCGGTCTGACCCGTGATCGCCAATACGGTGAGGCCAAGTGGCAAGGGCGCTCCTATATCCTGATCGACACCGGTGGTATCTCCGGAGACGAGCATGGCATGGACGAAAAAATGGCCGAGCAGTCACTGCTGGCCATTGAAGAAGCCGATGTCGTGCTGTTCCTGGTGGACGCCAAGGCCGGCTTCACCGCTGCCGACCAGATGATCGGCGAGCACCTGCGCAAGCGTAACAAGCGCTCCTATGTGGTCGCCAACAAGGTCGACAATATCGACCCGGACATGGCCCGTGCCGAGTTCAGCCCGATGGGTCTGGGCGACGCGATTCCGATTGCCGGCGCCCACGGTCGCGGTATCACCCAGATGCTGGAAATCGCCCTGCGTGACTTTCCCAAAGACGACGAGGAAGAGCCGGAAGACGGCGAAACCGAGGAAGTCGCCGAAGGTGAAGAGGCCAAGCGCATTCCAGGCCCGAGCGAGAAGGATGGCATCAAGATCGCCATTATCGGTCGGCCAAACGTCGGCAAGTCGACCCTGGTCAACCGGATGCTCGGTGAAGATCGGGTCATCGTCTACGACCAGCCGGGCACCACCCGCGACAGTATCTACATCCCATTCGAACGCAACGAAGAAAAGTACACGCTGATCGACACCGCCGGTGTACGCAAGCGCGGCAAGATCCACGAGGAAGTCGAGAAATTCTCCGTGGTGAAAACCCTGCAGGCGATCAAGGACGCCAACGTGGTGATCTTCGTCATGGACGCCCGTGAAGGTGTGGTCGACCACGATCTCAACCTGCTCGGCTTCGCCCTGGAGTCCGGTCGCGCGCTGGTGATCGCTCTGAACAAATGGGACGGCATGACGCCGGGTGAACGTGATTTCGTCAAGATCGAGCTGGAGCGCCGGTTGTTTTTTGTCGACTTCGCCGACATTCACTTTATCTCGGCCTTGCACGGCACGGGAGTGGGTAACCTGTACCAATCGGTGCAGAACTCGTTCAAGTCGGCGGTTACCCGTTGGCCGACCAGCCGCCTGACCCAGATCCTCGAAGATGCCGTGGTCGAGCACGCCCCGCCGATGGTCAACAACCGCCGGATCAAGCTGCGCTATGCCCACCTGGGGGGCGCCAACCCGCCGTTGATCGTGATCCACGGCAACCAGGTCGATAAAGTACCGAAGTCGTATGTGCGTTACCTGGAAAACACTTATCGTCGCGTCCTGAAGCTGGTCGGTACGCCGATCCGCATCGAATTCAAAGGTGGCGAGAACCCGTATGAAGGTAATAAAAACACGCTGACCGACCGTCAGGTCAACAAGAAGCGTCGTTTGATGTCGCACCACAAGAAAGCCGACAAGAAGCGCCGCGACAAGCGCTGATTGCCCGCTTGCCAAAGGGCGCTCATGGTTGGGCGCCCTTTTTCATGCGTGGCCGATACGTTATCCTCCAGGCTCCCCGTGCTGTCGTAGCGCCGGGTGCTCAGCAGGGAAAACAACCCCATGATCACCAGCAAGCTGCCGAATGTCGGCACCACTATTTTTACCCGGATGTCCCAGCTCGCGGCGCAAACCGGCGCGCTGAACCTGTCCCAAGGCTTCCCTGACTTCGATGGCCCGCAAGCGCTGCGCGATGCAGTTGGCTGGCATATCGCCAATGGCCACAACCAGTATGCACCGATGACCGGCCTGCCAGCCCTGCGCCAGCAGGTGGCGGCGAAGGCCTTCAACCGCTATGGCGTCCATGTGAATGCCGATACGGAAGTGACCATCACCCCCGGCGCGACCCAGGGAATTTTCTGTGCGATTCAGGCGGTGATTCATCCTGGCGATGAAGTCATTGTCTTCGACCCCAGTTATGACAGCTATGAGCCTTCGGTGGCGTTGGCGGGTGGGCGTTGCATCCATGTGCAATTGAGCCTAGGCGACTTCGCCATCGACTGGCAGAGACTCAGGGACGCCCTGAGCCCGCGGACCCGGATGATCATCCTCAACTCGCCGCACAATCCGAGTGGAGCACTGATCAGCCGTGCCGAACTGGATCAACTGGCGAGGCTGATCGCCGACCGGGATATCTATCTGCTCAGCGACGAGGTCTACGAGCACCTGGTATTCGATGGCGTGTCCCACGCCAGCGTGTTGGCCCATGAAGCACTGTATCAGCGCGCCTTTGTCGTCAGTTCGTTCGGCAAGACTTATCACATTACCGGTTGGAAGACTGGCTATGTGATCGCGCCGCCAGCGCTGACCACCGAACTGCGCAAGGTGCACCAGTACGTCAGCTTTTGTGGCGTGACCCCGCTGCAACATGCCCTGGCCGACTATATGGCGGCGCACCCGGAGTATGTCGAGCAATTGCCAGCGTTCTATCAGGGCAAGCGCGACCTGTTCTGCGACCTGCTCAGCCCGTCACGGTTCAGCTTCAAGCAGACGGCGGGGACTTACTTCCAATTACTCGACTATTCGCGGATTCGCCCGGATCTGAACGATATCGACATGGCCGTGTGGATGACCCGCGAGCATGGCGTGGCGGCGATTCCAGTCTCGGTGTTCTACCAGAATCCACCGGCAGGCCAGCAACTGGTCCGTCTGTGTTTTGCCAAACGCGAGGAAACGTTGCGCGAGGCGGCAGAGAAACTATGCGTGATTTGAGTGCACTGCCTGATCTAAACGTGGCGCTGGTACAGACCACCTTGGCCTGGCACGACCGTCAGGCCAACTTCGAGCATTTCGAGCGGCTGCTGGAGCAGGCGGTCGGGGCCGATTTGGTGATCTTGCCGGAAATGTTCACCACCGGCTTTTCCATGGAGTCACACACTTTGGCCGAAGCCGAAAACGGCCCGACCAGCCACTGGTTGCGTGAGCAGGCAAACAAGTTGGCGGCGGTGATCACTGGCAGCGTGATTATCCGTGCCGCCGATGGCAGTCACCGCAATCGGCTGTTATGGGCGCGGCCGGATGGCGAGGTGTTGCACTACGACAAGCGCCATCTGTTCCGCATGGCCGGTGAGCACAACCATTACACGCCCGGCGAGCGCCAGGTGCAGTTTGAACTCAAGGGGTGGCGGGTGCGTCCGTTGATCTGCTACGACCTGCGTTTCCCGGTCTGGAGTTGCGATGCCCAGGACACCGACCTGCTGCTCTACAGTGCGAACTGGCCGGGAGCCCGGCGCCTGCACTGGAATCGCTTGCTGCCGGCCAGGGCGATCGAGAACCTCTGCTATGTGGCGGCGGTGAATCGTGTGGGCACCGATGGCAAGGGTTTTTCCTATGCAGGTGACAGCCAGATTCTGGATTTCCAGGGCGAATTGCTCCTGGGGGCAGGGGAGGCCGACGGGGTCTTTCAGGCGACCTTGAGCGTGGCGGAGTTGGCTGCCTACCGCGCGCGCTTTCCGGCCAACCTGGACGCCGATAGTTTCGATCTGCATCACTGAGACCGCGTCGTCGTTGATCGTCGACAAGCCCACAAAAAGGCCCCGGGGTTTTCACCACCGGGGCCTCTTCATTTCAGCCCGCGCTTAGGCTGCCTTGCTGGCATCCAGCTGGCTCAGCGAACGGTTCAGCGCGCTGAACAGCGCCTTGAAACTGGCGGTGGTGATGTTTTCATCGATACCTACGCCATGCACTGCGCGTTCGCCGTTCACCCGCAGTTCGATATAGGCCGCCGCCTTGGCGTTGGTCCCGGCACCGATGGCGTGTTCGTTGTAATCCATGATTTCCACTGGAACCGGCAAACCGGCCACCAGGGCTTCCAGGGCGCCGTTGCCCTTGCCGCGCCAATGCAGGTTGGTTTCGCCCTGGCCTTTGCCGGAGACTTCCACTTCCACCGCGCTGTGGCCGTTCTCTTCCTGCAGGCGATGGCTAACCAGCGCATACGGAGTGTTGGCCTGCAGGTACTCGCTGTGGAGCAGAGCGTGGATCTGCTGTGCGGTCATTTCCAGGCCGAGACGGTCGGTTTCGCGCTGCACCACCTGGCTGAACTCGATCTGCATGCGACGCGGCAGGCTGATGCCGTATTCCTGTTCCAGCAGGTAGGCAATGCCGCCTTTGCCCGACTGGCTGTTGACACGGATCACCGCCTCGTAGCTGCGACCGATATCGGCCGGGTCGATCGGCAGGTACGGCACTTCCCACAGACCGTCGGCTTGCTGCTGGGCGAAGCCCTTGCGGATCGCATCCTGATGGGAGCCGGAGAAGGCGGTGTGCACCAGGTCGCCGACATACGGGTGGCGCGGGTGTACCTGGATCTGGTTGCACTCCTCGACCACCTTGCGCACGCCGTCGATATCGGAGAAGTCCAGCTCGGGGTTGAGGCCCTGGGTGTACATGTTCAGGGCCACGGTCACCAGATCGACGTTACCGGTACGTTCGCCGTTGCCGAACAGGCAGCCCTCGACGCGGTCGGCGCCGGCCATCAGGCCCAGTTCGGTGGCGGCCACGCCAGTGCCACGGTCGTTGTGAGTGTGCAGGCTGATGATCACGCTGTCGCGCCGGTTGATATGGCGACCGAACCACTCGATCTGGTCGGCGTAGATGTTCGGCGTGGCGCACTCGACGGTCGCCGGCAGGTTGAGGATCACCTTGTGCTCGGGCGTCGGGTTCCAAACCTCGATTACCGCGTCACAGACTTCCTTGGCGAACTCCAGTTCGGTGGCGCTGAAGGTTTCCGGCGAGTATTCGAACTGCCACTGGGTTTGCGGCTGCTGGGCAGCGTATTTGACGAACAATTTGGCGGCGTTCACCGCGATGTCCTTCACGCCCTGCTTGTCCTGGTTGAAGACAATACGGCGGAACGACGGGCTGGTGGCGTTGTAGAGGTGCACGATGGCCTTCTTGGCGCCGCGCAGGGATTCGAAGGTGCGAGCGATCAGGTCTTCACGGGCCTGGGTCAGTACCTGGATGGTGGTGTCGTCCGGGATGTGGCCTTCTTCGATCAGGGTACGGACGAAGTCGAAGTCGGTTTGCGAAGCGGCTGGGAAGGAGGCTTCGATCTCCTTGACGCCAACGCTGACCAGGGTTTTCCAGAAACGCAGCTTTTTCACCGCGTCCATGGGCTCGATCAGCGACTGGTTACCGTCGCGCAGGTCGGAGCTGCACCAGATCGGCGCGCGGGTGATGGTTTTCGACGGCCAGGTGCGGTCCGGGAGATCGATGGTCGCAAATGCGCGGTACTTCGAAGACGGGTCTTTGAGCATGCTCATGGAAAAATTCCTTGTTGTCAGGGCCGAAAAGAGGCGGCCAGCCGGTAAAACGTTATCAGGGAGAAACCTTGGGAATGAGGCACCGCGATTCAGCCCGGCAGTCGTGCGCTGACGAGGCAGAGGCTGCGGTGTTGACGGCGCTGAATGAGGGTATGGAACGTTTTCATGCGTTCAACCCTAACCACTGGGGTGCAAGATGGCAAGCCTGTGAGGGAAGTTGGGAGAAATACCCGACAAGTTGACTTGGGCGAGATTTTATTCTGCTTGAACGACGAAAAATCTAGAATAATTGCGCACTATTTTAGCGCTGCGCAATCTTCGTCGCGACGGAACGCAGTCGATGGGGAGGGCGACGCCGTCTCGGCGATCAGGGTTGGAACGCCCCGATAAAGATCGCCGGATCGACCCGGGTTTCATTCAGACTGATATTCCAGTGCAGATGTGGCCCTGTCGCCCGTCCTGTCGAACCGACCAGGCCGACTACCGTACCGCGTGTCAGGGATTGGCCTGCTTTGACGTCGATTCTGGACAGATGGCAGAACATGCTGATAAAGCCCTGGCCGTGATCGACGAAAACCGTGTTGCCGTTGTAAAAGTAATTTCCGGTCAGGATTACCTTGCCGTTCGCCGGTGCCTTGATCGGCGTGCCGGTTGGCACCGCGAAATCCAATCCCGCGTGTGGATTGCGTTCTTGATCATTGAAAAAACGCCGCACGCCGAACTTGCTCGACAGCCGACCGTTCACCGGTTTGTCCAACAGCAGGTTGCTTGGGACCATCGGACTGAAGGTGCGATAGGCCGCCAGTTGTGCGACCACCTCGGCATCAATGCGTTTGACGTCTTCGGGGTTCGGATTGACCTGGCGTTGGTTCTTCAGGGTAATGCGCTGTTCCTGGTATTGCTTGCTGCCGACAGTGAAGTCCAGGTGGCGATTGCCCGAACTGATCTGCTGGCGACCGGGCTTGACGGTCAGCGGGATACCGACAATCGCCAGCCAGGTGTCCTGCTCCTTGACCACCAGCACCGGTTTACCCTGGTAGCTGGCCTTGGGCGACTGGACCGCCGGGCCGAGATCGATTACGGCTACGCCGCCTGGCACCGGCTTGTTCAGCAGGCGGGTGATATAGCTGTCCGCATGGGCGTTGAAGGTTAGGCCCAGCACCAGCAGGGCGGCAAGAAAACGGGGCATGTACGGATCTCTTGAAATTCAGTCCAGTAGCGACAGGGTGACGGGCGTCAGGTGATTGTCCTCGACTCGGACCTGCAATTGCCCTTCAGCGAGTTTCGCCTTCAGACGCTGGCCGGCGTGGGTCTGCTCGGCGTTGCGGATCGCCTGGCCGCGCTCGTCCAGCAGGATACTGTAGCCTCGGCCCAAGGTGGCTAGAGGACTTACTACATGAAGTGTCTGCATCTGGCTTTGCAGTTGCAGGCGCCGGGCTTTGAGGCCTTCGCGCATGGCTCGGGGCAGGCGTTCGGACAGGCCGTCCAGGCGCTGGCGCAACAGCGCCAATTGCCGCCCCGGATGCTGCCCGGCGAGACGGGTTTGCAGACGGATCAGCTTTTCCTGACGAATGTTGAGCTGGCGCTCGAATGCCCGACGCATGCGCATGTCCAGGTCATCCAGGCGCTGGGCCTGCTGGCGCAAGCGTTCGCCGGGATGACTCAGCCGGCGGGCCAAGCCGTCGAGGCGCAGACGATCGCGCAGGAGACGGTCGCGGATGCGCATCACCAGGCGTCGATGCAGGCTTTCGACCCGGCGTTGCAAGTCGCTGGCGTCCGGGGCCAGCAGTTCGGCGGCGGCCGAGGGGGTCGGCGCCCGGACATCGGCGACAAAGTCGCTGATGGACACATCGGTTTCATGGCCGATGGCACTGACAATCGGTGTGACACAGGCGTCCACTGCCCGTGCCACAGCTTCTTCGTTGAAGCACCAGAGGTCTTCCAGCGAGCCACCACCACGGGCCAGGATCAGCGCGTCGAAACCCTTGGCATCGGCCAGCTTCAGCGCTCGGACAATTTGCCCGATGGCTTCGCGGCCCTGCACGGCGGTGGGGATCAGCGTCAGCTCGACCTGCGGTGCGCGGCGGCGGAACACACTGATGATGTCGCGGATCACCGCGCCGGTGGGCGAACTGATAATACCGATACGTTGCGGATGGGCGGGCAGCGCAACCTTGCGCTCGGCACTGAACAGGCCTTCGGCGCCGAGTTTTTCCTTCAGCGCATCGAAGGCCAGGCGCAGCGCGCCATCGCCAGCGGGTTCCACGCTGTCGAGGATCAACTGATAGTCGCCGCGACCCTCGAACAGCGAGACCTTGCCGCGTACCTTGACCGCCAGGCCGTCTTTCAGTGCCTGGCGCACGCGGGCGGCGTTCTGCCGGAACAGTGCGCAACGCACCTGGGCGCCGCTGTCCTTGAGGGTGAAATAGATGTGCCCGGACGCCGGGCGGGCGAGGTTGGAGATCTCGCCTTCGACCCAGACATGGCTGAACACGTCTTCGAGCAACACCCGTGCGCGGTTGTTGAGCTGGCTGACAGTGAGGACTTCGCGGGCGAGGCCCAGGCGTGAAAAGGGATCTTTAATCATGGCGGGCATGATAAAGGCATTCGCTGATCAATCTCCATGCCTGTTCGAGATGAGTGGCGAACGGTGAATGTATTGGCCGCCAGGCTCACTCCTGGTTAAAGTCAATCGAGCCCATTATGGAAATCGGTTTCCATGTCGCTTGTTGAACTGGTGAGTCTTTGGCCATTCACCGCCGCCGACTGGCTGGTGATGGAATTGGGCATCGCCCTGGCCTATATCGTCTTTGGCGTTGCAGGTTTTGGTACGGCGCTGGTGGCGGGGCCGATCCTGATCCTGTTCATGCCGCTGTCGAAGATCGTACCGCTGCTGGTGCTGCTGGATTTTGTCGCGGCGTTCGGCAACCTGCTGCCGTCACGCCAGGATGTAGTCAAGCCCGAGTTGCTGCGGTTGCTGCCGTGCATGGCGGTGGGTTGCATCCTGGGGGCGATTTTCCTGTTGAATCTCAAATCCGACATTCTGTTGCTGCTGATGGGCTTGTTTATCAGCACCTATGCGATCTACAGCCTGTTGGTGAAGGTGCGACCGAGGCAATTGGCAGCGGGGTGGGCGGTGCCCATGGGCACCGTGGGCGGGATGTTCGGTGCGTTGTTCGGCAGCGGCGGCTTTCTTTATGCAATCTACCTCAACAGTCGGTTGCCCAAGGAGGCGGCCCGCGCCACGCAAAGCGCGCTGATCAGCTGCAGTACGGTGGTGCGTCTGTCGCTGTTCGTGATCGCCGGGGTCTATGCCGAGTTACCCTTATTGCTGCTGGCGGTGTGCTTGCTGCCAGCGATGGCGGTAGGCTTGTGGATCGGTCGGCGCCTGACCCGCCGGCTGTCCCGCGAAGCCTTCGTGCGGTTGGTGACCTGGTTGGTATTGGCCAGTGGGATAGCCCTGATCAGCCGTTACTTGAGTACTTGACCTCGGGGTTTGAGCGATTAAGCTGCCGGGTCGCGAACGCTCCAGGCCGTACCCATGAACTCCCAAAGCATCATCGTCCCGAAGATTTCCACCTTGGCGGTCCACGAACCACGAGCCCGGGCCATCGTGCGTTGGCTGGTGCGCAAGAATATCATCGAGCAAGAACTGAGCACCTGCGGTCGCACCGGCAATCGCATGGGCCATGCCATTGCACTCGGCGCCCGCGAGGTTGTGCTGCATCCCGAGGCGTTGCCGTTCGGCGAACCGATCAACGGCCTGGAGATCATCACCCGGCGCTGCATCTACACCCCGGCCAAGGGCTTTCTCGAAGAAGCCGGCTGCGCCCAGTGCCGCCAGGAAATCGGCGAGGCATTGTTCGACAGCCTCGAAGAGTGGATGCCGGGACGCACCGAAAACTTCATCTGCCCATTATGCGGGCACGAAGACGATATCAACGGTTTCCTGTTCCTGCAGGAGTGCGGATTTTCCAACCTGGGGTTTATCTTCAATAACTGGGCGCAGGCGGGCTTCAAGCAGACCTTTCTCGATGAGTTCGCCGACTGGTTGGATCAGCCGGTGGCCTGGGTGAAAGTCGAGCTGTAAATAGGCCAAGGTTTACATTGAGCCGGAGGCCTTGTATGAGTATAATGGCGCGCTTCCATTTTCCCGCTCGGGAGCCCCCGCGATGCTGCGTATCAGCCAAGAAGCTCTGACCTTCGACGACATTCTCCTAGTGCCCGGTTATTCCGAGGTGCTGCCTAACGAAGTCAGTCTCAAGACTCGTCTTACCCGTGGCATCGAGCTGAATATTCCGCTGGTTTCCGCCGCCATGGACACCGTGACCGAAGCCCGTCTGGCCATTGCCATGGCCCAGGAAGGCGGGATCGGTATCATCCACAAGAACATGACCATCGAGCAGCAAGCGGCCGAAGTACGCAAGGTCAAGAAGTTCGAGGCCGGTGTGGTCAAGGACCCCATCACCATCGAGGCCGATGCCTCGGTACGTGACCTGCTCGAACTGACCCGCATGCACAACATCTCCGGTGTGCCGGTCTTGCACGACGGCGACCTGGTCGGCATCGTCACCTCCCGTGACGTGCGTTTCGAAACCCGCATGGATGTCCCGGTTCGCGAAGTGATGACGCCCAAAGAGCGTTTGGTCACTGTCCGCGAAGGCGCCAACAAGCACGAAGTCCGCGAGTTGCTGCACAAGCATCGCCTGGAAAAAGTGCTGATCGTCGATGACAAATTTGTTCTCAAGGGCATGATGACCGTCAAGGACATCGAGAAATCCAAGGCCTGGCCGCTGGCGAGCAAGGACGACCAGGGACGTCTGCGGGTCGGCGCCGCGGTCGGCACTGGCAAGGACACCGGTGATCGCGTTGCCGCGCTGGTCAACGCCGGTGTGGACGTGGTGGTGGTCGACACCGCTCACGGTCATTCCAAGGGGGTGATCGACCGCGTTCGCTGGGTCAAGCAGAACTTCCCGCAAGTGCAGGTGATCGGCGGCAACATCGCCACCGGCGCCGCCGCCAAGGCCCTGGCCGAGGCGGGTGCCGATGCGGTCAAAGTCGGTATCGGCCCTGGCTCGATCTGCACCACCCGTATTGTCGCCGGTGTCGGCGTTCCGCAGATCAGCGCCATCGCCAACGTCGCCGCCGCCCTTGAAGGTACTGGCGTGCCGTTGATCGCCGACGGCGGTATCCGTTTCTCCGGTGACCTGTCCAAGGCCATCGCTGCCGGTGCCTCTTGCGTGATGATGGGGTCGATGTTCGCCGGTACCGAAGAAGCGCCGGGCGAAATCGAGCTGTTCCAGGGCCGTTCCTACAAGGCCTATCGCGGCATGGGTTCGCTGGGTGCGATGTCGCAATCCCAGGGTTCCTCCGACCGCTACTTCCAGGACTCCTCCGCAGGGGCCGAGAAGCTGGTGCCGGAAGGTATCGAAGGCCGTGTCCCGTACAAGGGCACCCTGACCGCCATCGTCCATCAACTGATGGGCGGCCTGCGTTCCTCGATGGGTTACACCGGCAGCGCCAACATCGAGGAAATGCGCACCAAGCCTGAATTCGTGCGTATCACCGGTGCCGGCATGGCCGAATCTCACGTCCACGACGTGCAGATCACCAAGGAAGCTCCAAACTATCGCGTAGGTTGATAGTGATTGCCTCCTGGCGCTGGCCTGGAGGCGATTGATGAATTTGAACCGGGGCTGTTGATGACAGCCCCGTGTTGTTTCTGATTTCACAGACGAGAATGACTCATGGCCCTCGACATTCACGCCCACCGCATCCTGATCCTCGACTTCGGTTCCCAATACACCCAACTGATCGCCCGTCGCGTGCGTGAAATCGGCGTGTACTGCGAACTGCATCCGTTCGACATGGACGATGAAGCGATTCGCCAATTCGCTCCCAAAGGCATCATCCTCGCCGGTGGTCCCGAGTCGGTGCACGAAGCCAACAGCCCGCGCTGCCCGCAAGCGGTGTTCGACCTGGGGGTTCCGGTCTTCGGTATCTGCTACGGCATGCAGACCATGGCCGAGCAGATGGGCGGTAAGGTCGAAGGTTCCGAACTGCGTGAATTCGGTTATGCCCGAGTCGATGTGGTCGGCAAGAGCCGCCTGCTGGACGGCATCGAAGACCACATCGATGCCGATGGCCTGTTCGGCCTCGATGTCTGGATGAGCCACGGTGACAAGGTCACCCGGATGCCGGCAGACTTCCATATCCTGGCCAGCACCCCGAGCTGCCCGATTGCCGGCATGTTCAACGATGAACTGGGCTACTACGGCGTACAATTCCACCCGGAAGTGACCCACACCAAGCAGGGCGGTCGCATCCTGTCGCGCTTCATCCTCGATATCTGCGGCTGCGAAGCGCTGTGGACCCCATCGAAAATCGCCGAAGACGCCATCGCCCAAGTGCGCGCCCAGGTCGGTACCGACAACGTTCTGCTGGGGTTGTCCGGCGGTGTCGACTCCTCGGTGGTTGCGGCCCTGCTGCACAAGGCCATCGGCGACCAACTGACCTGCGTCTTCGTCGACAACGGCCTGCTGCGCCTGCACGAGGGTGAGCAGGTAATGGCGATGTTCGCCGAGAACATGGGCGTCAAGGTGATCCGCGCCAACGCCGAAGAGCAGTTCCTGAACAACCTGGCCGGCGAATCCGACCCGGAGAAGAAGCGCAAGATCATTGGCCGGACCTTTATCGACGTGTTCGATGCCGAATCCTGCAAGCTGGACAACATCAAATACCTGGCCCAGGGCACCATCTACCCGGACGTGATCGAGTCGGCTGGCGCGAAAAGTGGCAAGGCCCACGTGATCAAGTCTCACCACAACGTCGGTGGCCTGCCGGAAGAGATGAACCTCAAGCTGGTCGAGCCGCTGCGTGAACTGTTCAAGGACGAGGTTCGTCGCCTTGGCCTGGAACTCGGCCTGCCGTATGACATGGTCTACCGCCACCCGTTCCCAGGCCCGGGCCTGGGAGTGCGAATCCTCGGTGAAGTGAAAAAGGAATATGCCGACCTGCTGCGTCGTGCTGACCATATCTTCATCGAAGAACTGCGCAAGGCCGACTGGTACCACAAGGTCAGCCAGGCCTTCGTGGTGTTCCAGCCGGTGAAATCAGTGGGCGTGGTCGGTGATGGCCGTCGCTATGCGTGGGTCGTGGCCTTGCGTGCGGTGGAAACCATCGACTTCATGACCGCTCGTTGGGCGCACCTGCCTTACGAACTGCTGGAAACCGTCAGCGGCCGGATCATCAATGAGATCGAAGGTATCTCCCGCGTCACCTATGACGTGTCGAGCAAGCCGCCGGCGACGATTGAGTGGGAGTGAAAATACGTCCTTCGAGGACTATCGCCAGCTATCGAAAAACTGCCATAACGTGTTGATTTAGAACAAAAATGCGTCGCGGCAGCTATCGGTGACTATCGCCGGCCAGCAAAATAAGTTGGCGGTAAAGCTGACGGTAAGAATCGAGGCCGAATTAAGACTTTCTCATTCACTACTCAGACTTTTACCGTCTTTGACGGTAAAAGGAATCTCGGAGAAGCTTGTTTTACGCGGCTTCCCGGGCATCAGCAGGTCTCCTGATCCCTGACGGTAAAGCCGTCAAAAAAACAGGAGGAAAACCTCGATGCTAACCGACGCTGCACTACGCAATTTAAAGCCTAAGTCCAGGATGTAGTGGTCAACTGATCCCGGACACGACGTTAAGTTTTTTCTCGGCCTGAGCCGGTGGCAGCCCACCATTAAATTGGTGCGGTCGAATCCAGTTGTACCGGTGCATCAAAAAATGGCTGATATCCCGCTGAGCTTGTTGGACCGTCGTGTAGCCCATGGTCGGTATCCACTCGGTTTTCAGGCTCCTGAACACCCGCTCCATCGGCGCATCCCAACGGTTTCCTCGCCTGCTCATGCTCTGACCCATGCGATATCGCCAAAGGCGCTGGCGAAAACTCCGGCTTCCATATTGCGAGCCCTGGATGCCCTTCTAAAGGTCAAGCTGTAATTTGGCTCCGGCTTTCCCGACAAAGCCCAGCCCACAACACGGCGGGCAAAAAGATCTAGCACAACCGCCAGATACTGCCATTTCCCTTGAGCCCAGATGTAAGTGATATCGCCACACCAGACGTTGTCAGGAGCAGGCACATCAAACTCCCGGTTCAAAATATTAGGGATGTCGGGCCGCTCGATCGTCGCCTTTTTGTAAGCATGCGATCCCGGTTGTTTGCTGACCAACTCCAGCTCACGCATCAGGCTGCGTACCTTGAATCGCCCGATCTGCTCACCGTCGTCCTGCATCATGGCCATGATGCTACGGCTACCGGGAGCACTGCGGCCTCTGGTGAACAACTCGTTCACCCGACTGCGCAATCGAAGGCGTTCTATATCCGGTGTGCGGCGCCTGAGACGCCGAGCGTAGTAGCACGAGCGGGTCACTTCAAACACCTTGCACAGCCAATCAACCGGCTCGTGGATGCTCAACTGGTCAATCAGCGCGAACGCTCGAGATCTTCCGACATCAAGAGCGCGGTAGCCTTTTTTAAGATCGATTTTTCCCGCTCAAGGCGAGCAATTCGGGCTTCCAGCTCTTGGATTTTCTGCTGCTCCGGGGTCAGCGCTTTGCTCTGCGGGGTGACGCCCGTGCGTTCTTGCTGCACCTGGTCGACCCATCGGCGCAAAGCCGACTCGCCGATACCAAGCGAGCGGCTGGCCTCAATGAGGCTGTAATCCTGCTTGAGAACGAGGTCGGCAGCCTCGCGCTTGAATTCAGGGGAAAAGGTACGGCGTTGTTTGGTCATCTGACACCTCGTTCTGGCGAGCATTCTCGCCTAAATGAGTGTCCGGGATCATTAGACCACTACAAATTGACGGCTGAACCTCGGAAATCACTCGCCACAGCTCCTCGATGAAATTTGCGGGTCAGTTTGTGCTCGAAGAGATCAATCTGGTGCGCCTGCGGCCCGGCTAACGCGCCTATTCGCGCTGCTCCCGGGTTTGATCGAAAACAACCAACGCGCGGCCTGCTCTTCGGCGAAGTCCAGTGCTTCGCGAAATGTAGGGCAGTCGGCGATACACGTGACACCGTGCAAGCCGATCGGATCGTCTTGCCACTCCGGATCGAAATGGAGATAGACGCTGTAGAAATCGCCTACCCCGTCATCGCAGTGCTCAACCGCGCCCTCGACCTCGCGGCAACCCAAGGTCTCTCGCCAGCCCGCTACGGGGCCTTGGCCGGCGGAGCCGGCTGTTCAATGTTCCAGCTGTCCACCGCCGTGAGCCATTTCCCATCTTCTTTTACGAAGGTAAGGGCGAAACTGCCTTTGCTTCCCTCGCCCTTGTGCGGGTCGTTCGGGGTTGTGGTCCAATGACCGCTAATGGCAACAACTGTGTCGCTGAGCTTCTGGGCATGCTCGCAGACGCCTTTGAAAGTGACGTCTGCAGGTGATTCCGCATAGCTTTTTCGAATAGCTTCCCGACCGATCAGTATGCCTCCAGGTAGCGTCGGGCCGATGTACATCGCGTTTTCGGTGTAGAAGCCATTGACCAACTGGTCCGTAGTGCTCTTTGCAGCCAAAGCGCCGAAACCGTCGCATGCCTTTTTTGCACCGATCACCGGATCTTCATTATCCAGCGTCTGTTGAGTCTGCGCTTCGGCAGCGAAGGGGGGGCAAACCAATCCCACAGTCACAAGCGCGCCAATCAGAAGTAGTCCAGTTTTCATCGCGGTCGGCCCCTTCTCATGATTGAAAAATGAATGATAGCAGCATTGAGCAGCGTCAGTTCAAGACCCTCAATACGCTCCAGGACACCAGGACCGTAGACGAGATTTCTGAATAAATCGCTAGGGTCTGTGGCGATTCATAAATTGACGCGGATATGATTCATACTTCGGATGGATCGAGATGTTCTGACGGATGCCCAATGGGTGAAGATCGAGCCGCACTGCCTTGGTAAGCCAAGCGACCCCGGTCGCAGCGGGAAAGACAATCGACTGTTTCTGGAGGCAGTGCTGTGGATCGTGCGCACAGGCAGTTCGCGGTGTGATCTGCCGGATCGGTTCGGCAACTGGAACACGGCATTCCGTCGTTTTCGCGATTGGCGGGAAGCCGATGTTTTCAGGCGCATATTCGACGCGATCTCGGACGAACCCGACCTGGAATATGTCATGGTCGATGCGACAATTGTCAAGGTCCATGGCCATGGCCAAGGCGCAAAAGGGGAAGTTCGAGTCAGGCCATTGGCCGCTCCAAAGGTTGCATGACAACAAAGATACTGGCGCTCACCGATACCCTGGGCAACCTCGTGAGCTTCCGTCTGATGCCGGGTCAGCGCCATGACAGCGTCGAGGTACCACCACTGATCAATGGGATCGCCTTCGACGGGCTGATCGCCGACAAGACCTTCGACAGCAGCGCGCTGGTTGCCGAACTGAACGACCGCGGCGCCCGGGTCGTCAGCTCGCAGCACCCCGCACGTGCGCAGAAGCTCAGGATAGATGCTGACATCTACGCCTAGCGCCTCCTCATCGAGAACTTCTTCTGCAAACTCAAAGAGTTCAAACGCATCGCCATGCGGGCATGCAAAACCGATCAGAGTTTCGAAGCCATGGTCTACCTCGCTGGTGCTGTCGTCAACTCAAGATGAATCCCCACAGACCCTAATTCACGGTCGGCCTGCGGTTCGCAGAATCGAGCATGGTATTTTTCATGGTATCTTGAATTTTCGTGAAAATAACATGCTGATTTATATATAATTTTTATCGAAATTTATAATCGAGTGGGAGTAGAGGGTATCCTCAACTATCTAATTTTATTGTGAACATGAGAATAGATGGTGAATTTTACTGCATCATCAATGGCGTTTTTCATGGCGTACATTGTAGGCATTAGTAGAGAATGCCTACAATGTACGGCTTAGTAATGTCAGCATGATATCGAGAGTGCTAATATATCATGATTATGAGGCGACTCGCTTCTACTGTTTAGATTGCTACCAACTCGGAAAAACTTTGGTTGTGGATGACATAAAGCTTTCAGCCACGCCCTGTAAATCCTGATAAGAAATTTCGTGAGCGGGCTTTGTACTCGTTATCAAGCAAGCTTAAAACATTCGTTAGAAATGCATACAAGTCTCCTTCGAAATAATCTTCAATGAAGGATGTTTCTTGCCCAAACGGAGGGTGTACATATTCTAAACCCTCCGAAGTCATATGATTTTTAATACTCACTATCCTATGAATATCATTCTCCAACCGATTTTTTATAAGTTCTTGCCTCGCCTAATCGCACTTTCTTGGTGATCGTGCCCGAAATTCGATAGTTTAGGGTGCTCAAAGAAGACTTTAGTGATCCGGCTAGCGTCCGCGTCTACGCGGCCTTCACGGGTGTGGAATTTCTTCAGCGATTGATCTCAGAGTGTAGGGGGTATTCGCAACTATCTGATTTTGTTGTGAAAATAAGGATAGGTAGTGACTTTTACTGTGTCATTAATGGCGTTTTTCATGGCGCGGATGGTTGGCATCAGCACAAGTGCCTCGATACCATAATCGGCATTAGCAATGCCGGCATGGTATCGAGAGTGCTAAGCTTGGAGATGTCAGTCAGGAACTGAGTTGCCAGTATTAAATACTCTTTCCTGCCCATTCTCATGGTTTATGTAGCCGTTAGTATCATTCGTACACGTAGAATCTTTATTTGTAGCCTAACCAGCCAAAACACTTAACAAAGAAGGCTTTTCTCTTTTTCTCAATATGAAAATCAATCAAGCCGAGGATGCTAGTAAGAAAAATATGCTCTTCAACACCGAATCTCTCAGGGATGAAACAAAGGTCGTACCATGACAATATCTCATCAACTTCGAAATTTCCGGACCGTTGAAGCTTTATATAATTTGTAACATCCTTTCTTAGCGAAAGGGCGGAAAAATATGACTTTTTCGCCATCCATTGGTCGATTATTTCTTCGACGGTAAGCTGTCCGGTTCTTTGGTCTTCAGGGAGATAGTCGAGTATTCCGTCACCCAGACTCTTCATGAGGTCTATCAATTCCATATATCCACGCATTACAAAAACCTCAAAGTATCGGAAAGGCAGTAAGGATATATCTTGGCATATAGTTGTATTCTTCGAATTCTATGATAACTCTCAACTTTGTCATGCTGACTGGAGTATTTTGGGCGGAGCGATGGATACCCCATCCTACAACCTGTTTCGCGTCAAAATCCAAAATTAGCCGATTGCTCTTGCGAATAAATTGAGTTTTAGAATGCATCAAGATTCTAAGTCGATTTGCTTTCAGTGACTGGCTTACTGCCCATTCCGCAATATCCATTTTTTCGAATGTAGACATAACACTCGCTGATTTTACCTTTTTTAAGCGCAACTGCAGTGCTGCAATATCTTTTTGGAAGTGGAGCTTCTTAGTATGTCCGCCGATACTGTTGTTTGGTGCGTGGAGTGGCTTCTCGCTTGTAGTAATGCTCATCCTGCCAGCACGTACCGAGGAAACTCGAAAAGCGTTGTACATAGATGCAGTAGTTAAAGGCACTACGAACTCGGTAGCTAACCCAATAACCTGGCCTGTTGCTCGAGAGGCACCTAAAGCCTCAGCCGCCGTCGCTCCAGCTTTGAATGCATATGAGTCAGTTTGCTGGCCTGTCACAATTTGCGTAGAGGCAGCTGAAAGTTGATCAGAAGCGTGAACCCCCATTGCAACGCACCCGACTTTTGAAATCATCGTTGGCTCAGGTAACGCACACAGCACACTTGAACCTGCGAGCTCGATAATCCCGCCGACAAGCCGAAGGCTTCCAAATATACGATTGGACATAATCTCAGCGGGTGTAAGTGACTCGTGCGTAAGTATTGCAGCCATCTGAGCAAAATTGAGGATGACGCGAAAACTTCCATCATCAGACATAATGCGTTTCCTTACGCAAATGGCTTGTTAGCGGTCCTGTCCCAACCACCAGAAACGATGCCTGCGCTTCCACCATCGGCACGACGCTGTTGTGAGTATTCGAATTTGATACGTCCGTAATTTAGGGTTACGACTTCAACAGGGAAGCCGGACTGTTCTGCGCCCTGTCCGCTGACCAACGCGATCAGCACCTCTTCCAGCACGATGTCCAAGTACTTGAATTTTTCAGTCCCGGCACGATGGACTCGAATGGTCACGGTTTTGATATGCTACCCTCCGCAGCAAAGCTCAAATAGCTTAGGAGTCGCACGGTCAATGTACTTGCTGATTTGGAAGTCTCCGAGGGAAACACCTCCAGCGGAGGCACCACCACTGGAGCGGGCTGTTTGACTGATGGACTGCATGGCGTCGTAGTGGTATGAAAGCAGTTCGATCCAACCTTTGTGCCCATCGTCAAGCGACTCGCCCTCAACGCCATCAACCTTCATAAATGCATCAAAGGACATGGTAGCTCCCTGCTATTCACAAAATCTGAGGCAAAGACACTAACTGAATTTGCGCTCAAATTACCAGCCCGACGTGTGCTTGGGTTAGTCGCACGTTGAGAGATGACCATGAGCCTTGCCAATCGACAGGCGTGTGTGATCGGAATGCCTGCAAGCATCAGCCATGATCGGAATGGTATATTTCAAGGTGTCTGAGCTTATAAATTTTATAATTCAATGATTTATATCTATTTTTATTTGTTATTGATAATAGAGTGAGAATGATCCGGCATCCGGCATCCGGCATCCGGCATCCGGCATCCGGCATCCCGCATCCCGCATAGAACGGCAGACCGGCAGCGATTGGCAAAAATACCCCTGAAGCCCGCGTAATTGCGGATTTTTGGCTTTTTGGGTCTGGCAAATTCTGGCGGCTTTGTGCATCGCCAAGCGCCGTGTTTGTGCGGCATGGTACGGGGCGATTCAGGCTGCCCTCAATAAACGGACTTTTTCGTGCGCTAAGAGGAGGTGTTACTTAAGCTGCCGAGCCACATCATTCCGGATGCATTCAGCGCAGCTGCGAAATGATGAGATCTCTTGCCCCTATTAGAAGATCGGAAATGGGTTCGGCGCTGACATTGGTCATGCAGAGAAGTCCATCGAGTGTTGCGAGCGAGACGGTCTGCGTGTGCGAAACTCCACTGGTTATCATCGGGCGGATGAACAACAAGCGCAGCGGCCCATACTCAGACGGTATCGCAAGTCGCCCGTAATTGGTCACCATCAACGCCTGCGCACGCCGGTCAGCCGCTTCTGATATATGGCTGGGGGCCATTTCGGCGCTGAGCGTTTCTCGCAAAGGCGCAAAGCTGCGGGCAGCGGCCTGAATGTTTCCCAACGCTGAAACATCACTTCTCACCTGTCGCGCCAGATCCCAAAAGTCGTATGGCTTTGCCGATTCGAGTTCGGTGTGGGCGAGGGTCAGTAGAACACCCGGAATGTCACCGATGCCCAGCATTTTTCGGTTGTCAATGGGGCTTACACAGCGAATCGCTGTTTCGGCCCAACGCTGGGATTTTGCTCGCCCTGCAATTAAAATCCCGGCAGTCAGCGCACCATGAACGGTCGTTTGTTCTTGGCGTGCGCGTTCCGTTATCGCGGCCACGGTCTGCGGCGCTAACGAGATTTGCTCCAATTGATGTTGAGCTGCCAATTGAGTGACAGGGTGTTCAATCGGTTCGGAAAACCCGCTGTATGCTGGTGAGGGCGTTGAATAAATGTCTGCACCGTGCAAGCCAAGCAACTCGTCTAGCGAAGGCAAAAAGGGCTTTTGCTTTCCCAGATCCTTTCCTGCGAGCGAGCTAATTAAGTCGCGGATCAAGTAGACCAGCGATCTGCCATCGAAAGCCACATGATCGGCAGCCAGCACTAACGTGGAACGATGCTTTTCGTGCAGGACGGTAGCTCGTAAAAGCAGCTCATTCTCGGCGAAACCAGTTTCGAGTTCTTTCGCGCAGTAGTCGAGCAATGATTGGGCGGAGCCGAATGGCAATACTTCCAGCGGCAGATCGACGCCAGGAGCCGTGACAAAGCAAGGGCGAAAACCAGGGGACTTTCGAACGCGCGCCGAAAGTATTGGATGATGCGCTTGAAGTGCATTCAGTGCCGTTCGCCACCCGTCGATCGTTGTCGGGCCCTCCAGCGCGGCGACGACCACTATTGTGCGCGGCGTTTTTCGCTCCACAAGCCAGAAGTACTCTTCGAAAGTCCCGAGAGGGCGTAGTTTTGCCGCGATTCCAAGCTCGGATTCAAGCATATAGCTCTCTCATCAGTTGCGCCTTTCTCGGCGCAATCGGCTGCACTTGAAGTCTTAGCGAAAAAAATCCCTTTCTTGAGGGCCCTCTGATCGCCCGGCAGAGTGGTGGATTAAGTGGCCGACGCGGGGACGAGGCGCATCGGCTCGAAGCCCAGCTTGTTGGCGAACACCTCCTGGACGAGCACTGCGCTGGGAAGTGGCCGCCACGCGACCTCGATCTGGTCGATGAGACCGTGTTCGTCCAGGTGCAGATGCTCGTTCCCCTTGACCGTGATTCCATTGCACGTGAAAGTGAAAAAGACGGCCACGTCCCGATCCGATGTAAACCTCAGGTTGACCTCCAGGGTGTCGATGGTCTCGAGAAACCCGGAAAGGACCTCTGCGACCGCGTCCTTCCCTTCGGTGGGTTCAGGAAAGATAGGACCGAGAAGAACGATGTTTTCCGCAAGATGCGGAAGGATCTGCAGATTATCTTTGTTGCTCAGCGCCTTGAAATAGGCGTCTACATGCGTGGTTGTCATCTGAGACACTCCTCTGAATGGGGCCGGTAGTGGAGACATCGGATCGCGCGGGCTGACGTGGGCGGCCTGTAGGAGGCCACCCGGTCTTCACCGATGTTTCGGGGCGTTGTCATTTCGGCGTCTCGTGCCGGTGTCGCTTGCCCGAGACGCTCTGCGTCCCACGTCAGGAGTCTTTCTGACGATCCCCAGCGTGACGGCTTAGATACTCTGCCAGCGGCAGGCCGCCTTTTCCGAGGTCGTCTATCTCATGTTCGTGAAAGATAACGGTTGTCTCCTCACGCGGCTTGCCCATGACGTCGAAGAGCAGGTCGGCGACCCCTTTGTAGACTGCGGCCTTTTGCTCGCTGGTGGTGCGTTTCGCACCCTCACGGGTCACAAGTATGTTCACGATTGGCATATGTCTCTCCTAGAAGGTGGGGAGCGCACCCATTGCGCTCTCCCCTTGAGGGTTGGGTTAGCGACCGGCGATAAGGCCGCCATCGACGTGGAGGATTTCACCGGTCGAGAAAGTGGCGTCCTCAAGATAGAGCACAGCCCGAACGATGTCCTCGACTTCGCCCAGCTTGTTCATGGGGTGGAACGCGGCCAATTGTTCGACGATCTGCGGATCGTGCATGGGCGTGCGAATGATTCCGGGAGCAACGGCGTTCACGCGGATGCCGCGCTTGGCGTACTCGATCGCTAGACTCTTGGTGGCAGAGTTCATTCCGCCCTTCGTCAGCATGGCGATAAAGGCAGGGGAGCTCGAAACGGCGAATTCCGCCGCCGACGCCGTGATCTGGACGACATGGCCGCTGCCCTGCTCAAGCATCACGGGGATGACATGCTGGGTGGTAAAGAAAAAGCCATCGAGATTGGTCTTCAGCTTGAGCCGATAGTCCTCTTCCGTATATTCGGTGAACGGCTTGCCGATGAAGATACCGGCGTTGTTCACCAGTGTGTCAATGCGACCGAACCTGTCGAGCGCTGCCGCGACCAGACGTGCGCCTGTCTGCGGGTCGCCGATGTCGCCGCGGACGGTCACCAGGTCTGGATCGGTCGAGGGCTGGATCGAGCGCGACGTGGCGACGACGCCGTAACCGCGAGCACGAAACCCATTCACGATGCCCTCACCCATGCTCTGCGAGGCGCCAGTGATGATGGCTACTTTCTTGATCTCTGACATTGTTGAACTCCTTTATGTTTGCGCGTTGACCAGAATGTACGTCCCTATCGAGAGCTGGAAAATTAGCTATCTCCGATCAATGGCTGATAAAAAACGCACAGACATCGACTGGCTGGATCTCCGAATCTTCGTGGTACTGGCGCGTCGTAGCCTGTCTGCCGCGACCCTGAAGGCTATGTGCTGACGCCTGCTGGAACGCCCTCGCTCAAAACGGCAGGCGGCCCTGATCCCGAGATTTGGATGGTGCAATCCGATCTTTGAAATCGAGCTTGCGGCAGGCCGCCCAGGGCGGGCTTGGCTGATGCCTTGAAGGCGAGGAAGGCGTGTGCGGCACTGTGCGTGCTGGGGCTGCAGCGCACCCGCGAAGCGCAGTTGCGGTGACTGGAATTTACGGCGAAGGACGCATTCTGCTTGCTGCCTGGGCAACCAACGAATACGCGGTCAAGGTTGTGTCGTCTTGCTCTCCTTCGACCGGTCGAGACGCTTACGAAGGGAAAGAAAACTGGCAAGCCACAATGATCAAGTGAATCTGACCTGACAGTCATGGCCGCAAATCCAGTAACTGTCAGATCAGCTCAGAGCTTCTACAACGTGATCAATTCAGGCTCGGTCCCATAGGGACCGCGGTGATCGGAATTACTGCGACATTCCGCCTTTTTTCATGGCGTCCTTGGACATTTCATCTTTCTTCATCGCATCTTTGGACATGCCGTCTTTAGACATACCGTCTTTGGACATTCCATCTTTCTTCATTGCATCTTTCTTCATCGCATCCTTGGACATGCCGTCTTTGGACATAGAGTCTTTGCTCATGCTGTCGTGGCTCATAGTGTCAGCAGCAAAAACACTGGCGGCACCAACGGCCAGGCACATGGACAGAACAACGGTAGTCAACTTCTTCATGATGATACTCCTTGGAACATGGGTTTATGGACGGGTGAAAGGATTAGGCACTGATCAACTACCACCGAACCAGTTGTAGCCCTGGTCTTCCCAGTAGCCACCGCTGTAGGTGTTGCTGACGAAAATCGCCTGAATGTGTTTGGGATTCTTGTAGCCGAGTTTGGTGGGCATGCGCAGCTTCATCGGGAAGCCGTATTCGCGCGGCAGCACCGCGCCGTCATAGGTCAGCGTCAGCAACGTCTGCGCGTGCAACGCGGTGGCCATGTCGATGCTGGTGTAGTAATCGTCGGCGCATTTGAACCCGACATATTTGGCGTCGGTGTCGGCTCCAACCCGTTTCAGAAAGTCGCTGAAGCGCACGCCCCCCCAACGCCCGATCGCACTCCAGCCTTCGACGCAAATGTGCCGGGTGATCTGCTCGGTCTGGGCCATGGCGCGTAACTCTTCAAGGCGCCAGTTGCGCTTGTCGGCGACCAGGCCGGTGACTTCCAGGCGATAGCTTTCCTCTTCCACCGTCGGCGCTTCATCGATGCCGTAAAAGGCATTGAAGGGAAAGGGTCGGGTGATCATCGATTCGGGATAAGTCGGGGCCATCGCGTTTGGGTTGAACAGCCAGCCTTGCACCCGGTCATTAAAACGCGACATGGACGACAACGCGGTGTCGACGCTTTCGTTGTCGGTGATGTTGCAACCGGACAACATCGCCACACTTCCAAGGGTCAGGCCACGCAGCAGAAACGAGCGGCGCGAGCGGTCTTCGATTTGCGGGGCAAGGATCTTGCGGGCGTCGATCAGGATCGAAGTCTCGTCCAGCCCAGGTATCTGGATACGTTTTTTCATACCTGCTCCTTGCGGGTGACGATCATGGCCAACAGTGTTTTCGGAACCAGCGCGACCATCACCAAGTGCACCATCACGAAGGCCACCAACAGTGCCATGGTGAAGAAATGCACGCGGCGCGCCCCTTCGTAACCCCACAGCAGTTCACGCAGTAATGGAAACTGCACCGACTTCCACAACACCAGCCCGGACAGCACTAGCAATGCGATGTCGACCATCACGAACAGGTAAGCCAGTCGTTGCACTTGATTGTATTGATTGAGGTCGGCGTGCCCGAGCTTTCCGCGCGCGGCCGCCCACAAATCATGCAGTACTCCTTTGGGTGACACCGGGAAGAAACGCCGCTTCAGGCGCCCACTGAAGAGATTGAAGATCAAGTAAATCAGGCCGTTGATCGCCAGAAACCACATTGCCGCGAAATGCCATTGCAACGCGCCGCCGAGCCAACCGCCGAGGGTAATCGACTTGGGAAAACTGAATTCGTAGATCGGCGAGGCGTTGTAAATACGCCAACCGCTGGTGACCATCACCAGCACCGCCAACGCGTTGAGCCAATGAGTAAGCCTTAGCCAGCGTGGATGGTTGGCTCTGGGTGAAGCAGATGACTGCGACATATCTGGCTTCCATTCGTTATTCGTTGGGCCCGAGTATAGGCGATGGAATATTTCTGAGTCCTCACGCAAAATTAAATTAATCGTGATAACTCGCCTCTGACGATACTGGCGCTTGAACAGCTCACATCTGATCCGACGTTATGATCGGATCGAAAAGTATCATTCCGACATCATGTGGAAAGCTGGTTGAGGTGCTTTCTTTCAGAAATTCCAGGCTAGCAGGCATATGTCTATAGTGCTATGTAGATGTGACAATTAAGTTTCTCCGTACATGGTGACATGATGTTTCTCATGGCTCTGTGGGATAGCGTGTAGACAATGATTGAATGGATAAAATACCCTACTTTATAAGCGTGGAGATCGATAGGTATGGATTCATTAAGTTGCTGTAATTTCAGACCTTTGTGGCCCGCATATACTGTCTATGGTCGCGGATTGATGTTGTATTTCGGGGGATTTGCTGACGTCGCCCGGTCGACCGGGGCGTCAAAAAATCGGACAGATTTGGACGGCACTTAACTTAACCTTCTTCGGATGTCCGTTTTTTCTCAGCTCGGCCCTCGCATCTCTAGCAGTGTTTGCTCATCACCTCCCGTCAGGCGAACGGGAAACGCTCGTGAACATGACCTAGCGTCCGCTGGACCGGCGTATCGGCAAGACCGAGCGTGACCGCATCGGCTATTGGCTGGGCGAAACCCGTTTTTACCTAGGATGGTTTGCGGCTGTTGCGGGAGCATAAGAACACTCAGCCAGCCCCTATGGCGACGACGGCCATGACGAGTCACCGCAGGTCAGGAGTGGATGAATAATGGCGTAATGAGGCTATCCAGGGATATTCTGAAACCATTGTGACGTTTCCTTCCTCCGAGCAATTTTTGCATAAAATCATATGATTTCTATCTACATGGATGGTGAAGATCAAACCGGAAAGCTCCGTGACTGGAGGATACGGCCGAATACTCAAGGTACAGAGCCGATACTGACTTGTTATTTTCGCTCGGGCGGGGAGTCCAGTCGCCCATTGAGCGCTTGCCGAGTCGTCCCCACCCAGGTGCTACAGGGAAAGCTTCTCATGCAGAAAAAGCAGGCGGAGTTCAATCCCGTGGACAGTGCGCATATCTATGGGGAGAAGTATGCCGTCGTTAAATACCCGGGAGGGCAGAAGAGCTACGTCAACAAGCTGGATGATGTTGTGTTCGTTGCGCAGACCACGCTCAAGGACGAAGCAGTCTTTCGCTATTTCGTTTCTGTGGCAAATGCGCGGATAGAACGGGCAACGCCGCAGGACAAAGCCATCGCCGAGAATGTATTGCGCCAATTGGATAAGGTGCTCTCCCATGGCGATACGGCATTGCACGCCTATTGCACGGGGCAAAGTCAATCGCGGCAGTCTGAGGGCGGTTTTATCTACCCTTTCGGCGTCAACGAAAGCCAACTCGACGCAGTAGAACGGGCCTTCAGCTCTCAGATCAGCTTGATCGAAGGTCCTCCAGGCACCGGGAAAACCCAGACAATATTAAACATCATCGCCAATATTGTATTACGCGGAAAAACCGTCGCGATTCTGTCGAATAACAATGCGGCGGTGGAGAACGTCTATGAAAAGCTAGGCAAAGTCGGGCTGGATTATCTGCTTGCCAAGCTGGGTAGTACGGAGAATCGCAAAAGCTTTTTCAACGACCTGGCGGCCATACCCTCGGCAGCCAGCGGATCCGCCCCCGATATGCAGCACATTCAAGCCGTTCTCCAGCGCTTGAAGCAGTTTCTTCATGCCCAGAACGAGTTGGCGCGGTTGCAGGGCGAGATCGATGAGTTGACGATAGAGCAACAATATCTGTTGCAATGGCAGCGCGAGAACATGGCGACAGCCCCTGTTCCCTTGGGCAAGTACAAGTTGTCTGCAAAAAGCAGCGTGGATCTGATGGCTTATATGACCCACCTTGCGCACAACCGTATCAGGCTAAGGGACAGGATCGAGTTGCTGTTGAATTTCAGAATCCTACGCATGAAGCCTTTCGATGATTGGGGCAAGCGTCAATCCCTGATCTATTCCTTGCAGCTACATTTTTATGAGAGGTCGCTACAGGATAAAAAGTCTGCATGGGCAAGCTGTCGGGAAGTATTGGAGCGAGGTAACTTCAAGACATTGTTGGAGGAGCTGACCAGCGCTTCGATGGCCCATCTGAAACACCATCTTTATCAGCATGCCGGCGTCCACCAGGAATTCGATTCGGACAGCTATCGGAATAACTTTGATAAATTTCTGAAACGCTACCCGATCTTGGGTAGCAGCACGCATTCCATTATCAACTCGATCGGCCGTGGTGCACTTCTCGACTATGTCATCATCGACGAGGCTTCGCAGCAGGACATCGTGCCGGGAATACTGGCATTGGGTTGCGCCAGAAACCTTATTGTCGTTGGCGATCGCAAACAATTGCCGCATATCCCGGCGAAACTGGGTATCGCCGCTGCCGCCGACGCCTATGATTGCGAGAAATACAGCCTGCTCGATTCCTGCGTCAGTGTTTTCAATGACTCGGTTCCGATGACGCTGCTCAAGGAGCATTATCGTTGCCATCCCAGGATCATCCAGTTCTGCAATCAGCAGTTTTACGACAACCAGCTTATCCCGATGACATACGATTCAGGTGAAAAGCCATTGCAGCTGCTCGTCACCGCCCAGGGCAATCACACACGAAAGAATGCCAACCTTAGAGAGTTGGATTCAGTGCTCGAAATGCTGAAGTGGGATGGCGAGAGTGATTGGGACAATGCCAACAGCAGAGGATTCATTGCTCCGTACAGAGCGCAGGTTGCTCTTTCGCAGACGCATTTGCCAGAGCATTTCGTCAAGAATACCGTGCACAAATTCCAAGGGCGCGAGTGCGACGAAATTGTTTTTTCCACCGTGCTGGATAAAAAACAATACAGTCAGCGAAACCTCGGTTTTGTGGATAATCCACATCTGGTCAATGTGGCGGTATCGAGAGCCAAGACTCGCTTTACGCTAGTGACCGGCGACGACGTCTTTACCGAGAACAACGGTCATATCGCTGCCCTGGTGCGTTACATGGAGTATTACGCTGGCGAGCAACAGATTCATCGTTCACTGCTCATTTGCGCTTTTGATCTGCTCTACAAGGCATACGATCAATCCCTGGAAAGGCTCAATGCCCGATTGCGACCGAGCGACTCGCGATTCAAGTCCGAGCAGATCGTCGCACAGCTGCTGCGTGAGGCGTTATCTCGCGAAGGCAATCAGGCGATGACGTTCCATGCCCAGATCCGCTTGAATCAGTTGGTTTCAGCGGACAACGAGGCATTGACGCCGCCCGAGCGAAACTTCATGAGAAACCGCGCCAGTTGCGATTTCGTACTCTATTTCCGGGTAGGAAAAACACCTTTGGGTGTCATTGAAGTCGATGGTGGGTATCACGACACGACGCTGCAGGCTGCGCGGGATCAGTTGAAAAACAGCATCCTGATGAAGAGCGGTATACCGTTGCTCCGATTGCGAACCGTCGAGAGCCACATTGAGGACCGGATCGCGAAATTTCTGGCCCAGTGGGCAAGCGCCAACAATACCTCGGCATCGCCGCTTATGCCTTAGGCTCTGTACGAAATGCATCTGCGTTCGCCCATGCGGGGTTGAAGGTCGGCTCGTCATGCTCATTGAGCATCCGTCGACGGCGCTGGCTCGCCTGCTTTCGCCTGGCCTGGCCTTCGCTCGAAAACATTTCCTACAGATTCTAGCGCCTGGCCACGTCCGAAAAGTAGAACTTGTCCAGGGTATGCCGCGACTCGGTGTACTCGAATTGCCGGCCATCCTGCAGGAAGGTCTGGTTCTTCACTACGATCACATGGCTGGCTCCATCCAGGTCCAGGTGTTGCTGATCGTCCTTGCCACAACGCTCCGCTTCGATGGTGCGCTCGGCGAAACTGATGCTCAGTCGCAGGGTCTGCTCGATATAGGCATAGATCGAGTGCTCGGCAATGTCCCGCGTCAGGCCGGGAATCAGCTCGGCGAGGAAATGGTTGATATCGAGAATGATCCGTTTGCCATCAATGCGCCGCACCCGCTTGATGCGGATCAGCGGACTGTCGGGTTCGGCCTGAAAGCGTTCCCGCAGGGCGCCCGTCAGCGGGATTTCGCTGAACTCCACGACTTCGGTGCCGATATGGCTGCCCATGCTCACATGGGCTTCCTGGAAGCTGACGATGCCGCCGAGTTGGAACTCGATGGGGCTGCGTGACAGCACGAAGGTGCCCTTGCCATGGATTTTTTGCGCGAACCCGCGCTCCTGCAGTTGCTCGATAGACTTGCGCACCGTGCCGCGACTGGCTTGATAGCGGTTCATCAGTTCGGTTTCCGAGGGCAGCCGATCGCCTTTTTCCAATTGCTCCGTGGTGATGCTGGCAAGCAGATCGTTGTAGATCTGGTTGTATTTGCTCATGGTGTTCGCTCTGGATTGGACGTCGCCGGCTGATAGCGTAGCGGGCGCGGTGCCCCAAGGCATGAAACCTTAAGGGCAGGCCGAAGCTTTGTCCATTTGTCGGGTCGTTTGCCAATAAACGCTCAACTCGTCTATACGAGTTATTGCTTTAACTCGTATAGACGAGTATTTTTTGTTTCTATGTGCTGCCAAGCCTTTCCAATAACAAGAAACAGCGGAAGAAAAGTATGAGCCACGACTATCCGAATATCGCTCGCGAGCTGCTGCAAAGTCTCGGCGGCGCCGAAAACCTCGAGCAGGCCGCTCATTGTGTCACCCGTCTGCGGCTGGCGCTCAAAGACCCGAATAAGGTCGACAAGGTCGCCCTGTCCGCGATCGAGCTGGTCAAGGGCTCATTCTTTAGCGCTGGCCTGTTTCAGATCGTCATCGGCCCCGGTGAGGTGGAAAAAGTCTACGCCGCGTTGCGCGAGCTCACGGGCCTGGCGGTGTCGACCATTGCTGACGTCAAGCAGAAAGGGGCCGACAAGACCCACGCCATACAGCGGCTGGTGCGGGTGTTTTCCGATGTGTTCATGCCTATCCTGCCGGCGCTGATCATTGCCGGGCTGCTGATGGGGGTGAACAACCTCATGGGCGCCAAGGGCATGTTCATCGACGACAAAACGCTGCTCGAGGCCTATCCGTCGCTGGACGGCCTGTGGAGCCTGATCAATCTGATGGCCAACACGGCCTTCGTGTTCCTCCCGGCGCTGGTCGGCTGGTCGGCGGCCAAGCGCTTTGGCGGCAGCGAAATCCTCGGTATCGTCCTGGGCCTGATGCTGGTCCATCCGGACCTGCTCAATGCCTGGAACTACGGTAAGGCGGTCGCCGGCCTGGACGGCCAAAGCCTGCCGTACTTCGATATCTTCGGCTGGTTTCGTATCGAGAAAGTCGGCTACCAGGGACAGATTCTGCCGATCCTGATGGCCGCCTATGTCATGAGCGTGATCGAGAAGTGGCTGCGGGCGCGAGTGCCCAATGCCATTCAACTGCTTGTGGTGCCGATCACCACCATCGTCGTCACCGGTGTCCTGGCGCTGGCGATCATCGGTCCGGTGACCCGCCACCTGGGGATCCTGATCACCGAAGGGATGGTCTGGCTGTTCGACGTGGCGCCGGCGCTCGGTGGTGTGATCTTCGGCTTGCTCTATGCGCCGCTGGTGATCACCGGCATGCACCACATGTTCCTCGCGGTGGACCTGCAATTGATCTCGGGCCATGGCGGCACTTTTATCTGGCCGATGATCGTTATGTCCAATCTGGCCCAGGGCAGCGCGGCCTTCGCCGTGTTCTACATGAGCCGCAATGCCCGCGACCGCGGCATGGCCTCGACCTCGGCGATCTCCGCCTACTTCGGTATCACGGAACCGGCGATGTTCGGCGTCAACCTGCGCTACAAGTTTCCGTTCTACTGCGCGCTGATCGGCTCGGCACTCGCCAGCGTGTTGCTTTCGCTGAACCAGGTGCTGGCCTCGGCCATCGGCGTTGGCGGTTTGCCGGGGTTCATTTCGATCATTCCGTCGTTCATCCCGATGTTTATTGTCGGCATGCTGATCGCGATTGTCGTGCCTTTTGTCCTCACCTGCGGCTTGAGCGTGAAGATCGTCCGTCCCGGCTACCGCGTCGCTTGAGGTGCAAGCCCGATACCGACGCCACTGACGACAAGGGAATTCCCATGCAAGACTGGCAACATTCGGTGATCTATCAGATCTACCCGAAGAGCTTCCATAGTCATGCAGGCCAGGCCACCGGCGATCTGCTGGGGGTGGTCGACAAGCTCGACTACCTGAAGTGGCTGGGCGTCGATTACCTGTGGATCACTCCGTTCCTGGGGTCGCCGCAACGTGACAACGGTTACGACATCAGCGACTACTACGCCATCGACCCGAGCTACGGTACCATGGCCGACTGCGAGTTGTTGATCGCCGAAGCCGGACGGCGCGGCATCAAGCTGATGCTCGATATTGTGGTCAATCACACGTCCATCGAGCACGCCTGGTTCCAACAGGCCCGCAGCAGCCTGGACAACCCGTACCGCGACTTCTACATCTGGCGCGACCAGCCGAATAACTGGCAGTCCAAGTTCGGCGGTAGCGCCTGGGAGTACGAGGCGCAAACCGGCCAGTATTTCCTGCATTTGTTCGATCACACCCAGGCCGACCTGAACTGGGACAACCCCAAGGTGCGCCAGGAAGTTTTCAAGATGATGCGCTTTTGGCGCGACAAGGGCGTCGGAGGTTTTCGCCTCGACGTGATCAACCTGATTTCCAAACCGGCGGATTTCCCCGAGGACGCCAGCGACGGACGGCGTTTCTACACCGACGGTCCGAATGTCCATGAGTACCTGCGGGAAATGCATCGGGAAGTGTTTGCCGGTCATGATCTGATCAATGTCGGTGAAATGTCTTCCACCAGCCTGGAGCACTGCATCCGTTATTCGCGTGCGGAGTCGCGGGAGCTGTCGATGACCTTCAACTTCCATCACTTGAAGGTCGATTACCCGAACATGGAGAAATGGGTGCGCGCCGATTTCGACTTCCTCGAACTCAAGCGCATCCTTTCCGACTGGCAGCTCGGCATGCAGGCTGGCGGCGGCTGGAACGCCCTGTTCTGGTGTAATCACGACCAGCCACGGGTGGTCTCGCGATTTGGCAATGACGGCGAGTACCGCACGGTTTCGGCCAAGATGCTCGCCACCGCACTGCACTTTCTCCAGGGCACGCCCTACATCTACCAGGGTGAAGAACTGGGTATGACCGATCCTGGCTTTGACCATATCGCCCAGTACCGCGATGTCGAGACCCTGAACATTTACCGCATCAAGCGTGAAGCCGGCGAGTCCGACGCACAGAGCATGGCGGCGATCATGCAGAAGTCCCGTGATAACGGTCGTACACCGATGCAGTGGAGCGCAGGGCCGAACGCCGGCTTCAGTTCGGTGCAGCCGTGGATCGGTGTACCGTCGAATGCAGCGCAGATCAACGTCGAGCAACAGCGACAAACGCCTGACTCAGTGCTGCATCACTATCGTCGTCTGGTGGCCTTGCGCCGTACCGAAAGGCTGATGGTCGAAGGGGTTTATCGTCAGTTGCTTCCCGAGCATCCACGGGTCTGGGCCTATGTGCGCGAAGGGCAGGGCGAGCGTCTGCTGGTCATCAATAACTTTTACGCCGATAGCTGCGAGGTCCTGTTGCCTGAGGGAGTCTTCAGTCCGGGACAAGAGCTGCGCGTGGTGATCAGCAACTATCAGGATTGTCCTGCACACGGTCGCGAATTGTTGCTGCGACCCTACGAGTCTTTTGTGCTGTATCTGTCAGAAAAGTAGGAAAAATCCTTCGTCAAATACGGTTCGCACCACATCGTGCGCTGGGAGGTTGCGCCTGACAATTGAGCATTGATCACAATAAAAATAATGAGGTGGTTCATGAAAACAATAATAAATAGAAGCCTTGTGGTGGGCTGTGTATCCCTGGGGCTGCCATTCTCTGCTTACTCCCTGGAGTTCTCCGGATACCTGCGTAGCGGGTTGGGAAGTTCACTCAACAGCAGTTCGCAAAGTTGTTTCCAGTTACCGGGCGCACAATCCAAGTACCGCCTCGGCAATGAGTGCGAGCACTATGGGGAGCTGGAACTGCGCCAGGATCTGCTGACGCTCGACGATGGCTCGGTGTTCAGTGTCGATGCCATGGCCTCGCTCTATAACAAGTACGATCGTGACCTGAGATTCCAGGGCAATGACCACGGTTCAGCGCGTATGCCGCAAATGTACGCGCATTGGTCGAACATGCCGTCGCTCAATGGCGGTTCCCTGTGGACGGGGCGTCGTTACTACAAGCGAAACGATATCCATATCTCCGATTTCTACTACTGGAACCAGAGCGCTACCGGCGCTGGTGTCGAGGATGTGCGGATCGGCGACCTGAAGTACAGCTATGCGTTTTCGCGCAAGGACAACCTGTACCAGAAGGATTCTATCAATCGCCATGATTTCAACGTGGCAGGATTCAAGACCCACGCCGAGGGTGAGCTGGAGTTCGGTTTCAGTTACATCGATGCCCCTCGGCATGGCGATACCCAACGAGGGTGGGCGATCACCGCGCAGCATGTGCGCAACGACTTCCTGGGTGGCAAGAACAAGTTTGCCCTGCAATACGGCGAGGGGCCGGGCACCGGCCTGGGCTACACCGGCGATAAGCATCTGGATACCGGCAACAAAAGCTACCGCGCGGTGGAGTTCTTCGATTGGCAGGTGACCCGGCGTTTTGGCGGGCAGGTTGCGGCGGTTTATCAGAAGGACATTCGTCCCGATGGCCAGGGCCAGACCTGGATGTCTCTTGGCGTGCGCCCGTCCTACGCCATCAGCGAACAATTCAAGCTGGTTACCGAGCTGGGCCATGACCGGGTCGAGGCGCCAGGCGGCACCCGCAAGCTCAGCAAGTTTACCTTCGCCCCGACCTGGTCACCCAAGGGCGCGGATTTTTGGGCGCGTCCCGAAGTCCGTCTCTACTACACCTACGCTAGTTGGAACAAAGCAGCGCAGCGGGCGGCCAACGAGTGGGCGGCGGGCTCTGCGTTGTCCGATACCGGGGCTTTCGGTAGGGCGCGAAATGGCGCCAACGTGGGTGTGCAGATTGAGTACTGGTGGCAATAAGTTCATGCGGGTGGGGCATTTGCCCTGCCGGCGTTTCAAAGAATAACGATAGAAGGTGATGTCATGACCGCAACCTCTTCCCTGGAACTGCTCGCGCCGTTATCAGGGGTGCTGATGCCATTGGACCGGGTCCCCGATTCGGTGTTCTCCAGTCGCCTGATCGGTGATGGCCTGTGTATCGATCCGACGTCCAGCGTGCTCTGCGCACCGTTGGCCGGAGTGATTAGCAATGTTCAGGACAGCGGGCATGCCATCAGCCTTACCGATGAACATGGCGTGCAGGTTCTGTTGCATATCGGCCTGGACACCGTGAATCTGGCGGGCAAGGGCTTTACCGCACGGGTCCGCGCAGGCGAACAGGTACAGGCAGGGCAAGCGCTGATCGAGTTCGATGCGGACTATCTGGCCCTGCATGCCCGCAGTTTGTTGACCCTGGTGGTGCTGGTCAGCGGTGAGCCCCTTACCCTGCACGTGCCTGCTGACGGGCGGGTCGAAAGCGGCCAGACGTTGCTAAGCCTGAGCCTGGCCGCGACGCCCGGCATCGCGCCAGTGAAGGGCGAGGGCGAAGTGTTATTCTCCCGCCCCCTTAGCCTGCCCAATGCCAATGGCCTGCACGCCCGTCCGGCGGCGGTGCTGGCCCGGGCGGCGAAAGATTTTGCCGCCAGTATCCATCTGCACAGGCACCAGGACAGCGCCAACGCCAAGTCGCTGGTGGCGATCATGGCGTTGCAGACCGGTCCGGGCGATGTCCTGCAGGTCAGTGCCGCGGGCGAGGATGCCCAGGCTGCCCTCGATACGCTGACGACCCTGATTGCCCAGGGATGTGGTGAAACCATTACGAGCGAGAGCACCGTGGCAACCTTCGATGCCCCGCAGGCATCGTCCGCGACCCTCTTGCGCGGAGTCTGCGCCTCGCCAGGCTCGGCCTTCGGCAAGGTGGTGCAGATCTGCGAGCAAGTGCTGAGTGTCCAGGAGTCGGGTGTTGGCGAAGATCACGAACGTGCCGCCCTCGAACGTGCCTTGATGGAAGCGACCCAGGCCCTGCAGGCCTTGCAGGACAATGCGCTCGGCAGCACCCAGGCGCAGATTTTCCGGGCCCACCAGGAGCTTCTCGAAGACCCGAGTCTGCTGGAGCAGGCCCAGTCGCTGCTGGCCCAAGGCAAGAGCGCGGCCTTTGCCTGGCGTGCAGCCACCGCGCAGACCGCGGCCTTGTTCAAGCGTCTCGGCGGCGACCGGCTCGCCGAGCGCGCCCTGGACCTGGTGGACGTCGGCCAGCGCGTACTCCGTTTGATCCAAGGTGTCCAGGAACCGGCGACGGAGTTGCCGGACGATGCGATCCTGATCGCCGAGCAACTGACGCCGTCGCAAACCGTCGGGCTGGATACGCGCAAGGTGCTGGGGTTCGCCACGGTCGGCGGCGGTGCCACCAGCCATGTCGCGATCCTCGCCCGGGCCTTTGGCCTACCGGCGTTATGCGGACTGCCGGCGCAGGCTTTACACATTGCCTGCGGTACCCAAGTGCTGCTGGATGCCGATCTGGGGCAGTTGCATCTACAGCCCGAAGAGGCGGACGTCCAGCAGTTGCTGGTCAAGCGCCAGCAGCAGCGCCAGCGTCGCCAGCGCGAAACCGCACAGTCCCATCAGGCTGCGCGCACCCGCGATGGGCATCACGTCAAGGTCATGGCCAACGTAGCTTCGCTGGCGGAAGTGAAGCAGTCGCTGACGCTGGGCGGCGAAGGCGTCGGCTTGCTGCGCTCGGAGTTTCTTTATCTTGATCGCAGCAGCGCCCCGAGTATCGAAGAGCAGGGCACCACTTATTCTGCGATCGCCCAGGCCCTGGGTCCGGAACGCGCCCTGGTGGTGCGTACCCTCGATGTCGGTGGTGACAAGCCGTTGGCTTATGTGCCAATGGACAGCGAGGCCAACCCGTTTCTCGGCATGCGCGGCATTCGCCTGTGCCTGCAACGTCCCGAACTGCTGCGCCAGCAATTGCGGGCAATCCTCGCCTGCGCCGGACGGACCCGGCTGCATATCATGCTACCGATGATCACTCAGTTAGCCGAGTTGCATCAGGCCCGACTGTTTCTGGTCGAGGAAGCCCGAGCGCTGGGGCTGAGCGAACTGCCGAAACTGGGGATCATGGTCGAGGTGCCCTCGGCGGCCCTGATGGCCGATCTGTTTGCGCCGCAAGTGGATTTCTTCTCCATCGGGACCAACGACCTGACGCAGTACACCCTGGCGATGGACCGTGATCACCCGCAGTTGGCGAGTCAGGCCGATAGTTTGCATCCGGCGGTGTTGCGCCTGATCGCCACCACGGTGCAGGCGGCCCATGCCCATGGCAAGTGGGTGGGGGTCTGCGGCACCCTGGCCTCCGAGGTTCTGGCGCTGCCGGCCCTACTGGGGCTGGGGGTGGATGAGTTGTCGGTCGGCGTACCGTTGATCCCATCGATCAAGGCGGCGGTGCGCGAGGTCAGCCTGGAGGAGTGTCGGACGCTGGCGCAACGGATTCTTGGCCAGGAAAGCGCGGAGCAGGTCCGTGAGTTGCTGCGCCAGCATCAACAATTAACGGCGGTCGCGCCGGTCTTGGAGAACTGATCATGTTCGATACATTAAAGCGGGCGTTCTGGAAGGCCCTGACTCCGGACTTGGTGCCGGATCAATCGACGCTCGCCAGCGCCGCCCCGGCGCCAGCACTGGCCGCGCCGATCCTGACGGCCCTGGGCGGGGAGGCCAATCTCAAGTCCTGGCGGCGTGTGGCGCTGACGCGGCTACGGGTCGAGTTGCATGATGCGAGCAGAATCGATTCGTCGGGGTTGCGGGCAGCCGGTGTACCGGGGGTGATGGCATTGCCCGGTGGCGTGGTTCATTTATTGGTAGGGCTGGACTGACGCCATCGCCGGCAAGCCTGCTCTCACAATGTTGGGGCTGTACTCGACATTTGTTTACGAGTGAAAACCCGGGGGACCAGGCTTGTCGGGACACCGCATTGCCGCGAATGGGCCTGACTGACAGGACGCGCCTGCGGCCTATCGCCAGCTTGGCCTTACTGTTTCTCAACTGCGGGTGTATCGTATTTGCCTTTTGTGGGCCTTAGGCCCTCGGTTGATTCGGTGAGGTGGTTGAGTTCATGTCTTTTTCCCGTCGGCAAATACTCGGTGGCCTGGTCGGTGTGGCAGTGATCGGTGTGGGCGTCGGCGGTGCATCGCGGTACTGGCTGAGGAAGATGGCTGACGCCGAAATCGGACATGATTACCAACTGATCGCCGCACCGCTGGATGTCGAGCTGGTGGCCGGGCACCGGACTCCGGCCTGGGCCTTCGGTCCTTCGGTGCCGGGCACCGAGCTGCGGGTCCGCCAGGGGGAGTGGTTGCGAGTGCGTTTCATCAACCATCTACCCGTTGCCACCACCATCCACTGGCACGGCATCCGCTTGCCGTTGGAAATGGACGGGGTTCCCTATGTTTCACAACTGCCGGTCTTGCCGGGCGAGTATTTCGACTACAAGTTCCGCGTCCCGGATGCGGGCAGCTACTGGTACCATCCCCACGTCAACAGCAGCGAAGAGTTGGGTCGCGGGCTGGTCGGTCCATTGATCATCGAAGAGCGCGAGCCCACTGGTTTTCGCTATGAGCGTACCCTTAGCCTGAAAAGCTGGCATGTCGATGAAGAGGGCGCATTCGTGCCCTTCAGCATTCCCCGGGAGGCTGCGCGGGGCGGGACGGCGGGACGGCTGGCGACCATCAACGGTAGGCCGCAAGCGGTGGTCGAGCTACCGGCCGGACAGATCACCCGGGTACGTCTGCTCAATCTTGATAACACGTTGACTTATCGCATCAATATCCCAGGCGCCGAAGCGCGGATCTATGCTCTGGATGGTAACCCCGTGGTGCCACGGCCCCTGGGCAAGGAGTACTGGCTCGGGCCAGGCATGCGCATCTGCCTGGCGATCAAGGCCCCAGCGGTGGGTGAGGAGTTGTCCTTGCGCAACGGCCCGGTGCGGCTCGGCACCTTCCGTTCGGTCGCTAACGCCGACGCCCCGACCGAGTGGCCCCCCGCCTTGCCGGCCAACCCGATTGCCGAGCCGGACCTGGCGAATGCCGAGAAGCTCAACTTCAATTTCGAATGGGTGGGCTCGGTCTCGGTGAACCTCGATACTGGCCGTCCGCCGAGCCTTTGGCAGATCAACGGTAGAGCTTGGGACATCACCGACAAAACCTGCGCCGACCGGCTCATCGCCAAATTGGAGAAGGGCAAGAGCTATATTTTCGAATTGAAGAACATGACCCAGTACCAACATCCGATCCACCTGCACGGCATGAGCTTCAAGGTCATTGCCTCGAATCGCAAGACGATCATTCCGTACTTCACCGATACCTATCTGCTGGGTAAGAACGAGCGCGCGCGGGTGGCCCTGGTGGCGGATAATCCAGGGGTGTGGATGTTCCATTGCCATGTGGTCGACCATATGGAAACCGGCCTGATGGCCGCCATCGAGGTGGCGTGATGCGCCAGATTCGTCCCACCGCGATCATCGATCGCAGCCGCGACCAGGATTTCATGCGCGAGGCTTTGTCGTTGGCGAATCAGGGCGCGGCGCTGGGTGAGGTGCCGGTAGGCGCGGTGGTGGTCCAGGGCGGCGAGATTATCGGGCGCGGCTTCAACTGCCCGATCAGCGCCAGCGATCCGAGCGCTCATGCCGAGATGGTCGCCATTCGTGCGGCGGCCCAGGCTGCGGGCAATTACCGGCTGCCGGGCAGTACCCTCTACGTCACCTTGGAACCGTGCAGCATGTGCGCCGGGCTGATCGTCCATGCGCGGATTGCCCGAGTGGTGTACGGCGCGCTGGAGCCCAAGGCAGGGGTCGTGCAGAGTCAGGGACAGTTCTTCAGCCAGGACTTTCTCAATCATCGTGTGCTGTTCGAGGGTGGCGTGCTGGTCGAGGAGTGCGCAAGCATTCTCAGCGAGTTCTTCAAGGCCCGTCGTCGGGCCAGGTCCTGATTCACATCTGCCTGAGGTGCGAAGCTGGACCCGCTCGCCGCAGGGAGTCCAACTCTCTCAGGGGCGAGGTTTATTTGCGGGCGACGATCACCGCTCGCATCGGCGCCGGCAGTCCTTCGATGGTCTTGCTGTGATCCTCGGGGTCGAGAAAGTCGCTCAGTGATTGATACTTCATCCATTCGGTTCCACGTTGCTCCTGCACGGTGGTCACGCTCACGTCCACGCACCGCACATCGCTGAACCCGGCACGCCGCAACCAACGCTCCAGCGCTGGTACAGAGGGCAGGAACCAGACGTTGCGCATCTGCGCGTAACGATCCTCCGGCACCAGCACCTGGTTCGCG
Organism: Pseudomonas agarici; assembly: GCF_900109755.1. Classification (GTDB taxonomy): domain Bacteria; phylum Pseudomonadota; class Gammaproteobacteria; order Pseudomonadales; family Pseudomonadaceae; genus Aquipseudomonas; species Aquipseudomonas agarici. The sequence goes on along the minus strand of NZ_FOAR01000026.1, from coordinate 20,076 downwards.
TCGCCTCCCACCACCAGGGTTTCCAGCACCAGTTCACCGCCTTTGACCAGGCAGTCCTTCAGCGCCAGCAAATGCTCGATGGGCGAGCGCCGATGGTAGAACACGCCCATGGAAAACACCGTGTCGAAGCCTTCCAGATTGGCCGGCAAGTCCTCGAACGGAAACGGCAGGTGCCACGCCGCAGGCTCCGACAGGTAGCGTTGGACCGCCTGGAACTGGCAGAAGAACAGCCAGTTCGGATCGACCCCGATCACTGTGTCGGCACCGGCACCGAGCATACGCCACAGGTAGTAACCATTGCCGCAGCCGACATCGAGAATGCGCTTGCCCTTGAGATCTAGGTGTGGAGCGACCCGCGACCATTTCCAGTCCGAGCGCCATTCGGTGTCGACATGCACACCGAACAGGTCGAACGGTCCTTTGCGCCAGGGGCTCAGGCCCATCAGGGCACTGCGCATCTGCACACGAGTGGCGTCGTCACAGTCGCCGTCGAGGATCAGCCCGTTGAGCAGGTCGACCGCGCTCGGCTGGATCTTCGGCAGAGCGTCGAGTGCACTCTGCCAGCGTTGCAGGTCGCCATGACCTTTGTCCATCCTGCTATCGAGTCGGGCTTGCAGGCCGTCGGCCCAAACGGCCAGCGGGGTGCCCGCCAGACGGCGGGCGAGGGGTGACAGATCGATCATGGCAGGGCAATCAACGAGGCAAAGTTAAGACACTGGAACCACGGCACGACTTTTGAGAAACCCGCCGCCAGCAGACGCTCTCGGTGTTCTTCGAGGCTGTCGGGCTTCATGACGTTTTCGATGGCACTGCGTTTCTGGGCGATTTCCAGTTCGCTGTAGCCGTTGGCGCGCTTGAAGGCGATATGCAGATCGGTGAGCAGCGTATGTTCCTCGACATCATTGAAGCGCAGTTTCTCCGACAGGATCAGCGCGCCGCCGGGCAGCACGGCCTGGCGGATGCGTCCGAGCAGGGCAAGGCGTTGCTCGGGGGCTATGAATTGCAGGGTGAAATTCAGGGCCACCACCGACGCGGGCTGGAAGTCCAGGGCGAGGATATCGCCTTCGATTACTTCGACCGGCAACAGCTCCTGGAACATCGAGTCCTGGCCGTTGAGGTACTCACGGCAGCGTTCGACCATGGCACGGGAGTTATCCACGGCAATCACCCGGCAGCCATCGAGGCGCACATGCCGACGCAGGGCCTGGGTCACCGCGCCGAGGGAACTGCCCAGGTCATAGAGCACGCTGCCCGGCTGGGCGAACTGCGCGGCGAGCACGCCAAGGTTTTCGACAATGGTCGGATAACCGGGCACCGAACGCTTGATCATGTCCGGGAACACCCGCACCACGTCTTCATTGAAGGCGAAGTCCGTTAACTGGGGCAGGGGTTGGGCGAAAAGGCGGTCGGGTTCTTTGCTCACGGCGGTTCCGGCGACGATCGAGAAAAAGGGTCGGCATTTTAGCCAAGTTGACACGGGGATGCGCGGTTTGTCGGATAAAGCGTTCGGGCACGGCGAAACTCAGGCCCACCCCGGCTCGGGAGCATGGGGCTTCTGGACAAACAGCCGCGAATCGATGTTCACCCCGTCGAGGAGCGCAACGGCATCCCTCGAGGCGAGAATCAACCGGGGCAGGTTACTTCACCACGATTGGGCAATCGAAGCTTTGTACGGGCGCAACTTCCGGTTCCCAGGGTTGTTGATAGGTCAGGCGCAAGCGCCCGGTGCCGGCGGCGAATGCCTGGAAGCGCCAGCTCGATTGGCCGGCGGCGCCGATCACATCACTGTTCTGCGGGTTACGGTAGACCTCCGGTCCGAGGCTCTTCAGCACGCCGCCGGCGGAGTCCTGGATGGCCCAGCGATAACCGCTGGTGGGGTTGCTCGGCAGGGTGAGGATCATGTTCTGCCCAGGCGTGAGTTGCATCGGGCACTCACGCTGGTTTTCCACCGTTACGTTTTGGCGGGGCTGCTGTGCGCAGGCGGCCAGCAGCCCCAGGCTTAACACAAGCAACAGGTGAATCGGGGTCATAGTATCTCCAATCATTGCAGCGATAACGGAGCATAACCCAAGATTCGCCGTGTGCCACGGGCAGTGACAATCAGAACAACACCTTCGCGACATCGGCGAAACGCTTGGCGAAGTGCACAGTGATGCCTTCCTTCAGGTAGTCCGGCAGTTCCTCGAAATGGCCCCGATTCGGTTCCGGCAGGATCAATTCGTGAATCTTCTGTCGCCGTGCCGCGATCACTTTCTCGCGCACGCCGCCAATCGGCAGCACATGTCCGGTCAGGGTCAGTTCGCCGGTCATGGCCACGCCTTTCTTCGGCGGCTGGTTCCTGGCCAGGGACAACAGGGCGCTGGCCATGGTGACGCCTGCACTCGGGCCGTCCTTCGGCGTGGCGCCCTCCGGCACATGCAGGTGAACAAAGGCCTCATCGAAGAACCCTGGGTCACCGCCGAACTGCTTGAGGTTGGAACTGACGTAGCTGTAGGCGATTTCCGCCGACTCCTTCATCACCTCGCCCAACTGCCCGGTGAGCTTGAAGCCGCGATTGAGCGTATGAATCCGCGTCGCCTCGATCGGCAGGGTCGCGCCGCCCATGCTGGTCCAGGCCAGGCCGGTAATCACCCCGGTGCCGCTCAGTACCTGCTCGTTGCGAAACACCGGTATACCCAGGGACGCTTCGAGATCCTTGTTGCCAATCTTGATCGTGCTGTCGGGCGCATCCAGCAGCTTGACCACCGACTTGCGCACCAGCTTGCCGAGCTGTTTTTCCAACTGGCGCACGCCGGCTTCGCGGGCATAGCCGTCGATCAGCGTGCGCAGGGCACCGTCGCTGATCGACAGACTGCTTTTGGCCACGCCGGCTTTCGCCAACTGCTTGGGCCACAGATGGCGCTTGGCGATCGCCAGTTTTTCTTCGGTGATATAGCCAGACAGGCGAATGATTTCCATACGATCGAGCAGCGGGCCGGGAATCGAATCCAGGGTGTTGGCGGTGCAGACGAACAGCACTTTCGACAGGTCCAGGCGCAGGTCTAGATAATGGTCGAGGAAGTCGACGTTCTGTTCCGGGTCGAGGGTTTCCAGCAGCGCGGAGGCTGGGTCGCCTTGGAAGCTCTGGCCCATCTTGTCGATCTCGTCGAGCATGATTACCGGGTTCATCACCTCGACGTCCTTCAGTGCTTGCACCAGCTTGCCCGGCTGGGCGCCGATATAGGTGCGGCGATGACCCTTGATCTCGGCCTCGTCGCGCATGCCGCCGACGCTGAACCGGTAGAAGCGCCGCCCGAGGGATTCGGCGATGGATTTGCCGATGCTGGTCTTGCCGACGCCCGGAGGACCCACCAGCAACACAATAGAGCCGCTGATCTCACCCTTGTAGGCACCGACCGCGAGGAATTCGAGAATTCGCGATTTGATGTCATCCAGGCCAGCATGGTGCTGGTCCAGTACCTTGCGCGCATGTTTGAGGTCGAGCTTGTCCTCGCTGTACACGCCCCACGGCACGGAGGTCGCCCATTCCAGGTAGTTGCGGGTGACGGCATATTCCGGCGAGCCCGTCTCGAGGATCGACAGCTTGCTCATTTCCTCGGTGATACGCTTCTGCGCCTGGGACGACAGAACCTTGCCCTGTAAGCGTTGCTCGAACTGCTCGATATCGGCGCTACGGTCGTCCTTGGTAAGCCCCAGCTCCTGCTGGATGACCTTGAGCTGTTCTTTGAGGAAGAACTCGCGCTGGTGTTCGCCGATCTTGCGGTTCACTTCGGCGGAGATTTCCTTCTGCAGGCGCGCAACCTCGACCTCCTTGCGCAGCATCGGCAGGACTTTTTCCATGCGCTTGAGCATCGGCACGCAATCGAGGACCTCCTGCAGCTCATTGCCTGTCGCCGACGTGAGGGCGGCGGCGAAGTCAGTCAGCGGCGACGGGTCGTTGGGGCTGAAGCGATTGAGGTAGTTCTTCAGTTCTTCGCTGTACAGCGGGTTGAGCGGCAGCAATTCCTTGATCGCATTGATCAGTGCCATGCCGTAGGCCTTGACCTCGTCGGTCGGCTCGCTGGGCTGGTGCGGGTATTCGACTTCCACCAGGTACGGCGGGCGATGATGCTTGAGCCAGGTGCGAATGCGCACGCGGGTCAAGCCCTGGGCGACGAACTGCAGCTTGCCGCCCTCGCGGCTGGCGTGGTGGACCTTCACCAGGGTGCCGTACTCAGGCAGGCTCTTGGTGTCAAAATGACGGGTGTCTTCGGGCGGCGTGTCGACGAAGAACAGCGCCAGGGAGTGATGTTCGGACTTGCTCACCAACTCCAGGGTTTCGGCCCAGGGTTCTTCATTGACGATGACCGGTAGCACCTGTGCCGGGAAGAACGGGCGATTGTGAATCGGGATGATATAGACCTTGTCGGGCAGATTCTGCCCCGGCAGGGCCAAGCCGGTACCGGCAGTGGCGCTGGTCTCGGGGTGGTCCGCGAGACGCTCGGCCTCGGCCTGTTGGGTCGGATGATCGGGGAATTCTTGCTGGTTGCTCATTGGGGCACCTGCACTGTTGAGTATGCAGGTTAGATGGGGCGGGCTTCTGCTGGTTTCAATGGGCTGGAGCGATAGCCAGGCTCAATCCGACCGATAGCTGTAGAAGGTAGTTTGTACATGCTTGTTTTTTTGTGGAAATTTTTCCAGGCAGCGTTCGTTCGTCGATTTGACCCAAATAGTAGCCAATCGCTTCGTTCGTCGTGCGATCTTTTGTGCGACGGTCGCTAATCTGCGCTCGCCGAATTTTTAGTACCCCGTCAGGCCAGCTTTTTTGGACCCGCTGAATCGTTGACGAACAAAGACTGGCCATTGGTCAGGACTGTCATTTCTGACAGTAGAGTCTTGTTCCGCGTTCTTCTAGGGTCCTATTGACTTCATGCATGCTCTATCTATTGGAGGCTTGCAACGAGAGTCGCGGCCATGGCGAATCTATCCGCCGGCCTGTTTCGTCTCTGTCCGGTGTACTGATCGACGGTACGAGGTAACACCATGAGCAAGATTCTCGTAACCGGAGTCGCGGGCTTTATTGGGTTTCATATTGCTCGGCGCTTACTGCAAGACGGTGACCAAGTGGTCGGTCTTGACAACCTGAATGACTATTATGACGTTTCGTTGAAAAGAGCACGGCTGGCGATGCTCCAAAAGTCGGCGGGTTTTCGCTTCGAATTACTGGATGTTGCGAACCAGGAGGATATGCACGCTCTCGCCAGCTCCGAGTGTTTCGAATATGTTGTGCATATGGCCGCTCAGGCAGGCGTTCGTTGTTCACCCAAGAACCCGGTGAGCGGTTATGTGGAGTCGAATCTCGTCGGTTTCATGAATATCCTGGAGATATGCCGACATACCTCTGTACGGCATCTGATCTACGCCTCGTCAAGCTCCGTATATGGTGCGAACACGCGGCTGCCTTTCTCAACTCACGATAATGTGGACCACCCTCTCAGCCTTTATGCCGCAACGAAAAAATCCAATGAATTGATGGCGCATACCTATTCACATCTCTATCGGCTGCCGACGACAGGGCTACGTTTTTTCACGGTCTATGGCCCTTGGGGGCGGCCGGATATGGCGTTGTTCGCCTTTACGAAGGCCATTCTTGAAGGACACCCCATCGACCTGTTCAATAACGGCGATATGCAGCGGGACTTTACGTTTATCGACGATATCACGGAGGTCGTGATGCGTTTGATGCGACGCGTACCGGAGGTCGATCCGACGTGGCATGGGGATCGCCCGGACCCGGCCAGCAGCGATGCGCCTTACCGGATCTATAACATCGGTACTCACCATGCGGTGCAGTTGATGCATCTGATCGAAATCCTGGAGAAGTTGCTGGGGCGAAAGGCGAAGCTCAACCGGATGACGCGGCCAGTGGAAGACATGACAGTGACGTGCGCAGACATCGGTGATTTATCGCGCGATATAGGATTTCGTCCGAATACGCTGATCGAAGAAGGCGCGATGCGCTTCGTGAAGTGGTACTGCAACTATTATGTTCGGTCAGGTGTTTGACAATCCATCCGTCTGTGTTTGCAATAACCGCGTTGTCTCCTTCGCCGGCTAGGTCTGTACGAAATGCCTTCGAACGAGGCCGGGCAAAGCTAGCCTGTTTTCAACGCTGCCTGGGCGAGCGCGGATACATTTCGTACAGAGCCAGGCTCCGCTCCCACAGTCCCTAGAACGTGGTACGCAAGCCGAACTCGACGCTGCGTCCCGGTGCCGGCGCGATATCGCGCAGGATCGAGCTGGCGTAGCGCACGGTCTGGTTGGTCAGGTTGTCGCCCTTGACGAAGGCCAGCCACTGGCTGCTACCGATATCGAAGTGATAACCGGCGCTGGCGCCGAAGGTGGTATAGCTGGAGGTGCCTGATTCGTTGTCCGGTACCCGACCTTGTCCCGCCGCGTGTTCGACATCGAAGCGGGCCTGCCAGCGATCCAGTTCCCACAGTAAACCACTGTTTAGGCGCAATGGCGCGATACGCGGCAGGGCTTCGCCGGTATCGAGATTGGTGGCGCGGGTGTAGTCCCCGGACAGTTCCAGGGCAAAGCTGCCATAAGCGCTTTCGCCGAGCTTCCAGTGATCCTGTGCCTCGAAGCCGGCGAAGCGTGCCCGCACGCCCGAGTAGCGGTATTCGGCAATCCCGTCAGCGTCCTCCAGGCCTTCGTCGTTGAGGGTGCGCCCGCTGCCCAACAGGCCGATGTAGTTGGAGAAATGGCTGTAGAACACGCCGAAGCTGCCTTTGTGAGTGCCGTTGTCGAAGCGCAGGGCCAGGTCGCTGGACACCGCTTTTTCCTTCGACAGGTTGGCATCGCCGACTTCATAAGTGCCGGTGGCCACATGGGCGCCGTTGGCATACAGCTCGTAGAAGGTCGGCGCCCGTTCGGTGTAGCCCAGCGTCGCGGCCAGGGACCAAATCGGTGTCAGGGTGTAGACCGCGCCGGAGGACAGGCTGGCAGCGGTGAAGCTGTTGCTGCGCTCGGCATTGGCAAAGCGTTCGTTGCCCTTGCTGTCCGGGTCGACCGTAGTGTGTTCCAGGCGGCCGCCGAGGCTGAAGGTCAGGCGGTCGCTGGCCTTGAGTTCTTCGAGCAGGAATAGTGCCCCGCTGTTGGTGTCGGTCTGCGGGACGAAGGCTTCCTCGCCCAGGGCGGAGAATTCGTTGCGGGTAACTTGCGCGCCGATCACTCCGTTAAAGGGACCGACCGGCAGGTGACGGGCTTCGACTCTGGCTTCATAACCCTTGTTCTTGAAGACCGTACCGACTTCGCCGCCTTCGATTTCGCGGTGTTCGTAGTCGGTGTAACCGGCATCGAGTTTCACCGAGCTGAAAGGCCCTTGCAGGTTGCGGACTTCCGAGGCGAAGGCGTAGTGATCCTGCTGCATGCGGATGCGTACATCCTGCTCGGCAGGGGAGCCGTAGTTGCTGTCATAGTTGCTGTAGGACAGGCCGGCGTAACCGTCCTCCCAAGTGTAGGAGCCGCCCACCGCGCCACCGTCCTGGCGACCGTCGCTGTTGCCCAGGCGACCATGGCGGCCTTCGCCGTCTTCACTGGCCGGGGCGTTGCGGTTGCGGGCGTCGCCGGGAATGCGCAGGTCATTGAATTCGCGGGCGTTGGCATCCAGGTGCAGGGCAAAGCTGCCGTTGCCGGCTTCCAGTTTGCCAGCGCTGCTGCGGGTGGTGTCGGCACCACCGTAACGCAGCTCGCCGGCCCCGTGGATGCCGTCGATGGGGCTGGTTGGAATTCGGTTGTCGAAGGTATTGACCACCCCGCCGATGGCGCTACCGCCATAGAGCAGGGCGGCGGGGCCTCGGACGATTTCGATTCGGTCGACAGTGACCGGGTCCAGTGGCACTGCGTGGTCGTAGGACAGCGACGAGGCATCCAGCGCACCGACGCCATTGCGCAACAGGCGGATGCGGTCGCCGTCCTGGCCGCGAATGATTGGTCGACTGGCACCTGGCCCGAAGTAGGACGACGATACCCCAGGTTGTTTGTTCAGGGTTTCGCCGAGGCTGCCTTGCTGTTGCAGGGTCAGGTCGTCGCCTTCGAGCACGGTGCTGGGAGAGGCGGTGTGTTCGCTGCCCAGCGGGTTGGCGGTGATGACCTGAGGTTGCAGCTCCAAGGCATGGGCCGGACCTGCCATCAACCAGGCGGCGGCCAGCGGAGTCAGATGAGTGCGTAGAGGAGAGGAGAAAAGCATGAATGTTTCCTTGGCAAGCGGGGTGCGGCGTGCACTTTTGAGTCGCAAGAACAGATTGAAAACGGCTGGGTTTGATCGATGAATAATGTTGAGTTGTTATAACGTAACATATTTTATCGGTTCGCAAACACGTTAGACTCAATTCTGAGCGCTTTCTGCGTTATCGCAGGGGTACACGGCCTCATCGTCCGCTGCGGCTCTTCCCCCTGGCGAAGGCCTCGGCTAAGGTGCCCGGCTTGTCCCATTTCGTCATTGAAGGTTTGGCATGACCGATACACCCAACAACCCCCTGCATGGGGTGACCTTGGAGCAGATTCTCAACGTCCTGGTGGCTCATTACCAATGGGCAGGCCTGGTCGAGCGCATCGATATCCGTTGCTTCAAGAGTGATCCGAGCATCAAGTCAAGCCTGACCTTTCTGCGCAAGACCCCGTGGGCGCGGGAGAAGGTCGAGAAGCTTTATGTGAAATTGATGCGCACCAAGCGTTGACGCCGCGTCGTGGAGTTCAAAGGCATGCCTGACCATCACGGTGCCACGGATGGTTGTTCGCGCCTCGCGTTGCTGGTCGCGGCGCTGCTGGGCTGGAGTGGCTTGGGCATCCAATTGCAGCTGATGCTGATTTCGCGTTGGCAGGTCGAGGCAAGTCTGTTGGGTGGGCTGCTGACATTCTTCAGTTTCTTCACGGTGCTGACCAACACCCTGGTGGCAGTGGTGCTGACCTATGAAGTGACGCCGAGGGAGTCGTCCGGCCGACGATTTTTTCTCAGGCCTTCGGTGCGTACCGCCATCGTGGCGAATATTGTGGTGGTGGGGTTGGCGTACAACCTGTTATTGCGTCCCCTGTGGCATCCCCAGGGATTGCAGTGGCTGGCGGATGAATTGCTGCACGACCTGATGCCGCTGCTGTTCGTGACCTACTGGTGGCGCTGCGTGCCGAAGGGCACTTTGCGTTGGTGGCAGGTGGTGCCGTGGATGGTTTACCCACTGATGTATTTCGCCTATGTGCTGTTGCGCGGTCATGTGATCGGGGCGTATCCGTATCCCTTTGTCGATGTCGATAGCTTGGGTTATCCACAGGTGTTCATCAATGCCGGGCAGATCCTGCTGGGGTTTGTGCTGGTAGCGCTGCTGTTGATCGGCGTGGACCGCTGGCGTGGACGGCACTCACACTGATCACCCGACGCAAGGGTGGATGTTTTCGTGTTTATTATTGGGATATTTCCTACATAAAGCCGAGAAAAGCACTCTAAGCAAGCCCTGGACAGCTCCGTACCATGCCGCCTGATGTCAACAAAGGCGACGTTTATCATGTCCAGGTCAGTGTTAGCTGTGCTGTTTTTACTGGTGTTGGGAAGCTTCTGGCCAGCCCATGCCACCCTCAAATCAGCGAAAAATTCTTCGGTCAAGGCCACCCAGGTCCGGGCCACCGATGGGGCGGTGGAACCATCCATCGACAACGTTATTGACCGTGCCCATCAATTGATCGGGACGCCTTATCGTTGGGGCGGCATGTCGGTCAAAGGCTTCGATTGCAGTGGCCTACTGGTCTACCTGTTTCAGAACGAGGCCGATATCCATCTGCCGCGCACCACGGTGGGGATGCGCCGCTCCAGCGCCAAGACTATCCAGCGCAGCAGCCTGAAGCCCGGTGATGCGGTGTTTTTCAACCGCAACGGTCGGGGCAGTGTGAGCCATGTCGGGCTCTATGTGGGAGGGGGCAAGTTCATTCACTCACCGCGCAGTGGCAAGACCGTGCGCATTGATTCCCTGAGCAACGCCTACTGGAAAAAGAGTTACACCCTGGCCAAGCGTTTTCATGCCGAAGGCTGAATGGGGCTGTTTCTCGGCGGCGGTTGCGACGCTCGTGGCGGTGCATAAGGTGTTGCTGCCTGGCTGCAGATAGGGCGTCAGGATCGGCGCCATGCCCTTGAGCACCTGGACCGGCAATGCCGAGGTGAATTTGAAGGTTTCAGCCGAGCGCCCCGGAACGAAGGCGGTCAAGGTGCCAAAGTGATGGTCGCCGATGTAGAAGACAAAGGTCGCGGTGCGGTTGATCGACTTCGAGCTCAAGACTCGCCCGCCCGCGCCGATGGCTTCGATCCGGTTATCCCCCGTCCCGGTCTTGCCGCCCATGGCCAGCGAGGTGCCGTCCGGCTGTTTGAAACTGCCGGAAACGCGCCGGGCGGTCCCGGCATCCACCACTTGTGACAACGCCAGGCGCAAGGCTGTGGCCACCTCCGAGGGCATGACCCGCTGGCCCCTGCCTGGGTCATTGAGCAATTGTGTTTCATAGGGCGTGTCGGCGGCGAAGTGCAGGCTGTCGATGCGCAGTATCGGCATCCGTATCCCGTCGTTGAGGATGATCCCCATCAGTTCGGCCAATGCCGTCGGGCGGTCGCCGGAACTGCCGATAGCCGTCGCCAGGGACGGTACCAGATGGTCGAAGGGATAGCCGACCTGTTGCCAGCGCTGGTGGATATCGAGAAAGGCCTCGATCTCCACCATCACCCGGATTCGGCTGTCGCGGGCGCTCTTGTGCTTGCTCTTGAACAACCAACCATAGACTTCCTGGCGTTCGAACTCGCTGGCGCTCACCACCTGGCTGAACTTGGCCTGGGGGTTTTTCAACAGGTAGCCGAGCAACCACAGGTCTAGCGGGTGAACCTTGGCGATATAACCCTGGTCCGGTAGGTCGTAGGTCCCGGGACCGTAGCTGTTGTAGAGCTTGGCAAGGCGTTCGTCGGTGACCTTCTCGGTTTTCAGGTGGGACCGGACAAAGGCGTTGAACGCCGCTTGCGGTGCTTGCGGCAGCAGGTAGCGATGGACGGCCGCCAGGCGAATCGGCGTCGGGCGCATGCTGTCGAGGAAGGTTTCCAGGCGTTCCTGGGAATCCTTGTTCTGGTATTTTTTCCAGAAGCGCAACATGAAGGCCGTGCCTTCGCGGTCGGCGAAGCGCGCCAGGTATTCCTGGCGGCGCGGATTGTCATCGTCCTTGAGCAACTCGGCACTGTTGTTCGGACCCTGGTAGGTGCTGTAGCGCACCAGGTCGCGCATTAGCCGGATAAACGGCAGGTTGATCGACTCGCGTAGCGCCTCAAGCAAGGTCGGGCGGCGGCCATTGTCTTCGTTGCGGAAGTTGTGGAAACGATGCAGGCCGCCGCCGGTAAAGAAGCTTTCGCCAGGACTCGCCGAATACTGGCGGTTAAGCGCTGCCTCGAGCATTTTCGGCAGGTTGCGGTCGCTGTTTTGCGCCAGGTAGTCAACGGCCCAGCGGGTGATGCGGTCCTGCTCGTTGATCTCGACTTTCTTCAGTGCCGTCGGGGATTGATCGCCGTAGCGATCATGCAGTTCGGCGATGATCTGCAGGTAGGTGGTGAGGACCCGCAGCTTGGCGGTGGAGCCCAGCTCCAGTTTGCTGCCTTCGTTGATGTCGAAGGGCTGGTCGGTGCTGTCGGTCTGTACGCGGACCCGGTAGCTGTCGGCAGTCAGTTCGAACAGAGTGAAGCTGTAGCGCACCTGTTGGGTGCTGCTGGCGGTGAGCAGGCGTTCGCCCAGCAGGCCGATAGAGTCGGCGAACTCCGGGTTTGCCAGGCGGCGCAGGTAGTCACTGACCTGGCCTTGCAACTGTGATTGCAAGGTGCTGGTGGCCGACAGGTCAAGGCGATCGAGGTCGTACAACGAACGGTTGAGCATCGCCGCCAATCGACTGCGGGCCACGCTGATGCCCTTGTTCGATTCCACCGGCTGGATGGTTGGCTCTTGCAGCCAGTCCCGGTAGCTGACCTTGCTCGCCAGCGCGGCGGCGGCCAGCGGTGCGTCGATCACGCCATTCTGGGCCAGCAGGCGCAAGTGGCTGTCGGTCAGTTCGGCCAGCTCATTGCGACCTCGCGCGAGGTAGTGTGACGGACGCCGCTGGGCGATCATCAGCGACAGCACCTCACGCAGCGCCAGCCCACGTTTGGCCAGGCTCGTCGGATCGCTGGCGGCGCTGTTCAACTGTGCGTTGACCTGGGCGAAGTCCGCGCCGTACCAGACCCGCAAGCCCTCGGCCATGCCATGGACTTCACCGTGACCGGGCACCGCCGACAGGGGCACGCTGTTGAGGTAGTCACGCACCACGTTCTGCCGCACCTGCAGGGTCTGTGGCCCGTCCTGGTAAGCCCGTACACTGGCGGAAATCATCTGCCGGATTTTCTCGCCTCCTGACAAGGTCAGGCCATCCGGAGAGTGGCGGTACTTCTCCAGTTGCGTTGCCAGGGTGCTGCCGCCAGCGGTCTGGCCGCCGATATGCAAGATCTTGGCAATCTGCGACAGCACCGCTTTGCCGAAGCGCGGCCAATCCACGGCGGGGTTGGCCATGGGGTGAGCAGAGTCGAGCAAATCGCGGTTTTCGATAAACAACAGGCTGTTGACCACCAGCGGCGGGATGGCGGCGAAGTTAGCATAGAGCTGTTGTGGATAGTTGTACTGGTAGAGATCGGCGCCCCGGCAGTCGGTGATCGACAGGCCGGCCTGGATTTTCTCCACGTAGGGCACAAAAAAGCCCGCCTCGCTGTAGTCGAGCAAGGCGGGGGAGAAGCGTGCCTGTGCTTCGACCAGGTAGCCGCGCTTGGCCAGCCGGGTGAGGAAAGTCCCTATGTCGCTATAGCCCATGCGTTTGTCGAAAGGGCCGTCGCCGGGGTACAGCAGTGAGTCGCTGGGGCCATGAGCCAGGGAGTAACTCAGGTCAGCGGCAAAACGGCTGAACTCCCGTGCCTGGATTTTGGAGGTATGCATTTCGTGGGAGGCGGCGACCCCGAGCAGAATCAGGGCAATCAACACCGCCAGCCAGAACAACGGCCACCAGGGCCTGCGTCTACGTTTTTTTTTCGGTAAAGGCGCCTCATCCGAACTGTGGGTTGGCACCACATTCTTGGTCGAATCGGAGTTCCATTGAGCACCCATAGTCGATTCATCCATTCACGCAGATTGATCGCACTTGCCTGAAGCTTAGACGCTGCCAGAGGGCGAGGAAAATTTTGTGAGGGCGGTCAGGTATTTCCTGCCTGTGAACGGCTTGTTAGCGGGAATACGTCGGGAATACGACGTCACGCATATTGTCGGACTCTGGGCTGAAAGGCTTGAGCCAGAGCCTTAAGCGGATTAAGGTCGGCCTCGGCTTGGAGTATGACGTTGCCTCATTGCCGTGCAATACTCCTCCGCGTTTTTTGTGCGACAGGGCTGGTAGAACCCAGGTAACGTACCTCTGTTTTCAGCGCTTTCGCCGAGAGTTATCGCTGAAACTTGTAGTTTATAGAGTGAAAAATCCTGCTCCCCGCTTTTTATACTGCGCACCCCGCTGATCCTGCAGGTTTGTCTTGTGGGATGGCATCGCTCACGAAGCGGCCCCGGTATCCGGGAGTCCGGGCTTATCTGTCCGTCGCTCCTTGGCTCGGTGGTTCATATCCAATAACAAGACGAGGTTGTCCCCTATGCCTGTTGGCACTCACCTGCCCCCTGGCGAGACCGCTCAAGGCGGCCCGCTCAAACGCGAACTCGGTGAACGACATATTCGCCTGATGGCGCTCGGCGCCTGCATCGGCGTGGGCCTGTTTCTCGGTTCTGCCCAGGCTATCGAAATGGCGGGGCCGGCGATCATGCTGTCCTACATCATCGGTGGCCTGGCGATCCTGGTGATCATGCGTGCCCTCGGTGAAATGGCCGTGCACAATCCGGTCGCCGGCTCCTTCAGTCGTTATGCCCAGGACTATCTCGGCCCGCTGGCGGGGTTTCTCACCGGCTGGAACTACTGGTTCCTTTGGCTGGTGACCTGCGTGGCGGAAATCACGGCGGTCGCGGTGTACATGGGCGTCTGGTTCCCCGATGTGCCCCGCTGGATCTGGGCCCTGGCGGCGCTGGTCAGCATGGGCACGATCAACCTGATCGCCGTGAAGGCCTTTGGCGAATTCGAGTTCTGGTTCGCCCTGATCAAGATCGTCACCATCATTGCGATGGTCATCGGCGGCATCGGCGTGATTGCCTTCGGCTTTGGCAATGACGGTGTGGCCCTGGGCATTTCCAATTTGTGGAGCAATGGCGGCTTCATGCCCAACGGCATCAGCGGTGTACTGATGTCCTTGCAGATGGTGATGTTCGCCTACCTGGGCGTGGAAATGATCGGCTTGACCGCTGGCGAGGCGCGCAACCCGCACAAGACCATTCCGAATGCCATCGGCTCAGTGTTCTGGCGCATCTTGCTGTTCTATGTCGGCGCGTTGTTCGTGATCCTGTCGATCTACCCATGGAACGCCATTGGCACCCAGGGCAGCCCGTTCGTGATGACCTTCGAGCGCCTGGGGATCAAAACCGCCGCCGGTATCATCAACTTCGTGGTGATCACCGCTGCATTGTCCTCCTGCAACGGTGGCATCTTCAGCACCGGGCGTATGCTCTACAGCCTGGCGCAGAACGGCCAGGCGCCGGCAACCTTTGCCAGGACTTCGAACAATGGCGTGCCCCGCCGTGCGCTGCTGTTGTCCATCGGGGCTTTGCTGCTCGGTGTGCTACTTAACTACCTGGTGCCGGAGAAAGTCTTTGTCTGGGTGACATCCATCGCTACCTTCGGCGCGATCTGGACCTGGGTGATGATTTTGCTGGCGCAACTGAAATTCCGCCAGGGCCTGACGGCTTCACAGCGTGCTGGCCTGCAGTATCGTATGTGGTTGTATCCGCTCAGTTCGTATCTGGCGTTGGCGTTCCTGGTGCTGGTGGTCGCGTTGATGGCCTACTTCCCCGACACCCGCGTCGCGCTGTACATCGGTCCGGCCTTTCTGGTACTGCTGACGCTGCTGTTCTATGTGTTCAAGCTGCAACCGAACAACGTATCGACTGGTGTCACGAGTCCGACTTCCTGAGCGCGGTATGAAATGAACAAGCCCGTGGACGAGCAATCGACCGCGGGCTTGTTGTTGGCGGTATCGCGCTTCTACGCCGTTACTGTCCGAGCCGGTTGTCCCAGCCGTTGGTTGAAATCCAGCCAGGCGCCCAGCAGGGCCATCAGTGCGGCACCGAACAAGGCGGTGAATACTTGCATGGCGAAGGCGTCGTCGGCCATGGCATTGATCATGTCCGCCAGGGGCGCCAACAACACCCCCAGGCAAAAGACCTCCAGCGAGTAACGGCCCATGCGGCAGGTCTGTTGTGCCAGCCAGTTTTGTGTCCAGCTACCCTTGGGCAGCAACTTTGCGGTGACATAGGCCAGCGCCAGGAAGTGCAACAGGCGCATCGGTGACAGATCGGTCTTGCTGATGGGATAAATCAGCTCACTCAGCGCCACCGGCATCAAGGCGTCGTGGATCTGCGGCCATCTCCAGGAAATGGTGAGCACGGCGCACACCAGCACATAGAGGGCCGCCACGACAAATAGCGGTTGGCGGGACAGTGCCCGTGCTGGCGCGGGCTTGGATTGCCGGGCGCGAATCGCCGCCGCGCCACCGAGTACAAACAGCAACTGCCAGGTGACAGGGTTGAAGTACCACACACCGTCGGCAATCGCCGCCAGATTCCAGCCCAGCCTTGGCGCCAGCAGGTACACCGTCAACGACACCAGCACCACCAGCCAGGTCTTGTGCAGCAGCAAGGGTAACACCAGCGGCAGACCGGCCAGCAGCACGATATACAACGGTAGCGGGTCCATCAGATTCGGTTTGAAACGCAGCAGTAATTCATCCACCAGGGCTTGTTGCGGGTGGGTGACGAAATGCGTAAGACCCATTTCCTGGGCCAGATCGCGAGTCTCGACATGGCTGTTGGCGAAGAACACGATCCCCATCAGCATCGCCAGCAAGAAAATATGCACCACGTACAGCACCCAGGCGCGGCGCAGGATTTTCAAGGTGGCGAGCCAATAACCCTCGCGTTGTAGGATCTTGCCGTAGGCGAGAATCGCCGCATAGCCGGCGAGAAACACGAAGACCTCTGCCGCATCACTGAATCCGATATTACGCAGAGTGATCTGGCCGAGGGGGTTGTGGGGCACGTGATCCCAGAAAATGAAGATCAGCGCCAGTCCCCGAAAAAAGTCGATGCGTGGGTCGCGTCCGTTTAGCATGGCAGCGGGCTCTGTGGGCGAATGTTGAATATGACCGGCGCGGCCGTCGGAATTTGCGCACTGCGGGTCGGCGGCGCGCAGGGTGGCGGGATTTTCGGGTAATTGCAAAAGTGGGCTATTACCAAATGTCACATTTTTCTGCTCTGGTGGCCTGTACGGTGAGTTCGTTAGCTCAAGTTCGGATGCCCTAAGTTCATGGCTAAGGCGCTGTGACGAGTCATAGCCGGGCTATGGCGAGGAACAGCAACGCAAGCCAGGGATTTATGGCGCCGAAATTGACTCATAGAACTAACCACACAGGCCACTAACCTGTGGGGCAGGCCCGGTTCTTTATTATCCTCAAGTAAATGCAGGGCAGCGGCATTGAAGTATGCCGCTGCCTGAAGAAACGCGACGTGGCTGGCATCAGCCGGCCTGACCTCAGGCCGCGACCACTTGGTGGGGTTCGAAGCTGTCGGCTCGGGCCATTTGCCACATGCGCGAATAGAACTCGCCGTTCACTTCACCGGTGAGCAATTCACCCGGCTTGAGGAACACATGCAGTTGCGAGAACAGCTTGATCTCGGTCGCCGACATGCGGCGGACCAGATGCTTGGCTTCCAGTTGGGACGGATGATCGAGCCCCGCCGCCGCGAGCATTTCCGCCAGGGCCTTGAGGGTGTTGCGATGGAAGTTGAATACCCGCTGGGCCTTGTCCGGTACCACCAGCGCACGCTGGCGCAAGGTGTCCTGGGTGGCGACGCCGGTTGGACACTTGTTGGTGTGGCAGCTCTGTGACTGGATGCAACCGATGGCAAACATGAAGCCACGCGCCGAGTTAGCCCAGTCGGCGCCGATGGCCAGGACACTGGCGATATCGAAAGCGCTGACGATCTTGCCACTGGCCCCGAGCTTGATCTTGTCCCGCAGATTCAAACCCACCAGGGTGTTGTGTACGAACAGCAGGCCCTCGCGCATGGGCACGCCGATATGGTCGGTAAACTCGACCGGTGCCGCGCCGGTGCCGCCTTCCTTGCCATCGACTACGATGAAGTCCGGGTAGATGCCGGTCTCCAGCATCGCCTTGGCAATGCCCATGAATTCCCACGGGTGGCCCAGGCAGAATTTGAAACCCACCGGTTTGCCACCGGACAGCTCACGCAGTTGGGCAATGAACTGCATCATCTCGATGGGTGTCGAGAAGGCGCTGTGACGTGATGGTGAGACGCAGTCCTCGCCCATCATGACCCCGCGCGTTTCGGCGATTTCCTGGGTCACCTTGTGCTTGGGCAGGATGCCGCCGTGGCCGGGTTTGGCGCCCTGGCTCATTTTGATTTCGATCATCCGTACCTGTGGGTTCTGCGCCTGGGCGGCGAAGCGCTCTGGGTCGAAGCGGCCGTCGGCGGTACGGCAACCGAAATAGCCACTGCCCAGTTCCCAGGTGAGGTCGCCACCGTTTTCCCGATGATATGGGCTGATGCTGCCTTCGCCGGTGTCATGGGCGAAGTTGCCGAGCTTGGCGCCCTGATTCAAGGCGCGGATGGCATTGGCACTGAGGGAGCCGAAGCTCATCGCCGAGATATTGAATATCGAGGCCGAGTACGGTTGCTTGCACTGCGGCCCGCCGACAATCACCCGAAAGGCGCTAGGATCGCTCAACGGTGCCGGACGCATCGAGTGGCCGATGAATTCGAAGCCCGACTGGTACACGTCGATCAGGGTGCCGAAGGGCTTGTCGGCGCTTTCATTCTTGGCCCGCGAGTACACCAATGAGCGTTGAGCGCGGGAGAAGGGCAGGGCGTCGCTGTCGGATTCCAGCAGGTACTGGCGGATCTCCGGACGAATGCCTTCGACCAGATAACGGATATTGCCCAGGATCGGGTAGTTGCGACGCACCGCGTGACGGCATTGCAGCAGGTCGAACAGGCCCAGCAAGCTAAGCAGGCCAGTGACCAGGGCGAACGGCCAGAGCCAGTCATGCTTGAGGAATGGCAGGCTGGCGAAGGTGAAGATCACGCAGCCGGCAAAGAAGGCATAGCGGCTCAGAAGGGACAGGCTCATACGGTTTCCTTTGGGTCGGACTCATCAGGTCGGTCAGGCATTTTGCGCTTGTCGGGAAGACGACACAAAGTGTGTCGTCCCGGTTCGTTTCACTCTTGCGCGTTGTTCACGGGAGCACGTAGCGTGCGTGGAATCGTCGAACCCTGGCCTTCTACCCTGGCCAGGCCGGTCACTTCGAAGCTTGCTTGATTGTCGGTAGTGGAGCTGCCACCCACGAAAACGGTGAAGGTGCCGGGCTCCACCCGCCATAGAAAGTAGCGGTCCAGCAGGGCGAAGTCGTCTTTGTCGAGTAGGAAGCGCAGTTTACGAGCCTCGCCCGGCATCAGCTTCACTCGGGTGAAGCCGCGTAGGGCCCGCACGGGACGAGTCACGCTGGCGATATTATCGCGCAGGTAGAGCTGCGCGATTTCTTCGCCCTCGCGTTGCCCGCTGTTGTGGACGGTGACGTCCACCTGCAAGGTGTCCGCGGCTGTCAGTTGCGTGGCACTCAGCCGAGGTGGGTCGTAGGTGAAGCTCGTGTAGCTCAGTCCATGACCGAATGGATAGAGCGGTTTCCAGGACTGGTCAATATAGGACGAGGTGTAGGGCGGATCGGCACTTGGAGGTCGTCCGGTGTTCTTGTGGGCATAGTAGATCGGTATCTGCCCTACCGACCGGGGAAAGGTGATGGGTAGCTTGCCACTGGGGTTGCTGTCGCCGAATAGGACATCGGCCACCCCATTGCCCATTTCCGTGCCGAGGAACCAGGATTCGAGGATCGCCGGGACCTGTGCGTCCATCCTGGGGATGGCCAGTGGGCGACCGTTCATGAGGACAACCACCAAGGGCTTGCCGGTTTCGATCAGTCGTGCCAGCAGGGCATCCTGTGCTCCAGGTAAATCGAGAGTGGAGCGACTGTGTGCTTCTCCGCTCATGTTCGCACGCTCGCCGAGTACGGCAATAATCACATCGGCGCTGGCGGCAGCCTGCTGCGCCTCCTCGATTGCATGAAGGTCGGCGTTATCGGGCGACGCCCCCGGCAGGTAGACCACCTGTGTGGCGGGCGAAACCGCCTGTCTGATGCCTTGCAGAACACTGATCGATTCCTCGGCGCGCCCGACGCCTGACCAGGGGCCCAGGGTCGAGAGTTTGTCGTCGGCGAGCGCGCCCACTACCAGGAGCCTGGACAGATCCTTGGGCAAGGGCAGCAGTGCCCCCTGGTTTTTTAACAGGACTATGGATTTGCGCGCCGCTTCCCTCGCCAGCGCCCGGCTGCCCGCGGTCAATAGACTGGCGTTTTCACGGGCTGCATTGATATAGCGATAGGGGTCGTCGAACAACCCAAGTCGTTGCTTGGCCTCCAATACGCGCCTTACCAGACTGTGTGAAAACACACTAATGGTGGTTCCAGCAAACGCCCCGACTTGTTCGGGGCGTTTGCTTTTGTGCTCACAGCAGACGAAAAAAGGCTTTTCAGCCCATCAACGCCATCAACTGACGTGCGCCAAGCACGTTAATCGCTCTTTTCAGGTTGTAGGCGTTCACCGCCAGGGCCATTTCAGCCCTCGTGCCCTCAAGCTGTCGCAGTAAGAAGCGAGCGTTGCCAAATAACCACTGTTTAAGGTTGCCGAAGGGATGCTCGACGATGGATCTTCGGCTGACCATCATTTCGGGGTGCGCCTGCATTCGCTGTTCCATCCGCTCGAAAGCCTTTTCGTGCAGGTGGCGTGAGAT
>NZ_FOAR01000013.1 GCF_900109755.1 Pseudomonas agarici | reverse complement strand
CGCGCTGGCACGGCAACTCACGGCGTAATCATTCGCGCCATGCCGAACCTGATAAATTTAAACCGAGGTAGACGCTAACAAAGCGGAAAAGGAATGACTGTAAGATCCATCCCAAAAATAGCTAGGAATGTTCGGCAATGACCTTTAGCCAGGCGCTTACTCGAAGAAAGATAAAAATCACCTTTTAAGATAAAGGCAAAAATACACTACCCCTTATGCGTATTTTTAACGGCCACAGTGGGCGCATACCACACGATGCAACACGCTAAGTGCCGAGGCTGGATCTACCGTCCATTGAAAAAGTCACCCTCGCCGAACTCACTTTTACACATACAACCAATGCAATTAAACTTTGACTACCCAATCTACCGGACCTTCGATTTAGCCGAATTGAATACTCGTTAACTCGTTGTGAAACTTTTGGACCACTTCCGAAACAGCTTTCCAAATAGAGACCTGGACAGAGGTCTTTATTGAAGTCGGTATTTGGTCGAGAGCGCTTTCGCCTGGTTGAAACACTACCGGGCCTTGGCGTCTCGATTCGACAAGCTCAAGAGAAACGATGAGAACGTGGTTCCCATGGCATGCGCCTTCCCTTGGCTACCCATGTGAAACGACAAGAGACCCAGTGTTTTTTTCAGCGGTTTTTTGTTACAAGAGGTCTCGCTTCAGTTCACATGTAGGGCAAACAGCTTCTACCCTGAAGGAATTGGCGGACAAGGTTCTGTCGCTTCAGGATTGAAATGCCCATGTACAAGGATTTGAAGTTTCCGATCCTGATCGTGCACCGCGATATCAAGGCGGACACTGTCGCCGGGGATCGGGTACGGGGAATCGCCAAAGAACTGGAGCAGGACGGCTTCAGTGTCTTTGGTGCCGTCGACTATGCCGAGGGCCGCCTGGTCGCTTCGACTCACCATGGCCTGGCCTGTATGTTGATTGCAGCCGAGGGGGCCGGGGAGAATACCCACTTGCTGCAGAACATGGTCGAGCTGATTCGCCTGGCGCGGGTCCGGGCGCCGGATTTGCCGATCTTCGCCCTGGGCGAGCAGGTCACCCTGGAAAACGCACCCGCCGATGCCATGAGCGAACTCAATCAACTGCGTGGCATCCTTTATCTGTTTGAGGACACCGTGCCGTTCCTGGCGCGGCAGGTGGCCAGGGCGGCACGCAATTACCTGGATGGCCTGTTGCCGCCCTTTTTTCGTGCCCTGGTGCAGCATACCGCCGACTCGAACTACTCCTGGCACACACCGGGTCATGGCGGTGGCGTGGCCTATCGCAAGAGTCCGGTGGGGCAGGCGTTCCATCAGTTTTTCGGGGAAAACACCCTGCGTTCCGACCTGTCGGTGTCCGTACCGGAGCTGGGGTCGTTGCTGGATCACACCGGCCCGCTGGCCGAAGCCGAGGCGCGAGCGGCACGTAACTTCGGTGCCGACCACACGTTCTTCGTAATCAACGGTACTTCGACCGCGAACAAGATCGTCTGGCATTCGATGGTCGGTCGTGACGATCTGGTGCTGGTGGATCGCAACTGTCACAAGTCGGTGTTACATGCGATCATCATGACTGGCGCCATCCCGCTATACCTGTGCCCGGAGCGCAACGAACTGGGGATTATCGGCCCGATTCCCCTGAGCGAATTCAGCCGGGAGTCGATCCAGGCGAAGATCGATGCCAGCCCGCTGACTCAGGGACGCACGCCGAAGGTCAAGCTGGCGGTGATCACCAACTCGACCTATGACGGCCTGTGCTACAACGCCGAACTGATCAAGCAGCGCTTGGGCAACAGTGTCGAGGTGCTGCATTTCGACGAGGCCTGGTATGCCTATGCGGCCTTTCATGAGTTCTTCGCCGGGCGCTATGGCATGGGCACCTCGCGAGCCCCGGACAGCCCACTGGTCTTTACCACCCATTCGACCCACAAACTGCTGGCGGCCTTCAGCCAGGCCTCGATGATCCATGTGCAGGACGGCGGTGCGCGACAGTTAGATCGCGACCGTTTCAACGAAGCGTTTATGATGCATATCTCCACGTCGCCGCAGTACAGCATCATCGCCTCCCTGGACGTCGCCTCGGCGATGATGGAAGGCCCGGCGGGACGCTCGCTGCTGCAGGAAATGTTCGATGAGGCCCTGAGCTTTCGCCGTGCCTTGGCTAATCTGAGGCAGAATATTGCTGCCGATGACTGGTGGTTCACCATCTGGCAGGCCCCGCGGGCGGAGGGCATCGATCGGATCGAGACGGCAGACTGGCTGCTGGAGCCACAGGCCGATTGGCATGGCTTTGGCGACGTCGCCGAGGACTATGTCCTGCTGGATCCGATCAAGGTCACCCTGGTGATGCCGGGCCTGACGGCGGGCGGTGCGTTGAGCGAACGCGGGATTCCGGCGGCGGTGGTCAGCAAGTTTCTCTGGGAGCGCGGCCTGGTGGTGGAGAAGACCGGTCTCTACTCGTTCCTGGTGCTGTTCTCCATGGGGATAACCAAGGGCAAATGGAGCACTCTGCTCACCGAACTGCTGGAGTTCAAACGTAACTACGACGCCAATATCAGTCTGGCCAGTTGCCTGCCGTCCGTCGCGAAACAGGGGCTGGCGCGTTATCAGGGGATGGGGTTGCGTGACCTGTGTGATCAACTGCACGGCTGCTATCGCAGCAATGCTACGGCCAAGCACCTCAAACGCATGTATACCGTGCTGCCGGAAGTTGCCATGAAACCGGCCGATGCCTATGACCGTCTGGTCCGTGGCGAGGTCGAGGCCGTATCGATTGATGCACTGCAAGGTCGGATCGCAGCCGTCATGCTGGTACCTTACCCACCGGGCATTCCGCTGATCATGCCCGGTGAGCGTTTCACCGAAGCAACCCGCTCGATTATTGACTACCTGGCCTTCGCCCGGACCTTCAACAGCGGCTTTCCCGGCTTCGTCGCGGACGTGCACGGCCTGCAACATGAAGACGACGGTCATGGCCGTTGCTATACCGTCGATTGCATCAAGGATTAAGGACAGTTCGCCCTATGCATTTAGTCATGAACCCGAAAGACCCTGAGGTCTCGGTCCGGGTGGCCGACGAGGGCTTCTCCGAGTACATCTGGGGTAGCGATTTTAGTTTCGAAGTCAAGGCCTATGGCCGGGCCGAGATAAACCGCAGGGTCGACCAATGGCCATTGGTCGCGGTGACGCCGTATCGCAAGTGCTATGGGATCGATCCCGAGGAGTTCGCCAGCTATCGAGGGGCGACGGACAGTGCGATTTTCATGGCCTATCTGGATAGCCGGGCAGTCGGGCATGTGGTGGTCAGTACCAACTGGAACGGCTTCGCCCATGTTGACGAATTGGCGGTCGATGCGCAGGCGCGCCGCCATGGCGTGGCCAAATCGCTGCTGGATGTGGTGCGGTTCTGGAGCCATAAGAAAAACCTGCCGGGCGTCATGCTGGAAACCCAGAACAACAATCTGGGGGCGTGCCGGCTCTACGAGCGTTGCGGTTATGTGCTGGGCGGAATGGATCACCTACGCTATCGCGCAATTGATGCCCAGACTTGCGAGGTGGCGCTGTTCTGGTATCTGTTGTTCTAGTGACCTGTGTGGTGAGTTCTATTAGTCAATGAATCCACGGATCAGGTCGGTGCCAACATTGCTTCGGCTTTTTCGCCGACGATCTCCAACAAAGCCTTCTGCGCGGCTGAAGGCTCGTGCTCCTTCAAGACCAGGGCATACAGGGTGATGGGGATGGCCGGTGACAGCGGGCAGACATCCAGACCGCTGGCTCTGGCCCCTACGGCTGTGAACGGGTCGACGATCGCCAGGCCTTCCCCGGCTTCGACCATGCTGCGCATCATCTGGTAGGTTTGCACCCGCGTCTGCACAACCGGCTGCGGACGTAAGGCCTGCAGCTTGCTATCGAGCAGCAGACTGAGGGTGTCCTGTTCCTCCAGGCCGACCATCGATTGTCCCGCCAGGTCTTGTAGGGAAATGTATTTTTGTCGGGGTTGCAGCCAGCCGTGAGGGGCTAGCAATTGCAGCTTGCCCTGGGTCAGTGCCTCACATTGAATCTGCGGATGTTCGGGGTCGTGCAGGCTCAGGCCCAGCTCGATTTCGCGTAGCAGCAGGCCACGGGCGATGTCGCGGGTGTGCTGGCTCGAGAGTGTGCAGGGCGTTTCGCGAAAGCGTCGACGCAGCGCCGCGACGCTTTGCGGGAGCAGTTGTTGGGCTAGCGGCGGGGTACAGATCACCCTTAGGGGCGGGGCCTGATGCTGGCGCAGATCGCCGGCCAGGCGCCGCAATGGCTCCAGTTCCCGGTATAAGCGACTGATTAGCGGTTGCAACTCGCGGGTTTCGTGCGTTGCCTGCATTCTCCCGCGCACGGTGGCGAACAACAGAAAGCCCAGTTGCTGCTCGGCTTCCTGCAAGGTTGCACTGAGCGTGGGGGCCGGCAGTTGTAGCAACTCAGCGGCGGTGCCGAGATTGCCGGTCTGCACGATGGCCTGGATTACTTCGATATGGCGTAAACGCATGCTTGAAGTCCATGTCCAGCACAGAGGAGGTCAGTGGACTGATCCTAACTCAAGTTGGCTCGCAAGACTGCAGTTCGCGCAATGGCTGATAGCCATGAGTTATGAATCGACTACGGCCCTCGCGGGTTCGCGGATGATGGTGATCCCCGACTGCACCAGCAGGAATTCCTGATCGTCGAGTTTGTTGACACGATCGCCAATGGCGAGCTTGTAGGTGATGACCGGTTCCGTGCCAGCCAAACCGTCAACGGAAGGCATCGATTCCTTGAACTCATGCACGGAATAGACACGGCCTTCCGCGTCCCTGGCAT
This sequence comes from Pseudomonas agarici, assembly GCF_900109755.1. Classification (GTDB taxonomy): domain Bacteria; phylum Pseudomonadota; class Gammaproteobacteria; order Pseudomonadales; family Pseudomonadaceae; genus Aquipseudomonas; species Aquipseudomonas agarici. Next base: position 148,200 of record NZ_FOAR01000013.1, on the reverse strand, counting down.
GAAATTGTCCGACGAGTACTGCGGCCATCTGTTTAGAACCTCTGGAAGTGAACGCTCGATTTACCGCCCAGTAGACCCCTGTTTGGTGAGGGAAGTTTTGCGGCGTGGAAAAAATAGTCCACTCATCCTACGGGTTCTGAATGTCGTGTAGGGCGATGCCGAGCTGGAGATGAGAAAGATTCTCGAATAACGGCGTTCGATCATCTATACTGGGGCGTCTTTATCCCGACTATCAGGAATGTCCATGAGCAATGTCCATACCGTCGCTGTCCTAGTCGGCAGCTTGAGAAAACAATCGTTCAACCGCAAGGTCGCGCAGGCTTTGATCGATCAGGCACCGGCCAATCTCCAATTGAAGATTGTCGAGCTCGGTGAATTGCCGCTCTATAACGAAGATATCGAGGATGTGCCGCCGGCAGCTTATACGACGTTCCGCCAGCAGATCGCTGGTGCCGACGCGGTGCTGTTCGTGACTCCGGAATACAATCGTTCAGTGCCTGGCGTATTGAAGAACGCCATTGACGTCGGTTCCCGCCCCTATGGCAAAAGTGTCTGGAGCGGTAAGCCGGGGGCGGTGATCAGCGTATCGCCAGGCGCTATCGGTGGCTTTGGCGCCAACCATCACCTGCGCCAGTCTCTGGTGTTCCTCGATGTGCCGTGTATGCAGCAGCCGGAAGCCTACTTTGGTGGGGCAGGCAGCGCCTTCGATGAGTCAGGCAAGCTGGCGGAGCGGAGCGCCGCGTTCCTGCAGACCTTTATCGATGCCTATGCCCAGTGGGTCGAACAGCACAAGAAGGCCTGACTTTCAGGCGGCTGGCCTCAGGGGCAGGGATCGCACTGTCCCTGGAGGTCAGCCATGCTTCTCGGATCTCTGCCGTGCCAATCATCGCCGATGACTTGCGCGACCGGCACATGATCGGCTACCGACAGCACCGTGACGTTCAGTGCGGCCCTATCGGCTTAATCAACCATTCATAGACGCTGTTCAGTTCATCACGGCAGGTATCGGGGCTGTTGTTCGAGCTTGCCTGGAGAAGGGCCAGGTGTTGAGCGAGACTCCAGTGTTGCCTCAGGTAGTCGTGCAGGGCCACGCACTGCCCGGGATAGAGCAACCAGAGCTGTTCCGGGGTATGGCTGAGCTCCAGCGCCAGCCGATGTTTCTGGTCTGGACTCAGCGCGGCGACGCCTCGGCTATCGCTGCGGCCTTCGAGCAGGATGTCATCGCGGCCCATGCGCGTCAGTGCCTTGAGGTCCGGTCGTGGCATGCGCACGATGTACCAGAGACTGTCGCATAGGCAGCGGCCAGGGTTCTGTGGTTGTTCGTAGAGGTAGATTTCTCCCGGTGCAGCGGGGTCGTCCGACGCCGTGGCAGGGTGCCGCGCCGCGGGATTGCATGAGCCGGGTTGAAGCGTTGGCTGCTGATCCGCAGGCATGGCATCGGCTGGGATATCGCTGTCCCTGCCGGCCAGAAAGCCGCAGATCACTAGTTGGTCCGGGTCATGGTCGACACAATCGACCAGCACCTGACTACCCACGGGCAGCGCTTTTCCTTCGGCAATGCCCACGGGAATCCAGCAGCCGGGAAGGTGGGTCGCCGAGTGCAAGGCATCTTGCAATTGGATCGGCAGTCGCCCTTGGGCATCCGCCTGTATCGATTGTCCCGGCGGACCAAGCACGGTGCCGACCTGATAGCCCTGCCACCGCGCGCGTACCTGGCGCAAGGCCGGGCGAAACGGTGTGGCCCAGGGCATCGCCGTGAAGTGATTGCCGTAACCCTGGGTCTCGAAGTGCTCATCGGACAAGGGGACTTGCCCGTATTCGTCGGTGAGTCGCCCAAGTGCCTCGCCCCGCCATCGTTGCTCGCCCCAGTGCTGGACTTCGATGATCAACCACTGGTCGTTGAGTGTCGGGCGCGGGTGACCGCTCAGACGGCGTACATCACCGCAGTGCAATTGCCCCAGGTTGCTGCTGCCCTGAACCTGCCGGCCCTCACAGCGCAGCCGCTCCAGGGTGCGTCGGCTGCGCTGTTGCGCATGGCGTTGCTGCGGATCGGCAATCGCCGAGTACAGACCATAGGCCGCCGCCTGATTGGCGGCGCCGTCATGCTCTGGCGCTGTGCTCCAGGGTTGCTCCGACCAGGGCGGATAAGCGATCACGGGCGTGCGATGGTTGTCGGGATGGGCGAGCATCGCGTGACGTTCGTGGAGTCGGCTGATCACTGGCTTGCCATGGGCAGGCAGCGTTTCACAGTAGGGGACGGCGCCGGGGCGCTCGCGAAAGGCCTGGGGATCTTCGGCGAATACCACGACGTGCTGGCCGGGGCTGTGTTCGAAGTGATAGTGGATGCCTTCCTCCTCACAGAGCCGGTTCAACCACTGCAGGTCGTCCTGATCGTGCTGCTGGCACTGTGGGCGCGGTGGGTAAGTGCCCTGGTCGAGTTCGAAGCGATAGTCGGCAGCGCTCAGGCCATGGCTCTCGAGCAACTGCCGGAGAATGTCGGGGACGCTCAGGTTATAGAACACCCGGCGCCTGGTATTGCGTTCCAGAAGCTGCAGGCGCGGGCCCAGCACCAGCCGGTAGTGACACAAATCCGGGTTGAGGTAGCGGCTGCTGATTTGATGGATCAGCCCATGGGCGCCTTCTTGCGCCTGCCCGAAGCTGAGGAAAGCCGGTTGCTGCTGCAGCGCGTGCAGATCCAGTTCTGGGTCCTCGCCCAGCAGTTCGATTTCAAAGCGATAGGGCCGGTTCAGGGCCTCACGCCCATTGAAGTGAATGACCTGAAAAGGCGTTGCGAAGGGGAAGATCGCCAGTGAGAACAGTCGTTCCTTGTCCTGAGCCATTGCATCTCTTCTTATAGGGGATTTTGCGGCAGAGGGTACGAAACGGCGCGGGCGCCTGGACAGAGCAAAACAGCTTTTGGGAAATTGCCTACGATGATCTGAGCAGAGTCGTAGCGATTATCAGGTTTTGGTCGATCAGTCACTTTTTGCCGTATAAACTGCGCGCAAAGCGTCGGCCAATAAATGTCACGACGCCACTGATCGAGAGAGTGAGTAATGGGCGCACAGTGGAAGGTTAAACACAAAGAGGCCGCAGCCAACGCCAAGGGCAAGCTGTTTGGCAAGCTGGTCAAGGAAATCACTATCGCTGCGCGCAATGGTGCGGACCTCACCACCAATGCGCACCTGCGCCTGGTGGTCGAGCAGGCAAAAAAAGCCTCGATGCCCCGTGATACGCTGGAACGTGCGATCAAAAAAGGCTCGGGTCAACTGGGTGAGACCGTGCAGTACCACCGCGTGACCTACGAAGGGTTCGCTCCGCATCAAGTGCCGCTGATCGTCGAATGTGTCACCGACAACGTCAACCGTACCGTGGCGGAAATCCGCGTGGCCTTCCGCAAGGGGCAACTGGGAGCCTCGGGTTCGGTGGCCTGGGACTTCAACCATGTCGGCCTGATCGAGGCCTCGCCGCAGCGCCCTGACGCGGACCCGGAAATGGCCGCCATCGAAGCCGGCGCGCAGGATTTCGAGCCAGGCGAAGAGGGCGCGACCCTGTTCATCACCGAGCCGACCGACCTCGATGCCGTACAGAAAGCCTTGCCGGAACAAGGTTTCACCGTCTTGTCCGCCAAGCTGGGCTACCAACCGAAGAACCCGGTCAGCGGCTTGAGCGACGAGCAGATGGCGGAAGTCGAAGCCTTCCTTGAAGGCCTGGACAATCATGACGACGTGCAGGACATGTTCGTCGGTCTGGTGGGCTGATCCTGTGGCGAGGGGCTTGATCGTTTCAGGCCAGTTCAGCGCAGATCGCCTCGAATCCCGGACGTGCCAGCACCTGCGGCTGGATGCAGCGCAGTTGCAAGGCCTGGAGCGCTTCCAGCAGGCGCGGATCGATATTGCCATCGATCCGTTCCAATAACTCCCCCAGCAAAATCCCGAACGCCCGCACCTCGATCCGTTGCAGGGCGCGGGTTTGCGGGCTGTCCGTCGGCGAATGAAACGAGGCCGCGCCAAAATCTCCCAACAGGCAATCGCCGTCGGCGTTGTAGAGGATATTGTGCCCGTATAGGTCGCCATGACAGAGGCCCAGGCGGTGCAGGTGCGCGCCGACCGAGGCGATCCCGCGAGCCATGCGTCGGACCTGCCCGGCGCTAAAGCGGGTATCGTGGCAATAGACATCGCGGCTGCACGAGTCGAGGCTGGGCAGCGCGGCGAGGTTGGTGAATCGTGGATCGATCAGTTCCATGACCAGCCCCGACAGGTTGTCTGGATGATCGACGATACGACCCTCGACCCGGATCAGGTTCGGGTGCGGCCCGGCTGCGATGCAAGCATTCATTTCATTGAGTGGCGAGCCGTCGCTGGTCATGCTGCCCTTGTACACCTTGACCGCCACCGCCTTGGCCGGTGCCGAAGGTTGGACCCATAGGGCCTGGCTGATCACCCCCGAAGCGCCTTCGCCCAGCCGTTGCCCAAGTTGCAAGCGTGCCCAGTCGATATTTGGCGTGGTATCAGTGGCCAGTACCTCGCCGGTGTGATCGAGTCGCGGATTACCGGCATAGGCGATCCAGGCCAGGCTGGGCAAGGTCAGTAGCCACTGCGGCAATTCGCTCAACTGGTTGGCGGCGATGCGGATCAGTTCGAGCCTGTGGCAATGGGCCAAGGTCGTCGGCAGTTGCCGCAGGCGATTGCCCGCCAGCATGAGTTTTTGCAGCAACGGGCGGCGGCCCAGCTCATCGGGCAGTTCGCCGATGCGGTTGTCGGTCAGGATCAGCCAGCGCAACAGTGGCGGTAATGCCGCCGCCGACACGTGTTCGATGCGATTGGCCTTGAAGGCGACCATGCTTAGCTGGACGCATTGGCCAAGACAGACGGGCAATTCGCTGAACAGGTTGTCGGAACAGAACAGAATGCGCAGATGCGGCAGGCGATAGAGGTCGTCCGGCAGGCAGCTCAACCGATTACCGCTCAGGTTGAGAATTTCCAGGGAGTCGGCCAACTGGAAGATTTCCCGGGGAAACTCGGTCAGCCCGCAGGACAGGTCGAGGCGCTTGATACCGGTCAGTTGGCCGGCGCGCAGTTGGGCGAGGGTATGCATAAGCAGGCTTGAGTACTCGTCACGATCATCGAAAAAAGCATCGCCATGATAGCAATGTTGTCGGGTTGCGGCGCTGCGCGCTGGCTTGTCGTATCACCCAGACGCGCCCGGCCCGATCTCGACCAGTTGACTCAGGCGGCTACGGGTGCGTGCCAGGTCAATGGCATGGCCGCCGAGGCTGTCGCACAGTGAGCGCGCGCCGATCAGCAAGAGGCGCTTGTCCTGATCGTAGAGGACGTCGATCAGGTTGATAAAGCGCTGCTGGGCGGCGATCGAGCAATTTTCCAGGCAGGGTAGTTCGTCGATGATCCAGGTGTCGAAACGCCGGCACAGCTCCAGGTAGTCCATCACCGCCGTGGGTGCTTCGCACAGATCGGCGAATTCGAAGCGTACGCGGCGATCATGGTTCTGGCGCACCGTTAGCTGGCGTGTACCCACGGTCAGGGCGCTGGCTGCGGCTCGGCGCTCCGGCAATTGCAGGGCGTGACGTTGTTCGAGGCTGCCAGGCCAGATGTACTGGCCATGGGTGAATTGCTGTTGGGTATGACTGGGCGATTGGTTGCGATAGTCGCGGGGGCCACCGACTTCCATGATGTCCATTCGGGCGGTGATCAGGTCGATCACCGGCTTGAATCGGGCATGATAGAGCGGATTGGGCAGCAGGCCCTGGGGTGGGTAGTTGGAGGTCACCACCAACAACACACCACGCTGGAACAAGGCCTTGAACAACCGGGTAAGCAGCATGGCATCGCCGATGTCATGGACATGGAATTCGTCGAAGCACAGCAGCCGACAGCCCTCGAGTCGGTCGTCGAGGGTGGCACCGAGAGCATCCGGCGCCTGGCGATGGGTGAACATGCCCTGGTGCAGGTGGGCGAAGAAGTCATGGAAATGCAGGCGCTGTTTCTCGGCAATCGGCACGGCCTGGAAAAAGCCGTCCAGCAGCCAGCTTTTGCCGCGGCCGACGGCACCATGCAGGTACAGACTGCGCTGGCGAGGCGAGGCCCGCAACAGCGACGTGGCCTGCTGCGCCATGCGTTCGATGACCTGCTGCTGGCTGTGGCTCAGGGTATAGCCCTGATGGTTGGCCTTGTTTTGGAAATACGCCTGCACCTCATGATGCGGTGCTACCGCGCCAGCCTCGTCGGAGAGGGCCTTGCCGAAAAAACGGCGCAGGGCCAGCCAGCGGGATTTCTCGCCAGGGCGATGAGGAGGGAGAGCGGCCAACGGAGAAGATCCCCTTAGGTGAAAGTCCTGAACGTCTGGGACATGACGTCCTCACAAGTATGTGCCGCAGATGACGCGAGGTTAGTTTGCCAACGGTCGTGCTGATTTAACCATACAAGATGTAGCAATCGGCAATCGTCGAAGAAGGTGGTCAGGCGGTTTCGGTCGCCATGTGTGGGCTCGGATATAAACACAATGAAGGCATATGGCCGGCAATGCTTGTTTTTAAGCTATTTTTAATGCTCGGGGTGATTGTATGAATCTCATCAAATGTGTACGTAGTTATAATGCTTGTATAGTTTTTTTGAGGTTTTTTATAGTGCTATTTATGGCTTTTACAAAGAAAATTACCAAAAAAAGACAATTTTATTTTTGAATTGACTGACAGCTTTGTCCTTCACTGCTAACCTGTCGCAAGTCATCGTTGTGAATCGATCTCTGGTTTCGGTCGTTGTGGGCACACTGTACGGCGTCCTGCCTTGGTCCTGCGACTGCGAGTAGAGATGCGGCCTACCCTGGGCGTTGGCAGGCAATCTCCGTCGAGCGGAGCCAGGTAGGAAAAGGAATGCCGCCGCCGATTGGCTGGTCAATCGGCTTTATCCTCATGGAAGTAGGATCGACATATGAAACACCTCAAACGCCCGGCGCTAGTGCTAGGGCTCCTGTTTTTTCTGGCGGACGCCGCCGATGCGATGATGATTGGGACTATCCAGGCTCGGCTGGTCATTTCTCCTGCCTGTGAGGTGAACGTGGCCGGAACGAACAGGCCCAGCCACCTCGGCCGACTGGATTTCGGTAGTCCGGGTCCAATCTGGGCTCGCCCACTCAATGCCCATATCCGAAGTGACGACGAGGCTCTGCAAGTCGCCTGCAATAGCTCGGTCAGCGGTTTCACCGTGACCATCGACGGAGGGGTCAACGGTGACGGCACCATCCGACGCCTGAGCAACGGACGCCAGACGATCCCTTACCGACTCACGGTCGATGCTGCCGGCATCGACAGCTACCGCATCGGACAACAACGCAATTTCGCCGTCGACGGTGGAGCCTGGAAGCCGATTCCGGTCTACGGCGCGATGGTGGCGAATATCAACACATTGTCGGCGGGCACTTACCGCGACACGCTGACGGTCACGTTGGACTGGTAACTCAATAGAGGATGAGCATCATGCGGCAACTTGTTTCACGTTTCGTTTTATCCGCGTTTGGCCTGACAGTGGCAGGCGCTGCCCATGCCGCGACCACTGTCACGGGGCAGATCAGTTCTACCCTGATCCTGACCAGCAGTTGCTTGGTCAATGGTGGGGCCGGTTCCGCCAACCTGAATTTTGGTACGCTGAATTTCGGTACCACGACCAGTCTGTTCACCAATATTGGCACGCAACTGGTGGCCGACGGCGGTGGCGCGGTGTCGATCCAGTGCTCGTCCGGGACCACGCCCACTGTGACTATCCAGAGCGGTTTGCATGACGGGCAGTCCAGCGGTGGAACCCGAGCCCTGTACGACGGGGTCGCCAATTTCGTGCCTTATGATCTTTACACCGATTCTGGATACAACGACCTTCTGGCGAGCAATGGCGTGATCAACCTGGCGTCCAGTACTGGCGATGCCCAGACCATCAATATCTGGGGCAGGGCGGTGGGTAAAGCCGGGCTGCCGGCGGGAACCTACACCGACACCATTTCCGTGCAGTTGAGCTTCTGAGTGCGGTGGTTCGCCGTGGATGCGCGCTCGTACTACTGGCCTGCGCGAGTAGCCTGTCGTTGCCGCTGGCAGCGGTCACCAGTGCGAGTTTGCAGGTCAGCGCCAGCATTATCGCCGGTTGCCTGGTGGTGGGCGGGGGCTCCCACTACGGCAACCTGAACTACGGCAGCTATTCGGCGTTGTCGACCGGTGCGGTGTCTATCTCGCTGACCGGTGGCGTGCAATTGCAGTGTACGCCAGGGGTGAGCCTGAGTATGAGCGTGGATGGTGGACAAAATAACAGCAGCGGCCGTCACCTCAAGCTCAACAGTGGCACGGCCCAGGTGGCTTATCAGTTGTTCAGCGACGCTGGCTTGAGCCAGGCGCTGGGGATCAGCCAGAGCGTGAATATTGTCTACGGCAATGCGAACAACATCAGTCTGCCGATCTACGGCAGGGTGGTTTTACCGGGGAATCAGCCGCCGGGGACCTACAGCGATGTACTGCAGGTGCAGTTGTCCTGGTAAGGGCGGTTTAGTGGAAGCGACAAGGAGTTTGCGTATGTGTTCACCCAGGCGGTGCTTGCAGGCCGCGCATTACGGACTGATGGTCTTGGTCTTGTTGGGTGCGGGCCAGGTCCGGGCGGCTAGTTCGGTGCTGATCTGGCCGATCGATCCGGTGTTGGAGGCCGATCAACAGGCCAGTGCCCTATGGTTGGAGAATCGCGGCAATGAAACCACCAACCTGCAGGTCCGGGTCTTCGCCTGGAGCCAGAGCGGGTTCGACGATCAGTACCAGAATCAACGCGAGGTGATTGGCAGCCCGCCGGTGGCGCGCATCGAGCCGGGCCAGAAGCAATTGGTGCGCCTGACTCGGACCCGAGAGATGCCGCTGGGGCGGGAACAGGCCTATCGCATCATCATCGATGAAATCCCCTCGGCGAAATCTCCAGATGCCGCCGTCTCGAACGGCAACACGGCAGCGGCGATTCAGTTTCAGATGCGTTACTCGATACCGTTGTTCGCCTATGGCGCGGGGCTCTGGAGCAAAGAGGACCTGACGCGCCAGCGTGATCCGAAGAGTGTCGGAATCCCGGATCTGAGCTGGCGCAAGGTGGCCGAGGGCGGGCGCTCCTATATCGAGATCCGTAACCGTGGTGCGGTGCATGCGCGCTTGACCGATGTGGCGGTCAGGCAGGCAGGGCAGCCCCGACCGGTAGTCGAGGGGTTGATGGGCTATGTCTTGCCGGGTGCGATCATGCGCTGGCCGGTGCCGGAGTCCCTGGCCAGCGGCCAAGAGCTGCTGTTGCGGGTCAACGGCGCGGCGAGTGTCCAGAGCATCAAGCCCGATCAATGAAGAGCAGGGAGTGAGCTGAGTGTGGGCTCGTCTTATCCCCTTTATGCCATGGATCGCGGTGGGCTACTGCTCGCTGGTATTCATGCCTCGGGTGGGTGCCGGGGAGCTGCCGCCACCGCCCGCCGGCCTGGAAGCCATGGGCGATGCGCAGCTATACCTTGAACTATTGGTCAACCAAATGGACACCGGCAAGGTCGTCGTCGTCAACCAACGGGAGGACCAATTGTTCCTGGCGGCCTCCGATCTCCAGGCGATCGGCATGAAGCTGCCGCCATCGGTGTCCGCCGAAGTAGCCCTCGACCATCTGCCGAGCCTGCACAGTGAGTACGACAGCCAGGGCCAACGTCTGCTGCTGACGGTACCGGCGCACTGGCTGCCGGCACAGTTTCTCGGTAATCGCCAGGTCTATCCACGCACCGAGGCAATGACCAGCTTCGGTGCCCTGCTCAACTATGAGTTGTACCTCAATGACACCGATAATACCGATACTTACCTGGCAGCCTGGAACGAGGTGCGGGTGTTCGACACTTGGGGGACGTTGTCCAATACCGGACAGTACCGCCGGGGGTTCGGCGCGAACTCAGGCAACGGGTTGAACAACGGTTATCTGCGTTACGACACCACGTGGCGTTATTCCGACGATGAACGCCTTCTGACCTACGAAGCCGGCGACCTGGTCAGCGGCGCCTTGCCCTGGAGCAACTCGGTGCGTCTGGGCGGGGTGCAACTGTCGCGCGACTTCGGCGTGCGCCCAGACTTGGTGACCTATCCGTTGCCGCAGTTCGCCGGGGAGGCGGCGGTACCTTCATCGGTGGATTTGTTTATCAACGGCTTCAAGTCGTCCAGCGACAATGTTCAGCCCGGCCCCTACACGTTGACCAATATCCCTTTCATCAACGGTGCGGGGGAGGCGGTAGTGGTGACCACCGATGCCCTTGGGCGGCAAGTGTCCACCACTGTGCCGTTCTACGTCACCAGTACCCTGCTGCAAGAGGGGTTGTCGGACTTTTCGGTGGCCGCCGGTAACTTACGCCGGGACTATGCCCAGCGGGATTTCGGTTACGGCTCGGGTGTGACCTCTGCTAGCTTACGCTATGGCCTGAGCGACAGCTTCACCCTGGAAAGCCATGCTGAAGCAGCCAGTGAACTGACCCTCGGCGGTGTCGGCGGCAATCTGCGTCTGAGTCATTTCGGTGTATTCAACGGCGCCATCAGCCAGAGCCGTTTCGACGGTCGCCAGGGTCGGCAAGTCAGCTTGGGCTACCAATACAGCAGCCAGCACTACAGCCTGTCTTATCAGCGAATCGAACGTCACGACCAGTATGCCGATCTGACGGTGATCGACACCTCCTATGTCAGCCTGAGCAAACGTAGCGAGCAGCTCACGGCCAGCCTCAATCTTGGCGGTTGGGGGAGCTTGGGCACCGGTTATTTCGATATTCGTGCGGCCGATGAATCCCGTACCCGGTTACTCAATCTGACCTGGACCCGGCCGCTGTTGGGCGGCAGCAGTTTCTACCTATCGGCCAACCGCGCAATTGGCGACAGCCACTGGGCGACGCAGGCCCAGGTGGTGATCCCTTTCGACCTCAACGGCAGCCTGAGCATGAGTGTCGAGCGTGACAAGAACGGGATGAGTCGCGAGCGGATCCATTACAGTCGCTCCGTCCCCACTCAGGGCGGCGTGGGCTACACCCTCGGTTACGCCCATGGTTCGGGGGCCGATTACCGTCAGGCCGACCTGACCTGGCGCTTGCAGTCGGTGCAATTGCAAGCCGGCGTCTACGGCGGCAGCGATACCCAGACGCGTTGGGCCGATGCCAGCGGTTCGCTGGTGTGGATGGACAAGCAGGTGTTCGCGGCCAATCGTATCAACGACGCGTTTGTGGTGGTCAGCACCGACGGTTACTCCAAGGTTCCGGTTCGTTATGAAAACCAGTTGGTGGGCGAGACCGACAAGTCCGGGCGCCTGCTGGTGCCCTGGAGCAGCGGCTACTACCGCGGCAAATACGAAATCGATCCGCTGAACCTGCCGGCCAACGTCCAGAGTTCGACCGTGGAGCAGCGCGTGGCGGTTCGGCGCGGTGGCGGCTACCTGCTGGCTTTCCCATTGAAGCGGATTATTGCCGCCAGCATCGTTCTGGTGGATGCCCGCAATCAACCGCTGCCGCTGGGTGCCCATGTATTCCATGAGCAGACCGGAGCGTCGGCGGTGGTGGGTTGGGATGGCCTGGTTTATCTGGAGAACCTGGCATTGCGCAATAGCCTGGAAGTGAGCCTGGTCGACGGCGGCAGCTGCCGAGTGCAGTTCAGCATGCCGGAGTCCGCCGAGCAGGTGCCGCTGATCGGTCCGTTGGTCTGTCGATAGGCACGGGAGGTGTCGAGTGAAGGTGTGCTGTCTGTGGGGTCTATTGTTGAGTGGGTTAGTGTCGCAGGCCCAGGCACTGTGCTCGGTGACCGACACAACGCCAGCGGGTTTTGGCCCGGTGAGTTCGATTCTGGTGCGCACTACGGCCCAATCGACTTCGAGCACCAACGCCGGGTTGAGGTGTAGCGGTTCGCTGCTGACCCTGCTGTCCCTCAACGATCACTTCTATGCCACCATCACTTCCAGTACCGCTGGCATGGTCGGTCCCACTGGCGACGTCATCAACTACAACCTCTATGCTAGCAATAACACCGGTGCGGCCTACCTGATTGCACGGAACACGCGCTATGATTTTGCCCGTAATGGGATCATTGATCTGCTGGGACTGCTCGGTGGATCGACGCCAAAAACCGTGCCGATCTATCTGAGGACGATCATTGGCGGTAACGTTGCGGCGGGAATCTACACAGAGACCCTGAGCATCTACTGGGATTGGGACTACTGCTCCGGTCTCGGCGCGCTGGGTATCTGCCTGGGACGTGACACCGGCACCGGCACCGCCATCCTGACGGTGAACATGACCGTCAACAACGACTGTACGATCAGCGCACCGAATATCAGCTTCGGTGGCGCGCCGGTGATCAGTGCCTTCGGTACGATCAACCAGACCATCAATGTGTCGTGTACCAAGGGCAGCCCCTACACAGTCGGCCTGGACCCCGGCCAGAACACCAGCGGCGGTCGGCGGCGGATGGTCTCGGCAGGCAACTTTCTTTCCTACGACATCTTCAAGAGCGCTGGAACCACAGTTTGGGGCAATGTCGGCTCGGCCCGGCGTTCGAGCAACGATGCTGAAGTCAACCCTGGCAATGGTCTGGGCCTGGGCAGCCAGGTGTTCAACTATAACGCCAAGGTCTACGCCGACCAGAATACGCCGCCAGCCGGAGTCTATACTGACAACGTGATTCTGGATGTGGGCTTCTGAGCCGATACCCTGGTGACACCCGCTGCTCATTTTGCGGTGAGTGGGATTATCGGCGTGCTGCACTGCTGTGGCCGGTGCGTCAAGTCCTACTCTGGAGTGAACAGCACCACGGCGACTACCTGTTCGCCGTCGACGCGAACTTGCAGTACGCCGCGCGGGGCGGGATGACCTTTCTGGTAGCACTCCACCAGTACCCGGTCCGCCGCCGTGGCGCTCACTTGCAGTTGATGAGGTTTGCCCAGCAGGGCCCGCGCTTGGGGTGAGATCGGCAAGTGGCTGCGATTTTCCCGCACCGCCTCACAGAATGCCAACACCACCGCTCTCGGGGGGCTGGCGGGTGGCGAGACCATACCTGCTTCGGCGAACAGGCGGTTGAGCTGGTCGGCGGTTGCCACGGCTTTGGGAAAACCGCAGAACGCTGCCGTCTGTAACAGCAGCTCGGCGTATTCGCCCGCCGCCAGTCCCGATGCCAGACCGGTCTGGAAATGCACGCTGAGCGGGGGGCCAACCATGCCCGCCGCAACGATGGCAGCGAAGCTTGCGGCTTCGCGCAAGCGGGGATCGAGGCCGGGGCGCTCGTGCAGATGACCGTAGACGACGCCGACCGCCAACTCAGCCAGTGCCGGTGCGCTATGAAACAGCGCATCCAAACGGGCGCCGCCATCAGGCACCCACTCGATAAATTGTTTACGGCCTTCACGGTAAAGTTCTGTCACGGGGTCCTTGCCGTTCATGGTGGGTCCTCTGCGAAAAATAAGGGTTCGCGTCGTTGACAGCGGAGCATCGACGGATAGGAGCCTAGTCAATCTCGCGGAAAAATGCTTTCGCAACCCTGTTTTACCACTACATTGACGGGTTTGAGCGAACGGTTCGAGAGAGGGTGTATGCCGAGGTTTTACGACGCACGCGGGAATATCTATGCTGTGGCCAGTCCTGCTGAAGTGCGCGGTCTGGGCCTCGCTGTGCCGGCGGATCCGGCATTGGCGGCCTCGTTGCGCACGGCTTGGAGCGCGGAGGCGGTGGCGGCGCTGTGCGGCTGGGACGCTCAAGCGTCCGGCCGAGGCGGTAAGCACCATCGTTCCGATGGCTTGCTGGTGGGGCCGTTCCAGTCCGAAGCACCGTTCGATCTGTTGATCGTCAATACCGATGGCACCCTGGCGGAGCGCAGCGGCAACGGCTTGACGATTTTCGCTCAGGCCATGGCCGAGAGTGGCTTGCTGTCGCCTCGGGAAAGTTGCCTTTTGCGGGTCCATCATGATCAACCTGGCAGCCACTCTCCCGTAGTGACAGCGGTCGAGCCGGCACAGATCGAGGGGATCCACGGCTTCTGGCTGGCGCTGGGCAAACCGGCCTTCGGTCCGGTGGCGGTCGCTGCGGTAAGTGAAAAGGAGACCGAATTGAATGGCCGCCGCTTGAGCCATGTCACTGGCCTGGCGAATCTGCACGCTGCCTGGCAGCACAGCCAGTTCGTGCGGATCGGCAATCCCCATTGCGTGACGCTGGTCGATCAGGTTTCAGCGCTACCGAGCAATGCGCAGATGCTTGGGCCGGCTCTGGAGCCGGGGTTGACCGCGATTGCCTTTGCGCCGCCCGTGGGCGCTGGAGAACCTTGCCCGGCCGGCGTCAATTTGCAGTGGGCGGCGCTCGAGGGAGCTGGGCACCTGCAGGCCCGGGTGTTCGAGCGTGGCGAAGGGCCGACCGCGTCCTCGGGAACCAGCGCCAGTGCCGTGGCCTGTGCGGCTTGGCGGGTTGGCTGGGTCACGGCGGGCGAAGTCCGGGTCAGCATGCCCGGTGGCACCGCGCCGATTCGCCTGGTGGTGCAAGCGGGTGAGCTGCAGAGTGTCCATCTGTTTGGGGCTGCCCGGCGCGAGGGCTGACGACCGGCATAGGGTCGACCCGACTCCGACACCGGGATCGGATTCCCCCCGCCTGCCACGGCTCGGTTGTGCTCTTGTCCGGTCTGGGCGGTTTTGGCTTGAATGAGTCGATGGGGTGAAGGCCAATAACAGCCTCGCCCGAATCGGGCCGTGGAGACGGACCCGAGTTTTCGAATCGTTCAAAGGGAATTCATGATGAGAGCTGTCAGAGGTTTATTCAGTACATTGCTGTGCGCAGGTCTGGTTGTCACGGCTGGTATCACCCACGCGCAGTTGGGACCCGGTTTGGAGTCCAGGGAAAGGATCGCCGCATCTTCCACCGCCACCGATGGCATCGAGTCCACCCCGGCGGAGCTGTTGGTGGGCAATCGCACCGATTATTTTTCCTGCTCGGTGGGCCGCTTCCGCGGCGAGCTGGAGGCCAGGGTAGTGTTCGCCTCTGCCGGCAGCACCGCGTACTTCGATGTCAGTGCCGTGCGGTACCGGATTGTCCGCAGCGACGGCCAGGGCGGCGGCAACAAGGCCAATATCAATTTTCACCTGGATACGTTGAACCGGCAGGGGGTGGTCAGGGGCAGTGATGTCTATCACTCGCCGGACTCATTGAAACAGGATGGTAGTTGGCACATGCTCGACATCAACCGGATTGTGCGCACGGATTATCAAGGGGCGGTGACGTTCGAATTCGTCTTCGACCGCTCCAAGGCCGCCGATACCCGTTGCGCGGCCCACAAGACCTACCAGTGGGCCGGGGCTTCCGCCGCGCTTTCCTCCACCACCGATTGAGTGGCCGGCATCCGGGTGCAGATCCGCGAGCCTGTAGTCTAACGTGGCGCTCAGCCCGGAATATCGAGGGTGCGGGCTGGGCCGGGGGTTGATGGCATTCGCCGAACAGGCTGCGCTCGATGCGGATATAGGCATGGGTGTGGGCCTGCTCGTGCCGGTCTACACCGTCAGCAAACGCTCACGCAGCTTGCCGATTTCGTCGCGCATCTGGGCAGCCGCTTCGAACTCCAGGTTGCGGGCCAGTTGATACATCTTTTCTTCCAACTGGCGAATGCGCTTGGTGATCTCGCTCGGCGAACGCAGTTCGTTTTCGTAGCGGGCGTTTTCCTCGGCAGCCTTGGCCATGCCCTTGCGCTTCTTGCTGCGCGAGCCGGGCACGGTGGCGCCTTCCATGATATCGGCGACATCCTTGAACACCCCTTTGGGGGTGATGCCATTGGCCAGGTTGAACGCGATTTGCTTATCGCGACGGCGCTCGGTTTCACCGATGGCGCGTTCCATGGAGCCGGTCATCCGGTCAGCGTAGAGGATCGCCCGGCCATTGAGGTTGCGCGCGGCGCGACCGATGGTCTGGATCAGCGAACGTTCGGAACGCAGGAAGCCTTCCTTGTCCGCATCGAGGATGGCCACCAGCGAGACTTCCGGCATGTCCAGGCCTTCGCGCAGCAGGTTGATCCCCACCAGTACATCGAAAGCACCCAAGCGCAAGTCGCGGATGATCTCCACCCGCTCCACGGTGTCGATGTCCGAGTGCAGGTAACGCACGCGCACGCCATGGTCGGCGAGGTAGTCGGTCAGGTCCTCGGCCATGCGCTTGGTCAGGGTCGTGACCAGTACCCGTTCTTCCACGGCCACGCGCTTGGCAATTTCCGAGAGCAGGTCGTCGACCTGGGTCAGCGCCGGACGGATTTCCACTTGCGGGTCCACCAGGCCAGTGGGGCGTACCACTTGTTCGACGACTCGCCCAGCGTGTTCGGCCTCGTAGTTGCCAGGGGTCGCGGAAACGAAAATGGTCTGCGGGCTGATGGCCTCCCACTCGTCGAAGCGCATCGGTCGGTTATCCAGTGCCGAGGGCAGACGGAAGCCGTACTCCACCAGGGTTTCCTTGCGCGAGCGGTCGCCCTTGTACATGGCGCCGACCTGCGGAACGCTGACGTGGGATTCGTCGATCACCAGCAGCGCGTCGGCGGGCAGGTAATCGTAGAGAGTCGGTGGTGGTGCGCCGGATTCACGGCCAGAGAGGTAGCGCGAGTAGTTTTCGATGCCGTTGCAGTAACCCAGTTCGAGGATCATCTCCAGGTCGAAACGGGTGCGTTGCTCAAGGCGCTGAGCTTCCACTAGCTTGTTGTTGTTGCGTAGGTATTCCAGGCGTTCCTGCAATTCCAGCTTGATCTCATCGATGGCGCCGAGCAGGGTTTCCCGTGGCGTCACGTAGTGGCTCTTCGGGTAGAACGTGAAACGCGGCAGTTTGCGGATGACTTCGCCGGTCAGCGGGTCGAAGGCCGAGAGGCTTTCCACTTCATCGTCGAACAGCTCGATGCGAATCGCCTCAAGGTCCGATTCGGCCGGGTAGACGTCGATCACGTCGCCGCGCACGCGAAAAGTGGCACGGGCGAAGTCCATGTCGTTGCGGGTGTATTGCAGGTCGGCCAGGCGGCGTAGCAGGGCGCGCTGGTCGAGCTTGTCGCCACGGTCCACGTGCAGGACCATCTTCAGGTAAGTCTCGGGGCTGCCGAGGCCGTAGATGCAGGATACCGTGGTGACGATGATCGCGTCCTTGCGCTCCAGCAGAGCCTTGGTCGCCGACAGGCGCATCTGTTCGATATGGTCGTTGATCGAGGCATCCTTCTCGATAAAGGTATCGGATGAGGGCACGTAGGCTTCTGGCTGGTAGTAGTCGTAGTAGGACACGAAGTACTCGACAGCGTTGTTCGGAAAAAACGCCTTGAATTCGCCATACAACTGCGCCGCCAGGGTCTTGTTCGGGGCCAGCACCAAAGTGGGGCGTTGTACCTGGGCAATCACATTGGCGATGCTGAAGGTCTTGCCCGAGCCGGTCACCCCAAGCAGGGTCTGATGGGCCAGGCCAGCCTCGATGCCTTCGACCATCTGGCGGATTGCCTCGGGCTGGTCGCCGGCGGGCTGGAAGCGGGTGACGAGCTGGAATTGGGACATAACGTACCTCTGGGTCACGCCTGCCCGGCAAGCCGCGCAGCAACGAAAAAGATCGCCTGCAACAGCAGGTTGCAGGGAAAAAGCATGATAAGCCTAGATGTGGTGTTGCGTCCGACGGCTTTCAAGGCAAACGCCTGTCGGACGTTAATGTTGCATTTCGATTGGCGGTCGTAAAATAAATCAAAAAACTTGCTGGAATCCGGCATTAGTCGGTCGCCCTTGCCGGTTATGGGCTCTATACTAGCTCCCCGTTTGTGCACCGCTCTAGTGCAATCGGCCGGAGCGTTGTCACCCCCTCCACCCCCATTCAGAGCTGACGCAATAATGAGCCTGTTCTCCGCTGTTGAAATGGCACCACGCGATCCTATCCTGGGCCTCAACGAAGCATTCAATGCCGATACCCGTACCGACAAAGTCAACCTGGGGGTGGGTGTTTATTGCGACGAAAGTGGGAAAATTCCGCTGTTGCGTGCGGTTGCCGACGCCGAGACCCAGCGCGTGGCGCAGCATGCTTCTCGTGGCTACTTGCCGATCGACGGTATCGCCGCCTACGACAAAGCTGTCCAAACCTTGCTGTTCGGTGAAGGCTCGCCGTTGATCGCCGCCGGTCGCGTGCTCACTACTCAAGCGGTCGGTGGTACCGGCGCATTGAAGATCGGCGCCGATTTCCTCAAGCAGTTGCTGCCCAACGCGACCGTCGCCATCAGCGACCCGAGCTGGGAAAATCACCGTGCGCTGTTCGAAGCCGCTGGTTTCCCGGTACAGAACTATCGCTACTACGATGCCGCGAGCAACGGGGTGAACCGTGCAGGTCTGCTTGATGACCTCAATGCGCTGCCGGCCAAGTCGATTGTTGTGTTGCACGCCTGCTGCCACAACCCGACCGGTGTCGACCTGACTCCGGCCGACTGGCTGGACGTTCTGGAAGTGATCAAGTCCAAGGATCTGGTACCGTTCCTGGATATGGCTTATCAGGGCTTTGGTGATGGCATCGACGAGGACGCCGCCGCTGTGCGCCTGTTCGCCGAGTCTGGGCTGACGTTCTTTGTCTCCAGCTCGTTCTCCAAGTCGTTCTCGTTGTACGGCGAGCGTGTCGGCGCGCTGTCGATTGTCAGCGAATCGAAAGAAGAAACCGCCCGTGTCCTGTCCCAGGTCAAGCGTGTGATCCGCACCAACTACTCCAACCCGCCGACCCACGGTGCCAGCATCGTCGCGGCTGTGCTGAACAACCCTGAGCTGCGTGCCCAGTGGGAATCGGAGCTGGCTGAAATGCGCCTGCGGATTCGCGGCATGCGCATGCAGATGGTCGACCTGCTGGCTCAGTACGGCGCCAAGCGTGACTTCAGCTTTGTCGGTCGCCAGCGGGGGATGTTCTCCTACTCCGGCCTGACGGTGGAGCAGGTGGCACGCCTGAAGAACGAGTTCGGCATCTACGCGCTGGATACCGGGCGTATCTGCGTGGCATCGTTGAACCAGCGCAATATCGAAGCGGTGGTGAAGGCGATTGTCCAGGTGATCTGATTGTCGGGTCCGGAAAAATAGGTTTACCTCTGCTTCAGTCTCCAGACGCCCGATGCACCACATCGGGCGTCTGGTATTTCAAGGATGCATGCGACGGCTGTTGATTGTAGATAAGGACCGATCCCATCCAGCCTTTTCAGCGCAGCCATCAATTGGGCTGTGTGGCAGCCGAACTTAAGCTAACTGTTTGTGCGAGATTGGCATCGCCATCGCGCATTGTGGTGCGTTTGCACGTTAGAGCGGACTGTGTGGCATGAAGGGTACCCAGTGGGGAGGCATCTGTGATCGAATGGGTTGAGTATCTGTTGCTGGGCGTCGTGATGGGCGGGTTGGGAGGGGTATTCGGCATCGGTGGCGGCATGGTCGCGATTCCGGTACTGGGTATTTTGTTCGGTCTCGACCAGCAGTTGGCCCAGGGCACGGCGTTGGTCATGGTGGTACCGAATGTGGTGCTGGCGTTGTATCGCTATCACCAGCGCAATCGCATCGAACTGCGCCATGCGCTGCCGCTGGTACTAATGAGTTTTTGTTTTGCCTGGTTGGGCGCTCTTTGGGCGGTCGGCTTGGATCCGCGCAGCATGCGCCTGGGGTTTGTCGGTTTTCTGCTGGCCCTGGCGCTGTTCTATCTGGTGCGGCTGTTCATGGTGCAATCCCCGGTGTCGGCGCACCTGCGTTACCCGTGGCCATGGTTGGGTGTGTTGGGCGCGGCATCGGGGACCATGGGCGGGGTGTTCGGGGTCGGCGGGGCGGTGGTGGCCACGCCGTTCCTGACCAGTGTCTTCGGTACGTCACAGGTGGTGGCCCAGGGTTTGTCGTTGGCTTTGGCATTGCCGAGCACCTGCGTCACGCTGGTGACTTACGCGGCGCATAACCAGGTAAACTGGCACATGGGTATCCCCATGGCCATCGGTGGCCTGATGAGTATCGGTTGGGGGGTGAAAGTGGCCTATGCCTTGCCCGAGAAAGTCCTGCGTGGCCTGTTTTGCGTTTACCTGGTACTCGGTGCGCTGTTGCTCGGCTTTAAAGTTTGAGACCTTCGACGATGTGTGCGGCCAGGCACTCGATGCTTGGGGACGATGGCGCATGAGCAGGATGGGGCGCTTGCGCTAGCTTGTGGGTTTACCAGGAGGCATGCATGCCCGCGGACCTGTCTTTTTCATTGCCGCAAGCCCGGCGCCTGGCGCTGGCCGCCCAGGGGTTCCAGGGGCGCAGGGCCACGGTGCCGATCAAGCCATTGCAAATCAATCGGTTGATCGAACGCTTGGGGGTCTTGCAGATCGATTCGGTCAATGCCCTGGTGCGCTCGCATTACTTGCCGCTGTTTTCCCGTCTTGGCAACTATTCGTTCGAGCTGCTCGATCAGGCGGCCTGGAGTCAGGGGCGGCGACGCACCCTGTTCGAATACTGGGGGCATGAAGCCTCGCTGCTACCGATGTCGCTGTATCCGCTCATGCGCTGGCGCATGGCGCGAGCCTCCCGAGGCGAGGGAATCTATCAACAGATGGCGCGCTTCGGTCGTGAGCAGCAGGCGACCATTCGTCGGGTCCTGGCGCTGGTTGAGGAACGGGGCGCGCTGGGGGCGGGCAGCCTGTCGAGTCGCGAGGAAAAGGCCGGCCCTTGGTGGGACTGGAGCGCCGAGAAGCACGCGTTGGAGTGGTTATTCGCTGCCGGTGAGGTGACGGTGGCCGGGCGCCGGGGGTTCGAGAGGCTCTACGATTTACCGGAACGGGTGATTCCCGCAGCGCTGCTCAGGCTGCCGCTGATCGATGAGGCCGAGGCCCAGCGCGGCTTGTTGCGCCAAGCGGCGACGGCCCTCGGAGTGGCGACCGAGAAGGATCTGCGCGACTATTTCCGCTTGGACCTGGCTGACAGCCGTGCGCGCCTGGCGGAGTTGGTCGAAGCGGGCGAGTTGCAGGTCGGCGAGGTGCGGGGCTGGCGCCAGCCGGTGTATTGTCTGGCAGGCATCAAGGTGCCGCGCCAGGTCGAAGCCAGCGCGTTGCTGTCGCCGTTCGACTCATTGATCTGGGAGCGCAGCCGTACTGAGCGGTTGTTCGACTTCCGCTATCGTCTGGAAATCTATACGCCGCAACACAAGCGGGTGTATGGCTACTATGTGCTGCCGTTCCTGCATGGCGAACGCATCGCCGCACGGCTGGACTTGCGCGCGGAACGGGCGCTCGGGCGCCTGGCGGTGCATGCCGTGCATGAGGAAGAGCAAGGGTTGGATGATGCGGGGATAGCGGCGCTGGCCGTCAGTTTGCGGCGACTGGCCGATTGGCTGGGCCTGGTGGACATCCAGCTCAACTGCCAACGGGTCAGTGCACAGCGGTTGCGGGGTTTGCTGTAAGTCGTTGGCTTGGCGCAATGCCTCGTGGTGAGCGAGCAAGCCGGCTCACCACGAAGGGATGTCGTGGGGTTAGCGCCGCACTTGCTTCAATGTCTCGGCAATCAGAAACGCCAACTCCAGCGACTGATCGGCATTCATCCGTGGATCGCAATGGGTGTGATAGCGATCCGACAGGCCATCTTCGGTGATCGGTCGCGCACCGCCGATGCACTCGGTGACATTCTGGCCGGTCATCTCGATATGAATCCCGCCGGCATAACTGCCTTCGGCCTGGTGTACTTGGAAGAACTGTTTTACCTCGTTGAGGATCTGCGCGAAATCGCGGGTCTTGTAGCCGCTGCTGGCTTTGATGGTGTTGCCGTGCATCGGGTCGCAGCTCCACAGCACCTTCTTGCCTTCGCTTTCCACGGCGCGAATCAGTTGTGGCAGGTGATCGCCGACCTTGTTCGCGCCCATGCGCACGATCAGGTTCAGGCGGCCAGGATCGTTGTCCGGGTTGAGGATATCGATCAGGCGGATCAGCTCGTCGGTGTTCATGCTCGGGCCGACCTTGACCCCGATCGGGTTGTTCACTCCACGCAGAAACTCTACATGGGCACCGTCGAGCTGACGGGTACGGTCGCCGATCCACAGCATATGGGCCGAGCAGTCGTAGTAGTCGTTGGTCAGGCTGTCGCGGCGGACAAAGGCTTCTTCGTAGTTCAGCAGCAGCGCCTCATGGGCCGTGAAGAAGCTGGTCTCGCGCAATTGTGGCGAGCCGTCCATGCCGCAGGCACGCATGAAGGCCAAGGTTTCATCGATGCGGTCGGCCAATTGGCTGTATTTCTCGGCCAGGGCCGAGTTGGCGATAAAGTCCAGGTTCCATTTGTGTACCTGGTGCAAGTCGGCGAAGCCGCCTTGGGCAAAAGCGCGCAGCAGGTTCAGGGTGGCGGTGGCCTGGTGATAGGACTGCAGCAGACGGTCGGGGTCCGGTACCCGACTTTTTTCATCGAAGCCGATGCCGTTGACGATATCGCCACGGTAAGCCGGCAAGGTCACGCCGTTGATGGTTTCGTCGTCGGCCGAGCGCGGCTTGGCGAACTGGCCGGCCATGCGCCCGACCTTGACCACCGGGCAGCCGGCGGCGAAGGTCATGACAATGGCCATCTGCAGCAGCACCTTGAAGGTGTCGCGAATCTTCGCGGCCGAGAACTCTGCGAAACTTTCCGCACAGTCGCCGCCCTGGAGCAGGAAGGCCCGGCCATGGGTCACTTCGGCGAACTGCCGGCGCAATTCGCGGGCTTCGCCGGCAAACACCAGCGGTGGATAGCTGGCCAGGCTTTGCTCGACACGCAGCAGGTGGGCGGCGTCCGGGTAATGAGGTTGCTGCTGGATCGGCAGGGCGCGCCAGCTATCGGGGCTCCAGGGTTGGCTCATCTATGAACTCTAGTGTTGACGGTCGAAGGCCCATGTTAACAGCAATTAGTACGTGACCTGCTCCTGTGGCTTGGCCGACAATCGGCGTTTTCCGCTCATTGTCGAGCGACTTGATTCATCGCGACGGCAGGGGCCGCTTGCGGCAAGGAGATGACATGTCCGAGGAGCGCGTCGAGCGCCTGCTGGCTGAAGTGCATGACGACTTCGGCATGATTCGCGTGCTGGAAGTGGACGATTACCGCTTTCTCGAATTTGGCGATGCGATCGAGCAGAGCTGCGTATTCACCGCCGAGCCCAGTTGGCTGGAGTATGACTATACCCGGGCCATGCTTATCGGCGCCTTGTGCCACGAACTGCCCGAGAGTGCGCTGTTCCTCGGGCTTGGGGCCGGGACGCTGACCCAGGCGTGCCTGAAGTTCCTGCCGCTGGAGGATGTCGAAGCCATCGAACTGCGCCCGGAAGTACCGCGTCTGGCCATCGAATACCTGGGGTTGGACGATGATCCACGGCTCTATATCCGTGTCGGCGATGCCGTCGAACTGCTGGAGACGGCGGAGTCGGCGGACTTGATCTTCGTCGACCTGTACACCGATGTCGGTCCGGGTGTGGGGCATCTCGCCTGGAGCTTCCTGGAAAACTGCCAGAAGAAACTCAATCCTGGCGGCTGGCTGGTGATTAACCAGTGGGCCACCGACGACGGCAAGCCATTGGGCGCCGCGCTGCTGCGGGGGTTGTACCACCGGCACTACTGGGAGTTGCCGGTGAAGGAGGGCAACGTCATCCTGATCATCCCGGCGGACCTGGATCAGGTGCTGGACCGGGATGCCTTGGCCGGTCGCGCCGACGAACTGGCGCCGCGCCTGGGATATTCGTTGCAGGCGCTGATCAAGGATATCCGCCCGGCGAGCTGAGAGGCTGCGGGCCGCCGATCCGCAAAGCCTGGAGCAGGCGGGCAATCGAGGGCTTTTGCCGATAAATAAATCTCCCTTTTTTCGCCAATTCCGGTATAGTGCGCGCCGGCCTTTAACCGGGCCGCGTTTAGGTAATGCAATTCCCCGAAGTCAGCTTCGGCTGCTGTTCGCCCTGCGAACTATCCTTGACGATTCTTTCATTCAATCGTTTTCGCAAATCCCCGCCGACAAAGCTGCCAGGGTGACTCTCAGAGTCTTACACGGCATGTGCGGCTTTGAAGCATGGGTCTTTGCGGATGCACTTAGAGGCAGACCCATGACCCAGGAAATCGGCGGCTTCGCCGCTCTTGAACTTCATCCCAATATTGTCGCTGCAGTAGTCGCTACCGGCTATGAAGAGCCTTCGGCCATTCAGCAGCAGTCAATTCCGATCATCCTTGCCGGTCACGACATGATTGGTCAGGCACAAACCGGTACCGGTAAAACGGCCGCTTTCGCCCTGCCTATCCTTCACCGCATCGATCCGTCCAAGCGCGAGCCGCAAGCTCTGATCCTGGCCCCAACCCGTGAGTTGGCGCTGCAAGTTGCAACCGCTTTCGAAACCTACGCCAAGCAGATGCCGGGCGTGACGGTCGTGGCTGTCTACGGCGGCGCGCCGATGGGCCCACAATTGAAAGCCATCCGGAACGGCGCACAGATCGTTGTCGCCACCCCGGGCCGTCTGTGCGACCACCTGCGTCGCGACGAAAAAGTCCTGGCGACCGTGAACCACCTGGTTCTCGACGAAGCCGACGAAATGCTCAAGCTGGGCTTCATGGATGACCTGGAAGTCATCTTCAAGGCCATGCCGGAAAGCCGTCAGACTGTCTTGTTCTCGGCCACCCTGCCGCAATCGATTCGTGCCATCGCCGAGCGTCACCTGCGCGATCCCAAGCACGTGAAGATCCAGAGCAAGACCCAGACTGTCACCGCGATCGAGCAGGCCCACCTGCTGGTTCACGCCGACCAGAAGACCTCGGCAGTGCTGAGCCTCCTGGAAGTCGAGGACTTCGACGCCCTGATTATGTTCGTGCGCACCAAGCAAGCGACCCTGGACCTGGCCGGTGCCCTGGAAGCCAAAGGCTACAAGGCTGCCGCGCTGAACGGCGACATTGCCCAGAACCAGCGTGAGCGCGTGATCGATTCCCTCAAGGATGGCCGCCTGGACATCGTCGTGGCTACCGACGTGGCGGCTCGTGGTCTGGACGTTCCACGCATTACCCACGTATTCAACGTGGACATGCCATACGATCCGGAATCCTACGTTCACCGTATTGGTCGTACCGGCCGTGCCGGTCGCGAAGGCCGTGCGCTGCTGCTGGTGACTCCGCGTGAGCGGCGCATGCTGCAAGTGATCGAGCGTGTGACCGGTCAGAAAGTTGCCGAAGTCCGTTTGCCGGATGCCCAGGCCGTTCTTGATGCCCGCATCAAGAAACTGACCAATAGCCTGTCGCCGCTGGTGGCCGATGCTGAATCGACCCACGGTGATCTGCTCGATCGTCTGACCGCCGATATCGGTTGCAGCCCACGTGCGCTGGCCGCAGCCCTGCTGCGCAAGGCTACCAATGGTCAAGCGCTGAACTTGGCCGCTATCGAGAAAGAGCGTCCACTGGTGCCGAACAATGCGCCACGTGGCGATCGTCCCGAGCGTTCGGGTGATCGTCCCGAGCGTAGCGATCGTGAGCGTCGTGCACCGATTCCGCTGGCTGAAGGCCGTGCTCGCTGCCGTACCGCGCTGGGCGCGCGCGACGGTATCGCCGCCAAGAACCTGCTGGGTGCGATCCTCAACGAGGGTGGCCTGGCGCGTGAAGCTATCGGTCGCATCCAAGTGCGCGACAGCTTCAGCCTGGTGGAATTGCCGGAAGATGGCCTGGAGCGGTTGCTGACCAAGCTGAAGGACACCCGTGTGGCCGGCAAGCAGCTCAAGCTGCGTCGCTATCGCGAAGATTGATCGATAGGCGCTGATCGATGCCGTGTTGATTGATCGATAAAAAATCCCCGAACTGGTTCGGGGATTTTTTTGTCTGCGATTCGGCTCTGGCGCTTCAGTCGAACTAACCGTACAGACCTTCGGCGCCCTCAGGGTAAGATCGGCGAATCGTGTGAGATAAACGAGCCTGAGAGCATAATGGAGGCCCCTCGCATTAAGGCGAGATTATTTTCGATCAGCTCATTAAGCTAAATCTAATAGAGGTTCTGACGGATTTTAATCGAATTTATTGAGGTAAATCATGCAGCCTGAGTTTTGGCACAAACGCTGGGAATTCAACCAGATTGGCTTTCATCTGGATCAGGTCAACCCTTGCCTGCAACGCTTCTGGCCTGAGCTGGCGCTGGAGCCCGAGGCGCAGGTGCTGGTGCCGCTTTGCGGCAAGAGCCTTGACCTGGCCTGGCTCGCGGCCCAGGGATTGCGGGTACGGGGAGTGGAGTTGTCGCAGAAGGCCGTGGAAGCTTTTTTCGCCGAACAGGCGCTCGTGCCCCAAGTACGCGAACACGGTGCCTTGCGGATCTACGAGGCAGGCTCGCTGGAACTCTGGTGCGGTGATTTTTTTGCCCTGACCGCCGCGGACGTCGCCGACTGCACCGCACTGTATGATCGTGCGGCGCTGATTGCCCTGCCGCCCGAGATGCGTGAGCGTTACGCGGCGCATCTGAGGCGTATCCTGCCGGGTGGTTGCCAGGGCTTATTGATTACCCTTGATTACGATCAAGCGCAACTCAAGGGCCCGCCTTTCGCGGTGCTCGATGATGAGGTTCGGCACTTGCTGGAACCACACTGGCAGTTACGGATGGAAGAAGAGCGGGATGTGCTCGACGGGAGTTGGAAGTTTCTTCAGGCGGGGGTAACGCGTCTGCAAGAGCGGGTGTACCGGTTAGAGAAGCGCCGCTGAAAACCACCAAGGGCGACCGATGGCCGCCCTTGGTGCGTACTTCGTGGCTGTCAGCCGCGACGATGCAGAGCGTCGATACGCTCTTCCAGCGGCGGGTGGCTCATGAACATCCTCGCCAGGCCCTGTTTCAGGCCGCCGTTGATGCCGAAAGCACTCAGGGTATCGGGCATGTGCACCGGCAGGCCCTGTTCGGAGCGCAGGCGTTGTAGCGCGCTGATCATCGCGGTGGTACCGGCCAGGCTGGCGCCGGCTTCGTCGGCGCGGAATTCGCGTTTGCGCGAGAACCACATGACGATGGCGCTGGCCAGGAAGCCCAGGACCAGTTCGGCGAAGATGGTCGCCACGTAATAGGCGATACCCTGGCCTTCTTCGTTCTTGAAGATGACCTTGTCAACAAAGTTACCGATGATCCGCGCGAAGAACATCACGAAAGTGTTCACCACGCCCTGCACCAGCGCCAGGGTGACCATGTCGCCATTGGCCACGTGGCCGATCTCGTGGGCCAGCACGGCCTTCACTTCATCGGGCGAGAAACGCTCCAGCAGACCTTGGCTGACGGCCACCAAGGCGTCGTTCTTGTTCCAGCCGGTGGCAAAGGCGTTTGCCTCGTAAGCGGGGAAAATGCCGACTTCCGGCATCTTGATCCCGGCTTCGCGAGACAGTTGCTCGACGGTCTGCAGCAACCATTGTTCATGGCGGGTGCGTGGCTGGGTAATGATTTGGGTACTGGTACTCATCTTCGCCATCCACTTGGAGATGAACAGCGAGAACAGCGAACCGGCGAAACCAAAGACCGCACAGAAGATCAGCAGCTGATTGAGGTTGAGATCAACCCCGTTGGCCGCCATGAACCCGTTGAAGCCGAAAAGGCTCAGGGTGATGCTGGCAATCAGCACGACCGCCAGGTTAGTGGCCAAGAACAGCAGGATGCGCATCATGGTTGAAAGTTTCTCCTCATCTAAAGATGTAGCGTCATGCGGGGTATATAAGGTGCCGTTAGTGCCTATTCAACCGGGTGATTATTTCAAACTGTGTCCTACAGCTCGATTCTAGAATCCTGCCAGTCATTTCCGAATCGCGGGAGCCGGTTTTTTCTCGCGCCAGCGCCTGCATCTACTTCGAAAGCCTTGCCGCAGAGCCGTTCAGAGCACCCTGCGGGACAGCTCGGCAAGTGACGCATGCGCATACAAAAAACAACCGATGAGAGAGAAACCACGCTGCCACTCTTTCCTGAATCGCAGCGGGTTGTAGGAGATTACTGGCGGTAGGATTTCAGGAAGTTGCCGATGCGCCCGATGGCCTGTTCCAGGTCGTCGACTCGCGGCAGGGTGACGACGCGGAAATGATCCGGCCATGGCCAATTGAACGCGGTGCCTTGGACAATCAGCAACTTTTCCGAGAGCAGCAAGTCCAGCACGAACTTCTCGTCGTTGTGGATCGGGCAGACCTTCGGATCGATCCGTGGGAAGGCGTACAACGCACCCATGGGCTTCACGCAACTGACGCCGGGAATGTCGTTGAGCAGCTCCCAGGTGCGATTGCGCTGCTCCAGCAGGCGACCGGGCGGTAGCACCAGGTCGTTGATGCTCTGATAGCCGCCGAGGGCCGTCTGGATCGCATGCTGGCTCGGCACGTTGGCGCACAAGCGCATGTTGGCCAGCATGTCGATGCCCTCGATATAGCTCTGGGCATTGTGCTTGGGGCCGGAAATCGCCACCCAGCCGGAACGAAAACCCGCGACCCGGTAGGACTTGGACAGACCGTTGAAGGTCAAGCACAGCAGGTCTGGGGCCAGCGAGGCGGTGCAGATATGTACGGCGTCGTCGTAGAGGATCTTGTCGTAGATTTCGTCGGAAAACACCACCAGGTTGTGCTGGCGGGCCAGTTCCAGCATGCCGAGCAGCACATCCTTGGAATACACCGCGCCGGTCGGGTTGTTCGGGTTGATGATCACCAGAGCCTTGGTGTTGGGGGTGATCTTGGCCTTGATGTCGGCCAGGTCAGGCCACCAGTTGGCCTGTTCATCGCACAGGTAGTGGACCGGGTTACCGCCGGAGAGGGTCACGGCGGCGGTCCACAACGGATAGTCCGGTGCTGGAACCAGCACTTCGTCGCCATTGTTGAGCAGCGCCTGCATCGACATCACGATCAGTTCGGAGACGCCGTTGCCCAGGTAAATGTCCTCGATGCCGACACCTTCGACCTGCTTCTGCTGGTAATACTGCATGACCGCCTTGCGGGCACTGAACAGGCCCTTGGAGTCGCTGTAGCCCTGTGCGGTCGGCAGGTTGCGGATCACGTCCTGGAGAATTTCGTCCGGCGCTTCGAAACCAAAGGGCGCCGGGTTGCCGATGTTCAGCTTGAGGATGCGATGGCCTTCCTCCTCCAGGCGTTTGGCGTGCTTGAGCACCGGGCCGCGAATGTCATAACAGACGTTGGCGAGCTTGTTCGATTTGCTGACCTGCATGGCGATGTGATCCCGAAAATGGACGATCCAGACGACTCGCTGAGGCCGCCGTGGCAATACTGCGTTTTCTGTGCGTTACCTGGCCCCGCGCCGCCCCTCGGAAAATCCGATTTGAATGCGCCGGGCGAGGGTGCCAGACTGGCGCTCAACGAGGCGCAATCATACGTGCCACCCGATCCGTCGAAAAGAGACAGATCGGGGTTTTTCAGTCGCAGAGGTGTCACGATGGAGAAGCTTGAGAAAAGCCTGGAAGAGTGGCGTGCCATGCTCGATCCGGAGCAGTACAACGTCTGTCGCCTGAAGGGCACGGAACGACCGTTTTCGGGCAAGTACAATGACACCAAGGTCGACGGTGTCTATCACTGCATTTGCTGCAAGGAACCGTTGTTCGACTCGAAGTCGAAATTCGATTCGGGTTGTGGCTGGCCGAGTTTCTACGAGCCGATCGGCGATAGCGCAATGGTCGAGATTCGTGATATCAGCCACGGCATGATTCGCACCGAGGTGGTTTGTGCCAAGTGCGATGCGCACCTGGGCCACGTGTTCCCGGATGGTCCGCCGCCCACCGGCTTGCGTTACTGTATCAACTCCGTGTGCCTGAACCTGGCACCACGGGACTGAGTCCCGCCACAGGCACCGTTGCCGTAGGGATTTGGCATTCAACGGAGGAACTGACATGGGCGCAAGTCTGCTGAATATCCCGTGTACCACCATCAAGGGCGAGCAAAAGACCCTCGGTGATTTTGCCGCAAAGGTCATGCTGGTGGTCAATACCGCCAGCAAGTGCGGTTTCACCCCCCAATACAGGGGCCTTGAACGGCTCTGGCAGAATTACAAGGATCAGGGCCTGGTGGTCCTCGGTTTTCCCTGCAACCAGTTTGGCCGACAGGAGCCGGGTGACGAGGGCGCGATTTGCGCGTTCTGTGAGCTGAACTACGGCGTCAGCTTCCCGCTGTTCAAAAAGATCGAGGTCAACGGCGACGGCGCGCATCCGCTGTTCGTGCAGTTGAAGAAGGAGGCTCCAGGCCTGCTGGGTTCCCAGCGCATCAAGTGGAACTTCACCAAGTTCCTGATCGATAAGGACGGCGAGCGGGTGAAGCGTTTTGCCCCGCTGACCAAACCCGAGGACTTGACCCGCGAGATTGAAGCCTTGCTCAAATGAATGAGCGATTGCTCGACTCGCCGCGTCTCCTGCATCAAGGCGCCGCAGGTGGGACCCAGAGCTCCAGCAACGCCATCAATTCCTCGCGACGAAAAGGCTTTGCCAGGTAGTCATTCATGCCCGCCGCACGGCAGCGTTCGCGTTCTTCGGGCATGGCGTTGGCGGTCAGGGCGACGATAGGCAACTGCGGCCAGCGTCCGCTGCGACGTATCTGTCTGCTGGCCTCGTAACCGTCCATGACTGGCATGTTGCAGTCCATCAGCACCATGTCGAAGTTCTTCTGCTCCAACTGGTTCAGTGCCTCGCCGCCATGGGCAGCGACGATCACCTCGCAACCCAGCTTGCCGAGCATGCCCTTGGCTACCAGTTGATTGACTGGATTGTCCTCGACCAGCAGGATGCGCCCACGGCGTTGTGACGGGTTGACGTGTGCCGGCACCGCCGGGTCAGTCGGGTCGTCCACCTGCAACGTGTCGCGCAGGATCTGATACAGCGCATTGCGTGCCAGGGGCCGGGCCTGTTGTTGCAACGGGGCCAGGGTGGCGGCCTGTTCGCTGGGCATGAAGTTGCCGTAGGCGGTCACCAGCAGGATCGGTGCGGTGATGGTCGGGCGGAGCCCGAACAGGCATTCGGGGCAATCGGTAATCAACAGGTCGGCCGTCAGTCCGGCGAGGCTCTCATCCATTGCGTAGCGCCGGTAATCCAGGCCCCAGGCCGGCAATTGGTTGCTGAGCAGTTCGCTCAGGCCGCTGGCGGGTGAGCTGACGACGATGATCGTGCCTTTGAGTGGTTTCGGCACCTTGGCCGGTGTATGGCAGGGCAGCGGCAGTTCGGCGCAGAACTGGCTGCCGAAGCCGACCTCGGAGTTGATGGTCAGGCAACCCTTCATCGCTTCGCACAGATTATGGGTCAAGGTCAGCCCGAGCCCGGTGCCACCGTACTGGCGGGTGATACCGGCGCCGGCCTGGGTGAAGGGTTGAAAAATCTTCGCCTGGGCCTCCTGAGCGATACCGATGCCGGTGTCGCAGACTTCGATGCGCACCCCGCTGTCACGGACGCTCAGGCGCACATCGACACGACCGAAACGAGTGAACTTCAGGGCGTTGGACAGCAGGTTACTGACGATTTGCCGCACCCGCGTCGGATCGCCGAGCACCTGGGCCGGAAAGTGCGGGTCGATCAG
Source organism: Pseudomonas agarici (assembly GCF_900109755.1). GTDB lineage: Bacteria > Pseudomonadota > Gammaproteobacteria > Pseudomonadales > Pseudomonadaceae > Aquipseudomonas > Aquipseudomonas agarici. The sequence goes on along the minus strand of NZ_FOAR01000013.1, from coordinate 116,708 downwards.
GCAGGTCAGTTCGACACTCGATGCTGCATTTTGCGAGAGTAAATTGGCAGTGTCTTCAATCAGGGCGCCGAGGTCGAAGGGGATTTTCTCCAACTCCAGTTGTCCGGCGTCGAACTTCGACAGATCGAGGATATCGTTGAGCAGCTCCACCAGGACTTTTCCGGAGTCATGGGCAATCGACAGTTGGTGGCGTTGTTCGGCATTCAGCGAACTGTCGAGGGACAAGGCGATCATGCCGAGCAGGCCGTTCAAGGGGGTACGGATCTCATGGCTCATGTTGGCCAGGAATGCGGAACGGGCCTGCGCCATATTGAGGGCCGTGCTGCGGGCGACTTTCAATTCTTCGTTGGACTGGCTCAGGCGGGCGTTGATCGCCTTGAGCTCGGTGGTGCGGGCCGAGACAATGTTTTCCAGTTGCCCCAGGTAGTCGGTCAGGCGGTTCTCGGCGTTGCGTCGTTGTTGGATTTCGGTGGCCATCGTATCGAACTGTTGATTGGCGACCTTGACCAGAACGCCGATCTCGTCGTTATCATGACCGGGTGGAAACTCCAATCGCGATTGTCTGGCGGTCCCCGGTTGAGCGCTGCTCAGGGCGCGAATGACGCCCACCAGCGGTTTGGTCAGCAGCACGTAGAACAGCCCCAGGAGGATGCCGGTGAGGATCAGGCTGCGAGCAAAGCCGTTGAGCAGGGTGACCTCGGCACGTTTGAGGAAGCGAATGCCAAAGGTGTAGGTGTCGACATCCAGATGTAAGGTGCCGAGGGATTCGTCCGGTAGATGACTGAGAAACAGCCGATCCTCGAATTGCCGGTCGGCACCGAACAGGTAATCGCTGATCATCCGGTAGCTGCCGCTCTGACGGGGGCGCTCGACGCTGGCCAGTACCAATTTGTTGTTATCGATCAACTGCGCCCGCAGTACGGCCGGAGAATGCAACAGGCCCAGGGTCAGCTCCTGGGCCAGTTCGGCATCGATGTTGTAGGCGATTCTGGAGGCCGGGTTGTGGCTGATTTCCAGTAGCGAGAGGATTTCACGATTGATGGACGCGTTTTCGCTGGCATAATCGAGGCCTATTTGTACCAGACTGAGCAGCGTTCCCAGGATAAACCCGACCAGCACAGTCAACCAGGCCTGCTTGTAGGACAAGCGCTGGGTAAATTTTATATCCATGGGGTGATGTACCACGTTCATTTCCCTTCGCCGGGCAAGCATAGCTGATCCTTAGAGGTCGGCGGCATCTGGTGATGAGGCTCCGATATGTTGTCGACGGAGACTATTGCTTGTTTTTTCACGCGCCCGAGGGCGCCAACGCGACATCATGAGTGTGAACTTGTCCGAGGAAAAGTCGTGGATGCTCGATTGAATGCCTTTCTGGAACGCGCCGATGCGTTTCTCTCTCGCCTGGAGCCCTTGTTGCCCGCCACGCGCCAGGTGATCGACTGGGAGCATTGCCTGGTGGCCCGCTGGCAGCGCGAAGGTCGTAGCGGCTACCTGTTGCCGCTGGAGGTCAGCCTGGACATGCGCTTGTCCGACCTGATGGGTATCGACCTGCAACGCGAGCAACTGGCCCGCAATACCCGGCAGTTCATCGACGGCCTGCCGGCCAACCATGCGCTGCTCTGGGGCGCGCGTGGCACTGGCAAATCTTCGTTGGTCCGCGCCTTGCTGGCCGAACATGCCGGCGCCGGCTTGCGCTTGATCGAGATCGAGCGCGATCACCTGGCCGACCTGCCACGCGTGGTGGAGCAACTGATAAAATTGCCACAGCGCTTCGTGCTGTTTTGCGACGACCTCTCGTTCGAGTCCGGTGAAGGCGACTACCGGGTGCTCAAGAGCGTGCTCGACGGCTCATTGGAGCAGGCACCGGACAATGTGCTGCTGTACGCGACATCGAACCGCCGTCACCTGGTCCCGGAGAAGCAAAGCGACAATGAGCATTGGACGCGGGTCGACGGTGAGCTGCATCCCAGCGAGGCGGTCGAGGATAAGATTGCGCTCTCCGATCGGTTCGGCCTGTGGCTGTCGTTCTACCCGTTTACCCAGGAACACTATCTAAGTGTGGTCGAGCACTGGATCGGCGAACTGGCGCTCAAGGCCGGGCTGAGCTGGCAGCGTGATGAACAACTGGATATCCAGGCGGTACGCTGGGCCACCGGACGGGGCAATCGCAACGGTCGTTGTGCCTATCAGTTTGCGCGTTACTGGGTCGGATTGAAATTATTGGAGCAGACACCATGATCGATTTGCAAAAGGCCGGCACGGGGCTGGAGGGCTACGGCCTGCTCTGTGCGCAATTGGAGTCGTTGCTGGCGCACGAGCGTGATTTCATTGCCAACGCGGCGCAGTTCTCGGCATTCCTGTTCAACCAACTGGATGACTTGAACTGGGCTGGTTTCTACCTCAATCGCGATGGGGAACTGGTGCTCGGACCGTTCCAAGGACAGATCGCCTGTGTGCGGATTCCCTTTGGGCGTGGCGTCTGCGGTACGGCGGCGGCCAGCCTGCAAACCCAGCGGGTCGAGGATGTACATGCATTCGCCGGGCATATCGCCTGTGACAGCGCCTCCAACAGCGAACTGGTGGTGCCGCTGGTCAAGGACGGCAAGCTGATCGGCGTGCTCGATCTCGACAGTCCGCGCCTGGCGCGCTTCACCCCGGAGGACCAGGCGGGCATCGAGCAACTGGTGGCCATTTTCCTGCGCCTGACCGACTGAGCCCGCCCGCACGGGCCTGGCCGGCTCTATCGTTTCGTGGAGCACCCGCAACGGCAACTGTTCGGAGCGGGTTTGCACCGAGTGGTTGGAGGATAACTCGAAGCAGCTCAGAGGACTTTATCGGGCGGGAGAGGATCATCCTGCGTGGGGGAAGGGTCAGTCAGTCGGGTCAGATGCTGTTGTAGGGCCGCTTCCAGATTTGACATGGCCTTGAGGATCGCCTCCCTGGCGTTTTCGATCACGTGCGCCGACACGTTCTGCTCGCAGGCATGCTCCATGTTTTCACATTGCTCGACCAAGGTCTTGGCTTGGATGATTCGAGCCGCACCCTTGATTTTGTGGGCCATATCCATGAACGCACCCAGGCCGGACTGCAGCGCAAGTGCGCTCAGCTCCTCGCGGTCGGTACGGCAACTATTGAGCAGTTCGTCCATCAGCCGTCGCACCAGCAACGGTTTACCGCCGGTCAGGGCGTTCAGACCATCGACGCTGAAAGGCGGATCGAAGGGGAGTGGGCGCAGGTCGGCCAGCTTCTGGCTCAGCTCGGTCAGGCTGATCGGCTTGAACAGGCAATCGTCCATCCCGGCATGCAGGCAACGGGTGCGCTCCTCCGGCTGGGCGTTGGCGGTGAAACCGAGCACCGTGCACCGTGGCAATGCCTGTGCGACCTCATGTTCACGTAAATGGCGGGTCAGCTCATAGCCGTTCATGACGGGCATGTTGCAGTCGACGATGACCAGGTCGAAGTGCCCGTTCTTCCAAGCCTGCAAGCCAGTCGCACCGTTTTGCGCGGTGTTGAATCGATGCCCGAGAAAGCCCAGTTGCTGGCACATCAACAAGCGATTGGCGGGGTGGTCGTCGACCACCAGTACATTCAGCTCATGCAGGGCGGGAGGAATCTGCGGTTTACCCTCGACCACGCCCTGGAGCGGTTCCAGACAGTCGAGCTTGAGTGACACAGTGACCTGAGTGCCGTGGCCGGGCACGCTGGAGAGTGTCAGGGTTCCACCCATCATTTCACAGAGGCTGCGACAGATGACCAGGCCCAGCCCGGCACCGCTGCGGGCCAGATGACCGGAGTTGTCGGCCTGGGCGAACGGCTGGAACAGGCGGGCCTGGTCGGCAGCGGTGATGCCGATGCCGGTGTCCTCGACCCGCAGTTGCACGTCGACCTGTCGCGGGTCCGCACTGGCCTGGATGCTCAAGCCGATGCTGACCTGGCCCTGCTCGGTGAACTTGATTGCGTTGCTGATCAGGTTGGACAGTATCTGTTTGAGGCGCAGTGGATCGACCAGCACGTCGCACGAGCGATCCTGCGTCGGTGCCGGCATCACCAGGCCCAGGCTTTTCTGGCGGGCCAGACCGTCGAACACACGGGCGACCGAGTCCACCAGTTCGTTCAGGTTGACACGTTCCGGGGACAGGCTGAGGCGCCCGGATTCGATACGGGCGATATCGAGAATGTCGCCGATAAGTTCCAGCAGGTCCTTGGCCGAGCTGTAGGCAACCTCGATGGCGGGTCGATCCAAGTGTCCCTGGTCAGCGCGCTTGAGGGTCAGTTCCAGCATGCCGATCACCGCGTTCATCGGGGTGCGGATCTCATGGCTCATGGTGGCTAGGAAAGTGCTCTTAGCCCGGTTGGCGTCATCGGCCTGCTCTTTGGCCGAACGCAGCTCCTCGAACAACTGGCGCCGTTCACTGATATCGATCCAGCCGCCGATGATCCCTTGCACGTCGCCCAGGGAATTGCGGTAAGGCAGTATCCAGTGATAGATGGTCAGTTCCCGTCCGCCAATATGCAGGGTGCGATCGCAGATCAGCGCCGTGCCCTTGTCGATGACCCGCAGGTAGTCGGCCTGGTATTGGTTGGCCTCCTGCTCGTTGCCGAGCGTTCTTGCACCGTCCTGCACGCTTTTGCCAACGACATCTTCCAGCTTCGCCGAGAACGCCTCCAGATAGCTGTCGTTGCAGGTCTGCAGCAGGCCCTGGCGGTCGCGCACGTAGATCGGGTGCGGGGTGCCGTTGACCAGGGCACGCATGAATTCGAACTGGTCGCTCAGTGCGCGCTCCGCCAGTTGGCGTTGGCGGATCTGGCGGCGCATGTAGGCGTTCCACGTCAACGACAGCAGCAACAACACGCTGGCGCCGACGATGATCTGGATGATCAGGTGGTGATAGTTGCGCCAATAGCTGTCGGAAACCGGCGTGTAGCCGCGCCAGCGGCTGTTGACGATGCCCAGTTCGTCAGGCGCGATGCTCAGCAGCGCCTTGTCCAGGATCGAGCCGAGTTCGGTGGCGCCGCGTGCGGTGGCCAGCGAGAAGACCGCCTGCTGGGTGCCGATGGTCGCGCTGATCTGCAGCTTATCTTCGAACACCTGTGAGGCGATCAGGTAATTGGCGATCACCAGTGAGCCGACCGCGCCCTCCGCCTGGCCGAGGGCGAGCAGCTCGACTGCCTTGAGGCTGTCATCCGTCTCCACCAGGCGGATCTGCGCAAAGTTGTTGCGCAGGTAGTCGATCAGCGGACTGCCGCGGGTAATGGTCAGGCGCTTGCCTTGCATCTGGTCCAGGTTGGTGGGGCTGTCCTTGCCTTTGGCCGTGAGCAGAACGAAGGAGTTCTCCATGTAAGGGCGACTGAAATGCAGGAGGTTTTCCCGTGCATTGGTCGGGCTGATGGCGGCGATGACGTCGGCCCTACCGCCACCGATGCGTTTGATCATGTCGTCCAGGCTGCGGGACTTCTGCACTTCGAAACGCAAGCCGGTGCGTAGGCGGATCAGTTCCAGCAGGTCGGCCGTTACCCCGCGAAAGTTGCCATCGGCATCGAAGAAGGTAATGGGCGCCAGGGCCTCGTTGACCACCACCCGCACCGCCGGATTGGCTTTGAGCCACTGTTCCTCGCGAGTGGTCAGTTGCAGCTTGTGGTCGGTCAGCAGGATGTCGCTGCCGGCGCTCCAGCGTTGGGCGATACTCTCGCGCTCGCTGGTGGGAATGGCCTGGAGAATGCCGTTGAGGATGCCCAGCAACAGCGGGTTGTCGCCACGCACGGCAAAGCTGAAACCGTAGGCTTCATGCTTGCCGAAGTTGGCCATTTTCACATTGCGCAGATAACCCTTGTTGATCAGGTAGTGGGTGGAAATGGTATCGCCCAGAAACACATCGGCCTGATCGAAGGCAACTGCGTTGATGGCATTTTGGTAGGAAGGATGGAACTGGATGATTGCGTCGGGATACAGGGTCTGGATTTCATCCAATGGCAGGTAGTGATAAACCATGCTCAGGCGCATGCCGGCCAGGCCGTCGGTCAATGAGCGGGTCTCTCCCTCCCGGGTGACCAATACGGGCTGGTCAACGGCATAGGGGACGGACAGCGAGATGTTTTTGTTGACGGCTTCGAAACCATTGGCGCTGCCGAGCAGATCGATCTGTCCGTCTTCGAGAGCCTCGATGGCCGCTTCCCGGCTGGCAAAGCTCAATACCTTGACGGGCAGCCCCATGGTCTTGGCGAGAATGCCCGCATAGTCCGCCGTGATGCCCTCGTAATCACGCCCGCTGCTCGTCATGTCGAACGGCGGATAGTCCGGAGCGGAGGTGCCCAGCACCAGCATGCGCTGGTCCTGTATCCAGCGGCGCTGGTCCTTGTCGAGCCGTACCTCCAGTTGACCGCTACCCGAACGGCTGAGCAGGGTGAAGTGGGTGACATCGCTGGGTTGTGCAAGCGCTGACAGGCACAGGAGCATTCCCGTGACGATTGCCAGATAATCCTTTAAGCGCGTGGGCATCCGTTTTCTCACACTACCGCGTTGCGTTTAGCCATTTCGATCAGCTCTACCAGGGATTTGGCTTTCAGTTTCTGCATCAGGCGTTTCTTGTAGGTACTGACGGTCTTGTTACTGAGGAACATGCCCTTGGCGATTTCCTTGTTCGTCCGACCTTGAGCGAACAATTGCAAGACCATCAGTTCTCGGTCATTCACCAGTCTGAAAAGTTCCAACTCCGGATTTGTCGATTCATCTTTTCGCCCACCGATCAACGCTTGACTAGGGAAATAATTGTAGCCGGATAATACTGCCTTGACCGCGCTCATTAATTCGCTCAAATCTTCGGTTTTGCAGACATACCCGGCAGCTCCCGATTGCATGCAGCGAATGGCAAAGAGCGAAGGCGACTGCCCGGTCAATACCAGGGTCTTCAGCGACAGATTCATTCCGTCCAGGCGGGCCAGCACTTCCAGGCCATCCAGCTTGGGAATGCTGACATCGAGAATGACCAGATCCGGCATGCATTCGCGAACCATCTGCATTGCATCGACGCCATTGTCCGTTTCGCCAACTATTTCATAACAATCTTCCTGTTCCAACAATATCCGAATGGCAAGGCGGACAACGGGGTGGTCGTCGACGATAAAAACCGAGTTCATAATAAAATCCCATACGAGCTTCGTAGAAAACGCGCACATTAGCTCAGTTGCACCCCGAGGCGCATGAATAGAGGTGCCTACAGAAGCTGTATAGGAATATTCCTACTTTAATTAGGCTGTTGGCTTACGCTCTTGGCAAATCAAAGGTGGAAATGTACGGCTTTTTAGATTTTTTGGTTATGAGTATTAGTTAAATATTTGTTATTTTTTATAGGTTATTAGGAAGCGTCCTACAAATTGATGGGTTTGTATTTGTAGTATTTATATACTTGGATTGTGTGTCTGGTGCAGTGGCTGAAGTATTTTCCCTCACAATGAATGACTTTTCGCCATCCGCTGTCTTTCAAACGCCAATATGCTTTTCAGGGCCTGGCCATTCAGGGGTTTGGTCAGGCAACCCAACAAGGGAATCTGCCGTGACAAGGCCATCTCGCCGAGCACCTGGAGCTCTTCGAGGCTGAGACTGCTGAGCAGGATCGCTTGCCTGATCTTGCCTCGCTGGTGGGCGGTTTCGATCAATTCAAGTCCCAGTATATCGGGCAGGCATTGGTCGCAGAGCATGAGATCGAAGGGTGCCGGCGAGGTCGCCATGGCCTTCAGTGCTTCGGCGGCGTTTGCGGCGGGAGTGAGAAGGTGGTAGCCGTAGCTGTTGAGCAAGCTCTGTGTCGCGGCCAGTTGAAAGGGATGATCCTCCACCAGCAATACGCGCAGGTTTTGTTTGGACATGCGATTTTCCAGGCGAACTACCTACTTCGAACAAGGCTTCAGGAGCAGGCATGGAACGGGGGGGTGGGCCTGAAGTCGGGCGCTTGTTGAGCGAGGGGTCGGATTGAGTCCGGGTGGCAGACTAAGAGGGAATGGATTATTTCAGCGGGCCGAACATAGGCTCCATCAGGTGATTCCGGGGCAAATGTAGGCTTTCTCTGCGTGGTGCGCGGGGCATCGCGGTTCGATCAGGGACTCGCCTGCTGGTCGCAGGCGGGTTCGTGAGGTCACTGGGGACTTGAGCGGCCGGTCATTTCCCGAGCCATTTCACTGGCGTAGCTGTCGGTCATCCCTGCGATGAAGTCGATCATACGCAGGAACGAAGTGTGCAGGGGCCAGTCAGGATCAGGCGCATTATTGCCGAGCAGATCGAGGATCCGCCGATGCTTGAACGACGGTGTGCGACCGCCGTGCTGTTCCAGCGCGGCGCCGCAGAACGCGTTCAGAAGGATTTCCAGTGTCGTGTAGGCGCCGATCTCGTGGAGCGTCTTGCGCTTGTCCTGGAAGATCTTCCTGCGTGCGATGTCCTTGGCGTTGAGCACGCAGTGCTTGGCCGGTCCATGCATGTGCTCCACCAGATCGACCGGCAGGGTGCCGGCCAGCAAGGCATCTTGCTGTTCGACGAAGGCGCGGGCGGCGGCATTGGTCAGGTGTTCGATGGCCTTGCCGCGCAGCATCGCCAGCTTGCGTCGCCGTGAGCCCTGTGGGCCCAGTTGCCGGTAGGTCTGCGGCAAGTCATCGCCCACCAGCCCGAGCAACAGCGACTCAACTTCCGCATAGCTGAGCAGCTCCATCTCCAGGCCGTCCTCAAGGTCGATCAGGGCGTAGCAGATGTCGTCGGCCGCCTCCATCAGGTAGACCAGCGGATGCCGCGCCCAGCGCTGTTCTTCGAGCTGTGGCAGGCCGAGCTTCAGGGCGATCTGCTCAAGGATCGGCAGCTCGCTCTGGTAGCAGCCGAACTTATGTTTCTTGTAACCCAACGAGTCGGCGTGACGAGCGGTCCAAGGGTACTTGAGGTAGGTGCCGAGGGTTGCGTAGGTCAGGCGGGTGCCGCCGTCGAACTGGTGATATTCCAGTTGGGTCAGCACCCGGAACCCCTGGGCATTGCCTTCGAAATTGAGGAAGTCGGCACGCTCGGCGACGCTCATGTCATCCAGCCAGCCACGTCCTGCCGCCTGCTGGAACCAGTGACGGATCGCGTCCTCGCCGGAATGACCGAAGGGCGGGTTGCCGATGTCGTGGGCCAGGCAGGCCGATTGTACGATCATGCCCAGATCGCTCGGCTCGCACCAGTCGGGCAGGGCGTCGCGCAAGGTTTCGCCGACGCGCATGCCAAGGGAGCGACCGACGCAACTGACTTCCAGCGAGTGGGTCAGGCGAGTGTGGATATGGTCGTTGCTCGACACCGGGTGTACCTGGGTCTTGCGGCCCAGGCGACGAAAGGCGCCGGAGAAGATGATTCGGTCATGATCTTTGTGGAAAGGGCTGCGACCCAGCTCTTGCGGGCTGTGCAGGGGCTTTCCCAGGCGTTCGCGGTTGAGCAGGGTTGGCCAATCCAAGGCGCGTTCTCTCCGTCGGGTGATTGAACCGCCAGCTTCCCGGTTAGATGGCGTGCCTGCAAGCAAAAACTGCCAGGCGCGGCTTTATCGATCGGCCAGGCGCGGCGATCAACGCTTGCCTGACCCACCCTGCAGCACCAGCTTGATCAGCGGGATCAGGCTGGTGCCCAGGCGTATCAGCCGTGACAGGCCATTGAGGCCGCTGCCCTTGGCGCCCTTGCCGCCGAGAAAACCCAGCAACGTGACCACACCGATTCCCCACAAGGGCGCGTGCTTGATGCCGAGATTTTCCTGCCAGTGTTGGCCCATGCCGCGCAGGCGCTGTAGCGGTTGCAGCATCTGCTGGGACTCATGGCGGATTTCCTGACGATGCATTTCCATGCGCAGGCGGATCAGCGCCTTGCGCATTTCCCGGCGCGAGCTGTACTTTTTCAGTTCAGGTTCGCTCATGGCAACAGTCGCTCGCGGTCGTTGGCCAGCTCTTCGAGCGTGGCGTTGAAGGGAGAGGACTCATCGAAGATCGCAGCTTTCAGGCGCAGGCCGCAGAATAACGCCGCCAGCGTATAGAAGATGCACAAGCCGATGATGCCGCTCAGGCGATAGGTGTCCCAGACCAGGATCAGTACCAGCACCGACAGGCCGATCAACAGCAGTAACGCGAAGACCAGTGCCAGTCCGGCGAACAGTAACAGGCTGACGGTGCGGGACTTCTGCTCCTGCAGTTCGATGCCGAACAACTCGACATGACTGTGCAGCAGGCCGAGGAAGGCGGCACCCAGGCGTCGCGTGGAGGAGCGGGCGCGGTTCGATTCATCGCTCGCCATGATCAGCGCCGTGTGGCCAGCAGGCCGATCAGAAAGCCGATCCCGGCGGCGATGCCGACGGACTGCCAGGGATTGGCCTGGACGTAGTCCTCAGTCGCTTCCACGGCGGCGTGGCCGCGCTCGCGTAGGGACGCTTCGGTCAATTGCAAGGTCTCTCTGGCCTTTAGCAGGCTGTCGTGAATCTGCGCGCGTAGTTCATCGGCCTGGTCGCCCGCCAGGGTCGCCGTGTGTTCAAGCAGGCGTTCCGTGTCGCCGATCAGCGTGTGAAAATCCGCCATCAATATTTCCTGAGCAGTCTTTGCCGTTTTGCTGGCCATGGTGTTGATCTCCTTAAGAGGCGTTGTGGACGACGTGTGACAGATTCGAGTGCGGGCCTTGTGCGAAGGTTCACTCTGATTGGCTGGTACGGGTTTTGCTGCGTGCGGGTGTGTGGTTGTCGGTGCGTGCGCCGTGTCTGGGCGTCGATAGGGGCAACTGCGCGAAAACCTTACCTTAAATAATTCAAACACGCGGAAAAAACCAAAGCGCTCGTTGACCCTGCTCTTCGCCCTGCGCCAAAGCGGTTCACCGCCAGTCGCCGGTTGCGCCACTAAGGTGCGAAAAATAGGCGCTGTGAACAATTTTGGTGCTTTCCCTGACTTCAGGTCTGCCGTCTCCATGGAAAATTTGCAAAGCGCTGTGGACAGTCTGGTCCATGGTTCCAATACCCTGTTTATCCTGCTTGGCGCGGTGATGGTTCTGGCCATGCACGCCGGCTTCGCCTTCCTCGAAGTCGGCACCGTGCGCCAGAAAAACCAGGTAAACGCGTTGTCGAAGATCCTCAGTGATTTCGCGGTCTCGACCTTGGCCTATTTCTTCATAGGTTACTGGATTTCCTATGGAGTGAGCTTCTTGCACCCGGCAGCGCAGATCAGCGGCGATCATGGCTACGGGCTGGTGAAGTTCTTTTTCCTGCTGACATTCGCCGCGGCCATTCCGGCGATCATCTCCGGCGGGATCGCCGAGCGCGCAAGGTTTGCCCCGCAATTGTGCGCCACGGCGCTGATCGTGGCGTTCGTCTACCCGTTTTTCGAGGGCGTTGTCTGGAATGGCAATTTCGGCCTGCAGGCCTGGTTGCTGGCACACTTGGGAGCGAGCTTCCATGATTTTGCCGGTTCGGTGGTGGTGCACGCCATGGGCGGTTGGCTGGCGCTGGCGGCGGTCCTGCTGCTAGGGCCACGTCAGGGCCGTTATCGTGAGGGTCGTCTGGTGGCGTTCGCGCCTTCGAGCATTCCGTTTCTGGCCCTGGGTTCGTGGATTTTGATCGTCGGCTGGTTCGGTTTCAACGTGATGAGCGCACAGACCCTGCAGGGCGTCAGCGGCCTGGTGGCGGTCAACTCATTGATGGCGATGGTCGGCGGCACGGTAGCGGCGTTGATCATCGGCCGCAACGATCCGGGCTTTCTGCACAACGGGCCGTTGGCCGGGCTGGTGGCGATTTGTGCCGGTTCCGACCTGATGCATCCGATCGGTGCGCTGGTGACCGGCTCGGTGGCGGGCGGATTGTTTGTCTGGTGCTTTATTGCCGCTCAGAGCCAGTGGAAGATCGACGATGTCCTGGGTGTCTGGCCGTTGCACGGTCTGTGCGGGGTGTGGGGTGGCGTGGCTTGTGGGATCTTCGGCCAGCAGGCGCTGGGTGGGCTGGGCGGCGTCAGCCTGGCCAGCCAGTTGATCGGTACGGCGTTGGGCGTGGTGGTCGCATTGATCGGCGGTTTTGCCGTGTATGGGGGGATCAAGGTGCTGCACGGCCTGCGCCTGAGTCAGGAAGAAGAGTATTACGGTGCCGACCTGTCGATACATAAGATTGGGGCGGTCAGTCAGGATTGATTCGGCGCTCCACCCTGTGCGCTTCACGCCTTGAGTCCCCGGCTCGACTGCCCCGCACAGGGAGCCTAAAATGAGTCTTCATCTTGTCTCGAGCCTTTTGCCATGCTTCCTGACTGCCAGTTGTTCGGCACCCTGGGTTGCCATCTATGTGAAGCCGCCGAAGCTGTGTTGATACCGTTGGTCGAACACGGCCTGATGGTCGAATTGATAGACATCGCCGACAGCGAAGTGCTGTTCGAGACTTATAGCCTGCGGATTCCGGTGTTGCGGCGGGCAGACACCGGCGCAGAGCTGGGTTGGCCTTTCGACGTCGAGCAGGTCGTGGCCTTTGTACGCTGAATCCTTCCTCTACATCCTCGCTGTCAACGCTGTCCCGGTCCTTCTGTTTCATCAGATTGCCTGAGCTTGCACCCGCAAAACGCCTGTGCTTACGTCGCCTCATGACGTTTTGATGCAGCGCGCTCAGTGGTGCAGGGAGGAAGTGAAATGAAAGGGAGGCAAGTGTTTCTGGTCAACCAATTGGGCGGACGCAAATTTCTCGCGACATTGGTGGTAGGTGTAAGCACCGCGACCTTGACATGGTATGGAAAGATTGATGGCGCAACCTATGCCATGGTGATCCTCGGTACGGTGGGTTCGTTCATCGGCGGCAACGTCTATGGAAAGGTCCATCCCAGGGAATCATGACACGCGGTGTGTGGCCGGTAATCCGTTGGCGGATTACAAAAAATTAAGTTACTGTATATTCATACAGTTTTCGTCTCGACGTTGGGACAGGATGTCCACCATGACATGCGCACCCAGGGACGAAACCAGGAAAGATCAAGAGGGTAAAAGCATGGTCAATGTCGAACAGTTGAAAGCCAGCGTGAACCGCATGTCCGCGGACGTCGTCCGCGAAGCGGTGCTGGAGTTGCGCCTGGATGGGCTGGTGACGGAAGGCAAGACGCCGTTCAACAAGCTGCATTTTAACACCTGCTTCGCGGAAATCGAGGCGCTATTCCAGCGGGCGGGCTATCACCGCCAATTGGATGTGGTGGGTTACCAGGGATTGCTTTATGCGCTCTACGATCCGGGGCGCTGGGAGGCAGCGGATGTGTTGCGCTGGCTGAAGGACTACACCGAGGCGGCCGGTTCGACGCTGTTGAGGAATCAACTGGCTGCGGTTTGAGGCCTAGTGGCCTGTGGGGTGAGTTCTATGAGTCAATGTCGGCGTCACCGGCCTCTGACCGGCGTTGCTGTTCCTCGCCATAGCGCCTTGGCCATGGATTTGTGGCATCCGAGCTTGAGCCAACGAACTAACCGTACAGGCCACTAGCGGCACGATTGATTGACGGGGCACCTGGGTCTTGCCGGATAATGCCTGTCTAGCCAACCGTTCGAGCCCCGTCATGTCCGCTTCGCCTTTCAACGCCGCCGAAAACCAGGCCAGCACCTTGTACCTGCCTCCAGGTGCCTGGCCCACGGTGCTGGAGTGCTTGTGCGAGCACTTTCAGGCCATCGGTCGCGAGCAATGGCTCGACCGGATTGCCCGGGGCCGAGTGCTCGACGCCCAGGGCCGGCCGATCACGGCACAGTTGGCCTATCGCGAAGGCCTGAAGATTCATTATTTTCGCGAAGTGCCGAACGAGACGCCGATTCCGGTCACGGAGACGATTCTCTATGCCGACGAGCACCTGGTATTAGCCGACAAACCGCATTTCCTGCCTGTGACCCCAGCTGGCGAGTATGTCGAGCAAACCTTGCTGCGCCGGCTGATCCACCGGTTGGACAACCCCAACCTGGTACCGTTGCACCGGATCGATCGGCATACCGCCGGGCTGGTGCTGTTTTCAGCCAATCCCCAGAGCCGTTCGGCTTATCAGTCGTTGTTTCCGACCCGGCAAATCGAGAAACGCTACGAGGCGATTGCCCGCCCCTTGCCCGAATTGTCCTTTCCGTGGACTCACCAGAGTCGCCTGGTAGAGGGCGAGCCGTTCTTTCGCATGCGTGAAGGCGAAGGTGCCAGCAATACCGAGACGGCCATCGAGGTGATCGAGAAGGGGGCCGGACTCTGGCGGTATGCCCTGTATCCGGTGACGGGGAAGAAGCATCAGTTGCGGGTACACATGGCTGCCCTGGGGGCTGGGATTTGCAACGACCCGTTTTATCCACGGGTGCTCAAGGAGGCGAAGGATGATTACGCCAATCCGCTCAAGCTATTGGCCCAGGGATTGCGTTTCGTCGACCCGATCAGTGGGCAGACGCGCTGTTTCGAGAGCGAAATCACCCTACGCTGGTGAACCGGGTTCAGTCCGGCATAAAGCCTGCACATGCGCACAAGGCGGGCTTTGCCGGGGCGCGCGAAGGGTTACAGCTCTTTGACGGTACGCACCTGATCCTTGTTGATGCGGGTGTTCTTGCCGTCCAACTGCTGGAACTCGTAGAAGCCGGATTCGGAATCATACTTCGGAGTGTCCACGGCCTGGATTTCACGCCCGTCGTTCAGGGTGATCACGGTCGGCGATGAACAGCCGGCGAGGGCTGCCAGGCCCATGGTCAGCATGAGGGCGGCGAGGGGCCGGTGAGTCATGGTGCTTCTCCAGAAAAAATTCGGATTGATTAGTATTTAAGACGACAGTATTTTCAGCAAGTTCCTCGCCTGTGTCCATCCGGCGGGTTATCGCCATGCTCAAGCAGTTGCGCAGTATTGAGATTGGCCAGCCTGGGATCGTTCGCCGGGCACTGTAGGGCCAGGGCCTGCAAGGGCAACATGACCTTGCGCGGACTGCGTTCGCCGCTCGCCCAGGCTCGCTCGAAAGCCCCTGCCAGTGCCACGGGAATCACACACAGCAGCGGCTCCCAGTGTTCGCCCTGGCGCACCATCAGGGGCTGTTCCGGGTGCTGGCCAGCCGCGTCGATCATGGCCTGGAGCAGGTTGCGATCGACCCGTGGCACATCACAGGGCAGTACCAACAGGTGTGAGTGGCGCGCCACCGCCAGTGCGGCGCGAATTCCTGCCAGCGGGCCAGGGAAGTCGTCGCTGTCGTCCGCTACCAGGCGGTCGGCGTAGATCGCGTAGCGTTGCGAATTTCGATTGCAGGAAATGACCAGGTCGTCGGTCAGCGTCCGCGCGGTGGCATGCAGATGGGCGATCAGCGGCCGGCCCCGCCACTCCAACAGGCCCTTGTCCTGGCCGCCCATGCGCTGGCCACGGCCACCGGCCAGGACCACAATGGAAACCTTGATCAACGACATGGCGAGCCTCGACGGGGCAGGACTCTGTTACGGCGTTCATGACGGCATTTATGAAAGGCAGCGCTGTGATATAACACCGGCATGTTTCTCCTATAACAACTGGACCAGGCCTATGAAAACCAAGGCTGATACGCCCTTTGTGCCGCTGAATATCGCGGTCTTGACTGTCAGTGATACCCGTACCTTTGAAACCGACACTTCCGGGCAGGTCTTCGTCGATCGCCTGACCGCCGCCGGTCATCGCCTCGCGGAGCGGGTGCTGCTCAAGGATGATCTGTACCGGATCCGCGCGCAAGTGGCCACCTGGATCGCCGAGGACGTGGTCCAGGTCGTGTTGATTACCGGTGGCACCGGCTTCACCGGTCGTGACAGTACCCCGGAAGCGGTTGCGTGCCTGTTGGACAAGCAGGTAGACGGCTTCGGCGAGCTGTTCCGGCAGATTTCCGTGGCCGATATTGGCACCTCCACCGTGCAGTCCCGTGCTCTGGCCGGGTTGGCCAACGGGACCTTGGTCTGCTGCCTGCCGGGCTCGACCAATGCGGTGCGTACCGGCTGGGACGGGATCCTCGCCGAGCAACTGGACTCTCGCCAGCGTCCGTGCAATTTCGTTCCTCACCTGAAACAGGCGCCACCTTGTGAATCCCGTGGGTAAGCCGGGCAAGACCGGCGCCCTGATTCCGGTCGAGATCGCCCTGGCCCGATTGTTGGAACTGGCTGAGGCGGCGCCGATTCGTGAAGCCGAGCGCTTGCCGCTGGCGGAGACCGAGGGCCGGGTGTTGGCCGAAGATCTGGTCTCCAGTCTCGACCTGCCGCCGTGGCCCAACAGCGCCATGGACGGTTATGCCTTGCGCCTGGCCGACTGGCACGGTGAACCATTGCCGGTCAGCCAGCGGATTTTCGCTGGACACGCGCCAGCGCCGTTGTTATCCGGCACCTGCGCACGGATCTTTACCGGGGCGCCGCTACCGGTAGGCGCCGACTGCGTTGAAATGCAGGAGAACGTCGATGTCCAGGCCGATCAACGGGTACGTTTCAACGAGCCGCTGGTGCTGCAACAGAACATCCGCCCCCAGGGGCAGGAAACCACGGTTGGCGAACAGGTACTATCGGCGGGCACCCGCATAGGGCCGATCGAACAGGGCCTGGCGGCGTCCTTGGGTTGTGCCGAACTGTCGGTGATTCGCCGGGTCCGGGTCGCCGTTCTGTCGACTGGCGATGAGTTGATCGAGCCAGGTCGAGCGCTGGGACCGGGGCATATCTACAACAGCAATCGCGTGCTGCTGTGCAGCTGGCTCAAACGCCTGGGCTGCGCAGTGATGGATGCCGGCATCCTACCGGATGACCTGCCGACCACCCGCCAGCGCCTGACGGAGCTGGGGGATGTTGACCTGATTCTTTCCACCGGCGGCGTGTCGGTCGGTGAAGCCGATTGCCTCGGCATCGCCCTGCGTGAAGAAGGTGAATTGGACCTCTGGAAGCTGGCGATCAAGCCTGGAAAACCCCTGACCTTCGGGCACTTTCGTGGCGTGCCGGTGATTGGCCTGCCGGGCAATCCTGCATCGACGTTGGTGACTTTTGCACTGTTGGCTCGGCCTTATCTGCTGCGGCGCCTGGGCGTACAGGAGGTCCGGCCTTTGCAGTTCAAGGTCCCGGCCGGGTTTTCCTGGCCGAAGCCGGGCAACCGCCGGGAATACTTGCGCGGGCGCCTGGAAAACGCCAGGGCGGTCATCTATCGCAACCAGAGTTCCGGCGTGCTACGCAGCGCGGCGTGGGCCGAAGGGTTGGTGGAAGTGCTGGAAGGTACCACGCTGGTGGAAGGCGATTGGGTCAACTTCATTCCCCTGAGTGAAGTACTGGGCTGAGAGGGTCACGTTTCCGACAGAGAGAACTGGGTCAGGCAGTAGCTCGGGATACCCATGTCGTTCAGGCGCTGGGAGCCGCCGAGTTCCGGCAAGTCGATGATGGCAGCCGCTTCGAGGACCTTGGCGCCCATGCGCCGTACCAGGTTGGCGGCGGCGCTCAGCGTGCCGCCGGTAGCGATCAGGTCATCGAAGATCAGTACCGAGTCGCCTTCGCACAGGCTGTCGGCATGGACTTGGAGGAAGGCCTCGCCGTATTCGGTCTGATAACCCTCGGACAGCACATCCCCCGGCAACTTGCCCTGTTTGCGAAACAGGATCAGCGGCTTGTTCAACTGGTAGGCGATAATCGAGCCGATCAGGAAACCACGGGCATCCATCGCACCGATATGACTGAAGTCGGTTTCGACATACCGGTGGATAAAGGTATCGGCCACCACTCGGATTGCCTGGGGCGACTGAAACAGCGGGGTAATGTCGCGAAAGATCACTCCCGGTTTCGGAAAGTCGATAACCGGGCGGATCAAGGATTTGATGTCGAAGCTGTCAAAGGCCATCGTCGCGGTGTCCTGGAAGGCTGTAAGCGCCCCAGTATACCCGCGACGTGTGTCTGGATCAGCCTTCGAGCGAACCGCCGGCAAGCGCGCAGAGTTGGATCGGGTCGAGGAGCTGCACTTCCTTGCCTTCGGCGACGATCAGTTCGTTGACCTGGAAACGGGTGAACACTCGGGATACGGTTTCCACCGCCAGCCCCAGGTAGTTGCCGATCTCGTGGCGCGACATGCTCAAGCGGAACTGCCGGGCGGAGAATCCGCGGGCGCGAAAACGTGCGGAAAGGTTGACCAGGAAGGTAGCGATCCGCTCGTCAGCGGTCTTTTTCGACAGCAACAGCATCATTTGCTGGTCGTCGCGGATTTCTCGGCTCATCACTCGCATCAACTGACGGCGCAATGGCGGCAGTTGCAGGGCCAGTTCGTCCAGGCGCTCAAAGGGAATCTCGCAGACCGAGGTGGTCTCCAGGGCCCGGGCCGATACGGGGTGGGTCTCGGTATCCATGCCGGACAAGCCGACCAGTTCGCTGGGCAAGTGAAAGCCGGTGATCTGTTCTTCGCCACCGTCGCTCAGGCTGAAAGTCTTCAAGGCCCCCGAACGTACAGCATAAACGGAGCTGAAGGTGTCGCCTTGATGAAACAGGAACTCGCCTTTTTTCAGCGGACGCCCACGTTTGACGATTTCGTCCAGCGCATCCATGTCTTCCAGATTCAGTGAAAGTGGCAGACAGAGAGGAGCCAGGCTGCAATCCTTGCAATGAGCCTGGCTGTGGGAGCGCAGTTTCACGGGCTCAGACATTTCTCAAATCCTTGTAGGGTGACACGCATAAACTGTAAGGGTACCTCAGTGGGAGTTCTTGAGGCCAGCGTGTGCCGGGATGGTACAGCGGTCCGCAGTCATCTGAGTTTTAGATGATTTGGGGGGAAAGCCGCCGGCGACGCTGCTGTCCCAGGTAGGCATCGAACACCCTGCACCCCGACCGGGCCGACAGGACGATGCAGCGTTCCGAGGACCTCGCTCGTCACAAGGATCAGTGCCCCATCAACCAGTGTTGATGAGGGCCGGGTAGGGTCCACAAGCCGAACAACATAACCAGCAACCCACCGCCCAGGCGCACGCTGCGCTTGCGCAGGATCGCTGTGACCCGTTCCGCCGCCAGCCCGGTGGCTAGCAGGATCGGCCAGGTCCCGAGGCCGAAGGCCAGCATCAGCAGCGCGCTGTCGACAGCATTGCCCTGGCTCGCTGCCCATAGCAGTGTGCTGTAGACCAGGCCACAGGGCAGCCAACCCCACAATGCCCCGAGCAGCAAGGCTCGGGGCAGGCTAGACACTGGCAACAGGCGGCTGGCGACGGGCTGGATATGTCGCCACAGGCCGCGCCCGAGGCTTTCCACGCGGATCAGGCCGTTCCACCAACCGGCCAGGTACAGGCCCATGACGATCAGCAACAAGCCGGCCAGCACCCGCAACAGCATTGCCGCCGGACTGTTGGCCGCTGCCCAACCGAGGAGGCCGATCAACAGGCCGGCGGCGGTGTAGCTGAGAATCCGCCCTAGATTGTAAGCCAGTAGCAGGCGCAGGCGTCGGGCTCGCTGTTGCTGGGGAATCGCCAGAGTCAGGGCACCCATCAGGCCGCCGCACATGCCCAGGCAATGACCGCCGCCGAGCAAGCCGAGAATCACCGCCGAGACCAACAGGGGCGCCAGTTCAAGCATGGGGAGGGGCCTGCTGGTCGTGGTCGCGGGGAGTCCCGTTGGCCTCCTCGATGGCGGCCTGGTGGTTAGGGTCCTGGTCGTCGAACAGGATACTGTGGGCCGGACCGTCGAGATCGTCGTATTGGCCGCTGTCCACCGCCCAGAAGAAGATGTAGACGGCGATGGCGACGATCAGCAGTGCCGCTGGGATCATCACGTAAAGAGCTGGCATCTTTGCTCCAGGCCCGCACGGCTCAGGCCGGCAGCGGGCGGGTATCGGGTAGGACCTGGTTGACCGGCGGGCTCGGTTGGCGAGTCAAGCGCAGGGCATTCAACACCACCGTCAACGAACTGATGGACATACCGACCGCGGCCCACACCGGAGTGATCCAGCCGAGGGCGGCGAACGGCAACATGAGACCATTGTACAGCGCCGCCCAGATCAGGTTCTCGATGATTACCCGACGGGTGCGGCGGGCCAGACCGAAGGCCTGCGCCAGGGCATCCAGGCGATTGCACAGCAGTACCGCGTCGGCATTGGTTTTCGCCAGGTCCGTGGCCGAGCCCATGGCAACGCTGATATCGGCGGCGGCCAGGACCGGCACATCGTTGACGCCGTCGCCAAGCATCAACACCTTGTGCCCTTGTTGTTGCAGTTGTTTCAGGACTTGCAGCTTGTCCTCTGGACGCAGTCCGCCACGGGCCTCGTCGATACCCAACTCCGTGGCGATACTGGCGACCATCGGCGAGCTGTCACCGGACAGCAACAGGGTCCGCCAGCCGCGCGCGCGACAGGCCGCGAGCAAGTCCGGTGCATCGCTGCGCAGTCGGTCGTCGAGAACCAACCAGGCGAGGGCGCCGTGGCTGTCGCCCAACAGCAGCCATTGCCCGCTGGCCTGCGGCGGCGCGGGGATCGCGCAACCGCTGAGCTCACAGACGAAAGCCGCCTGGCCGATACGTAGCTGCTGTTCGCCGACGCGGCCCGCCAAGCCACGTCCGGGTGTGCTCAGGACATCTTCGGCGATTTGCGGGGTGCGACCGAAAGCTTTGGCAATCGGGTGTTCGGAACGGCTTTCCAGGGCGGCGGCTAGAGCCAGGCAGTACTCGCTGTCCAACTCGCGCAATGGCTGGATGGTGCGCAAGGTCAGGCGGCCCTCGGTCAGGGTGCCGGTCTTGTCGAAAATCACCGTGTCGATCTGATTCAGACCTTCGAGGACATGGCCGCGAGTCAGCAGCAGGCCGAGCTTGTGCAGTGTGCCGGTGGCGGCGGTCAGCGCTGTCGGAGTGGCCAGCGATAGCGCACATGGGCAGGTTGCCACCAGCATCGCCAGAACGATCCAGAACGCCCGCTCCGGGTCGAGCTGCCACCAGAGCAGGCCGATGGCCGCTGCTGCGATCAGCGACAGCAGCAGGAACCATTGCGAGGCGCGGTCGGCGATCTTTGCCAGGCGTGGTTTTTCGCTTTGGGCGCGCTCCAGCAGGCGAACGATTGCGGACAGGCGGGTGTCCTGGCCGAGGGCCAGGACCTCGACCGTCAGTGCTCCCTCGACGTTCAACGTGCCGGCGGTGACCGCGTCCCCCGGAGCATGCGGTTGCGGCAGGTATTCACCGGTCAGCAGCGATTCATCGATACTCGACTGGCCGTCGAGAATCCTGCCGTCCGCCGGCAATACGGCGCCGGGATGCACCAACACGCGGTCGCCCTGGCGCAGTTCGCTGAGCAGGATTCGTTCGCTCTGGCCGTCCGCGAGCAGGCGCAGGCAGGAAGCCGGCAGCAGATTGACCAGTTGCGCGGTGGCCGCCGCCGTGCGCTCGCGGGCGCGACGCTCAAGGTAACGACCGGTGAGCAGAAACAGGGCGAACATGCCCACGGCATCGAAATACAGCTCGCCGACGCCGCTGATCGCGGTCCAGATCCCGGCGCAATAAGCGCTGCCGATCGCCAGCGAGACCGAGACGTCCATGGTCAGGTGCCGGGTGCGCAGGTCGCGCAGAGCGCCACGAAAGAACGGCGCGCAGCTGTAGAAGACAATCGGGGTGGTGAGGAACAGTGCGACCCAACGCAGGATGGTGTGCAGCTCGGGGCTCAGGTCGATATTGAATTCCGGCCAGGTGGCCATGGTCGCCATCATTGCCTGGAACCACAGCAAGCCGGCCAGGCCTAGCTGGCGCAAGGACTTGCGGTTTTCGCTGGCCAATTGTTCGCTGGCGCGGTCGGGCTGGTAAGGGTGGGCGGCGTAGCCGATCTGGCGTAGCTCGACGAGCAATGTACTCAGGGCCAGTTGGCTGTCGATCCAGCGCACCTGCAACCGATGATTGGACAGGTTCAGGCTCGCCTCGGCCACGGCCGGCAGGTTGCGCAGGTGTTTTTCGATCAGCCAGCCGCAGGCGGCGCAACTGATGCCCTCCATCAGCAAGGTGGCTTCGACAAGCTCGCCATCGTGGTGGACAAAGGGTTGCTGCACATCGGCGCGGTCGTATAGCGCCAGTTCGTCCGGCAGTTGCACCGGCAGCACGGCGGGGTTGGCGCAGGGTTCGCTGCGGTGGCTGTAGTAATGCGCCAGACCGCCGGCGACGATAGCTTCGGCCACAGCCTGGCAGCCGGGACAGCAGAATTCGCGGGTTTCATCGAGGACGACCGCGGTGAAGCGACTGCCAGCGGGGACCGGCAGGGCGCAGTGGTAGCAGGGTACGGGACGGGTCATAGGGGCCATCGGTCAATCAATTCCGGCAAGCGGACTTCGGTGGCGAGCGAGGTTACTTGGCGAGGTCTTCGGCGCCTTGCAGTGGCTCGTCGCCCAGCAGCAGGTCTTGGTCGTGGCTGACCTGCTCTTCCTCGAACATACGCCAGGTCCTGTCGTCCTGCTTGCCCAGCAGCTCGACGAAACGCCGGCCTTCGACCTTGTCGCTCAACTGGCCGATATAGCGCCCTTGTTCGGTCTCGCTACGGGTCAGGATGATCCGTCGATCCTTCTGCGGCTGGGTCGGCGAGATCAGGTTGAGTTGCAGGGTCGCCGGATAGCTGGCGCCGCTCAGGCGCAGGTCGACTTCGCCGGTGACTTCGTCGAGGCGTAGGTTGGCCCGCATCTGCAGGGTCTGGGCCAGCAGCTCACGGTCCAGCGAGCGGTTGATGCCCTTGCCGGCCTCGTAGTAGTTGTCGTTGACCAGGTTGTCCGGGTTCTTCACCGCGATGGTCACCATAGACAGGGTCAGGGTCACCGAGCAGGCCAGGATGGCGATAATGATCCAGGGCCAAAGGTGCTTGTACCAGGGGCTGGTGGCGGTGGCGACGGACATCGTGGATTCCCTTAGCGAATTTGTGGACCGATGAATCGGCTCTTGGCTTCAATGTGGACGCTGTCGTCATCGGCATCGCGGAGAATGAATTTCACCTCATTGGTACTCGACGGCAGTTGTTCGGGGGCGCTGGACAGTTCGACCGGCATGCTGAAAATCTCGCCAGCGGGTACCTTGATCTCACGCCGGCCTTGCAGCTTCAGGTCCGGCAGGCCACTGGCGTCGAGGACGTAAGTGTGGTCGCGTTGGTCCTTGTTCATGATCTTCAGGCTGTAGACGTTTTCGATCCGCCCCTCGGCATTTTCGCGATAGAGCACACGGTCCTTGCTGACGTCGAAACCCACCAGCGAGCGCATGAAGAAGGCACTCACCAGTAGGCTGATCATTGCCAGCAGAACCACTGCATAACCGATCAGGCGTGGCCGCAAATGCTGGGTCTTCTGCCCGGAGAGGTTGTGTTCGGTGGTGTAGCTGATCAGGCCGCGTGGGTATTCCATCTTGTCCATGACGCTGTCGCAGGCGTCGATGCAGGCGGCGCAGCCGATGCATTCGACCTGCAGGCCGTCGCGGATGTCGATGCCGGTGGGGCAGACCTGTACGCACATTGTGCAATCGATGCAGTCGCCCAGGCCCTGAGCCTGATAGTCGATACCTTTCTTGCGTGGGCCACGATCTTCGCCACGGCGTGGGTCGTAGGAGACGATCAGCGTGTCCTTGTCGAACATTACGCTCTGGAAGCGTGCGTAAGGGCACATGTAGATGCACACCTGCTCGCGCAGCCAACCGGCATTACCGTAGGTGGCGAGGGTGAAGAAAGCGACCCAGAAATACGACCAGCCATCGGCCTGGCCGGTGAAGAAGTCGATAATCAGTTCACGGATCGGCGAGAAGTAACCGACAAAGGTCATGCCGGTGACGAAGCCGATCAACAACCAGAGGCTGTGTTTGGCGAACTTGCGCAGGAATTTGTTGGCGCTCATGGGCGCCTTGTCGATCTTGATGCGCTGGTTGCGGTCGCCTTCGGTGATCTTTTCGCACCACATGAAGATCCAGGTCCAGACGCTTTGCGGGCAGGTGTAGCCGCACCAGACGCGCCCGGCGTAGACGGTGATGAAGAACAGGCCGAAGGCGGCGATGATCAGCATGCCGGAGAGCAGGATGAAGTCCTGGGGCCAGAAGGTTGCACCGAAGATGAAGAACTTGCGCTCGGGCAGGTTCCACCAGACCGCCTGGTGGCCACCCCAGTCCAGCCATACGGTCCCGAAATACAGCAGGAACAGCGCGGCACCGCCGGCTATCCGCAGGTTGCGGAACAGGCCAGTGAAGGCACGGGTGTAGATTTTTTCGCGTGAAGCGTAGAGATCGACGGTGTTGTTCGAGTGCTGTGCAGGCGGAGTAACGTCGTGTACCGGAATTTGCTTGCTCATCATTGCATCCCACGGTAGGGGGAAAAGCCTCGGTCAGTACATGCCGACCGCGATCAGAAAGGGTAGTGCAGTGGCGTAATGATACGCCTGTCACTCTGGCTCAAGGGTGCGACCTTTGGTCGCGTTGAGGGAGCGATCCGAATAGTGCAGCAAATGTAACAAAACATGATGCAGGTCAATTGACTATAGATGAAATCGCCTGGCCTAGCATGCGGATTACCCACGTGATAGAGCGCTTGCGGATAAAAAAGGCCCCGCCAGTCTGCACCGACGGGGTCATGGGTGGAGCGGCGAGCCGGGAGTTTATTCCGCGGGCTTGTTGTCGCCATGGGACAGGCTGTAGACATAGGCGGCCAGCAGGTGGACCTTGTCGTTGCCCTGGGTCTGTTCCTGGGCAGGCATCTGGCCCTGGCGACCGTGACGAATGGTCTGCTGCAGTTGCGCGAAGCTCGAGCCGTAGATGAACGCACCAGGGTGCGTCAGGTTGGGTGCGCCCATGGCTGGGGTGCCCTTGCCCTCCGGACCATGGCAGGCCACGCAGTTGGCGGCGAAGAGCTTTTGCCCGTTGGCCGGGTCGGCCTTGGCGCCTTCCGGCAGCTTGCGACCGTCGAGATTGGTCAGCACGAAGGCGGCCACATCGGCCACGCCCTGTTCGCCAATTACCTCGGCCCAGGCCGGCATGACCGCATGGCGACCGCCCATGATGGTGGTCTTGATGGTTTGCGGGTCACCGCCCCAGCGCCAGTCGTTGTCGGTCAGGTTGGGGAAGCCATAGGCGCCCTTGGCGTCGGAGCCATGGCATACCGAGCAGTTGGACGCGAACAGGCGACCGCCCATTTTCAGGGCTAGCGGGTCCTTGGCGACTTCTTCGATCGGCATGGCGGCGTACTTGGCGAAGATCGGCCCGAACCGCGCATCCGAGCGGGCCATTTCCTTCTCCCATTCATGTACGCCGGTCCAGCCGGTCTGGCCGTCGGCGAAGGGGACCTGCTGGTCGTTGTCCAGATAGCCATAACCCGGCAACAGGCCTTTCCAGTTGCCCAGGCCCGGGTACAGCGCCAGGTAGCCGAGGGCGAAGATGATGGTGCCAACGAACAGCATGAACCACCACTTCGGCAACGGGTTGTCGTATTCCTCGATCCCGTCATAGGAGTGGCCGACTGTCTCGTCGGTCTGCTCGGCGCGCTGGCCCTTGCGGGTCGACAGCAGCAGCCAGGTCAGGGCGAAGATGGTACCCAGACTGAGGACTGTGACGTACAGACTCCAGAACGTAGTCATTCTTTGTTACTCCTAGAAGCTTGCTCGACGTGCTTGATGGCTTCGGGGTCATCCGCGAAAGGCAGCAAAGTCGCGTCGTCAAACTCCGACTTGCGCTTGGGGCTGAACACCCACAACGCCAGGCCGATAAAGGCCACCATCACCACGACGGTGCCCAGGCCACGAATCATCCCGATATCCATCCAGATCACCGTTTGCTTTTAATGATGGTGCCCAGGCCCTGCAAGTAGGCCACCAGCG
Organism: Pseudomonas agarici; assembly: GCF_900109755.1. GTDB lineage: Bacteria > Pseudomonadota > Gammaproteobacteria > Pseudomonadales > Pseudomonadaceae > Aquipseudomonas > Aquipseudomonas agarici. The sequence goes on along the minus strand of NZ_FOAR01000013.1, from coordinate 90,977 downwards.
CGTCCATTTCGGTCTTGCCCTTCACGGCGTCTCTCGCCCCGGCGATGTCTTCGTCGGTGTAAGGCACGCCCAGGGTGCGCAGGACTTCCATTTTTTTTGCGGTGTCCTTGCCGTCGAGTTTGTTTTCCACGAGGAACGGGTACGCCGGCATTTTCGACTCGGGCACCACGTTGCGTGGGTTGTACAGGTGCGCACGGTGCCAGTCGTCGGAGTAACGACCGCCAACGCGGGCGAGGTCTGGACCGGTGCGCTTGGAGCCCCACAGGAACGGGTGGTCCCAGACGCTTTCACCGGCAACCGAATAATGTCCGTAGCGTTCGGTTTCAGCGCGGAAGGGGCGGATCATCTGCGAGTGGCAGCCGACACACCCGTTGGCGATGTAGAGGTCACGGCCTTCCAGTTCCAGGGCCGAGCGAGGCTTCATGCCTTCGACCGGCTTGTTGGTGACGTCCTGGAAGAACAAAGGGACGATCTGGGTCAGGCCGCCGATGCTGACAGCGATGACCATGAAGAAGGTTAGCAGGCCGATGTTTTTCTCGACGACTTCGTGCTTCATCAGTGAGCTCCAACGACAGCGATCTGAGCGGCGGCTTCAGCTTCAGCCGGATTCGAGGCACGAACGGTGCGGTACACGTTATAGGCCATGAACAGCATCCCACTGGCGAAGAACGCACCGCCCAGGGCACGCACGATGTAGCCGGGGTGGCTGGCGACCAGGGCTTCGACGAACGAGTAGGTCAGGGTGCCGTCCTCGTTGATGGCTCGCCACATCAGGCCTTGGGTGATGCCATTGACCCACATCGAGGCGATGTAGAGTACGGTGCCGATGGTCGCGAGCCAGAAGTGGGTGTTGATCAAGCTGACACTGTGCATCTGCGCGCGACCGAACAGCTTGGGAATCATATGGTAGATCGCGCCGATGGAGATCATCGCTACCCAGCCGAGGGCGCCGGCGTGAACGTGGCCGATGGTCCAGTCGGTGTAGTGGGAGAGCGAGTTGACGGTCTTGATCGCCATCATCGGACCTTCGAAGGTCGACATGCCGTAGAACGCCAGCGACACCACCAGAAAGCGCAGGATCGGGTCGGTGCGCAGCTTATGCCAGGCGCCCGAAAGGGTCATCATGCCGTTGATCATGCCGCCCCAACTCGGTGCCAGGAGGATGATCGACATCGCCATGCCCAGCGACTGCGCCCAATCCGGCAGGGCGGTGTAGTGCAGGTGATGGGGACCGGCCCAGATGTACAGGGTGATCAGTGCCCAGAAGTGGACGATGGACAGGCGATAGGAGTAGATCGGGCGCTCGGCCTGTTTCGGTACGAAGTAGTACATCATCCCGAGGAACCCGGTGGTCAGGAAGAAACCCACCGCGTTGTGCCCATACCACCATTGGATCATCGCATCCGTCGCCCCGGCGTAGACCGAATAGGACTTGAAGAAGCTCACCGGCAGGGACGCGTGGTTGACGATGTGCAACATGGCGGTGACGACAATGAACGCACCATAGAACCAGTTGCCGACATAGATATGCTTGGTCTTGCGCTTGACGATAGTGCCGAAGAACACCAGCGCGTAGGCCACCCAGACGATCGCCAGGAGGATCGCCAACGGCCATTCCAGTTCGGCGTATTCCTTGGTGGTGGTGTAACCCAATGGCAGGGTCACGATGGCGCCGATGATCACTGCCTGCCAGCCCCAGAAGTGGAAGGCCGCCAGGCTATCGGAGATCAATCGCACCTGGCAGGTACGTTGCACCACATAGTAGGAGGTGGCAAACAATGCACAACCAGCGAAGGCGAAGATCACCAGGCTGGTGTGCAACGGGCGCAGGCGTCCAAAACTCGTCCACGGCAGACCGAAATTCAGCTCCGGCCAGACCAGTTGAGAAGCGATGAATACGCCGAGCCCCATGCCAAGGATTCCCCAGACCACCGTCATGATGGCGAACTGGCGGACTACCTTATAGTTATAAGCAGTCGGACTGATTGCTGTGCTCATTCTAAGGTTCCACGGTTTGGGTATAGTTATTAGGGGTAAAAATCGGTCGCAAGTATGGATAAAGTGTAGGGTCATTGCAACGCGCCATGACCCGGGTCACTACGTTACGACGCTGATTCTACGGCCTTTCCATACTCGGTGTAAGGTCAAAGCCCGTCCTCGAAAATACCGCGATTGACCGGCGGGCGAGGGGTTAGGGATTGATCGGGGTTTGCAAAGCTTAGTACCGATTCCCGAGAGTGGGTAGGCGGACTAAAAGACAGGTGCGACACTTGGTCGCGTGCAGGCGGGAAGTTGCCGTATCTTCGTCGATGCGGCGGGAAACATCTGGTATTTATTGAGTTTTATCTTCTCCTTGACGGTCGTGCGAGAGGCTGAATACGTAAGCTGCCAGCAGTTGCACCTTGTCGTTGCCGAGCAGTTCGCTCTGGGCCGGCATATGACCCTGGCGCCCGTGGCGGATGGTCTGCTGCAACTGTGCCAGACTGTTGCCATAGATAAAGCCGGCGGGTTGGGTCAGGTCCGGGGCTCCCATGATCGGATTGCCCTGGCCAGTGGCACCATGACAGACGATGCAACTGGTGTTGAACGATTGTCGGCCAGCTTCCAGGTCTGCCGTGGAGTCCTGCGACAGCGGTAGTTGGGCCAGGTCATGACGGACATAGGCTGCGACGTTTTTCACGCCGTTTTCACCGAGGATTTCGCCCCATGCCGGCATGGCCGCGATTCGCCCGCCCATGAGGGTGGTCTTGATTGCGTCGGTACTGCCACCCCAGCGCCAGAGGTTGTCGGTCAGGTTCGGGAAACCGTAAGCACCCTTGGCGTCTGAGCCATGGCAGACCGCGCAGTTGGAAGCGAACAGGCGACCGCCGATTTTCAGTGCCTGTGGATCCTTGGCCGCCTTTTCCACAGGCATGGCGGCGAATTTGGCGAAGGTCGGCCCAAATTTGGCATCGGCCTTGTCCATCTCCTTTTCCCATTCGTGTGCGCCGGTCCAGCCGTTTTCGTAGCCGGGCAGGACGCCTTTCCAGTTGCCCAGGCCAGGATAGAGAATCAGGTAGCCCACGGCGAACACCAGGGTTGCGACGAACAGCATGAACCACCACAGCGGTAGCGGGTTGTCGTACTCTTCGATACCGTCGAAGCTATGGCCCATGGTCTGGTCGACGCCGCCCTTGGTTTCACCTTGGCGGGTGCCGAGCAACAACCAGGTCAGGCCGATCAGGCTGCCGATGGTCAGTACGCAGATGTACGTACTCCAGAAGATGGTCATGGCCGATTGCTCCTTGTTGCAGGGTCTTGTTCAGGTGTTTCGGGCGAGGGCTCGTCGGCGAACGGCAGCATGCGCGCCTGGGCGAACTCTGGGTTGCGCTTGGCGCTGAACACCCAGATCGCAAGCCCGGCAAAGGCAGTCATCACCAGCAGCGTGCCGAGGCCGCGGATCATTCCACTACTTATCTCCATGGCTCACCTCTTGTTCTTGATCGCAGTGCCGAGCACTTGCAGGTAGGCGACCAGTGCGTCCATCTCGGTCTTGCCCTTGAGGCTGGCGACCGCACCGCCGATGTCGTCGTCGGTATAGGGCACGCCCAGCGTGCGCATGGCCCGCAGCTTGGTTTCGGTGTGGCTGCTATCAAGGGCATTAGCGACCAACCAGGGGTAGGCCGGCATCTTCGACTCCGGTACCACGTTGCGCGGGTTGTACAGGTGCGCACGGTGCCAGTCTTCCGAGTACCGGCCGCCAACCCGCGCCAGGTCCGGCCCGGTGCGTTTGGAGCCCCAGAGGAACGGGTGGTCCCAGACGCTTTCGCCGGCCACCGAGTAATGCCCGTAGCGTTCGGTCTCGGCGCGGAACGGCCGAATCATCTGCGAGTGGCAACCGACGCAGCCTTCCCGAATGTAGATATCGCGACCTTCCAGTTGCAATGCGGTGTAGGGCTTCATGCCTTCCACCGGCTTGTTGGTGACGTCCTGGAAGAACAGCGGGACGATCTGGGTCAGGCCGCCGATGCTGACGGCGAAGACCATCAGCAGCATCAACAGGCCGACGTTTTTTTCAAGCACTTCGTGTTTCATGGCGAACTCCTCAGGCCATCTGCGCGGCGGTGACGGTGGCAGGTTCGGCACTGCCCACGGTGCGCCAGGTGTTGTAGGCCATCAGCAGCATGCCGCAGAGGAAGATCGCACCGCCGACCAGCCGTACGACGAAGCCGGGATGGCTGGCCACCAGGGTTTCGACGAAGGAGTAGGTCAGCGTGCCGTCCTCGTTGACCGCGCGCCACATCAGACCCTGGGCGATGCCGTTAACCCACATCGAGGCGATGTAGAGCACGGTGCCGATGGTCGCGAGCCAGAAGTGCGCGTTGATCAGGCCGATACTGTGCATTTGTGTGCGGCCGAAGACTTTCGGGATCATGTGGTACAGCGCGCCGATGGAGATCATCGCTACCCAACCGAGGGCGCCGGCATGCACATGGCCGATGGTCCAGTCGGTGTAGTGGGAGAGGGCGTTGACGGTCTTGATTGCCATCATCGGGCCTTCGAAGGTCGACATGCCATAGAACGCCAGGGATACCACCAGGAAACGCAGGATTGGGTCGCTGCGCAACTTATGCCAGGCGCCCGAGAGGGTCATCATGCCGTTGATCATGCCGCCCCAGCTGGGTGCCAGGAGGACCAGCGACATCACCATGCCCAGCGACTGCGCCCAGTCTGGCAGGGCGGTGTAGTGCAGGTGGTGGGGACCTGCCCAGATGTACACGGTGATCAGCGCCCAGAAGTGGACGATGGACAGGCGATAGGAATACACCGGGCGTTGGGCCTGTTTCGGCACGAAGTAGTACATCATCCCGAGGAACCCGGCGGTCAGGAAGAAGCCCACCGCGTTGTGCCCGTATCACCATTGGACCATGGCGTCGGTGGCCCCGGCATAGACCGAGTAGGACTTGGTCAGGCTGATCGGGATTTCCAGGTTGTTGACGATATGCAGAATCGCCACGGTGATGATGAACGCACCGAAGAACCAGTTGCCCACGTAGATGTGTCGAGTGGTGCGCTTGATCACGGTGCCGAAAAACACGTAGGCGTAGGCCACCCAGACGATGGTGATCAGGATATCTATCGGCCATTCCAGCTCGGCGTATTCCTTGGAGCTGGTATAGCCCAGCGGTAGACTAATGGCCGCCAGGAGAATGACCAACTGCCAGCCCCAGAAAGTGAACGCTGCAACCTTCGGTGAAAACAGCTGGGTCTGGCAGGTGCGTTGCACCGAGTAATAGGAGCTGGCGAACAGCGCGCAGCCGCCGAAGGCGAAGATCACCGCGTTGGTATGCAGTGGGCGCAGACGGCCGAAGCTGGTCCATGGCAGGTCGAAGTTGAGTTCGGGCCAGACCAATTGGGCCGCGAGGAAGACCCCGAGCCCCATCCCGACGATGCCCCACACCACCGTCATAATGGCGAATTGGCGGACCACCTTGTAGTTGTAGGCAGTACTGATTGAAGTGTTCATGGTTCCCCGTCCACGGTTCAGACCCGGCCGACACTGTTGCATTCGCGGGGTCTGGAGTTATAGGCAGATTAGTGACCTGTACGGTGAGTTCGTTAGCTCAAGCTCGAATGCCAGAAGTTCATGGCCCAGGCGCCGCGACCAGTCATAGCCGGCTATGGCGAGGAACAGCTACGCAGGTCATGGGCCGTGGCGCCGAAATTGACTAACAGAACTAGCCACATAAGCCACTAGAAGCCAGCCAAGCATGGACAAATAGCCAGCGGGTGGTATTGACGGGAGTCAATGGGGTGGGAGTTGCCGGTGGTCAAGGGCCACCGGCGGGTTGATCAAGGACGACTGTCTTGCTCCTTACTTGCAGTTGGCGAGTCGCACGGGGCCGATCCCGAGGCCACTGGCCTCATAGATCAGGCCCAGGCCAGGGGTGATCTTGATATAAGGGCGCTCCGGCTCAATGACGTTCAACGTCATGTCCAGTACCGCATGCACCAGCCCCAATGGGGTTTTCGTGGTCGATGACCAGGTTTTCTGCTTCAGTGGCGATTGCAGGGGCCAGCGCTTGCCGTATGCCGTGCGGATGTCGATCAACTGTTCCAGCGTTGGTACGCTCAGTCCTTGCGCTTGAGCCTTGCGTAGCGTCTCGGTACTGCCGCCTTCACCCAGGTTGTAGCACTGGATGACACCGCTGACGGTAACTTCATAGCTTTTGCGCTGCCCAGCGCTGTCGTTGACCCGGATAAAGGTTTTGCCATTACCGCGCACGGTGACCCGGCCGTTGCCGTCGACCACGGCGATGTCGGGATTATCGCTACTGTAGTGATAGCCGGGCACGCCGCCGCTGGCGGCGCGCTGCAGGGTTGTGCCGGGACCGAACTCCGGCAACACCCGTGGATGACAGGGAATCAGGTAGATTTTTCCCGGCAGGCTGACGGGGCGCGTATCGAGAACCAGTTCCGGCAAGCGCTTGCGGGCCCTGACCGTTAGCGACAGGCGCGGGAACGTCAGGGCACTCGACTCATCGCTGCTGCCGTCGAAAGCCACCTTGAAGGTGAAAGTCAGGCCGCTCAGATCGCGCAGCTGATCGAGCTGGGTACGTGAGAGCAGGCCCTCGATGACATCCGAAATATTACTGACCAGTTCCGCGTTCCACAGTGTGAAAGCGAAAGGCCGACCGTTGCTCAGGGTGCCGTCGATTCTCAGCCAGATCCGCTGGCCGATCTGGATATGCGGCCATTTCCTCACTTCGATATGGGCGTCGCCGGCAAAGGTGTTGAGGTCCAGCAGAAGGTTGTCCGGCGCCTCGCGAACAAAAGGCGGCTGCAGGTCTTCGTGGGCGATGGGCAGTATGTCCAGCGGCAGGACTTTCGACGGTGCGGCGATACCCCGGCGGGTGACGCTGTAACCGACCTCAACGCGCTTGCCGATATTAGCGCTCACGGCGCTGGCGGGAACGGAGAAATCGACCGTGCCATCGATGCTGCCGGGCTTGGCGTCGATCAGGGGCGTGCCGCTTCCCGGCGTGCCTCGCCAGTAGGCGCGAATGCTGTCGCTGGTTTCCATGGCATAGCTGACCCGGATCGTCGCGCCATCGAGCGCCTGCAACGGGAACAGTACGGTGTCATGGGCCTCCACTACGGTGGGGCGTGGAAGATCCAGGGGCAGGGCGCTGACCGGCAGCAGCAACGGCTGTGACACCAGCGGCTCAGGGGCTTCGGTCTTGACTTCATAACGCACCACGACAGAGCCTCCGGCCAACACACTGACCTTGTCGTCGGGTATGGTGAAGTCGATGTCCTTGCCGATGTCGATGACCGACAGGGTTTGTTGATGAAGGATTTCGGTGCCGGCGGCGGTCGTACCGATCCAGACCAGCGTCACCGTCTGACCCACGGCAATTAATGGGTAGGGCTCCACCCGCGCAATCACCCCGGTGGCCGCCGGGTCGAGCACATTACCGTTGGTTTCGGCCACGGGCACCCGTGGTGGTTTGAGTATCAGCGCCTGACCGATGATTTTCAGCGACCGGCTCTTGGAGCGGCGCAGGGGTTGGTTAGGTTCTTCGACATGATAATAGAAGCGTGCCAGCCCTTGGATAATGAGCGGGAATTGCTCGTTCGGCACCTCGAAGGACACGAAGGGGTCGCTATCGTGGCCGCGCATGAGCGCGCTGTACGCCGGCAGCGCCGCGCCGAGCGCGGTTTCCCGTTCCACCAGCAGGCGCAGGTTCTGTGCGCTGCTCATGCCCTCGTAACGCAACACCAGTGTCTGCACGTTGGCGCCATTGAGCCGGTCCAGGTCCAACTGCATGCCTTGGGCGCGCGGCACCACCGGGGCGGGCAGGGACGGATCGCCAATGCCCACCTCGACCAGCGCCGGACGTGACCATCTCGACCAGTTGTTGACCCCATCGCGTATCTCATAGCGCACGAGGATCGCATCGGAGTTGCCGGCTTCGCGGATAATCTCGGGATCGATCGGCACCACCACGATGTCGCTTGGCGCGGTCAGGGGAGGGTGTTGCACCAGGCGGCCATGCCAGGACACCACGATTGAATCGCCAACGGCCATGTTGGCATAACGCTTGATGACCACACTGACGCCCTCCGGACCCTCGATGATTCCTGGGGGCACCACCTGCGGTAATTCCAGTTTGTCGTTGATGGTCGGTGTCGCCGATTGGGTGTCGGGGTCGCCGGGCACGTCCAGCTTGACCCGCAAACGGGTCTCGGCGGTTTCCGGCGCGCCGCCGGGGAAGGGGGTGAGGACATAGCGTACTGTTACCTCGCCGGTCATGATCCAGCGTGTGTCGACCCGCAGGGTGAGATGGCTGGCGCCGGGCTCACTGCCTTGGGTATGGCTGGCGACGGGGGTGGAATGAGTGCCCCAGTAGAGGTCGATCCGGTCCCTGGGTTTGAGGTTCAGCGGCGCAATCACCACGGGCAGGGGCCGTTGCGGGTCGATCACGTCGGTGGCGCCGACGCCGCCGATATTGAAACTGTTGATCAGTGGCGGTATCAGTTCGCGTGTGGCTCGCGGATGGCGATCGGTGAGCGTCCAGACAGGCGTCCAGGTGGGATCGATCGGGCCGAGGGTGGGCCAGAGGTGACTGGTTTGCAGCACACTCAGCTTGCCAGCGGCGGCGACCGCATTCACCAGGGGCAACTGGGGTGGGGTGAGGCCCTTGATGCGCTCCGGTTCTATCGGCGTGCACAGCTCACGCTGTGCGTTCGAGTCCCTGGGCTCGTACTTGAACAGGGCGCCGTCCTGGCTGGAATAGTAGATGCCATTGAGGAAGAGGTTGTCGGCCAGCAGTGTCTTGGTGACGAAGCAGATATCCTCGACGGCGAAGAAATCGACGGGGGGGCTATCGTCGATCTGATAGCGGGTAGGGGCCAATGGCTTGGCATAGTGAATGCTGTCGAGCGGTGTCTTGCCCAGGGTCAATTCAAGGCGCTGCTGCTCCAGGGCCTGGGTCTTCAGGTCGGCCAGAGTGCGAGTGACCTTGATCGCCTGGCCATCGATGAAAGGCTCCAGGGTGACGTAGCCATCGGGGGCGGAGGTTCGATAGATCGCGTCGACCAGCAGCGCGCCACGACCGCGACCGATCTTGTTGTGGGTGTGCAACGCTGCGTCGTCGGCATGGGCGAACAGCGGGCTGAGGGCATAAGGCTGGGTGCCGGTTGCGGCACTGTCGGAAGGTTTCCAGGTAGCACTCACCGGACCTGTCTGGCGCCACAGGGTGCCGGGGTGGCGCACGCTCAGCTTGCCGCTTGCCGCCACGCGACGAACATAGTCTTGCCCGGACAGTGAGCCGTTCTCCAACTGGCCTTGGGTGTCGATACCGTCGTTATGGAAGACGCTGCCGCGGATCACTTCGTCCGCGTCCGGAACCAACGGTACCTCATAGCTTAGCAAGGCGCCGTCGAGGGTCGACAGATAAAGCCGGGTAGTGGCCTGGTGGCCGGGCACGATGGCAGTTTCACGGGCGGTCTTGATGGCGTAGGCAAAGTCTCGCGCGCTGATGAAATGTGGGTAGACCGCATCGGTCGACGGCGTCCGCTGGCTGCCGGTCGCGACATACAGGCCGTCGATGACATACCCGGGGATCAGGCCGAGGACGCCAATCTGTGGCGGCAGGATGAGCGCCCGATCGAAGTTCGCACTGGTATCGGGGACCGCCTCGGTGGCGACATATTCCTTGGCGGTTTTCCTGAAAATGAAACCGAAGCTGCGCCCGCTTCGCTGGCCAATCTGTGCGAGCCCGTGGCGCACGGCGTCCAGCGGCGTCATGAACACCGGGCTGAATCTGGGCACGGCAGTGGCGATGGAGGCGTTGTCGGTGTCGACCTGCACGCCGGCGGCGGTGTCGCGCAGGGTCAGCACCTTGCCAGGGGTTGTCCAGATCTCGCGACCGTTGACCAGGACCCGTAGCTCGCCGGTTTTTACCAGGTCGCGGGCGAAGGCCAGTACTGCTCCCTTATCCTCGTCCCTGGTGCTTTTGAAGTGCTGCTCCGTCGGATTTTCCATCAGGTTCAGCGGGCTCGTCGATGGGGGCCGTAGCGCGTTGAACAGATCGACTTCATCCGGGGAATGTTTGCTGTTGTAGCGGATCAACGAGCCGTCTTGGCATGAGAAGTAGTGTAATGGAATCGAGCGATCCTTGATTGCCCGGTAGATATCCCAGGTCGGAAACAGGTTCAGGTAGAGCCGGGCTTCGCTCTGCGGTAAGGCAAAATCCAGCATGCCGAGGCGAGAGCTATAGATCCCGGCAATTCTGTGGCCCTCCAGGGGAAAACCGTTGCTGATCGGGAATACATGCGTGTGGTCGAAAATTTCGGTAGGCGAAACCAGCGGTGTGGTGGCAACGAATTGGCCATCCTCGCGCTTGAGGATCACGCCGCCATACACCTTGTCGTAGCGACGGGCGATTTGCGCATGGGCATGGCGGGCGGCGTCGTCCGCCGTGGCAAAGATCGGTCCCAGCGTGCGCCGTCGCAGTTCTTGATAGGCGTGCCATTCGCCCGTCAGGCGAGTGGGCGATCCCCAGAGTTCACTCGGGTGCAATACGCTCAGTTCACCGGTCTCGGCCAGCGAATGAACCAAATCCAACGGGTCGAGTATGCCCTGGACCAGTCGTTCACCGTAGCTGGGAAGATTCGTCGAGCCGGCGAGCAGCGATTGATCGAACGTGGTGTCCAGAGAGACGTACTTCAGTTGCGCGCCATCGCGGGTGCTCAGGTACAAGGGTAAATGTGACGCGGTCGGGGCCGGGCGGTAACCTTCGATCAGTTTGAGCGCGGCCAGCAGCTCGTCGGGCAGAAAGAAGTTCCGGTAAATCCAGACGTCCTTGCATGGTAGGTTTTGCGGATACAGCTCGGCGCTGTAGTAGAGACCGGCCAGGCGAAAACCGGGTAGCCCCGTCAGGGTTCCGTCATTCTCCATACGCGGCAGCGGGTTGGTGGTAAACAACGGTTCGCTGGCGGTGATGGGCTCGCTTGCCACGTAGCGGTTGTGGATGTCGGTGATGATGAAGCCGATCCGCCGCTCCCGGTATTGGCCATTGATACGTTGATTGGCGTGGAGGGCGGCGGCATCCGCGGTGTCGAACACCGGCCCGAAGGCCAGCAACGCTCGGGCCGGTGCTTGGCTGGACGGGTAGGGCTGCCAATCCTCGGGCACTTTGCCCGGCGGGCCCCAATAGTTGTCGCCACGGACGATGTAGAGCCCGCCGGCCCTTGCCAGGGCCTTGATGAAATCGCTCGGCAATAGCCGATCGAGGTCGCCGAGGTCACTTCCAGGGAGTAGGCGCGGGATCAGGGCGTCTTCCTCGGCGGACTCGCTAGGCATGTACTTAATGATGTTCAAGTCGGTCATCAGCACATAGAACGCCTTTATCCCCTGGGGGGGGCGCGGGATGAGAGTGGCGAGCACTTCATCGGGGGTGATGCTTTTGAGTCTGAGGCGGTTCTCCTGCTCGCTGTGCCTCGATGGATTGCCTAAGGCGCTGCCGACCTGTTCCTGGATGGCCGACAAGCTGATGTTGGAGCGGTACACCGCATGCAGCCGGTGCCCTGGCGGAAAGTCGGCAATACCGGTTTCCGTGACGGGATACAGGCTCTCGCTGTCGAATCGGCTGCCGCTGCCGCTGGTGGGCAAGGTGGCGACAAAGCTGCCGTCCTCGCGCTGGAAGATCAGTCCGCCGAGTTCCTTGTCGGTACCGCCCTGGATAATCTGCTGGGCATGGCGCGCGGCGTCGTCCGCCGAGAGGAAGCTTGGGCCTAATTGCGGCAGGGCGGCATCGGCGAATGGTGTCCATTTGATCGCGCTCACCTCGCCCAGGCGGTTCCACAGGCGGCTGGTCTGCAGCACTCGTAGTTGGCCGGCGGCAGCGAGGGTCCGGACCAACTGGCTGGGAGGCAACACGCCACTTGCCAGTTGCTCATCATAGTGCCCGGCCCGGGCCTGCCAATTCGCCCCTTCGGGCAACAGCGCCTGCTCCAGGTCGCTATCGCTAGCCTGATAGGCCAGCAGCGCGCCGTCTGGCGTGCCGTAAAACACTGGTAGCGGCAGAGACTGGGGTATCGCTGGCCGTAAACGACGCGCGTGATGGAGTCCGGCGAATAAGTCGTGGGCACTGAAGAAATTTTCATACAGGCCGCTTTCCCGAGGCGGCAGGAGCTCGTGTTGTGTCTCGGCTTGGCCGTAGAGACCGACGAGGCTAAAGTCCTCGGGCACTTGCAATGCGCCCTGGGCGTCATGTTCGAAGACGACCGTCGGGTCGAAGAGAGACGGTGCCGCGTCTTGCGGTTCCGTGACCTTGAATTCGTCCTTTTGCGCATGTTTCAGAATCAACGACAACTGTCGCCCGGAAGCTTTGACAGCGGCTTGGCCATGGGCATACTGGACAGCTTCGTCCACGCTGGCGAAAGCGCGGCTAAGCGAGGGACGGGTTTTCTCTGGTCCGGGCCTGACCGCGCGCTCGGCTGGCAAGGGGTTGGAAGTAGGTGGTTGGGCGTCGGTGAGGGCATCTTGGGGCATGGCAATACTCATCTTAAAATGACCGCGGGAAGTTTCCCGTGTCGGCAGCGCCGGCCTCGCAATGTCTGCGCAGGCAGCTAAGGTGCGTTCATTTTCAGGAAAAGCGGCGCAGCGATGCATTACATATCTAGTGGCCTGTGTGGCTAGTGTCAGTCAATTTCGGCGCCACAAGCCCGCTGTCAGTGCGGGCGTTGAAGTGAGAGGTTCTATGTCGATTCAGCAGGCAACCCGGTCGCAGATCTCCTGGCCGGGCAATCCCGCCTATCTGTACAACGCTGTCAGGGAAGACGTCCCGCAGGCCACGCTGATCCTCGCCCACGGTGCCGGTGCGCCAATGGACAGTGATTTCATGAACGCCATGGCCGAGCGCCTGGCGGCATTGGGCATTGACGTGCTGCGTTTCGAGTTTCCCTACATGGCCCAGCGGCGCCTGGAGGGCGGCAAGCGTCCGCCCAACCCACAGGCCAGGTTGCTGGACTGTTGGCGCGAGGTGTACGAGCAAGTACGGCGGTTAGTCAGGGGGCCATTGTTCATCGGTGGCAAATCCATGGGCGGACGCATGGCTAGCCTGTTGGCCGACGACCTCAGCGCACAAGGACTGGTCTGCCTGGGGTATCCGTTCTACGCCGCTGGCAAGCCGGAGAAACCGCGAGTGGCGCACTTGGCCGATCTGGTGACGCCGACGCTGATCGTGCAGGGCGAGCGCGATGCCTTGGGCAATCGGCGGACGGTAGCCGACTATAGGCTGTCGGCGCGGCTGGAACTGAGCTGGCTGCAGGCCGCCGATCACGATCTCAAACCGCTGAAGGCCAGCGGTCTGAGCCATGAACAGCATCTGGACACGGCGGCGCGGCATGTCGCTGATTTTATCGGGCGTCATGTTGCTTGAAACGCCGGCTGCCCTGCCTATGGCAACCGGCGGGGTTAGGCTCAGTGTGAGCCGATACTGACCACGACATGGCTGGCGGGTGAGCGTTTCGACCAATTGCCGACCACATCATGGATCTCGTAGCGCACCGGCAGATTGTTGGAGTTGCCGGCTGCCTCGACGATTTGCGCCGGAATCGAGATGATCACCTCCCGGTCAAGCTCCGCTGCCGTCAGGGGCGGATGATCGACCGCCTCTTCGGCCCAGTTGATCCGAATGCGATCGCCTTCGCTCATATGCTGGTAAGGCATGACGATCACCCTGACCCCCCGTGGATCGACGATCACCGCCGGCGGTTGTACCTGGGGCGGGCGCAGGGCTTCGTTCTCGTAAGGTGTTGCCGGATCGATATCGATGCCGCCAGGGCTTTGCAGTTTTACCCGGATGTGGGTGATGTCGGAGTCTTGCGGCGCGCTGCCGGGAAACGGTGTGAAGCGATAGCGAACCGGCAGCGGATCTCTGGCCGATTCAATGCCTTGGGTAGCCACCGCTAGGGTCACGAAGTCATTGATCGGTGGCGCGTCCTGGGGATGATCGTAGCTGCTGACCGGCTCCGCCGCATCGCCCCAGTACAGGTCGATATGATCTCGGGGCTTGAGGTTCAGCGGTCCCACCAGCACAGGCAGGGGTTTTTCCGGGTTCTCTACGTCGACGGCACCGATTCCGGCGGGATTGACGCTGAGGATCACGGGTTGATCGAGGTTTCGTGGGTTGATGTGCTCAGACATGATAATAGCTCCAGAAGGATGAGGGGGCGGTTATTGGCGAAACGCTGGCGGACATCGGCTGCCCACGCGCATGTCGACGTAGGCGCTCTGGCGTTTCGAGCGGCCGGTGCCGGTGATGCTGTCCACGCTGAAGGTAGCCTCGGCGTGGCCGTAGCAACTGCTGTCCAGCACCGCTCTTGGCACCCGCAGGTCGTAGCCGTTGCGGGTCTGTTCCTCGGTCAGCGGTTCGGAGGTATGCGGCCACTGGTTTTTCGGATTGCCGCCCACCAGCTGGTCGAAGCCTTCGTAAAGGAAATGGATGACATCACCAGGCTTTATATTCAGATAAGGGGCGATGTGGACTGGTGCCCCGTCCCGACCGTTGATCGTGTTGATCGCACCGTGTTCGTTCAAGTCAGTGAACAGCGGGGCGTCGGGCCCTGTCGGCCCACCGGGCAGTTCATCCCGCGAGCGGACGATGATGCTCTGTTCCGGCGATCTTGAAGTATTTGGATTGCCGGCCTGGGTGACGATGTACTGCACGCGAATATCGGTGCCGGTGCCGACCGGCTGGAAGCGACTGTTCAGAACCGGTCGATTCAGGTCGCGGGCGGCGCTGACATCGCCTGCGGTGATGCGGTAAGGCGGTTCGAACATTGCTTGACCGCCCCAGGACAGTTGGATGAGCTGTCCTTCGATAAAGCCGGGGTTCCAGGCGATGATGGCGTTCGCATCCCGTTCAAAATCATTTTCGTCGATCAGGTTGTCCGTGGCGCCGGGCGAGGCGCCGCGAATGACCGGTCGTTGCATTTGGCCGGGCACCGGCAGCCTGGCCCTGACCACGATATCCAGTGGTAACGAGTAGCCGATGACATGACCCTCACGGCTGAGCTCATAGCTCAGGCGGATGGCGCCGTCGCCAGCGGCTTCGACGGTCGCGAAATCCACATCAATGCGCAGGACAATCGGTTGGCCGATGGACTCGGGGTCGAATGGGCCTAAGGGGACACTGCCCCAATGCAAGAGAAGTTGGTCGTCGCCTGCCACCAGCTCCGAGGTGGGAATCCACACTTCGATACCGGCTTGCGCTTGTTCGTGGTCGATGGGCTCGATATAGCCGTCGATGATCGGCGCGGGGAGATCGGTAACCGGTTCGTTGAGCAACAGCCGAACCTGGGTGGTGGTGGAGTTATCCGAAGGATTGCCGGCCCGATCGGTGACCTGGTAAAACACCGGACCGTTGAAGTCCTCCAGCGATTCGAGAAAGGCACGGGGAAATTCGATGATGACTTTGCGGGGCTCTATGTCATCTTCCTCGACTTGGCCGCCGGGGCCTTCGATGGCGCCCCAGAAAGTTCGAATCCGGTCGCCGATGTCGAAGCCGCTGTAACCGTGGATGGTGCCTGGAAGCACATCGCCCAGTTGTGTCAGTTCTTCCGAAGTGAGGCCGTCATTGACGGCTGGGGGGAAGTCCAGGGGCGCGAGAGTGGTGGGGTGACCAGGGGCGGTGGTGTCGATTTCAATGGGCGTGAAAAAAGAAGGTGTGGTTGCGCCATTGTGAGTGTTGCGTATTTGATACTTCAGTTGATAAGTGCCTTCTTTCAACAGCTCCGGCGCAATATCAAGTGTCAACAGATCTCCCGGTTTATCGTCTTCGGTAATGGGAACGGGGGTTCCGATAGGCACATCATTCCAGAGTAGCTGATAGGTTTCGGCGGTACTGGGGTTGACCCATACCGGAAAAGTAACCGGAACCGGAGCATTCAGGACATCGATAGGTAAGAGTCCCTCACCATTATCAAGTGCTGATTCCACCCTGGGTTTTTGCAGCAGGCGTTCGTTGGCTTGAGTCTGATATTTTTCAAAAGAATCATTCATTTTATTAAATCCTGTCGAAATAGTATTGCAGTCAATCAATAAATGGCTGCGAAGAACTGCTCAATATCGCCGGGTTTTCCCGGCGATATTTCAAACTTCAGGTATTTGCCACGGCGGATCGAACTGATCCGTCGTTAAACACGTTATGCGCAACCAAAGCCAGGACGGCTCATATCCACCCGTACATGGCCCACCAGAGAAGTTGCCGGTTCCTGGTTATGCTCGGGTTTGGGGATAACCCGGAAAGTAGCTTCTGCACGACCGACACAAAGTGCCCGTAATTTGTCATCGGGTATGGTGAAGTCATAACCGTTGACAATATCCCATTGATCGAATTCGCGTTGATCGGTGTGGTGTGCGCCGGCGATCAGGTTGTCGTCCCTGTCATAACCGTCGAAGGTCATGTAGACGGTATGCCCCTCCTTGATATTGTCGTAGGGATCAACGTGCAGTGGTGTGCCATTGGGGTTTTCGATCGGGCCAATAACACCGCCCGGTGTCGTGCGGGTAAAACGTGGCGCTAGCAATCCGGCGTCACTACCTGGCTGCTCGGTTCGCGAGCGTACCGCAACCGGCTGGACCGGCGAGTTGGCGGGGTTGGGGTTGCCGGTGCGGGTCACGGTGTAGCTGACCGCAATGGCCGGCCCGGTGCCTTGATCCTGGATAACCCGATTGCTGATGGGGATGGTGAAATCCACTCCGGCATCGAAATCGGACTGCTTGATTTCATACCACTGTGCAACTTGCTGCTCGCCCCAGGTCAGGTTGATGAAGTCGCCGACACGCAGGCCGGTCACCCAGCGGAAAATCGCTCGCGCATCGAGTTCGTAGTCATCCGGGTCGATGACATTGTCCTCGACATTGGGATTGCTACTGGTGCCTTGAAGGGTCAGGGCGCGCAGGTCTTCTTCAGGTATCGGCAAAGTAAGAAACACAGTGACTGGCTTGACCAGCGAAGTGCCCTTCAGATCGCCTTGGCGACGGACCTCATACTTGACGTTGACCTGTCCCTGCGGAATGAGATTGATCACATCGAACTGCAGAACGGGTTCCAGTACGGGGTCCTTGTTTTCGTCGCCAGGACGCAGGTCGAGCTCCGGCAGTGGGTTGCCGTCGCCCCAGAACAGCCTGATTCTGTCACCGGGCGCCGCCCCGTCGTAGTGGGGAATGCCGACGGTAACGCCGGTTTTCGCGTCCTGATAGTCGATCAGGCCATCGTCGGCCTGCTGCACAATCGGTGCGCGCAGATCTTCCGGGATATCCTCCAATAGCAGCTTGACATAGGCGGGTTCGGAGCGTGGAGAGATGTTCAGTGCGCGGTCAGTCACGAAGTAAGTGACTTCGGCTTCGCCGCTGCCGATCTGTGCTTCGACCTGTTCGAGAAAGGCACGGGTAAAAGGCAGCATGAGGGCCTGCAGTTCCTCCTCCTCTTTAGTGACAGTAGTAGACGGGCCCCGGATATTTCCCCACCACGTCTCGATGGTATCGCCCTCCACCATGACGTTGTAACTGGTGATACGGACATCCAGCTGGTCACCCAGTGCCGTCAATTCCGCCGAAGTCAGGCCACCTTCTACTTCGCGCGGGAAAATCATGGGGCCGTGGTCAGGCAAACCGGGTCTGGTCTGGTCGATTTCCAGCAGATAATCAAAAGAGGGAGTAGCGAGCTGGTTGTCGTTATTAAAGAACTTATAGATCAACTTGTATTTTTTGTCCGTCGGATTGGCCGGATCTTTTTTCTCCACCAGATACTCCGTGGGGACGTACAGCCGTAAGCGGCGCGTCGGGTTGTCCAAGTCATCTTGTGTCACGTTTACCCAATCATCACCCAGTGGGTCATCTTCCCAGAACAATCGATAGGAATAATGAAGGCCGGCATCGTCGGCCAGTGGAAAGGTAACTTCCAGGGGCGCATTCAATGCAGTGATGGGTAATAGGCCATCAATCAATGCCAGGGTTACATCCGGCTTGTCGTAGAAATTCAGTTTTGTTCGGCTATAGGTATTACGGTTAAGGATGATCGGGCTTTTTGAGATGCACATTGTCAGTTTCTCAGTATTGAAAATTTTTATATAAGGTATTTCGTGCGAGCGAATTCATGCGTCTGATCGGCACTTTTCATAAAGTGCGCAACCCTACAACATCATTAAACTCGACGTGGCGATAAAGCGCTGGATAGGCTCAATCTGGTTTTGAAGTAATCGGGATTTACGGCGGGTGTCAATGGATTTATATAAATATTTTTTTGCGTTGGTGGCGGGTAAATTTCTGTAGGAGTTTTGCACCCTTTGTTTGGGAGTTTGCTTGTAGTCCATCGGGATGTGTTGTGTGTTAAAGCCCTATTGCCCTGCGCAGAATAGAACACTCTCTATTTATGCAGGTGAAATAGTATGTGGTACCTGAATCAGGAAAGCAGAGACCTTATTTATAAGGCCGGTTTGAAGGTTATAGGCTTGTCCTGTGGGGCGACGTTGGGTTTTCAGGTTCATGCGACACAGCTCGATGAGCGTAGTGCAATAACCGGAACGGTGAACAACCGGCTTGAAACCCTGGACGCTTCCAGCCCGGTAGAGTCTTGGACCGTGACCAACCGGGGAGTATTGCAAATCTTCGACGGGGCGGTGACCGATCGGGTAACGGTCAGCGGTGGTTCCGTGGTCAATATCAACAACGGGACTGTCAATGGTGGGTTGTCCTTGTTCGATGCCAGCACATCTGTGGTCAATGGCACGATCAACAATGCGACAGGCAGAGGACTGGAGATCGGTACAGTATTCACCGGTGATGACCTATTGAGTTCTTCGGCCAATCTTCAAAACAGTAGCGTTTCTGGCGTGGGAATTGGTGCAATCGTCGCGCCGCTGAGTGACCTCACCTTGAATCGCACCGTGGTAACCGCCACTGCGGGAGGGGGAAATGACGGAGAGGCGATTCGTCTCGCTGGCAGTACCTTGCACATGAGCAACGGTAGCCTGGGCCAGGGGGAGTCCGTTGGTTTGCATATCACCGGCGACACCTTAGGTCCAGGTATGCCGGCACCGGTCGGTTCGAGTACCTCCGTGGTGTTGGACAATTCAACGCTCGAAGGCTTAACCGGGCCGGCTATCCGGATCGTCGACGCGGCGGTGGCGGGTATTGTCGTGCAAAACGGTTCGACTCTGTTGGCCGGTAACGGCAGGCTGGTGGATGTCACGGGGGCCAGCGAACTGAGTTTCACTGCCGACAACAGCACCCTTTCCGGCGATTTGGTCGCTGACGACACCAGCACCCTGGATGTCATTGTGCAAAACAATGCCCAGCTCACCGGTAACCTGGTCAACACCAACAGCGTGGCTATCAACAACGGCGCGAACTGGACAATGGTTGGTGATGCCGAGGTCAAGTCGCTGTCCCTGGGCGGCGGCAGTGTGACCCTGGGCTCCGCCGAGCAGTTCTATACCCTGTCGCTGGGCGAGTTGTCCGGCAGCGGAATGTTCAATATGCAGGTCAACCTGGTGGACAACACCGGCGACAAGCTGGACATCAATGGCGAGGCCCATGGCGAGTTTCTGCTGAATATCCAGAACACCGGCCTGGAGCCCAATTCTCCCGAGATCACC
Organism: Pseudomonas agarici; assembly: GCF_900109755.1. GTDB lineage: Bacteria > Pseudomonadota > Gammaproteobacteria > Pseudomonadales > Pseudomonadaceae > Aquipseudomonas > Aquipseudomonas agarici. The sequence goes on along the minus strand of NZ_FOAR01000013.1, from coordinate 71,324 downwards.
CCACTGCAGGTAGTACACACTGAAGGCGGCAGTGCCGTGTTCGATGTGGTCGGCGGCAGTGTCGACATCGGTGTCTATTCCTACCAGTTGGAAAAACAAGGTGACGACTGGTTTATCGTCGGCTCCGGCAAGACCATCAGCCCCTCGACTCAGGCGGCGTTGGGCTTGTTCAGTGTCGGGCCGACGGTCTGGTATGGTGAGTTGGCGACCTTGCGCAATCGCATGGGCGAAATTCGTACCAGTGGCGAAGGAGGCGGCTGGATTCGCGGTTACGGCAACCAGTACAACGTTGGCGCGGATGGCGGGTTTAGCTACAAGCAACGTCAGAAAGGCTTGTCGCTTGGGGTCGACCTGCCCGTGCCGGTGGGCAATGGGCAACTGCTGGTCGGGGTCATGGCCGGTCATAGCGAGTCCGACCTGAGCCTGAGTCGCGGCACCGCCGGCAAAGTCGACAGCGGTTACATCGGGGCCTACGGCACCTGGTTGACGGAGGAGGGCTACTACCTGGATGCGGTCGCCAAGCTCAACCGCTTTCGCAACCAGGCGGATGTCTCGATGACCAATGGTGCCAAGGCCAAGGGTAGCTATGACAACTTTGCCTACGGTGGTTCGGTGGAGTTCGGTAAGCACATCAAATTGCAAGACGCGATGTTTGTCGAACCCTATGCGCAACTGTCCACGGTCAACGTCAAGGGCGACAGCTACACTCTGGACAATGGCCTGCGGGCAAAAAACGACCACACCTTGTCCGTGCTCGGCAAGGCGGGGGCAACCCTGGGGCGTAACCTTGAACTCAGTGATGGTGGCTTGCTGCAACCTTATCTGCGGGCGGCGATGGTCCATGAGTTCTCTCGTCGCGGTAATACGGTGAAAATCAATGATGTGTCCTTTGACAACAACCTGTCCGGTACCCGTGCCGAACTGGGTGTCGGGGTGTCGGCTGCCTTGTCGAAGAACCTGCAGTTGCACGCTAACTTCGACTACATGAACGGCGAGAACATCGAACAACCCTGGGGTGTGAATATCGGTATGCGCTACGGTTTCTAATGGCCGGGCATCATGCCGGATATCATTGTCCCCGCGTGACGGAAAATCCCTCGACGATCCTTCGTCGAGGTTTTTTTATGCTCGGCGATCAGCGGACCATAACGGTTGCACGCGATGAGATATAGACGTCGGCCGGCAGCGAAGTGTTGCGTCCCAGCTCGCCGATGACCTCGTAACGCGCCCGACCACGGCCATGCTCGACGGCCATCAGGCGTGCCAGCGGCACACGGAAGCGACAGCCGTGGCGGATCTCGCGGTCGCTCACCCAGCGCTCTGCGGTGAACTGCGCCGCAACGATCTCGCGGCCTCCCGTCAGGGCATCGAAGCCGAAGAACTGCAGGACGATCCGATCACCAACCTTCATGTTGCGATACGGGGTCACATGTACCACGGTGCCCTCCGGGTCCTTGCGCGGGTCGATCACATTCAGCACGTTGGCCCCTCTGAACACGGGTTCCGGTAGCCCCTGCGAACCGCCTGGCAACTGCATCTGGAAGATCACCGCCACCGACTGTTTGGGGGAGTAGGAGGTGTTTGGGTTGTCTTCGCGCGTCACGGTGTACTGCACGCAGATGTCCACCCCGCAGCCCTGTTCGGTAATCAGACGGTTCGGCACATTGATCACCAGGGCGCCGCCGCTGTCGATATCCCGTTGGCCGATCAGGTGTACCAGCGGCTGCGTCGATTTGCCCCAGAACAGATTGATCCGATCACCGGCCCGGAAGGCGTCGCGCCAGGCGATGATCGCGTCGGCCGAGAGTTGCGCGTGGTCCTCGTCGAGGTAGTTGTCCAGCGTCCGGGCATTCGGGTTCTTGCCCTTGATTACCGGAGCCGCCAGTGCTTCGTTGACCACCGTCTGCGGCGTCGGGTCTTGGGGCCCGGGCAATTGCAAAAAAACTTCTAGCTCCAGGTCCGGGGAGGTGAAGAGCTCGCCATTGCGACAGACTTGGTAATGCACCCTGGCCGGACCGTCGCCATGACGGGAGATGGCCAGGTAACGCACCATCACGTTCAGCAGCAGGGGCTTTTGCTGCTCATGGGCACTGATAACGCGTCGGCCGGCGGTTTGCTCGCCGTTCCAGAACACCCTGATTTCGTCGCCAATGGCGACATGCTCGTAGCGGGGAACCGCGATTTTCACGCCTATGCGGGCGTGTACATCGTGAACCTGGCCGCCTTCGATCTGCAGGGCGATGGGGGCTTGCAGGTTGACCGGCAGTTGCTGCAACCGCAACTTGAGGATGACCGGTTGTGAACGTACCGAGGTATTACCGGCCCGGTCGCGGACGTTGTAGCTGACGGTGAGCTCGCCGTTGCCCAGTTGTTCGAGGAAGTGGCGCTCGACAGTGATCCGGACTTTGTCGGTTCCGGGCTCATCAGCCTGTACCGTATGCGCGGGGCCGGCCTGTTCACCCCAGTAACTATGGATGACATCGCCCCATTGCATGTCGAAGTAGCCGGGGATAGTGATCGTGAGCTGGTTACCCAGTTCGATCAGTTCACTGTCGGTCAGGCCGTCGACGGCGAGCGCCGGGAGGATTGGGGCAGCGAGCAGTGTGCCGCCAGGTGGGGTGCGGTCGATGATAATGGGTGTTGTCTGGGACAGCAGGGGCATTGTGTCGGGAAATGTCGTGACCGCATAGCCGAGTTGGTAGGTCCCTTCGACAGATAGCATCGTCACGGGAAGCTCGGGGTACAACATATCTCCAGGCGGTGGAGCGGATGGAAGTTGCATTGGCTCGCCAATCAGTGTGTTATTCCAGGTGAGTTGATAGCGGTCATCAGGTGTCGCATCGGGCCAAGTTGGAAACGACACAGTGACTGGGTAATTAAGGTCGTTGGCCTGCAACAGCCCATCCTTCGGATCTGCCTGCTTGACAAAGGGGGCAATAAGATCCTGGGTCATGAGACGAATTTGTGGAGTGCTTGCTAAATCCTTCATACGGATATCCCTGTAATCCAATTGAATATTGACAGCCGTTTTCACACTCGAACGCATTGGCGTTTATTGCCGGTGTTTTGCGTTGTCGCATGCTTATTTGGCAAATAAGGCACTCAAGTCTTGAATGAAAGGTAACTGCCTGTGCGATAGGATGCCAAGGCCCCAACGAATAGTAAGTTTGATTGGTTGTCAAGAGTTTTGCTTGAGTGGGGTTGTTTGTTTATTTTGTGTAAGCTTTAAGTTTGTATATATAAAGAAAATTCTTACTTGCTAAAAAGAAAAATTGCTTATTTTATTCACACAATAAAAACCCGATGATTGTCAGTCATCGGGTTTGTTGTGTCGCCAGTGATCTGTCAGCGATTAAAGCGCTCCACCAAAGAGTATTGCGTATTGGCGGTATGGGTCAGTTCTTCACTCAATTGTGCCGAGTCGTGCGCCTGCTCCGAAGTCTGCTCCGCCAATTGCGCAATGGTGCTGATATTGCGGCTGATCTCTTCGGCCACGCAGCTCTGTTCTTCGGTAGCGGCGGCGATCTGGGTGGTCATGTCGGTGATATTGGCTACCGCCGCGCTGATGCCCACCAGCGCGGCGTCCGCCTCCAGGACCCGCGCCACGCCTTCCTGGGCCTGGCGATGACCGGCGTGCATGGTTTGCACGGCGATGCTGGCGGTCTGTTGCAGCTTGGCGATCAGGGTATGGATCTGCCCGGTGGATTCGCTGGTGCGTTGCGCCAGTTGGCGCACCTCGTCGGCAACCACTGCGAAGCCACGACCCATTTCCCCGGCGCGGGCCGCTTCGATGGCGGCGTTCAAGGCCAGTAGGTTGGTCTGGTCGGCGATGCCCTTGATCACATCGACCACGCCGCCGATCTCGTCGCTGTCCTTAGCCAGTTGGGTCACGGTGCCGCCGGTTTCACCGACCACCATCGACAGGCGCTCGATGGCTTCGCGGGTTTCCCCGGCGATATCGCGGCCACGGCGGGTCAGCCGATTGGCTTCCTGGGTGGCGTCGGCCGTGCGCTGGACATGGCTGGCGACTTCCAGGGTGGTGGCGGCCATCTGGTTGACGGCGGTGGCCACCTGTTCGGTTTCCTGACGTTGGCGGTCCAGGCCATTGGAACTCTTCCGGGCCAGCTCGTCGGACTTGCGGGCCTGGGCGTTCAGGTGTTCGGCGGTATCCTGCAAGCGGGTCAGGCAGGTTTTCAGGCGTGCTTGTTGGCTGAGAATGGACATCTCCAGGCGCGCCTGGGCACCTCGGCTGTCGGTGTACATCTGCGCGATCAGCGGGTCCGAGGTGGTCTGTTCGGCCAAGCGTAGCAGGCGCTTGAGACCGCGTTGCTGCCAGCTCAGACCGAGCAGGCCCAACGGTACCGAAACGGCGGCGGCGAGGGCGAAGCCCCAGTGAGAGTTGAGCCAGACGCCGATCAGGAAACTCACCTGACTGACCAGGATGAACGGCAGCCAGTCCTGCACCACCGGCAGCCACCTGTCGCGTTGGGGGATGGCCGACTTGCCCTGATTGAGGCGTCGATACAACGCCTCTGCCCGGCGAATCTGTTCGGCGTTGGGCTTGACCCGTACCGATTCATAGCCAATCACCTGATTGCTTTCGAAAACCGGTGTGACATAGGCGTTGACCCAGTAATGGTCGCCGTTCTTGCAGCGGTTCTTGATAATGCCCATCCATGGCTGGCCTTGTTTCAGCGTATTCCACAGGTGCGCAAACACCGCCGCCGGGACATCCGGGTGCCGCACCAGATTGTGCGGCGCACGGATCAACTCTTCGCGGGAGAACCCACTGATTTCGACGAAGGCGTCGTTGCAGTAGCTGATCACACCTTTGGCGTCGGTCGTGGAAATCAACCGTTGCTGAGCGGGAAAGGTGCGCTCGCGTTGGGTGATGGGTTGGTTGTTACGCATGGTTTTTCAATCCGCAAGGCTTTGATAACCTATCGGCCAGGCGGGAGAGATATTGAATATATATTTCAGCTTTCAGCGCCCGTTCACTTTTTAATCCCTGCGTATTCGTCCCTGAAGAGGGTTACGGCTGTGCGGGAGGTGGGTACTTACCGTGGCTTGCCACGATCTTCAGTGGTTCCTTGAATTTCGAGCCTTTCAAAGGCAGGTCCGGCAAGAGACCATTTTGCACGGGACCTTTGATCAAGAAGATATTGTCGCCCGAGAGTCCTTGGCCGGAGATTCGGTGCAAGGTCCAACCTTCTGGCAATTCGCAAGTTCTCAGTTCGAAGTAATGAGAGGCTCGGGCTTTCTGTTGCGTGCGACCGTGCAGCTTGCCGAAAATACTCTGGGAGAGCTTCTCGTGCGGGAGGCTGCCCGGTGCCAGGTCGGTCACATAGATGCCATAATCGGTACGGGTAAAGTCGCCCAACGGACTTTGCCGGGTGACCGGCAGGTGCATGTGCAAGGCAGTGCCGTAGCCACTTCCGCGAATAGCCGCATACTTATCCCGGCCCATGTATTTGTACAGGAACTCGCTCCACTCCGATCGCGGAATCTCCTGGCTTTTCAGGCCCGGACAGTGAGGAACGCTATCGAAATGTCGGGTTGTCGCGGGAGGCGATTCGGGGGTTTCCGGCGCGGGGCGTTTAAGTCGTGAAATCGTGGGTGTCCGTGCTTCCTGTAAGGATGTCTCATGAAGTTTTTTCCATGAGGGTGAATTAAGCGTATCTCCTTGCATCTGCATATAAAACTTATTGCGCAGCGCACGACTTGGCAGAATGCTTTCTATCTTTTCATGATAATGAGTGAGTTGCCTGGCAGTGAGCGCCGCCCAGCTATTATCCCGATCACGGACCGCGATGTTCCAGCTCTCATCTGGATTTTTCATCAGAAATTTTTGCGTGAATATCGCCTCTGACCGGCTATTGGCCTTCTTCTTAAAGGCTGCATGTACGTTCGTCGAGTTTGCTTCCGGTATCCGCTTTACCAGGATTTGCGGGGTATCGGAGCCGAGGAAAAGATCGAGCTTGGGAACGTGCCTGATAGGCAGGGTATTCTCAAGAGAAATACAATCAAGTGCCCGAACGGACAGCATTTTATCGAATGGAAGGTTGGTCGCCCTTGGGCTGCGACGAACTGGCATCGGGCAGCCGTTGTTCTTCCGAAACCTGCCGGTGACCTGGCTTGCCGCCGAGTCAAGTTGTTGCTTGAACGCCTGCTTGGCATTGTTCAGCGCTTCCACGGTCTGTCCTGCGCTACTGCGTATATTCTGCCAGAGCTTGTTGGCCGAACGCACAAGTGTCCGTGGGCTGTACAAGGGGATGGGCGAAGCGGAAAAGATGCTTTCGCCAACCGCATAAGTCAGTTGCAGGCCGCCTTTGCGCAGGCCTTGGCGAAAGGTCTGGTTCGCCAGCCCCGTGCTGACGCCGCTGCCCAGATTATTCAAGGTCTGCCATAAACCACCGATGACGGTTCTACGGACAGTCTGTCCCGATGCGGTGGTGAGCGCGTGCTGTCCGATGGAAAAAACCTGGCTTTTCAGCCCTTGGCCAAGGGCCGTTTGCAGGCCCGCTCGAACGGCGGTGCCCAATGTCTTGACGGCGGAACCCACGCCTTTGGCTCCAGGCAGCGCGGTGAGTACGATCTCCATCGTAAGGCCCAGATGGTCCTCGTTGCTTCGCTCGGCGGCAGGTTTGGCAAAGTAGTCATAGAACGGGATAAGCGACAACAGGCTGAAGCGTTCTCCTCGATTGCGTGGCGGGAGGATATTTTGTTCCTTGGAATAATCGACCGCCCATGTCATGGGCGCATCCCATACAGGGGTGATCAGCTTATCTATTACCTGATGGGCGGTGCTGACGGGATCGCTGGGGCAGAGTCTGGATGCGTTCAGCCCGGCGTACCATTCACCGGCTTCCAATCCGACACCGGCAGGGATACCAGACCTCACCAACCTGCCTCCCGCAGAGGGTGGCTTGGGTAGCAGCATGGCGGAGCGGCTCCAGATATCGATCCAGCTGGTTTGCAGTCCATCATCCGACTTCAGAATATTCAAGAATTGGCTTTGCTTGCCCTGCAGCGCTTCGAATTCGACTACGGCCAGGGTGCCTGCTTTGTAGAACAACGAGTGGCGTGACGAGGGCGCGAGGATTCGCCAGCGCCCGGTGTCGAGGATATGAAGTTTTTCCAGCGGCAAACCCTGAAAGATCAATTCAAGTTGCGATTGGATAATGGGCTTGTAGTGTTCTTTGTAGCGATTCGAATCAGACGTGAACTTTTCCAGCAGGGCGTTTCTCTGGGCAATGTAATAATCGTGATTGACCATGTTCATGCCACAGAGAAAAGCATCGAGAGTGCTGATGTCCTGATCCCCGAAGTTCGCTTGAGGATCAGTACCCAAGGCCCAGAGTTGCACGCTCGCCATGGCGCGCAGATCCGGCGCCTGCTCATGTTTCACCGACAGTAGATGCATCTGGTTTCGCTCTTCTGTGTCCTTGGTCAGGTTGAGCCACTCCATGGCGTTGGTATAACCCCAGGCACGGGCGGTGGCGATGGTCTGTTCGCCCAGGATCAGTCCACTCAACTCACTGAGTCGATGCTGCGTTGCCTCCCTGGCTGGGGAAAGCATTTGGGCGTCGTGCATTTGCCGCGAATCGATATCGATACCGCTTTGCCTGGCGATATCCTTGGCCATGCTCACCACTTCGGCGATCGAACAGGCCATCGAGGTACGGGGACTGACTTCGTTCAGTAGTCTTGCCGCCCAACGCAAGGTGATGGCGGCAGGATCACTTTGATAATTGAGGGTCAAGCTGTCGCTGTCGCGCAGGAACAGTTCTGGACGTGCGCGTTGCAGTAGCAGACCGGCGAGAAAGCTCGCATGTCCTGGCTGGTCGATCACTTTCTGGTCCATCAGGCGTTTATGGATAGAAGCAATCAGCCGCTCCTTGAGGTTCCCCCAGGTCTGGGCCTCGCTGTCCGTGGGCGCGCCGCTGAGCTTCGGACCCAGTTGCCATAGGTCTTTCACCGCTGGCCAGGCGATATTCAGTAGTGTCTCCACCAGCAGGTAGGCTTGCTCGCCCGAAGTCAACGCCGCCGATGTCGCTGGCACGGGAGCCGGCGCCATTTGCGCGGCCCATTCGCTGAATGTCGGCAAGCCTTGCAGCAGTTGGTAGTGTTCGAAGGTGTTCCATGCCGGAAGGGCCTGGATAAAGAGAGCATTCAAGCCGATCTTGTCGAGCAGGCGTGAGGTGAATGCCGGTGTTGACGACGTTTCCTTGATGACCTCCTGCAACTTTTGTCGATTGGCCGCGAACGTGGCGTCTGGATCATCCACAAGGAGCAAGGTCTCCGGCAAGGGAATTTCAGTAGGTTTCGGTGGTTCGATCCCCGGTCTCCAGGCGCTGGCGGGAAGGTACTGGCGTGTCAGCAGCGTGCTGGTGAAAATCAGCTCGAGCAAATCCGTTTGCTGATTAGCCGCTAGCCAGGGCGCGATAAATGCCGGTATCGAAGAAAATCCGTTATCTGCGATAGCGGCCATGGGGGCCAGAAGGCTGCGCACGAGCCGACGCAGAATCTCCCAGGCTCCTTCACCCGATTGAATCCGCATGCCAGTGAAGTCCGACAGAAGGTTGTGAATATCGGGTCTGCGACAGATATACGAGAGAGACCGCGTGGCCTCATCAATGGTTAATAGCGCCTTCAGCGCCTTCAGCGCTACCCCGGTAATGTCCTCGCCCGCTAAAAAGAAAGGATAGAAAGCGGTAGGGTGGAGTGCCTCGACAATATTGTTTGTCTGTCCCCAGCGTTCATCCGCTCTAGCACGTAGTTTCTCGTCACTGAGCGCGCTGGCACAAGGATCTTGGGGAGGGATTGAAAAAAACGGCGCGTCGTCTGGGTCCGAGAGCGCCTTGAGCGTGCGCTCGACTTGTCGTAGACCTCCGGCATGGGCATCCAGGGCAATACGCTGTAGTCCCTGCGCGAAATGAATATCCACCGGCTCCGAGCCCTCCGGGGTCGGCAGGGTCAGCACATCCGCCGATTGTCTGTTTTGCGCACCTTCGATATTTTCCGGGTCAGCCGACCAGAGCAGGCTGGTGATATGAAAAGGCGCCAGGGTATCGTCGTATGACCAGCGGCCCATAGCATAGGCGGTCAATCGTAAGTTGGTTCGGTTGCCGATCTGGCTGGCGTATTCGGGTAGCAGTTCGTTGAGCAGCCTGGCCGCGAAAGTTTGCACGTCGGCACGTTCGAGAAAGCGCAGGCAGCGTTGCAGCAGGTCTTTTTCGTCCTTGAAGGGGCTTTTGTCGATACTGCCCAGGTTTATGTCGATCCAATCACTGAACAGCAGATAATGTTCCCGGTAATTGCCGTGGGCAGTGGCGGCATCGACGGCATCCATGAATGCCTCCTGCGATGAATACAAGAGGTGGTTGCGCGCCGAGGCATACCAGGCAACTTCTACGTTGCTCGCGGTGTAGCGGCGCCCATCAGGCACAGCGCGAGAATTGTTGTCTGTCACCTTGGCCAGCAAGGCGCGTGCCTGGTCAGTGACTTTGATCAGCGAGCGGCTGATGTCAGCCCAATAAGCCTTCGGACCTTCATACTGATCATCGGACAAGAAATTATCGGGCAGATTGTTCTCTGTCTTGAATAATTCAAAGGCGTAGGCAAGGGCGCTATCGGTCTTGTCAAGAATTGTGCGAGCAGTGGTCGCGGGGTGACGATACTGGTCTTGCGCGGTAAGCAATATTGAGTTGACGACATTAATGAGCTCCGCGCCAAGACCGCCCACTACACCCGCCTGGTCCACTACCGATAGATAATAGGCCTCGGCGGCGGTAATACGGTTTTCCGAGGTGTATGCAGATGCTGACGCGCCGGAGTCGATTTGTGGGGGCGAAGTTGTTGGTGTTTGATTGTTTTTTTGTAGTACCTGTTCATGTTGCGCTAACGTTGTATTCATATGGTTTCTCTTGTTTTTGGTTGTAGATGCTGTCTCCATTTTATAAGGGGTCGAGATTTAATTTAAAGTGCGCAAGGTTTATGCGATGTTACTTTCGTGCGTGAGAAAAAGTATTAATGAAAGAAAGAGGCCGTTTGATTGCTTGTAAGATAATATTCGGGAATTAAAGGTGGCGGTTGTAATCAATGCGCCTTGGAATACGCGCCGGCCAATGCCGGTGCGTATTCGCGTCACATGTTAGGGGATAATCAGGAAGCAATCAGTTGCCGCAGCACATAGTGCAGGATGCCCCCGGCTTTGAAGTATTCCACTTCGTTAAGCGTGTCGATCCGACATAACACGTCGATTTTTTCCTGACTGCCGTCCTCACGGGTCAAGGTCAGCGACAAGTTCATCCGCGGTTGCAGTTCGGCGCCGCTCAGACCCTTGATACTCAAGGTTTCCTTGCCAGTGAGCTTCAGGCTCTTGCGGTTCTGGTCGAGTTTAAATTGCAGCGGCAGCACGCCCATGCCGACCAGGTTGGAGCGATGGATACGCTCGAAGCTCTCGGCGATCACCGCCTTGACGCCCAGTAGGTTGGTACCCTTGGCCGCCCAGTCGCGGCTGGAACCGGTGCCGTATTCCTGGCCGGCAATCACCACCAGCGGCGTGCCTTGGGCCTGGTAGCGCATGGCGGCATCGTAGATCGCCAGCTTTTCGCCCGAAGGCACATGCAGGGTATTGCCACCTTCCTCGCCACCGAGCATTTCATTGCGGATGCGGATATTGGCGAAAGTGCCGCGCATCATCACCTCATGGTTACCGCGTCGCGAGCCGTAGGAGTTGAAGTCCCGCGGTTCCACGCCTTGTTCGCGCAGGTAGCGACCGGCCGGGCTGTCGGCCTTGATATTGCCAGCGGGGGAGATATGGTCGGTGGTCACCGAATCCCCCAGTAGCGCCAGCACCCGGGCACCGTGGATGTCTTCGACTACAGGTGGGGGACCGGCGATATCATCGAAGAACGGCGGGTGCTGGATATAGGTCGAGTCTTTCTGCCAGACATAGGTGGCGGCCTGCGGTACTTCGATCGCCTGCCACTGGGCGTCACCGGCAAACACCTCGGCATATTCCTTGTGGAACATCGCGGTATCGACCTGGGCGACGGCGTCGGCGATTTCCTTCTGGCTCGGCCAGATATCGCGCAAGTACACCGGCTTGCCGTCGCTGCCGGTGCCCAACGGGTCACGGCTAATATCGATGCGCACGCTACCTGCCAGCGCGTAGGCTACCACCAGCGGCGGCGAGGCCAGCCAGTTGGTCTTGACCAACGGATGCACCCGACCTTCGAAGTTACGGTTGCCGGAAAGCACCGAGGCGACGGTGAGGTCCGATTGCTGAATGGCCTTTTCGATCGGCTCCGGCAGCGGCCCGGAGTTGCCGATGCAGGTGGTGCAACCGTAACCCACCAGGGCAAAACCCAGCTCGTCGAGGTAGCGGGTGAGGTCGGCGGCCTTGTAGTAATCGGTGACCACCTTGGAGCCTGGGGCGAGGGAACTCTTGACCCAGGGCTGGCGTTTCAGCCCTTTCTCCACGGCCTTCTTCGCTACCAGTCCGGCGGCCATCATCACGCTGGGGTTGGAGGTGTTGGTGCAGGAGGTAATGGCGGCAATCACCACCGCGCCGTCCTTCAGGCGATAGGTATGGCCTTCATAGCTATAGTCCACGCCGCTGACCTGATCGGCATTGCCGACGGCGACACCGCCGCCGCCTTCGCTTTCCAGGCGACCTTCTTCCTTGCTGGCGGGTTTGAGTTGCAAGCCGATGAAGTCGTTGAAAGCCTGGGCGACATTCGGCAGCGAGACCCGATCCTGCGGGCGTTTTGGCCCGGCCAGGCTGGCCTCGACACTGCCCATGTCGAGTGCTAGGTTATCGCTGAACAGGGGTTCGGTGCCCGGTAGGCGCCAGAGCCCCTGGACTTTGCTGTAAGCCTCCACCAGATCCACGGTCGCGGCTGGTCGGCCAGACAGGCGCAGATAATCCAGGGTGATCTCGTCCACCGGGAAGAAACCGCAAGTGGCGCCGTATTCCGGGGCCATGTTGGCGATGGTTGCGCGGTCTGCCAGAGGCAAATCGGCCAGGCCGTCGCCGTAAAACTCGACAAATTTGCCGACCACGCCTTTCTTGCGCAGCATCTGCGTCACCGTCAGCACCAGATCGGTGGCGGTGATGCCTTCCTTGAGCTTGCCGGTGAGCTTGAAGCCGATCACCTCGGGAATCAGCATCGACACCGGCTGGCCAAGCATTGCCGCTTCCGCCTCGATGCCGCCGACGCCCCAACCGAGCACGCCGAGGCCGTTGATCATGGTGGTGTGGGAGTCGGTGCCGACCAGCGTGTCGGGAAAAGCATAGGTGCGCTCGTCCTCGTCCTTGGTCCAGACCGTGCGCGCCAGGTATTCGAGGTTGACCTGATGGCAGATCCCGGTGCCCGGCGGCACCACGCTGAAGTTGTCGAAGGCGCTCTGGCCCCAACGCAGGAAGGCATAGCGTTCGCCATTGCGCTCCATCTCGATATCGACGTTCTGGCCGAACGCCGCCGCCGTGGCGAACTTGTCGACCATCACCGAGTGATCGATCACCAAGTCGACCGGGGACAGCGGGTTGATCCGCTGTGGATCGCCGCCGGCCTTGGCCACGGCGGCCCGCATGGCGGCCAGGTCGACCACCGCCGGCACACCGGTGAAGTCCTGCATCAGGACCCGGGCCGGGCGGTATTGGATTTCCCGGTCGGAGCTGCGTGTCGTGAGCCAGGCGGCGAGTGCCTTGAGGTCAGTACCGGAGACGGTCTTGCCGTCCTCCCAGCGCAGTAGGTTTTCCAGCAGTACCTTGAGCGACATCGGTAGCTTGTCCAAGTCGCCGAGTGACTGGGCGGCTTGGGGCAGGCTGAAGTAGTGGTAGGTCTTGTTGCCTACCTTCAGGGTGCTAAGGGTTTTCAGGCTATCGAGGGATGACATGAAATGACTCCTTGAGGCCCGCGCGGCACGGGCCGGGTGGAACGAACTGAGCCTTGAATCTAGCTCCGATCCTGAGATTTAGCTAATCGTCGGACTCTACGGGGCAGTACTAGTGGCGTGTGTGGCGAGTTCTGTGAGTCAATTTCGGCGCCACCGGCCTCCGACGGGCGTTGCGGTTCCTCGCCATAGCGGGCTATGACGGGTGACAGCGCCTCGGTCATGGCCGTGTGTCAGCCGTACATGATCACCTACTCACCGTACAGGCCACGAGGTTGTCAACTCGGCTATCATGCGCGGGTTTAAGTGACAGGTTCGCGTTTGTACGCGCCCGCTTGCCGGCGATGGGGCGGGAAAGTCCGCAAGATGCCGTCAAGCCTCGTCGTTACAGTCGCCCAGCCCAGGATTTTTTTGTGAACACCCTCTTTATGCACTGCCGGCCCGGCTTCGAAGGCGAAGTCTGTTCCGAGATATCCGAGCATGCCGCGAACCTCAACGTCGTAGGTTATGCCAAGGCCAGGGCCGGCAGCGCCTATGCCGAATTTGTCTGCAGCGAAGATGACGGCGCTGTGCGGCTGATGGCCGGCCTGCGCTTTGCCGAACTGATTTTCCCGCGCCAGTGGGCCCGAGGCAGTTTTATCGACTTGCCGGAAACCGACCGTATCAGCGTGATTCTCGCCCAACTGGCGATGTTTCCACGCTGCGGTAGCCTCTGGCTGGAGGTGGTCGATACCAACGACGGCAAGGAACTGTCGAATTTCTGCAAAAAGTTCGAAGGTCCGTTGCGCAAAGCCCTGACCCAGGCCGGCAAACTAGTGGAAGATGCCGGTAAGCCGCGCTTGTTGCTGACGTTCAAGAGCGGCAGGGAAGTCTTCCTCGGCATGGCCGAGGCGGATAATTCGGCGATGTGGCCGATGGGCATTGCGCGCCTGAAGTTTCCCAAGGACGCCCCGAGCCGTTCAACTCTCAAGCTGGAGGAGGCCTGGCATCACTTCATTCCCCGCGATCAGTGGGAAGAACGGCTCAATGGCGACATGACCGGCGTCGATCTCGGCGCGGCTCCCGGCGGCTGGACCTGGCAACTGGTCAATCGCGGCATGCTGGTGACCGCCATCGACAACGGCCCGATGGCCGAAAGCTTGATGGACACAGGGCTGGTGCAGCACTTGATGGCCGACGGCTTCACCTTCAAGCCCAAGCAGCCAGTGGATTGGATGGTCTGCGACATCGTCGAGAAGCCGGCACGCAACGCGGCGTTACTGGAGGCCTGGATCGGCGAGGGCCATTGTCGCGAAGCGGTGGTCAACCTCAAACTACCGATGAAGCAGCGTTATGCCGAGGTCCGGCGTCTGCTGGCGCGTATTGAGGCTGGCTTCAAGGCCCGTGGTATCAAGGTGGCGATCGGCTGCAAGCAGTTGTATCACGACCGCGAGGAAGTGACCTGCCACCTGCGTCGACTGGATGTCAAAAAGAAGACCTGATGCTGGCAAGACGGGATCGGCGCAACTCGGCCAAAGCGTTCAATGCAAAGATATTCGCCAGAATCGGAAAGTCGTAGGCAAAAGGGCGTGGACCTGCTTGATCGGGAATCGAGATGAAACCGCCATCTGCCAACTGCCGAGCACGAAGATAATGCCAACCGCGCTTCATGAGACCGTCATGGTTCAGTAGGGCCGCTGCACACAGTCCGTGGGCGGAACTGATGACATCGCTGGATTCGCCCGGAGTGTGGCCCCAACCACCGTCCGGATGCTGTGCGGTCAGCAGATACCGGGTGGCATTTTCGCGCACGGCATCGATGGCGCTGTGCAGTGTGTGGGTGCAGGCATTCGGGGCTCGCTTCAGGGCCGAAACCACCCGGGAAATGGCGAAGGTTTCGCTCAGGCTCCAACTGCGCTCGAAGGCGCCGCCCGGTGCTTGCGCGTGGAGCAGGAATCCGAGAGCCGCAACCAGCACATCGGCATGGGCTTGCCAGTGTGGAGTAAAGGCGATGAGCGCATTCGCGGTCATCGTGACTTCCGACGGTTGTTGACGCCGGTAGGTGGGAAAGCCGCCGTCTGGGTTGGCCATGGCTGACAGATAGGCCAGACCATGTTTTATCGTTCGGGCATGGCGCTGCGGTGCAATCGAAAACAGATAGTCGATGACACAGCACGTGCAATCAACATCGGTCTGCCGCACTCCTTCACTGTAGGACCAGCCGCCATTGGGCGTTTGCTGTTTCGCGAGGTAGTCGGCCATCTGTCCAAGCCTGGACGAGGGGCCATCCGCGTTCTTCAGGGCGATGCCGGCGAAGGCTGTCAGGTAGACAGTCATGTGGCTGATAAAAGGCAATCCACCGTCCGGGTTGTGGTTGTCGAGGATAATAATGAGGCCATTGTCAATCAACGGATGCGCCGGTTCGAGTGCATGCAGGGCCAGGAGGGCCCAGAGATGGGCCAGGAGATTGCCCTCCCAGAGTTCCCGCTGGCTGCCATGCTCCAGTTGATCAATCAGGAACTGACAGTCCCTTGGCTCCAGCAGCGCCTGGCGTTGCCTTGCGCAAGCATTCACTATCTTGATTGCACACAACATCATGCCGACCCAGGAGACCTGGTTTTCATAGTGGATAGCGCCAATGTCGGCATCGGGCAGGTAGGAGCAGGCGCCCGACAGGGCCAGACAAGTCGATAACATCCAGCGTTTGCGCGGGGTGGCCAAGTGCTCGGGAGCCAGGGCGACAAACTCTTCCACTCGGCTGGGAGTTGCGCTCAGGAAGGCGTCCAGCAGCAGATTGTCCAGTTGGTTGTTGCCAACCGCCCCATGGCGCTCGCGCAGAAACGAGAGCAGTCGATCCTGCGCGGCGGGATAACGTTTCGTCTGGCGCAACAGGTGCAGCATCAGCACCGATTCCAGTATCCGGCTTTGGCAACGCTGATTGACGGCACCTCGATCATCGATCCCTGTCTGCAGATGATCGCTCACCTGGCGAACGCAACGGTCAATGGATGATATGAGAGAGCCCTTTGCGACGGACATCCTCATGCTCATTTTTCTACATGGTGGTTGTTCGGCTGAGAATAACGTCATTTTTTTGAATTAAGTAATCGTGTTAAATCCAGGCGTAGAATTTTTTGAGATAGGAGGTTGTTTTTAAGTGCCTTTAGTTATCTTTTATATTTATTAATAAGCTGCTGGCAGTCGGCTTATTTCGTTAATTTCGTTGACGTGTTATTTGTCAAAGGTGTTTGCTGCTCGGGTTGTTACTTTTCTTGAGCGGAGCATCCACGATGCGGCCTGTCAGATTGCCCCCTGTTTATTGCCCACTTCCGCATGCTCGACACCCGAATACCGATCTGTTGTTACCTCGCTGCATGACCTGGATGGAGCGTTGGAAGTTGTTCGCCGATGATCTGCAGCGCCGACGCCTGGAAGTCAGCGGAATCGGCGAGTTGTGCGGCATGATCTATCCGCAAGGATCGGATGAGCTGGCACAGATCGGCACCGACTATATGATGTGGACATTTGCCTACGACGATGAGGTGTGCGACGAAGGTCCCGAGAGTCAGGACACCCGGGCATTGATTGACACGACAAGCCGGATCCAGAGACATCTGGAATCTCCCGAGTTGCCACTGGATACGCAGGACCGATATGGGATGGCCTTGAGAGACATCCGGATTCGAATGCAGGCACACGGTCTGCCACTCCATGCTTCACGTTTCGTCTCGGTCATGCGCACCTACTTCATGGCTGAAATGTGGAAATCGGTCAGTTTGCAGCCGTCATTGAACGACTACATCATTCAGCGTCTTTTTGGCGGTGGAGGCATGACATTTCCACCGTTCTGTTATGTGGTTCCGCGTATTGACATCAGTGAGGGAGAGTTGGCGAGTCGGCCGGTCATGGCATTGACTGAAATGGCCGCGACTTTTGCGACCTGGGATAACGATTTGTTCTCTTTTCCCAAGGAGATGATGCGTAGCCGTGATAAGCGTGGGCATAACCTGATCGATGTCATCAGGCGGACGCAGGGCTGTTCGGTAGAGGACGCTATTATGTCAGCGATTCGTATGCGAGATCGGGTCCAGGGATTGTTTATGCGGCTGCAAGAGCAACTGATCGAGGAGGGGACTCCTGCGATCAGACGCTATGTCGAGCGCTTGAGTTACTACATCAGTGGCGTGCTCAAGTGGCACTTGAACAATCCGCGCTATATTTTTCTCAATGGACTTGATGGTGAGATCTGTCTGGAGGGTGGAGAGCTGGCGGACAGACCGTTGGATGAGAGCATCGAACCGTTGCCCATTGCTGCTATCGCCTGGTGGTGGCACTACGATCCGGCGCGTGCCGGATGAATGAGGGTTGATAAAGGCCGTGATAGGTGACGTCACGTTGTGGTTTGCGCGACAATGTCGGTCTGGTTTCAGGAGTGAAGCATGACCCAGTCCCACGACCCCAACGTTGACGGCACCCTCGATGCCACCGGCCTCAACTGCCCCGAGCCGGTAATGATGCTGCACCAGCATATCCGCGACCTGCAGCCCGGAGGCCTGCTCAAGGTGATTGCCACCGACCCGTCGACCCGCCGCGATATCCCCAAGTTTTGTGTGTTCCTTGATCACCAACTGGTGGAACAGCGGGAAGAAGCCGGTACTTATCTGTACTGGATCCGCAAGAAACTCGGTTAGGAACGAAGGGCACTTGGTGTAGGCGCACGGGATGAGCCTTCTAATCCCAGGCCAATCGCCGACTGGCCGTGGCTGACAATCTGCGCCACACTGCGGGTCCGCGAAAGGAGCCTGCCATGCTGATTGTTGCCGATGAGAATATCCCGTTGATCGATGCCTTTTTTGCCGGTTTCGGCGAGATCCGCCGCCTGCCGGGGCGCGCCATCGATCGTGCGGCGGTGGCCGAGGCGGATGTGCTGCTGGTGCGTTCGGTGACCCCGGTCAGCCGCGAGCTGCTCGAAGGCAGTGCGGTGCGGTTTGTCGGCACCTGCACCATCGGTACCGATCACCTGGACCTGGATTATTTCCAGGAGGCCGCGATCCACTGGTCCAGCGCACCCGGTTGCAACGCTCGTGGCGTGGTCGACTACGTGCTGGGCAGCTTGTTGACCCTGGCCGAGATTGAGGGCGCCGAGCTGTCCCGTCGTACCTATGGCGTGATCGGTGCCGGCGAAGTCGGCGGGCGCCTGATCAAGGTCTTGCGCGGCTTGGGCTGGAAGGTATTGGTGTGCGACCCACCACGCCAGGCGGTCGAGGGCGGGGATTATGTCGAGCTGGAACAGATCATCGAGCAGTGCGACGTGATCAGCCTGCATACGCCCCTGACCCGTTCCGGGGCAATGTCGACCTGGCACCTGCTGGATCGCCAACGGCTGGAGCAACTCAAGCCCGGCACCTGGTTGATCAATGCCGCCCGTGGTCCGGTGGTGGATAACGCCGCCTTGCGCGACGTACTGCTGGAGCGCGAAGACCTGCAAGCAGTGCTTGACGTGTGGGAAGCCGAGCCGCAGGTGGACATCGAACTGGCAGAACTCTGCGTACTCGGTTCGCCGCATATCGCGGGCTACAGCCTCGACGGCAAGCAGCGTGGCACGGCGCAGATCTATCAGGCCTACTGCGCCTTTATCGACCAGGCGCCGATGGTCAGCCTCGACGACCTGCTGCCCAAGCCGGCATTGGCGCAAATCACCCTCGATGCCGACACAGACCCGGCCTGGGCCATGGCGATGATCTGTCGCGCCGTGTACGACCCGCGCCGCGACGACGCGGATTTTCGCCGCAGCCTGACCGGCAATGTGGCCGAACAACGGGTGGCGTTCGACCTGTTGCGCAAGCACTACCCCGAGCGACGTGAAATCGAAGGGCTGTCGGTGAAGATCAACGGCGAGTCCGTGGCGTTGCGGCAGATGGTCCTGGCCCTGGGCGCGGTGTTGGTCTGATAGCGCCGGACAGAAAAAACCCGGTATCAAGACCGGGTCGATAAAAGCCTTCGGGCTGTCAGTTTTGCGGCGTGGGCTTGTCCAATTGCGGTTCCAGTTCGCGGCAGGCTTTCTGGATCATTTCTTCTGTGATCGGAATTTCGCGCCCGGCTGCGTCGATAACCGCGCAGCCCAATGTTTCGGGCTTGGGATGACGAATCACGGGGATCCGGTGGGTGTTGTGTTGCAAGTCCATGGCCTGTCTCCTCATCAGGTGCTTGGCAAGTGTATAACCGTGGCATGACCGGGCTGTGACAACCCTCTACCACATAAGGCTGTATTAAGTAGGGCAATCGAAAGGGCACATTGTCGCCGGTTGAGTGTCAGGCCACCGGGCGCTGGCGCTCGCGGTCATCATTCACCTGATTGATTGCGTTTGCGAAAGTTCAGCCGAACTTCGGTGTAGGCTCTGTTCATTCCCTCATGGATCCGCCTTCATGCTTTCAGCTCACCAACGCCGGGCCATCCGCCTGGCCAGCCGTTTTGTCGCGCCTTATCGCTGGCAGGCCATCGGTGCCTTGCTGGCGCTGATCGTCACCGCCGGCATCACCTTGTCCATGGGCCAGGGTATTCGCCTGCTGGTGGACCAGGGCTTCATGACCCAGTCGCCGGACCTGCTCAACCAATCCATCGGCCTGTTCCTGCTGCTGGTGCTGGGCCTGGCGTTGGTACGTTCGCGCGCTTCTACCTGGTGTCGTGGATCGGCGAACGGGTAGTGGCCGACATTCGTCGACAGGTCTTCAACCACCTGATCTACCTGCATCCGGGGTTCTACGAGAACAATCGCAGCTCGGAGATCCAGTCGCGATTGACCGCCGACACGACCTTGCTGCAGTCGGTGATCGGCTCCTCCTTGTCGCTGTTCCTGCGCAACACGCTGATGGTTATCGGTGGCGTGGTACTGTTGTTTATCACCAACCCCAAGCTGACCAGTATCGTGGTGGTTACCTTGCCCCTGGTACTGGCGCCGATCCTGATCTTCGGACGACGGGTGCGCAGTCTGTCGCGCCTGAGCCAGGACCGTATCGCCGATGTCGGCAGCTATGTGTACGAAACCCTGGGCCAAATCAAGACCGTGCAGGCCTACAACCACCAGATGCAGGACCAGCAGCGCTTTGCGGTGACCGTCGAGCAGGCCTTCCAAACTGCGCGCCAGCGTATTGTCCAGCGTGCCTGGCTGATTACCCTGGTGATCGTGCTGGTGCTCGGGGCGGTCGGCGTGATGCTCTGGGTCGGCGGCATGGACGTGATCGCCGGCACCATCTCTAACGGTGAACTGGCGGCCTTTGTCTTCTACAGCCTCATCGTCGGTAGCGCCTTCGGCACCCTCAGCGAGGTGATCGGCGAACTGCAACGGGCGGCAGGGGCGGCGGAGCGCATCGGCCAATTGCTGCGCTCGAACAACGAGATCACCGCGCCGGCCAGTGGTCTGGTACAGCTGGCCGAACGGGTCAACGGTAACCTGGTGCTGGAGAACCTGCGTTTCAGTTATCCGTCACGACCTGACAGCTACGCCATCGACGGCCTCGACCTGACCGTCAAGGCCGGTGAGACCCTGGCCCTGGTGGGACCCTCGGGAGCGGGCAAGTCGACCCTGTTCGACCTGTTGCTGCGTTTCCACGACCCGCAGCAGGGACGCTTGCTGCTCGATGGGCAACCCCTGACCCAGCTCGACCCGCTTGACCTACGGCGCTGTTTTGCCCTGGTATCGCAAAGTCCGGCGCTGTTTTTCGGCAGCGTCGAGGAGAACATCCGCTACGGCAACCCGACGGCCAGCGACGAGCAGGTTCGCGCGGCGGCGCGGATCGCCCATGCCCACGATTTCATCCTGCAGATGCCCGACGGCTACCGGACCCATCTGGGCGATGGCGGTCTGGGCCTGTCCGGCGGCCAGCGCCAACGCCTGGCGATTGCGCGGGCATTATTGGTGGATGCGCCGATCCTGCTGTTGGACGAAGCCACCAGCGCCCTCGATGCCCAGAGCGAACACCTGATCCAGCAAGCCCTGCCCAACCTGATGCAAGGCCGCACCACTCTAGTGATCGCCCACCGCCTGGCCACGGTGCAGAACGCCGACCGGATTGCGGTGATGGATCAGGGCAAGCTGGTGGCGGTCGGTAGCCACGCCGAACTGATTGCGAGCAACCCTTTGTATGCACGGCTGGCGGCGTTGCAGTTCAATACTGTTGAACATTGATAGGCCGCAGCTTGCATGATCGGGCATTATGATTCCCCATGATGGCTAGTCGGACGAGGATATGATCCGTTATCAGCCGCCCTTGACGTTGACCCTCCGCATGTTTTCGCTGGTTGCCGATATCAGCGAGCGGTTGGGGCAATCGTTGAGTTCATGCTCGATGCATTGCTGCTCGCGATGCCGCACGCAAGCGCTGATGCGGGACTTGAATCCGGCCCATCAAAAGCGGCGCCCGCGGGCGCCGTTCTGGTATTACCCGCCCGGACTCAGCGGTATTCGCACAGATACGCGGTTTCCACGGCGACTTTCAGCTGAAACTTGCTGTTGGCCGGTACGTTGAATTGGCTGCCGCTGGCGAAGGTTTCCCAGTCGCTGCTGTCAGGCAGCTTGACGGTCAGGGCGCCGGACACCACGTGCATGATTTCACGTTGGGCGGTACCGAACTCGTATTCGCCTGGAGCCATGACGCCGATGGTGGCCGCGCCTTCGGCTTGTGCGAAGGCAATCGACTTGACGGTGCCGTCGAAGTACTCGTTGACTTTAAACATGGGCGACTCCTCGAAATGAGCTGAAAAAATTGGCCGACCAGTATGCCCAAGCGCTTTTGCCTCGTCACGCATTGAAGACGCTGTTGCAGGTTTGTGCGGAAAGCTGACATCAGCTCGGCAGGATCAGCGGTAACAACCGCGCGGTATTGCGCGCGTCTTCCAGCGCCCGGTGCTGCTGCCCGCTGAACTGCATGCCTGCCAGTTGCAGGGCGGTGTTCAGACCGGGAGGTTTTTGCAACTTACGGGCCGTGGCGAAACGTTGCTTGAGGTTGGCGTGAGGGAGCCGGTTCAATAGGCTGCTCAGTTGCAGGAGTCGCCAATCCTGCTCCAATTGTCGACGGTCATAATCGCCCCAACTGGCCCAGCCCTCCAGTCGTTCCCGATGTTGGCCGAGCCAGCGCTCGAATGCTTCCAAGACCTCGGTCAGCGGCGCGGCACTGTCGATGTTAGCCTGGGTGATATGCGTCAGTTTCCGGCAAAAGGGCGTCAGCAGTGGCCTGCGCAGGGGACGCACGAAACGCTGGAAGTGGTCCTGCTCGCGGGCCTCGCGGTTGACCAGAGTGGCACCGATTTCGATGATTTCCATCTCCGCCAGCGGCCAGCCCCCTTCATCCGTCGTGGCTTCCAGATCAATCACTAGCCAGTGCGGCATATCGAGCTCCGAAGACAGCATCCTAGTCGGGATCAAGCGTAGCCAAAGCCGAAGCATCCGCCTAGGTGCTTATTCGGTCGCCGTCGTATCTGCCGATTTTTGGCCTGATCGCTCCGGCCCCTGCGCACTCGTTACCCGGTGTGCGCTGACTGGGGCTTTATCCTGGGCGCCACCAGGTTTTTGCCCGCCGGGGCAGTCCGACGCCGAAGCAACTGATTGACGATGCCCTGATGCTGGCCCGCACAGATAGCTAAGTGCGCGTTGTGCAAGTCATTATTTAATCGGTGCGGCGTTGTCTAAGTGGTCGAAAGCGCTTAGTTTAATAACATCGATTGTATTTTCTGAGGTGCGTGGCCTTGAACCTTTCGCCAGTACGGACGGCATTGCGAATTCTAGGGTTGGTGCTGGGGATGCTGGCGGTTCAGTCCGTGTCGGCCGCTCAAGAAGTCAGGATCGGCGCCGCCCACTTTCCACCCTACACCATTCGACCCGAGCAGGGGGCCGATACCGGTGTGCTGCCGCAACTGATCGAAGCCTTGAATGCCTTACAGAGCGACTACCGCTTTGTCCTGGTGCCGACCTCGGTGCCCCGACGTTTTCGCGATTTCGAAGACGGTCGTACCGACATGGCCATCTTCGAGAATCCGGAGTGGGGCTGGAACGCGATTGCCCACGTCAATGTCGACATGGGCCTGGAAGATGCCGAGATATTTGTTGCCCAGAATAAGCCGGATCGTGACCAGGATTATTTTACCGACTTGAAAGACAAGCGCCTCGCGCTCTTCAGCGGCTATCACTACGAGTTCGCGCAGTTCAATGCCGACCCCAAGTACCTCGCCGAGACCTACAACGCTACGCTGACCTATTCCCATGACAGCAACCTGCTGATGGTGCTGCGCGGCCGGGCGGATATCGCGTTGGTCACCCGTTCCTACCTGTTCGACTACCTGAGTCGTAATCCGGGAGTCGCCAAGGAGTTGCTGATTTCCGAGCGCATTGACCAGATCTATCACCACTACGCCCTGTTGCGGCCGAAGGCACCGATCAGCGCCGAGGCGTTCGGCCAATTGCTGCAGCGGCTGCGTGACAATGGCCAATTGATGAAGATCTTCCAGCCTTATCGCATCGAGGTCATGTCTGCCGTCCATGCGACCGCTGCCAAGCCCTGATGAAGTGGTTGTCTGGCGCTTAAATTTGCCTTCCTCGCTCACGTTTCTTTACCTGTATCCTCGATGATTATCGTGAGCCCCATTCATGTCCTATCTCCAAGAGCTGACCACCTTGCCGCTGCCTTCGGGCGTTCACCTGGGTGCCGATGAAACCGCTGGCCGATTGAGCCTGACGCTGGAGGGACAGCCGCTGATCCGGCTGGTACTGAGGCGCAAGGCAACGTTGCGGATTGCCCTTGAACAGGACGAGCGACAGCCCGATCCCCAGGCCTTGTGGGCAGCCTGCTACTGGTTATTCGCCAGCGACCCGGACTGTCAGCAACTGCTGTGGCAATTGCCGCAATCACCCTATGAAGCCTTGTCCACCGGCTTATTGCTGGCGACGTCGATCAGCGGCGAATACCGCTGTGAGCGAACGCTGTTCTGGCAACTGCCGCAGCCTTGGCTGGGGCGCTCCCGCAGCGCTCCTTATCCGCAGCAGATGGTCCTCAGTGCTGGTCGGCGCCACCCCTTTCGCGAGCCAAAACCCCTTGGCGAGGTGTACCGCCGTTTCGATGCCCGGCTCGGTACCTGGGTATCCCTGCGCACCGTGGAGATCGAGCGCGACGTAGCGCGCTTCAATCGCTGGCAGAACCACCCACGGGTACTCAATTTCTGGCAGGAAGGCGGGAGTATCGAGCGACATCGCGAGTATCTCGAAAAGCTCGAGGCCGACCCGCATACCCTGACCTTGATCGGCTGTTTCGATGATCAACCGTTCGCTTATTTCGAGGCGTACTGGGCCAAGGAGGATCGGATCGCGCCGTTCTACGAGGTTGCCGACTACGATCGGGGTATTCACATGCTGGTGGGGGAGGAGAATCATCGCGGTCCGCACAAGGTCGCCAGTTGGTTGTCGGCACTGGTGCATTATCTGTTTCTCGATGATCCACGTACCCAGCGCGTGGTGGCCGAGCCGCGTGCCGACAACGCCAAGATGATCGCTCATATGCACAACCAATGTTTTCACTGCGAGAAGGAGTTCGACTTTCCTCACAAGCGCGCAGCTTTGATGATGCTGGGGCGTGAACGTTTTTTTGAACGCTGTTCGCTGGCCTGATGAAAAACAGGCAATGGCTTAGCGCCGGGCGAAGCTGTCACCGCGGGTCCCCGAGACCTTGCGGCAGTGCACCAGTGCATCGCGGATCATGAAGTTCACCAGGGTCGGCGATACGCCCAGTTCCTTGGCGATGTCCTTCTGCGGCACGCCGTGCAGGCGATACATCTCGAAGGCATAGCGGGTGCGCTGGGGCAGCTCGGTCAGCGCATCGGCGATATGCTCAAGCGTCGAGAAGTTGATGTGCGAGGTTTCCGGTGAAGCGCCGTGGACGACCACATTCAACCCTTCCTCCTCCGGCCCCGAATACTTCAGTTCCAACGCCTGCTTACGATAGTGATCGATCGCCAGGTTACGCACGATCTGGAACAGGTAGCTGAGCTGGGCCTTGAACGAGGAGGTGATCCTCGGTGCCGATTGCAATCGGAAAAAAGCATCCTGCACCACATCCTCGGCCCGTGAACGACAGCCGGTGATGCGCGCGGCGATCTTGACCAGGATCAGACGATTGTCGACAAAAGCCTGGAGCAATGGTGAATCACACCTGCTTGTGGATACTTGTTCCGTCATGGAAATCACCTGGTAGCGAATAGGTCGAGGTCTGTAAGCGGCTGGTTACACATCGAGAGACAAATTATTATTAATGATAATGATTGTCAATTGCGAAGTAGAATTAATAATGCTTTGCGGTGCGTTACCGAAATATGACGCTCGCTTCCGGGCTTTCGGCGGTCGTTGTTCCGCCAGTCTGGCGGACTAATTATTTGCCAGTGCCATCCGTTCTCATGGGTGATAGGCCGGGTAAGCGACCCGGTTCAGGATCGATACCCGTGAGGAGGGCGCAATGGTTAATCGCAACGGTGGCTGGGCATGAGCACCTCTTTGAACCTTCGCCTGTTCTGCCTTCCCTATTCCGGCGCCAGCGCCGTGGTCTACAGCCGCTGGCGACGCAACCTGCCCGAGTGGTTGCAAGTGTGTCCCCTGGAGTTACCGGGACGTGGCAAGCGCATGGATGAGCCGTTGCAGAACGACATCGCGCGGTTGGCCGAGCAACTGGCCGATGAAATCGGTGCCGAACTTGAGCGTCCCTACGCGCTGTTCGGCCACAGCCTGGGCGGCCTGCTGGCTTTCGAACTGGCGCATGCGCTGCGGGAGCGAGGGTTGCCGGCACCCTTGGCGTTGTTCACATCGGCAACGGCCGGGCCGGCCAGGCGCGATGTCAGCGAATACGCCGAGGCGAAGACCGACGAACAATTGATAACGCGCCTGCGCGAGCTCCAGGGCACGACGCAGGAGGCCCTGGCCGATCAGGAGCTGATGCGCCTGACGTTGCCGATCCTGCGCGCCGATTTCCTGCTCTGCGGCAGTTTCCGCTATGGCGTGCGCGACCCCCTGGCGCTGCCGATCCATGTCTTCGGTGGCAAGCAGGACAGCGTGCGCGTCGATGAATTGCTCGACTGGCAGGAGGAGACTACTGGTGGTTTTTCCCTGGATATGTTCGAGGGCCACCATTTCTACCTGATCGATCAGCAAGCCGCGCTCTTGCGCCTCTTGTGCCGTTATGCCGACGAGCATCTGGCGCGTTGGCGCAATAGCGCGATTCGCCAACGGGCCCAGGCCGCCAGCTGAAGCTGTACTGCGTTCGCCCGTACAGCCCTTTCCCAGAATTCAATTGACTAGCCGACTCCAGGCAGGAATCCCATGATGGACGCGTTCGAACTCCCCCATACCCTGGCCCAGGCCCTTCAACGCCGTGCGCTGCAGACTCCGGAGCGAGTGGCGTTGCGTTTTCTCGCCGAAGACAAGGAGCAGGGCGCAGTCCTCAGTTACCGCGACCTGGATCTGCGGGCACGCACCATCGCGGCGGCGTTGCAGGCTAATGCCCGGCTGGGCGATCGCGCGGTGCTGCTGTTTCCCAGCGGCCCGGACTATGTCGCGGCGTTCTTCGGCTGCCTGTACGCCGGAGTGATCGCGGTGCCGGCCTATCCGCCGGAGTCGAGCCGTCGTCATCACCGGGAGCGCCTGCTGTCGATCATCGCCGATGCCCAACCGCGCCTGCTGTTGAGCCGTGCCGATCTGCGCGAGTCGTTGTTGCAGATGGACGAGTTGTCGGCTGTCGATGCGCCACAACTGCTCTGTGTCGATACCCTCGACAGTGATTTGGCCGCTGCCTGGGAGGCAGCCGACATACAGCCTGATGGCATCGCCTTCCTGCAATACACCTCCGGCTCTACAGCGCTGCCCAAGGGCGTGCAGATCAGCCACGGCAACCTGGTGGCCAACGAATTGCTGATCCGCCACGGTTTCGGCATCGACCTCAATCCCGACGACGTGATCGTGAGCTGGTTGCCGCTGTACCATGATATGGGCCTGATCGGCGGGCTGCTGCAACCGATCTTCAGCGGCGTGCCCTGTGTACTGATGTCTCCAGGTTATTTTCTCAGTCGGCCATTACGCTGGCTGGAGGCGATCAGTGAGTACGGTGGGACCATCAGCGGCGGGCCGGACTTCGCCTATCGGCTGTGCAGTGAGCGGATCAGCGAGACTGCCCTGGCGCGGCTCGACCTGAGCGGCTGGCGCGTGGCGTATTCCGGTTCCGAACCGATCCGTCTCGACACCCTGGAACGTTTCGCCGAGAAGTTCGCCCCGTGCGGTTTCAGCGAGCAGAGCTATTTCGCCTCCTATGGCCTGGCGGAAGCCACCCTGTTTGTTGCTGGCGGTCAGCGTGGCCGGGGGATTGCGGCATTGCGTCTGAATGACCTGGCCTTGGCCCAGAACCGTGCGGAACCGGGCGAGGGTAGCCCAATCATGAGTTGCGGCACCGGCCAGCCGGGGCATGCGGTGCGGGTAGTCGAGCCGAACACCTTACAGGTACTCGGCGACAACAGCATTGGTGAAGTCTGGGCCGCCGGTCCGAGCATTGCCCAGGGTTACTGGCGCAACCCCGAGGCGTCGGCCCGGACCTTTGTCCACCATGATGGCCACACGTGGCTGCGCACCGGCGACCTGGGGTTCCTGCGCGACGGTGAGCTGTATATCACCGGGCGCCTGAAAGACCTGTTGATCGTGCGCGGGCACAACCTCTATCCCCAGGACATCGAGCAGACCGTCGAGCGCGCAGTGGAAGTGGTGCGCCAGGGTCGCGTCGCTGCTTTCGCCGTCACTCGCGATGGCCAGGAAGGCATCGGCATCGCCGCGGAAATCAGTCGCGGCGTGCAGAAGATTTTGCCCCCTGAAGCATTGATCAAGGCTATCCGTCAGGCCGTGGCCGAGGCTTACCAGGAGCCGCCCAGCGTGGTGGTGCTGCTTAATCCGGGCGCCTTGCCAAAGACCTCCAGCGGCAAATTGCAACGTTCGGCCTGCCGCAGCCAACTGGCCGACGGCGGCCTCGACAGCTATGCGTTGTTCCCCGATCAAGCGGCTGCGCAAGGCGAGGCGACCGATACGCTGGCTGATGATCTGCAGGAAATAATCGGGCGGATCTGGTGCGAACAACTGCAACTGCAGCGGATCGGCGGCGACGACCATTTCTTCCTGCTCGGCGGCAACTCGATCCTGGCGACCCAGGTGGTGGCCCGGTTGCGTGAAGAACTGGGTATTGAATTGAGCCTGCGATTGTTGTTCGAGGCCCCGACCCTCGCCGCATTCGCCGCCCAAGTGGCATGCCAGCAACAGGACGGCGGGGTGGCCCAGGGCGCTATTGCGCGCTTGTCGCGCCACGAGGATTTGCCGCAGTCCCTGGCCCAGAACCGCTCGTGGTTGCTCTGGCAACTGGATCCTCACAGCAGCGCCTATACCATTCCCGGCGCCTTGCGCCTGCGCGGCGAACTGGACCAGGCGGCGCTTCGCCGCAGCTTCCAACAGTTGATCGACCGCCACGAATCCCTGCGCACGCGTTTCTACGAGCGCGATGGCCAGGCCCTGCAACGGGTCGACGCCGATGCCGCGTTCGAACTGCGGCTGATCGACCTCGGCGATCTGCCGGCGGATCAGCGGGAAACCCGCGCCCGGCAGATTCGCGAGAATGAAGCGCATACCCCGTTCGACCTGGAAAAGGGGCCGCTGTTGCGGGTGACCCTGATGCGCCTGGATGATCAGGAGCACCAATTGCTGGTGACGATGCACCACATCATTGCCGATGGCTGGTCGCTGAATATTCTGCTCGACGAGTTTTCCCGGCTGTACGCGGCGGCGTCCCAAGGCCAGGTCGCCGAACTGACGCCGTTGCCGCTGCAGTATGCTGACTACGGCAGTTGGCAGCGTCAATGGCTGGCCGAGGGCGAAAGCCAGCGTCAACTGGCGTACTGGCAAGTGCAATTGGGTGCCGGGCAAGCGCTGCTCAACCTGGCCACCGACCACCCGCGTTCGGCATACAAACGCCGTAGCGCGGCGCGCTTGAGCCTGCGCCTGGATGCCCCACTCAGCGAGGCGCTGCGCCAGACCGCCCGAGCCTACGAGGCGACGCCGTTCATGCTGTTGCTCGCGACATTCCAGAGTCTGCTGCACCGCTACAGCGGCCAGCGCGACATTCGTATCGGCGTGCCCAGTGCCAATCGCCCGCGCCTGGAAACCCAGGGGCTGATCGGCTTCTTTATCAATACCCTGGTACTGCGCGTTGAGCTGGACCCGTGCCAGCCGTTCGCCGACCTGCTGGCGCAAACCCGCCAGGCGACCCTGGAGGCCCAGGCCAACCAGGACCTGCCCTTCGAACAACTGCTCGAAGCATTCCCCGAGGCCCGCGAGCAGGGGCTGTTCCAGGTCATGTTCAACCACCAGCAGCGTGACCTTGATGCCTTGCGCCGCTTGCCGGGACTGCTGGCCGAGGAGTTGCCCTGGCACAGCCGCGAGGCCAAGTTCGATCTGCAACTGCACAGCGAGGAAGATCGCCATGGCCGCCTGAGCCTGGCTTTCGACTATGCCGACGAGTTGTTCGAGGAGGCGACCATTGCGCGCCTGGCCGAGCATTTCGTCAGCCTGCTGCAACAAGTCACGAACCGGCCACAGCAGGCTGTCGGTGAGCTGTCGTTATTGACGGCCAGCGAACAGGCCCAGCAACGCCAATGGAGCGTGGCACCCTGTGCCGAAGCCCGTCAGTGGTTACCGGAGCTGTTGAGCCGGCAAGCGCTGCTGACCCCCGAGCGCGTCGCGCTGGTGTGGGAGGGCGGTAGCCTCGACTTTGCCCAACTGCATGCCCGGGCCAACCGCTTGGCTCATTACCTGCGGGACAAGGGTGTCGGTCCGGATGTGCCGGTGGCCATCGCCGTGGAGCGTTCACCGCAGTTGCTGATCGGCCTGCTGGCGATCATCAAGGCAGGAGGGGCCTATGTGCCGCTCGATCCGGATTATCCGCGCGAACGCCTGGCCTATATGCTCGCCGACAGCGGCGCCGAACTGCTGCTGACCCAAAGTCATCTGCTCGCCGACCTGCCGGTGACAGCCAGCGTCAGTGCCGTGGCGATGGACCTGCTCAAGCTCGACAACTGGCCGAGCCAGGCACCCGGCCTGCATCTGCACGGCGACAACCTGGCCTATGTGATCTACACCTCCGGCTCCACCGGCCAGCCCAAGGGCG
This sequence comes from Pseudomonas agarici, assembly GCF_900109755.1. Lineage (GTDB taxonomy): Bacteria > Pseudomonadota > Gammaproteobacteria > Pseudomonadales > Pseudomonadaceae > Aquipseudomonas > Aquipseudomonas agarici. Next base: position 41,219 of record NZ_FOAR01000013.1, on the reverse strand, counting down.
TCGGTAATACCCATGCGGCTCTGGCCGAACGGCTGCAATGGATGCAGGCGACCTACGTCCTGGATGCCAGCGATGTGCTGATGCAGAAGGCCCCGATGAGTTTCGATGTGTCGGTCTGGGAATGTTTCTGGCCGCTGATCACCGGCTGCCGGTTACTGCTCGCCGGCCCCGGCGACCATCGCGATCCTTATCGCATTGCGCAATTGGTGCAAGCGTTCGGCGTGACCACGTTGCACTTCGTGCCGCCGCTGCTGCAACTGTTTATCAATGAACCGCAGGTGGCGCGGTGCGCCAGTCTGCGACGGCTGTTCAGCGGTGGCGAAGCGTTGCCCGCCGAGCTGCGCAACCGGGTGCTGGAGCAGTTGCCGGACGTGCAGCTGCATAACCGCTATGGCCCGACCGAAACCGCGATCAACGTCACCCACTGGCACTGCCAATTGACCGACGGCGAGCGTTCGCCGATTGGCCGGCCCTTGGGCAACGTGCTGTGCCGGGTGCTCGATGCCGACCTGAACCCGCTGCCCAGCGGGGTGCCAGGTGAGCTGTGCATCGGTGGCAACGGTCTGGCCCGTGGCTACCTGGGACGTAGCGCCCTGACCGCCGAGCGTTTTGTCGCCGACCCGCTGGGGACGGCGGGCGAGCGCCTGTATCGTACCGGCGACCGTGTGCGCTGGGGCGCCGATGGTGTGCTGGAATACCTTGGCCGTTTGGATCAGCAGGTCAAGCTGCGCGGCTTGCGGATCGAACCCGAGGAAATCCAAGCACGTCTGTTGGCTCAGGACGGCGTTGCTCAGGCCGTGGTGTTGGTGCGCGAGACCGCCGCCGGCGGCCAGTTGATCGGCTACTACACCAGCCCCGAGGCGACTGAAACCGCCGAACTCCAGGCTCTCCGGCTCAAGACCGCCCTGGCGGCGCAGCTACCGGAGTATATGGTGCCGGCGCAACTGATGCGCCTGGACCAAATGCCGCTGAGCCCCAGCGGCAAGCTGGACCGCCAGGCTCTGCCCGAGCCGCAGTGGCAGGTACGCGAGCCTATCGAGCCGCGCACGGCGCTGGAGCGGCAAATCGCCGCGATCTGGTGCGAAGTGCTGGGCCTGGCGCGCGTCGGGCTGGGCGATGACTTCTTTGCCCTTGGCGGCCATTCGCTGCTGGCGACCCAGATCATTTCCCGGACCCGCCAGGCCTGCGATGTCGACCTGCCGTTGCGGGTGTTGTTCGAGACGCCGGAGCTGGGTGCGTTTGCCGAGCGAGTCCGTCTGATCCAGGCGTCCGGCCAGCGTAACCTGCAATCGACAATCGGCACTGTCGACCGCAGCCAGCCGGTGGCATTGTCCTATTCCCAGCAGCGCATGTGGTTCCTCTGGCAACTGGAGCCGGACAGCCCGGCCTATAACGTCGGCGGCATGGCGCGTTTGACCGGCGTGCTCGATGTCGCCTGTTTCGAGGCCGCGCTGCAAGCCCTGATCCTGCGCCATGAAACCCTACGCACCCGCTTCCCGAGCATTGACGGTGTGGCCTATCAGCGGGTGACGACCGAAACCGGCATCCGCCTGGCCTGGAAAGACTTCTCGGACCTTGATCGCCAGACGTGCGAGCAGCGTGTGCAACAACTGGCCGACCGCGAGGCGCATCGGCCCTTCGACCTGGAGACCGGACCGTTGCTACGGGCCTGCCTGGTCAAGGCCGGAGCGCAGGAGCACTATTTTGTCCTGACCCTGCATCACATCGTCACCGAAGGTTGGGCGATGGATATCTTTGCCCGTGAATTGAGTGCGCTCTACGAAGCCTTTATCGATGATCGCCAGTCGCCACTGCCGCCGTTGCCGGTGCAGTACCTTGACTACAGCGTCTGGCAGCGTCAATGGCTGGAATCTGGCGAGCGCCAGCGCCAGTTGGCGTACTGGAGTTCACAACTGGGCAACGAACATCCGTTGCTCGAACTACCGGGTGACCGGCCACGGCCCGCCGTACAAAGCCATCGCGGCGAGTTGTACCGCTTCGACCTCAGTGACGAGCTGGCTGCGCGGTTGCACGCCTTCAACGCACAACAGGGCCTGACCCTGTTCATGACCGTGATGGCTGCGCTGTCCGTGCTGCTCTATCGTTACAGTGGCCAGACCGACCTGCGTATCGGCGCACCGGTGGCCAACCGGATTCGCCCGGAAAGCGAAGGCCTGATCGGTGCCTTCCTCAATACCCAGGTGGTGCGCTGTCAGCTCGACGGGCAGATGCGCGTTGCTGAGCTGCTCGACCAGGTACGCCACACCGTGATCGAAGGCCAGTCCCATCAGGACCTGCCGTTCGATCATCTGGTGGAGGCCCTGCAACCGCCGCGTAGCGCGGCCTATAATCCGTTGTTTCAGGTGATGTGCAATGTCCAGCGCTGGGAGTTCCAGCAAAGCCGCCGCCTCGGCGGGATGAAAGTCGACTACCTGGTCAACGATGCCCGGGCGACCAAGTTCGACCTCAACCTGGAAGTCACCGACCTTGATCATCGCCTGGGTTGCTGCCTGACCTACAGCACCGACCTGTTCGATGAACCGCGCATCGCGCGCATGGCCGCGCACTGGCGCAACCTGCTTGAAGCACTGATCAGCGATCCGCAACAGCGCCTGAGCGAGTTGTCGCTGTTGCAGGCCGACGAGCAACAGGCGCTGTTCGCCAGCCTGGCGGGCGAAGACGGCGAGCACCGGCTCGACCAGTGCGTCCAGTGCCTGTTCAGCCAACAGGCCGAGGCTCGGCCACAGGCGCCGGCACTGACCTTTGCCGGCCAGACCCTGAGCTATGCCGAACTCAATGCCCAGGCCAATCGCCTGGCCTGGCGCCTGCGCGAACAGGGCGTGGGGCCGCAGGTGCGGGTCGGTCTGGCGCTGGAGCGTTCGCTGGAGATGGTCGTCGGCCTGCTGGCGATTCTCAAAGCCGGTGGCGCCTATGTGCCGCTGGACCCGGAATACCCGCTGGAGCGCCTCAAGTACATGATCGAGGACAGCGGCATCGGTTTGCTGCTGAGCAACAGTGCTTTGCTCGCCGCGCTTGGCCCGTTGCCAGCGGGTGTCGGGCAATGGTGCCTGGAGCAGGACGGTCCGGCGCTGGCGGTTTATCCGTCCGACGAGCCGCCGTTTATCAGCTTGCCACAGCACCAGGCATACCTGATTTATACCTCCGGCTCCACCGGCAAACCCAAGGGCGTGGTGGTATCCCACGGTGAAATCGCCATGCATTGCCAGGCGGTGATCCGCCGCTTCGACATGCGGCCCGATGATTGTGAGCTGCATTTCTACTCGATCAACTTCGATGCCGCCACCGAGCGTCTGCTGGTGCCTTTACTGAGCGGCGCACGAGTAGTATTGCGAGCCCAGGGACAGTGGGATGCCGAGGCCATCTGCCAACTGATTCGCCAGGAACGAGTCAATATCCTCGGCTTTACGCCCAGCTATGGCAGCCAATTGGCCCAGTGGCTGGCGACTCAGGCGCAGACCTTGCCGGTGCGTATGTGCATTACCGGCGGCGAAGCCCTGACCGGCGAGCACCTGCAACGGATTCGTGCGGCATTCAAGCCGAGCCTGTTCTTCAACGCCTACGGCCCGACGGAAACCGTGGTGATGCCGCTGGCCAGCCTGGCGCCTGAACGGCTGGAGGAGGGCGCGGCCAGCGTACCGATCGGCAGGCTGATCGGTGCCCGCGTGGCCTATATCCTCGATGCCAATCTGGCGCTGGTACCCCAAGGCGCCCCTGGTGAGCTGTATGTCGGTGGGGCGGGGCTGGCCCAGGGTTATCACCAGCGTCCGGGGATCACCGCCGAGCGTTTTATCGCCGATCCGTTCGCCACCGCTGGCGCACGGCTGTACCGCACCGGGGATCTGGTGCGCCAGCGTGCCGATGGCCGGGTGGAATACCTGGGACGGATCGACCATCAGGTGAAGATCCGTGGTTTTCGGATTGAGCTGGGGGAAATTGAAACCCGGTTGCTGGACCATCCGGCGATTCGCGAGGCGGTGGTGCTGGCACTGGATGCCCCCGGCGGCAAGCAACTGGCCGCTTACCTGGTCAGCGATGTGGCGACGCAGGAGGAGGAGCAACAGGCGCCACTGCGTGACGCACTCAAGGCCCACCTGAAAAGCCAGTTGCCGGACTATATGGTGCCTACTCACCTGATTCTACTGGAGCGCATGCCGCTGACCGCCAACGGCAAGCTCGACTGGCGTGCCTTGCCGGCACCCGACCTGCAGTTGAACCGCCAGCACTATGTGGCGCCGAGCAACGCGCTGGAGCAAAGCCTGGCGGGGATTTGGCGCGAGGTGCTGAGCGTCGCCCAGGTCGGGCGGGACGATAACTTTTTCGAGCTGGGCGGCGATTCGATCCTGTCGATCCAGGTGGTCAGCCGGGCACGTCAGCAGGGTATTCACTTCAGCCCCCGCGACCTGTTCCGGCACCAGACCGTGCAGAGCCTGGCGGCAGTGGCCACCCGCAGCGAGCGGATCAACGCCGAGCAAGGCTTGCTCAGTGGCGTTTCGAGCCTGACGCCGATCCAGCATTGGTTTCTCGACAGCGAGATTGCCCAGCGCCAGCATTGGAACCAGGCGTTGGTGCTGGAACCAGTGTCGGCTCTTGAGCCTCACGCGCTGGATCAGGCGCTGGCGGCATTGCTGGAGCATCACGATGCATTGCGCCAGAGCTTTACTGGCGAGGCGGGTAGTTGGCGAGCCGAATACCGCGCACCGGACGAGACGCCGCTACTGCAACAGGTGCGCGTTGCCTCGCTGACACACTGCACTGCACTGTTCAGCGAGACCCAACGCAGCCTCGACCTGCAACAGGGGCCGTTGCTGCGGGCCTTGCTGGTGGATGGGCCGCAGGGCGAACAACGCCTGTTGCTGGCGATTCATCACCTGGTGGTGGACGGGGTTTCCTGGCGCATCCTGCTAGACGACCTACAGACCGCCTACCGCCAGTCGCTGGCCGGCCAATCGCTGCGACTGCCGGCGAAAACCAGTGCCTTGCGTGACTGGGCCGACCGTCTACAGGCCTATGCGGGCAGCGAGTCGCTGCGCGAAGAATTGGCGGACTGGCAGGCGCAATTAGCTGGGCCGCGCTTCGAACTGCCCTGCGAACGCCCGCAGGGCGGGCGCCAACAGCGTCATGCCGAAACGCTGAGCGTGCGTCTCGATGCCGCACGGACCCGCGCCTTGCTGCAACAGGCACCGAGCGCCTACCGCACGCAGGTCAACGACCTGTTGCTGACGGCCCTGGCGCGGGTGGTCTGCCGCTGGACCGGGCAACCATCGGCGCTGGTGCAACTGGAAGGCCATGGCCGCGAAACCCTGTTCGACGAGATCGACCTGACCCGCACCGTCGGCTGGTTCACCAGCGCCTATCCGGTGCGCTTGACCCCGCTGAATATCGAGGCAGGCGCGGGGCAGGGCGACTCGATCAAGGCCATTAAAGAACAACTGCGCGGCGTGCCGCACAAAGGCCTGGGTTACGGCGTGCTGCGCTACCTGGCCGAGCCGTCGCTGCGCGCGGCGATGGCGGCCTTGCCGGTGGCGCCGATCACCTTCAATTACCTGGGGCAGTTCGACCAGAGCTTTGGCGACGACGCCCTCTGGCACCCGTTGGAAGAGTCGCCGGGCGAGACGCATGACGCCGAGGCGCCGTTGCCCAACGAGTTGAGTATCGACAGCCAGGTCTATGGCGGTGAACTGGTGCTGCGCTGGACCTTCAGCCGCGAACGTTTTGCCAGCACCACCGTGGCCGAACTCGCGGACGCCTACCTGGGCGAGCTGAGCAGTCTGATCGAGCACTGTCTGGGCGACGCCGCCGGTGGCCTGACGCCCTCGGACTTTCCATTGGCGCGCCTGACCCAGCCACAACTCGACGCACTGCCGGTGGCGGCCAGCCAGATCGAGGATGTCTATCCGCTGACCCCGATGCAGGAAGGCCTGTTGCTGCACACCCTGCTGGAGCCGGGCACGGGGCTGTACTACATGCAGGACCGCTACCGGATCAACAGCGAACTCGATCCACGGCGTTTCGCTCAGGCCTGGCAGGCGGTGATTGCCCGCCATGAAGCCTTGCGTGCGTCGTTTTGCTGGAACGTCGGCGAAGACATGCTGCAAATCATCCACAAACCGGGCAGTACGCCCATCGAATACCTGGACTGGAGCGCCGAGCCCGAGGACCGGCAGGAACCACGTTTGCAACGCCTGCTCCAGGCAGAGCGCGAGGCGGGTTTCGATCTGCTGCGCGAGGCACCGTTCCATCTGCGCCTGATCAAGGTCGGCGCGGCGCGCTACTGGTTCATGATGAGCAACCATCACATTCTCATCGATGCCTGGTGCCGCTCGTTGTTGATGCACGACTTCTTCGAGATCTACACCGCCCTCGGCGAAGGCCGGCAAGCACAACTGGCCGCATCACCGCGCTACCGCGACTACATCGGCTGGCTGCAACGCCAGGACCTGGTCGCGGCGCGGCAGTGGTGGCAGCACAACCTGCAAGGCTTCGAGCGCACCACCCCAATTCCGAGCGACCGGCCATTGTTGCGTGAGCATGCCGGGGAAAGCGGCGGCATGCGCGTGGGCGACCGCTACACTCGCCTGGACCCCCGTGACGGTGTGCGGCTGCGCGAGCTGGCGCAGCAACACCAGTTGACCGTCAACACCTTCGCCCAGGCGGCCTGGGCGTTGGTGCTGCGCCGCTTCAGCGGTGATCGCGACGTGGTGTTCGGCGTTACCGTGGCCGGTCGTCCGGTGGCGATGCCGCAGATGCAGCGCACCGTCGGGTTGTTCATCAACAGCATCCCCTTGCGGGTGACATTGCCGCCAGACGGCGCCGGTTGCAGTGTGCGCAACTGGCTCAGCGGCCTGCTGGAACGCAATATGGAACTGCGCGAGTACGAGTACCTGCCGCTGGTGACGATCCAGGAAAACAGCGAGCTGCCCAAGGGCCAACCGCTGTTCGACAGCCTGTTCGTGTTCGAAAACGCGCCGGTGCAAGTGGCGGTGCTGGACCGGGCGCAGAGCCTCAACGCGAGCTCCGATTCAGGTCGCACCCACACCAACTTCCCGCTGACCGTGGTCTGCTATCCGGGCGATGACCTGGGGCTGCACCTGTCCTATGACCGGCGTTACTTTGAGGAGAGCAGCGTCGAGCGCCTGCTCAGTGAGTTCAAACGGCTGCTGTTGGCGCTGCTGGACGGTTTCCATGGCGATATGGCCGAGCTACCGCTACTGGGGGCCGACGAGCGCGACTTCCTGCTCGAAGGCTGCAACCGCAGTAGCCATGAATATCCGCTGGAGCAGAGTTACGTGGCGTTGTTCGAGGCACGGGTGGCCGCGCATCCGCAACGTATCGCCGCGACCTGCCTGGAACAGCAGTACAGCTATGAACAGTTGAACCAGGTTGGCAATCGCCTGGGCCATGCCCTGGTCGCGGCTGGCGTCGGTTTCGACCAGCCGGTCGCCCTGCTGGCCGAGCGCAGCCTCGATCTGCTGGGGATGATGGTCGGCAGCTTCAAGGCCGGCGCCGGTTACCTGCCACTGGACCCCGGTTTGCCAAGCCAGCGTCTGGGCCGGATCATTGAGCGCAGCCGCACGCCATTACTGGTTTGCACCCGCGCCTGTCGCGACCAGGCGCACGCCTTGCTGGATCAGTTCGTCGCTGCCGAGCGCCCGCAACTGCTGGTCTGGGAGACGGTGCAGGAGGGCTCGTACCCGCTGTCCAATCCGGGGCTGTACAGCGCGCCGGACAACCTCGCCTACGTGATCTACACCTCCGGTTCCACCGGATTGCCCAAGGGCGTGATGGTCGAGCAGCGCGGCATGCTCAACAACCAACTGAGCAAGGTGCCGTACCTGGCGCTGAGCGAAGCCGACGTGATTGCCCAGACGGCCTCGCAGAGCTTCGATATTTCGGTCTGGCAGTTCCTCGCGGCGCCCTTGTTCGGTGGCCGGGTGGATATCGTGCCGAATGCCATCGCCCATGATCCGCAAGGTTTGTTGGCCCATGTCCAGCGCCAGCGCATCAGCGTGCTGGAAAGCGTGCCATCGCTGATCCAGGGCCTGCTGGCCCAGGAGCGGGTCAGCCTCGACGGCCTGCGCTGGCTGCTGCCGACCGGCGAGGCAATGCCGCCGGAACTGGCGCACCAGTGGTTACTGCGTTATCCGCAGATTGGGCTGGTCAACGCCTATGGTCCGGCCGAGTGCTCGGACGATGTGGCGTTGTTCCGCGTCGACCTGGCGTCGACCTGCGCCAGCTACCTGCCAATCGGTACGCCGACCGACAACAACCGCCTGTACCTGCTCGACGGTGCCGATGAATTGGTGCCGCTGGGCGCGGTGGGAGAGCTGTGCGTGGCCGGCACCGGTGTCGGGCGCGGTTATGTCGGCGATCCGCTGCGCACCGCCCAGGTGTTCGTGCCCAACCCGTTCGGCGCGGCGGGCGAGCGCCTGTATCGTAGCGGCGACCTGGCGCGTCGGCGCAGCGACGGGGTGCTGGAATACATCGGGCGCATCGACCATCAGGTAAAGATTCGCGGTTATCGGATCGAACTGGGGGAAATCGAAGCCCGCCTGCACGAGCAGCCGGAAGTCCGCGAGGCGGCGGTCGGCGTCCAGGACGGCATCAACGGCAAGCATTTGGTCGGGTATCTGGTGGCGCTCGACACGGCGCCGAATCCGCGCGAATGCCTGGACCGGATCAAGCAACGGCTGCGGGCGCAACTGCCAGAGTACATGGTGCCGTTGCACTGGCTGTGGCTGGAGCGCCTGCCCCTCAATGCCAACGGCAAGCTCGACCGCAAGGTGCTGCCGGACCTGGAGATCGGCCAGTTACACGGCCAGGACTACCTGGCGCCGCGCAACGAACTGGAGCGGACCCTGGCCGCGATCTGGGCCGAGGTGCTCAAGGTCGAGCGGGTCGGGGTGCTGGACAACTTCTTTGAGCTGGGCGGGCATTCGTTGCTGGCGACGCAGATCGCTTCACGGGTACAGAAAACCCTGCAACGCAACGTGCCGCTGCGGGCGATGTTCGAATGCAGCACCGTGGAGGACCTGGCCCGTTATATCGATGGGCTGGCGGCCAATGCAATCAACGAAGAGAAAGTCGACCGCCTGAGCGACCTGATGGCGGAGTTGGAAGGTTTGTAACGGTTGGCGACCGATGATCGTTCCCGCGCCGGAGCACGGGAATGATCCTTTAGAATGGCCTTGGTCACTGACCTTTATAGGACCATTTTATGTGGTCGGTGGGGATGCCCAATGCCTTGAACTTCTCCTCCACCGAGCCCAGGCAGGCGCCACCATCGGGTTTGTAGTGACCCGAGGCGTCGTTGACCATGGCGATAACATCCACCACACCGTCAACGTCCGCTCTTCTCTCGATCCTGAATTCGCCCGCGCATATCACCGGCCTGCCATTCCCCAGTTGGCTGTGGCGGACATAGTCGGCACTGTCCTCGTGGTTCCAGAGTCGGTAAATGATCGAGCCTTCCGGTGTGAATACCCAGGTGTAACTGTTGTTGCTGTCGTTGGGCTTGAGTGCTTCACAGTCGCGGGTTTTGAGGATTTCGCCGATCAATCGGCCATTGTTCATGCCGATCAACTGACCGACACCGTCAATGCTGGACGGGTCATAGTTGCGCCAGGCTTTCAAGTCACCTATGTAGGGCATCAGCGTCACTGGATAAGTCTGACCGTTGAAGTCTATGTGCCGGTTGTAGCGAATGTCTCGCCAGTTGCACCAGGAAATCGTGCTTCCCCAGGAAATATGCGCGGAGCGGTAGGGCGGCGAAACCCAGCGATTGATGCTGCGCAGCGAGTCGTTCAGGTAGCGGTCGTTGGCTTTCAATACGATGGATTCCAGCTTCCACTGGTCGTTGCCTCCCGATTCGGCTCTCGATTCCTGATAGAACAGGATCGTATGGACATCGCGCATCGGGATTCTGGGCTTGCCGAACATCGCCTGGATATCGATATCAATGGTGACCGAATCGCCCGCGCTGGGCGCATCGAACAGGCGCACGGCTTTGTCGAGGGAGGTCAGGGTCATCATGATCTTGTCCGAAGTCCCGGCCCAGAATACGTTGGCGACAGTGACGGTGACCGACAACTTGATGATGTAGCCCAATTGCCGGCGCTGAAACACTGCGTTAATGGCCCGGCGCTGTCTGATATGACGTATCCGCCAGTGCAGGCGTTCGGCGCGTAGCGTGTCATAGTCCATCAACTGGATTCGCCCGTCTTCGAACTCAAGCACTTTTCCGCTCAAGGGCTGAATCAGGTAGCCGTCGCTGCTCATGTACCAGTTCTGATGGGAGTTCTCCGGATCGGGAGCGGCAAGGACGATGCTGTCGGACTTCGTGGTCAAGGCCAGTCCGGTAGCGACATCGATCAGTTTTTCCTGTTCGTAGCGCCAGGCACCGTCTTGCTCCTGCGCATCCTCCACCGACACCAACTGCGCCTGTGAGGCATTGAATACCAACCTGGAGCCCGTGTGCTTGTTGCTACTGAGGAAGAAGTGCTGCTCGGGTAACAATTGTGCAAGCTGATTCTCGCGGGTGAAAGGCGAAACCATGTAAGGTTTGAAAAACCACTGTTGACGTTCTGTCGGAGACATTGCGTACTCGGTGAGTTCCACGACCCGTTCGCCGGTTTGCGTCCAGGCCAGATCATTGCTGAAAGAGCGGATGCTGCCCTGACGGTCGATATTCCACTGATCATTGCCCCCTTCGTCACTTTCCATCAGGCGTATCGACGAAGTCCCGGAAGCGCTTTGCGCAGCCGACAAGCGTCGATTCTCTCGACCGGTAAAGATCGCGCCAATGTTGTCGACGACCCAAATCTGCTGGCTGCTGGCGGCCAGAGGTTCCAGGCTAACGGCTGGGCTGGCGCTGTCCCAGGTCAAGGCGGCGCCACTGTGGCTATTGATGATCCAGAAGTACTGGTGAGTATCTTGCGCGGCTTCGTGCAGGATGGAGCGGGTCCTGGTGTGGCGACCCTGTTGTCCATCCAGGAATACCAACCATTCCGAACGCTCGATGTGGATCGAAACCAGCCTCTGGTCGCCCAGTTTCAGCACTTTCTGACCCAGTAGCTGGCGCGTCGGACCGTATGCCAACACCTGTAGCTCGCCGGGATTCTCCAGATTATTGAGCGGCCAGTAGTCGATACAGCCCTGGCTGATTACCGTGACAAGGCCATTGGCTTCCATGGTGGGCACCTGGCCGGTCTCAGCCCAGATGGGCTCAAGATTGTCAGCGAACGAGGGGGCGCGGGAGCGTGGGATATGGCGTATCTGCGCCAGGTAAATATTGAGTGACATGACTGCCCTTAAGCGTTGTGACTGAGTGAAGTCACCAGCTTAGGGAGTACACTGTTGCCTGTCGTTTGTGCTTTGCCGACAGCAACGGACGGACAATGTCAAAGCAATGTGTGGGAGACGAGCTGCGCCGGGCTACTTTTTCGATGGCTCCCACTTGAGTAGGGGAGCGATCATCCTGCTTGCACGTCAGTCACTTAGGCCCGAGCATGTGCACCAGCTTGTCAGCCGACGGTGCTCCCTGCTGCTGTTGCAGGTCGCCGTTGTCGTCGAGGTAGAAGATCGATGGCGTGGCCGATAATTCCAGCTCTTCCATCAACTCCATATTGGCATCGAGCTTGGCCTGGATTTCTTTCGGAATACTCGCCAGCGGCTTGAGCGAACTGCCCTTGCCGGCCTTTTCATGGTCGTGCAGGGCCAGTTGTGAGTCCTTGGCGGTAAACAGGGCGGCGGCCTTGGCCGCGCTGTCTTCGCGGATGATTCCGACCATGATGTGCCGCAACTGCACCTTGCCGGCATCGACCCACGGCCTTGCCTGCTCCCAGAACATGTTGCAGTACGGGCAATTCGGGTCACTGAACAGATAGACAATGCGCGGCGCATCCGGCTTGCCGTCCTCGATCCAGTTGCTCTTCTCCATCTGGCCCCAGACCTGCTTGGCCATTGGCGTATAGACTAGCTTGTGCAACGGCGCTTGACTCAGGTCTTTACCCTCGGTGTCATACAGGTTGCCGGCGATCACATGCTTGCCATTGGGCGTCAAATACAGGGCCATGCCACGGTTCTGATACTGCGCGGCATATCCACGCAGGCCGTCAGGGGCGTCGAAGCTGCCAATGATCTTGGCGCCCTTGGCTTCGATACTCTTGATCGGCGCAGGCAGCTCTTCTGCCTGTGACACGGGCACCTGCAACAGCCACGCGCCAAAGGCGGTGCTCAGACTCCGGTTCAACAGGCGGCGGTAGAAGGACATAGCGGTTTCCTTGCTAGGGCCGGAGAGGCCGTATTGGATGGGACAGGGCCGAAGTTTTCCAAGGCCCGGGCCAGGCTGGCCTCGGATAGTTCGCCCAGGTGACTGCCGAGCAGACGGCCTTTGGCGTTGTAAAAAAGCGTAGTGGGCAAGGCCATGGACCCGACGGTCTGGGCCAGTTGGCCGGTGCCGTCGAACAGGATATTGTCGAGATTCAGGCCTTGGGTCATGAGAAAAGTCGCCACGCTTTGGATGCTTTCGGCCTGGTTGACGAACAGAAAGGTCACGTCCTGGCGTTGCCGTTGGGCCTTTTGCAGCACCGGCATTTCCCGGCGGCACGGCGGGCACCAGGTGGCCCAGAGATTGATCACCAGCGGCCCACCCGCGTAGTCGGTCAAATGTACGGTCTGCCCTTGGGCATTGAGCAGGGTGATGTCCGGCAGGCGCGAGCCTTGCTCGTAGAGGGTGGTCGATAAGGTCGCCAGCAGCCAGAAGGCGATCCCGCTGCCCAGGCCCACGCCTAACGGCTTGCGAAGTGCCGGGCGCCGCCAGCCCCAGGCCACGGCACCGATCAGCAGCGCCAGCAGGCCGGGCCAGAGCAGGAAGCCGCCGTCGCGGATGTCGAGGATCTGCAGCGGGTCGTTGCGAAAGTAGCTCCAATAGGCAATCACGAAACTGCCCCGGGCTACCAGCATCGCTAGCAGGAACAGACCGAACAGCACTGACTCCGGGTTGTCGCCGCCGTGCCTGGCCACCCGCCAGCCGACCAGCGTCGCCAGGGCGAGGGCCAGCAGCAACAGCAGGTGGTTGATCGAGAGGGCGAAGGTACCGAGAGTCAAGGTAAGCATTTAGCGGGCGTCTCGTGTGTTGTGCCAGTTTTGCAGGAACGCGCTGACGTCGACTTCACCGGTGATGCGGCTGGAGCGCTGCTCGACGCCTTCGGGGGTTATCCACAGCAGGGTCGGTGGACCGGGCACTTCAAAGCGACCGAGCAGTTCGCGGCTGGCGCCAGTGTCGGCGGTCACGTCCAGGCGCACTAGGCGTACATCGCGCAGGGCATCGATCACTTCGGCCTTGGCGAATACCTGTTTCTCCATGATCTTGCACGACACGCACCAGTCCGCGTAATAGTCCACCAGTACCCACTGGCCCTGGGCCTTGGCACTGTCCAGTTCGCGTTGCAGGGCTGCCGGGTCGTTGACTGTGACAAAAGCGTCATGGCTGGCTCCCGTGCTGCCGCCTGCCGTGGAACCGGTGTACACCTGTAACGGTCGCCATGGATCGCTGCCGCCGCCTGCGGCACCGATCACCAACAGCGTGCCCCAGAGACCCAGCAGCAAGCAGCTACAACGGGCGATCAAGGCGGCACGCCCTGGTTGGTGCGACAGCCGCCAGGCACAGCATGCGACGATCAACGCCAGCGCGCCCCAGAGGCCGACCCACAATGACTCGTCGAGCACCGGGCGAACCATCAGGATCGCGGTGCCAAGGAACAGGAAGCCGAATATCGCCTTGACCCGATCCATCCAGGCTCCCGGCTTGGGCAGGAAGCGATTGCCCACGGTCACCAACAGCAACAGCGGCAGGCCCATGCCGATGCCGAGGCTGAACAGGACCAGGCCGCCGAACAGCAGGTTGCCGCTCTGGGCGATATACAACAAGGCACCGGCCAGCGGTGCGGTCATGCACGGTCCGACCAGCAGTCCGGACAGCGCACCGATGATTCCCGCGCCCACCAGGCTACCGCCCTGGCGTCCTTGGCCGGCACGCTCCAGGCGGTCGCGCAGGGCCGCGGGCAGTTGCAGTTCGAAAAAACCGAACATTGGCAACGCCAGGACCACGAACAGCGCCGCGAAGCTGCCCAACAACCAGGGTTGTTGCAGAAAGGCCTGCAGGTTGCCGCCCAGCAAGGCCGCGATCACACCGAGAGCGGCATACACCAGCGCCATGCTGACCACGTAGCTGCCCGCCAGGGCAAAGCCGCGTCGCGGGCTGGCGCCGCTGCCGACCACCAGGCCGGCGAGAATCGGCAGCATGGGCAGCGTGCAAGGGGTAAAGGCCAGCAACAGGCCCAGGCCGAAGAAGACCAGCAGGCTCCAGCCCAATGCGTGTTCACTCAGGCGGTTGGCCAGAGATTGGTCTTGCGCCTGCCCAACCACCGGCTGGGCAGCTGCTCCTCCCAGATCGAGCACCTGGCTTTGCGGTGGATAACACAGTCCGGCATCCGCACAGCCTTGCCAGCCAACGGTGACTTGACCGCTGGCGCCGGCCGGAATCAGCAGTTCCAGTTCGTTGCGATAAATCGGCTGTTCGCCGAAGAACTCGTCGCTGTGGGACTGCGCTTGAGGCAGTACGGGACGCTGTGCCGGGTCCAGTCCTTCGAACTTCAGGCGTTTTTGATACAGGTAATAATTATCGGCAATCTGCCAGTACAGCCGGGTCTGGCCGGATTCGAGCTTCTCGGAGCTGAAGGCGAACGCCTGGCCGACAGGCAGGAATTCGTTTTTCTTGACCGCAAAGGGATCGTTGCCGGCTTGGACCAGCCCGGCAAACAGCAGAAAAATCAGGGTGAATAACCAACGCATGAAAAAACCTTAATGCAAGAAGCTATCCGAGCAAGTGTGCCGGGCAGCGATTAACCGATTATTAACCCATGCAGCCGCCGAGTGCATACATTCTAAACCGGTGCCGGAGAAGCGTGTGGCCGAGTCGCTCGCCAGGGAACTCACAGTTACCTATCCTTGGCTCATTGGCGACATAATCGTGGCTTAATCCATTTGTGTTCCGATGGATATATTTGCACAGGTATTCCCATGCACGTACTGGTTTGCGAAGACGACGAGTTGATTGCCAGCGGCATCGTTGCCGGACTGACTGCCCAAGGTATGATAGTGGAGCACGTGGCCACGGCATCTGCCGCGCGGGCCATGTTGCGCGCGGCAACGTTCGACGTGATGGTGCTCGATCTGGGGCTGCCCGACGAAGACGGTCTGAAATTGCTCACCCAGTTGCGCGGCAAGGGCGTGGAACTGCCAGTGCTGATCCTCACCGCCCGCGATTCGGTGAGCGACCGGGTCGACGGTCTGCAGGCCGGTGCCGACGACTACCTGCTCAAGCCGTTTGACTTGCGCGAGCTCTTCGCTCGCCTGCAGACGTTGCTGCGACGGGTGGCCGGGCGCAGTGTCAACGTGATCGAGCATGGTCCGCTGAGCTACGACCCGAGTAACCGGATCACCACCTTGAACGGCCAGCCAGTGGACCTCTCGCGGCGCGAGCAGGCGCTGTTGCAGACGTTGCTGCACAACCCTGGCCGGGTCCTCTCCAGCGACCAGTTGAAAGACAGCGTCTATGGCTTCAACGACGAACTGGAAAGTAATGCCCTGAATGTGCATATCCATCATTTGCGCCGCAAGCTGGGCAATGGCATCGTCGAAACCGTGCGTGGCCTGGGTTATCGCCTGGGCCACGCGGGTGGCGCGGAGCTGTAGGCATGATGAGCCTGCGCCTGCGCCTGAGCTTGACCATCGGCTCGGCATTCATCCTGATTTGGGCCTTGGCCGCGACCTGGATGCTCAGCGACCTGCGTCTGCAGATGATGTTTTCCCTCGACCAGCGCCTGGTGGCTTCGGCGCGAATGGTGGCCGGGCTGCTGGAGCAATTGCCGCCGATGTCGGGTCAGGACGGGGGCACGCATTTCAGCTCCGAACAGTTGAATATCAGCGGTGGGATGGCCTGCCAGGTCAGTTCCCTGCGCGGAGAGGTTCTGGCCAGCAGTCATAACAATCCCGAACAAGCCCTGGAAGCCCAGAATATCGGTTTCCATGACCAGATAATCGATGGCGCGCCCTGGCGCACTTTCACCTTGGTGCGTGGCGATATGCACATCACCACCGCCGATCGCCAGGTCGAGCGCGAGGCCTTGAACCTGTCGGTGTTGCTGGCTGCCTCGGTGCCGGTTGGCGTCGCTTTGCTCGGCTGTCTGTGCTTGCTCTGGCTGGGGATCGGCCAGGGATTGACGCCGCTCAATCGCATGCGTGACGCGCTGATGCGGCGTAGCCCCGACTCCCTCGAACCCTTACGGGTACAACCGCTGCCCCGCGAGTTACAGCCGTTGCTCGACACCCAGAACCAGTTGCTCCAGCGCGTCGGCAAGGCCATCGAGCGCGAGCGACGCCTGACGGGTGACGCAGCCCACGAGTTGCGTAGCCCGCTGACCGCGATCAAGACCCATCTGCAGGTGGCGCGCATGACCGAAGGCGCCGCTCGCGATCAATCCCTGGCGCATGCCGAGGCCGGTGCCGACCGCCTGCACCGAACCCTGGAACAGTTGCTGTTGTTGGCGCGGGTCGAAGGCAGCCTGTCCTTCGACGATGGCGTGCAGTGTACCGCCGAGCAGGTAGCGCGCCTGGCGATCCAGGATTCGGCCGATGACGACCGCCAGCGGATCGAACTGCATTTGTCGGAGCATTGCTCAGCCGCGCCGTTGGAAATGCCCTCGACCCTGTCCATTGCCGCCTTGCGCAACCTGTTGGACAACGCCTTGCGCCACACGCCGGGAGATGCTCCCGTGGAGCTCACGGTCACTAGTATCGGCCATCGCGTGCATTTCGTGGTTCGCGACCACGGTCCGGGAATCCCCGAGGATGATTTGCAGCACCTGACGCAACGCTTCTGGCGCAATGGCAAGAGCACCGGCTGCGGCCTGGGGTTGGCGATTGTCCAGGCGATCGTCCAGCGCTGCGACTGCGTCTTGCATTTCGACAGCCAGCCCGACGGCCTGCGGGTCGAGTTGATCATGCCGCTGCAGGCAGTGTGACGCACAGCGCCGGACAAATCCCGCTAGCACAAGCCGCTCGCCCATCTACCTCATGGGCGGTGCGCTGGCGCGGGTTTTTTTCGTGGACGGACGGGCGATTCCGCCACACACATTTCTCGTTCGAGCGCGGGCGGGTGTAAATCCCCTCGACGCTGGTGCGTTTCCAGAACATGAAACCCGTGCGTGCAGGCGGGTAGAGGTTTGGGTCATCACACCTGTGTATTGAGGGATCGAGAGATGTCAGTCGCTACCAGCCTTATCGAAGATCAGCCGGCCCGGATCAGCCCCGCATCGGTTGAAACGCTTTATCAGTTCGACGAGTCGCCGTTGCTGGCCCGGCAGAACCGTCAGGAATCCA
Organism: Pseudomonas agarici; assembly: GCF_900109755.1. Taxonomy (GTDB): domain Bacteria; phylum Pseudomonadota; class Gammaproteobacteria; order Pseudomonadales; family Pseudomonadaceae; genus Aquipseudomonas; species Aquipseudomonas agarici. Next base: position 23,759 of record NZ_FOAR01000013.1, on the reverse strand, counting down.
ATGCCCGCAGCTACCCTCGACGCATCCCGCTGGCGCTCAAGCGGGCCAGCGGGCTGTATGTCGAAGACGTCGAGGGTCGACGTTTCATCGATTGCCTGGCGGGCGCCGGGACCCTGGCGCTGGGGCATAACCACCCGGTGGTGATCGAGGCGATCCAGCAGGTATTGATCGATGAGCTGCCACTGCACACCCTCGACCTGACCACACCGGTCAAGGACCGGTTTGTCCAGGACCTGTTCGGCGTGTTGCCCAAGGCCCTGGCCAACGAGGCGAAGATTCAGTTCTGCGGTCCGACCGGCACCGATGCAGTGGAGGCGGCCCTCAAGCTGGTGCGCAGCGCCACGGGCCGCAGTACCGTTTTGTCGTTCCAGGGCGCCTATCATGGCATGAGTCAGGGTGCGTTGAGCCTGATGGGCAGCTTGGGGCCAAAAAAGCCGCTGGGCGCGCTGTTGGGCAGTGGCGTGCAGTTCCTGCCTTATCCTTACGATTATCGCTGCCCGTTCGGCCTCGGCGGCGCGCAGGGCGTGAAGGTCAATCTGCATTATCTGGAAAACCTGCTGCACGACCCCGAAGGCGGCGTGCCGTTGCCGGCAGCAATCATTGTCGAGGCGGTGCAGGGCGAGGGCGGCATGATCCCGGCGGATCTCGATTGGTTGCGCGGCCTGCGGCGGATCACCGAAAAAGCCGGCGTGGCACTGATTGTCGATGAAATCCAGAGCGGTTTTGGCCGTACCGGCAAGATGTTCGCTTTTGAGCATGCGGGCATCATTCCGGACGTGGTGGTGATGTCCAAGGCCATTGGCGGCAGCCTGCCCCTGGCGGTGATGGTCTATCGCGACTGGCTCGACACCTGGGCTCCGGGCGCTCATGCCGGAACGTTCCGAGGCAATCAGATGGCCATGGCCGCCGGCTCGGCGGTGATGCGTTATCTCACGGAGCATGATCTGCCAGCCCACGCGGCGGCCATGGGCGAGCGCCTTGGCGAGCATCTGCGCCTGCTGCAGTGCGACTTTCCGCACCTGGGGGATATTCGCGGCCGTGGCCTGATGATGGGCGTCGAACTGGTCGACCCCAACGGCACCCCGGATGCCCAGGGCCATCCGCCGGCGCTGCCTCGCCTGGCGCCGCTGATTCAGCGCGAGTGCCTCAGGCGCGGGCTGATCCTCGAACTGGGCGGGCGTCACGGCGGCGTGGTGCGCTTCCTGCCGCCGTTGGTGATCACCGCCGCTCAGGTCGACGAAGTGGCGCGGATTTTTGGCCGGGCGGTGGCCGCTGCGGTGGCCATGCTCTAATTTTTCGGCGGCGGCGAACGTTTTCATCTACACGAGTGCTGTGCGACGGGTGCAGCCTCAATCCACTCTCACGGAGAACCGCAATGACTTCAGTATTTGACCGCGACGATATTCTTTTCCAAGTGGTGGTCAACCACGAGGAGCAGTATTCCATCTGGCCGGACTACAAGGCGATTCCCAACGGCTGGCGCACCGTGGGTAAAAGCGGTTTCAAGAAGGAGTGCCTGGAATATATCGAAGAGGTCTGGACCGATATGCGCCCGCTGAGCCTGCGCCAGAAGATGGATGCCCAGGCCCTGGCCGGCTGAAAGTCGGCCCCCGTTCCGCACGGCGGGCCGGGGGCCGGTTCTCAGAAGTCGAAGGAGGCCCTATAAGGCATCAGGCTTACATGCTGAATCAAATCGCTGCTCAGGTCGTCCTGACTGTCGAACAGTCTGGTTTCGTCGTAGCCCCAGCGTGCGTGGTTGATATACAACTTGCCGGCTGGGTTGCGCCGGATAGGTGTCACCGTCAACGAACGATCCCTTGATCGATTGATGAGCACCGGGCCATTCGCTGTCTCATCGAAGAGAAACATGCCGGGCCGATGGAGTTGCGGATGGGTGTCGAGCCTGGGCGTGGCGGGAATAGGAATCACCCCAGGGATTTCAGCGGCCTGTACGTAACCCGCGCCCTTGAGTCCCCAGACCAGATCCGCGAGGCTGTGGTATTGCACGCCGTTGAGCAGGGTGACGCCTTGCGGCAGGGAGTATTTGCCGTCATGTACTTCGATGGGCGTCTCCACATAGTGCTCTTCATCTAGGCGGTAGCTTTTCTGCACAAGTATGAATTTGTCGCCCTGTCTTTCTACCAGGAAGCTGGATTCAACCTCCCGCCAGTCCAGACAGCTTCTTGGGTCCTGCGCAACCCGCTGCCCGGGGGCCGAATCAGTGTTGACCTCCAGTACCAGATCGGTACGGACATACTCATTACGATCATAAAAGCGCCCCACGTAGCCGGGATCGCGGTCTAGCTTTGGACTGGTCTGCGGTCCTATGGCGACAGTCCGCAGGCTTGACACCCCTTGCAGTTGCGCAATGCCCGGCACTCCCCTGACGTTGCCCGCGTGGACGTCGAGCACCAGCGCCAACCATTTGTGGGCGCCGTGGTGTTGTTGATCGTTGTCGATGATTGTGTGGGCGATGTAGTTGAAAGTCGGCACATTGTGCTTCTGTTGCTGTTTTCTGTAGCTGGCGGCCATGTCGAGTGCCTGGACCTTGATGCCGTGCTCACGCGCACTGATCAGCAGGCGTTGCAGTGAGTATTCATTGGTCAGGCCCAGCGCTTGTCGCGAATCTTCGGCGGCAAGGGTCGTTTCAAAAGCCTTGGGCATGATGCCCGTGGCATAAAAATCGTCGATAAAAGGCTGGTCCAGATCTGTCAGAAGGTTTTGCACATAGAGTTTTTCAACCTTGAGTGTCGCCAGGGTCTGCATATTGTCGAGCAAAAGCTTCCTGGCGGTGATTGATCCCGGCTCAGTCCCCAGTACCAGCCCATCATGCCCTTCATAGAGGCTTTCAAGGACTCGCGACTCGCTGCTGTCGGCTGGCGACTGGAGCGCTCGCGGATTAGCATGGCGGCTGGCGTAGTGCCGCCGGAAAAACCTCTCGCTGGTGCCGTTCAGGCGCTCCTCGCGTCGCAGGAAGTCATCGATGATCATCTCGTCCGTGGCTCGCTCGTCAATTCCGAAGTGGGTTCTGCGCACAATCTCTTCCGGGCTGCGAATTCGAACTTGCAGTGCGTTTCGGTATTGGAGAGGTATTTCAAGGGCTTCTCGCCATGGCACCTTCACGGACAACTTCAGGTCGGAGCGGACCAGGCGCATTGGATCGTCCGCGTTGAGCGGCGGCACAGGGATCGCGCGCATGGCGGGTCCGCTCATGACATCTTCGGCCTCCAGTCCTACTACGCCTTGTAGTCGGTTCAGGCCCGGCGTGGTTTTAGGCGCATAGCCAGTGGCGTGATGAATATTCACCAGGGCCAGCCACCGGCCCTGGCGACCACTCGATCGATCGGCCTCGATGAGGCGATGGGCATGGTAGCTCAGGGCCGTTGCTCGATTGAACATGCCATCATGGGGCACACCGTGGGAGTAACTCGCGGCACAATCGAGCGCTTGTACCCGAATGCCCTGGGCCCGTGCCGTGCTGATCAGGTTGTAGTAACTGCAGGCGCCCGGTGCTGCATGGGCGTAGTCGCCGTCGAGTATTCGCAGATAGCTGTCCAGGGAACTGCTCAGGATCCCGGTGTTATGGAGGGTATCCAAGTGGACTTGTTCGACGTCTGTTCTCAGGCGTTCCACGTAGAGCGTCCTGACCCCGTGTTCAGCCAATGTCGCCATGTTCGTGACCAGGAACAGCCTGGCGCCTGAAGCGGCATGGTTTTCGCCAATGATCAGCCCTTCGCTGTGTCGGTAGAGTGTCTCGATCAGCACCCGTTCGTTCGCCTCCGGATGCAGTTTAGGCACAGGCGGGCGATCGGGCATCTTGTGGTCTTTGAAGTAGCTCTCGGCATCGTTCAACAACCGTGATCGGTATTGCAGGAGTGGGTGGTGGCTGGTGATTTGCTCGGGATGTCCACCCTCCGTCGCGGAGCTTCTTGCCGGTAGCTGATACTGGCGCAATGCGCCGGCAATGCCGCTTTCTCTCCAGATGTCGCTGCCTTCGACCCGGTACAAGGCCGGGCCGGAGGGCAGATGTTCTTCCCTGGCCTGGACGCGGTAGGCTGCGGCGCTTTCATCATAGCGGACCATAACGATCTGGCCATCATCGAGGTTGACGAACCTGCGCTGCTGGGCCACGCGAAAGCCATCGCTGTCGGGCGGCGCCAAGCCTCTGGGCGCGGGCCTGGCGTAGGCGCTCAAGGGCCGGGCCAGCGGCAGGCGGTTGGCAAGGGCACCGGCGATATTGCTGATGGTCACTGGGACCGGATCGGGGAGTTGCACCCTGACAGCCGCTGCTGATGTAGTGGCCGGAAGATTCGCGGCCACGCCTGGCAGCATCGGGTGAGCGGTGCCGGGACGGCGGCTGAGTATCGGTGGGTTGCTGTCGGGCGCTCTGATGGTCGGTGTGTTGGCTTGGCCGGTGTTTGATGTGCCAGGGCGTATGGGCGTCTTGGGGGACATGGTGGAATCCTTTCGTTGATTGCCGGACGGCCATCGGGGCGTCGTGCGCCTCGGGCCGGCGCTGTCCGTTTAGCGAGGGGTATGGATAAACAGGTCCGTGGGGTCCACGAGGGACGCTTGGACGTTGTCCGTGCGCCACTGGCGCCTCAGTGTGTCGTAGATGAGCGCATCGTAGGCCGCCTGTGGTCGTGCACTGGAATCCGGCGCACTGCTCACCCTCAATCCTCTGACCCTGACGCGACTGCTGGCCAGCTCGCCGTGCGCCTGATGCTGTTCGATGCAGCGTGTTATGGCCTCGATATTGGTGTGGGCGCGGGCGTTCAGTTCATGCAACAAGAGTTGATCGAATATCCGATCGACCTCATAGCGGTCGCCGGAGGTCAGGACGATGTGAATCAGGTCCAAAGGTTGCCTGGGATCGTCGTCGGCGGGCAGCAGTACACGGATATTGCCGATCCATAGCTGCTGGGGGGTGAGCTTGATATCGCCACGCGTCATGATCTGGGCGCTGGCCTGGGTATGGATGTACCAGGTCGATGCGTTGGCGGTTTTCGCCAGGGCTGCCGGTGTCGACAGGCGGATGGTCGTGCCAGCGCGGGGATAGAGTTCATAGGTTGAACTCATGCCTTCCAGGTTGTAGATCGTCGAATCGCTGCCGGCCTTGAAGTCGACGCGTTGCGCGTGGTTTTTCAGTAGGACGTTGCGGTTTTCCGGTGAGCGGAACAGGCGGTGGCCTGTGCGTTTATGCAACGACCCACGGCCATCGAGGGTCCTGGTGCCTGGGTTGTGGTAGTCGTCGGTATAGCTGGCGGTCGGCGCGCCGACCTGGTAAGAGCTGCCATCGCGCAGCGCCAGGACTATCCCATGGTTCAGGTCGAACCCGGCGCTATGCAGCGAGGCGCCGACATCTGTCGGCTTGCCCGTGCCCCGGACCACCCAGTCCTTGAGCGTCAGTTGGCTCTGGTCGTGGAACCGTATGACCAGACGGGCATCGTTGTAGTCCAGATAGTTGAAGGCGCCGATGCGCCGCGCTTGCACGTGGTAATGCGCGCTGACCTGCTCGATCTCATCGCTGGCGTAGTCCAGGTAGAGCGTGGTTGATGGCCGCGTATCGTCATAGGTGATCTGGAAGGTGGTGTCCAGCGTCTCCCTGGCGAGGAAGTAGCCGTTTGTCGAGGCTCCGGGGAGCAGGTATTCGCCGCCATTGACCGGCTGCGGCGCTGGTGGCAGTTGTCCGACGGTTAGCACCGTGACCTGGATATCCTGGTCGCGCGTGCCTGGCAGCGTCGTCGGCAGGTCGGGTTTGAGGGTGAAACCCTCCTGGGTGACAAACAACAGCAGGTCGTTTTGCAGTTGCCGCCCGCCGTCATTGCGATAGACATCCTTGATGGTTAATTGGTGAGCGGGCTGTCCGCCCTTCTCGTTGGGCAACGAGGTGACGAGCAGCGCGGTGCCGACAACGCGCCAGCTCTGGATACGCTCCATGGGCCAGTCCAGTACGAGGGTGCTGGGCTCGCGCCCGTCCTCCTCGAGTGTCACGGTCCTTGCCGTCGCAGCCAGCCGGTAGTGGTCTTGGCCGGAGCCTCCGGCGACTGTACTGGCAGTGCCCTTGAGTGTGAAATGGTCGTCGCCGTCGCCACCGCTCGCCTGGTCATCGAGCCCCAACAGGGTGATGTGATTGGCCCGCGCATCGCCGGTCACGCGACTGCTGCCCCCGGCAAGCGTCTCGACATGTTCGATGGAGGCCAGCGTGGCATAGGCGAGTGGATCGGCGTCAGCGCTATGGCGGCGCAAACCCAGCCTGCCGCTGTGCAGATCAATCTCGTGGCCGACGAAGTGGAGGGTATGGCGTGGCGGCACTTGCCCTTGCAGCGATAGCGTATCCTGGCCGTGCGCGCCCTGTAACGTACTGAGGGCGGGCACGCCAGGGGCGCTCAAGGTTGCCTGGGCCTGAAACAGAAAGGCGTCATCGTGGTCGCCGCCGATCAGGCTCTTGGCGCCGGTGGAAAACGCAAAGTAGTTGGCTTGCTGGCGTGCGCCAGTGACCTGATCGTTGCCGCCGCCTAATTGCCAGAGCACGGCTTTTTTTTTCCCAGGTGCGCCGATGATCGAGCCTGGGACTTGCTCCAGGCCCGTCGCGGCATCGATGACATCATCGCCCTCGTGGATAACCGGGGTATTGACGGTCGTATAAGGCTGTTCCTCGCCCTCCCAGCGGTGTGCCCAATGTTTGACAGGCTCCAGCTCGACGTGGAAGCTGCCGTTGACGACCCCAGCGAGGGTTTCCTTCATTTCCACGTCGAGCAGCGCCCTGGCCCGGGTTTCCAGGGCGTTGCCATAGTCGACCCGGGTGCGTTCGAGCAGGTAGCGGTCCGTGACTTCACGATCCAGTGCCTGTCCGGTAAAGGCGAACCAACCCGAGCGCCAACGCTCGTTGACGGTCAGTTCGATGTAATCGTCGATATCGTCGACCTGGCGCACGGCGCTGTAGATCTTTGCGCCGACGATCAACACTGCGCACGCCATCAGACCGAGCGGGCCGGCGGAGCTGAATCCGGCGGCCGCGGCCGCGCCGAGCGCCAGCGACAAGGTGGCGCTGGCAACGCTGAAACCGGCGCCGACGTAATGGTCCATCGCTTCCTTGCCGCTGGTCTTGGCGGCATTTTTGAAGGCGGTGACCGCGCTGTGGATATCGAACGGCAGGGTCAGCACATTGCCCAGCAGGCCGGCGCTGCGACTCAGCATCAGGCCGGCGGAAGTTGCACGAAAACCCTGGAAAATCCTGCCGCCCTGGCCGAGCAGGGCTTCCCCGGTTTTCCTCAGGCCACGTTCGAGCAACACGGATGTCAGTTCGGTGGCAACGCTGCCGGCGTTCACCGCAGCGTCCGTGTAGTCGGCGCTTTTCAGCGCTTCTCTGATACCGACCAGGCCGCTGTAGATCCCATAGGCCTGCATCCCCATTCCCGCCGTGAGCGCACTGCCGCTCTTGGTCGAATCGACCCAGTCAGGAAAATTGAAAGAGACATACTTATGCGTCAGGACTTGCATGTTCTGCAGTCGGATAAGCAAATGATTGAGGTGCTTCATCAGGCTGTCGGCAAGGGGCTGTTTGCTCGTGTTGAGCAAGGGTGGAGCTTGTAACGAACGGTGCGAGGCAATTTCAAACAGCACATCGACCGAACGCTGATCGATGTCGCCCGCCATCTTCAGATGGTGGTGCAGTTCAGCCGCTTCGAATCGCAGGCCATCGATCAGCGACCTGGCGCTGTTCTCGAGCAGCGGACCGGTGCTCTCGAGAGGGCGGCCGTTGAGTCGGGCTCCCATGTCGTAGAGTTCCACGCGACTGATAACAAACGTGTCCAGGGTGATGGGTCCCAGGCGCGTGTCCAGTTCGGCGAGGCCTGCCCTTCCCTTGGCTGGTAGGGGGACATGGGGCCGTACCGACGGAGGGGCGGGCTTGCTGGACAGATTCTGTAAGGTCGAGTTTGAAACAATGTCCGAGATGACGATGCCGTCGATGGAGCGACTAACCTGTTCGGCCTTGTTGCGCATGTTTACCATGGATAAATCCTTTTATCGTGAGGTTCGAGGAAACACACGAAGGAGTATCGCCACGAGTGTTTTTGACGCTGCGGTACTTATTTGTCTTCAGTGTGCCCTTCTACGTCGGGAGGATTACCCGCGAAGTCAGGCCAGCCACGGTCAACAGATGGTGGGCGAGGCTGTCGATGCTGTCGAAACGGTTGGCGTCACTCAAATTCCATTCGGCGCGCGTGACATGGTATTGAGCGGATTCATCGCGGCTGATCAGCGTCCGCCGTATCGACCTGTCCCAAGCTCTGTGGATAATCTGGGCACCGTCGTGCGTGCGGTTGATACAAAACATGCCAGGGCGTGTCTTGGCTTGCGCTGAAGTGGGGCCGAGTCGAGGGGCCGGCAATCGCCGTGTCGCTGGCTCGGACGGCAGGTAATACCGGGATAGGAATCGAGGACGGTCGGGCGTTTTGGGTCGCGGGTAATACAGGGCGAGCAGGAAGCTTGGGCGACATGTCGTGCTCCAGGAACAAACGGTGGAAACCGCATCCCGGACCTTTCGGACAGATGCGGATCGAGTGTGAGCGACGATGACTCCAGTGGTCTGTGTGGCGGGTTTTGTTAGTCAACTTCGGTGCCACCAGCCCCTGAGGGGCATTGCTGCTCGTCGCCAAGGCGCTGATGGCATTCGAACTTGAACTAGTGAACTAACCGCACAGGCCGCTAGATACCGGGGAAAAGCGGCAGCTATTTCACGTCATCGACGTCTCAAGTTCAGGGAGAGGGGCGATAGGTCGTCTTTCCAGCTCGATCTGGGTCAGTTGCTCCAGTAAGTCGTTTTCATTCGCGGATCTGGCTGTGCTGATGGCATCAAGCTGAGTTTTTATAAAACTATCGGGAACCTGAGCGTCGACAAGAATATCTTCCGTTGTCAAGCGGTACAGTTCCATGACGCGATCAAGGCTGCTATTGAAGTTACTCTGAAGTTCTTGCAGCGTTTGCGGTGGAGCAAGCCGCCCGGCGTCCAGCAGCTCTTGTTGATGGTTGCTCAGGTCGAGCAGGGCATCCGCTTTTTCGTAAAGCGAAATCGAGTGAATGGAAAATTCATGTGCGTATTTTTTTCTTAAAAACTCTTCCCAGATATAGTCATCGGTAAAAGCGCCTGTCCAGTAGCCGGGTGTAGCCTCCAAGGCCTGTATGGTTCGATAGGCGGTATCTATATCCGCTTGAGTCAGATGGCTCATGCCAGGAAATAGCATGCTCTCCGCCTCCCAGGGCAGTTCCAGTTTGCCCGACAAACGGATGCGGTAATCCAATTCAATTTCAACATCATCCACTGCTCGTCCGAGTCCTCTGAGCCGCTCGACCTCGGCTGCCGCAATGACCTTGACCTGTTTCTGCCGTGCGGAGCCTTTTATAACGCGCATCAAGGCGGTCATATTGGATCCAGCTTCGTGAGCCAGTACGGCAGTACCCAAATCATTGAAGATAATCGTGTAGCCATCGCCGCATGTCGGTTGACGTTCCGCCAGGGAGAAAATGTTTTGCCGAAGTTCCTCGCTGTCGCCCATTGCTTCAAGCATTCTCCATACCCGCCGAGATAATCTGGCGCGCGAGGTGGGATGGGAAAAATCCCTGGAGGTTTTCATTTTATTCAGCACATAAAAAAATGTACTCGCTCCGGGCTCCTTTTGAAGATCCATAAAGAGTTGCGCTTTCTCGTTTTGCTCACCTGGTGGAACATCCAGTAGCCATGCATCAACCCTGCCCCTTGCAGGGGGGGCGTCATCAACGTCAGGGTCACCAAAATCAGAGTCGTCAATGTCGGAGTCATCAATATCTGAGTCATCAATATCTGAGTCGGAAGGTGACTCCGGTTCAGGCTCAAGCCCTAATCGACTACCCGTGCGTTGCCGGTAGTCCGCCAACCGCTCTTGCGCCGCGTCGGACAATGGGTTGTCGTGAATCAGGACACCATTATTTTCCTCGGCGCTACGGGCAGTCAGCGTTAATGGGATATCGGTAATCTGGTTACCACTCAAGTCCAGTGCGCGCAGGCTTGGTAATTCCATTGAGCCGGCTGGCCATGTGTTAATACCGGTGTTTGCCAAAGACAATTCAGTGAGGCCCCGCATGGCCCTGACATCTGGCACCTGGCCGAGCGGATTGTTCGAGAGGTTCAGTGTCCTCAATCGCCTCAGGTTGGCCAGGGCCGTGGCCATCTCCGGCGTCAGCACTATCCGGTTCGCCGATAATCTAAGTGTGGTCAGTTCCGACATTTGGCCTATGGCTTGAGGCAGCCCCGTCAGGTAGCCACTGCTCATATCCAGCCAGCGTAAATGCGCGAAGCGATTCAAAAATACATTGACTTCGGCCAAACCGGTCATTGTTTGGTTGGTCATCGCCAAGGATTCTATGTGGGCGAAGTCGGCGGTTATGGCAGGAGGGTTGCCACCATCAACGCCGGTAAGATGAAGCGTATACCCTTCACTACCGATGGGCGCCAGACGCTGACCGGGCAGCGGAGGCTGCCTACGCCAGCAACGAAGAAGTTCATTGCGTATGAACTGTCTTGCATCTGAGAGAGGGATGTAAACGTAGCCGTTTGGCAGGTTCTGCATGGTTTGATCCACGGCCCATGAGGCGAGTCGATCGTCTAACGTCTGGTACTCATGTTCGAGTTCCACCAATCGTGCATGAACCTGTGTATCGGAAACGCCTTGCAGCGAAAGGAAACGCTCCACCTCATTGTAAGGAGAGCCCGGATACAATCTCTCCATATGATTCTTCAACCCTTCCGGGCGGCAGCCGAGGACCTGTCGCGGACAGCGGTTCAAGCGGTCGTCTGTCTGATAACCGATTCTGTCGCGACTTAATCTCATGGGCGGAGCACGATCAGGCTCAAGGGCAGGCATACCAAGATCCGCGCGAATCTCTTGGCGGGACAATGGAGGCTGTTGGTGCAGCCATTGTTTTAGTTGCCAGCCTTGTCCGGTGTTTGGAAAACCCAGCGCTGCACGTTCCCGATCCGGCAAGGCGTGCAAGATTGAGGCATACAGATTATCGGGGCCATGCAGTTCCTGTTGGTCGACGGCATAGGTTTCGTAGCGGTTGTCGTCGCGTACCAGGACCTTGAGTTTTTCGGCGGGGGTATTCACGTCTCCCACGCTGTCCAACAACGGTCCGTTGAAAGCGCGGTCGCGAATTTCAATGCGTATATCCTTGGTCCACCCCGGATGGCGCTGGAGCATCCGCATAATCAAGATTTCACTGTCCGGATTGAACACTGAGTCGAGATAGATACCTTCCTGGGCCCTGGTTATGCGGGTCTCTTGCGCATAGGCGCGTGCCTCCTCGGCCATTCGCAGTGGCAGTCGTTGGGTTGAATTCAAGTGTTGCAACTCTGCCGGGGGGGCGTTGTCAATCAGTTCCAGAGCCGCTGAAGGTGGCAGTTCGGGGAATTCATTTGTGATCAACCTCACTCCTGCATGCTCGCTGGAAGCCCTCTGCTGGTAATGAGAAGTAAATAAGTTTCGTCGATGTTTTTCAGCCAGGCTTCCCAGTCTTTTCCTTAACAGGTGAAGGGGCTCAAGACGGTCCACGTCCTGGCCGAGCCAGGTTCTCTTTTCGGCGTCGCTCAATCCATCTAGAATGCGATCGAGTGATTCGGCTTTTTGAAAGTCCGTCCATTTGATATCAAATGGTTGCCCGGTACTCTGGGCGTTTGGATAGACCCGCAAGGGTCGCCCTTGATCGTCCAGCAAGCGGATTGTTTTCGATGCTGGCCAGTTCGGATCGCTGACCAGCAATTGAAGTTGCATGCTGAACTCGTCTCTGCCGATGGCGGGCGAGTTGCCGTTGTCCATTCGCACTTTAAAACGGTTGATGTCCTGATCCAGCTTCACGCGTGTCAGGCTGTCGTCCAATAATGCGGGTGGCGACTGATGATCAAGGTGAGTGCGGCGTAACGCCGACTCTGAGATATCGCTTGTTTTCATCAAACGTTCGGCCGTGCTCTCGGAAAGATTGGTCGCATCAGGGCCCAGACGTTTGAATAACTGATCTCTCTGCCATGTCATGGGCCTCTCGGACCAATGAAACCAGGCGCCTTTGGCATTAGTCTCAAAGGTTGGCTTATAGGCATCCGGGTTGTCGGGGTGCCATGCGCTGTAGTCTTGTTTGACAGGGTCGTAGTCGAGTTTATAGTGCCTTCCCTCCAGCGGCAGAATTTGTTCACCGGCATGGGTATAGATACCCCGCGAGTCAGGCTCCAACGTCCGAGGAAGATCCAGTGTGTGTTCATAGGCACTCAGGTCAGGTTTCCATAGGCGTTTTTCACCATTGGGTAAGCTGACTTTTTCCAGGTCATTGACCAGTGATGAACCTTCGAAATCATGGGCTATAATGCCACCAGCGCCAATAAGCTCTATATTGACAATGACGCCAAGGAAAGCCATGAGCGCTTCTGTTTTATCCCCTTCTTGCCATTGCTCTATGCCGTGATAAGTTTGACTCAATAGTTGTGCTGCAAATACACCGAGCATTGCGGTATTCAGGCCTGGTATAAAGGCTGCGATGACGTTAAATAGATTTAGCGACCAACTAGAGATCAGTTCTGCTCGTTCCAATCGAGACTTTTTGTCTTCGTCTCCGGTAGGAACGGCTAATACACGTGCATCGTCGACGACTTTTGAGAAATGCTGATAGACAAGAAAATCATAGGGGGCGTTGATGGCGTTTCGGGTTATTTGTAAATCCGCATCTGGATCCTCAATGCGCTTTTTGGCCAAAATATTATAAGGATAAAATTTTTCATCAAGCCTGGCAAAAAAAGCGGGTTGGATTCGTTTATCCAGGTAGGTGGCGAATTTTTTCTTGAAATCGATGCTTGATTTCAAATCTTTTTTGATGTCTTCTTTGAATAAGGTAAACGAGCTATATTCTCTGAAGGGGCGCTCGGCCTTTGATAAAAAAACCAGGCAAGGTTGGTCTTCATGATCGGCCGCGGACAGATGTTCAATGAGCAAAACGCCTTTCAAATGAGCTTTTTTATACTGCTTTGCGGTAAATATGGACTCATACAGTACCACCAAAGGGTCTGAAGACGGCAGTGTGTCGTTCTGTGTTTGTTGCTGAGGGACCGCGATATCCAACATTTCCAATCGGCAACAACGCACCGGTTTTCCTTTCCAGCGAGGCGTCTCCCCCAGGCTTATCAAAAGGTCAAAAGCGGACTGATCGATTTCTCCTTTCATAAAGGCAATATGGGCTTTTACTTGTAATTCATAGCGTTCTCTGAGTGCAGAGTCTGCGGCAAATTGACGGCGGGGCGCGCCAGTCGTGGTTTTCGGCCAATAAAAATGATTGATATGTTTTTGGTATTGTTCTCCCAAGTCAAGTTTTCGGCAAAGTCGAGCGAAATCTTGAGGGCGTATTGTCTTTTTCAGCGGAACGTTGCTTTTTCGTAATAGGGCAGAACCAGTATTGAAACCATGGGGGAGGGTCTCGAACATTTCAAAGTTCTGTAGGGCGGCCTCTAATAAGCTTTGATAAGTTATTTTTTCATTTCTTGGGGTGCTGATGGTGCCTGCGTTGATGAGATGTACATGTTTCAGTGTGTCATGTTTGACATCCAATCCGGAGCCGAACTCATCATCAAGTGCTTTTTGTAGTAAAGGCTGCGCAAATTCATCAATGCTTTGTAGATCTCTCAAGTGTTCTGTTGTTTTGTTTTTGTAAAATTGACTCTGACGAATATTTTGGCTCAGGGATCGACGTTGATCCTGTGATGCAGTGGTTATCCACTCCGGAAGTTTTTTTTTGATAAATGAATAGTTGTTTTCAATTTCTCTGGTAAAATAAGTAACATGTGTTTTTTTAGATGATGAGTTGTCCATCGTGCTACCTCGGTTGTGCTTTTGATTTATGTATGTTGCATAAATAAAGCAATGCTGCGGAGGTAAATAATTACTATTTTTCGCATGAGTTTTTTTGAAGGCGCGATTGCTTCATGCGCCTCGCTCTTGTGGCCTATACGGTGAGTTCGTTAGCTCAAGTTCAGATGCCACAAATTCATGGCCAAGGCGCTGTGACCCGTCTCGCCCGGCTATGGCGAGCAACAGCAACGCCGGCCAGCGGCCAGCGGCGGGTGGCAGCGAAATTGACTAACAGAACTCACCCCACACGGGCTACTAGGGTGGTGCCAGCTTCTCCAGCACCTGGCTGATCGAGTCCTCAAGCCCGGTCAGTGGGTCGGCGCTCTTGGTATCGAGCACCAGCAGCGTACTGCCGGCCCGGCGGATCGCCGATTTCACCGCCTCTGGTGGTTGGCGGTGGTCCAGCACCAGCTTGACGTCGGCGCCCTTGAGCGTTTCGCTGAGTCTGGTCACGGCCTCGGGCGTCCATTGCTCATCGGTGCGGGCATCAACCTGGATCAGGTCCAGGTTGAGCCCGCCCAGCAGGTAGTTGAATCGTTCCGAGAGGCTGAATACGCCGAGGTTGTCGGCCTTTGCCAGCCGCGCCTCGCTGTCGGCGCTGAGCTGCAGCAGGCGCTGCTTGAGCGTTGCCAGGTTGCGCTCGATCTTTGGCTTGGCTTGTGGAGCCAGGCGCACCAGATCGGCGGCAATCACATCGGCCATGCGCCCCAGGTTATTGCTCGACAGCCACGGCTGGCTGTCCAGGCCGTCCACCCCCTGGCCCGCCTGCACCGCGATGCCCGGTAGGCCGGCGTCCACCGGGCGAGCCGCATCCACTTCGACGATCCGCACATTGCTGCGCCGGGCCATGGGGTAGAGCGGGTCGTCGGGCCATAGCGAGCGCAGGCCGATCACCGCATCGGCGTGACTCGCCAGCTTTTTCAGGTTCGGCGCGCCGCGCCCGCTGAAGTAGGCGCTGTGGCGGCTGCCGGGTAGATTGGCGTCGGCGGCACGTTGTAGCACCACGTCGGTGTCCTTGAGCAGGATCGCGCCCAGACCATAGGTGACTGGCAGGCTGGCGAGGATACGCACCGACTGGGCGGCAATAGGCTTCGGTGCCTGGCTGGCACACAGTGCGGTGCTGAACAGCCCGTTCAGCAGGAGCATGAATGTCAGGGGACGTAGATTCGGCATTTATCCAATATTCCCTTTGAGACTGGGCACGGTGCCACGGGCGATCGCCGCCAGGGCGAAGGCGATACCGGCCATCAAGATGATCGCCGCGCCGGACGGCACGGGCAGGTCGAACAGGATCGGCAGCAAGATGCCGCACAGGGTACTGACGGTGGCAATTACCACGGAGATCCAGAAGAAGCCTTTGAGCGACTGGCTGAGCAGACGCGCGGCGGCCGCCGGGATTACCAGTAGGGCGCCGACCAGGATAGCGCCGATGACCTTGACCGCGGCCACGGTGATCAGTGTCACTAGCACCACGAACAGGTAGTCGAGGGCCGTCACCGCGACGCCACGCACCGCCGCCAGTTGCGGATTGAAGCTGGCGAGCATGATGCGGTTGTACAGCGCCAGGCTCAGGCTCATTACCAGCGAGCCGACAATCAGCAACACCAGCAGGTCGTTGCCGTTGACCGTCAACACCGAGCCGAACAGCACGTTTTCGAGGATATGCACATTGATCCTGCCGGCCAGCACCAGCAGCAGGCTCGCACCGAGGGCCAGGGACACCGAAAGGAACACGCCGATCAGCGTATCGGGAGCCAGTCCGGTGCGGTTACGCAGGTAGTTGAGCAGCACGCCGAACAGCAGGCAGTAGCCGAACAGGCTGCCATAGGGACCGGTGTAGGGTTCGCCGAGCAGGATGCCGATGGCCACACCGGTCAGGGCCGCATGGCCCACCGCTTCGGAAAAGAAGGCGAAACGCTTGACCACCACCAGGGTGCCGAGACCGCCTAATACAGGGCCGATCAGTAGTCCGGCGATCAGCGCGTTGATCACAAAGCCGTAGGCCAGCGCCGCCGGCAGGAAACCGGAAGTGGCCCAGCCCTGGATTGTCAGGCGAAAAGCTTCGTAGGTCATGCTCGGGTACCGTCTGGGGGCATCGCGTCGAGGCCGCGCGGATGAGTGGAGAACAACGTCAGCAGGCGCTCCGGGGTCAGGGCCTCGGTTGGCGAGGCGTCGAACAGTACCCGCCGGTTGAGGCCGGTGACGCGATCGGCCAGGCGCTTGACGGCTTCCAGGTCATGTTCGATCCACAACACGGTGATACCGGAGCGGCGCCAGTCGCCGAGCAGGCGCTCGAAGACCTGGATACCGGCCTCGTCCAGGGCCGACATTGGTTCGTCGAGTACCAGCAATTGCGGTGGGGGAATCAGGCCTTGGGCCAGCAGCACCCGTTGCCGTTCGCCACCGGACAAGGCGCCCATGCGGCGCTTGCGTTTGTCCTGCATACCGACCCGCTCCAGCGCCGCGCCGATTGCCCCGGTAAAATGCCGCGACAGGCCGAGAAATGCCGGACGGCGCTGGCACATGGCGGCCATGAAGTCGTCGACGGTCATCGGCAAGCCCCGATCGAACTCCAGAGCCTGCGGTACATAGCCAATCGTGCCGGGTGTACCCGGCCATTGCAGACTCAGGCGTCCCTGGTGCGGCATCTGCCCGAGCAGGGTCTTGATCAGCGAGCTCTTGCCGCCGCCATTAGGCCCGACCAATGCATGCACATGGCCGGGGCGGACCTGGAAGGTGACATGGTCGAGAATGGCGGTACGCCCGAGCGTCAGGTTGACGGCAGTGAAATCGAGGGCCGGCCCGACAGTCTCGCGGGTAATGCTTTCGGCGACCGTCATGCGCCGGCTGCCTGGATTGCCCGAACCACGGTGTCGAGGTTGCTGGTCATTTCCTTGGCGTACTTGTCGGCGCTGTAGTCGCCATAGGAAATATGCGACAGCGGGTAGAGCTTGACCCCGGACTCACGCTGGATGGTCTCGACATAGGTGGAAGGAAAGTCCAGCTCCGAGAAGATCACCTTCACGTCCAACTCGCGCAGTTGGTCGATGGTCTGCTTCAACTGGCTCGGGCTGGGTTCGATGCCATGAGCCGGCTCGACCACGGCGGTGACTTCCAGGCCGAACTCGCGCAGCAGGTAGTCATAGGCCGCATGCACCGTGGCCACCCGCAGGTCGGCCTTGGGTGCCTGGCTCAGCTTGGCCAGGGCCTCGGCGCGCATCTGTCGCAGGCGCTTGGCGTAGGCCCGGGCATTGGCGGTGTAGGTCTTGGCGTTATCCGGGTCGAGCTTGCCCAGTTCACGGGCGATGTTGTTGACCTGGGCGATGGAGGCACTGATGGACAGGAAGGTGTGCGGGTTGACCACTTTGCCGGCGCCACGGGCGGCGGTGCCGGTAGCGGCCAGCAACGGTACGTTTGCATTGGCTTCGATCACCGCGATCCGGGGCTTTTCGCTGGCCTCGATCATGCGGTCGGCGAAGTCATCGTGACCGATACCGTTAAGTACGATCACATCGAGGGTGCCGATGCGCTTGATGTCTTCGGCGCGGGGTTCATAGGCATGCGGGTTGAAACCGGCCGGGATCAGCGGCACCACCTCGGCTTTGTCGCCGACGATATTGGCGACGTAGCTGTAGTAAGGGTGCAGGGTAATGCCGATGCGCAGGCGCTTGGCCGAGTCGGCCTGGACCTGGAGGGACAGCAACAGGGGCCAGAGCAGCAGCGCCAGGAGCAGGCGACGGCGGCCGAACAGAGCTGAAATGGACATAATCTTCCCCGAGGTTGAATCGAAAGGTTCAGTGCCGATGCCGGCGAGTCACGCCGGCATCGAATTGCGTGACCACCTGTTGCCAGCCGCTGGTGATCAGAGCGTTGTCGCTCAGGTCGACAGGGGCCGCCAGGGCGCTGCTGCGATTGAGCCAGATGTCCGGCGCGGCGTTGCTGTCGCCGCCGACCCGCATCAGGAACGAACCGGCGATGGCGGTGGCCTGGCTCAGGCCGAGGTAAGCCTGGTCCAGCAACTGCCAGACATGGCCGCCACGGCTCACCGCACTGGCGTCCTGGGCGAAGGGCGCAAAACCTTCTTCGCCGAGTTGCTCGGGGGTGGGCAGGCTCTGTTGGTCCTGTTGCAGCAGGTGGATTTCATCGAGAGTGACCCGCAGGTCGGCGTAGACCCCCTGTTCGCCAGGAGTGAGGTCGCGGCGTGCATCCAACTGATGGGCCGCGATCGGGCTGGCCTCTGGTTTCTCGCCATGCGACGCCACCACGCCACCGGCGACCAGCAGCACGACCAGGCAGAACAGCAAGACATAAAGGGTTTCGTGGCCGGCGCCGGCGGGGCGCACGACCTGGGTGATAGAGGTGCTCATGGGGCTTGGATATCCGCCTGATCGATCTCCACCACGTGGCCGGGGCCGGCGTCGAACAGTACATAGAAGTCAGTGCCCGGTTTCTTGAAGGTGAGCGTCGAGTCCGCCCCCAGCTTGCCGGGTAGCAGGATGGTCTCGTCGTAGCCGATCACATCCAGCGTCACTCCTGGGGCGTCGCTGCCGTCAGAGAAACCGCCCTTGCAACGGATATGCTCGCTGTCGACTTGCTTGCACTCACACAAGGGGTTGTGGGCCAGGACGCTGGTACTGAACACGGTGCAAAGCACCAGTAGCAAAGGGGCGCCGATGCGTCGCAACGAAGTGTGGTAAGAAGCGAATCTCATGATTTGGCACCTCGTTTTTTCAGCCAGGCGATGGTTGCTGGCGAAGCCTTGGAAAGCGGGATGGCGGCTTGGTACATCGAGCCGTCCCAGCCTTCCAGGGTGATCCACAGGTTCTCGTCGAGCCGGGTACGTTCGGGGATGGGAACGCTAGCGCTCATGCGATAGGGTGAACCGAAGAAAATCACTCCCGCGGTTCTCAGGCTGCGCGGTTTGCCGATGCGCAGATAGGTTGCCTTGACCTGATTGATGCAACGCTCGCACAGGGCGGCATTGAAACTCTTCATGTAGCCGGCTGGACCTGCGAATCTCGGTAGTTCGTCGCGCAGCTCCGCCAGCTCAAGGCTCCAGGGGCCGACCTGGATAGACCCCAGTTCGCGCTCACCCAAGCCGCTGTCTCCGCGAAACAACGACTCATTGGCGAAGTACTTGGGCATGAGTCCCAGTGGGATCAATATAAGCAGGATGTTCAGGTGAAAGCGCCAGCGTCGCCACAGACTGCGCCAGGTCGAAGATGGCGGTGCGGTTTGAATCTTGCTCACAGATTGCCCTCCGGCGTTTCACGTGCCAGGGCGGCAGTGCTGGGATGTGGGCGGGCGACCTGGCTGCCGCGCTTGAGCGCATTGAGGGTGGCCAGTACCGTGCGTTTGCTCCAGATCAGCAGGCCGCTCAACACCATCATGCTCAGCAGCAGGCCGAAGAAGAACCAGATCAGCTTGACCCAGATACCACCGAAGTCGCCGGTATGCAGGGGCCTCATCGACTCGGTGACGAACTCCAGGCCGGAGCGGTCGGACAGCAGGCGCGATGCGGCAATTTCTCCGTTATAGGGGTTGATCTCGGCAGTCTGGTACATCAACGGATACCAGCCGCGACCACCGATTTGCAGATGGCTGTAGGCATTCTCCGGCAGGCTGATAAAACTGGGCTCAAGTCCCGGAATCCGCTGGGCTGCCAGGGTAATGGCCTGGTCTACCCCGATCATTCGGGTCGGCTCTCCCGTTGGCGAGACCGGTACGTTTTCCCGGGCGATGACTGGGAGTACGGGCTGGGTCGAGAGGGTGACATGGTTGTCGCCGAGAATGGCCTGGATCAGGAACCAGATGCCGGTGATGGAGATGACCGCAATGAACCAGATCGACCAGATACCGCTCAGGCGATGAAAGTCGCCCCAAAAAATCCTCGCGCCATGGTTGAAGCGCAGTGTGGGCTTGAAAAAGCCCTTCCAGAAACGCTTATAGACCACCAACCCGGTGACTAGCGAGGCCAGTAGCGGCAGGCCCAACAATGACACCAGATACCAACCCCAGCTGTAGCCATTGGTGAATGGGACCAGCCACCAGCCATGCAGGGCACGAGTGAATTCCTTGAAGTCGAACTCCGGGCTGGAGCCTTGGATGGCACCGGTGTAGGGATTGACAAATAGCGTCAGCGAACGGCCATCGGGATAACTGGCCGCGACATTCAGAGCGAAGTGGGCTTCATCCGGGCGGCTGATGGATTCGACGACCGTGTGCGGCTCGGCGCGCTTGATGGCGGCCAGTATCTGCTCGTAGCTGAGCGGTTGCGCGTCGTCTGATGGTTGGCTTGCCCGGACCTCGGGGTTGACCAGCCAGATGATTTCCTGGCTGACCACCGCCAGGGTTCCGGTAATACAGACGATCAGAGTAAAGAACCAGATGGGCAGCGCCAGCCAGCTATGGACGAGAAACCAGATTTTCGAGCGGGACTTCTTCGACATTGAATACGCGTCTTGTTCCAGGGCGGGCCGCCCGGATTGCGCAGCAGCCACAGCAACACGGGTGATCTGTCTGCGGTCCAGGAGGGACTGCCGTTTTCGATGAGAAACGGCCATATATCTTTAAGACGAACCAGGCGTGGGAATCCTGAAGGGAAAGATGAAAGAAAATGTTTCCACAGTCGCTCTTGCCAGAAACAAGGGCGATTGGCCAGGCCGATATCAGGCCAGGGTTCTGCCCAGGCGCCAGTAGCCCATCAGGGTAAGTGCCTTGCGATCCATGGCGCGCTCGTTGACCAGGTGTTTGCGAATGGCCATGACCGCCCCGGACTCACCGGCGACCCAGGCGTAAAACTCGTTGTTGCTCGGCTCCGCCAGCTCCCAGAGGATGTCCCTGTCGATGTCGACCTCCTTGAGCGGGCCGAGTGGCCTGTCGGTTGCCTTTACGCTGGGCAGTCTGGCCCGTTCCCGAGCGGCATGGATCATGGCTTCGCCGTGCTGGCTATTGAGCACATCCCTTGGCAGCCAGTTCAGTTCGGTGTCAGGCGGACAGCGCAGTGGCAGGCAGTCCTGCGCGTGGGGAACTTCAATGAATGCCTGTACCTGAATGGCTTCGGGCCGATCGGCCAGTTCTTCGAGAATACCGGCGAGCGCCGGCAGTGCGGTTTCGTCGCCAATGAGCAGAACTTTTCGGATCCCTGTCGGCGGTTGCCATTCATAGCCGCCTGGATCGCCGTTGTGTGCCCGGTTGGGGGCCACGATCTGCAGGGCGGCGCCGGGTTGGGCGTGAGTGGCCCAGGTCGATGCCGGTCCGCTTTCGCCGTGCAGGACGAAGTCGATATCCAGCTCGCCCATTGCGGGGCGCAGGGCACGAATGGTGTAGGTGCGCATCGGTGGTTGTTGTTCTGGGCAAAGATCGCGCCGCGCGGCTTGCCAATCGCCCTGCCTGGGGAGGTTGGGCGGTTTTCCAGTGGCGCTGGGGAAGAACAGCTTGACCCGTTGGTCCGGTGCCAGGGTGCGCATCAGAGCGATGTCGGTGCCAGTGAAGACGAAGCGGGTCAGCGATGGGCTGAGGGTGATCCGCTGCTTGAGTTCAATATCGAACAAGTCATAGGGCTTACTGCGTGAAGGGTTGCCGCTCACCAGTTTGCGTAGATTTTTTGCCAGTGAGGTTGCCAGGGAAGCTGCCGTGGTCATGAGCGTCGCCTTTGCAAAAAAAGGAGGTCTTTGATGAACGAACGCGACGACGGTGAATTTAGTCCGGTTGGGCCTTTGCGGCGGCGGGCGTGGCTTAATTTTCCCCAGAGTTCATCCGTTTTGTAGGGGTAGTCGAGCCAATGCCCGGTATCCAACCTGTACGGAAGCAACCAGATGAATGCTGAGAAGTCCCTGAAACTTGCCCGCCGATTCATCGAGCTGCCGTTGGAAAAACGTCGGTTGTTCCTCGAGGGACTGCGTGGGGAGGGGGTCGACTTCTCCTTGTTTCCGATCCCCACCAATGTCCCGGCGGCGGATCGTCAATCCCTGTCCTATGCCCAGCAGCGCATGTGGTTTCTCTGGCATCTCGATCCTCAGGGTGGTGCCTACAACCTGCCTGGGGCGGTGCGTCTGCGTGGTCGCCTGGGCACGTCAGCGCTGGAGCAGGCGTTTGCCGATCTCGTCGCGCGGCATGAGACCTTACGCACGGTGTTCCAGCGTCAGGCCGATGACTCCGTGCAGCAAACGCCCGCCGGGCAGCCAGTGCACGTCGATCAGCTCGACCTGAGCGCGTTGCCCGTCGATGAGCGCGAAGCGCGGGTGCGCCAGGAAGCGCAACGGCAGTCGTTGCAGCCTTTCGATCTGGAGAACGGGCCGCTGTTGCGCGTGCGCCTGCTCAAGCTGGCCGATACGGAACATGTGCTGCTGCTGACTTTGCACCATATCGTGGCCGATGGCTGGTCGATGAACGTGTTGATCGACGAGTTCTGCCATTTCCACGACGCCCGCGAGCAAGGGCGGACGGCAACCCTGGAGCCACTGCCGATCCAGTACAGCGACTATGCGTTGTGGCAGCGGCGCTGGTTGGAGGCGGGCGAGCAGCAGGTCCAGCTCGATTACTGGCTGGCACAACTGGGCGATGAGCAGCCGGTCCTGGAGCTGCCCACCGATCATCCGCGTCCGCTGTTGCCCAGCTACCAGGGGCGGCGCTTCGAGTTTGCCCTGGAAGCGGCGTTGGCCGAACAGTTGCGCCAGGTTGCGCGCCAGCATCAGGTGACCTTGTTCATGGTGTTGCTGGCCGCCTTCAACATTCTGCTGCACCGCTACACCGGCCAGACCGACCTGCGTATTGGCGTGCCGATAGCCAACCGTAACCGCCGCGAGGTCGAGGGGCTTATCGGCTGCTTCGTCAACACTCAGGTGTTGCGTGTGCAACTGGATGGCCAGACGCGAATCGGCGAGCTGTTGCAGCTCGTCAAGAAGACGGCACTGGGTGCCCAGGCGCATCAGGATCTGCCCTTCGAACGTCTGGTCGAGGCGCTGAAACTGGAGCGCAGTCTGAGCCACAATCCGTTGTTCCAGGTGATGTACAACCATCAGCCGGAGGTTGCCGATATCACTTCGGTCAAGCTTGGCTGCGGCCTGGAGCTGGAGGCGCTCGAATGGGAAAGCCGCAGTACACAATTTGATTTGAGCCTGGACACCCATGAAAAGGCCGGCCAGCTTTATGCGTCGATCACCTATGCTACCGACCTGTTCGAGGCAGCAACCATCGAGCGTATGGCCGCTCACTGGACCTGCTTGCTGCGGGGGGTGGTTGGCGATGCGCAACAGCGCCTCGGCGAACTGCCTTTGCTGGACACGAACGAACAACGGCTGCTGACCCATGACTGGGGCCGCCGCGACCGCGAGTATCCGAGCAACCTGTGCATTCACGAGTTGATCCAGCAGCAGGCCCAACGGGTGCCGGACAAGATCGCGCTGATCTGCGCCGGCCAGAGCCTGAGCTACCGCCAGCTCAATCGCCAGGCCAATCGCCTGGCCCACCACCTGAAAACGCTGGGCGTCGGTCCCGAAGTGCTGGTGGGGATTGCCGTCGAGCGTGGCTTGGACATGGTGGTGGGGTTGCTGGCGGTGCTCAAGGCTGGCGGCGCGTATGTGCCGCTGGACCCGCAGTATCCAGCGGAGCGCCTGCGGTGCATGATCGAAGACAGCGGCAGCCGCCTGTTGCTGACCCAGACCGCGCTGCTCGAACGCCTGCCGATTCCCGAGGGCGTGCGCAGCCTGTGCCTCGACCAGGCGATGGCGTGGAGCGAGGAGGACGACGGCGATCTGCCCAACCGCGCCGACCCGGACAACCTGGCGTATGTGATGTTCACCTCGGGCTCGACCGGTCGGCCCAAAGGCGTAG